>NZ_AJLN01000110.1 GCF_000317285.1 Chlorogloeopsis fritschii PCC 6912 | reverse complement strand
GACAGCGGCTTCCCGTCAGGGTAGGGGGACTGCTGTACGCCGGAGGCGTTCCCGCAGGGTACCCGGAGGGTGGACGGTGAGTGCAGCCGCGTGCGGGGGTCTCCCCCCAACCCCACTTCGTGGGGGCCCCAAAGCCCCCCGTTGAGCGGACTGCCGTAGGGCGAAGCCCTTCTCGCAGAGTACCCGAAGGGGTTCCCCGGCATAAAGGAGCCAGTGCGTTGCGCGGGTTCCCCGCGTTGTAGCACCTGGCGTCACCTGGCGTCGGGTTAAGCGCGTTGTAGCGACTGGCGTCAAGTGGCGTCAACTGGCGTCGGGTTAAGCGCGTTGAGTGCAAGTGGCGTGATTTTGGATTAAAACCAATTGATTAATAAAGTATTCCAGAATTTTGAAACCAGACTCCCGCATGGCAATTTGGTATCAGTGAAGAGATTCGTCTGCCCCAATTTGTAGCTACCACTCTCAAAGTCTCGAAATATTTCTGCAATATCAAATTGATCAGCAGCGATCGCTTTTGGAATCTGATTAAAATTTGTTCAAGTCAACCAACTTTCATCCAAAGCGAAACTATCTAGATTGCGCCGCTATTTTAGTGCTTCTGGAACGCTTTTCTACTTTCAGCTTTTATATACAATTTCAATACGTTCACTAGCACCAAATTTGGGCAAAACTTCGATGGGTGAGTGGGGAGCGATCGCTTTTGGAATCGCAGGTGGAACTTGCAGTTGTTTGATCAGATTTTGCAACAGTTTATCTTGTTCAGCCCGAAAATTTAGCACATATGGGCCACGGTTAATAATAGTAAACCAAACCAAACCGCGATCGCGTGTGGGTATCACTCCGGCTAAAGCACTAACATCGTTGAGAGTACCAGTTTTCATGACAGTGCCAGCGGGCATCTGTCTGGCGTGAAGCGTTCCACGGCGATCAAAGCCAGACATGGGGAATAAGTCTGCCAAATTCAGCCCATGAGTCAGTGCTTCTCGTTGAACTGCCATTAACATTGCACAAGCAGCTCTAGGAGAAATGCGATTTTCTACTCCCAGCCCTGAACCATTAATTAATTGAATTTCTGACTCTGGAACCTTTGCCAGTTTAGCAGCAGTTGATTGCACCACAGTGTGTCCTCCCACAGACTCTGCTAGCATCTGTGCCATTTCATTGTTGCTGAAAACGTTCATTTCCTTAATTAATTGGTGCACAGGCAAGGAGCGATGACGTACCAGCAGGGTTTGCTGTGGGTTTGGCTGCGCTTGTAGTTTGACAGTACCAGCAATTTTAACTTCAGGTTTAGGCGTGCCTTTGGGCATGAGCGAATATTGCAAATTAATGGCACGAGACCAAGTGGTATGATTTAGTGCTTGCTTGAGCGCTTGCCCTGCTAGCAGTGGATGCCGTTGGAAATTCATGGCGAAATTACCACTAATTATCAAATTACCCTTGACCTGCTTGATGCCCATTTTATTCAAGGTATTACCAAGGGCGATCGCTTCCTCCCAAACAAACAAAGGATCGCCACCACCAGTAATCACTAAATCTCCTTGCAACACTCCTTTTTGCACAGAGCCGGTAGTACTAACAACAGTCTCAAATTGATGTTCGGCTCCCCAAGCTTTTAAAGCAACTAGAGAGGTAGCTATCTTTGTTAATGAAGCAGCAGGCAAAGGAGTTGTACCTTGATGATTAGCCATTAACATCGGGCCTGACTGCAGCCAAATTCCTTGACTCTCGGTGAGATTCGCTGACAAGATTTTCGATGCCATCAACCCTTTGAAATATGCCTGTACGGTAGTTACTCCAGCTGGATTTGGATCGGGAGCAAGAATCAGGCTAGGACTACTTTGCCAAGTTAATACATCTAGAGGATCTAAAGGCTTAACCTTTACCCCAGCCATCTCTAGCCACATTGACATCAAACCTGAACCAATTAATTCCAGCATTGATCGCTCCTCATGTATGCGAATACGCCACTTCGTTTTCTATTTCAATGTTTTCTGGGTACTCAATGCTACCTTGCATTGGGTAATTAATCATAACTGTTGATTTTTACATATGAAAGTAAGGTTAATAACAAAGTTTTGACAGGGTATGTAATGCTCAACTATTTCGCGGTGACAAAAGTTGTAATTACAGAGTGCTTATTAGTATTACATTTGGTGTGTGATCGTGAAATTCCAGATTGGCAGTTTTTTGTTTTTAAGCTTCGATATTAATCATTTCACTGAGAATTTAACAGATAAGTAATATAAGTATATAGTCGTTTTACTAAAGTAAATAAGTATGATTTCGAGCTTGCCAGGCTAGAGTAAATCAGTAGAAATATTTTCAAAATCCAAAGTAATTTAGCTTTGATTGATGAAAATTTTGTCACATTTTCTACATCCGTATGTTCTTTTCAAGGAACAATTAACTATTTTGACCTTCGGAACGAGGGAGTAGCCTATCGCCAGAATGTAAGACCAAAGTTACCGAGGCATTTCTTTGGGTAGGAAGCCTACTGTGGCAGCTTCGCGTCACGCTCTGGTAGTTCACAGAACAATTCACCTTTGCTGATTGCTTGGCAACAAACAGCAAAAATTTGATGTTTAGTCTGATAAAGATAGGTCGGGTACGTAGTTTCATCAGTCAGTGAAGGGAGTAATTCGTGCTATGTTGGGCTTGTTAGACCTATAGCTGAAAGAACAAAGGATGAAATCAGCGGCAAAATCTCGGAATTATCCGTGGCTTTACTTCTTTTTCATCTCAAACTGGGAGTCACCCAGATAGATATTTGAATATAAATGCAATTTAGCAGCTATCAAATTGCTACTTTCAGTAGAGGCATCTGGTAAAATTTGTAAGGTTTCTAGAAGCTCTGAGCAATGGGATCGACTTGCGCACGGATCGCAATTGACGCAATGGGAGGGGATAATGCACCCGGTGAAATCGTGGCTGGCGCACTGCGGGCACGAGAAGAACTCGGTGTAGAAGTATTGTTGGTAGGTGATCCCCAAAAAATTGAAGCAGCCCTGCCAGCAAAAATCAATTTGGGGCAAGTGCAGATCGTACCTGCTGAGGGTGCGATCGCCATGGACGAAGAAGCCCTGAGCAGCATCAGACGCAAACCCAAAGCCTCTATCAATGTGGCAATGGATTTGGTGAAGCAGGGGCAGGCGGACGCTGTAATTTCTGCTGGTCATTCTGGAGCAGCAATGGCAGCAGCATTGCTTCGCTTAGGACGGCTACCAGGAATTGACCGTCCGGCGATTGGTGCAGTATTTCCCACCATAGTAGCCAGCAAGCAAGTTCTGATACTTGATGTCGGCGCAAATGTAGACTGCCGTCCAAAATTTTTAGAGCAGTTTGCCGTCATGGGGTCGATTTACAGCCAATACGTTTTGGGTGTTTCTGAACCAAAAGTAGGTTTGTTAAATATCGGTGAGGAAGACTGTAAAGGCAATGATGCAGCTGTACGTGCCCATCAGTTGCTACGCGAAAATGCCCAAATTGCTTTTATTGGCAATGCTGAAGGAAGGGATGTACTTTCCGGTCAATTTGATGTGATTGTTTGTGACGGCTTTGTGGGCAATGTGCTGTTAAAATTTGCTGAAGCGGTCGGAGAAGTGATGCTGCAAATTATGAGGGAAGAATTGCCCCAAGGATTGCGCGGTCAACTCGGAACGGCAGTTTTAAAACCCAACCTCAAGCGAATCAAGCAGCGGGTAGATCATGCAGAACACGGAGGAGCTTTGCTGTTAGGGGTGGACGGCATTTGCATAATTAGTCACGGTAGCTCCCAAGCGCCTTCGATTTTTAATGCGATTCGTTTAGCAAAAGAAGCGGTTAACAACCAAGTACTGCAACGAATTCAATCTCAATATCAAAGCCAACCCTCCGGGCAGGTATTGCCCAAAACAAGTCAATAGTTATTTGTCATCTGTAATTAGTCACTTGTCATTTGTATAAACTATGGGCAAAAGACTGAGAACTAATGGCTGGTAATTAATGACAAAAAGCTGATCGCTGGGGAGAAGCCAGAGTGCAACAAATGGGAATAGCAATTACAGGAAGTGGCTCGGCAGTACCAGTTACTTTCCTGGATAACCAGGGGCTGAGTGAACTGGTTGAAACATCAGACGAGTGGATAACCACAAGAACAGGAATTCGTCAAAGGCGTTTAGCAAATGCTGCTGATTCTCTAGCAGAACTTGCTGCGATCGCAAGCCATCAAGCGATCGCCATGGCTGGAATTACACCGCAAGAAATAGATTTGATTTTGCTAGCAACTTCTACGCCTGACGATTTATTTGGTAGTGCTTGTCAAATTCAAGCCAAATTGGGAGCAACTAGAGCAGTAGCATTTGATTTGACTGCTGCCTGCTCTGGCTTTGTATTTGGATTAGTCACAGCTGCCCAATTTATTAGAACAGGGGTTTACCATAATGTACTACTTGTCGGGGCAGATATCCTCTCTCGTTGGGTGGATTGGCAAGACAGGCGCACCTGCGTCTTATTCGGAGACGCAGCTGGAGCAGTAGTACTACAAGCAAATAAGAGCGATCGCTTACTGGGATTTGAACTCAAAAGTGATGGGACTCAAAACAATTGCCTAAACTTGGCTTACAACGCTAACTCTACAGAACTAACCCCTGGTGTTTGTGTAGGTCAAGGCGGTTTTTTGCCGATTACGATGAACGGTAAAGAAGTTTACCGATTTGCTGTACAAAAAGTGCCAGAAGTTATTGATAAAGCTTTATTTCGCGCCAACCTCTGTGTAGAGCAAGTAGACTGGTTGCTATTACATCAAGCAAATCAACGCATTCTCGACGCTGTTGCCCAGCGCCTAAATATTCCGGAAGATAAAGTTATCAGTAATCTTGCTTATTATGGCAACACATCGGCTGCCTCTATTCCCCTTGCCCTAGATGAAGCAGTACGGCAGGGCAAAATTAAATCCAACGACATCATAGCCGCATCAGGTTTTGGTGCTGGACTGACTTGGGGAGCAGCAATTTTTCAATGGGGGCGATAGTCCTTTGCCATAGTCATTTGTCCTTTACTAAAGACAAATGACCAATGACCAATGACCAATGACCAATGACTAAATGACGAATGACTAAAACCGCATGGGTGTTTCCCGGACAAGGTTCCCAAGCACTGGGAATGGGATCGGATTTACTAGAATTACCATTAGCAAAGGAAAAAATTGCCCAAGCTGAAGAAATTTTAGGCTGGTCTGTAATTGAAATCTGTAACAATGATGCCGAAAAACTATCACATACTCTCTACACTCAGCCTTGTTTGTATGTAGTAGAAAGCATTCTCGCTGATATTCTACTCAAAAAAGAACAGCCAGACTTGGTTGCTGGTCACAGTTTAGGAGAATACATTGCTCTTTACGTTGCTGGTGTATTTAATTGGACTGCGGGGCTGCACTTGGTAAAGCGCCGTGCCGAACTCATGGAAAGTGCTGCTGGTGGAATGATGGCAGCTTTAATGAATTTTGACCGTGAAAAACTAGAAAAAGCGATCGCCGAAACTCCTGATGTGACGCTCGCTAATGATAACAGTCCAGCCCAGGTGGTGATTTCTGGCACACCAGCAGCAGTGGAAACAGTGATGTCGCAAGTGAAGGCAAAGCGTGCAGTACCTTTAAAAGTTTCTGGTGCATTTCATTCGCCTTTAATGGCAGCAGCCTCCGCTGAGTTCAATGATGTTTTAGCTGCAGTAGAATTTAATACAGCTAAGGTGCCAGTTTTATCGAATGTAGAACCAACTCCATCTACAGAAGCGGATGTTTTAAAACAGCGTTTGATCCAACAAATGACAGGGGGAGTGCGCTGGCGAGAAATTTCCCTAGCCCTACCAGAAAATGGCATTGGGCGAGTAGTAGAAATCGGCCCTGGTAATGTGCTAACTGGTTTGATTAAACGTACTTGCTCTGGCTTAACTTTGGAAAATATCCGTAGTACCGCGGAGTTACCTGTTTAATAGTTAACTTTTGCTGTCTATGGAATTAGAGTTGCGATCGCTTTCTACCCTTGCTTTTTGTGGTTTTGGGGTGGGGCGATCGCACAATTGTAATAGTATATTTTTGTTCACCCAATCGGCGGGCGCTCTACGCGAGATGTCTGCCTATATCTATTGGTAAACTAGAGGCAACGCCAGTTCTACTGAGTGAATACGTTCTATGTTTGCTGAAGCTTGCTCACGCTACGTTACTCGCAACCCTGAGATTTTAGGCGGAGAGCCAATTATTACAGGCACTCGTACATCTGTTCGTGCCATTGTCGGTTTGTGGCGATTGGGGATTATGCCAGAAGAAATCTTGAACCATTTGCCTCATCTAACCCTGGCACAAGTATTCGATGCCTTGAGTTTCTATCTCGATCATCAATCAGAAATTAATGAGTACATTGAGCGAAACAAAGTACCCGATGAATTGGTACATCCATCTGTAAAAGCTGTATTGGGCGGATTGTGACGGTTTTTGCTGCACTTTACACCGATGAGGATATGTCAGCATTGGTTGCCACACTGTTGCGATCGCGCGGTCTAGATGTCACAACAGTTCCTGAACAAGGGGTTCTCGGCAAAACCGACAGTGAGCAACTTGAATTCGCAACTTCTGTGGGCAGATGTATCGTGACACATAACCGTGTCGATTTTGAGCGGTTGCATCTTCAGTACATGGAGGAGGATAAACAACATTCTGGGATTATTGTTGTGCCCCAGAAAAATGCTTACGAAGTTGCGCAACGGATTGGCATTCTGGTAAGCACACTAACTGCTGATGAAATTAGAAATCAGTTGTTGTATGCATGAATTTTTGATTTGCATACTACATTGAGCTATGGGCGTAAACTTAGCTCTATAGTATGCGATCGCTTTCTACCTTCACTTGCCACAAAAGAGATAATGGTTGTGGTTTCGGGTTACTGGATGCCAAGCAGCGTAGAGACCAAGAGGCATATTATGAGTTCTTAATGTTTGCCGAAATGCTTCAGGGGCAATTGCTTTACTACGAAAAAACTTTAGATAAACTGGAAATACCTCGGCCGTACTTTCCGTCAATTCGGGAGCGGCTGATTCAAGATGATTACGATTCTTGAAGACACTTGATCCTCCTATTCTAAGAATAGAACGATGACTGAGTTACTTGAACAAGCAATTTCAAGACTTAAAACTTTGCCTCCTACTGAACAAGACGCGATCGCAGCCATCATTCTAGAAGAACTCGAAGATGAAGTTCGATGGGATGCTGCCTTTGCTAAGTCCAAAGATGTTCTTGCTAACCTTGCAGGCGAAGCAATAGCTGAGTATCGTGTAGGTAAAACACAGGAGTTAGATCCCGAAACATTGTGAAGTCACGCACTACCGCCCAATTTCGTAAAGCGTTTGCGGGACTGCCTGAGCAAGTTCAAGAGCAAGCACGTGAAGCATATCGCCAATTCAAGCAAGATCCAAGTCACCCAAGTATACGCTTCAAAAAGGTGCATCCAGAAATACCAATTTATTCTGCTCGAATCAGCAAAAATTATCGGGCAGTTGGATAGCTAGATGGAGATACGGTCATTTGGTTTTGGGTCGGTTCACATACAGAGTATGACAAGTTACTCTCGCAGTTATAGCGACAGTAACTAACTTTAACAGTCAAAAGTAGTGGCGATCGCTTATCCTTAAATTCAGTCTGATTTCAATTATTTTCTGTGGGCAAAAGCCGCGAACCATTCGTTAGTCTGTTACTTTACCACGCCTTTAAGTGGTCTGTTGTTAGCCCGATGCTGCACGTTTACTTTCAGGGTAAAATTTATGGTGCAGAAAATGTGCCTAAAAGCGGGCCTTTACTGGTAGTCAGCAATCATGCTAGTAACTACGATCCGCCGATTGTTTCCAATTGTGTAGACCGTCCGGTGGCACACATGGCGAAGGAAGAATTATTTAAAATTCCTGTTTTAAAACAAGCGATCGCCTTATATGGTGCTTATCCAGTTAGTCGAGGTACAGCCGATCGCGCTGCTATCCGCGCAGCCTTAAATTATCTAGAACAAGGGTGGGCGGTTGGTGTTTTTTTACAAGGCACTCGTACTCCAGACGGACGCATAACAGATCCAAAACGAGGTGCAGCATTAATTGCTGCGAAAGCAAAAGCACCACTGTTACCAGTTAGTTTATGGGGAACTGAAGCTATTGAGCAAAAAGGTGCTGTCATACCTCGTTCGGTTCCCGTAACAGTGAGAATTGGAGAGTTGATAGCAGCGCCTACTTCCAATGATAAAGAAGAATTGGAGGCTGTAACGCAAAAGTGTGCTGTGGCAATCAATGCACTACACGATCTGGGACGGTAAGTCAAAGTCTTTTGAGGGTATAGGAGGAATATTTTTCTATGCTCCTTCTTCCATCAAACAACTAGGGAAATATGCACTAGGGAAGTGGTTATTACAACTTAAAGTCTGTAAGTTTAGGGTGATCTGAAGGCTCAAGTATAGAATTTTCATCCTTCAGCCTTCATCTTTTATCCTTATCTTTAAGCTTTCCCTAAATCAACTATGAGTGGCTTTGGAGCCAATAATTTTTGGTCGCGGCTAAATAATCTTGCCTTAGTCCGCTTTTTGCTTTTAGTTGCTTCTGGCTGGGCAATTGTACAGCTTTTAGCTTATTTTGAACCAGTTATTGTTATTTTTACATTTGCTACCATTTTAGCTTTTTTACTTAGCTATCCTGTACAATGGCTGCGGCGTTTTTTGCCCCATAGTCTCGCAGTTTTTGTGGTTTTTTTACTTAGCATAGTTATTATTGGAGGTCTTGTAATTAGTATTGGTTTAACAGTTTTATCTCAAGGACAACAATTAATAGATAGTGTTACTGCTTTTTTAAATTCTTTAGTACCTCTATTGGAGCAAATAGAAGCATTTTTACGTGAACGAAATCTTCAGATAGATTTAAGTATTTTAGAAGAACAAATTAGGAATCAAGCTATATCTAGGCTCGTAACCAGCATAGCTATTTTACAGTCAATTTTAACGAATTTTGTGACTTTCATTTTAATTGCAGTTGTTGCTTTTTTCATGCTACTAGATGGAGAAAAACTTTGGTACTTGGTTGTTAAGCAAATACCACCACAGCGACGTACTAGATTTACAACTGTTATCAGACGTAAATTTTTAGGATTTTTTCGAGGTCAGTTGTTATTAATGTTGTTTTTATCAAGTTCAACTTTCATAGTTTTCTTGTTATTAAAAGTGCCTTTTGCGTTGATATTGTCATTAATAGTTGGGATACTTGATATCATTCCCGGTATAGGAGCAACATTAGGAATTGGTACAATTACTTTGATTGTGTTATCTCAAGGCGTGTGGTTGGCTCTAAAAGTATTGGTGGTTTGTATTATTCTTCAGCAAATTCAAGATAATCTAATTGCGCCTCGCATTATGCAAGGAGCGCTTAATCTTAATCCTGTAGTGGTATTTTTTGCTTTACTAGTAGGTGCAAGAATAGCAGGATTGTTGGGAGTTTTTATTTCAATTCCTATTGCTGGAGTGATAGTTTCTTTATTTGAGATTGATGAGATGAAGTCAGAGGTTTAATTTTTAGTCATTTGTCATTTGTCTTTTGTCCTTTGTACGAAGGACTATTGATCAATGACTAATGCCCAAGACGGCGAGCGGCGATTCATCCCCAGAACGCGCTTGGTATGGACTCTCTCGCCGTCTTTTGGTGATTCATGTAGATTGATGTTTAGTATAATAATTAATGTCTAGTGAATAATAGCTAATGACTAATCAAGATTTAAGGGCAGAGTTAACAGAAAATCTGGATGAAGCAGAGTGGGAGTGGCTAGTTCCCCATATGCTGCGAGATGCAGTGATTGTGGTAAATCCAGAACTAGACTTATTGGATGTGGGGGTAGCTATTGCTAGTGATAATGTCTCGGAAGTACAAATCTGGATTGATGAAGCATTAATTGCCAAGCCCTCAACTACTCAGATGACGGAATGGAATAGCGATCGCGCGAAACGATTTAATACTCTAATTGTGCAGCCATTTGTGCTAGTACAAGAGAAAGCCGCGGCATAGTTACAGTTTGAATTTTAGTGTGTGAACAAGAATAGAAAGCTAGCCATATGATGTTTATTTAACAGTCTTTGTCTAAAAAAACCCATTCCCATTTCTGATTAGGGATGGGTTTTTTGATTTATTGATAAGGAAAAATCATAATTGTTTTGTCTCCATTACTACTAGCTAGCTTCTTCCCATCTGGGCTAAAAGCAACTGAATAAACAGCACTTCGATTTTCTGTAAAAGTGCGAATTTCTTGACCGCTTTCCACATCCCATAACCTAATAGTTTTATCTTGACTACCACTAGCTAAAATTTTCCCATCTGGGCTAAAAGCAACTGAATAAACTTCATCTGTATGTCCAATTAAAGTGCGAATTTCTTGACCGCTTTCCACATCCCATAACCTAATAATTTTATCTTGACTACCACTAGCTAAAATTTTCCCATTCGGGCTAAAAGCAACTGAATAAATTCTTCCCCATGAGTTAGAGTATCCTTTGAGGGTGAGGAATTTATTTTGGGTAAGATACCAAATTTTTATAGTTCTATCATTATCACCACTACCACTAGCTAGCATCTTGCCATCTGAGCTAAAAGAAACGCATAAAACTTCATCTGTATGTCCTGTTAATGTATAAGTTTCTTGCTGTTTTTCTATATACCAAAGCTTAATAGTTTTATCTTTACTGGCACTAGCTAAAATTTTCCCATTCGGACTAAAAACTACAGAATAAACTCTCTCTTTATGTCCGGACAATGTACATATTTCCTGCTCTGTATGTACATTCCATAATTTAATTTTTGTACCATCATTTCCACTAGCCAATATATTTCCATTCGGGCTAAAAGCAACTGAATTTACTTTTTCATAAACTTTAATGGTGCGAGGTTCCTGATTAACTAAATGCCAAATTTTGATAGTTTTGTCATGGCTCCCGCTTGCTAATGTTTGCCCATCATTACTAAAAGCAATCGACATTACTCGATCTAAATGTCCTTGGAGAGTGGATATAGGTTTTAAGTTCTGAATGATTGTTGGCTGTGATTCAGGTGTAGTCACCAGCGGTACAAACACCTTAGTTGCTTCAGGTTCTGGCTGAGGCTGGAAGTTTTTCTTTTCCTCTGGTAGCGATTGGTTATGCAAAATAGTGGATTGTTGTTCCTGAGGCTTTAGTGATGTCGATGGTGTAATATTTTCTGTTTTTTTCTTTTTCTCTAAAATCTCTTGCTGAAGTTGCTGTTCTACACGAGTTATAGACTGTGTTAGCTTTTGCAGTTCTGTTTGAAGTAGAGCGATCGCATATTTAAATTCTTCTATCTGTTTTTCTGTATTTGTATTTAGTTCGGCAATACATTGTTGGAGCGGCTGAATTTGCTGCTGAGTAGTTGTATTTAACTGTTGTGTAAAGGATTCTAGTTGTGACAAGCGCTGGTTGATGGCATCAATATTAGGCACTTGCTGTAACTTCTGTAGTTGTTCCATTGGCTGCTGAGTACTTTTACCCAACTGTTGTGTAAAAATATCCAGTTGGTTAAGGCGCTGTCTGAGCAGTTCAAATTGTTGATGGGTAGCTGTATTTAATTGCTGGGTGAAGGTATCAAGTTGGGCAAAATACTGCCTGAGTGGCTCAATTTGTTGCTCTGTAGTTCTGCTCAACTGGTGGGTGAAGGCATCAAGCTGGGTAAGATGTTGTCTGAGTGGTTCAATTTGTTGTTCGATATTTCTACTTAACTGCTGCCTAAAAGTATCAAGTTGTACGAGTCGCTGCCGCACCGAGTCAGTAGATTGTTCTTGTTGGTGGCGCTGTAATTCTTCAATCTGTTCTTGAGTTGTTTGACTGAAATTTTGTGTAAAGGTGTCAAAGTTATCTAAACGCTGTCTAAAAGGATCGATGAGTTGATCTAATTGGGCGATCGCTGTTTGCTGTTGCCGTTCGTTTAAATTCTTCAATCGTTCCCGATTAGCAACGTTTAACCCAATCGCTACAGTCAAAGGGGCTGCTGCATAGACAGCTTGTTGAGTTACTGCTGCCACCAAGGTTCCAATTGCAGAGGCATATAGGGAAACGTATTCAGTAACTTCTAGCCAGTGGAGTTTAGTCATAAGTGGACTGTGCTGTACTTGCTGCTGAAATAAAAAACAGCCAGAAGGCGCTTTTGAGGGTAGGAGGGTTTTCTTTCATCTTGTGCCAAGCATATTCTTTGAATCTGTGCCGAAAATTCCCCATTGCGACAGGAGATAAATAAAGGTACTGCCTGAAGGAGCGAGACGGCAACTTGGGATGTAACAATTTTTCTATCTCTAGATAGAAAAGATTTCATGAATGTTCAGGATTTTCAGGCGATCGCTCATACTAAGAAGATTGTCTTCACTGAAAATTCATGCTTGGTTTGCTCACAAATCCTTTTGACACCACTCGCACTCCTCACAGTGGCTATCATTGGGACGGTACTAGCCGTCGCTTCTTTGAAGGTTGGTATTACCGGGTAACTTTACCTGGCGAGGCTCAATCCTTCGCCTTTATGTACTCTATCGAAGACCCCATTGGGGGTAAACCCCATAGTGGAGGTGCGGCACAAATTCTCGCTCCTAATGATGAATATTTGTGCCGTACTTTTCCAGATGTCAGCAAATTCTGGGCAAAACAAGAAGAACTGGCATTGGGGCATTGGGGTGAAGCAGATCTAGATATTAAACCTGGTTATCTGCTCAGTGCCGATTTTGAACGTTATGTACAACAAGGCTATCAAGCTACAGCTACTCTCAATCAAGGAGCAATTTATGACCCTGGTAGTGGCAAATATTGCCGTTGGCAGTACGAAATTCAGCCAGTTTACGGCTGGGGAAACAAAGGCAGCATACAGCAATCAACTGCAGGTTGGTTGTCATTTTTGCAGATTTTTGAACCAGGTTGGCAAATCCTGATGGCGCACGGGTTAGCTAGCGGTTGGATTGACTGGAACGGCAGACGCTACGAGTTTACTAATGCCCCTGCTTACGGCGAGAAAAATTGGGGAGGCGCTTTCCCCCAAAGATGGTTTTGGGCAAATTGTAATAGTTTTATCGATGAACCGGATTTGGCTTTAACGGCTGGTGGTGGGAGACGCGGAGTGTTGTGGTGGATGGAATCTGTAGCGATGATTGGATTGCACTATCGAGGGAATTTTTACGAATTCGTTCCTTGGAATTCTCAAGTTAGCTGGAATATTCAGCCTTGGGGTAGCTGGCAAATGCAAGCAAAAAACTCTCAATATGAAGTTGAGTTACTTGGAGCTACTGATTTACCAGGTACACCCTTACGTGCACCTACAGAAAATGGTTTGATATTTTGCTGCCGCGATACCTTACAGGGGCAGTTAAATTTGGAATTGCGAGAAATCAGTGGCAGTCACAGAAGAACAATCCTAAAAGCACGCAGTTCTTTGTGTGGATTAGAAATAGGCGGCAGCCCTTGGAGCGATCGCTGGGTGTCTGACTAAAAGTGATATGATGGGGAATGGTATCTGTTTGGGGCTGTAGCTCAGTTGGATAGAGCGAGCGCCTCCTAAGCGCTAGGTCGCGCGTTCAAGTCGCGCCAGTCCCGTTCCCCTCTAAAAGTCTTGTGTTGGATGGGTTCTCAGCCTCCAGGCTGGGAACCAGTCAGTCATAGTACAGAAGCACTGTTTGGCAGTTATCCTACAAGTCTCAATGAATATGGAATGAATATTTTTATGAGAGCATTGAATTGACATACAACAAAGTTGCAAGAGTACTTTGCATCTGCTCCAATAAATAGATAAAATCTAGCAGCAAATCCGTAAGAAGTACCTGCTAGTTTCGGGTACTGGTTACGGGGCACAAAGTTGGGAAAATAACCAAGATTTAAATCGAGGCATATTTTCACAACTCTGTAAATTTATACTATTATTCTTTTTCAAGAAAATTCTATTGAAGTTGCCAAAGTTATAAAACCTTGAAAAAGCTACTGTCTGCAGCAATTTCTTCCCGATTTATGCTCCTAATCCTACCATTGGCACTGTTATGGAGTTACAAGGAAATACAAAGCCAATTTCACCAACCGCAAGCGATTTTAGTCTTAGGTGGTTCCACAAGAAAATTAGAACGAGAAAAGTTTACGGCAGATTTTGCCCGTAAGCATCCCAATTTACCGATTTGGATTTCTGGGGGTAGCCCTCCAAGTGTGACAAGAAAGGTATTTACTAAAGCAGGAATTGATACTAAACGATTGCATTTAGATTACCGGGCAAATAATACAGTAGAGAACTTTACAACATTGGTAGGTGAGTTGGAAAACACTGGTATTAAAAGTGTCTACTTAATTACTTCCGACTTTCATATGCGACGTGCGACTGTTGTTGGCGAGATCGTTTTGGGTAGTAGGGGAATAACTTTTAAGCCAGTGCCAGTTCCTTCTGATAACTCCCCGGAACCATTAGCCAAATCTATCCGTGATGGAGTCAGATCCATTGTTTGGGTTGCAACTGGTTATACCGGAGGAAATCAGTTGCCAAATGAGCATTAACTTTGAATTTAGAATTACAGGAAATATTCTTACAAAATTGTTAAATCAGATTTTGAGCCTGTTTCGGTAAATATACTGAATTGTTCTACGGCTATGGAAAATATTTCCGTAAATATTCCGGAATGTATTGTGGCTGATTAGTATATAGTTAATGTGCGGTGAAAAACCGCAATTAAATCCAAGAACTATACCGAATCAATTAACTATTACCAACTATCTAAAGGCATTACTCTACCCCCTTTCCGAGATTCGGAGAGGGGATAGTATTTTGTAGGAAAATATGGCTACTGATACTGATGAAACGGGACTACTTATCTCTAGCGTTGAATTATTCTGAACGTTTTTCAATTTATAAGCAATGAAGTACCCGTTTTACAAGGCGTTTTATGTGATAGCCAGTGTTTCTACTTTGCTTTTCAGTACAAGTACGTTTGCAGCTCAAAGAGTTGTTTTTACATACAATATTTTTCGTGAATCAGTGTCGGTAGACGAATTAACAAGCTTTGCTGAAACCGGAGAAGCTTCACCTAGATTAAATTACTATTTAAACCAAACTAGTCAAGATCCACAGACAGTTCGCAATATCTTAACTCAAGAACTCAACGCCAGTCCTGTGGTTTTAGATCGAGTGCTGAATAACCCAATTGGTGAGTTTTTACTGGATCGGATTAGTCAAACAATTCGTACTCCCTCCAATCGAGCAAATCGGCAAGCTCTGCGTTCGGCAATAGTCTTATCTGCCAGCAAAGACAATAGAGTTTCATTAATTGAAATTTTGCAAAATTATCCGACAACAGAAGTTTATGTAGAGGGCGATCGCCTTGCTGCGACATATAACCAACTCAGCATTTTAATAGAAGGTTTGCAAAATGTGTTAGGTAAACGTTAATCATCAATCTAATGATGGATGCAACTAGCAACATAATCTGCCATTATCTGGAATTGCGTTCGCGCAGCGTACCGTAGGTAATTGCCCGCATCGCCGAGTCGCCAAATAGCAAGTGTAAAAGCCATGATTAAAAGGCGAGTTTTTCTTCAGCAAAGTCTAAGCATCTTTGCTCTGTTAGCTTTATCTGCGGCTAGTTGGGCTGCTACTGCCAGCGGCGATACGCTTGTTATGCCTACCAAGAGCGATCGCTCAACCAGGGAGGTGAAAAATATGAAATTGGCAAGCAGTGTACTGGAAGAAAATGACTTCATTCCTGCCAAATATACTTGTGATGGAGCGGATATCTCCCCTGCTCTCAGTTGGGATGAACCTCCACCAGGAACCGAAAGTTTTGCCTTGATTGTAGACGATCCCGATGCACCCAGGCGGACATTTGTTCATTGGGTTCTTTACGATATACCCGCTACAGTTCGACAATTATCAGAGCAAATAGCAACTGTAAAAACTTTATCTAATGGCGGTGTTCAAGGAAAAAATGATTTTGGTAATCTTGGTTATGGTGGGCCGTGTCCTCCTAGTGGCACTCATAGATATTTTTTCAAACTTTATGCACTAGATAAAAAGTTAGGCTTACAACCAGGTGCTACCAAAAATCAGCTAGAAGCAGCAATGGAAGGACATATCTTGGCAACAGCAGAATTAGTTGGACGCTATCAGCGTCAGCGATGAGATGGTTAATATTTAATGGTTAATGGTTAATAGCAACTACTGTATGGGCGGGTTTAGAAGATAAATTGTCGGTTTTAACCCAAAGATAATCAACAAAACCCGCACGGCAGTCGCACTCGACGCGCTTAACCCGCAAGGGCGCGCTGCCTCCCCTACTAACTACTAACCAATGACTATTGACTAACCATTGTAATATTCTTCCGAAACCCAAGCACCGTGGAATCCATAGGGTACGCGCTGGGGAATTAGCACTCGCGCCACTGGTTGGGATGTAACATCTTGGGCATCGACTACTACAAGTTCAGAACTTTCAGAAGCGTTATCGTAAACAAAAGTAATAAGCCAGCCATTATCCTCGCCCTTTGTTTCTCCTTGAGAAGAGGAAACACGAGGTACAAATACTGCTTCTCCACCGTAGCGCCCTTGTCCAAATTCATGAGTTTGGGAAGTACCATTGTGGAGATTGTATTTGACGATCCCATCAAACAAAGGCATGGAACTTTTTACCATTTTGCCAGTGTAGCCATATTCAGTTTTGCGCCCCAACAAGTTTTCATTCACGCGAGGAAATTCTGAGGGTATATCGTCTAGCATTTCTTCGCGTACAGTTCCACTACTGAGGTTAAAATGCCAGCGATGCAGGTGAGGGATATTTCCTTGGGGATCGCCTTGAGAGTCTTCAGATGCCAGTACAGTAGTAGAATTCATCCGACAGGCAATAAGTACAACTTCGTCTTTTTCCTCATAGGCATTGAGAGTGTGGAAGATGTAACAAGCCGGACTTTCAAACCAACGGATATTACTATTGTCACCATGACGGGGGAGAATACCAAAGCGACTGGGGCGATCGCGCTCAAACATCATCAGAGGTTCTCCCCTTTGCATCCGTTCTGTACTAAAAGTCAGCGGCAAATCCATAAAAATTGTATAGTTTTCGGTGATGGCAAAATCATGCATCATCACTGGGATTGGCAAATCAATAGGCACTGTGTGCAACAGTTCACCACTAGCTGAAACCACACCGTATTGCAGATAAGGCGGACTAAAGCTATAGCCAAAAAACATCATTTCACCTGTAACCGGATCTACCTTAGGATGAGCGGTAAAAGGAGAAATCAGTTTGCCATTGTAGGTGTATTCACCAATAGTTTCTAATTCAGGAAGTTTGATGGCGTGAGGCGCACCTCCTTCCCACAGCGCTAAAAATTGACCAGCGTGCCATACCAAAGCAGTGTTAGCAGTATTCTTATAAGAACCGTACGGGTTATCTCGCTGTGGTGGTTCTAATAATCCAGTCCAGATAGCTTTACCTGCTTCATGCTCGATTTTCCATCCTCTTGTTCGCACGTAGCGGTTACGGTAAGTAGCTTTACCATTACTAATGCGTACACCGTGTAACATTCCATCTCCATCAAACCAATGGTATTGACCGATCGGTGTCCATTGGGGGTTGGGGCCATTTCGCACGAACATTCCTGATAAGTCGGGAGGTAATTCACCTATGACTTTGAGGGTATCAGTGATAATTTCTTTATGTACAGGCGCAAAGTTGCCATCTAGATAGGGATTTACTGCTGTTGTTACCATAGTGTTTTTTTAACCGAAGTTAATATATGACTGGTTATTTGTATATTTTGGCTTGGGAATTTAGTGGTTTGGAATGAGGAATTCCGGCTCACTCAGAAAAATTATGCTGCACAAAGATACTATGTTATTTAATAACTTCAGGTGTTATATTTAACAATACTTCAGCAATCTTTAGGTATTAAGCTAGCTTGACTGTATGCCTAAGTGAAGCTAGAAAGGTGTTTCTATGATTTCAATATTTTTAATCTTCTTGAGCATTTTATGTATAAAAAATCAATTAGTACGATAATATTGGCAGTAGCAGCGATCGCACTCTTATTTATTCTAGCTATTCCTAGTTTAGCGACGCCAAATGAAGTGATTGCTCAAAAACCCAGAATTGATTGCTCTAAGGCGACAACGACACCAGAACTTAAGTATTGTTCTCAACTATCCTACACAACTGCGGACAAAAAACTAAATCAGGTTTACCAAAAAGTTATACCAACTTTAAACAGAGAACCAAAAAAATTACTGATTACAGCACAACAAGCATGGATTAAGTTTCGGGACAACAACTGCGATTTTGAGGTTTATAATTCTCGTGGTGGAACAGGTTATGAAATCTTTCGTAATGGATGTCTCGAACGGCTAACTAAACAACGCACCAAAGACTTAGAAGATTATTTAACAGCTAAGTGAACTACCAACCTTGCCTATCTAGTTTATTACGATAAGCATTTTACGTTTAATTATGTCCACCTACTTAATTAAACGAACTCAAGATCCCCGACTTTTCCAAAAAATCGGGGATCTTGTTTATTTTCCCCAGCAGTGAAGCAAATACTATTGTTTGTGTCACAATTTTTATTCAATTATTGCGAAAAATTATTGTGAATAAATCTTGGTAAAGTATCAATCTCTATCGAGAGGAGTAATGCTAGTCTTATAGACATAAGGCACAAACAAGCTGAAACTTCAACCAAAGTTTTTAGATAGGAGCCTGTGCCACCTGCTCCCGTCTAGTCGCAATCAATCCGATGAAGATGGCATCCAAGAATGTGTTTTCGCCTTGAATCTATTGAGTTCTTGTGGAGGTAACCGAACGCACAGCCAAGAATGCCTGCCTAGCTGAAATGAAGGATGCTCTAGTCGGAAGAGAAGAATAAAGATTGCGAATTTTGTTCACCTTAGTTGAGTTACTTGTATCTGACTTTTAATTCTAAAAAACCTGTTGGATGGTTAATTAACTGCCGTTAGCTAGTGACGTTCGTCGGTCATAGTTAGCGGCAGCAAAGTTTTATGTATTTTCTTACTTCTGTAAGGTGATAACAGTCACTTCTGGTGGGCAAAACAGTCGTCCTGGAGCGTAAGTTCCTAAACCACGATTAACATATAATTGATTTTCTCCCACCCGATGCAACCCATATGCCCATTCCCAATGGCGCACTACCTTAGCGCAATCTGCTCGCAAAAATGGTATCCACAGCCGCACTTTTCGAGGAATTTGGCGAATCAGCTTTTTGTAATAAACAACAGCAGGGCCAATTCCTGGTAAGATAATCTGACCACCATGAGTATGACCAGATAGCTGCAAATCTACCCGCCATTGTTGTAGAAATTCGGCGGTATCGGGGTTGTGAGATAAGACTATACAAGGTTTTGCTGGATCTAACTGGTTCATGACTAGTGCAGGTTTAAATTCCCGCGACCAATAGTCAGCTAATCCTACTAGTGGTATTTCTTCTCCCAGCGGATAGGCAATTTCATTCCAAAGAACTTTAACATCAATACTAGATAAGGCATCTGTGATTTCTGCTTTTGAGTAGCGATAGTATATGTCATGGTTGCCAAGTACAGCATAAATACCAGCACGGCTTTGCAGATGTTTGAGTCGCTGTACTAGTTTATGGATTGGGGTTGGATCGTCGGTTATATAGTCACCCGTTAGTACAACTAAATCTGGTTCCGCTTCATTACTGATTGCGATCGCCTGTTCTAGCATTTTTTCAGACAAGCGCAGCCCATCGTAGTGCAAATCTGACAACTGCACCAGCTTCGTACCTTGCAGCGATGCTGGCAAGCCTTCAATATTAACTGTCAGTGTCTCTACACTTAAATTTCCAGACAAAAACCTGTGCATAATGCTGACATTACTCCTCATACCAGCGCTTTCAGCTTAACATGGTGCGTAAACATCAACTCACTGATGCACTTTTGCATAATCTACCTTTAATCCTCGCTTAATCATCAGCCCGTGTAATCATCTCAGCGGCTTTTTCAGCGATCGCGATCGTAGGTGCATTAGTGTTACCACCCACAATAGAAGGCATAATTGATGCATCCACAACTCGCAAACCTTTGACTTTATGTACTTGAAGTTGCGAATTAACCACCGACAGAGCATCATAGCCCATCTTACAAGTACCAACTGGGTGATATAAAGTTTCTCCCATATTACGAATAAAAGTACGAATTTCCTCATCATCTTGTATCTGAAATCCAGGGAATAATTCCTCACCCCGAAATTCATCAAAAGCTTTCGTTTGTACTAATTTGCGAGCAAGTTTTACACCTGCAACTAAAACTTCTAAATCAGCGGCTTTTTCTAAATAATTTGGCTGAATCACAGGTGAATCTAAGGGATTAGTAGAGCGTAAATAAATGCTACCTTTACTTTGTGGAGATAAAAGAGTAGGAACAAAGGTAAATCCGTGTCCTTCAGGTTTTGTGAAGCCATGATTTAAGAAATAAGCAGGAATAAAATGAAATTGTAAGTTAGGAGTTTGTAAATCAGGATTAGTTTTGATAAACCCACCTGCTTCTGCAACGTTAGTTGTAAGAGAGCCATTCTTAAAAAGTAAATATTTTAAAATATTTTCTATTTTTTCAGCATTTGCTAAAGATATATTTTTAGTGCATTTATAAACAACAGACACGCACAAATGGTCTTGTAAATTTTGTCCTACACCAGGTAAATCGGCTACTACTGGAATTCCTAAAGCATTCAAGTGTTCCTTTGAACCAATGCCTGATAACATTAATAACTGCGGTGAATTAATAGTGCCACTGCATAAAATCACTTCTTTATTAATATTGATTTCATAATTAGTATGATCATGAATATAATTTAAACCAATTGCTTGTTGATGAGCAAAAATAATTTTTGTTACTTGGGCATTAGTTTTAACAGTCAAATTAGGTCGATGTAAAATCGGCTTTAAATAAGCCGCTGCTGCACTGTGTCGTCTACCATCTTTTTGAGTTACTTGATAAAATCCTACTCCTTCCCTTTCTATACCATTAAAATCATTATTTAGCGAAAAACCAGCTTCTAATCCTGCTTTTACAAAAGCACGTGAAAGTGGGTTAATACAACGTAAATTGGTAACGTTGAGAGACCCACCTACACCATGATATTCATTTCTTAATATTTCCTGATTTTCAGATTTTTTGAAGTAAGGTAATACTTCTTTATAACTCCAACCTTCATTACCTAAATCGTACCAATTATTATAATCATGCCAGTCACCACGAATATAAATCATGGCGTTGATTGAACTACTTCCGCCTAAAACTTTACCACGAGGCCAATATAGCTGTCGATTATTTAAGTAAGGTTGCTTTTCAGTATAATAAGCCCAATCATATTCAGTTTTAAATAATTTGTAGAAGCTCGCTGGAATATGAATTTCTTGTTTTTGGTCTGGATTTCCTGCTTCCAAAAGTAGCACTTGAGTTGTTGGTTCTTCTGTCAAGCGGTTAGCCAGAACACAACCTGCTGAACCTGCACCAATAATTACATAGTCATACATTGAAAAGACCTCATTGTAATTTTTTCAGATAAAGTTTTTCAGGTTATTTATATAGTAATCTTATTTAATTGATAAAAATTAAATACACAGATCCCCGACTTCTCAAAGAAGTCGGGGATCTTATTTATCACAAATATTTTAGACTGCTATTTTTCATTTAGCTCAAAATGTATTAATTGCATCTGTCAAAACTGTCAAAAGCTGCGAAACCTATTTCTACCTACGGTGGGGTTAATACATAAGAGCTGATTTATAAGATTTTGTGAGTGAGGTGCAGTAAATAGACATCTGTAATTTTCACTACGCATTTTTGGTAAAGCAATTGGAGACATTTTATGACATTTGCAACTGATGAAAGAACGAAACAGGCTGTAGAGCAGTTTCGTGGCTTTGATGTTGATACTCAGTTAGCGTTGCTGTGGTTTGGTTATCTAGATATTAAAGACAAACTGATACCAGCAAATCAAACTTCTGCACAAGATACTGCTGCTGCTTTGTACGATCAAATCCAAGCAAAGTCTAAGGAAGAACAGCTACAAGCACAACGCGATATCGCTAGCCGTGCAGATACGGATATTAGCCGTGCCTATACTGCTTTGAGTTCTAGCGCCAAATTAGATGTATGGTTGCGTCTAGCACGAGGCATGGAAAACAATACCATTATCCCCATGCCTTCTGACTATAAATTGCCCGAAAACACAAAAGGTTTCGTGGATACCATCAAAAGTTTGGAATTTGAACAGCGCGTTGATTTCACCCGTAGTGTTGTGATGGAAATGGGTGCTAAGTAAGTAGGGGATAGGAAATAGGGGGCAGGTAATACTATTTCACAAAAACTTTGATACAAATACAATCTGTGTAGAGACGCGATATATCGCGTCTGGGCAAAATTCATCTGTATCGTAATTAACGTGAAACGGTATAACAGGGAAAAACTGTAACCTGTTCCCTATATCCTGTTACCTACTGAAGTGCTTCCCATTCAAGGCGCAGAATGCCATACTGAATTAGATCGAAGCGCTTTCCCTCACGTTGGATAAAGCTACGCTGAACTCCTTCTTGACGAAAACCCACTTTTTCATGAGCTTTCATTGACCGGATATTATAGCTAATGGTTGTTGAGCCTACCCGGTAGAGGTTTAACTCTCGAAAAGCATAACCGAGAATAATTTGCAGCGCATCTGTGCCATAGCCTTTACCCCAATATGCGCGATCGCCAATGGCAATGCCTAGTGATGCAACTTGGTGCATCCACTGGATATCAAACAAACCAGCACTTCCAATCAAAGTATCATCTGCTAAAGTTCGCAAATGAAAATGGAACCCGTTTGGTGAAGCTATCAGGCTGGCTTCAAACTCTCCCCAAGCCTCTGGAGTAATCGGGCGTGCCGGATCGTTATCCATGATTCGCAAGTATTCATCATTTTCAGACCAAAGGGCGAAATATTCGTTATCCTCAGATCTAGGTGCAGCAAGGCGAACCAACTTACCTGCAAACAGTGGTTTAAATTCCATTGAAAAATCCTTTGTTGGTATATCTTTAAGTTCGTAAATCAAAACAAGATTGCTTCGCACGAGAAGCGTAGTGCGAACTTCAATCGGGCTGTACTCATTAACTAACGAGTATTAGCCGAGAATTACGTTTTTATTGAATGACAGGCAACAAAGGCGATACCTAAAAGGGAGAAATTACATTTTGTAGTATTAACTAACGGCTGTGATTTGTCAAGTCGCTTGTATATAATCTTCATTCCCAACTTTTTACTTGTTGTCTCAGTTCTTCCATATCTAAATAATCGCTAGCAAAAGCTTTGCGCAAAAGAGGGTGAGGGATAAAGCGATCGTACTTTTGTATTTCTGGTGCTTCTGCATCACTTAATAAATCCTCTGCTGTGATTCTTTGTTCACACAAAGAGAGAATTTCTGGATATAAAGATGAAATTTTATCCTTACCTAATTTCAGAGTTAAGAAATAGGGATTTACACAGTTAATACTTTTAATTTCTAAAGACTCCCGACAAAAAGAATTAAGCAATCTTTCTAGAGTGCGAAAAGTTTTCGTACCCAACCAGGGGAAAATACAACATTTGTCTTTGGCTAATTGTAAAATATTTTTTTGAGCTAATCCAGAATTTTGGGCTAGTTCGCGAACTGATTGCAAACGTTTGACAGCATTCTTTTGCAAGTAGGGATATTCCACATCTTCAATCAATATCTGTCGCATCCGCTGCAAAATTCGTGTATGAATAGAGCCGCTACCGCCACGCCAAAAAATACTTGCTTGCCCTTCCACTGGTTTAACTAACACAATCTTTTTTTTGAAATTAATTTCTACAACTTCCCAGGTTTTACCTGCTAACGCGAACTGATTGCCGATAGGTGGTGGCATAACAATACTGCCAATTTCTGTTTTATCTTGTTTAACACTATATTCTTCGTTATCTGGAAACACAGCATAAAATTGAAATTTACCAACTACCTTTTCTCCTACCAAGCCCAAAATTAATTTGCCCTGCTCGGCTAGCTGAATGTGATTAATATCAATTAAATAGCGTAGTAGTAATTTGAAGTCTTCCTTAGAAATATTAATAAAAGATGGTAAACTAAAAACTTTCTGAGCAAGGGCTGTTGGTGAAATTGCCCCAGAGACTGCTAAGATGCTCATTGTCTGGTGGTATAGCAAACTAAACGGATATTGAATCGGTTTAATTGGTTCGATCCATCGCTCTTCTATATAAAGTTGAATAATTGCAATACACTGTAAAAGTTGCCAAGGAATTTGTTCTGGTAGGGTTGCTTCTGGTGATAGCTCTTCTTCCGTGCAAACAAAGCGCATATCTGCAGGTTCGCCTCGTCTTCCTGTACGTCCTAAACGTTGTAAAAAACTAGCAACAGATAGCGGTGATTCTAACTGAATGACTCGTTCAAGATAACCTATATCTATGCCTAATTCTAAAGTCAAGGTTGCTGCGGTAACAGCGGGCTGATTTGGTTCCCGCATCGCATTTTCAGCTACTTGTCGCAAGCTGGCAGATATACTACCGTGATGCACGTAATAGTTATCTGGTTGTCCTTCCTCTGCGGCAATCTTTCGTAAAAGTGCAATGACAGATTCGGTTTGGGATTTATTGTTAGCAAAAATTAGGCACTTCCGAGATTTACTGAGGTTGTAAATATATCTTTCGTAGGTACTTGTTTCTGAAATCTCATCACATTGACTAAAATAAAAATGTTCTAAAGCCAGTCGAATTTGCCGCTTTCCTACTTCAATTTCTGGAGTAATAACTGACTTTTCTGTTCCAGAATGCAACCATTCTTCAGCCATTGAGTAATCACCGAGAGTTGCTGATAAACCAATTCTCCGAGGTTGTTTTTGTGTCAAATTCTCTAAACGTTTTAATTGACAAAGAATTTGACAACCTCTTTCTGTGCCCATAAAAGCGTGAATTTCGTCGATGATGACAAACCGTAAATCACCAAAGATACGAGTAATATCGTTATGTTTATTTATTAATAAGCTTTCTAAAGATTCTGGAGTGATTTGTAGAATGCCTTGGGGATTTTTTAGAAGCTTATTTTTATGGCTTTGAGAAACATCACCATGCCAATGCCAAACAGGGATATTTGCTTCTCTAAGTAAGTCATTAAGTCGTTCAAATTGGTCATTAATTAAAGCTTTAATGGGGCCAATATACAATGCACCGATGCTGATAGAAGGATTTTCGTGTAATAGAGTTAAAACTGGTAGAAAAGCGGCTTCTGTTTTTCCAGAAGCTGTACCTGCTGCGACTAATAAGTGGGCGTCAGTGTTAAAGATAACTTGACAAGCTGCAATTTGGATAGGTCGTAATTCAGTCCAGTGATGATTGTAAATATATTCTTGGATAAATGGTGCGAGTCTGGAAAAAGTAGCATTGCTCATAGTTAAACAAGAAGATACCCGGCATTGCTAGCGATTTTAGCAAAGAGATGGTGTATGATTCGCCACCACAATCCTGAATTTGGGAGAATAGCGATCGCTTCTGTACCGGGCTAATTCACAGCACTCCTCACAAAAGTACGGAAGAATACTCAGCTATATTGGCATAACTAGATAATTTACCAGTGCTTCACATTACATTTAAATACTTCCAAGTAATCCTACGATAGGAAAAAAGTAAGGAGCAAAGCTATAAAAGTAAAGTAGGATAACAGTTTTTAGCTAACTTTATCAATCAAAATGAGAGTGACTAATCTGAATTATAGAAAAAAGTCTTATAGAAAAGTAGCCATGCTGAAAAATAACAATTTTATAGAAACTTTTATTCCATCAGTTGGTTTATTTTCACGTTTTATTATTACTAATTTACTTTTGTTAATTGTGCCTACATATCTCATTAGCTTTATGTTAATAATACTTTCATATCAAGAAAGTTATTTTTTAATACCAGTTGTGATATTGCTTGCATTTATTTCGTTAGTGGTATTGTTAATGATTTTAATAGGTGAATTTGGAGTCAAGCGGCTTTGTATCAATAACCAAGAAATTTATTTGGTATGTGAATTATTAGGAGTGCGATTTTTAGTACCTTTTACAATCAGATCTAGGCAAGATATTATTCGGATAGAACGAAATCAAGATGCCTGGAATAGGTACTTTTTAACCATCTGGGCTGGGAGACAAAAGTACGAAATTTTCACTGATGACTTGCATTTTTTCTCTGTGACAAATCCTGAACTGGATTGGTTAGCCCAAGAGCTGAGTAATTGGCTAGATTTACCAATTAGCAATCACAACTAAATTACACCAAATCCTTTTTAATAATAATGAGAGGAGTAGTAGGTAATGGCGGCTCAGGAATTAGGAGATTCAAACAAAGAAGTGCTGTCGGAACGCTACGAAGTACAACAAGAATTGGGTAAAAAAGCCGGGCGGCGAACCTTACTAGCTCGCGATTTGCAAACTCAAGAGTTAGTAGTTGTGAAAGTACTGTCTTTTGGTGATGAATTTGAATGGAACGATTTAAAACTATTTGAACGAGAAGCCGAGACTCTCAAAGCACTTTCTCATCCTGCCATTCCCAGTTACATACACTACTTTGAGTTAGATTTACCTAACAACAAAGGATTTGCTTTGGTACAAAGTTACATACCTGCTCAATCTTTAGAAGCGCAACTGAAAGCAGGGCGTAATTTTAGTGAAATTGAAGTCAAACAACTGGCAAAAGCTATTTTAGAAATTCTCCAATATTTGCATGAGCGTCAACCACCTGTAATTCACCGCGACATCAAACCTAGCAATATTTTATTGACAAATCGCTCTGGTAATAGTGTAGGTGAAGTTTATCTGGTAGATTTTGGCTCAGTGCAGACTGTAGCGAGAAGAAGCAGCACGATGACGGTTGTGGGAACTTACGGCTATATGGCACCAGAACAATTTAGTGCTAGAGCTACACCTGCTTCTGATTTTTACAGTTTGGGTGCTACTTTAATTTACTTGGTAACAGGTCAACATCCAGCTGATTTACCGCAAACAGATTTACGGATGGAATTTGAACAGGCTGCGAATATTAGCCCTAGCTTTAGTAGATGGTTGAGAAGGATGACAGAACCGATCGCCAGTCAACGTTTTGTGTCTGCAAAGGAGGCAGTGCGATCGCTAGAGGAAGCAAGGAATGCTACTTTGACTGAAAAAAGAGCAAGTAATTTAAGAATTGGCAAGCCTGCTGGTAGCAAAGTTGTGTTAACTAAGAATGCTGATTTGTTAGAAGTTATTATTCCGTCTATTGGATTTTTTTCTGCTTCTAGTTACTTTTGTTTATTTTTATGTGGATTATTAGTTTTAGTATATAGTTTTCTATTGTTTCTAGCTGGAGGCTCTGGAAATCTTTCTTTGACGTTTTCTTTATGTTTTATAATAATTTTAATTATCGTTTTTTTTCATATTTCTTTATTTATATATGGGCGCAAAATACTTTGTCTTAATCGACGAGAGATTTCATTGAAATATGAATTGTTTGGAATTGAACGTTATAGTCCTCCACCAAGCCGCAGGCAAGATATTATTCGTCTAGAACGCACAAAGGATGCTTACAATCAACCTTATTTGGCAATTTGGGCAGGTATGCGGGCTTATAAAATTTTTACTGGTTTAACGAGTTCATTGAATTGTAAATATTTGTTCCCTTTAAGTACCCCAGAACTTGACTGGCTTGCTGAAGAAATTAGCGATTGGCTTGGCTTACCAATAACCAGAGAATAAATTTATTTGTGCCATGCTACTACAACGAAAAAAAGGGTGGAATACCCACCCTAAAACCATTTCAGTTGACATCAAACAGTCTGAATATTAACGAACACCAGCAGTGGTTTCGTGAGCATTACTGTATGAATTCATAATGCTATTGATTGTACCGTAGACTTTGGTGTAATTATTTTCATGGTAGTTACCATACAAATAAGAACCCGCAGAGTGAACGGTAAAATCATCAAAGGAAACTAGTTCTGTTCCACTGTACCAATCGTATTTGTAGCTAACATCACCATCTTTGTAAATTTTATCAGCCCAAGATGCGTAGTATTCATTCCGATATGAATTGGTATGAGAATCAAGCTTTAAATCAGTTGTGGTTTTAGTGTGGCTATTTGTCCACTCGTTACGAACAAAAGTTTCGCCAGCTAAAGCAGGGGTAGCAAAAAAAGCAGCCAAAATTGCTAAACCAAGAACTTTCTTCATGGGTGTATCCTTTTTGTAAAATTAGTCATCTTTTTCAGCCTCAAATTTCGGTAAT
>NZ_AJLN01000109.1 GCF_000317285.1 Chlorogloeopsis fritschii PCC 6912 | reverse complement strand
CGCGAAATCAATCTGTAGACTGATATCTCACTTGAAAAGAGAGGCTAGAAGCTAGGAGCTAAGGAACAGAGTTAGAAGACAAAGTACACACAACTATTTCGCCCTCAAGCTAAAGCTTGGGGCTACACAAGAAACGCTTACTAAATGCAAAACTTCAGCATCTTTATCCGGTTTTTGAACCTGATGAATCAGGTGGTTCTAATGCAACACTTTAGCCTTGTCACACAGGAGCGAACTTGGATGATTCCGCATGATTGAAGGAATTCTCGAAGGTTGCAACATGGAAGGAGCTAGTTTGAGAAATGCTGGTTTGGGTGATAGCACCATCGGTGACACCAACTTGCGGAATGCTAATCTCGAAGGATGTTCTGGAGAGATTTCTATGATTAATGTCGAGCTGACTGGGGCAGTTGGATTTCGTCCAAGTATTGTCTTTGCTGGATACAGAAAGCTGACTCTCCCTGACGGCAGATTCATTGCTGATTGGCAAACTGAGGAGATTTAATTAATTGGCAGTGCGATCGTCGCTCTGCTTATATGACAGCATATATGCTATCATAACATTATGGCGATTAAAATTGTGGTTGATACTGGCGTTTTTATTAGTGCGCTTATTGGCTCGAAGGGGCCGAGTAGAGAACTCATTCGACGTTGCTTGAAAGGCGAATATCAGCCTTTGATGGGAAACGCTTTATTTGCTGAGTATGAATCAGTTATTCAGCGAGAAGAAATTATCATCAAATGCCCTTTACCTAGTGCAGAAATTTCTACTTTACTTGCATCATTTATGAGTGTAAGTCAATGGATTTCCATCTATTATTTATGGCGACCTAATTTAAAAGACGAAGCTGACAACCACTTAATTGAATTGGCAGTAGCTGGTAATGCTCAAATTATTGCCACTAACAATGTCAAAGATTTCCAAAATGCAGAACTACTATTTCCTAAATTATTAATCTTAAAACCCGAAGAAATTATTAGGAGTTAAACAAGAATGGCTACTTTAACTATTCGTTTACCAGATGAAAAACACACTAGATTAAAAGAACTTGCTCAAGCTAGAGGAATAAGTGTTAATAAGCTCATTGAAGAACTTTCTACCATCGCTCTAGCAGAATTTGATGCATATACCAGATTTAAAGCAATGGCTGCAACTAGCAATCCAGAAGAAGGCTTAAAAATACTGGCCAAACTTGATGCTCTCACAGAATCAAAATAAGAGATTTTTCGGCGATAGCACGAAAAAGCTGCTATTTATCGCTTAGAAACGTGCCATAGATCGCCCTCTCTTTTAGCCTGGGTTGAGCAATGCAGACACAAAGCGACTTCGGTGGAGGATAACTCAACAACAGTGTTTAACCTTGCAGTCTTTTCAACTCTTGGATAAGAATTTGATAGCGTTTGCTTGCTTCTCTGGCTTGCTGCATTAGGCTTCTACTTTTTTCACGGTTGGTTTTGCTTGCTTGTGCCGCTTGTTGGCTATACTCGGCTGCTTGCCTGCCTAGTTCTTTAATACGAGTTTTTAAGTCTTCGATTGTTTTCATTCTTCCAATTCCGAAATCAAGATGTCTAGATTTTCTAGCTCTTCATAAATTTTATCGGCTCTGCTAGCAAGTAAGCTTGCATCGTCAAAATCATTGTTTTCTAGTGCTATATCTGCTGCTGCGTATAACTCTGCTGCTATTTGTTGTATTTGTGAATATGCCCGAAATAAGGCAATAAGTGTTTCTTGTTTCATGTCGGGAATACAGAAAGTCTACTTAACTTTAGTCAACTTCGTTGTAGCCAGAGCTGAAGCCTGGCAAGTTTCCCATTTCGTGCAGGATGTAGGCTAGAGATTGAGTGGGTTATTTTTAAATGTATTAGTTTATACAAAAAATAAATTATGAGACGAAAAATGACTGTTGCTGGATACAGAAAGCTGACTCTCCCTGACGGCAGATTCATTGCTGATTGGCAAACTGAGGAGATTTAATTAATTGGCAGTGCGATCGCTTGTTGGTAAGCCTTTGTAGCTTGTTGATGATAGCGTTCACTTTGATCGTGGAGTCTAAGCCAGCCCCAAGTATCAATTAGTAGCACCTTTAACACCACTAATCTTCAAAACATCACTAATAGTGGCACAGTAATTAGGTAATCCAAAGCTAGCGGGATTGATGACACTTTGATATGTAAAATGCCGATAGTTCATGCAAAATCTATCCCAAGCTGCCATGCGGATATTAAATACGGCAATTATTAAATTTGCTAATGATAAAGACAGGGGGATGCGAAAGTAAATTCTTTTGCCTAGATAAGCACAAACTTCTTCCACAGCTTGGTTCACTGTTAATTGTGCTTGTCCTAAAACCAATTTGCGTGGTGCATTTTCTTGGAATGGATTTTCAATTAAATATCGCACTACAGTAGCAATATCTCTGCCGTGAATAAAGTGAAAACTACCGTCTGCTTGCAAAAAGCGAATTATATTTATATATTTTGCGATTTCGGGAATGCCTGAAGTGGAGTGCGAATAGGGTTTATTACTGTCGCCACCCAAAACTAAAGTAGGGAAAACTTCAGTAACTTTAGGTGCGATCGCTAATTTTGATAACCGCATCAAACACTCATACTTGGAACTAATGTAATCTGTTCCGATTTCCCCTGCTTCTTTGAGTGGTTGACTGTTGTAGTCTAAAACGCTAGCGGTGGAAAAATAAATAACTTGTTCGCACCGATCCGGATCTAGATAACTGAGTAACTCTAATGTTTTAGTGACATTAATATCAAATGTAGCTGCACCACCCCAGGCAGTTGCCGTTAGCACAGCAGTATCTATTGTTTTCAACAAGTCGGCAAGCTGCCCAATTTCCTGCATATCACCTTGCAAGACAGTAATACCAGGACGTACTTGAGTGTCAACTTGTAATTTTTGAGGATTTCTAACCAGTAAATATAACTCGTGATTCGTTTCTTGAATCAAAGCTTCACTGATGTAGTGCCCGATACAGCCACTGGCACCAGTGACTAAAATGCGTTTTTGGCTCATAGGTAGTTAGTGGTTAGTGGTTGGTAGAAACGCCCACAGGCTGGAAGCCTGGGGCTAAACAAACAAAGCCCACCTGCGTGGGCTGAAATCTTTACAGGCTGCGGAGGCAGCCTTTGTTAGTATAGCGACACCCTTCTAGGGTGTTGGATTTTGGCTGCCTCCAGCATAGCTGCCGTCTTCCAACAACCAACAACTTATAACTCATCAAACAACTGCGGCATTCAGCCCTTTAGCAGTTTCAAAAAAGAAAGCCACATTTTCTTCTGGAGTTTCTGGGAGAACACCATGTCCGAGGTTGAGAATGTGTCCTCTGTTACCAGCTTTGCGAACTGTATCCAGAATGCGATCGCGAATAAATTCTTTGGAGCCGAATAGTACACCAGGATCGAGATTTCCTTGCACTTTGACGTGTTTGCCCAATCTTGCCCGTGCATCTGCCATATCGACTGTCCAGTCTATAGTAAGCACATCTGCACCGGATTGTGCCATTCTTTCTAGCAAGCCCGCGCTACCGCTAACTAATAAAATTAGGGGTGTATCGGGATGAGTTGCTTTGACTTGCTCAAACACCCGCTTTTGATAAGGTAAAGCAAAAATCTCATAATCTTGAGGACTCAACTGCCCCGCCCAAGAATCAAACATTTGTACAACTTGAGCGCCACAGTCAATTTGGTAGCGGACGTAGGTAGCGATCGCGTCTGCTAGTTTGGTTAACAGTTGATCCAGTATCGCTGGCTGCGAAAACGCCATATTTTTAATTACAGAATAGGTTTTGGAACCTTTTCCTTCTACGGCATAAGCGGCTAAAGTCCACGGCGCACCAACAAATCCCAATACCGTTGATTTGTTGCCCACTTCTTGGCGCAACGCCTGCAAAATGGTTTTGATAAACGGCAAAGACTCTTCTGGTTCAAAGGTACGCAGATTCTCAATTTGTTCCTGCGTGCGGATGGGAGAATAAATTATCGGCCCCTTGCCTTCAGCAATATCCATGTCAATGCCCAAACCAGGCAGTGGCGTAACGATGTCAGAAAATAAAATCACACCGTCTGGTTGAAAAGCTCTCCACGGCTGCAAGGAAACTTCAATCGCGACTTCCGGTATTTCTGAGCGTTCGCGAAAAGAAGGGTATTTCTCCCGTAAATCTCGATAAGCTTTCATATATCGTCCCGCTTGCCGCATCATCCATACAGGCGGACGATCTACAACTTCACCACGAGCTGCCCTCAGGAGTAGGGGATCGTTTGAGGAAATACCCATTTAACAATTCATCCTAAACTCTTTTTTATTTCATTGTTTAGCTTATCATTCCAGCTTTGCCCTTTTTCAGGCAGATGACGAAACTATGCGATCGCACTTGGCTATTGAGGATTGGGAAAGGGAGCTTAGACGCGCTGCTTCGGCTACTTACCCTCCGGGAAAACCTCTGGTGTAAAGAAGCCACTGCATCATACCTCTTGCTCTCACTCTATTTTCAAACAAAACGCCCCAAAAGTAAGTATTCCTATCAGTCTTTTTCAAACCGACTGCGTTCACTAATCACAATCATAGTGCTTTTAGAGTAATAAACAATTTAATATCTAACTATAAATAGTTGACATATAAAAATCTTGGTTCTCTATTCAAAACTCAAACAATTGAAATTTTAGATAGTATATATTTTATATATGTTTCTAGTAATTAAAAATATCACTTTGAATTTGTATTATAATATTAAAATAAATGTCTGTATTTTAAATACAGGTTTTATATTCACAATCATATCTTAAGTAATGCAATCATTTTCTATGTAAAACTTACTCTTAGCTAGCAATATAAAGCTACATCAAGCACAATCTAAAAATTAATTAGAAACCGATATAATCATCTTAGAGAAAATAAATTAATAATAAGCTTTTTACCAAATATGCACAGTATAGAAAATTTTTGAATTAAGTGTAAGTATTATCTAAATAATTTCATGTATAAATGATAATAGAGTAATGCCCATGAGTCAGCGTGCACTGCTATTAGTAAATTCTCAATCTCGTCAAGGGCAAAAGCGTCTACCAGAAGTGATAAGTTGTCTTGTGCAGCAAGGTTTCGAGATCATTGCAGCATCCACAAAAAAACCTGAAGATTTTTCAGAAGTGATTCGCAGATACCAACATCAAGTTGATTTGGTAATTATTGGTGGTGGGGATGGTAGCCTCAATGCGGCAGTAGACACATTGATAGAGACTAATTTACCGTTGGGAATCTTACCTTTAGGAACTGCCAATGATTTGGCAAGAACTTTAGGAATACCAAACTCCTTACCTGAAGCTAGCAAAGTGATAGCTCAGGGTGAGTTACGACACATCGACTTGGGATGGGTAAACGGCAAGCACTTTTTCAATGTTGCTAGTTTGGGACTGAGTGTAAAAATAACTCAGCGACTTACTAAAGAAGTTAAGCGTCGTTGGGGAGTATTTGCTTATGCTTTTACTGCTCTACAAGTAATTTTTGAATCTCGACCTTTTAGTGCAGAGATTCGTCTGAATAACAAATCGATACGCGTGAAAACAGTGCAAATTGCTGTTGGAAACGGTCGCTATTATGGTGGTGGTATGGCAGTAGCTCCCGATGCTACTATCGATGACCAAAGACTGGATTTATACAGTTTAGAGATTAAGCATTGGTGGGAAATTATTCTTTTGTTACCTGCAATGCGACAAGGGCGACACATTCATCAATCTAATGTCCGCGCCCTCCACGGTCAAGAAATTGAAGTTTACACCCGTAAGCCACGTCCTATTAATACCGATGGTGAAATTACAACTTACACGCCTGCCCATTTCCGCGTTATTCCTCAAGCTTTAGCTGTATTTGTCCCCATCAAATCAACAACAGTCAAAAAAGATGGAAACCCAGGGATTTCTGGTGATTATTTTTGAATATTCACTAAAACTTAGCTTGGAATAAATCGCAATCTGATATTTTAATAATCAAATTGAACTTATTTTAGTTATTAACACAGGATATTGTGACCACTAAAATCCCACCACGCCAAATTCATCTGAGATTTTCTCAAGATATCAAGTTACTGCTGCAACGTTTAGCCGATAAACCGTTGAGCATAGGAGATGTTTTGGCAGAAACCTCTGAGCGGGGCTTTAGCTTAGTGATTGCATTATTAGTTTTACCCTTTTTGTTTCCTATGCCACCAGGATTAACAGGCCCTTTTGGTGGCGCTTGCTTGTTACTATCAATGCAAATGATGTTAGGAAGGCGATCGCCTTGGCTACCCAAAAAAATTTCTAGGTATAAATTTCCTCGTACTTTTGCACAAGTTCTGCTGCAAAATCTGCAACGTGTTACCAAAATATTAGAAAAAATTACTCGGCCACGTTTAACGCGCATAGCTAATAATCGCTTTATTTGGCGTTTCAACGGCTTTTGTATTTCTTGGTTAGCAGTGTTGCTAATATCACCAGTTCCTCTTACCAATCCCATCCCTACCATCGGTATTTTACTGTTAGCTGTAGCAACAATAGAATCAGATGGTTTACTAATGTGTTTTGGTTACATCTTTACAATATTAACTACCTTAGTATTTACACTGATTGGTTATTTATTGTGGTATGCTCCTAATTTTTTACCAGCAATATTCCGATAAATTCAGTGTGAAATAACTCTTGCTAGTCTTAGCTTACAGCCTGGAATACAAGCAATATAATGCTTAATTTAAAATGAAGAATTTATTGTGGCTTCTGACTCCTGGCTCCTGTAGACGCGAAGCGGATAGAAGTAGGTACGGCTTCCCGGAGGGTATTCTGTTTGATAAAATTTTTACTTAGTAATTTGAAAACGTATAGAAAAAACCCCCAGCTAAAGACTGAGGGCAGCAATTAGGGTGCATCTACCATTTATGTATCCGCAATGCTGATTTCAGCATCCGGAAAAATTTAATTATGAATCAAAAATTTTCATCTCTACAAAGATAGAGAGTATTAAAATTTTTAATATGTTATAATAAAGCCCCCAGCCAGAGGCTGAAGGCTACAAATTCGGGTGTATCTACCATTTCTTTATCCTTGATTCTAAGCACTGTATCCGGATTAATTTATTCATTGTCATTCCCAATTTTTATGGGAATTTGTACTTATTCTCAGTAATAGAGACAAAATACGATTGGGAAAAATTGCTAATAGCTAATTGCTAATAGTCAGAAGGGTAATTACTTATTAGCAATTAGCTACTAATTTTGTTTATAAATTATTTTAGAATCGCAACATAGCAATATTTATTTCAAGAGTTAAGCTAAAAGTAACTTAGGTTACAATTTTAGGTGGGGTGGGTTATGGGCGATCGCACCATGACTTCGACGATTAGTCTCTCCCAAGAGTTACAGCAAGTCACCGCAGATTTACACCGGGTGAATGCTTGGGCAGGGCTACTACGCTTCAGTGTAATTGGTTTGATATTCCTCAGTTTAGTGACATTAGCTTGGTCAGTATCGAACACAATTTTGTTTGTGAGTCTAACAGCATTGGCTGGAGTTTTCTATGCTTTCTGGTTCATCTGTACCCATGATACGATTCATCGAACCTTGACAGGATGGACGTGGTTTGATTCTGTAATACCTCGGTTGATAACCTGGCCAATGTTTTGGCCTTACAGTCTCTATTCAGAAATACACCGCTTGCATCATGGCTGGAATGGAATTGATCTAAGAGATCCAGAACGAGTTCAGTGGACTTGGCAAGAGTACCAGCAAGCTCATCCTCTGTTGCAATGGTATGTGCAACATCAATGGATCTGCGATATTTTTTTACTGGGCGGATTTGGGATGATTTTTAAAACATTTATTCAAGCTCTACACTTCCAGAAGTTAGTGCCTCGTATACGCCGACAACTGCTGATTGATGTCACAGGTATGCTTCTGATCAACGGTGTTCTGCTGACTATAGTTATTTCTCAAGGAGAATTGCTACGCTACTTGTTATTTTGGTTAATTTTAGAACGCGTCATGGGAGCAATAGGACAGACACGCGATCACTTGGAACACTATGCTCTTTGGGGCAAGTTTACAAGTCATCAACTGACGCAGCTCTATGCTTGTCGCAATCTCAAGACTAGTTCCTTAGCTGGATGGTTGATGGGTGGTTTGAACTATCATGCCGTTCACCATGCTTTTCCGAATATTCCCTTTAACCGACTTCCAGAAGCATTTGAGCGAATTCAAGGCGTGTTGCAAAAGCATAATCTTCCTCTGATGCAAATGGAACCAGGTTACTTTAAGTCTGCTTACTGGTTGAGTTATCACCCCTCATTAATTGGTGAAGTTAACAAATCTGAGCTAACAAATCGTCATCATATGATTCCAGCTTGATGCGATCGCACTCAACACACCAGTTGTCTTCGCACTAAAGTCAGCAAATGGCACTATTTTGGTAGCAACGTAAATCAATAATCGCTAGACAATATGGTTTATCAAGAGCAAATTACGATTTCTACTAAAGGCCATGGTGATATGCACGATCTGACTGATAAAGTCAGTCAAATCATCAAAAAATCTGGTATCAAGGCTGGTATGGTGAATGTATTTAATGTTGGTAGTACAGCAGCAATTGGCACAATTGAATTTGAACCGGGATTACAAAAAGACTTGCCACAACTCCTCAACAAGTTGATTCCTCCCAGCCGGGAATACGGACACGAGCAAACTTGGCACGACGGTAACGGACATTCTCACTTGCAAGCTACCTGGTTAGGGCCAGAAATTACGGTTCCTATTCGTGATAGCAGGTTAATTTCGGGTACTTGGCAGCAAATTTTTCACTTAGAATGCGACATCAAACCCCGTCAACGCCAAATCGTAGTAACTGTATATGGGGATTAGGGACTAGGGAACAGGTGACAGGTGACAGGGAACGGGGGCAAGAACGTGAATCATGATTCCCCGTGTCCCCGCGTCACCTTGTCCCCGCATCTTCTTCCCGCTCCCCAATCCCCGATACCCAGCCCCTTTTACATTATTTAAATTTTTTCTCCATAACACTTGACTTCCGATTACTTATATAGTACATATGTACTGTGATAAATAAATTGACTTTGGCACCAGAAATTACCGCTCCCGATTTTGTAAATAGCACCTCTTTTGCCTACAGGAGAGCAACAGATGAAACTATCCAAGCTGGACTTGAGCAATGTAGTAGCGATCGCTCATACTCAAGGAAATTTACAGTTATTGCTAGATCTAGGTGGTAAAGAGCTAGAGTTTTTAGAGATTTCCTTGCCAGTAGAGACTTTTGAAGGACTGCAATATTTGAATGAAATAGTAGCTCAAGCAAAAGCTAAACCCCCATTCGCAGATTCAATTGCCGTGTTTCCGGTGAAATCACCGATGGTGAATGCACTTAGATATGAGGGCAGTAACAAAATTTTACAAGTTGAGTTTCCCAGTCAGACGGTATCTCAGTACACGGGAGTAGAGAAAAACACGTGTCAAGATTTACAGGAGACTGGTTCAGCTGGTAGATTTTTCAATAAAAAATTTAGAGGTAAATATCAGTATGACCGTATAGATGTTGACCATGACTGTTAATTACCTCTTGTAAGCGTTCCTGGTGCTCTGGCTAATTATTAATGGTGAACAGTCATTAGTAGTTAGCCTTTTCTTTATTTTTACTCAATTATTGCCCATTTGTGAATGCTACCAGCCAAGACATTCTGTGACCTGCTCGGTTAGTAAACGCCATGATGATAGTAAAAATCCCTTCAACGGCGATCGCTGTGCCCGACATCTTTGCTGGATTGAGATTAGCCATGATCCTTTGTGGCAGTGACAATATCCCAATATTGGTACCCACTTAACCAACGAAGCAAGGATCTTAGTACCGCAAAATTAATGCAATGTTTTGATGCTCGGATAGTGCTCCATCATCCACAATTGCAACTTTTCCTCCCTTAGCCAACACGACTTCGATAATTTCATCCACGGTATCATCCATGACCTCTATACCACCAGAGTGATCCACCAACTCCAGCCTGCCGTCTTCAGTAACGATCGCGGGCACATGATAGTTCTTTTCAATCAACAGCAATTTTCCCCGACCTTCCTGTGCCAATTGCCAGGCTTCAGTGATTGCAAAGACGACCTTGTTACCACAACTGGTAGCTCACAACAGCATCTCTGTGTGCAGATCTCTCACTCTACAAATTTCACCAGGCAATTGAGGGCTGCTTCCAGAGTGGTTTCATAGGTCAAGGCAGAAGTTGCAGATGATGGAGGAGGAGAGGATATCTCAGCCTTAGCCTGAGTTTGCTCCTTTCCTCAACAATTTGCTATCTACTGAACTTGCTGATTTATACTTGCGCGCCTACTTCTGCGCCAAAGTCTTCCCGCAGCTTTGCCTCTTGCTCGGTGGATAGGTTTGATTGAATTAATTCGCCTTTTTCTTCTTGGGCGAAAGCCGCTTCCACTTTGTCGAGCGTGACTTGACCTGTTAACAAAAATAGAGCAGATGTTCCTTCTGTTACTTTGCTTTGCAGATCTTTGATGAAACTGTCATTAATGCCGTAGTCAGTTAATCGACCTGAAATTGCGCCCGCTGTAGCACCCACTATTACCCCTAACAAAGGGGCAAAAAAAATCAGACCAAACAATAGTCCCCAGAATGCACCACCCAGTGCGCCTGCTCCCATAGTATTCATTGCTTGATAGGTTTTAGGACGCTGCCGTCCTCGTGGCCAAGATACAATTGCGGCATCCAGAACTTGAATTAATTGCTGTTTTTGCAAGTCTTCTAGCTTATTCAATGCATGATCTGCGCCATCAGCGGTATTGAATTTCCAAACGGTTAATGTTGACATCTTTAAAAATCCTCGTAATTTAATTTTCGTTTTCGGTGCTTTCTAACTAGCGAATCCGGCTACTCAGATTAGAAACTCTCCAGCAGACAACAGGCTTAGGTAGTTAGAACAGAGGAATTGAGTTCAATAGAGTGACTTTCCAACCGCCAAACTTACTCAGACAGGTTAGCTTTGTGCTCAATTGACAGAATTGATTTAGCAGACATGAATAATGCCCCCTTTGTTATTAAGAAGGGAACCTCTTTCATTTGAGTGAGTTTTTAAGCAGCTGCTTGAGTATTATTTCGACCTAAAAATAATCTTTTAAGTCTTATTTGTTACGGTTCTTCTAACACGTCTTTGGCGATCGCTAACGTAGATCTGTGCAGAAGTATAATCATGCTCATGTAGCTTTTATATGGCTTGCTTTAAAAAATTTATCGCCATCCCAACACGATTGATTTTGGATGAATCGTTACAGAATATGGCGGAATATAAAAGTTACTGAGATGATTTGCTCTTTTAGATTAGAACAAGAAAATATGAAACTGATATGAAAAGATATTTTTATCAATTCCAACCTCAAGCGATACTCTTCATACAAGTTTTGCTTTGACGTTCCCACCGCAGCTCTTCTTTAGATGCGATCGCGTCGAATATCCAAGTTATTGTGGGTAGTGAAATGATGGTAAATGGTAAAATTAACTTCTGCGCGATCGGTACTTTGGTTGACATTTTAGCGATTTCTTGATCCAACTCCTTGAGCAATTGCGCCAACTGATTTGCTAATAGTGTTTCCTGGCTCAACGTGCTTTCCAATAACCGTTCAATGGCTTTTGCAACCTTTGAAGCTTTGACATAGCCAAACATTCCTAATCTACCTGCTAGATGGTGTGCTGCTTGACGTGCGGTTTCCTGTTGCTTCAAACTAAAATTGCCTGCTTGAAGCGATTCTCTAATTCTTTGCACCGTCGTGTTCCCCTATCCTGTTCCGGTGCTACCTTTAACCGATATCCCAATCCATAAACTGTTTCAATTAAGTCAGGTTCCATACCAGCAGACTTTAACCGATGTCGCAAGTCTTTGATCAAATTGGTGACAGAACCTTCAACAGGAGTTTGCTCGATCGACCATAGGCGATCAATAATTACTGTACGGCTGAGAAGGCGTTGGGGGTTGCGGAGAAATAATTCTAGCAGATTATATTCTTTCGGACGCAGAGGAATCGCTTTTTGATTATAAGTGACCTGAGCTGAAACTGGATCGAGGCGAAGTTGCCCCCAAGTCAATACTGGAGATAAAGAAATACTTCCACTGCGTCTACGCCGTAACAGCGCTCGCACGCGTGCCAATAATTGGGACAAGTCGCAAGATTTGGCTACATAATCATCAGCGCCAGCATCCAATCCAACAACGACATCCTCGTTTGAGTCTTTCACGGTTAGCATCAAAATTGGAGTTTGGCAGTCTTGAGCGCGGAGGCGACGACAAACTTCAATTCCATTTAACGTTGGCAGCAAAACATCTAATAGGATTAGGTCGTAACTCCATTGAGTTGCTAGATCTAATCCTGCTAATCCATCTGCGATCGCATCGACGACATAAGAATGGGCAGACAGAGTAGTTGAGAGCAATGCGCTAATATTTTGGTCGTCTTCAATCAGAAGAATCTTCATGGTGAAACCCCCTTCTTTACCCAACTTGAAAGTAGAGTCTATGGGGGCTACCTTTGCTATTGTCTTTCATTGCTATTAATTAGGATGGTAACAAATGGTTAACACAGCAAAGTAAGACTAACCCTGGGTAAGCTAGCCTATTAGTTCAGTGAAGCTAAACTTGCAAACTAACAGTAACTAAACGTTTAGTTTGTAAAAGTTAACTTTGTTTGTTGATGTTTTTGATATTAGTAAACTTTACTAAAACAGTAATTTATTCCTGTTTCTAAGCATATAAAAACTGGGGATCGGCAAATATTAAAATTTTATAAAGAAAAGATATGACAATTATTATTTTACTCAAATTTTAATTGAAACTAATACAGTCAACTAAAATTTATAACTTAAGGCATATACTAAGACGAAGCTTATAGTTAATTTTAAAATTAAACTAGTGTATTACAAGCAAATGAAAAATACTTAATCTAAATAGAAGCCAGAAGCCAGAAGCCAGAATCAATTCTTCATTCTGAATTCTGAATTCTGGATTCTTCTTCTTACCAAAGTTTTTGCAACCTAGAAAAGATGATTGTCAATGAACCATTACCCTAGTTGTGCGATCGGCTCCCAATTAATTACATCTTGTAATAAGGCTTGGTAGCCCTGGAAATTAGGATGCAGTCCATCAGAACAAAGATGCGATCGCACCCAGTTTGTACCTCTTGCTAACCAAAGGTCAAAAACATCTAGATAAGGAATCTGGCGTGCTGCACAAGCCAACTTAGTTGCTTCCTTATAGTGGTACTGATCGGCATGATTGTAATAAAAACAGTTCATAAAGGGCATCTTACTTTCATCTACCGGCACCATGCCCACAAACACAACATTACACAACTGCCGTGCCTGATCTAATAAGTTAGCTAGCTGTGCTTGAAACTGCATAAATTCAGTAACTGAACGTCCATCTGAACGTCCTAAGCGAGCTGAGTCATTAACTCCCACAGAAAGAACGATCAAGTCTGGAAAACGATTTCGCAATTCACCCCGTCGGCGAAATTCTTGCTCTAATCGTGCTTGAACCTGAGCCACTCCATTTCCTCGAATGCCCAAATTATAAAGGGCATGACTGGAATGCTCGGCACTCATCCATCGGCGTCGCAGTTGCTCTATCCAACCACCACCAATCGGATCGCCAAAGCCATAAATGAGGCTATCACCAAGAGCAATCACTTTCAGACCAAGGCGAGTTTGTTGAGGAACTGCTAAAGTATTCATCTTCTCTCCTCTGAGCTATTGCAATTTTTCAGAGATTGGGGATCGGGGATTGGGTACTGGTGATTAGGTATTGGTGATTGGGTAATTCAATTTTGGATTTTGGAGAAAACGATTTTGGATTGGAACTTAATCTAAAATCAAAAATCAAAAATTTCTAGTCCCCAGTCCCTTCATTAAGTATGATGAGCGCCGTTAACTTTAAGAACAGTTCCACTTACATAGCTACTAGCTATTGGTGACAGCAAAAATACTACTGCCCAAGCAATTTCCTCAGGCTTGCCAAAGCGACGCAAGGGGATCTCTGCGGTGATTTTTTCTTTGACTTTATCTGGGATTGCTTGAGTCATTTCAGTTTCGATAAATCCGGGTGCTACAGCATTGGCTCGCACTCCATAACGTGCCCCCTCTAAAGCCAGAGATTTAGTCAAACCAATCGCACCTGCTTTTGATGCTGCGTAGTTAACCTGACCAATGTTTCCCCGCTCACCCGAAATCGAACTGATACAGACAACTGAACCTTCTCGTCGCTCGTACATTTTGGGAACGATGGGCTTGAGCGTGTTGTATATTCCCTTCAAGTTAGTTTCTATAACTGTGTCCCAATCATCGATCGCTAATTTGGGAAAAAAGTTATCTCTGGTTATTCCAGCGTTGGCGACAACTCCGTAAATCGGCCCAAGCTTTTGTTCTACTTTGTCTACCACTTCTACCATAGCTGCGGGATCGGTGACATCAGCCGGAATTGCTAAGGCACTACTCTCAATATTGGGATCGCTACGATAGGTGTAAGCTACTTGAGATCCCATCTCTTCTAATAGATTGACGATCGCTGCTCCAATTCCCCGATTGCCGCCAGTCACTAAGACGACTTTATCTTCTAGTCCAAGTCTGAGATAGTTCATATGCTAGAGTGAATTGAGAATGTGTATTACAAAACCAAGAGCAGGTAAATATGTAGGAGATGAAGAAAGATTTCAAGATTTCCTACTTCTGCCTGCTCTGTTACTTCAACCGTTCGATCGCGATCGCAGTACCGCCACCAGTACCATGACAGATTGCTGCCAATCCTAGTTGCCCATCTTCTTGTTCCAAAGCATTGAGCAATGTCACAAGAATTCGCGCTCCAGAAGCGCCAATGGGATGTCCTAAGGCGATCGCTCCTCCGTTAACATTCAACCTCTCCAGAGGTATTCCCAACAGATGATGGAAAAGTAACGAGTTCACCGCGAAAGCCTCGTTATTCTCGAACAAATCAAAATCAGAAATTTTGAGATTAAGTTTGTCTAGTAGCTTTTTCACCGCTAAGACAGGTATTTCCACAAACCGCCAAGTTTCGCCACCTTGCCAACTGCTACCAATCACTTTGGCGATCGGTTTCAATCCATATTTGTCTACTGCTGATTGGCTAGCTAAAATTAACGCTGCCGCTCCATCGCTAATCTGACTGCTATTTCCCGCAGTCAGAACACCATCCTTGTTAAAAGCAGGACGTAGTTTGGCTAAAGCCTCTAGTGATGTATCTGCACGAATTCCCTCATCAGTATCTATTATTTGTGTACCTTTTTTGGTACTTACTTCAATCGGGACAATCTCTTTTTTGAATATTCCTTTCTCGGTTGCTGCTGCTGCACGCTGATGGGAGTTGAGTGCAATCTCATCCAAATCTTTACGGGCAAATCCATGAATTTGTGCGATCCGCTCTGTTTGCTCTCCCATACCTTCGCCTGTTGTTCCATCACTCAAGCCGTCACGGAGCAAGATATCTGTTAACTGTTCTGGTGCGCCTAAGAGAAACTTATAGCCCCACCTAGCTCTATGTGAGAGAGAAAAGCCTGCCTGAGACATGGATTCCATTCCCCCAGCAAGTACGATGTCTGCTTCACCTGAGCGAATTGCTAAGGTTGCATTCATCACGCCGATCATTCCTGACGAACACACCATATCTACTGCATATCCGTTTGCTGTTTCTGGAATTCCAGCCTTAAAAGCTGCTTGCCGGGGCAATAACTGCCCGTGACCAGATCGGAGTACATTGCCAAATACGTACAAGTCTACCAATTCCCCAGATACTCCCGCTGTTTCTAGGGCGGCACGCATAGCTTTGGCACCTAAGTCTATCGGGGAGAAATTTGCAAGAGTTCCTCCGAAGCGACCAAGTGGTGTGCGTACTGCTGAAATTATATAGGCTTGTTCCATACTTTTATGAAAAGTTCTATGTTAACTATTTGCATTTGTTCACTTCCCTTTATACATGAAAAATTCAATTAGAATCTTAGAAAAAGCATTAGAAATAGTGTAAATTTTAATTTATTACATTATTTAATTAAATGATTATTCACATAAATCTTTAGCATAATTGTTTTATGTATGTAACTATTAAGTCAAAGGAGTTGAAAAATGGATTGGTATACGACCTCTGAACAATTCTTGAGACAAATGAATGATTTCCAAAGGGCTTCTTTTGAAAATTGGTCATCTATGTTTCCTGGAACTCAAAGCTTTAGTATGTCAAGTTATCGTGATAATTTCAACAAAGCTTTGAGTTTTCAAGAATCTTTACTGACTAATTCTTTGGAAGTACAGGCTCAATTAAGCCGTATGTATATAGATACCCAGAAGCAATTCTTGCAGGGATATTTCAACGTTTTACGTAACTGGTACAGCTATTAAACGAATAAACTCAGTAGATTTTCTGCTAGAGTATGCTTGTCAAGGAGAGAAAAAATTAAACTGTGCAATCGCTTCCTTTTGAGGATACTCTAAATTTCATCAGCCCCTAAATAAATTTATTTTATTGGGGGCTTTTTAATACCTTCATTTAATACCTTCATAATTATTAAGTAAGTTGGCGAGAAAAAACAAGCTATGTAACGAAAAGCAAAATCTCTATATTTATCTTGTATTGACGCTACTCTGCGAGAAGCCTCTACGCGTCTAGAGCGCTCAAGCGCTACTACAAACTAATTATGATTATTAACACCTACTTAATTAGAGCAAAATCCACATATTCTCTTATCCAAAAATTAGTCACTCAAGAGAATTGAGAAAACGGAAGAATCAATATTTTCATCACTAACTTTGTGGGCAATTGCCCATGAAGCCTAAATTGAAAAAGGTCAAGGACTAAAATAAAAATGGATACGGAGCAACTTTTCCAATATCATATAGATGTCTCAGACTAAGTCTGTATTGGGGTATACAGTTATTACAGCGATTTAGCTGTTTTTTTAGCTTAGTCTTAAGTTTATCTATCTTAAGAATTATATTGAGCTAATCAATTGGTTTTATCCTCTATCTTAAGGAAGAATATACATTCAAGATTATCAACAAAGCTAAGTTAACAAGATTATTAAAGCCTTGGATATTAACCTAAATGCCTATAAAAAAAGGGAATTGAGTGATTACTCAACTGTGATTTAAGTTAAATAGGGACATAAATTGAACTCATCCATATTATCGAACCATAAACTTGGAACATAATTTAGAGTGAGGTACTGTACAAACTAAAGTTAATATACACTATGAAAGGTCGTTGTTTCAGGGACTAGAGCACAAGCTTAATTGATTTGGATGCTAAACCCGATCGCTAAAATTAAATCTTGGTAAATAAAAGATTTGCTATTGATTAAGTTGTATAACCAGGCGGTGATGCGTAGACCAAGAATCACAGTCACTTCGTAATGAATTTAGGTGGCTGAATAATCCCAGATTTTCAGAAAATAAAGCAAATAATTCAGATAATTTAGAAATTAAGCTCTGTAGGTTCATTATTTTTGTTGCTAACTACAAAGTATAAAAATGTTTAATGAAGTCGGAACTTCTTTTCTACAACGCCTAAAAGCTATATTGGGTGCGCTTGTGTTAGTTATCTTGACGACTGCACTCGGCTGGGCATTAATGCTTGTGCAACCTGTCAACGCACAAGAGTTGCGATCGCTCAACATAGATGGAAACAATATCACCGTTTCTGGTTTATCGTCGGGCGCATTTATGGCGGTACAGATGCATACAGCTTTCTCAAACCGCATCCAAGGGGCTGGTGTAGTTGCTGGCGGGCCATTTTACTGCGCTCAGGGCAACCTAACAAAAGCGCTAACCACCTGCATGAAACCGATCCCAATCGCCGCTAACCCTCTCAAGCCGCCGAATGGAAGAGAACTGGCAACTTTGGCACGGAAGTTCTCCAATGAAGGTAAAACCGATCCCGTATCTAACCTAAGTGACGATAGCGTCTATCTTTTCAGCGGTGCGATGGATTTCACTGTCTACACCCCAGTGATGGATGCTACTCAGAAATTCTATAAAGCACTTGGCGTTCGGAATCATAACATCGAATACATTAAGAATATTCCAGCTGGGCATGGCTTCATTACTCCCGATTGGGGGAAGCAGTGCAGCCTTAGCCAGTCGCCATTTATCAACGATTGCGACTATGATCAGGCTGGAAACATCCTTAGACACTTGCTCGGCAACTTAAACCCGCCGGCAAAGACTCTTAGCGGGCAGTTGATTGAGTTTAAGCAAGATAAGTTTGTACAAAATCCACGCGCTCATGGCATGGCTCAAAAAGGTTATGTCTACATCCCTCAAACTTGCGCTAATGGTGAGGCTTGCAGGCTGCATATTGCCCTGCATGGCTGTGAACAGTCCTATGAGGATATTGGTGACGAATATTATGCTCACACTGGTTATAACCAATGGGCTGATAGCAACAACATAGTCGTGCTTTATCCTCAAGCTCACCGAATGAGACTCAAGAATCCAAAAGGTTGCTGGGACTGGTGGGGCTACACTAACGGCGAATATGCTTTCAAGAATAGTATTCAGGCTTCTGCCATCATGAAGATGGTTGATAAGTTAAGTAATGGCTAGGGCGCGATCGCTTAGTGTCATTCATCCTTAAGACAGAGAAAATCACTCTAGGGGATCACTAGATTAGGAGCAGTTAACCATTAACTTAATAACTGGATTGTAGGCACTCAAGCATCACAGCTATCATCAAATCTAATAAATCTTCCCAAGCCAAGTCATAGCAAACCTTTGAGGATTTCTGGAGATATCTCATGCCATCCTCTAACCTACTAGCTGTTTTCAACCCTTCAAATTACTGGCGAGGCGGTCATGTCATTATGCCTTGGCAGCCGATATATCAGCAGTTCCAGATCCCACCAGAAGAACTTGTATTAAGCGATTTGAGCGATCCCGCAAGCACACCCTTATTGGCGCAGATTGACCGGGTTGATCCAGAAGATCCATCTCGCGATACCCTAGTGTTTTCGCTTGCTGAAGCGATTCCATCTGGCTCGGAAGATTACTCGATTACCTCAGCTTTTGTTAAGGTTGACCGTGGTAAGCCCATTCCTCACGACGAATTGGGCAAGCCATCCCTGGAGGTAGTCTACGGAGCGGATGGGCAAGAGCGTGGAGTCAGATTAGTGAACAGCCGATTGATCATCTGGTTTAATCTAGTCCCTGCACCAGAGAATGACGGTCGAAATTGGTTTGCTGGTTCAGCCACCAGCGTCCAGCTTGACCACCAAGAAATCCTCGATCAGTTCCAAGCAGCGATGGGTGAATGGCTAAACCAAGATCCGGAAAAGCGCTGTATGCAGGTAGATCAAATTCAGCTGATGGAACTTCCTTATTCAGAATCGCCTTCCTACCAGGTTAGTTTGTATGATCGCTCCTACCGACTTGTCTCCCACTCTAGCGGGCCAATGCGAGCCAGCATTACCATTGCCTCAGAACCATTCGATTATAATGACTTAGAACCCAATACGGGTAAGGAACGTCATCTAACGTGCCAACTGTATCGTGTCATTAGCCTCTACGCCGATGCAGACTATTTGATAGAAGAACTGTTCGTCAAAGGAAAGCCCAAGGGAGAGCAGGATGGAAATCATGCTGCCACAGATGCCATCAACCTCGAATTTGCAGCTCGCTACTATGCCTACATGGACATGAGCCAGCAGCCGCAAATTTATCAGAATCCTAATGTACCTGATTGGTTTGCCGTGGGTTCCTCTTTTGAACCATATGCTGGATACGGATTTGCAACAGATGTTCATGTGGACTCAGTGACCTATCCTCATGATGTGAATGACAGGCGGTTCTCCTGGCAGTTATTACCTGGTAAATCTGCTAAGTGCTTGCATTTATTTATGCGTTGCCCAGAGAAGAACTTCGATTCGCGGGCAGGTCAATACTGGCATGAGTTCATCTATAAACCACTCAAGGCTGAAATTTACCAAGAATCTCAGAAAAAACTGACTGATATCTGGGATGAATTCCAAAAGCAGTTGAGCGAGTCACAAAAAAAGCTGATTTACACCTGGGTTAATAGCCTTCCTAATGGAAAGAGCCGAGTCAATTTATCTGATACTTTCCAGAAAACTCTCAATTTTCAACGAGAACTGGTGAATACAACTTTCAAAGCTCAAGAGGTAGCAAGCAAATTAGGAGTGGAAACCCAAAAACAATTTTGGGATAACTATTTCAAATTAATGCAGAAGACAGCACGGTAGATATCAAATTTAAAAGTTTGGTTAATAGGTCTAAAAACCTCAGGAGTTTTCTCTCCTGAGGATAATTTGCTGTCGGATCGTCGTCAGGCTATATTGATTTTCATTACCAATTAAATGAATATTCATCAATAAGAATATTTGTCTTTCTGTATATAATTCATTAGTATTTCTCATGAAATTATTTCAGTCATTAAAACTGAATATCTAATTAATAAACATATACAATACTGTTAATTAATGGTAAAAAGAAATTTAAATTTTGTTTAATTTGAATAAGGAAATAATTCATCACAAATCCAGAAAACATAAACTCATAGTAGAAATTTATACATTCTTTTTTTTAGAAACTTATGCCGCAAATTCAATTAACAGAGCATTTGTTTTTTGCTGGCACTGGTTTTTTAATAATGTTTAGGTAAATCTAATGACATTTGTGAAGTGGAATCTAGTGAATCATAGTGATTTGATACTATTGTTGACTTAACATTTTGTAGAAAAATTTTTAGAAAAATGTCGAATAGTCAGGTAAGATTTTGATAACAAAAGTGTGATTAAATATCGATCCTCAGATTACAATAAGGGACGACAATATACCTCGATTCAAAAGGAAGTGGTTATTCTCTCCGCCCCACTTCCTCTTCACCTAACAAACATGGTGAGGAATCTAGCGGTAAAAGTTCTAATGACTACTACTACTAATACTAATTTTTTTACAGATTCCCGGAGACAGTTTAGTGAGTCACAAAAAAAGCTTGCTGAAGTCTGGGAAGAGTCACAAAAACAGTTGAGCGAATCGCAGAAAAAGCTTGTTGAAACATGGATTGACAACCTTCCCACTGGAATGATTCAGGTAAATCTATCTGATACTTTCCAGAAAACTCTCAATTTTCAACGAGAGTTTGTGAATGTTGCCCTCAATACCCAACAAGTGGCAATGCAATTGGCAATGGAAACCCAGAAGCAATTTTGGGATAACTATTTCCAAATGACGCAGAAGACAGCACAGGAGACACCAAGCACAACAACAGCTAGTTGGTAAGCTTGAAAAATAGACTTCAGGAGCGATCGCTTCTGAAGTCTGCAATCACAAATGAACAAATGGCAAGCAGCGATCTACTGACTGGAGTGCCGCGTACATTACTAATTCCTCTGCGAGCCAGAGCCGAGGAACACGCTCGTATAAATGCCCTATTTCGAGATCCTCAAGCACTGGATTGGTTCCAATCTCTGCTGTGGGACGCTGAATTAGAAACTTGGTATGACTGGAGGTACCAAGTCTGCATTAGTGTGCGGACAAAGCTATTGGATAATATTGCCGCACAGCACATTGCCGTCCATCCCAACTCCCTAGTCGTAGAATTGGGAGCGGGTTTGTCTTCGCGTTATTATCGCGTCGGAGAAGGAAAGACCCAGTGGATTGAGCTAGACTTACCACAAGTTATTAACGTTCGCTTGAGTGTTGATAGCCCAACAAGCGAGCATCGATTTTTGGCTGCTTCGGTGCTGGATCGAGATTGGATGGATGAAATTCCAACGATTAAGCATGAGAATATTTTATTTATTGCAGAGGGATTGTTTTACTATTTTGAGGAGTCAGAGGTTAGGCAGTTAGTTGAGCGCCTGCGAGAGCGGTTTGGAAATGCAAAACTAGCTTTGGATGTGGGGGGAATAGTTTTTAAACAGTTCAACGCCAACAAAGCTGCTCGTCTGGGAGCACCAATGAAGTGGTTTGTTGAGGACGAACGGGATGTAGCAGCATTAGGATTATCTGTGGAGAAGGTTTTTCCTTTGTTGGACTGCTATCCAGAACGCTGGGGTTTGGTTCCCTGGATCGGCTGGTGGCTAATATTTTGGCGATCGCCTCTGCGTAATTTTTGCTTGATTTTAGAGACAAAATTAAATCCTGTGAATTAATTATTATGGACGAACGGAAAAAGATAGCGATCGCTTGCCAAGGAGGCGGCAGTCATACTGCTTTCACTGCTGGAGTTCTCAAAAGACTGCTCGAACGAGGCATACACGAGCGTTACAACGTTGTCGGATTAAGCGGCACCTCTGGTGGAGCAATTTGTGCCACCGCTGTTTGGTATGGCTTGTTAAAAAAAGCCCAAGGAGCTACCGAAGAACCTTACCATTGGCTAGTCAACTTTTGGGAGGATAATTCTGCCATACTTCCCTGGGAACAGTATCTTAACTTTCTGACTGTTTGGACAGCTCGCTTACAAAACAAGGGCGTTCTACCTGCTGTAGCGACAGATCCTTATTCAACACAATGGTTTATTAGCTGGTTGGAAGCGCTTTCTCCTCGCAAGGAATATCTAGACTTAAGAATGATCCTAGAAAACCACATTAACTTTCAGGAGTTTGAGCAACTGGTTTTCCCTTTAAGTCCTCGGTTATTACTAGGGGCAGTTGAGGTTCTCTCTGGAGAATTCAAAGCCTTCGACTCCTACAAAGGAGAAATAACAGTAGAAGCTATCATGGCTTCTGCGGGCATTCCTACTATCTTCCAAGCCATCAAAATTGGCGATGGAGTTTATTGGGATGGCTTATTTTCGCAGAATCCTCCCATTAGCGCCTTTGTTAAACAAACTAGAGTTGAAAAGCGACCTGATGAGATCTGGATTATTCAGATTAATCCAAAAACCTGTGACGAAGAACCATCAACAGCCCAAGGTATTGTCGATCGCCGCAATGAATTGACAGGTAACCTCTCGCTCTTTCAAGAAGTCAAGTTTGTAAACACCATCAACACATTGATTGAAAAAGGATATTTAAATCCCGAATACGCAGGGTTGTATAAGATCATTAATATCCGCTGGATTAGCATGGATAACCAATTTGCTAACAGTATTGACTATGCATCCAAGCTAGATCGCTCTCAAGAGTTCATTACAAAACTAATGGAGCATGGAAAAGACCAAACGGATAGATTTTTGGAACTTCTTGAAGAGAAACCTGCTCTTGTTTGCAAACCAACGTAATTTACTCAATTCTCAATGCTGTTGGGCTTGCTATAACCGTTTTCCAGAATAACTTGCAGGGGGATGCCAATTTGAATGTTGTGGCGATCAAAAGCTATTTTGAGCCGACGGCGCAATTCTTGCGCGATTCTCCATTGTTTGAGTGGGGCCGTTTTAATCCAAATCCGGATCGTGATGCCGGTGTAGGAAATTTGATCTACTCCAAACAGCTCGTGAGTATCCAGGATCGTAGATTGCCATTCTGGCTCTTGTGCCATTTGGTCAACAGTTTCTCGAACCACTGCCAAGGCACGGTCAACATTGGTATGATAAGCAACTTCAATCCGAAAATCTGCTCGTGCCCAAATCCGTGACATATTTTCCACTTGAGCAATCAAGCTATTTGGCAAGGTAATTAAATTCCCTGCATCGCTGCGGATTTGAGTAATCCGCAAGTTGAGGTTTTCCACCTTTCCAGAAACATCACCAACTCTAATGTAATCACCAATCCGAAACTGGTCTTCTAGTAAAATCAAAAATCCATTCACCAAATCTTTGAGCAGGCTTTGTGCTACAAACGAAACCGTCAGGGCAAATAATGCTCCCAACGCCAAGATAGATACTGGCACTACATCAAGCCACTGGAGAACCCAGAAGATACCGACTGTATAAATTAGAACCTTTTTTAGCCCTTTAAACGCATTGGCGATTGTGGCAATCCGTTGGAGATTGACTCCAGTCAATAATTGCTCTTGCTCCCAACGCCAGATAAAGCGATCAATGCCAAAATCGGATAACTGATTGATTAACCCCATGAAAAACCAGGCAATCAAAACCACAATTGGAACTATGACGACTTTCTGCGCAAAATGACGCGTTTGGGGAAAGGCATTGAGACTGTAGGCAATTCCAATCACCCAAATAAAGGCAATTGCCCAAAACAGCAACCATCGCACAAACCGGACAATCTGAAATCGTTCTTGTAGCCCAAAATGATATTGCAGTCTTTGAAAAAGCTGCACCCCTGACTCTGCATCCAATGGTTCTAGAGTCGCAAGCTCTTGGGTATGAATAAATGCAGATTCTGCTGCTTGCCGTTGCTCAAGCTGTTGTTTTCTTCGTCCAAAAAACGCCCAGGCTATCCCTAACATCAAAGTCAATAGCGCGGTTGTAACCAGGGCTTTGATTACTGTGGAAATTTGTTGCCGCAATGCTTCGGGTTGGCGTAGTTCGAGTGCCTGTCGAAGTTCCTGCTCTAAAATCTTTTTCCATTTATTTGCCAATCGTTCTTTGCTAACCGAAGCATATTGGGCATCTGCATCTGTCACCGTTAGCAAGACCTTGGCTTCAGCCAGGTTTTTATCTTTAACAAATAAAACTGGCTGTTCGTTCACAGTTTCAATCAAAACCTGCAATGTTTTGGGATCTAGCACTTCCTCGCCCGACAAGCCACCACTGGCAACAACTAACGCAAGATTCGCTTCTATTTGTTTGGCACGAATTTCAACTGGTATCTGCTCACTGGGTTCGCTGCGATTGAGTATAGCTGGAGATGCAATCCTGAAGAGTTCTTGACCATCAAGATGTACCCAAGTAGATTCAAGAGTGCCTCGTCGTTCTACGCCGACAGGTGGTGAGTGTGTATTACTAGGAGTTGTTAAGGATGGCAATTGTCCCAAGACGAGCGATTGGTCTATGGCGGGACTCATCATCACAATCAGTATCGTGATGCTGTAGATGACTAATTGACGTAGCAGATCACTTCTTTTCCAGCCTTGACGCTTAAATATAGGTGCGATCGCCATAGAAATTAAATATGGGACTGGGGATGTGTGCGTTTCATGCTGCTACATTCCGCCGAAGGTGAGATGCACAGAAACAATTGGCTCTATTGATTTTTCCTAATCAGCGAAATCGATAGTACAACAAAGAAATAAGAATTTCATAAGTACTAAATAAGGTTTTGTGCTTGAACAATAGACTTCAGAAGCGATCGCTTCTGAAGTCTGCAATCAGAAATTAACAAAGAGCTTGGATGCAAGTAGCTAGCTGAAGGTGGCTTTGTTTGAGGTAGCTTGTCGTCAGTTTTGATAAACAACTTTACCAAGGAACTCGGCCAATGCGGCGACAAAGAGTTCGGGGCGCTCGACTTGGGGTAAGTGACCGCAGTCGGGTATTAAGGCTAGTTGTCCATGCTGTAGGCGTTTGACGGCATTTTCAGCCTGTTCTTTTGGTAAAACCCGATCGCGATCACCCCACATGACAAGAGTTGGCATCTGCAACTGTGGTAGAGAGTCGAGCAAAATCTTATACTGTCCCAATACATTCAGCTGAGTACGCAGCGAGGATAGGGTAGCCTCAAGAAAACCGGGCATCTTTGCCATCCGTTCCTGCTCTGCCAGCCATACCGCAGGAACCCTGTTGAGGTGAGCGAAAAGTAGCACTGCTCGCGACCAAGCCCGTTGCTTTGCGCCTAAGGGCGTTTTGCTCCAGGCAATAGCAGCCTCTCCGTACCAAAGCAGCGTTAACTGGGACAGAAACGGGTTAACCAACTGACCCAATCCGGAGCTACTTACCAAAACGAGTGCCGCCACTGCTTCAGGATATGACAGTGCAAAGCGCAGGGCAACTTGTCCACCTAGCGAGTTGCCAACTAACACAGCCCGCCTAAGCCCAAGTGCATTGAGAAAATCGCCCGCAAACTGCGTGTAAAACTCTGGCGAATAGACAACATCGGGTTTAGAGCTATCACCGGCACCTGGAAAGTCTGGTGCATAAACACGATGGGTAGCTCCCAGTATGGGAAGTACCCAAGACCAATCAAGAGTGCTTTCGCCATCTCCATGCAGCAGTACTAAAGGTGGATCGTCATCATTACCATTACCTGCTGTAAGGTAGCAGATATTTAGATCCCCTACATTTATTTGCCGCTTTTCAACAGTTGTTTTCACGCTTTGCTCCACTCGCATTTATAAAGTGCAATTAACGCTGTGTGATCTCAAGTTTGCATATTCACATCAAGTAAAAGCCTTCGTAGGGTGCGTTATGGACGGTAGTTCTAACGCACCGAAGATCTAGAATGGTGCATTGCACTACGCGACAACACACTATACAAAACTAGGCAGAGCCACCAAACCCTCGTTACCAGGTTTGACCTGGTAACTAGAACTAGAGCCAGAGGCTCTCTTGCACTAAATTCACAGCTTAAAATCTCAAAAATCACTTACACAATCACTATTTGTTTGGAAATCCTTGGGCTGCCAGCAGCATTAACTCGACTGATCGCGCGATCGCACTTTCAACATCACTCCAGAAGTATAAGCTTTGTGAAGCTATTAATGCTAACCAAACTGAGCTTGCGATCGCACTCCATTTGAAGAGCGGATTCATATCCAACCAATCAAAAAAGCTCGGTATTACCAGGTTGCTAAAATCTCCCTTAACTTTGTCGTGGGCTGGGATCGGCTCATAAAGATTGTTTGGCGCATCTTCGGACTTTGGCTCATTGGTTCGCTGGAGTTGGAAGCTAACGAGCAGCAACAAGTAATCTACGAGTGACGGCGAGATCCGCTGGAGTAAATCTATTGCCCTAGCTGCATCCCCAACGATAAAGTCACGGGTGGGATGAGAAGCTACGTAGAGGATGGCGTCAGCCACCAAGCTGGGTTCGTAGTAGGGTGGTGGCGCTGAGGGTTTGACGCCTAGCTTTGTAAGAGCATTGTTGTAGAAGGGTGTGTTAATCGACGCAGGCATCACATTTGTGACACTGATGGGTATTTTTTCGTGTTGCAGTTCTACACGCAGGGATTCGAGAAAGCCTTCAAGAGCGTGCTTGGCGGTGCAGTAGGGACTTTGCAGTGGAAGCGATCGCCTGCCCAACATTGAAGAAATGTGGATCAGCGCTCCCCGCCCCTCACGCTTAAGATAGGGCAAAGCCGCCATTGCACCGTATACTTGCCCAAGTAGGTTGATATCGATAACGCGCTGAAACTCTTCTGGTTTGATATTATCGACAGTGGCAAAAAGACCGACAGCGGGAGTATGCACCCACGTATCGAGTCGCCCATACTCCTCCACCGCTTTGTCTGCGATCGCTTTAACTTGATCGAATACCGTTACATCGGCAACGATTGCGGTTGCCACACCACCAAAGCGTTTAATCTCATCTACCAAGGACGCCAGCCCCGGTTCACTGCGAGCAGAGACAACCACCCTTGCCCCTCGCTTTGCAAACTGGAGGGCTGCCTGTCGCCCAATGCCGCTGGAAGCCCCAACGACTGCAACCACCTGCTGATCTATTGGCTTCAGTTCCTGCGTCATATCCACTCTCAATCCGAATTAAAGTTTTCATGCATTCGAGCGTTACCTTCGAGAGAGCCGTTAATTAGAGGTTTCGCTGCCTTCTTAGCAAAATACCTGCTACTGTGTTCCCAAACCTCCCACCAGAGGGATAGGTTGATGAATACCTACAAAAAAATACCCCTAAATAGGGGATAGGGGATAGGGGACAGGGAACAGGGGACAGGGAACAGGGGATAGGGAACAGGGGACAGGGAACAGGGGACAGGGAACAGGGGATAGGGGACAGGGGATAGGGGACAGGGAACAGGGGATAGGGGACAGGGAACAGGGGACAGGGGGAAAGAGGATGAGGGGAAAGAGGATGGGGGGACAAGGAGATGAGGGAGTGATGGAAGTAAATTCTTCCCCATCTTCCCTCTGCCTTAATCAGCGCGTACCTTCAACCAATCGGCGATCGCGGGTGGCAAATCTCGCTGCACTTTACCGCTGACATACATCCCGATATGTCCGACAGGGAAAGACCTTACTGTGTAATCATTTGTACCAACATACCTTTCTAAGGCGATAGAAGATGTAGGCGGTACCAAGTGATCCTTTTCAGCATATAGATTCAGTACGGGCATGGAAAGATTACTTAGATTGACTGGCTTGTCTCCAATCATCAGTTCGCCCTTAATGAGTTTATTTGCCTGATAGAAATCCTTGAGGAACTGTCGGTAGGCTTCGCCTGCCTGATCTGGGCTATCAAAGATCCACTTTTCCATACGTAGAAAGTTCAACAGCTTGTCTTCGCTGTGCATGATCTCTGGGAAGTCTAGATATTTTTGAATTCCCAACTGCCGAGGCTTCAACATCAAAAACTCGAAATTGAGAAAATCACCGGGAATATTGCCTAAAGAATTTACCATCAGGTCAATATCTAAAGCCTCCGCTCCCACGGTACAGCCGCCGCGCATATACAAGAGCGCATCCGGGATTTGAAAATCCACCGGTGTAACCATCACGATCAGGTTTTTAACCTTTTCTGGATAGATAGAACTGTAGCAGAGGCTGAATGTTCCGCCCTGACAAATTCCTAGCAGATTAATCTTGTCTAGACTATGCTTTGTTCTAATGAAATCTACACAGTTATTGATATAGTCGTTAATGTAGTCATCTAGGGTGAGCCAGCGATCGGCTCGTGTAGGATAACCCCAATCAATTAAATAAATATCCAAACCCAACTTGAGCAAGTTCGCAACAAGCGATCTGTCTTCTTGTAAATCAACCATAAAAGGACGGTTCACTAAGGCATAGACAATCAGAACAGGAATGTTCAGTCGCTCTTCTACCATTGGTTGAAAGTGGTAGAGAACTAACTTGTCCTCGCGATAGACTACTTCCTTTGGGGTTACTCCAATTTCAATATCTTCTTCTCGCAGGCGACTCAAATTTTCAATGCCTTTGATTACCTTTTTGGTGAGTTCGGTATACTCTTCAGTTGCATCATCAAGACGCATTTGCATCAAAAATGGCAGCATGGCTTTGTGTTTACTCCTTGCAAATGTTGAATCAACTTATACCGTTTCTCTCAAATCTGGCGCTACATCAATCTTTATGTCTTCCTAATCTGGTGAGTCCTCTAACTTCTTTTTTGAGAATTACGTCTAATGTAAATTAGCCGAACTCACCTTGAGTTGTACTGAATCATAGATTGATTGCAAAATCCCATTTTTAGATGATAACGAACACAGATAAACACAGATGCACACAGATGATTTATCTCGTGGTTTATCTGTGTCCATCCGTGGTCGATTTCTAAAATATGATTTTTGCTTGCCATTTTAAGTTACATCAGACGTGAATTAGTATTACCTAATAACTACTGTCCTTCATCTTTTGGCGGAGTTGTTTGCGCTTGAGCTTCATATTTAGCTAAGGCTTTTTTCAGGTTCTTAACCTCTTTGCGCAACTCATAGATACTTTTGTGAACCTCGTCCACTTCGCTGCGTAGGGGCAGATTCATCATTTTCATCCACACCTCCAAAAGCTCTTGCTGATCGAGTCTGTAGTTATTGAGGGCATTTAAGAATCTACCCCGAACTTTGAGATTGTCTTCGGAACAAAATGCCTTCTCAAACACTTCATCGGCAATTCTGCCCCACAGTTCCTGAAATTGTCGCCAGTCTTTAACCTTTTCGCCCTTTTCTGCAAGGGTGATCAACTCTCGCATCAGTTCTTCAAAGGATTGTGCCTGGATCTCGGCTAGTAAAATTTGATAGTCAATACTGGCTCGATAAAGTGTCGTCCAGCCATCAAACGATCGCAGTAATTTACCATTAATTTCACGACTAGGCCCCAACAAGGGAATTTGCATCAAACTGCCAAAGCTTTGCTCGTATAGCAGATTCCAGTAGAGGTTATTTAGCTCAATCCAGGGTTGACTGGTGCCAGTAGTTGCTGCCTGACTTAGCGGATCAACAGTCGCCCCCAGGGCATTCGCCCAAAGTTGGCTAAATTTTTGCGTCTCTTTAAGGTAGAGTTGCCACAACTCTGCTGCATTTTGATTGACTTTGAGAGTTCCCTGAGAAAAGTCCTCAACTTGAGCGCGCAGTTGCTCTGTGTAGTTCTTCAGGGAATGTTGCCAGTCCTCTCCAGATTCAACTTTGGGAAAGAGATCTTGCCAAGTATTAAATGATAATTTGAGTAAGCGGAGCAGCAGTTCCTGATTTTCTGCAAATCGCTGATTAATAGACTCTACTCCTGGTTTGGTATCTGCGATCGGATTGCGAGCTGCTAATGCCATCATGTCAAACCAGCTTTTCCAAGCCTGAGTGCCTACCTCAGTCCAAGTTTTCATGACTTGATCTGCCATTCCACTCCAGGAATTCGTTTCTTTTTGCATTTGTGATTCCTTGATTGAAAATTCGATGAGACTATTCTTGATAAGGGAATTGGGGAAAATAATCCCCCAACAATACACTAGCTAAATTCCTAACTTTTACGGAATCTGGAAAATCTCAAAATGATTCCCTGCCTTTGCACTAGTGTAGGATGGCAGAAGTAAACGAACAACTGACACACATCTTGAAAGCTAGGTTGTTAAGGATACTAAGTGTGATGAGCACCATTGACTCGCAACACTTCACCGGTAACATAGCTGCTGGCAATGGGTGATAGAAGAAATGCTACCGCCCAAGCAATTTCTTCCGGCTTGCCAAAGCGACGGAAAGGAATCTCTGCGGTGATTTTTTCTTTAACTTTATCTGGTATTGCCCTAGTCATTTCTGTATCAATAAATCCTGGTGCTACCGCATTTACCCGTACATTATAACGGGCAGTTTCTCTAGCAAGAGATTTCACTAGACCAATGACAGCAGCTTTGGTGGCAGCGTAGTTTACTTGTCCCACATTGCCCCTTTCTCCTGAAATTGAACTGATGCAGACAACCGAACCTTGTCCCCGTTCGTACATCCCAGAAATAAAAGGTTGAATGGTATGATTCACACCTTTTAAGTTGACGTTAATGACTGCATCCCAGTCTTCTGGAGTCAATTTAGTAAAAAAGTTATCGCGGGTAATCCCAGCATTAGCAACCACCCCATAAACAGGCCCCAATTTCTCTTCTATTTTGGCAGCCGCAGCTTCCATAGATGCCAAGTTAGTTACGTCTGCTTCGACTGCAAAGGCTCCACTTTTGCCTTCGCTGATTTTGATGTCGGTATAAGCAACCTTTGCTCCTAACTCTTGGAGTAAGGCTACAATCGCAGCGCCAATTCCTCGATCGCCGCCTGTAACAACAATGACTTTATCTTCTAGTCCTAAAGATACCATGACCAATTCTCCTTTATATCCTTTAGATTTGTTCGATTGCGATCGCTGTACCGCCGCCAGTACCGTGGCAAAGTGCTGCCATGCCGAGGGATTGTTGTCGCTCCTGTAAAGCATTAATCAGCGTGACGATAATTCTGGCTCCAGAAGCACCAATCGGATGTCCGAGGGCGATCGCTCCGCCATTAACATTCAACTTATCAATAGGTACTCCTAGCATCCGGTGAAAAAGCAAGGAGTTAAGCGCGAAAGCTTCGTTATTCTCGAATAGGTCAAAATCCGAGACTTTCCGATTGAGTTTATCCAACAACTTCTTAGCTGCCCCAACTGGCATTTCTACAAAACGCCAACTCTCGCCGCCTTCCCAACTTCCGCCCAGCACTTTAGCGACAGGCTTCAATCCATACTTGTCCACTGCTGCTTGGCTGGCTAAAATTAACGCTGCTGCTCCATCGCTGATCTGGCTGCTATTTCCTGCTGTCAAAACACCGTTCTTGTTAAAAGCAGGACGTAGTTTTGTTAGAGTTTCCAGTGATGTATCCGGACGAATTCCCTCATCAGTATCGATTATTTGCGTACCTTTTTTAGTAGTAACTTCAATCGAGGCAATCTCATTTTTGAAACTGCCTCGCTCCGTGGCGGCGGCTGCTCGCCAGTGGGAATCAACAGCGATTTCATCTAAATCTTTGCGGCTAAATCCATAATATTCTGCGATCCGCTCCGTTTGCTCTCCCATGCCTTCTCCTCTGGTTGCATCCATCAACCCATCCCGGAGTAATAAATCCGTTAACTGCTCTGGCGCACCTAAGAGAAATTTGTAACCCCACCTCGCTCTGTGAGAGAGGAAAAAGCCTGTTTGGGACATCGACTCCATTCCCCCAGCTAGAACGATGTCTGCTTCCCCAGCACGAATTGCTAGGGTAGCATTAATTACACTCATCATTCCCGACGAACAAACCATATCAACAGAGTATCCATTTACCGCCTCCGGAATCCCAGCCTTGAAAGCTGCTTGCCGGGGTAGTAACTGCCCGTGTCCTGCCCTGAGTACATTGCCCATAATATACAGGTCTAATGCCTCTCCTGTAATTCCTGCCCGTTCTAAAGCAGATCGCATCGCATGGGCACCTAAATCAGTCGGTGAAAAATCTGCCAAAACACCTCCAAATCGACCGAGAGGTGTTCGTACTGCTGAAACAATGTACACGTCACGCATAAATATTTTTACTCACTTCTAATTTTGAATTGCAAAAAGGTGATAATTCTTTGGAGAAGGCAGGGGGCAGGAGGCAGAGGAGGCAGTGCGCCCTTGCGGGTTAAGCGCGTTGTAGCAACTGCCGTGGCAGAAGGTAATTAGGACAAGGAGAGGGGGAGAGGGGGAGACAAGGGGCAAGAACGTGAATCACGATTCTCCGTGTCCCTGTGTCCCCCTGTCGCTGTGTCTTCTTCACCTGTTCCCTATCCCCTGTCCCCTGTCCCCTATCCCCTATCCCCTACTCATCATCCATGCGGGTAAATTCTTCGATTTCTTTATAAGCCTCCTTCATGCGGGCGTAATAAGCTTCTTTGGCAAACTCCTCTAATGCTTGTGCCCCTTCTCTGTAAACACCATTGTTAAACGAAGCTTTATATTCACTCGGAGAGTGAAACTGCTGTGTTTCGGTAGAGGTAGCTAGCGCCGTTGTCGATGATTTACCGCCAGAAATTGCAACTGAAACGGCATCAAAATATCCGGTGCCAACTTCGCGTTGATGGCGTACTGCGGTATATCCATCGGACTCACTTGCAAATTCGGTTTCCTGCAATTCGGCATAAGCGCTCATCCCAGTCTGGTAATAGCTGCGAGCTAGCTCAAACATGCCATGATTCAGACAGTGGAATCCTGCCAAGGTTACAAACTGGAATTTATAACCCATTGCTCCTAGTTCCTTCTGGAAATTGGCAATTGTGTCATCATCTAGATTGGCTTTCCAGTTAAAAGAAGGAGAGCAATTATAAGCCAATAGTTTACCCGGAAACTCCCGATGAATTGCTTCAGCGAATAGGCGAGCTTCTGTAAGATTCGGTTTGGAAGTTTCCCACCACAGCAAGTCTGCATAAGGTGCATAGGCTAACCCACGAGCAATGCAATTTGCAAGTCCCGTACCTGCTCTTAAGCGATAGAATCCTTCAGCAGTCCGCTCTCCGGTAATAAATGGTAAGTCTCGCTCATCAACATCGCTGGTAATTAATTTGGCACTTTCTGCATCAGTACGGGCGACAATTAGTGTTGGAACACCCATCACATCAGCTGCTAGCCGTGCTGCATTCAAATTGCGAACGTGGGCAGATGTTGGAATTAGCACTTTACCACCGAGATGGCCGCATTTCTTTTCTGAAGCTAATTGATCTTCGTAATGCACTGCAGCCGCACCTGCCTCAATGTAGGCTTTCATAATTTCAAAGCTATTTAAAGGGCCACCAAACCCGGCTTCGGCATCGGCAACAATAGGAGCAAACCAGTAGATATCGTCTTTTCCTTCCAAATGCTGAATCTGATCGGCTCGCTGAAATGTCCGGTTAATGCGCCGGCATAATTCTGGGCCGCTATTAGATGGATAAAGGCTTTGATCGGGATACATTGTTCCTGCCAGGTTAGCATCGGCGGCAACTTGCCAACCAGATAGGTAAATTGCCTTCAACCCAGCACGCACCATCTGCATTGCTTGATTACCTGTGACTGCACCAAGGGCATTGATATAGTTTTCGTTGTGCAGCAGTTCCCAAAGTCTGTTAGCGCCCATTTCGGCAAGGGTATAGCGGATTTGCATTGAACCGCGCAGTTTGAGTACATCTTCAGGAGTATATGCACGTTGAATTCCATTAAAGCGACCTTGCGGGGCATTTGGAACTAAGGTTTCAAAAGTAGATTTACTCATACTCATAGTCTCCTTTAATTCATGTAGAAAGTGACAAAACTAAGTGGAAAAATCTCTGGTTGTAGATTATGTGGGTATTTCTGGAAATTTACTTGCACTGATAAGTGTGTAATTTTTGCCTGGAAAACATCTTAAATAGGACTTACGCAGCAGTAACGGAAAAACGAACCACATAGACGCGGCAGCGGCTTCCCGCAGGGTAGAACACAAAGAACACAAAGGACACGTATACTTCGCAGGCTGCTTCCCGCAGGTAGAAATAAGAGTTTGAGAGGGTTTTTGCATAAGTCCTGTTAAAAACTGACAAGATGACGATAGGCTGGCAGTGTCAGGAACTCCTCGAAGTTGTCTGCAATGACAAGCTGGGTAAACAGTTCGATCGCTGTGTCGAAAGTTTTTTGCCAAGAACTGCGATCGGCAATTTCTTGGTGTAATGCCGCGATTTCTTCGTTAAGAAGGGCTTGGAAAAGGGGGCGATCGACGCTACGACTGTCTTCTAGGGTGGCGTTGTGATGGAGCCATTGCCAAATCTGGGCACGACATATTTCCGCCGTTGCTGCATCTTCCATCAAGTTATACAAAGGCACGCAACCAGAACCACTAAGCCAAGCACTCAGGTACAAAATGCCAACCCGAATATTATTCCGCAGCCCGGCTTCAGTAATGCTTCCTGTTGGTACACTGAGCAAATCTGCTGCGGTGATAGTGATGTCGTCTCGTAATACAGACAGCTGATTAGAACCAGGCATTTTGCTGTCAAAGACTTGGCGGGCTATGGGAACAAGGGCGGGGTGTGCAACCCAGGTGCCATCATGCCCATCTCCGGCTTCGCGCTCTTTGTCAGCTTTTACTTTGGCAAGGGCTGTTTCATTAGCAACGGGATCTGTTTTAATCGGGATTTGAGCCGCCATTCCCCCCATTGCTAAGGCACCGCGGCGGTGACACGTCTTGATTGTCAGCAGGCTGTAGGAACGCAGAAAATGAGTCGTCATGGTTACCTGCTGGCGATCGGGTAACACGCAATCAGCGCGATCGCGGAATTTTTTAATAAAGCTAAAAATATAGTCCCAACGCCCGCAATTTAACGCCACAATGTGATCGCGCAAGGCGTAGAGAATCTCATCCATCTCAAAAGCGGCAAGGATGGTTTCGAGCAAGACTGTAACCTTAATCGTGCCAATGGGTAAGCCAAACGCTTCTTGAGCTGCAACAAATACCTCATTCCACAAAGCTGCTTCGTGCCTGTTTTCCAATTTGGGCAAATAGAAATAAGGGCCAGAGCCTTGTTCTAGGAGCTTGCGGGTGTTATGGAAGAAATACAGCCCAAAATCGAATAACGAGCCTGACACGGGGCGATCGTCTACTAGGATATGCTCTTCGAGGAGATGCCAGCCACGAGGGCGAGCAATCAAAACGGCTGTCTTTTCATTGAGTTTGTAGGTTTTGCCAGTTGTAAAATCGCTAAATTCAATGGTGCGATTTACAGCATCGCGCAGATTGATTTGTCCGGATACCATGTTGTCCCAGGTGGGGCTGTTGGCATCTTCAAAATCTGCCATAAATACATTTGCCCCAGAGTTTAGGGCATTGATGACCATTTTGCGATCGCACGGCCCAGTAATTTCAACGCGACGATCTTGCAAATCTTGGGGGATTGGGGCAACTTTCCAGTCTCCATTGCGTATCGCTTCTGTTTCTGATGGAAAGTCGGGTTGCCATCCGGCATTCAGTTGTTGCTGGATCGTTTCTCGCAATTTCAGCAGACGCTCTCGTTCAGCACCAAAGCGGCGTTGTAGCATGGCAATAAACTCTAGCGCCTGTGGAGTCAAAATTTCGGCGTATTCTGCACAAAGTTTGCCGCGAATTTTTATTCCATTTGCGGTCGATTTGTTTGTTTGTACATTGAAGCTGGTAGTCATATCATTTATCGTTTTTTTGGGTACTAAGTAGAAGACAGAGGAAAAGCCTTTCATTCTGCTTACTCATCCCCACTACAGCGGCAGTTTGACTCAACTTTTAGTTAATAAATGACTTTTGGTTAAGTAGAGACTAAACAGAAAAGATGATGGGGAAATTATTGAATAAATTAGTTTTTTATTCACTCAACCAGTCATTTAAGAGCGCCTTTTAACAGTTGCAAAATATAATCCTAAACCGAAAAAAGTTTAGTAAAACACTCTGAACTTCTTTATTAAAGGCAATTTTTTAAGTCTTGTTTGTTCACTTTGCAGTTCTTGTATTTTGCTCAGAATAACAAAAGACTTTTCCAATATCTGTTGACTTTGTTTTGCAGGTAATTACATTTTCAAGTCAATTTCTTTGTCACTAATTCTTATTCTATAAGATTATTTTATTAAAAATTATATGTAAAACAAGATAATAGCAAAATTTACATTTTTTAATTTGTAGAAATTCAAGGTAATGGTTTTACTTTTCAACTATTCATGTTGGTAGCGGTTGTTGCAGATTCTATGCTTTCTAACTTTTATTGTTTATAGTGCTGGAAGTAAAAAATAAGTGTATGACAGTGTAAAGCACTAAAATATGGCTTTGCATAAGCATTCTACAGTGTCATACAGTGTCATCAATATCATAAAATTATTGCTTTGATTCTAATACATCAATTAAATTCAAGTTACAAGAATTTACAGCTAAAAAATATAATTATCAATTTAATTACTGATTTATCCTATTTACCAAGTTCAAACTGGTAACGAGAAATAGAGTAAGGATCTGTCTCAAATTGACAAAAAAAGAAAAGGGTGAGTTAGGTTAACTAACACACCCTAAACAATAGATATTTTGCAAGCGGAAAGGAATAAGCTTGTTATTACCTAAATTTTCTTGTTAATATCAATTGTTCTTGCAGTTAATTTAGCCTTGTTCAAAGGCAGCTATGATTTAACACCGAACCACATATCAGTGAGCTTTTTCATATATGAAAAATAATTGAACCACCAATCTATGTACTCTCGTGTAGGAAGTTCTATCGGTTGAGGGTACTGTATAGGGGGTTCAATATACCTGGAGTACTTTTGGAGCGCTATGTTGATTGGCTCGTTATCAAGGGGTTCATTTAGTACTTGTCTGATTTGTTGATCGTCAAGTTGCTCATTAATATCCAGAGTGTTTGTAGAGCTAGACTCGTGTTGCTCTAAAAATAGAGCGATCGCATCCAAAATTACTTGAGAGCGATTCGGATTTTTTCCTGCTCGACGAGATGGGTATAGTTCCTGCGCCAGTTGATCGATGCGCTCTAGTATCTCAGGCGGAATGCGAACAGATACCAAAGGAGAATTTGCCATTTCTGTTTACTTTGATCTCATGCGTTTGGATATTGTATCTTATCGATTGACTAGGTTGACGGTGGCACCAAAGGAACAACCTATAAGCATTTCATCCATTAGTGCATGACTTATTTCCAACAGTAGCCCTGAAAAACGAAGTGGATTTATGACTATATCAGTCAGTTAGTCAATCAATTTATAACTATTGTAATTATTTTTCACTCTTTGCTTGCCAGCAAGAGTATTTTCGTGAAGTATTGTAGCGGTTCAAAAATCACTTTTAAACTTGGGGAAAGTTCCTCACAACATCCTCAAATTTATTTTCTAAGCTAAAACTAGAGCCTTTCTACTTCCAGTAGATCTAGCTCTACTGATAATTATTTATACATACAGAATAGTAAGCTGAGGGTGCAAAAATTATGACTAAAACCATTTTTAATCTCACACTGCCAACTGTAGCCAGTATAATTGAGGACATTCTTGAAACTTATCCAGATCATCCCTATCAGCAGGCTTTTTCTATTCCAGACTTACGTCAAGAATTAATTGCTCACGTTCTAAGCAGAGTATCAAATTGTTACGTAGTTGTAGAAGAAGGTGAACAACAGTCTATTAATTTCCGAAGTTTAGCTTGTTCTCTTAAGGATAGATCTTGCATTGAAGATTTGATTCACCAGGGTATAGAGAAAATAATGTATCAAAGAGAACGAGAACTGAGTCTGCAAATTCCTGAAACAGAAGATCCTGGTTTAGCGCCTTCTCATTGGTTTGGATGAATTAGTTTTTGCTTGGTTAATCAGACTGGTAATTTTTTCTAGGGCGATCGCTACTCCGCGTTGAGCAACAGGTGATAGGCGATCGCCAAGTTCAAAGTTTTCTCCTGGAACAATTACCCACCAAGTTTGGGGATAATAACTGTAAAGAGTTTGAGTCAGAGCCAATAGTGTTTGGGGATTGCTCAAATGTCCTGCTATATAACTATTGGTGGCAGGTAAGAGTGATTTTACTTGTACTTTAGAGTTTTCACAATTAAAACAAGCATCGACAAAAATTGCCAAATCAACATTTGCCAAATTTGCCGCGAGTTCGGGAGTCAATTGGTGAACAGCAATAGATTTGACGTTGGCTAAATCCTGAGTGGCAATTTTTTCTGCTACTCTTTGCCCGATCGCATCATCACAACGCAAGTCATTGCCATAACCAATTACTAGGACATTATTGCTCATAATTTAATTCCGCCACGCTTCATTGACAACACTCCCGTCTGCTCCCACTAATTGAACGTGCAAAGGCATTTGCCCGACTGCATGGGTGGAACAACTCAGACAAGGATCGAAGGCTCGAATTCCAGCTTCTACACGATTCAACATTCCTTCAGAAATTTCCGAACCATTAACGAAGTGCCGGGCAATTTGAGCAACTGTGCGATTCATTGCCAAGTTGTTTTGCCCTGTGGCAATGAGTAAATTTACTTTTTGAATTAAGCCGTTTTCATCAACTTGATAGTGATGGAACAAAGTGCCGCGCGGTGCTTCACTGACGCCAACAGCTTCTAGTTGATTAATACCAGCATCGGCGCGGAGCCGATTGGATAATAGATCTGGATCGTCGAGCAAAATTTCAATCTGCTCAATCGATGCGAGAATTTCGATCAGCCGAGCGTAGTGATAGAAAAATGAGGAGCTAACTGTGCCTTTGCCTGCGTCTCTAAACTCCCGCAATTCGCGATCAGCTAGAGCTGTGCCAATATGGCTGCAAACATTGAGACGTGCTAAAGGCCCTACTCGATAAATACCACTATCTAAGCGACAATGATCTTCTCGATCGGGATATCCTAAAGGACGGTAATAAGGAAATTTTAGGTAAGTCCAAGGTTCAACTGCTTCGCCGATATATTCTTGATAGCGAGTTGGATCGAGTTTGTCAGCAATGATGTTGCCTACACTATCGACAAAGCGGATGTATCCATCGTAATTTTCCCACAAGCCTTCAGGAGTGACTAACCCCATGAATAAGCTGGGGAAGTTACCAAAGGTTTGCGCTTCTTTTTCGTAATCTTGGAGCAAACGCTTAAACAGATCTAATGCATTTAGGATTGTAGTTCTTACTTCGGGGATGCGAGTTTGAATATGAGTTCTTCCCTGGGCAGATAAGGGTTCCCTCACACCTCCAGGTACAGCCCAGGATGGGTGAATTTTGCGCCCGCCCAGAAGTTCAATAATTTCTTGCCCAAATTGGCGCAACCGAATCCCCCCACGAGCGAGTTCAGGTTCAGCTGCAATTAAGCCAAAGACGTTGCGTTTACTTGGATCGCTATCCATGCCCAGCAAAAAATCAGGCGCACTTAAATGGAAAAAGCTGAGAGCATGGGATTGGATAATTTGCCCCAAGTTCATCAAACGGCGTAGTTTTACTGCTGCGGGAGGAATGGTAACGGCAAGAATGCGATCGCCTGCTTTTGCAGAAGCTAATAAGTGGCTCACCGGACAAATGCCACACACGCGTGCTGTAATTCCGGGCATTTCTGCTAAAGGACGCCCTTCACAAAACTTTTCAAAGCCTCGAAATTCAGTCACATGGAAACGAGCATCGCTGACTTGTCCTGTATCATCAAGGTAAATGGTGATTTTGGCGTGTCCTTCGATGCGGGTAACAGGATCTATGATTACTTTTTTCATAAAAATTTTGCCGCCTAGCTGAGATAGATTTCAAGGTAATATTAGGTTTGAATCTCAAAATCCCTCGCTAAAATCCGCATCAGTGGTTCTTCTAGCCAAGGTGACCAAAAGGCATAACATACGAGCTTTTCAGTATGTTTTTCTGACAGTTTAGTAGCTCGTTCGATGAAAGGATCGTTTAAGTGAACTGTACATTTACTCAGTTCGGCATTCTGGATATTGAACATCTCAACTCCAGCTACGTCTGTAAACACAAGTATCAAATCTTTTTCATCATCAGTTTGAAAATGAACATATAGTGTTCCGTTAACTAAAGATATCTCGCCAATTTGCCCATCAACTAACTGGAAGTTTGTCAATGTTTCAGATGAAATTCTCGGCTCTTTTGAATCTCTTAAATCTTTCGTCATAGTTGTATCTTTCCCCTCCAATTGCTCCTTACTGGTAGGGTGGGCAATGCTTAACTTACAGAAAACCGCTGTAATTTATTGAGGAGCTTACCCACTGCACCAACAGTCATAGATTTCTTTTGCCTCTGGATACTCATCGCAGTATTCTTCAAAGGCTGTTCTATCTATTGTCTCTGCTCGTTGATGAGCGATTTCGGCTTGTAGTTCCTCGATTACATCCCAAGCTGCAGCACATTCTTCGGAACGGATACCTTTTTGAGTACAAACTTCGCGAGCTTTTCTAATTTCGTCTTGGAGTTGTTGCTCAAGCAGAATTGTGCGGGGTTGCTCAAGAAAAGTACTATTTGCCAGAATATCAGCTAATGAAATTATACCTAGCAGTTCGTTTTGAATTACAGGTGCTCTCTGAATATGATGGTCGGCAAATAACCGCGCTACATATTCTAAACCTAAATCGGGGTTAACTACGATACAAGGTTTGGTCATTACCTCGTAAACACGCACTCTATTTGGATCTTTGCCATAGGCAATTACTTTGTAGACAATATCACTCTCACTAATAATGCCGTAGGCATCTTGTTCGTGGCGACGATCCACAATTAGTGCTTTCCAATTTCTAGCCCTCATTAGTCTCACAGCTTCAGCAACTGTTGCCGAACTGCGAATTGTAGCAACATCTTTAGTCATAATGTCTGCGGCTTTAAGCATAGTCAATCTCCCGAACTTTCTAAATTTAGCCAAATTTGATGAATTCACGTCCTTCTAATTGTGGTATTTCTCCATGTAAGAGTGGTTCTAATACTGCTTTAATCCGAGTAGCTGAAGGCGGGCAACCTGGTAAATAAATATCAACTGGTACTACTGCATGAACTGGTGTGACTCGATCTAGTAACTGCGGCACAATACCAGGCTCTTGGGGAATTTGTCCGTGGATATCTGCGGTTTCGATGTAACAGCGCTGGAGAACTGGTTCGGCACTGCCCAAGGGATTGCGTAAAGCAGTAACATTACCTGTGACAGCACAATCGCCAAAGGAAACAAGGAGGCGCGATCGCTCTCTCACTGTTTTAATTGTTTCTAGATGTTCTTCGTTGGCGATCGCTCCCTCTACTAACACCACATCTACTTCTTGTGGGTATTTTTTGATATCGATGAAAGGACTGTAAACTAAATCTACCTGTGCTGCTAAATCAAACAGCCATTCGTCTAAGTCAAGAAAGGACATATGACAGCCAGAACAACCACCGAGCCATACTGTTGCTAATTTCAAACGAGTCATAGGATTTTAGATTTTGGATTTTGGATTAGGAATTTGAAAAAAAACTTTCTTTCCTTATACCTCCTGCCTTTACTTAAAAATTCCATTGCTGTTTTTCCCGTGCGGTAACAAGAAAGTCGAGTTTGGCGTGATCGTGTTTCATTTCGCCGACACTCGCACCTTTAGAGAAAATTGCACCCGTAGGACAAGCATTGACGCATTTACCGCAGGAAGTACAAGTTTGCGAGGTTCCCCAAGGTTGATTTAAGTCGGTAATTACGTGAGAATTTGTACCTCTACCTGCCATATCCCAAGTGTGAGCGCCTTCAATTTCGTCACAAACACGGACGCAACGTGTACAAAGAACACAACGGTTGTGGTCAATGCCAAAGCGATCGTGGGAAACATCGACTTTGCGAGCCGGGGAGTGGTATTCTAAGCGCACATGATCCATACCCATCTCAATTGCCAAGTCTTGCAACTCGCAATTGCCATTTGCCACGCACACCGAGCAAATGTGATTGCCTTCTGCAAACAGCATTTCTACAATGGTGCGACGGTATTTTTGCAGGCGATCGCTTTTAGTCTTAACTTCCATGCCTTCAGCAACTTTTGTGACACAAGCGGGTTGTAATTTATTGCTACCAGCAATTTCGACTAGGCAAAGGCGACAAGCACCAACTTCTGAAACTCCTTCTAAATAGCATAGTGTCGGAATATGAATTCCTGCTTCTCGTGCTGCCTCAAGTAGAGTTTCATCCTCACGAGCGCTGATTAATTGGTCATCAATTGTTAAAGTTTTTACTGTCATTGCTGTTGTTCTACTCAAACTCAACAAAACTCTGCCCGCTCAATCTTGCCACGGAAAAATTCTAAGTAATTGTCTGTGCCAAACCACCAACCCAAGCTTACCTGGGAAGGGATTGTAAATCCTGCAAATGTTTGTTCTTGTTGTACTTCTCCGCCAAAGGGGATGTAAGCGAAACTGCCATCATCGGTGTGTTCCCCCCAACGCAGAAAAGAAATCTTCAAGACTTTGCCGTCAGGATCTATAACTAGTGTGAGCGTTACAGGTTCACCATCAATTTTCAGACTAGCTTGGATAGTTCTCTCATCAATTGCCTGCCAACTTACGCCCTGCTGGGGCAATAAGGCAGAGGGCAGCCAGAGTAATTCTCCAGCGAGTCGTCCAATGCTGGAGCGCTTAACATCAGGATTGTGGGCGTTTACTAACGGAATCAACCCTCCAAGGGAGAATTGCATTCGTCCCGATTTGTTGGCATAATAATCGGCTCCTATAAATTGAAATAAACCACGACCGATCGCTGCTTTCCAAACAAATCCTTTGGCTGAGATAATTTCTGTAGCTCGCATCGGTATCCACGGTTTATCCCGTTCCATCCTAAAACTGCCACTCATTTCCAAGCTTACAGAAGTAGCAATAGGAGTGCCTGGGGCAATGGCATGGAGAAAGTAACGCCTGACGGGAGGGGGTAATTCTGTAACCATGTCTTCGGTGAAACGAGTTTCTGCTGGTGCAGTTGAGAGCGATCGCCAAATTCTGTTAACTTCTTGTTCGTTTTTGACTCGTAAAACTACTAAAACGAGTAAAGCGATCGCTAGCAATAAACCAATACTGAAAAAAACTTTTGCAAACATTCCCCTCACCCCCTTTTATCGTTTGGCGTTATTAAATTTGGATATGAAATGCAAAAATCAACTATTCCCAACTTCTACTCTCTGCGCCTCTGCGAACGCCAGTTGCTTTAAGTCGGCAGAGCCGACGACAGTTGCTACAACGCGGGGAACCCGCGCAACGCACTGTCTCCCCAACGCACTGGCTCCTCTGCGTGCGTCTTATGTTTTCAGTCGTTGGATAAATTAACTAGAGGTTACCTGTTGCCCCAATTTTTGATTGAGCATACTGAGAAGCCAATTCTTTATTCCTCAGCCACCCTCATTGCTGCACAAAAGTACCAGTTGCCCGCTGATGGCTGAACAGTCGAGTAATTCGTGGGCACGAGCAGCTGCTGCTAGTGGCAGGCGATCGGCAATAATGGGTTTAATTTGCTTGTGTACTAGTAAGTCTAATAATTTTGTCAAATCCTCACGAAACCAGTCAGAATGCTGTTTTTTGAATCCAGCAATGTTGTAGAACAAGGCTTTTTTACCATCTGGCAGTAATTGCAACAGCAACAACAAGATAAAACTTGCCCCTAGCTTAAATATTCGATTGCGCTTTCCACTCAAAGCTGAAGAGAAACCGTAATTAATCAATATTCCTTGTTTTCGCAGTGTTTTATAAGAATCGAGTAAGTGGCTGCCTCCGATCGCATCGCAGACAATATCCACGCCATCACCTGTAAGGCTGTAAATCCGTTGGACGAAATCTTCATTTTTGTAATCAATTGGAATTGCTCCTAAACTAGAAACAAGTTCGTGTTTAGATTTAGAGGCTGTTCCATATATCTCTAAGCCTGCTAGCTTGCCTAATTCCAGCAATGCCGTGCCAACTCCTCCGGCTGCACCGTGAATTAAAATGCGATCGCCACTTTTAACTTTCGCAATCCGATGCAAGATTTGGTAGGCTGTGACATACTGCAATACCAAACTCACAGCTTCTAGCGCATCTACTTCCTTGGGTACGGATATTAATTCCGTTGCGGGCAAACATAAATACTCGCTGTAGCCTCCGACAATGGTAAGAGCAACAACCCGTTGTCCTAATTCCAGAGTGGATACTCCTAAACCCAGCTTGTCTACAATGCCAATGATTTCATAGCCTGGTGAAAATGGTGGCTTTGGTATGCCCGGATATAAACCTTCACGAATCAGAACATCTGTAAAGGCTACTCCACTTGCGAGAATTCTCACCCGAACTTCACCTGTTTGAGGTTCAGGTAGTTCATCTTCAAACAATTGTAAAACTTCCGAGCCGCCATGACGAGTAATCAAAATACGCTTGTAACTCATACGTTGAGCTGCTCCTGTGCTTGAGATGTGTTAATCAGTGCCAAGTACTCATCTCGGAAATAACGCAAAGTGCTAAACACCGGATTTGGTGCAGATTGCCCCAAACCGCACAAGCTGGTGTTTTTTACCATGTCACACAGTTCTTCCAAAAGTTCCAAATCGGTGAGTGATGCTTTACCTTCCCGAATTTTGGTTAACAACCGATATAGTTGCACTGTACCTACTCGACAAGGAATGCACTTACCACAAGATTCATCCATGCAAAATTCCATGAAAAACTTGGCAACATCTACCATATTGGTACTTTGATCCATGACAATCATGCCGCCGGAACCCATCATCGAACCTAGTGCAGTCAAGGATTCGTAGTCTACCGATGTATCAAAAGCTGAGGCAGGAATACATCCTCCTGAAGGGCCACCAGTTTGCACTGCTTTGGCTTTTCCGTCATCAGGTACACCACCACCTAGTTCTTCTACAATCAGCCGCAGTGGGGTTCCCATCGGTACTTCTATCAAGCCTGTGTTGCATATTTTACCCGCTAATGCAAAAACTTTTGTACCCTTGCTTTTTTCTGTGCCGATACTGGCAAACCACTCAGCGCCCTTACGAATAATTGGTGAGATATTAGCGAAGGTTTCAACGTTGTTAATGAGGGTGGGATATCCCCACAAACCAGACTCGGCGGGATAGGGCGGGCGGGGGTGAGGTGTACCGCGTTTGCCTTCAATTGATGCCATCAAAGCGGTTTCTTCACCACAAACATAAGCCCCCGCACCAATGCGGATATCAATTTTAAAATCAAAGGGAGACTCAAATATTTGACTGCCCAATAAGCCCAGGCGTTGCGCTTGACGAATTGCAGTTTGCAGGCGGCTAATGGCGATGGGGTATTCTGCTCTGACATAGATATAGCCTTGGGTTGCACCCACCGCATAGGCAGCGATCGCCATTCCTTCTAGTACGCGATGAGGATCGCTTTCTAAAACACTGCGATCCATAAATGCTCCCGGATCGCCCTCATCAGCGTTGCAGATGACAAACTTGCGCTCTCCTTTCGCTTTCGCAACAGTCGCCCATTTCACACCAGTGGGATAACCAGCACCGCCGCGCCCCCGCAAACCACTACGTGTAATAGCATCCACCACCTCAGCCGGAGTCATCTCCCGCAGCACGTGGTAAAGTGCTTGATAGCCTCCAGCAGCAATATAAGATTCGATGCGATCGGGATTGACTTTGCCGCTGTTTTCTAAGACTATCGGCAATTGTTTCGTAAAAAATGGATGTGTCAAATCTCCTTGTTGAACTTTTGTCTGTTCTCCATTGAGAGCAGCGATAATTGCAGGTGCATCCTCTGGGGTAACTTTTTGGTAGAGTGTGCCCAAGCTTTCTGGTTCGTTTTGTGTTGCAACATGAACTAAAGATCCCTGACAACACAAGCGCATACAACCCACACCGCTAACTTGTACCTGGTTCTCTAAACCAGATGCTTTGACTGCTTCCTCAAGCCGCTTTTTCACTGCTTCGGAATTAGCAGACAGACAACCAGCAGCAACACAACAGCGAATCTGCACTGGTTTTTGAGACTTGCGCTCTTGCTCTGCTATCTCCTGTAGCTCAGTCAAATCCATCTTCCACCTGCCTCCTCTGCCATAACTGCTCTGGCTCCATCTTTGAAGTTAGGGGAAAATCTTGAGGAACTTGTGAGGAAATGTATTTGATACACAAAAGTGCTTCGACAACTATCTATCAAATTTGTTATTTTTTCGATATACGTCCTATAAAATCCCCGACTTATTAGATAAGTCGGAATAAGCATTAAAATTTATTTATATAAAAGTGATTTTGATTTATACTCTTTACTCAAGATTTTTACTAAATTTCCTTTGTGGCTAGTGAGTTGAAGCTTTTGAAGTAAAAAATTGCATCAAGTTTGCATCTACATTTACAATCAAAAATTTTTTTGAAAAACTAAATTACAGAGCATCACTCTTTAAGGTAACTAATATATAAATTTGAGTGTTTTAGCTAGTGGTTTTTTCCTTACTTCCATTAGCTATTTGATAAAATAGCACTTACAAGCCAAAATAATTCTCAATTAGTATTTAATATTGCATCAAAGTTGTATACAGGTTGACAAGCGTATCTTTGTCTGAAATTATTGATGTCAGAAAATCTTTATAAATTCTCTATGATTATTTTTTATACTTCATATTTTTTCACAAAAACTAGAGTTTTCCATCTGTTGTAGTTATTTTTGCTTCTCAATGATAAAAATGCTACAAATAAATTACAGCCTTCTTCAGGGAAATCAAGCTTTACATTAATTTAAAATTAGAGTTCAACTACCATTATGTTGCAAACAATTATTTATTACTTAGCTATCATATTTTACTTAGGAATGACTTACTGTTTCTTTACTGTGTGGTTAGATTTCTTTATGGAAGATGAAGAAATGAATTCAGTACAGCGTTCTTTTTCTGGTTTAATTCTGGTGATAGGTAGTATTCTGTGGCCACTAATAGTTCCTTTTGCTTATTTGGAGCTATTAAATTTTAATAAACAACACAAAAAAACTATTGATATGTTAATTAAGAAGTCTAATTCCAACATTTGCGATCGCTAATACCGATATAGCTATAGTAGTGATGCCATCGCCAACAAAAAATCTTCTGGATTTTTTACCTCGCCGAAGCCACCAAAGCGATCGCTAACTTAATCAACCGGAATTTCTGCAATTATTCAGTACAAACGTTGCACAAAAGTTGTATATAACTTTACAATCAGCTATTTTTCCGGAATCATTAATTATGCAGGATCTCGGCGCGATCCTGTGTTGTTCCAAGATACTATTCGCCAGTGGTATATCACCACTGGCTTTCTTTCATTGCATAAAACTATATGAATTGCGAGGGGTAAAACAAACCCGATCAACTTAATCAAGAACGAGTATCTTAAATTTTTTAACCTACTATAATTCATAGTTGTATTTAAATCGACTTTAATGACAAAGCACTACTATATCTAGTAATTATTGCTTATCTTTTTTCAATACTCTCATTTAGTATTGAAATTAAAACCTTTATAGATTCATTTTTTTATCTAGAATTTTTGAGATAATTGTTACGTCTTTCAACATAATTTTTAACCATCCTTGTCTCAAGCGAAGTAGAGGATTTCCAATTCTGTCATAAAATGTATAATTTTTTTTGCACAACTACTTATTGATTTACATTTATTACCTCACTTTTTTACATTTTGGCGTTTTCTAAAGAAAGTAAATTAAATATTAAGAATGAGGCGATCGCTCTACTCCTCTAGCAATTTTTGTAGGGTGGCACTGCCTAACTTTCCTCAAATCCTTATTTTTAGGTTATGGATAATGCCGACTCTAAGGTTATTGAGAATAGTGCAAGATTTTAGATTTACAATTATGCTTCTTGTCAAGACTAACTTGGGTTTAATTATGTGGCTATTTGCTGCGATCGCCAGAAGACTTGCTCCACCCAATCGCTCTATGCGGGCAAGTTACCCGTAGTATTAAGGCGTCTGATGAATATCCCCCTTGCTAAACGCAAGTTCGACAGGTTGAAAAGCGTAAATTCTTCCCAGTAACCAATCCCCTTTACCGATCAGGCATGAGATATTTCTGCCCCCTTTAACCATTCTCGAATCTTTTCTTGAACCGATTCCGCAGTTTGATAGCCACACACCGCCCCATCAAAAACCACAGCAGGTGCAAGACTACAAGCACCCAAACACCGTGCTGTTAAAAGTGAAACTTGTCCATCTGGTGTCGTTTCTCCAGCGCGAATGCGAGCCGATTTTTCTAGATTTGCGAGAATTTCTGGTGCACCTTTGACATAACAAGCTGTACCCGTACACACCACACAGGTATGCTTGCCTTTTGGCGCAAGTGAAAACAAATGATAGAAGGTAGCTACACCATAAACCCGGCTGGGTGGTAGTTTAAGACTTTGAGCAATGTAAAGTAATAAATCGTTCTCTAAGTAGCCAAATAGTTCTTGTGCCTTATGGAGAATTTCAATCAGAGCATCTTGCTGATATTGATGGCGCTTCATTGTTGCATCCAGCATCTTAAAGCGCTTATCACCACTGGGATGAGGGAGTGGGAGAGGGCGAGATGATTTCATTTTTTGTACGCTACTATTTACGCAAATCTGTACTTATACCAATTTATGAAAGTTAGCTTAGTTAGCCTGCGTAGGCAGGCTTAGTTTGTATAGCCGCACCCTTCTAGGGTGTCGGAATATTAAGCGCATTGTTACAAAGAATTGGTATTAGCTGGAGGTAGAAGCGCTTGTAGTTTCTTCTACCGCCTTAGCTTCTTTGGCACTAACGGCAAGATGCACAACATGAACTGAACAAGGAGTATGGTGGAGAACGTAGTTACTTACGCTACCAAGAAATAGTTCCGCCATCCCAGAATGTCCTCGACGCCCGATGACAATTAGATCAGCACCCCAACTACTAGCTAGATCGCAGATAACTCGCCCAGGGCTGCCAAGTTTTTGTGTAAATTCAGTATTTACGCCTGCTGTATTTGCTTGAGCGCTGAAGTGTTGCAACATCTCAATACCTTGATTTTTCCACTTCTCCCACTGCTGTTGCTGAAACTCGAAGGCTTGCTCTGTCATTCCTGAATAGTAGTCAAAACTAGAAGCGATTGGTACATAAGGAATGCCCTCTTCCTCTACAGATAAAACGTGCAGCAACATTAAGCTAGCTCCACTCATCTTTGCTAAAGCTAATCCTTGTGCAAAAACTTGTTTGCCCATTTCAGAGCGATCTAATGCAACTAAAATCTTTTTAAACATATAAACCTCTCATACTTAAGCGAAGCGAACTTTACGCACTCTTTATCCTTCAATTAGATTTATAGGGCAATAATTTGAGGAAATTGTGAGGAACAGTACTACCCCAGGTAATGCGATCGCTCATAAACTCTTCCCCATTCTGGTTTGTAAGTTTGTAGTGCTCGCATATACTGAGCGCGTTCAAAGGCACTGGGATTGGGACAATTTTTTTGGCTCATGCTTCCCTGAAGCAACTGTACAGATTCGTATTCATGTTTTTCCATCCATTCGCGCATTTCCTTCTCAATACACCGAATGTGAGTGATTCCCTCCCGTAGCAACACGGAACAAAGCATAGTAATACTTGCTCCTGCCATCAGCACTTTTAGCACGTCTCGTGCATTGTGAATGCCGCTAGTAGCAGCTAGACTGGCATTAATACGACCATAAAGAATGGCAATCCAACGCAAGGGCAAACGCATCGCTTGTGCGGTGCTTAAAAGTACATTGGGTTCTACATCCAGGGTTTCGAGGTTGATATCTGGTTGGTAGAAACGGTTAAATAGCACCAATGCATCAGCCCCCGCATTATCCAAACGCTTGGCCATATTTGCCATACTGGTGAAATAAGGGCTGAGTTTGACTGCTACAGGAATGGTTATTTCAGCTTTAACTGCCTGGAGAATGTGAATATAGTTTTGCTCTATCTGTTCACTGGTGAGTTCCATATCAGTAGGAACATAGTAAATATTCAATTCCAGTGCCGAGGCTCCTGCTTGTTGAATCAATCTGGCATAGTCAATCCATCCACCCACTGAAGAACCATTGAGGCTGGCAATCACAGGAATTTGAACTTGTTCGGTTGCTTTACGAATATGGTTAAGATATTCTTCTGGGCCAATTTGAAAACCGTTTGGTTCAGGAAAATATGTCAGAGCTTCAGGGAAGCTTTCAGTGCCATAGGTGAGGTGATGGTGCAATTCGTAGCGTTCTAAGGTAATCTGTTCTTCAAACAGCGAATGCATTACTACTGCCCCTGCACCCTCATCTTCCATGCGTTTGATATTATCAATGTCTTTTGATAAAGGAGATGCCGAAGGCACAAGGGGCGATCGCAATTTCATCCCCATATAAGTTGTAGTTAAGTCCATCTTCTTGTTCCAAAACTGTGAATGGCTAATAGCTAATGGTTAATGGCAACTAACAAGCTTTACTGGGATACCAATTGTTTGAGATCGCCTGTAATTTTGGTGTCACTGCTATGTCCGTTGAGTTTTTCCATATGCCGCGCTGCCAAATATTGGTACATTGAAAAGCGAACGTTCACATCATGTTGTGCTTCCAAGAGTAGCCGCTTCGCCTCTTCTGGGTTACTCTTGGTGAGCATCTTAAAGCGGTTCTCTAGATACATCGATTGTTCGACTGGAATTTTTGGTGTTCGTGAGTCGAGTTGCAGTGGGTTTTCGCCCAACTTAATGCGATCGGGATTGAATCGATACAACAACCACCGACCTGAGTCTACAGCAGCTTTTTGATTTTGCATTGCTGTACTCATGTTGATACCGTGTGCTATACAATGGCTGTAAGCGATAATCAGTGATGGGCCGTCATAAGCTTCTGCTTCTAGAAATGCCTTGAGCGTGTGTTCATCCCGTGCGCCCATTGCGACGCTGGCAACATAGACGTTGCCATAGGTCATTGCCATTAAACCCAAGTCTTTTTTAGCAGCAGGTTTACCACCGGCAGCAAATTTCGCCACGGCTGCTTTTGGTGTAGCTTTGGACATCTGTCCACCAGTGTTGGAATATACTTCTGTATCAAGGACGAGGATATTCACGTTGCGTCCAGAGGCTAAGACGTGATCTAGCCCGCCGAAGCCGATATCATATGCCCAACCGTCTCCGCCAATCATCCAAACACTCTTTTTAACTAGATAATCAGCAAGAGATTTGAGATTTTGGAGTTTTGATTTTTGAGTTTTGAGTTCAATACCTATCTTTATATCCAGCAGTTCATCTATCCGTCGCTTCAGTAATTCTACTCGCTCGCGTTGTTCCCAAATATCTGCTTCGTCTTTTTGCTGGGCATTGAGGATACTATTTGCCAGTTCTTCACCTATTTCGGTTGCTAATTGTTGGAGTAATTGGGCAGCGATTTCTGCTTGTTTGTCAATCGAAATCCGGAATCCTAAGCCAAATTCGGCGTTATCTTCAAATAGGGAATTTGACCATGCCGGGCCTTTTCCTTCGGCATTTTGCGTCCAGGGAGTTGTCGGCAAGTTGCCGCCGTAAATAGAAGAACAGCCAGTGGCGTTGGCAACAATCATGCGATCGCCAAATAACTGCGTAGCTAACTTAATGTACGGTGTCTCGCCACAACCAGCGCAAGCTCCAGAAAATTCAAATAGCGGTTCTTGCATTTGCTGCTGGTTAATATGGTTTAGCTTCAGCTGGCGGCGATCGGGATTGGGAATATTCAAGAAGAAATCCCAATTTTCTCGCTCTTGTGCCCGTAATGGCAGTTGCGGTTCCATATTGATTGCTTTGCGGCGAGGTTCTGCTTTATTCTTTGCTGGGCAAACATCTACGCAAATCCCACATCCCGTACAATCTTCTGCTGCGACTTGAATCGTGAATTTCAAATCCTTCCAATCGTGGTCTTTAGCATCGCTACTCTTGAAGGTAGATGGTGCATTTTCTAACATTTGCGGTTCGTAAACCTTACTGCGGATCACGCTATGGGGACATACCATCACACATTTACCGCACTGAACGCAGACATCTGGTTCCCAAACGGGTATTTCTTGGGTAATGTTGCGTTTTTCCCATTTCGCCGTGCCAGTGGGATAAGTACCATCTACAGGCAAACTACTGACTGGTAGTTCGTCGCCACACTTAGCAATCATTTTACCCAAGACATCTCGTACAAACGCGGGTGCGGTGTCGGGTACTGCTGGGCGCTGTTCAATCGTGCTATCAACGCGACGCTCTCCTTGAACCTCATAGAGATTGTCTAGTGTTCGATCTACAGCATTCAGGTTCATTTGCACAATTTCGTTGCCTTTCTTGCCGTAGGTTTTGCGGATGGATTTCTTAATTTGGGCGATCGCTTCCTCTCGTGGCAATACTCCAGATACGGCAAAGAAACAAACTTGCATAACTGTGTTAATTCGTCCACCCATCCCTGCTTCGCGGGCGACTTTGTAGGCATTAATGACGTAAAACTTCAGTTGCTTTTGAATTATTTGCTCCTGTACCAATCGCGGCAAGCGGTTCCATACTTCCTCTGCTGGGTAGGGGCTATTGAGCAAGAAAGTACCACCGGGGACAATGTGTGCGAGCATATCCAACTGTTCCAAAAATCCCCACTGGTGAGTGGCAACAAAGTTAGCTTGATTCACCAAGTAGGTAGAACGAATCGGTTGGGGGCCAAAGCGCAGGTGAGAAACTGTAATAGAACCCGATTTTTTCGAGTCGTAGACAAAGTAACCTTGGGCGTAATTGTTTGTTTCTTCCCCAATAATCTTAATTGAGTTTTTGTTAGCTCCCACAGTACCATCAGAACCCAAGCCGTAAAAAATAGCTCGAACTACGCTGTCTGGTTCGATGTTGAAGTTGGGATCGTAATCTAAACTTGTGTGGGTGACATCATCATTAATGCCGATGGTGAAATGATTTTTCGGTTCACTAGCAGCAAGATTGTCGAAAACACCTTTAATCATCGCTGGAGTGAATTCTTTAGATGATAAACCGTAACGGCCACCAACGATTTTGGGCATTGGGCATTGGGCTTTAGACATTGGGTGTTCTGTGAGGGCAGTTACCACATCCAAATACAGTGGTTCACCTGCTGCGCCTGGTTCTTTAGTGCGATCGAGAACAGCGATCGCTTTTGTTGTTTCTGGTAAAGCGGCGACAAAGCGCTTACTATCAAACGGACGATACAACCGCACTTTCACCACACCGACTTTTTCACCTTGGGCATTGAGGTAATCTACTGTTTCATGCACTGCCTCGCAACCGGAACCCATAATGGCAATTACTCGTTCTGCAGCAGCATCACCGTAGTATTCAAAGAGTTTGTACTGCCGCCCAGTCATAGCCGCAAATTCATCCATGACTTTTTGAGTAATGTCTGGGCAAGCTAAATAGTAAGGATTAACAGTTTCTCTTGCTTGGAAGTAAACATCGGGGTTTTGTGCCGTGCCGCGTAAGACGGGTTTGTCAGGAGTGAGGGCGCGCTGCCGATGAGCCAGTACTAACTCATCTGGAATAAAGCTGCGTAAATCTTCTTCAGTTAACAGTTCAAGTTTGTTAATTTCGTGGGAAGTGCGGAAGCCATCAAAAAAGTGTACAAAAGGCACTCTTGATTCTAAAGTTGCCCGTGTAGAGATTAAAGCAAAATCATGGGCTTCCTGTGGTGAGGTGGCACACAGCATGGCAAAGCCAGTGGCGCGGGTTGCCATTACATCGCTATGATCGCCAAAAATGGAGAGAGCTTGGGCTGCAAGCGATCGCGCGGCGACATGAAAAACCGTAGGTGTTAGTTCCCCGGCAATTTTGTACATATTTGGGATCATCAGCAACAATCCCTGCGATGCTGTAAATGTGGTTGTCAGCGAGCCTGTTTGCAGGGCACCATGTACCGCACCTGCGACACCACCTTCACTTTGCATCTGCACCACCGTCGGAACATTTCCCCAAATATTGGCTTTGCCTTCACAAGCCCAAGCATCTGCCCACTCAGCCATAGGTGAAGAGGGAGTAATCGGATAAATTGCAATTACTTCGTTGAGTTTGTACACAACTTGGGCAGCCGCTTCATTACCATCTATAGTTGCAAAAGTTTTAGTTTTCATTTTCCTCAGCCTTTTGACTCTGGCGAGAATAAGATTTAGTAAAATAACTAACAGAACTTACGCAAAATACCTCTCTAACTCTTATTCCTCCGTGTCCTCTGTGCCTGGAGTGGTTTTATTCTTCCGTGACTCGTGCGTAAGTTCTAAACTAAGCCAGATTCATCACTTTTGTGGCTTTGACATTGCATATTTCAAATGACAACTTTATTTGTACCAACCTACTTTGAAGGTTAAGAGCAAAACTTGAGGAAGTTGTGAGGAATCAGACGAGCGTCAGAAATCTTAGTACCCCTTTCAAAGTATCTGGAATCAAGCGAGTATTAAGTGTATCTTCCTCTGATCCAGCCTGTAGAGATTATTAGCCATGTCAATGAATATAAACTTCTTCAGAGTAGAAGTTGTTCCCCACGATCCAAATTGGCGAGAAGTATTTACAACTGAGTCGAAGCAGATTGCACTTGCATTGAGCGAAAATCTGGTTGCGGTACATCACATTGGCAGCACAGCCATTCCCCAAATTCATGCCAAACCGATTATCGATATTTTGGTTGAGGTTAAAGATATTACAAAAGTTGATGAACAGAGTTCCGCCATAGAGGCATTAGGTTATGAAGCAATGGGTGAGTATGGTATATCAGGACGTCGTTATTTCCGCAAGCATAATCAAGCAGGTATAAGAACACACCACATTCACACGTTTGAAGTTGGTTCACAGCAGATAGAGCGTCACTTAGCCTTTCGAGATTACATGATTGCCCATCCCGAAGACGCGCAGAAATACAGCGAACTCAAACGCGAACTTGCAAAGAAATATCCTGATAATATTGAGAGCTACATGGATGGAAAAGATGGGTTTATCAAAGAGATGGATATAAAAGCAGCACAATGGCGAGCATTGCAAATAGGTAGGTAATAGCAACCTAAGAATGCGTTGGAGCGGATATAAGACTGATTGAGTAATTAGATACTAGCTTGTTGTTCGCACTTAATCCGAAAGAGCGATCGCCCTGGTTGGTGGTATTAACAGCTGTTTGAGAGGATAAGATAGGGTACGAAGTAGACAAAATCATGCCCAGGAAAATTCGGGAGTTGAAAGCTCAGATTGTGCGTGAAGGGTTTGTTTATCTCCCCAAGCGCGGCAAAGGTAGCCATGAACGTTGGCGACATCCTTTGCTTAGAAAAACAGTGACGTACCCAAC
>NZ_AJLN01000108.1 GCF_000317285.1 Chlorogloeopsis fritschii PCC 6912 | reverse complement strand
AACAATTCCAGGCAAGGATGGAGATGATGTGCCACTCTACCTAGAAAAGCAGTTAGCACAGTTATTAGCTGAACTGGAAGAGTTAAGAGAGGACAAGGATTCATGAGTCGATACAGTATGATTATTCAATGGTCTGATGAAGATCAGCTTTTCCTAGTCACGATCCCAGAGTTTGGCGATCGGGTTATTATGCCTTGCACTCACGGCAAAACTCGTGAAGAAGCAATTCGTAACGGCGAAGAAGTGATTGAAATGTATTTGGAAGCTTGGCAAGCAGAAGGTGAATCCATACCTGAACCCAGCACACTTCAAATTGCCTGATTACCATTCTAAAACCAACTCTATCATCCTCTTCTTTAACAGCAGAAATTCCGAAATCAGGTAATCTGCGGATGTATTTCTAGGCTGTTAACTACAGAAGTTGACTGAATACAGTTTATGAGTCGAGTGACGATGAAAAAAGTGTGGCTGTGCGGCTTTTGTATATCCTTATTAGCTGTTGGTTGCACAAGCACTAATTCTAGCAGCAGCGAAGTCAACAACAGCCGAACAGATACATTGAAGCAGATCGCAACTTCCTGTACTAACGATCCATCACAAGGCAAATTGTACGACCGAATTGAAAAAATATCTCGTGCTGCTCAAGGGCGCGTCGGGGTTGCAGCCACAGTGCTGGAAACTGGAGAATCAGTAGCTCTCAATGCAGAGCAGCGCTTTCCTATGCAAAGCGTTTACAAGTTCCCTATTGGGATGGCGGTACTAGCTCAAGTAGACAAAGGAAAACTAAAACTAGAACAGAGAGTTCGTGTCGAAAAAAGCGATTTCGTCTCAGAACGTCAGCACAGTCCGATCCGAGATAATAATCTACAAGGTGTAGAACTTAGCATAGCTGAACTGCTGAAATACATGGTGTCCGAAAGCGACGGCACGGCTTGTGACGTGCTTTTACGACTCATCGGTTCACCCAAGGTTGTCACCGAGTATTTGCGTGAGCTTGGTGTAAATGACATCGTTGTGGCTAACACAGACAAGGAAATAGGGCAAGACAAATCAGTACAGTATCGCAACTGGACAACGCCTGAAGGAGCGATCGCTTTATTACGCGCACTGCACGAAGGAAGAGGGCTTTCAAAATCTAGCCAAGCGTTGTTGCTGCGATTGATGATAGAAACACCTACAGGTTTACAACGCATCAAAGGTTACTGTACCAGGAAAAACAGGTGATGATCTCGCTCCAGGAACGTTGGATAGTATCTTAAAACAAGCGGGTCTGAAATGATGCAGTATCTTATCGTGATTGAAAAGACAGAAACCGGATATTCTGCCTATTCTCCTGACCTACTAGGATGTGTCTCGACTGGGGCAACTCGTGAAGAAGTTGAACAAAATATGCGTGAGGCAATGGAGTTCCATCTTGATGGATTGAAGTTGGAGGGATTAGAGATTCCGCAGCCCACAACCTCATCAGCATATATCAATGTCACCGCCTAACACTGCGTTGGTGCGGACGGTACAGGGGTTATCGGTGAGTATTCGAGGTATCTGCCGCCGCACAATTTCACTGTTACACTGCTGCCAAAATCGCCTCTCTAACATTGGCAATCAAATCACTGAGATTATCTGTATTCATTCGATAACTCAGAGGATGGGCAATTAATCGTGCCGTACTTTCATAGAGCGTTGCAATTTCCATTAAACCATTTTCGCGCAACGTCCGCCCCGTAGAGACTAAATCAACTATTGCCTCCGACATACCCGTAATTGGCCCTAGTTCCACAGAACCGTACAAAGGTACAATTTCCACGGGTAAATCTAAACTGTGGAAATATTCACGGGCACAGTTTACATATTTAGATGCTACCCTACCATGTGCGGGTAAATCCAAAGGCGATCGGTAAGAACTGGATTGCTTGACTGCTACCGACATCCGACAATAACCAAACCGCAAATCAACTAACTGTGCTACTTGTGGTTTTTTCTCTCGCAACACGTCGTAACCAACGATACCCAGTTGTGCCTGTCCGTACTCTACGTATACAGGAACATCCTGCGCCCGCACCAGTAGCCCTTTAGCGATACCATTGGTATCTGTAATTTGCAGTTGTCGATTTCCTGAGTCTAAAAAAGCACTAAAATCCAACCCCACGGTTTGTAGCAGGCGGATGCTATGTTTGAGAAGTTCCCCTTTTGGCAGTGCGACAGTCAGCATATGGCAATTTTAGATTTCCGATTTTAGATTGTAGATGAAGGGGGTTACTTGTTAGGGTCAAATTTGAAAATAGGTGACAGGGGACAGGTGACAGGGGATAGGGGACAGGGTATAGGGGATTAGATTTTCATGCTTGGTTGTAGGATTTTCCTATAAATAGCTGATTTGAAAACTCAAATCTTAGAATTAAAAGTTACAGCGTATTGCAAGTTAATAAAGTACACAATATAGGTCTAAAAGCCAGGCAACAAGCCTATTTTATTTCTGACTCCTGACTTCTGAATTCTGTATTCTGCTGTAATTATGAAAATTTTATTAGTTGACGATGAAACTGAACTTACCGATCCCTTGAGCCGCGTGTTAACTCGTGAGGGATACAGTGTAGATGCTGCCTACGATGGAATAAATGGCCGCAAATTAGCACAAACAGGCAATTACGATCTACTCATTTTAGACTGGATGTTGCCTGGCAACACGGGATTGGAGATTTGTCAAGAATTGCGCCGCCAAGGTGTTGCAACTCCTGTGTTGTTTCTCACTGCTAAAGATACTCTTGACGATCGCGTAGAAGGTTTAGATGCGGGTGCAGATGACTATCTAGTTAAACCTTTTGAACTGCGGGAGTTACTAGCAAGAGTCAGGGCGTTGTTGCGACGTTCTAGTTCTCAAGCGCCTGTTACCCCGACAAGTCGCTTAACGGTAGCTGATTTAGAACTTGATTGTGAAAGTCAAATCGCCTATCGGCAAGGGCGGGCAATTGAACTATCAGAAAAAGAAAGCCAACTGCTGCAATATTTTATGGAAAATACTAGCAAATTACTTACTCATACTCAAATTATGCAAAATTTGTGGCAAGATGATGAGCAACCTAGTAGTAATGTGATTGCTGCACTAGTACGCCTATTACGTCGCAAGATAGAGTTACCTGGAGAAACACAACTCATTCACAGTGTATATGGTAAAGGATATCGCTTTGGTGCTGGTGCAGACTCTGGATGAGAACTGCTCACGCTTTATTTTCAATATTTTTATTCAATAAAGAATTAATTTGGCTTTGCATCTTTTCTCGCAATCTTTGTGCTTGTTGAAAAACAAAAGAACGTTTATTTTCGGATTGCTGCTCACCGCTTACTGCTGGTTTCAGCGGTTGAATAAAATAACGCAGACGACTTCTCATTGCCCAAACACCCATAGAAGGAAAGAGAATAAAAATTGGTATCAAAGGTGATATAGGCAAAAATGGTAAATTAAATAGGTGCTGCAATTTTTGGAGATTAATAGTCCAAGGATGCAAGCCTTCATTGCCAATACAAACAACAGGTAAAATCGGAATTTTAAAACGCTGACTCAACTGAATAAAACTGAGATCGAATTTCTCTAATTTATAACGTTTTCGCCAACCTTTTCTCGGCCCTCTCAATCCTTCTGGTGCATATAAAATAACTCTACGCTCTTGCACTACAGCAGTAAAATCATCTAATTCAGCCCTCACACCACCTAAAACTTTTGACCATCCAGGTGGTAACCACCAAATCATCCAAGCATGGTCAAATAAAGATACACCAGCCAAAGTTTTTATTATCCATCCCCTTTGTTTATTTAATAAATAAGCCAAACTAACAAAATCCCACGGGAAACACATTCCCGCATGATTCATTGCTACAATCATTGGCTCTGTAGATGGTAAGTTTTCAATTTGCAGTAGCTCTCCACGAAAATAATATTCAACTATAGGAGCTATAATTTCTTGTCTAAAAGCTTGTTGATAAGTAGGATCAAATTCAGTATTTTCCTGACGTGGCAAACGACATCCAAGACGCAGCCAACGAATCAATAGTGCTAGATAAAAACCACCAGGAATTAAAAATAATATATATTCAAGCCAATTCCAACCGTCTGGATCGGAATGGTAATGCTGCCAGTGACGATTGAATAAAATTAGCCAGCCTGGAGGATACCACAGACAAAACCAATCAAACCAGCTAAATTTATAACCTTCAATAGACGCTCTTTCAATTGGATTGCTGACTAAATTATCTGGATTTTGATTAATCACAACGAATCAGCATATTAACTAAACAGCAGCAGATAGGATATACTAACTCGCTATCTTAATAATTTTTATCTTGCCTTAGACATAAAAGGGAATAAGTAAAGAGGAATTTTCTATGTATCAGCATCTTGACAATTGCCTCAGCAACTGAAAGCGATAAAGATAGCTAGATGTCTGCGTTCTGGTGATGGCTGAGGCGATCGCTCTTGAGATCCGCTAACTCTATTGTCAGTGTGTGACAAAGCACTAACATCAAGTTTTCTTAAAGCCAGTTACATTTTCCGAAACGAACCTGACAAATACTGCTGCAAAAGGCTAGCTTATTTGTTAATCACAAGCCGTCTTCAGCAGCTATGGTAAAAGAATTAGCAATTCGCACTAGTGGATTGATTAAGCAATTTGACAGACATATTGCCGTTAATAATGTTGATTTAGAAATTTATTCAGGTGAAGTATACGGGTTAATTGGCCCCAATGGTGCAGGAAAGACGACTCTGATTCGGATGTTGGCAGCAGCAGAAGAACCTACTACGGGTGAGATTTATATTAATGGCGATCGCTTACTACGCGATCGCAGCAACCTCAATCTCAAGCGTCGTCTTGGTTACTTACCTGACGATTATCCGCTGTATGAGGAACTCACGGTTTGGGATTACTTAGATTATTTTGCTCGTTTGTATCGTTTGCGAGAACCACGCCGCACTAGACGCCTGCATGAAGTTTTAGAACTGATACAGCTAAGTAATAAACGCAATAGTTTAATTTCTACCCTGTCACGGGGGATGAAACAGCGTTTGAGTTTAGCACGAACAATTATCCACGAACCGATTTTACTGCTGTTAGATGAGCCTGTTTCGGGACTCGATCCGATCGCGAGGATGCAGTTTCGAGAAATTATTAAAGTCTTGCAGGAAGCAGGGATGACGATATTGATTTCTTCCCACGTTTTGAGCGACTTGGCAGAATTATGTACTTCTGTAGGAATTATGGAACTTGGTTATTTGGTAGAAAGTGCCTCGCTACAACAACTCTACCAACGTCTTGCCCGCCAACAAATCATCATCTCAACTCTAGGGAAACAAGAGGAATTGTTGGGGGAATTAAAAAATAATCCTTTAGTACAAGAGTGGGAGGTGATGACAGCAAAAAACAGCATCCGAGTGAATTTTTCTGGTAAACAGGAAGACAGTGCAGATTTATTGCGATCGCTCATCCAAGCTGATATTCCCATTACTGAATTTCACTGCACTCAAGAAGATTTGGAAACAATTTTCCTCAAATTAGGTCACAAACAAGCATCATAAGTTAATAGTCATTAGTCATTAGTTGTTCTCCCCTTGTCACTGCGTCACCGCGTCACCTACTTCCTCTTATCTTCGGAGAAATTTATATATGATGCTCAATTTTATTAACAGGATTGGCGATTTAAATCCCCAATTAATGAGGGAAATTAAAGGTCGCCTAAAAGTTTTTCCTGTTATTATTACATTTGTTTCATCGCTGTTCGGGCAGTTAATACTTTTTTTATATCAATTACGTGAACTACCCGGAAATAGATACTCTATGTCTGGCACCTACTGTCTTGAAGGTGTAACTTACAGACAACAATTGAACCAACTTTACCCACAAATTAATCAATTACAACAGCAAATATCTTTATTTAGTAAGGCAAAGAATGCAGTAAAAGTTCAGGAACTCACACAACAATTAGAACAACTAAGGGCAGAAGAACGTAGTATCCAGAATGTTTTATATAGTAGTAATCAATTTTGTCCCTTAAACCAAATTGATATGCAACTTTGGTGGCGGGATCACTGGGAATACATATTTTTATCACTCAGTGTCATTTTTATCTTTACATTATTAGTTGCAGGTACTTATTTATTAATCAATAACTTAGCTCAAGAAGAATACCGAGGTACATTAAATTTCTTGCGTCTTAGTCCCCAATCAGAAACAAGTATTTTGACTGGCAAGATATTAGGAGTGCCGATTTTAATTTATCTCGCTGTTGGAGTTGCAATTCCTTTACATATTTGGGCAGGGCATTCCGCCAACATAGCCTTGAGCCACATTTTCAGCTTTTATGCTGTTTTAGTTGCTAGTTGTATTTTCTTCTATAGCGCTGCACTTTTATTTGGCTTTTTTAGTCGTTTCTTCAGTGGCTTTCAGCCTTGGTTGGGTAGTGGTATAGTCTTAGTTTTCTTGACTATTACAATGCAATTAGCAACAACCGGGACATATTTAAACAATGCAGCAGCTTGGTTAAGACTATTAAGTCCTTTTGACTTAACTGGTTACTTATTCCCAAATCTCTTTCGTAGATACAACTGGGAATTGCTAGAACAAGTGCAGTTTTTTTATCTTCCTATTGGGAAAAATCTTGTTGGTTTACTTGGTTTGCATATCTTGAATTCTGGCTTGTGGACTTACTGGATTTGGCAAGGATTAAAGCGCCGCTTCCGCAACCCAAATGCCTCTATGTTGAGTAAAAGCCAAAGTTATTTACTAGTAGCTTATTTGCAAACAATTCTTTGGGGATTTACCCTGCAATACGAAAGAAACTACTGCCCATCTGGTAGCCATTACACACCATCATTATCTTCTTCTTGCTATTACGAGGTTAATTATCAGATTGGGCAAAATTTTCCTTGGCTAGTGTTATTTAATCTGATACTTTTGTTCAGTTTAATTGTAGTTATTTCTCCTCATCGCCAAGCAGTACAAGATTGGGCAAGATATCGACACCAAAATATTTCTAGTCGTAAGGGTTTCTGGCAAAATTTACTGTTAAAAGATTTGATTTGGTCTGAAAAAAGCCCAGCAATAATTACAATGGCAATAAATCTAATGATGATTACCACCCCACTCATCATTTGGATTTTAATCGCACCTATTTTAAATGCTCATCACCTCAATAACTTAAATTGGTTGAGTCAAATTGGGCAATTCAAAGCAATTTTAGGTGTGGCTTTGTTTATTACTTTAATGATGATTTATGCGACTTTGGCGCAAAGGATGCTTTTACTGAAAACTCCCAAGCGTTCTTTTTGGGCGATCGCTACTGTTGGCGCAGTAATATTCTTACCAATGATATTTCTAGTCATGCTGGGTGTTCAACCACAAAAAGCTCCTATTTTATGGTTGGTTTCCACTTTCCCTTGGAATGCTTTGGAATACGCTACAATCCCAACAATTTTTATTGCTCTTTTAGGTGAATTTAGTCTTTTAGTATTGTTAAATTTTCAGTTAACACGCCAAGTAAGATTAGCGGGTGAATCGGCTACAAAAGCATTGTTAGCAGGAAGTTAGATTAATAAATTTTGAAGGTGCGTTGTTTGCTAACGCACCTTAACTTTATTGGAGAGTTTACAATGATAAAAAATCTTTTAGATAAAATTGGAGACTGGAATCCCCAGTTTTTACGGGAAATCAAAGGGCGTCTACAACAACGCAACATTATACTGGCAATTACTGTTTCTTTGCTGGGACAATTTTTGCTATTTATGTATTTCCAAGCCCAGCTACCTGATAATAGTGAAAGTTTCCCAAGTTCAAATAAATATTGCACCGGAAAGATTTTGTATGGAATGCCAGAATGCCTGCAAGATGAGTTTGGCAATTTAGCTATAAATTGGCAGCTATTGTGGTTAAATTTATTTACATTGCTCAGTATTATCGGCTGCTATTCCCTCTTAGTAGCAGGAACTTATCTGCTAATTAGTAATTTAGCCACAGAAGAACGTCGTGACACGCTGAATTTTATTCGCCTTAGTCCCCAGTCTCCTCAGACTATTTTAGTAGGGAAAATCTTAGGGGTTCCAATCTTAGTTTATATTACATTAGCCCTAGCAATTCCTTTGCATTTGTGGTCAGGTTTGGCGGCAGATATTCCATTAGAATTGATTTTCTGTTTTTACGCTGTAATATTTGCAGCTTGTCTTTTCTACTATAGTGCTGCACTGTTATTTGGCTTAGTTGGTTCTTGGTTGAGTGGTTTTCAAGCGTGGTTGGGTAGCGGAGTAGTTCTTGGTTTCCTAATTCTTACTAAAGAATGGTTATCCTACAACCCTGTGGATTACCCTTTAGTTTTGCTGAGATTTTTTAACCCATATTTCTTGATTCCACATTTGTCACTCAATTCTGCTTCTAAATCGATTTACTCATCGGAAACATTTCATTGGTTTGCCCTACCAATAGGAGCTAGTTTTACCGCTACAGTTGCCTTAACAATTTTAAATTATATAGTGTTGACAAGTTTTGCATGGCAAGCTTTACAGCGCTGCTTTTCCAATCCCAATGCCACGATGTTAAGTAAGAAGCAAAGTTATTTGCTAACGTCTTATTTTACAGTCCTAACTATAGGATGTGCAAATTGGCATTCCTCAGTTTTGGTAAAAGATTCTCACTATTCAACGATAAGAGAAAATCTCTCATCTCTTTTCTTTTTGCATTTCTGGCTATTTTTATATCTAATTGCTGCTATTAGTCCTCATCGCCAAACCCTAATAGATTGGGCGCGTTATCGGCACTTCTCTGGTTACAAGAGTTTCTGGAATAGTCATACAATCAAAGATTTAATTTGGGGAGAAAAAAGTCCAGCATGGGTAGCGATCGCCTTAAATGCAATGATTGTTATTTTTTCTCTAAGCCTATTGGTTTTCTTCACACAAAATGACACAAACCATAAAATAAATGGGATTTATGCTCTCGTTTTAGCTGGTAGTTTAGCTATGATTTACGCAGCATTAACCCAACTAATGTTATTCATGAAAACTCAGCATCGAATATTTTGGACTGCTGCTACCCTCGGCGCTGTGATTGTATTACCAGTAATTATTTTAGCCTTGTTATTCAATAACCCGAATCATGCCACTGTTGTGTGGCTATTTTCAGTAATTGCACCGCTTATTGCCTTATATCCGACAGGGGCTTCATTATCTTTAATCACAGTCTTGTTTGCGATTCTTGTTCAAGAAATTATATTGGGAGGTTTAATCTTCTCAGTTGCAGCGAAAATTGCAAAAAGCAGGGGAATCTGCCACAAAAGCATTACTTAGTCATTAGTCATTAGTAAAAACAAATTACAAATGACTCATGACAAAGGACAAAAGACTATTTATTAATTACTTGTCTGACTAATTGTGGTATTTGAGAAGGGCGCTCGGCTACAGGAACTTTTAATTGAGAAAAAGCAGCCAGTTTACTTTTTGCAGAGCCAAAATCTGGATGACGCCCGATTACTGCTGCTAATGTTCCTGTTTGACGCCAATGTTTGGCTGGTGGTGCATTGATGCCTGCTATATAAGCAACTACTGGTTTATCGATCGCTTCGGCAATGTAACGTGCTGCTGCTTCTTCACGCCCACCACCTGGTTGTCCAACTAGTACAATTGCTTCTGTAGCATCATCCTCATCCAGAATTTGCAGCCATTGGATAAATGATGAACCTACGATCGCATCACTACCAATACTGACACTGAGTGACTGCCCTAAACCAGCTTTGGTTAATTCTCTGGCTATTTCATAGGTAAGAGTAGTACTGCGACTGATAATTCCCACAGAGCCTGGAGTATAAAATTCACTTGGTTGTGTGCCTAAAAGAATTTTTCCCGGTATGATAATGCCAGGACTATTTGGCCCTACTACTAGAGTTTCTTTTGCTTCAGCTTTACGCAGCAATTGCACCATATCTAATGGTGGTACCCCTGGCGAAATGATAATGATTTGGCGGATGCCTGAGGCGATCGCTTCTAATGCTGCATCTAAAACTTGGTAAGGGTGTACGCAGATAATCGTAGTGTCAATCAGCCCGAATTTATCAACTACTTGCTCTACCAAATCAAATACTGGTAGATCGTATATTTTTTGCCCACCACATCCAGGATTGACTCCAGCTACTAAATTTGTTCCATAAGCTATCATTTGAGCAACATGAGTCGCTGATATAAATTCACTAAAGCCTTGGATTACAACTTTACTATTTGGCGTTAAGTTCATAAAAATTTACTTTAATTTCTAAAATCGATGAGAGTGAGCCACTGTGAAAAACGGCATTTTATCGATACAAACTCAATTTTTACTAGAATTACGACAAATCCGTCTTAAAGCTTGATGACACAAAACAAACTATCCCATTTGCTCTTGCTAGTAATATTCACAATGCCTTTTCATAACAAGCACCTCTTCTAGAAGAGATTTATCTATTTTGCCTCCAGTGCCACTGCAAGTTTGAGGTAAAGTATCAAAATTTTTTATGAGAAGTTAATTTAACAAGACGAACTGCTTCCACTACAGCTTCATCTAAATTTTCTATCACTACTATAGATGTATCGCTTGAGGTTTTGATTGTTGCTAAGTATTTTCTAGCTGCATCAAACTCAGATCCGGCAAGACGAACAACCAAGCGCGGCAAATGACTTTCGCGGCGGCTTTTAGAGCCATTGTTGGAGCGCAGTACCTGTGGTTTGCGATCGTTTTTGTGATGTGGTACATAGTTGGCAATTACTTCCACCACTTCTTCTACTTGGGGAAGGCTTCCTAAAAAATTAATTAGTATTACTTGAATACTTTTGTCACCAGCCAGGATGTTGAGAGCTTTATCAAGGCGATCGCAAAAGGTAGTGGGTGAGGTATCGGTAGGAAAACCGTGGCGTAAATTTAGACAAATACCTGGTTTGCCACCCGCATTCACGACTAAGTCTAAAGTTGCCAGCACCGAGCCTGTACCGTTGCCCAGGATGCCAATTTTACCGTGAAGTTCTACCCCATCCCAGTTGCCTAAATGTGGTTTGAAATCTATATTACTGTGGCGAGTAACCATTTTTCTCGCCATTTCTGCGAGATCTGGATGACGGGCGATCGCTCGTTCATTGACACTCACATTACCATTGAGAGCCATCACTTGATCGGAACTACTCACTCCTAAGGGATTAATTTCCACTAAATCAAGGTCTTTTTCTACAAATAATTGATACATTTTTTCCACGACGGCGCTTACCGATTGCATTAACGCACCTTGCAAGCCCATTTTTAAAGCCAAACGTCGCGCATAAAATGGCGAGAATTCCTGTTCTACCACAACATGCTGCATTTTTTCTCCAGCAGATTCCCAATCTATATCTGCTTGTGTACAGCCCAAAAGTATGGGACGACAAACAGCTGTATCTAAAACTACTGCTAGATAAAATTCTTGTTCAGCATCATATTTTACTTCTGCCAGCAAAACTTCTGGCAACTCACCCAAGATTGGCAAATTAAAAATACTTTGGGCAGCAGCGATCGCATCTATGGTTGTTTCTGCAAACCTTACCCCGCCAACATTTGCCCGCTCACCCCCATACACTTGAGATTTGAGTACAATTGGGTAGTTTATTTTTAGCCTTTTCAAATCTGTGGGATGCTCGATTTTTTGGGAAGGCAAGACAGGAATACCGATCTCCCGAAACCATTCTTTTACCTGGTACTCTAATAATTCCATCGACACACACCTTGACTTTAGCCACTTTTGTTGGGTTAATTGGGAACTATCTCATGCTTGCGTAATGCACTCGAATCACATAGTTTAACTTTAGTCTTTAATTAAAAAATATTTTTCTCATTACTTCTATCTAACTCAGTTAATCAGGTAAAATCAAGCTTCTGTCTCTTCTGGCTGCAGAATGCCTCAGTAAAACTTCTTAGATATCAGGTGCAAAATTTTTGTCATTAAATATTGACATATTGAACTCCTGTTTGATTTTGGACAAAACTCAGTAAACTTTTATTCTTTCTTTTCTGTCCCCTATTCCTATGAGTGATTCAGTAATCAAATTTGATTTAGTTGTGGTAGCGAGTGCCTATCTTAACACTCAAAACTTTACGTGATGTAATTCGCTCATCTGTCTATCAAGCAATTGCACAAGGTGACAATCCTGATAAAGTTGCACAAGCAATTGTCCGTGTTGCTTCGAGCCAGTCTCCGCGATTAAGTTACTGTGTTGGTAATGAGGCACAATAGTTGCCTCGCTTGAAAGCGATACTACCTGATCAGCTGTTTCGATTTGGTGCCCGCAAGCGATTGAACCTGCCATGAGCTACAGCAAATAAGATTTTATTTACTTGCTCGATTATCTCGAACATACGGTACTCCTAACGCTGCTGGAGGTGTTGATTTACCTGCTAACCCCAACAAGGCGAGTAAGGCGATCGCATAGGGTAACATCACCAAAAACTGATAAGGTATATCCACGCCCAAGGCTTGAATCCGCAATTGTAAAGCTTCGGTGGCACCGAATAAAAAACAAGCCAAAGCACTGCCAAGCGGATGCCACTTACCAAAAATTAAGGCTGCTATAGCAATAAATCCCTTACCGGCACTCATGCCCTCAGCAAAATATCTGACTTGAACTAAGCTTAAATAAGCACCTCCCAAACTAGCAAGACACCCACTTATGGCTACAGCTAAATAACGCACGCGCTGTACAGGTACTCCAGCAGTATCGGCAGCTTTGGGATATTCTCCAACCGCTCTCAAGGTTAAACCAAAACTAGTTTTAAACAAAAGATAAGTAGTAAAAATAAGTAAAGTCAAAAGTAAATATACAAGAATGTCCTGCTGAAATAACAAAGAACCAACGAGGGGAATATTGACAAGGTTGGGAATAATAATCGGCTCGATTCCTGGTAAACGTTGGGTGCTACTACCATGAAACACTAGCCGTGCTAAAAAAGATGTTATCCCAGCAGCTACCAAATTAATCGCCAAACCGGATACTAATTGATTAACGTATAAACTGACGCATAAAAAAGCATGGGTTAGCCCTACAAATCCACCAGCTATTATCGCTGCAATCACACCAATCCAAACATTACCAGTGTAAAAAGTTGCTACTGCACTACTAAAAGCACCAGTTAGCAACATACCTTCCAAAGCAATATTTAGCACTCCCGAACGTTCCGAGTAAAGTCCTCCTAAGGCAGCAAATGCTAAGGGTACAGTAAGGCGCAAACTGGCAATGAGGTAATCTGAGAAAAAGTCACTTGTCATTTTTTTAGGGCGGGTTGAGTAGATAGGCGATCGCTCCACTAGAGATATCATTAACAAAACCCGCTCGTACAGTAATTGGTAGCTATCTCTCTCCTCAGGTAAACATTTTAACTAATCAGATAATAGAGTTACTGATAAAAATATTAAATTTTAAATTTAGATATTTTGAGAATCAAAAGCACAAAAGTATTTATTAACTAACAGAAATAAAGATAAGAAGATTACAAGGCTAATTGGTAATACCTTGTAATCTTCTGGCCCCAGAATACTTGTCTGAATCAAATCTAAGCTTATTAAAAAGTTAACTATATTCTATACTCAATACACTTCTATCCAAGGAAAGAAGTCCGTTTTACATAAGAATGTGATTGGTAATACATTTTCCGCATTGAACTTAATATTGCTAATGATAAAAACGATACACTTACTGTTTATATCAGGAATTTATAGGAAATTTAAGACTATTTCATCAATGAGATTAATGGGTAAAAAGCAATAATATTGCTTGATGGCAATCAAGAGAATTATTGTATTGACAAACACATATTAATTTAATGCTAAACAAACTTTTGATAGAAGACTAATCTATGCTCTAGTTAGAAGATACCAAAAATCTTATTAGTTAATTTAGTTAGTAGTTAACGAGTGAAAATGGAAACTAAAAATGAAGAGTCATCAGCAGCTAATGCCACCCAAGTTTACTATCCATCAGTTTGTTTATTTTCTTGGAGGTGTTGGTACAATTTTAGATTTTCATGTTGATTCCAACACCTGGAAATATGCCGTTGAGATGGAAAAAGGGCCAGAACCAGATATGGGTAGAATTGGCAGCGAAACAACGATTTTATTGCATGAAACAGATATTCATGGAGTAATTAACTAGTCGATATTTCTTAAGATTATATATCTATTAGCATCAAAAGAAATTCTTCCTTGTGTTTTTAACTTACACAATAATCGTGTAATAGTTACTCTGGTAGTACAGCAGGCATTAGCAAAATCTTCGTGAGTTAGGCGAACCAAAATACGAGTTCCCTGTGCTACCTTTTCACCAGTTTCCTCTTTTAGAAGTTGCAAAAAACGATCCAATCTGTCTTGTACTTTTCGTAAACCAGAAATAACTAAAAAAGACTCTGTCTGCTGTAATCGCTGATTTATCTTTGGTAAAAGAGCATGACTTAAACTTGGAGAAGCTATGATTTCTAATACAGAAATTGACACTAATTCAACATCCGAAAGCGCTGTAGCTTGGTAAGTTTTTAGAGAAGTCATGTAAGAGCCAAAAACCATTCCTGGCACTGCCAACCCTACCAGTACTTCTTCATTAGTTTCATGAAGTGTAGACAGTTTGACAATGCCTTGATGGACATACCAAAGCGTTTGTGGATCTAAAGGGATAATTTCTCTTTTGGAATACTTATGTACAGGGCGATCGCTACTAAAGCTGTAGTCTTTTTTATTTAGTGCTAATTCCCCTCGTCGAGAGTCAGTTATATCTCGCAGCAACCAACGTATATTTTGGGCTTTTCCCTGCTGATCGTAAGTAACTGCAACTGTTAATGCTGCCTCAAAGAACTCACCATTGCGTTGTTGTAAGCCTATAAATAACTCTTGATTTTTGCGATATTGGCTTAACTGACTAAGGAAGGTACGAAAGTACTGACGTTGTTCTAAGGCAACAAAACTAATCATTGGTTTGCCCAATAGAAAACGCTTTTCAACATTGAGCAACTTAGCAGCAGTACGATTAGCTGCCTGGATACAGCCTTGTGGATCAGTCACTAAATAGCCGTCTGGCGCTTCCTCAAATAATTCCTCGTAGCGTTCAAACTCCTGTTCTAAAATTTCTTGTGTTTGTTCTAGTTGCTCATTTTGCTGATAGAGTTCCTCTATTGCCTGGTGTAGTTTTTGTGAAGCGCTGCCAAGTTCGATCAGAGCTTGCGGTACTGTATTTGCTATCACAGGCATAGCAATCACATTTTCGTATAATTTAGCTATACGTTTGTCCATTGCCTGTGTTTTTTGAGCAAATTTATCTATTTTTGTTTTATCTACGTCTTTTGTCTTATCTACGTCCATTTTAGATTTGCCTACTTAGTTGCAAAATTTTAACAAGCCATTACTCCTAATGCCGTATACTCCACCTTCGGATGAGTTTCTAACTAGGTAGAGATGCTTGCTTATGTGCGATCGCAAAAATCTCCTCCAACATAAGCAAAATCTGAACTCGGCTCACGGATGTGTTGAAATTCTTCTGGCGTTTTCTATTCAATGGTTGGATCAATGTTAACCGCAGCATAGTGTATACACATATACAACTATCCGTTGCTTGCTTTTATTAGAAGTTGGCAATTTATCCTATTTTCAATATTAATAAACAAAATACCTACTACTCTTTACTCCAATCTTCTTCCATAGGAATAAATTACATATACCAAACGAATTGGCTTTATGTTAACTCAGTTTGTAACCATAAATACAAAAAAGACTGTAGTCAGCTAAAACAGATAAACAGCCAGACAACATTTCTGGAAAACTAGCAAGAGTTTGAGCTGATAGCGATCGCCTTCAAAGTTTTGTTAAAAATATTTGTGCTATGGGATACTTGGTAGGTGTGCTCTAAATCTATGCTGGCAAAGACAAGGAGGGCATAATTTGTTACCAGGCTTTGTGAAGTGAAGTGGCAGTGCTGGTTGAAGTTTCTATGAATTACCTTCAGTCGTTACCACAGTCACATTGCAAGCGGGAACAATAAAATCGCAAAGAAAGCGCAAAATCAAACAGGTAAAGGCAGCATAGGAATGTTGACGACTAGAGAATACCAAATACTGTACGCAATCATGGAATTTTGCAACGAAACCGGCAATATGCGAGAACAATTGCTTAATTTATATGGCTTTAATGTTACTCAGCAAGAATTAAATGAATTGAAGGACAAAGTATTGGAACTAGCAACAGGATAATATTATTTCTGCTTAAAGACTTACTGTTGTTAGACGTCAAACAAAAGAAGTAAAACGCGGTTCCTTCTGTTTCCCGTCAAGAAAAAGAACCCAAAAGGTTAATAAATTGAAGGTAAGCGGGATTACGCTAGATGAGGGGATATTTGGAAGGCACACTATTGCAGAGGCTACTATCTTTTACTGTCTTATCCGAGCGTAGATTCGAGTCTTACAGATATAGCGGTAATTTTGACTATTGCTCTACTGCATACTTAACGGCAATAAGGTCAAGTTTGGCTACACAAGTTGAATTATTGCCGTTAAGAAAGACACATTCTATCACTTACTCGGTCAATTGTCTCCTCGATTGCCCGTGAGTAAATCGATACTGCCATACTATGTACTTTTGCAGCCATCATGCGAGACTCTACAGCTTTTGTGTAAAAATCTGCTACATGATGTCCCTGCATCAGCAACTTAGAATACATCAATGATTGTGTAGCGTAATACTGGATTAACTTGCCGTATTGTTCAATAGAGTATCCATATTCTTGTACCATTAAATTCTCATGTTTCTGTAGACGCTTACCAATAGCTACAACAAAATCACCATGCTTCTTTGCCAGCAATGCGTGTTTAAAGGTTAGATGTACATTTTCCTCGGAAATCTGATGCATAACTATATGTGGGTTAGTACCTCACAAATTAGTTAATTCATGTCCACCTAACATCTACTTAAGGAATTAGTAGAATATTAATTTCTTATATATATAAAGTTAGCTACAGAGACACCCCGGCTGGCATAACACTAAGGATATTGCGATCGCGCAAAGACGCATTACAAGCCAAGGTACTGCTTCAACCACATCAGCAGGAGAAACAATGCCTTCAGAATCGGTACTGTAATAATGCGGCAATTGGCAGCTATCACTCAAGCTTTTTTACTGCTCATCAATCGGAGCGGCGGGATTTGAACCCACGACCTCCACTACCCCAAAGTGGCGCGCTACCAAGCTGCGCTACGCCCCGACAACCTTTATATACTAACACAAACTCTTAAATAAACAATAGTTAAATTAAAAAACCTTAAGCGTTCCAGCAGCTTGCAGTAAGCCTGGAACAGCACAAGCACTCCATTTACCTTCTACACAACGACCCGTATTTAAGATCAAGCGAAGGCTATAGGCATGAGGATAACCTTCTACCTCCATCCACAATAAATCGCTTTCGGCCTCACAAGCGATTTTTTCTTCATCCATTAATTCAGATCTAAGTTGCTGCATAGTGTCTGCCAACTGCAACAGTAATCGGCAAAAATCATCTAATTCTGCTTCTGTTAACTCGATCGCCCAATCATCTGTACCTACTAAACCTTTAAATTCAGGTGCAGATGGGTTCCAACCAATACGCCAACCAGATCCACTTTTAATCACACGTTCCATAATTAGGGGCTAGAGGCTAGAGGCTAGGGGCTAGGAAATTAAAATTTTTGAATTTGGTAGACGCGTAGCGGCTTCCGCAGGTATTTTGAATTAATTAGTCCTTAGTCCCTATTATTAAAAACATTAACTAATGCTTGCACCAAGGCATTTCGCTGCTGACGATTGAGGCGGCGAATGGCAGCGCGATCGCCCGCAAAAGGATTTTGCCGCAATGTATCATGACCTGGATATGATGTTTCATACATAACTTCATTTGCATCCAGGTAATCAGCCAAAGTTAATTTCCAATCAAGTCGATAATTTGGTGCACGTCCCTTAACGTAAATGTGATACCTCATCATGCGACTGACTAAGGTGTTATTTTCAGCAACCTTTCCTGTTTCCTGGCTGATATAACGATTTTCCTTTGGTAAATCTGGCAACTGTTTATAAACTTGCTGCCAAGCTTCGCTAGGATTAACTCTTTGAGCATAGGCAGGTTGAGCAACTAACAAACTGGTATATGTTGATTCAGTTTTGCCTAAACACAAAATCAACGCAGCAAAGACTAACATCAGCTCCACCCCCTTTTTGAGGGGGCGGACAGAAATTATCTGCCAAAGCTGGAGCATAAATCGCAATAACGGTAATTTTTCGCTCATCTTAACTTGGCAAATTGCATTCGGTTATACTTCACCAATAATTTCTGGTTGAGTTAGTTCGTCTGACATCTCAATAATTGCCCTCAGAACTGGTTTCATCATAATGTCATCGCTACTGTCAAAGTCTTCATAACGGCGACGTTTAGCGCGATTTGCCACCTGAACCGTAATGCGGTAGCGATTTGAAGCTGCACTAATCAGATCCTCAGCACGGTGCATAATTTGGGTTTGGGTAGTCTCGAACTTAGAACGCTTTAGCATATTTACTGGTTCTTGGGGTCATTTTTAGTTTAACAGGATAATAGTTAGTGGATAGTGGTAAACAACCAACTACTGTACGGGCGGGTTTTGTTGATTAACTTTCGGTTCAAACCGATAACTTATCTTCTAAACCCGCCCCTGCTAACTACTAACCACTAACTACTATCTCTTGATAGAGGTTGTATAGCTGTTGATAAATTTATAAGGGTTTTGTAGCACTACCTGAAAATAAAGTTACAAAATATTATGGCTGACATTGTGGAAACTGCCGTTAATGCAGGTTCTTTCAAAACCCTCTTAAAAGCGGTTGACATTTCCGGACTTACGGAAACTGTTAAAAGTCCTGGCCCGTATACAATATTTGCACCCACCGATGATGCTTTTGCCAAGTTACCGCCAGAAACGTTAGATTCTTTGCTGCAAAACGTTGAGAAGTTGAAAAGAATAGTTGCTTATCATATTGCTTTTGGAGATGTCAGATCTGAGGACTTAGCACAAATTGACGAAGCTGAGACTATTGAGGGATCGGTTGTAGCTATTGAGTCTAGTAACGGCACAATTAAGGTAAATGACGCCAATGTCGTCAAAGTTGATATCTTAGCCGATAATGGCGTCATTCATGTAATTGATATGGTATTAATGCCTGCAATCCTTGCTGGGCATTGAATGTAAACTAAAAAATTACCCTACACCCAAAATGCAGCCAGTACGTGGAGGCAGATTTAAGCTCAGATGCTTATTTTCTCCCTCGCCGTGCCACTCTATCTCAGCAGTGCCATACAAAAGCTTTTGGGGTTGGGTATGCAAATTAGTTGTATCTATATTTGCTTTTGCTGATGCAGTACCAGCATTAACAGCTACAACTAATTCCTCTGTATCTAAAGTGCGAGCAAACACGTAAAGCTCCCCTTGGGTATATAAAACTTGGTAATCACCTGTCCGCAAGCAAGGGTGAGTATGGCGGAGAGCAATTAAATGGCGGTGGGTATTGAGAATTTCTCGATCCCAATTGGCTTCTAAAGGAAATCCGCGACGCGAATCTGGATCGAGACGACCCGGTAAACCCACTTCATCACCATAATAAATACTGGGCGCACCAGGAAATGTAAGTAGCAGTAAAGTTGCTAATTCCACACTAGGGCGATCGCCTCCAGCAATAGTAAGCAAGCGGGCTGTATCGTGACTGGCGAGCAAATTTAATTGGGTAAGTTGAATTTCCCAAGGATAAAGTTGCAGTAATTCTTGAATTTTGGCAGCATACTCGGCAGCAAACAAAGGTGGGTAGGGATGATAGGAACGCCCTTGTACTTGTTCTATATCCACACGATCGCCTGCGGTAAAAGCGATCGTTGGCGCGGCAAATAAATAATTCATCACACCATCAAATTGCGTGCCATCCAACCATTCACGGGAATCGCCCCAAACCTCACCGACAATGTAAGCATCAGGATTGATTGCTTTGACGCGATCGCGGAATTCCTGCCAAAAACCAGGAGTCTTAATTTCAAATGGCACATCTAAACGCCAACCATCAATGCCAAATGTAATCCAAAATTCGGCAATTTCCATGATATATTCCCGCACCTCTGGGTTGTCATGATTAAATACTGGTAGCGCTCGATTTCCATCCCAACCCACATAGTTAGCAGGAAATTCCCCATTATAAGGAGAAAGGGGCCAGTCTTCAATTTGGAACCAATCTACCCAAGGTGAATAGGGGCCATTTTCCAAAATATCGTGAAAAAAGAAAAAGCCACGGCTAGCGTGATTAAATACTCCATCTAAAACAATTTTGATATTGCGGGCATGGGCTGCATCCAACAATTCTTTAAAAGCCGGATTTCCCCCCAGCATTGGATCGACTTGATAATAGTCGTGGGTGTGGTAGCGGTGATTACTTGCAGATTGAAAGATGGGTGTAAAGTAAATGGCATTTATTCCTAAATCCTGAATGTAATCTAACTGCTCGATCACGCCCCATAAATCCCCTCCTTTATAACCTTGGAGTGTGGGCATAGCATCCCAATCTTCCCAACTAGCATTACGCAACACCTTTCTGTGCGGTTGTTTGCTTCTGGCAAAGCGATCGGGAAATATTTGATAGAAAACAGCGTGTTTAACCCAGTCTGGCGTGTGAATCTGCATCAATCACTCCTGGCTCCTAATCTATATCATCGCGATCGTTGCAGATACTTGGTTATTTGTGTCTCACACTTGTGGTAGAAAATTTTGTTAATGGTAATTAGTCATTGGTCATTGGTTAGTAGTTAGTAGGGGCGGGTTTTGTTGATTAACTTTCGGTTCAAACCGATAACTTATCTTCTAAACCCGCCCGTACAGTAGTTGGTTGGTTTATTACTCCCCTTGTCCCCTTGTCTCCTTGTCCCCTTGTCCCCTGTTCTCTTGTCCCCTTTTTAGAAGAACTGCTTACCTAGAAACAGTATTTTCGTCCCCAAGTTCGTTAGAATGAACTGCCATCGTCTAAATTCTTGTTTCGGCAAACCTTGTGCAGTAACCATCTTTGACTGTATCTGGTGAATACCCCCCAGTCTCAGGCGCGATGGTTATGTTACCTTGACTTCTGGTATTACTGAGCGCTTGTTAACTCAATCTAATCACTTGAGCGATCGCCTCAGTATAGCCTAATGTTAGGTGTGCAATAATTTGCCGCAAGAATATATTGGACATAATCTTTGCCTATACCGCGAGGTTGGACAAAGAATTTTGGATGATGACAGTCTAACCCTTACTGGCTGCGCCACAACCAATCGCTAACGCGATATAGTTGCAGTACCCTTGCGAGGTTTTCGATGGATTGGACTAGCTTACTCAAAGCTCAACAGGCTGATTTCCTTCTACGGGTGAAAAAACCAAAGACTCATGATGTATCTTTGTTAGAAAGTCAAGTCAAAGGTTGCCACACCGAAATAATGGCTTTTTGGGGCGAAATGCTGGAAAAATTATTGGCAGTTGCTCGCCAACAAGCAGAAATTTTGGCTAAAAATCCGCCTCCAATCCCACCTGAATATCCCGAATTTCCTGAGTGGGCTATACCTTTTCCAACATACTTTCAACAACAAGCCGAAGATTATATTTTACGAGAGCAGATTGTCGAACAAGTCATCAATCAGCGCCTGGGCAAAATTGTCAAAAAAGTGCCACAAGATGCAGTCAAAAATATGCTACTTGATGATGAAGGCAATTTGCGTAGTGAAAGCAAATTTCCTTATGTACTTGCTAATAATCCTAAAGTCAATATTCTAGTTTGTGTTGCAGATGGAGAAAGTTTTAATGGTATCAAGAAAGACAAAATTAGATGGTCTGTTACTCAAGAGGATGTTAAAAAATACCGATTATTAATTTTTTTATGTTTGTTCTATCCGTTTAATGGCAAAAGAGGCTACGAAAAACAAGCTATAGTCGTCGGTTTCTTACCTACTAATCAAATTGAACTTAACGAGCCAAAAATTTCTGTCACTCCCAGTAACTTATTGTATGCAGGGGGATTGAATTGGTATTTAGAAGGAATTACCAAACTAGATGTACCACCAGTTGTTGATGAGATTGTAGTGCCAGAAAAAACTCAGACTGTACCATCAGAACATCCCCTTAAAAACATCATTGGAGACTGGGAATGCTGGCAAACATTGAAAGGCCATACTAGAGGAATAAATTGCCTTGCTTTCAGCCCAGAAAGTCAAAACCACGAAAATTTACCTTTAGTGGCAAGCGGTAGTCGCGGAGAGACAAAGTTATGGGATTTGGCTAGGGGGGAGTTGGTATGCACTTTATCCGAATATCCTTGGATTTTGTCAAGTTTAGTGGATGAGGTAAACGCCCTTGCTTTCAGCCCCGATGGGCAAACTTTAGTGAGTGCAGGTGCGGATTCTACAATCAAAATGTGGCACGTAGGCGCGCAAGACTTGATAGATATCCTGCACAAGCATAATGGTATGGTGCGCTGCGTAGCTTTTACCCCCGATGGACGGGTATTAGCGACAGGAGGAGATGACAGAAAAATTTTATTTTGGGATTTGATCCATCGCCAGGTGATGTTTGCCCTTTCTTTGGATGATACCGCAGCTCATGCTTTGGCATTAAGTCAAGATGGTCAAATTTTAGTCACGGGCAGTTACCGCAAAATTAAAATTTGGCAAGTCTCTCAACAAATAGGGGGCAAACCTCCTATTCCTGAACTATTGCACACTCTTACAGGTCATCTTCATATTGTTTGTTCCTTAGCCATGAGTGCAGATGGCAAAATTCTTGTCAGTGGCAGTCGAGATAAAACTATTAAGATTTGGCGGTTAGATACAGGGGAATTGTTGCATACTCTGAAGGGACATAGAGATGGAGTATACGCTATTGCCCTCAGCCCTGATGGGCAGACGATCGCTAGTGGGAGTGCTGATAAAACTATTAAGTTGTGGCATCTGTCAACTGGGGAACTGCTAGGTACATTTACAGGGCATACTCACACAGTTACAGCAGTCGCATTCACTGCTTCTGGGGAAATGTTGGTGAGTGGGAGTTTGGATAAGACGATTAAAATTTGGCAGCGGAGTTAACCAAACATTAATAATGTAAAAACGCCAAGAATAGTTTCTCTTGGCGTTTTTGCGTGAGTTTATTTATCCTTGTGAATTTGAAGTTGCTTGAAGCTTCTTCCTTTTGAGAACAATACCAATACCGCCAGCGAGCAAAGTACCAGCAATAGTAAAAGGTTCAGGTACTGGTTCGCTACTTTGGAGAGAGATGTTGTATCCCAGTGGTTCTGTCGAGGGATCGGATGCGAAAGAAGATACAGCAATTGTGTATAAGCCAGAATTTGGCAATGTAAAAGTTGCTTCTGAATCGCCCCAAAGCCCTGTGGGTATTGCTGGTGGCAAATCGTCATCTCCAACAGCAACTAGTGGAGTGGTAGCACCATCCGAGAAGATGTCAGTGTAGTCAGAAGTATCTGCCTCAGTACCAAACCATACACCAAAAGCCGGATCGAGTGCCTCTACAGTTCTTCTCACTGTTACAGTCGCAACATCACCTGCATTGCCAGAGAAACTCCAAAATTTCCATTCTGAGGGATTTCCGGTATTGTCTCCACCTGGAACTACTCCAGCCTGGGTGCTGCCATAAGAAAGAGTTCCTTCAAATGTTACTGCAGCAGCTTGGACTGAATTGATTGCTCCCAGAGCGATCGCTGTTGTTGTTGCAGCTAGTATGGAAAATTTCTTCACAATTGCAGTAGTGGTTTTTGCTAGCTTCATTAGATCAAGTACTCCTGTTGCTGATTTTTTTGGGTAAGCAAAGTCAATTGCCCAGCAATGTTATAATTAGCTTTTGTAATTTATGTCAACACACCCTCAGTAGTCTTACTTAGACAAATATGAGGATTCTCCAAGGTTATACAGCCTGTTTTACAAAAACTTGATATGAAATAATATTTTTTTTATATCTTTGGATAGATGAAAATCTAAAAAATTTAAAAATTGGTTAGACAAGAGAACAAGGAAGCAATACAGCGATTTCAGTCGTGTTGAAAAATGGCCAAATATTTATGCGTAGGTACTTAAACGCTCCGAGGGGGTTTGACATCAAAAAAGCGATCGCCCTCATGAAAGAGCGATCGCTGGTCTGAATTCTATTTCTGACTATTAGAGTAATCAGTAAAGCTTTACAACCCTCTGCTTTACACTAGCAATGTTTGCATCAAAGGCTTATCTTCCGATATCTTACCTGTGCGCAACCATTCTTGGAGTTCAACAGGTGGTTTGGCTTGGTTGAGTTTTTCCCGCAGTTGTGCACCTTCGAGGATTTCTTTTTGCAACAGTTCTTGTGCGGTTTCTTCTAACAAGTCCCGATTTTCATGCAGAATCGTCAAGGCAATGTGGTGAGCATTATCAACTATTTGCTTCACTTCGCGGTCAATTTCCTCAGCCACTTTTGGACTAATGGCACGACGCGGATTGCCATAGCCTTCGAGGAATTGTTGTTGAATCTTCTCAAATGCTACTGGCCCCAGTTTCTCACTCATGCCGTAAAGAGTGATATAGCGTTCTGCCAAATCAGTGGCTTTTTGGATATCATCACTAGCGCCAGTGGAAACTTTACCAAAAACAACTTCTTCTGCTGAACGTCCACCCAATAGGGTAGCAATGCGACCGCGAATTTCATCTTCTATCATCAAGAAGCGGTCTTCTTCAGGCATCTGAATAGTGTAACCCAAAGCACCCACGCCTCTCGGCACAACAGAGATTTTTTCAACTTTACCAGCACCAGGCATCAAAGCACCAATGATGGCGTGACCAACTTCATGATAGGCAACAGTCTTTTTCTCTGTCTCATTTAGGACGCGAGAACGTTTTTCTAAGCCAGCAACAACGCGCTCAATCGCTTCGTTGAAATCTGCCATTGCCACTGCTTGCCGATTTTGCCGTGCTGCTAAGAGTGCAGCTTCGTTGACAAGGTTAGCTAAGTCTGCCCCAGCAAAACCAGGTGTGCGGGCAGCAATAATTCCCAAATCGACATCATCAGCTAATTTGACGTTGCGGGCATGAACTTTCAGAATTGCTTCTCGACCGATTTTATCAGGACGATCCACAACAACTTGACGGTCAAAGCGTCCGGGGCGGCGCAAAGCTGGGTCGAGAATTTCGGGGCGGTTGGTAGCAGCAATGATAATTACACCCGTGTTGGCATCAAACCCGTCCATTTCGGTAAGTAGCTGGTTGAGAGTTTGTTCTCGTTCATCGTTACCACCCATCATCGGGCCTGCACCACCACGAGATTTACCCAGTGCGTCTAATTCATCAATAAAGACGATACAGGGAGCTTGTTGTTTAGCTTGCTCGAACAAGTCACGAACACGGGCTGCACCCACACCCACAAACAGTTCGATAAATTCTGAACCGGAAATGCTAAAGAAAGGAACACTAGCTTCACCGGCAATAGCTTTTGCTAATAGGGTTTTACCTGTTCCCGGAGGCCCTACCAAAAGCACACCTTTAGGGATTTTCGCGCCCAAGCGGGTGTATTTACCAGCATTTTTGAGAAAATCAACAATTTCTTCTAGTTCAGCTTTAGCTTCATCTACACCAGCTACATCAGTAAACTTGACACCAGTGCTGCCTTCAGAGTAAATTCGAGCTTTACTTTTACCTACAGTTAACGCCGCAGGGCCACCACCACCCCGGTTGAGTAAAAATCCCCAAATGCCGAAGAAAATCAGGGGTGGTACAACCCAGCTTAAGAGAGTAGCAATCCAGCCATTTTGGCTTGGTGGTGGTGCAGCAAATTTGACATTATGATCGCGAAGAATCTTGGGTAAATCTAGGTCAATGGCTACTGGTGTAGTCTGGAAAACTTGTTCTACTGTTTGGCCATCGGGTGTTTGAGTTTTGATGGAATACTCAATGCGATCGCTACCTACAACTGCCCGATCAACTTTACCTGCTTCTACCTGAGCGATAAAGTCACTATAGGGAGCTTGTGGCAACCTCGGCCCAAAAAAGCTAGGAACAATAAAGTTAAGTAGTAACAGCAGGGTGAAAAGAATCAGTAAACTGCCACCAAACTGTCGTATTCTCGGTGGTTTAATTTGATTTTTGTTATTAGTTTCTACAGGCATTTTTTATTCAGTCTCCGATTGAAAAGTTTTTATTTTTGGTTAGTAGATAGCAGATAGTAGGTAGTAGGAACCACTAACTATGTACAGATGCTTCAAAGTACGGGCGGGTTTAGAAGATAAGCTATCGGTAGTAAAAGAAAGTTAATCAACAAAACCCGCACGGCAGTCGCACTCGACGCGCTTAACCCGACGCCAGGTGCTACAACGGGGGGAACCCCCAAGGGCGCACTGGCCCGCAAGGGCGCGCTGCCTCCCCTACTAACAAATGACCAATGATCAATGACTAATGACTCTTGACTAACCACCATCAACTCAATAACAGCGCAAATAGACCACACAAAGCAATCCCATCAAACACACCAGCACCTCCGATACTCAATACTCCCGAACTCTTTGCTTGAATATCCTTAAGGTGTAGTAAATCAGCCCCAATCAAGGTTCCTAGAATACCACCAGCAAAGGCAACTGGAGCAGCATGAGCTGGGACAAGTAACATTGCAGATACGACAGCAGTCAGAGGAGCCAGTAACGGATTCATTTGAATACCTATTCCGGGTACTACCCGCGATGCATAGTAGCTAACAACTGTGACAATAGCAGTAACTAACAAAATAGCCAGGGCGTTTCCTTGCGTAAATTGATACAGCGCCAACAGTACTGGAATTAAGCCACCGCCAACATTCAGGGCAACTATAGTAGAACGTTGTACTTTCCTCAAGGGGATGCCCCAAAATTCCCTTAACCATAAATCAATAAAGTCATCTGCTACGGCAACGGTAGACTCAGTGCGGTATAAAGGGATGTTAATAGTGCTACCTAAAATCACCAATGTTAATAATATAAAGGCGATACTGGGAGAAAACCCCAACTTAGCTACTGCAATTTCTACTATGTCTACTGCTACAACAAACCAAAGAAAAGGTATGAGCAACAACAATAATAGAAATAACAGTAGTGAAACCGGCAAATAGATCATGACGGTAGACAAGCAGGAATTTTATTGCCGAAGTTCAGATGACGAGAGTCACTCTAACTTCTGTTTTAGTTGACTTGAGTTTATTGTAAAGATTGCTGTTACAATTCGTTTTCGTATCTACCCACCTTGGGAATAGGAATAGCCGTACTTTGATGGAAAATCAGCTTGGATTTGTATTGAAAGTATTTTTACTTTCCGCCGTTATTTCGGTTTTGATTAAGTATGCTGGCCCTTATTTGCCGATCGCGCCAACGGGAAAAAACGCTTTGATGATAGTGTTATTGCCAACTATATGGATGGCGATCGCCTTACTATGGCGATTCCAAACACACAAACAAACCTAAAGCTATAAGTAGAAGGCAGAAGGCAGAGGGTAAAAGGCTGTTTTCACCTGCTTTCTAGAAGTTGCGATTTTACATTTAATTATGTCCGCTTACTTATCCTCGTTGCTAAAGTTGCTAAAATTCAGCTAACTTAGCTTAGTTATAAAAAATTGCAGTTTGTCAACTGCCGGGAGTTAGGGAGTGAATCTAGGTCAATGGATTGGCTTAATCGCCTTAGTCTTATCACTGTATATTTTATGGCAAATTCGTGAAGTACTTTTACTTATATTTGCCGCAGTTGTATTAGCTACTACCTTAAATCGCCTATCTAGACGCTTCCAGCGCTCAGGAATGAGCCGAGGATTTGCTATATCGCTATCTGTAGGTATTTTTATTGCTGCGATCGTCGGATTTTTCTGGTTGATTGTACCGCCTTTCGCCCAGCAGTTTAATGAACTGACTTATCGAGTTCCCAAAGGCTTTCAATTATTTAATAGTTGGCTGAATCAACTAGAAACTCGCATTCCTGTTCAATTAACTCCATACATACCAGACATAAACAGCCTCACTAAACAAGCAGAACCTTTGATCAATCGTTTACTGGGAAGTTCTTTTGCTATTGTTTCTGGTTCTTTGGAAGTTGTCCTCAAAATTCTGCTGGTGCTAGTGTTAACAGGAATGTTCCTAGCCGATCCCATCGCCTACCGCAAATTATTTATACGCTTATTTCCTTCATTTTATCGACGCCGGGTAGATGGAATTTTGGATCGGTGCGAGGTTTCACTAGGGGGATGGGTAATAGGCGCTGCTATTGCCATGACTTACGTGGGAATTATGAGTATGATTGGCTTGTTTGTTTTGCGCGTACCCTCAGCCTTGGCATTAGGAGTTTTGGCGGGGTTTATGAACTTAATTCCCAATCTTGGCCCTACTATTAGCGTAGTACCTGCAATGGCGATCGCGCTTTTAGATGCTCCCTGGAAATCCCTTGCTGTATTAGGTCTTTACTTTATTATTCAGCAGACGGAGGGTAATTTCCTCACACCCATTGTCATGGCGCATCAGGTATCGCTGTTACCAGCTGTGACATTAATCTCTCAACTATTTTTTCTTAGTTTCTTTGGGCCTTTAGGATTATTACTAGCACTACCTTTAACAGTTGTAGCTAAAATTTGGGTGCAAGAAGTATTAGCTAAAGATGTTTTAGATCAATGGGATAACAAGCCTCACCGAGAAACTGAGTTTGTCATCGTTTCTGAAAAATCACTAAAACGTGAATCTGAGGCAGAACTAGATGGGTTTGTAGCAGAAAGTACAATGGACGAGCAAGACAAACCAGTCATTGATGATGAGATTGCAAAAACTGAGGATTAGTCCTCTAAAATTTTTCTACTGCCGGTCGCAAATCCAATTCTAAAGTCCAAGCTGTCTTATCCTGTTTGTAGAGTTGCCAGTAATTTTCAGCTATAGCTTTTGGTGAAAGTAGGGTGTGTGCTTCTCGTTCCAATACCATTCCCCGCACCCTTTCAGTATTAATCATGCCATCTATGACAATATGGGCAACATGAATACCTTGGGAACTAAATTCTCGTGCCAACGACTGGGCTAATGCCCGTAACCCGAACTTACCCACAGCCAAAGCAGAAAAGCGGGCAGAACCTCTTGTGGCAGCAGTCGCACCTGTAAGTAAGATAGTACCTCGGCCTCGCTCCACCATTGTGGGTAAAACCTGCTGAACTGCCAGAAATGCACCAAAACAGTTTATTTTCCAACAATTTTCAAATTGCTCCGGTGTCAGTTCCAGAATCCCAGCCATTTTAAAAGCACCAGCGTTGTAGACTAAAACTTCTGGTGCGTCGAAATACGATTCCACCTCAGCAAAGGCAACTTTGACAGATACAGGATCGGTAACATCACAAGGAACAGCTAAAGCTTTACCACCAGCAACTTCAATCTCATTTTGAAATTCAGCCAGCTTGTCTGCACTTCTTGCCATCAATCCTACAGCAAAACCTTCACGGGCAAATCGATGGGCAATGGCAGCACCTAAACCAGAGCCAACGCCAACAACTACAGCGACTTTTGCTTCACTCATGACAGGAAAGCTCTTAAAAGGCAACATTCCTAAACTATATTATTTAGAAATTCTTTTTTGTAAACATCCTTTCGGTATTGGCGTTGTTTTTATAAAGGTTTGGGAAAGATTATGTGTAAAATATGAAACTTGTAGTGGCGCGTCTACTCTTATTTGGAGCATGATATTTTGAAATCGACCACGGATGCACACAGATGGACACAGATAAAATCTATGTTTATCGGTGTTCATATGTGGTTGTAATTAATAATGATCGTAATTGCTGCAAGAAGTCTATGATATAGGTAGTCAGCTTCTGTTCAGACTGCGCTACTACAAGCATTTTCTATCGCATCATTTTAGTTGTGTCATCTACTATTTACTTCCATTTGTTACAGCCACTGGCGGATATTGCTGCAACACCTGCTTCAAATACTGTCCAGTATAAGACTTCGGATTTTCTGCCACTTCTTCTGGCGTACCTATGGCAATTATTTCTCCTCCTTTATCGCCACCTTCTGGCCCCAAATCTATCACCCAATCGGCACAACGAATCACATCTAAATTATGTTCAATTACCAAAATTGAATTACCTTTATCTACCAATCTTTGCAAAACATCTAACAATTTGTGGACATCATAAAAAGATAAACCTGTTGTTGGTTCATCAATTAAATAAAGTGTCTTTCCTGTGGCGCGGCGCGATAATTCTGTTGCTAATTTCACCCGCTGCGCTTCTCCACCAGATAAAGTAGTCGCGGGTTGTCCCAAGTGAATGTAACCCAATCCGACATCTACTAAAGTTTGTAAACGAGTAACAGCTTTGGGAATGTTTTGAAAAAATTCCAAAGCTTCTTCAACAGTCATATTGAGAACGTCAGCAATAGATTTATCTTTATACTTCACCTGCAAAGTTTCGCGGTTATATCTTGCACCTTTACAAACTTCGCATTGCACATAAACATCAGGCAGAAAATTCATTTCAATGACGTTTACACCTTGCCCGCTACAAGCTTCACAACGCCCACCTTTGACATTAAAAGAAAATTGTCCCGGTTTGTAACCCCTAGCTTTCGCTTCAATGGTTGCAGAAAACACATCGCGAATCACATCAAAAACGCCTGTGTAAGTTGCGGGGTTGGAACGGGGTGTTCTACCAATGGGAGATTGATCGATGACAATTGCTTTATCAATCGTATTCAGTCCCTTAATGCCATCCATTTCTTTAGGAAAAGGCACTTTGCGGAAAAGGTGGTGTTGCAGTGCTGGATATAGTAATTCGTTAATTAGGGTAGATTTACCAGAACCAGAAACACCGGTGACAGTGACGAGTTTACCCAGTGGTATTTCTACATCTATATTTCTTAAATTATTGCGATGGGCATTTTTAATCACTAAACTTAGTCCATTTCCTTCCCTTCTTTGAGCAGGTGTTTGAATTACTCGTCTTCCCGACAAATATGCACCTGTCAATGATGCTTCAGCTTCAAGCAATGCCTTTAAATCACCTTGAGCAATAATATTTCCACCGTGAATGCCTGCACCAGGGCCAATATCAACTATATAATCGGCAGCACGAATTGTTTCTTCATCATGCTCCACGACAATTAATGTATTGCCCAAATCGCGCAATTTGGTTAAAGTTCGCAGCAAGCGCCCATTATCTCGTTGATGCAATCCAATACTTGGCTCATCTAAAACGTATAAAACTCCAGTCAAGCCAGAGCCAATCTGAGTTGCCAAACGAATACGCTGTGCCTCTCCACCCGAAAGCGTCATTGCCGGGCGATCTAACGTCAAATAATCTAATCCCACATCTAAGAGAAATTGCAACCTAGCTCTAATCTCTCTCAATACCAAATCGGCAATGCGATAGGCACGATCGCTTAACTTTAAATTATCAATCCTTTCTCGACATTCTGCGATCGATACCCCTGTCAAGTCTAAAATTCGATACTGCCCCAATCGCACCGCCAAGGCTTCTGGTTTCAACCGCTTGCCATCACACACCGGACAAGGTTGATCAATTAAATACTGCTCTAACTTTTGCTTAATTAGCTCTGAACCGCCCTCATATTGCCTTTGCAAAATCGGAATTACCCCGCGAAAAACTTGTTTTCTCTGCGTTTCTGAGGTGATTTCTTCTCCATGCAAAATTATCTGTCGCTGCTCCTCCGTCAACTTATTCCAAGATGTCTGCAATTCAAATCCATAGGCTTGTCCCAAACTATAAAGCAATTCTAAGTAATAAGAATTATCTTTTTCTGACCAAGGTGCGATCGCTGCATATACTGGTGCTTCCGGATCGGGTACTACCAATTCCACAGAAAATCTTCTTAAGCTGCCAATACCATGACAATTAGGACAAGCACCATAAGGAGAGTTAAACGAGAACAATCGTGGCGATAATTCTTCCATCACCGCGCCGTGTTCTGGGCAAGCAAAATTCTCTGAGAATATTAATTCTTGTTCATCGGTGGATGGTTGAGTGCTATCCGAAGCAGGTGTAAATAAAATTACTGCTATTCCTTCAGATAATTTTAAACAAGTAGCGAGTGAATCTACTAAACGCTCTTGAATACCGTCTTTTTTCACTAAACGGTCAATTACTACTTCAATAGTATGAGTAGTATTTTTATCTAACTCAATTGAGTCTGATAATTCGCGCACCTCACCATCAATACGCACGCGGACAAAGCCACCAGATGCCAAACTCGATAACAATTTTTTATGAGTGCCTTTTTTACCCCGCACGACAGGCGCAAGAATTTGAAAGCGGGTGCGATCGCCTAATTCCATAACCCGATCAACCATTTCATCAATAGTTTGCGGGGCAATACAGCGATCGCATATTGGACAATGGGGTTCACCCGCTCGTCCAAATAATAAGCGCAGATAGTCGTAAATCTCTGTTACTGTCCCCACTGTAGAACGGGGGTTATGGGAAGTAGACTTTTGGTCGATGGAAATTGCCGGGCTTAACCCTTCAATTGACTCTACATCTGGTTTATCCATCTGACCTAAAAATTGCCGCGCATAAGCACTGAGGGATTCGACGTAGCGGCGTTGTCCCTCGGCAAAGATAGTGTCAAAAGCTAAAGAAGATTTGCCCGAACCAGAAACACCTGTAAAGACGATCAGGCGATCGCGCGGTAAATCTAAGTCAATATTTTTCAGGTTATGCTGCCTAGCACCCCGAATGCGGATAGTGTTTTGAAGATTTTGATTGGGATAGGGAAGATGCCCATTTATAGATGCAGCTAATTGAGTTTCTGACATATCGGCAGGCTAATCAATGTAAGGCAGCATGAAACAGTCCTTAATAATACTACCGTTGTTATGGTAGAACAACAGTACTGTTATAGGTGTTAATTTCACTCCTATTTATAGAGCGATCGCCGTTTGTTTTAATTATTTTCTAATTTGGAGCATCAGTAGTCCGCCACGCAACTTCTGAGAAGTTATAGATCCCCGACTTTTTAAAAAAGTCGGGGATCTGAACACCCGTATTTATTGAGAGTCTGGCTTGACTATTGACTAATGACCAAATCATTATTGTTAGGCTAGAAATAGCTGGCTAAGTACAGCGATTGCGATCTAATAAAGAGGGGAAATCTATGCCACACACTATTGTTACAGAGGTTTGTGAAGGCGTCGCAGATTGTGTAGACGCTTGTCCAGTTGCTTGTATTCACCCAGGGCCAGGTAAAAATGTCAAGGGAACCGATTGGTTCTGGATTGATTTTGCCACCTGTATTGACTGTGGCATATGTCTCCAAGTTTGCCCAGTAGAAGGAGCGATCGTTCCAGAAGAAAGGCCAGATTTACAAAAGACGCCATCATAGTTTACTAGGGACTAGGGGTTAGGGGCTAGGGGCTAGGAAGAGAACAAGGAGAGGAATTGTACAGACGCTTCGGAACCGAAGCGTCTCTACCCAGTCGCCGATACCCAGTCCCCAATTTTTACTTGACTAGGAAATATTGATTAATATTATTAACTACTAACTACTGTGCGGGCGGGTTTATGTAAATTATGGGTTTGAGCCGAATACCATCAAAAAAACCCACACGCCAGTTGTTTTATGCCGGGAAACCCTTACTTTCGCTTATCCACTTTGTGTCTACGCCAGTCGCCTGCGCTCGTGTTACCCTCCCGCAGCGCTGGCTCACCACCGCACTGGCTCCCCTACTTAACCACTAACCACTACCCACTAACCCATGACTATTGACTATTTACTAGAAGTTAAAAATGTTCATGCTGGATACATCAAGGATGTAGATATTTTGCAAGGTATAAATTTTTGCCTTTACCCTGGAGAAATGGTGACAGTAATTGGCCCCAATGGTGCAGGTAAATCAACCTTAGCGAAAACTATTTTTGGACTGTTAACACCCCACAAAGGCACAATTACCTTTAAAGGAGAGGATATAACAGGACTAAAGTCAAATCACATTGTTCAAAAGGGAATGTGTTACGTACCGCAAATTTCTAATGTCTTTCCCTCTTTGAGTGTTGAAGAGAACCTCGAAATGGGTGCTTTTGTCCGTAATGTCGCCTTAAAACCACTGAAAGATAAAATATTTACCATGTTCCCCAGGCTTGCCGATCGCCGCCATCAACGTGCTGGCACTCTCTCTGGAGGAGAACGGCAGATGCTAGCGATGGGTAAAGCTTTGATGTTAGAACCCAGCTTATTACTTTTGGATGAACCTTCCGCAGCTCTATCTCCTATGTTGGTAACTCAAGTATTTGAGCAAATTAAAGAAATTAACCGCACAGGTACGGCAATTGTCTTGGTAGAGCAAAACGCTCGTAAAGCTTTGGAAATGGCGCATCGGGGTTATGTCCTAGAGTCGGGGCGAGATGCAATCCAAGGCCCTGGTTTAGAATTATTGAACGATCCAAAAGTGGGCGAATTGTATCTTGGGGCTGGTAAGGCGCGTTAACTCAGGCATGAGAACTGCTAGCTAAATTAGCAATGATGCCAATCAAATTCAAGTTGCTCAAAATATCTGTAGCTTGAATCAATTGGGTTTGAGTTACTTTACCAATACGTGCCACCATCACGATGCTATTGCAGAAGGTTGCTAAAATTCTGGCATCGACCATAGTCAGAATAGCAGGAGCATCTATCAATACAAGGTCATAAGTGTCCTCAAACAACTCTACCAATTCTTTCATTCGTCGAGAACTCAGCAACTTCACCGTATTTTCGGTGGTAGATCCAGCGGTTAAAACATCTATAGAGGGGTGAATAGGCTGGATGTAATTCTCAAAGGAGGTGTTTGCTTCATCTACTAATAATAGCGATAATCCCCAATCATTAGAAAGTTCTAGAGTTTTGTGCAAATTTGGTTGGTGTAAGTTAGCATCAATTAGCAGTACCCGTCGATGCATCCGAGCAGCACTCACCGCTAATTCCACAGCCAAGGTTGTTTTGCCTTCCCCTGGTACTGCTGAAGTTACCATGAGAGACTTAAACGAAAGGGGAGATTTGATGATTTGGATATTTTGATACGCCATATCCAATGTTTGCTGGGAAGGCTTTTCGTCAAAGATTTCTGCTGCTTTAAAGTCAGCTTTGGTTCGCCCCCACTTCCAAGGTAATCGCCACCCTTGCCAGCGATGGTTAAATGGTCTTAATTTTGGAACTGTAGCTAGTATCCGCAGGTTAGTCAGCTTTTTTAACTCTTGTGGAGAATAAATAACGCTGTTAGACAATCCTCCCATCAAGGCAGCGGCAATACCTAAAATCGGTGCAGCGATCGCTCCTCCAACAAGAAATAATAATCTGTTGCTACCCACGTCGATTCCCCGCTGGGGTTCTTCTAAAACTTGCCAGTCAAGGTTTGTTTGAGAAATTTTCAGTCCTAGAGATTGTTGCGCCTGAGTAAGTTGCTCAAGTTGCTTGCGATTAGCTTCTACACCTGACTGCAAGCGTTTGTACTCCGATATTAGTTTTGGATATTTACTTAACTCGGAGGAAAATTTTTGTTCTGACTCAACTAAACTCTTTTCATTGGCACGCAATCCCTTGATAGTTGTCTCTACCTCAATTAATTTTTGCGCTAGCTCAGGTTCAACCTCTTTTAATTGCCCTTTTGTCAATAATGGTTGTCTTGTACTTTCTAGAGCAGGCACTTTTTCTGCTAGCGATCGCTTGAGTGCTTGCCAGTTAATTGGCTGTGCCGCTCTGGTGTTTGCTGTGTTCAGAACTCGCAGTACTGAAGCTTGTGTCTGTTGATTAGATGTTGAGAGTAATTGCCTTATTTCTTCCCTTAATAAATTAACTTGACTCTGGCGCTGTTCGATTAGTTTTTGTACAGCAGGAAAGTCATCTGTATAGCGTTGGCGTTCCTGAGCTAAAGTTGATTCGGTTTTTTGAATTTCATCGAGTAGTACTTGATAATGCGAGGATTCACCCAGGGAAGAAGAGCTTGTGTTTGAAGAAGACAAGGCAAGTTCTTTCTCGATATTTTTTTGGCGAGCTTGTAAATTTTGCAGTTGAGCGCGAGTGGATTGCAGCTGTTTTTTCGTATCTCCAAGTGATTCTAGAAGAATTTTGCCTTGAATCTCAGGATCGAATATATTGTGTTTTTTGCGAAATTTTTCTAATTTTTCCTCAGCTAGCTGCAACTGCTGTTTCATTGTCGGTAGGCGATCGTTAACTAAAGCAAGTGCCTTATTAACGCGGTATTTTTGTTGCTCAATATTGTAGTCTCGAAATGCTGTTTGAAGAGCTTGCAATACTTTTTGGGCTTTCAGTGGATCGCTACTTTCAAAGGAAAGCTCAAATACTTGCTCGTAGGCAGGATCAACTCCTGTTTCTTCATCTAGTTCCTTGACAACTAAAGGTTTCCAATAAGGGTTTTTACCTTTAATTTCTTCTACAGTAATATTGGGATATTCAGCACTAAGTGCATTTACAGCTTTTTGGATAATTTTGGAACTGACTATCAACCTCATATTAGGAGTGTAGTCAAAAGCTTCTAATTTAGGTTCAATTAAATCTTTCAATAAACCTTCTTGAGCATTACTTAGCAGTTCTCGTTCATCAAGGCTGGAGTTTACTAATAACTGCATAGAGCTTCGGTAAACAGGTTTTGCACTGAAAGCCATAAAACTTGCAACCGACATGACTACGCAGGAAACACCTACAATCAAAAAGCGTCGTTGCCGCAAACTTGTAAAGATTGTAGGAGTTTTTCTCAAATCATCAGAACTTTTTTGAGAAGTAATAACTAGTTTTCCTCGTTCCAGCTCAGTGTTAATCACTATGAAATCCCTCTAAATCAAAACACTATTTTTTAGTAAAAATAGTCAATCATTTTGGTTATATTAATAAAACTTTGTTTTTCAGATAGGCAAAATGCCATACTTAATCATTACTACATCTAATGACTATATCTACATCCAAAGTTTATCAATAAATAAATATTTATAGTTACACTTCTCCAATTTGAGCGTACATCTCAAATATTTATCAAATATCAACTTATTCTTCAACTCTTATGCAACAAGTAGGTTGATATTTGCTAGCAGTTTATTTATATGTACACAGATAGGAATTTCACTTAGTTTTTCAATTAGAACACCAGGAGAAATTTGTTCATACAAACCTAAAGTGCCAATTTAGAAATGTCAATGCTCTCTGTGAATCTTTAAATTTTCTTACCAATAAAGATTATTAGACATAAAATTTAAACACTTAGTTTTTTATACATTATTTTGATTGATGATTTTTGTGTCATATTTTTTACTAATAAATTTAAATATATGCAATTGGAAGTGTATATTGATACTTTTAGTTGGGTATAAATAATTTAACTATATACAGAGTAGATTTAGATATTGAATTGAACTTAACGTTTAAAGGCAATGTATATGAAATGGTCGAGTAGAAACTAAATAAAACTATTCGTATAAAATCCGTATTTAAATTGTCAAATAGTAGTTAAGTACAACTTATATGATTGTCCTAAACTTCTGCCTGACAGTAAGTTTAATATGTATAGTTCAGCAACTAGTAAAGTATTATCACTATCAACTTATTTTACTAAAATATGCAATACGTGTGTAAAATTTTCAAAATAGTCTAGATAGTATTACTTAAAAAGCTTGCTTGCTTTACTAACTTCAAGTAAAGATTTGGTAAAGTAATCTATATTCAAGCGATCGCTGATAGAGTTTTACGTTTTATATCCGAAACACAACCCACATGAAGGTACTTAAAAGCCTCGACATTTCTAACATCTGAAAACAGGCTTTTATACCACTGGCAATTATTTTCAACATAGAACATAGATAGTAAGCTCGCTCTTAAGTCAGAAACGTAGCCCAGAGCAGCCATAATATCAAAAGCTCGGCTGCTCTGATCTGCTGGAGGTACAGGCGCATACTGCAACTGAGATGAGGAAGCTCTTAAGACTATGGCTTACTAGTCGTCATCGTCCTCATCATCGTAACGGTCTTTACGAGAACGGCGGGAACCCTTAGAATACTCCTCATCGTCTTCATCGTCCTCATCATCGTAACGGTCTTTACGGGAACGGCGATCGCTGCTAGAATACTCCTCATCGTCCTCATCATCGTAACGGTCTTTACGAGAACGGCGATCGCTGCCAGAATACTCCTCATCGTCCTCATCATCGTAGCGATCTTCACTAGCTGGATGTACCCGCCGTCCTCTGTGAGTATCATAGTCTCTTTCACGTTCTTCGTCTTTTGACCCGCCGATAAAGTCCTTCGCTTTTCGCAAAAAATCATCTACCATCATCTATCTCCTATTCAAAATTCTGAAAAATCTTGTTATTTACCTGTCTTTGCCTATGATTAGCACCTAACAAGGCAATGTTTGATTTAGTAACATCAAATATCTGGAAAACAACGCTATATCTAATACTGGTTTCCTTGTTACAAACATCCATCTCTCTTGAGGTATGTTTATAATTTCTATGAAAAGGAAGAGCTTTAACAGTAAGGTGGGCACTATCCACAATGTAAAAATAAGGTTTTGAGGAAAGATAGGCAGTACCCACCCTCAAAAAATTGCTTACTTGGGTTGATATGAATTGGGCGTAATCATCCCATAATTCAGTAACGCCAACGCAGAAAGGGATCGTTGATTGCAGATATCTCAAAGGGGCGACAATACGGCGTCTTATACAATTTCACTAAGACTCTCATAAAAATACAAACCTTGTAGAGACGCATATACCGCAGGCATTCCTGGAGGATAATTTAGCGTCTCTACTTCTACTACGACTTTATAAACCGCAAAATCTCAACTTTAGCCGACAGTTCGTGCTAATAAGACTGGGCAAGTAGCATTGATTCTCACGTAGTCAGACAAAGAAGAGCCTAAAAGTCGATCTAGATCGACAAAACTCTTAGCAATCGAAGGACGACGATCTGGAGAACCAATTAATAATAGATCTACATTCAACTCTTCTGCCAAGCGGCAAATTTTTTCACCTGGCTTGCCCATACTTAGCACGCAGCGAGGTTGTACACCTTGTTTTTTAGCTTCTGCAACTGCCGCTGCCAAAACAGGATGTTGTTCAGGATTAACCTGAGTTGATGCAGCAGATTCTCCTCCTAAATCTGTGATTACATGGGATAGAATTAATTCTCCTCCCTTAATATCTCGAATTAAAAATAATGCCAAATTCAAGCACTGTTTTGACGCTTCAGAATTATCTATTGCTACCATAATGCGGTTAATTTTTTTGACATAAATGTCATCTTTTACCAGCAACATGGGGCGAGAGGATAATTGAAAAACGTACTGACTCACAGAGTTTGCTAAAATCGATTGCAGTCGTTTGAGTCCACGAGAACCCATGATAATTAAGTCTGCATCGATTTCTTCTGCTACTTGACAAACTACATCTTTGGGTTCACCTTGCCGCAAGATTGAAGAGACTTGACTGGGATCTAAATTCAAAGTTTGAATGGCGTTAGCCAAGATTTTGCCACCTTCTTCCCACTTAGCTGTCATCGCTCCGGCGGTGCTTTGTGGCGGAACAACGTGCAAAACTGTAACTTTTGCTCGTTGAATTGATGGTATTTCCTTCAAAGTTTTCAGCATTTCTTCCGCATGTCCCAGCCCAGAGACAGCTAGCAAAATATTGTTGATCATCGTTACGCCTTGTTGCTCACGTAGCTTTGGTTTGCAATCTCTTGTAATTGGCTTAACTTTCACCGCCTTGCTGAACAACACTATCAACAGTTAACAGTAAATAGTCAATGGAATGCGAATTTATTGCTTTTGACTATGCACTGCCAAACGTTGACAAATGTTATTTTTGTTTGCACCTAGTGACGAATAATTTTCAACTAGGCTTCATTTATTCAGCTTACTCTTAATATTGCACGATTAACTTAATGAATGATGATGAATTTTATTAGTTTTAATCTATGTTTACTATTTTTAATTAAAGCTAAGTTAAGTATTGCAAAGAAAAACAGAAAAGTAGATAAAATCTATTTTTGTTTATTGACAAATTTTCAATTTGCTATTAAGAGTTTACCTCTTTCAGTAGTGACCTTTCACCGACGAGAACATTTTTGCTGCAGAGGCTGTTGAGCTAGTTCTACTAACTCGGCTTGTTGTAGCAGATTGATCCAGAGGTTCGATAAATTATTATCAGAGGGGTTACAGGCACGTAACTCGGCTACGGTTGATAGTGTATCAAACCAAAGTCCTTGTTCGGCATAGATAGGAATACGCTCTTTAGGATTCAACCGCTGCAATTGATGAGCTACATTTTTACTGAGAGTAACTCGTTGTATCCAACCATCTACAGTAATCACAGAGCGGGGTGAAGGATCTGTTCGATCGCAAATAATTGATACAGTCCAGTAATAAGTTTGATTAATTTCTAAAGGCGGAATCTTATCTTGACTCGGTAGGGCTAAACTAGTCACGCCTGCTTCAGCGCTGGGTTTAAAAATTGTGTTGTACAGAAGGGTTCGCTGGCGCGATCGCTCGTCTATCTGATACAAGGAAAACTGTGTTTGCTGGGCAGTATTTTGAGGTGAATACCAAAAAAACCGAGGATAAGCAGCACTTGTCAATCCCAAATTAGTTGCAGGCAACAATAAAGCCACAAGTGCCGGATCGCCAGAAATACAGCTGCCTCTGCGTGTACTCCCTGCCTCCCGGCGTGCTGGTAGTTTCTTAATCGGTATCTTCACTTGGATAGTGCCACTTTTGTTGCTGCGATTACCTGTTTGTTTTGGTTTCCCTAGTAGCTGGGAATGAGAGGTTGTCTGTGCAATAGCCTCCAAGGGTAAGCTCCAAGGGAATATATGTAGAAGCAAAGATAGACAAACTTTCAGAAAATTTGGGCGATACACGTCAAAAAATATTATTTTGCTTTGTGTTCCTTACAACCCAGACATCTGGTTGGGAAAAAATAGTTCCCTGGCTTCACCACCTGTTTCCACTTAAATTCGTCATTAGCATTCAAACCTTAAGAGACTATTTAATGTACTTTTGTATTATTCTGATCCATGTTATTGTTCACGCAGAAACTATCCCTGAATAAATAAGGTGAGTATCCAGGTTTGTTCCTTACCTTATAGATTCATCTAATCACGGTAATCAGGCGCTATCACCAGCGCCTTCTTTGTTGTATTTATTATTTGTATTATTTGTAGGATGGGTAGAGCGCAAGCACTACCCATCTATGTTTAAGCAGCAGCTAAACCATTATGCCTGAGTAATGGTTCTGTACTCGGTTCACGCCCCCGGAAAGACTTAAATATTTCCATTGGGTGCTGGCTACCACCGAGAGCCAAAACAGTATCGCGATAACGTTTACCTGTAGCTTTAACAGCCTCCTCGTTTTCTAAACCTGCCTCTTCAAAAGCAGCAAAAGCATCTGCACTCAATACTTCTGCCCATTTGTAGCTGTAGTAGCCTGCAGCGTATCCTCCTGCAAAAATGTGTCCAAAAGCGCACAGGAAAGCATCTTCTGGCAACGGTGGGATGACAGTGGTTGTCTTGGCAATGCGATCGCGCACATCTTTGGGTGTTTCATTGCCACCAGGGCGATAGCGATGGTGCAGTTCGATATCAAGGAGGCTAAAGTGCAGTTGCCTGAGAATACCACTACCACTCATATAATTTTTTGCCGCTAGCAGCTTTTGGTAATAGTGTTCTGGTAAGGTTTCGCCAGTTTCGTAATGTTTAGCCATGCCAAACAAAGTCGGGCGATCGTAACACCAATTCTCCATGAATTGACTAGGTAATTCTACAGCATCCCACTCGACATTATTAATACCTGCTGCTCCGGTATAATCTACCTTAGTCAGCATATGGTGTAAACCGTGCCCGAATTCGTGGAATAGAGTTTCTACTTCCGTAAACGTCATTAAGCTCGGTTTGCCATCAACGGGGGGTGTTTGATTACATACCAAATATGCTACAGGTAAGCGAGTCTTTGCCGATCCATTTTCTGTGAATTTGCCCCGATTAATACAGACATCCATCCATGCACCACCACGCTTCTCGGCGGGGCGACTGTAAGGATCTAGGTAAAAGTAGGCAATGGGATTACCCGCTTCATTAGCGATTTGGAAATAACGGACATCTTCATGCCACACAGAGGCTTTCCCATCAGCAGGAGTGACGGTGACGCCAAATATTCGCTTCACTAACCCAAATAAACCATCTAGCACTTGGGGCAAAGGAAAGTAGGGACGTAGTTCTTCTTGAGTAAAGGCGAATTTTTCTTCTCGTTGGCGCTCTGCCCAAAAGCTAAAATCCCAATGTTTTAAATCATCCGCTTCTGCTGCTCCCTTAGAAGCTGCAAAGGCTTTCAAATCTTCTAATTCCTTGATTGCAGCATCGTAACTGGCTTGGCGCAATTCTTCCAGTAGTTTTTCTACAGCCTCTACATTGGGAGCCATTTTACTCGCCAAACTAACTTCTGCATAAGTCTTATAGCCGAGTAGCTCTGCTAGTTCTTGACGCAATTCCAAAACGCGTTCAATGATTGGATTATTGTCTAACTCTCCAGACGAAGCACGAGTCATGTAAGCTTTGTAAAGCACTTGGCGCAAGTCACGGCGAGTGCTGTACTGCATAAAAGGAAAGTAACTAGGGAAGTCTAAAGTAATGCGCCAAGGGCCATTTTCTGGAGTGGCGTTTTCTGCTCCCGCATCTCGTGCTGCTTGTGCTGCTAAACTAAGTAAACTAGGGGGTAGTCCGTCAACTTCTTCTTTCTTTGTCAGTGTCAAGCCAAAGGCTTTTGTCGCATCTAGGACGTGGTTAGAAAACTTAGTGGAGAGTTCAGCCAACTCCATTTGGATGGCATTGAAGCGCTCTTTTGCCTCACCTTGCAAACCAACTCCAGAAAGTTCTGTATCTCGAATCGCTGCTTCTACGATTCGCTTTTGGGCAGAGTCTAAATTATCCCAGTGATTGCTGTTGCGGAGTGCTTTAAAAGCATTATAAATGGGTTGGCTTTGGCTCAACTTGTTAGAAAACTGTACTACCTTTGGTTGAACAGCCTCATAAGCTTCCCTTAGTTCTGGGCTATTTTTTACCCCCATTAAATGACTGACAACACCCCAACTCCAACTGAGACGCTCGGTGATTTTTTCTAGAGGTTCTACTAAACCGCTCCAAGTAGGCTGTACTTCAGACTCTAATTTGGTAAGTTCTCGATCTAATTCTGTCAGTAGCTGATTGAATGCTGGTACCACCTGCTCTGATTTAATGTCTGCAAACGCAGGCAAACCGGAGCCTTGAAGTAAGGGATTATCTAAAATAGTGGCTTTTTCACTCATGATTTATTGTGAGTACCCTGAAATTAAATACGATCGCTGATTTATCTTTCTCTATTCTCTAATGTAGCGATCGCATCTACGATTGGGGGTTTCTCTGTAAGTAATGTCAAAATACCCGTACTCACAAAATCATTTACAAAACCCACAGCCTTGCTAAGGTGTGGGCTATCAAAGAAGTTTGGACTTAAATTTTGCTTCTCAAAGCTACATTTATGTTTATTCTTGATTTTGAGAACCTTTGATAATTACTTGTGGGTTCTTGACTGCTTGTTGGGTATTTTCTTTTACGTCCTGGAAAAACTCTTTGGTTGCTGGAGGAATCGGTTCATTCAAATTGAGTTTTTCGATGATATTCTCTTTGGCACTTTCAACTATATTTTTACCAGATTCTTGAGTATTTTTTACTGCTTTTTGAAATTCTTCGCCACCTTCAGAATGATATTGCTGTGCTTCTGGTGTGAGTGCTTTGGCTTGTGCAGATTGCTGATAAGTATTGCCAAAAGCAGTGCTAAATAAAAATGCAATAGTTACTAGCAAAACTGTAACTAACTGACGTAGTCGAATGCTTTTTAACCAAGATATGACTCGATTCATCGAGATGAAACCTTTTATCTTTATAAATGTCTAGAAATATTTCTCAAGGCTGATACTGCCGAGAATGTAACTCGCAGAAAAATTTTTATGCAAGTTACGATATCAGTATTCAGCTTTTATTGAAAGCGTACATCAGCCTGGCGATATATATAGCAATTCAACACATAGATCCCCGACTTCTTTGAAAAGTCGGGGATCTTGGCAATCTTGTTTTTCCTACCAACTATTCCTTGGCTTGTCTCAATTTCATCTTACTCTGGACATAGTTGGGCAATTAAATTCCGCAACCATCGATGAGCAGGATCGCGATCGCTTTTTGTATGCCACAATAAATCCACTGAAAATCCAAGCATTTCAAACGGTAGAGGTAAAGCATGAAGTTTCCACACTTCGACGAAAGTTTGAACAATCTGGGTTGGCAGCGTGGCGATTAGATCTGTGTTACACAATACAAATGGCACAATTAAGAAATTTGGTACCGATAATGCCACAGTTCGCTGTAAATTGTGCTCTTGTAAAATCTCATCGACCATACCCACCATATCTTCTTTGGGAGACACTAGGAGATGGGAGGCGGTAATGTACTCATCTAACGTAATTGCTTTGCGCTTTTTGAATTGCTTCGCATTAGTAACGCAGACAAACCGTTCCTCATAGAGGATTTGGCGCTGATGCCACGTTTGATATTGAGGACAATAACCGATCGCTAAATCTATTTCATTAGCATCGAGCAGTTTGGGAGCTTTTTGCCAGTTGCTAGAACGAATTTGAATTTTAATGTGAGGAGCAAGTTCTTCAATTGTTTGGAATAACTTGGGTAGAAATACAATTTCGGTGTAGTCATCCATGCCAATGCGGAAGGTGCGATCGCTTGTGGCTGGATTAAATTCCGGCTGGCTGCTCACCACAAATTGAATCTGCTCCAAGGCTTGACGAATGGGTTCAGTCAGTTCAAATGCTCTGGGAGTAGGCGTAATTCCTCTAGAGGTTTTGATAAACAGATCGTCTTTAAAGAGCTTGCGTAGCCGAGCAAGGGCGTTACTCGTTGCAGGTTGGCTCAATCCAATTTTCTCGGCTGCGCGGGTAAGGTGTTGCTCGCTCATTAGCGCATCGAATACTACCAAAAGGTTGAGATCAACACCTGCTAGTTGGAAATGTTGGACGGCTTGCATAATTCATTTTATGAATGTAAATCATATTATTAATCGATTGGAAAAATCATAGCGCATCCGCGAGGATAGAGTCATGAAGTTTGCAACGCCACAACAGAAACACCAAGTTCACAGGAGATTTAGCCATGACTTCCGATGCTACCACTACGCGAATTTACAGATTTCATCAATACGGTGGCCCAGAAATGTTACAGCTTGACGTGGTTCCCCTGCCTCAACCTGGTGCAGGTGAAGTGCGAGTTCGAGTACAAGCAATGAGTCTCAACCGTGCAGATTTATTGTGGATGGCAAACAATTATGTTGAAACTCCAGAACTGCCTTCGCGTCTTGGCTATGAAATTTCAGGAATTGTCGAGGCTGTAGGTGCTGATGTTACTAATTTTCAGGTTGGCGATCGCATCAGTTCTATCCCTGCATTCTCAATCGGCGATTATGCAAACTTTGGTGAAACCGCTATCTTACCTGTTCGTGGTTTGATGAAAACACCGGATAACTTTACTCCTGCCCAAGGTGCTGGATTTGCTTTCGCTTATTTCACAGGTTATTTCGCACTGTTAGAATTGGCGCATTTGCAACCCTATCAAACGATTCTGATTACGGCAGGAACAAGTACAACAGGTTTGGCAGCGATCGCAATGGCGAAAAAGATTGGAGCCAAAGTTATTGCCACTACTCGTACTAGCAAGAAACGCCAAGCCTTACTTGATGCAGGTGCAGATTATGTAGTGGCGACGGAAGAAGAAGATCTCGTTACCCGTGTCATGGAAATTACGAATAATCAAGGTGCGGATGCGATTTACGATGCAGTAGCAGGTGCCCTCAGCGATCGATTAGCCCAAGCGGTGAAGGTACGAGGACATTGGATTGTCTATGGTTTGCTGGATGCTGAGAATTTGAGCACCTTTCCGTGGATGGCTGCCTTTATTCGCAGTTTTCATTTCTACGTCTACAAAGTGTTTGATTTTACAGGGAATCGAAATTTGGGCTTACTAGGCGATGAAGAAGCCTTTGCTCGTGCCAAAGCTTTCATTGCAGCAGGATTAGCAGATGGCTCGTTCCCACTGACTATCGATCGCGAATTCCAAGGGCTTGAAAGCCTCCCAGAAGCAATGCGCTTCATGGCATCTAATCAAGCTGCTGGTAAGATTGTCGTCACGTTGTAATTTCCCAAAAAGAACTATAAAACCACAAAGGCGCAGAGGGCACGGAGAAATAAGAGCTGGAATTGATCGCTAATATTGCCCAATCGACTATTATGCCTCAAGGTGTTCACTTTCCGTTCTATGAAGAGCGCGATCACTATGTCGCCGATCTGATACAGTTCGGTCGTAAGTTGCGCTAATGATCATCCACCCTCTTGTAACTCAACTAAACAATTTGATTGCTTTGTCTCAAACATCTAAAATTTTGGCTGTGGAGTATAAAGTTTATGCAGTCCCAACAAAATTAGCACAACACCAAATTGCACAGCAGATGGAGACAACACGAATCCCATCACTAATAGCATTACTCCGCTGAATACAACTGCAATGCGATAGACTTCCTCACGTATTTTTAATCCTAGCCAGATAGCACCCAAACCGATAACTAATAAAACTAAATAGCTCGCTATCATCGTCTCTCCCTCATCTACACCGTCGGTTGTCTGTCGCACCTACACCATAACAGTCTTTTGAATATTAGAGATATCGAATAATTTCGATATTAAATAATAAAAATGGATGAAGAGGAAGATTAGCTTTTATTTATATTAAAGTTCTGTAGCAACGTGAGTAACGAACTCAGAGAAAGCCTCTTCATTCCGACGGTAGTAAGTACACTGCCCTTGGCGGGTTGATACAATCAGCCCTGTAGCCTCCAGCATCGACAAATAGTGAGACACAGTAGATTGAGCCAAGCCGGTTTTCTTTTGAATACTACCGACGCAAACTCCAACGGTATGAGGATCGACATCTTGAGGAGGAAAGTTGGCTTCAGGTTCTTTCAACCAGTGCAAGATCTGCAGCCTAGTTTCGTTAGCAAGAACTTTAAATATATCAGTATCTTTCGTATCCATAAGGCTAATTATATCGAATATATTCGATATTTCAAGACTACTGTTGGTAGTTTAATTAGTCTTAGCTAAAACAAATGTATGGAACTAACATAATCCTTGCCGTAAACTCCCTGAAAAAGAGAAGTTTTTTGTAATTGTGATGAAATCGCTCTTCTTGTTGTAATTACACGTAGAGTTTCTTGTAAAAAATACATTAGCTTGCAGCAACAAAATCAACCTCGTTACCAGGTTCAACCTGGCAACGAGAACAGGAGCCTCTGGCTATTTAATGTAGACTTTACTGTCCCCCTACTATACATTTAATTTGCTACTTGACTACCATGACTGCGGGGATCGTCTTTGCTACCTGCTGGTGCTACTGATGCTGAAACTTTGGAAACTTCCCCACTAGCTTGAGCATAGGGTAAGGGCGAATTAGTAACTAAGGCTTCTAAATTACTTGCCATGACTGTACGGGGTTGATCGCCGATCGCTTGTGCAACAGATTCTCCGTTCTGGCTCAAAAACACAAAATGAGGAATACCATCTACCCGGTATTTCAGCATTTCTGGCAACCATTTGGTGTTATCTACGTTTAGCATGACAAAATTAACTTTGTCTGCATACTGCTGTTCTAGTTGGGCGATGTCTGGTGCCATCTTCTGGCAGACTGTACACCAGTTAGCGTAAAATTCCACTAAAGATGGCTTGCCATTAGTCAAAGCTACTTCTAATGGTGTAGATTGTTCATCTAAACTAGTGAGGGAAACTGAGCTAGTTTCGCTTTTTAATCCCAAGACCAAGGCAACGCTGAGGGCGATCGCTACAATTGCAATTAAAAAGTTTCTCAGGCGCGCTCCTGAAGTAGATTCTGGCTTGATTGGAGAATTCACAGGTGAATTCGTACTCATAACAGATTTATTAAAACTTATTAAGTACCGTTATCTTTCACTCTAGTACTTTTGTTGGGTAATTGCCTGCTGTTTCTCGACTGCCGCAGGGGAAGAAGAGGGGGAGAGTAGGAGAGAGGAACAGATGAGGGAGATAGGGAAGATGGGAAAGATGGGGAAGAATTTATACTAATTCTCCAAAAGGCGGTTACAGATAATGACGCGGAGATTGATGTGTAGCAAAATTTTAGAGAATTGGTATTACTCTTATCACTTCCCAACTTCCTCAACTTCCTCAACTCCGTGTCTCCTGTTCCCTGTTCCCTATTCCCTGTCCCCTGTCCCCTATCCCCTATTACCGAGCACCCCCGACGGCTTCGGCAGACTTGGGAAGCATAGATGGATCGATCGCTATTCCCAATCCTTCTGCGACGCGACGACCATAATTTACATCAGCCCGGAAGAAATGGCAAAGTTGACGCATCTGTAAATCGCGTCGCGCCTGACTCAAACTACCTACAATATTTTGGATCAAACGCTCCTGTTGATCGGGTGTCATGAGCCGATACAGATCTCCTGCTTGGGTGTAATCGTCATGACTTTGTTTTATTAGCGTAGTCGAAATGACTTTGACTTAGTAGGATTTAGGCAGAGATTGTAATAAACCGTAACATTTGCTCAATTTTTGAAGAGCTAACGCCATCAGTATCTGCTTGAGAGCGGGATTGGGCAGAAAAAAGCATGAAAATTTTAAGAAAGTGTGGCGATCGCTCGCTGTTTGCATTCTCGTTGAGTCAAAAGTTATGGCTAAGTACGCTAGAACTAAAGGTGAGGTGGATGCAAAAATTTAGACAACAGTGAAAAAGCGAATTACTCTCACCTTTCCCAAGCGTGCGATTCAGATGCCAGTTACCTATCGATTGGCAAAAGATTTTAACGTCGCTGCCAATATTATCCGCGCTCAAGTGGCACCAAACCAAATTGGCAAGCTGGTTGTGGAACTTTCAGGAGATATAGATCAGCTAGATGCTGCGATTGAGTGGATGCGATCGCAAAATATCAGTGTTTCCCACACTTTAGGTGAAATTGTCATCGACGAAAATTTGTGTGTGCATTGTGGCTTATGTACTGGAGTTTGCCCTACTGAAGCTTTAACCCTCAACCCAGAAAGCTATAAGTTAACATTTACGCGATCGCGCTGTATTGTCTGCGAGCAATGTATTCCCACCTGTCCAGTACAAGCAATTTCCACTAATATTTGAAAAATTTTCAAATAAAAAGCTGGGGTTCGTTGCCCCAACTTTGCAATCACCTGGTAGTTACATAAGTAAATTTTTACAAAAACTCGAAGAAATTACTCAAAAGTATTTTTGAAGTTATTTTAAATTTATTTGATTACTACTGTAATAAAAAGTGCTAATTAATACATTTATCAAAAATAAATATCCTGGTAAATACTAGATTGAAATAGGTAAAATCCAAATTATAGGGGGATTTTATATAAAGCTTTGATTATAAACAGCATAAAAATATACAAGCTAACCGGGTATAGGTATAAAGTTTTCTTCCCCTACGCCAAGCTTTGTAGATTGCTTAGAAAGGAGGCTACATTGATGAAAACCTCTGTTTATTAGTCTCTAACTCCCATTTTCAGGTAAGAAATTTTGCTTAGGCTTTCCCTTAGACACAACCAGGAATTTTAATAAAAATAGATCCCAGATGACAGGAACGATGATTACACCCATGCGTGTTTTTGTGTTAATTTTTAATGCTGGTACAGACAATGAGGGCATTCACACGATTCGAGTAGGCGATCGCAACAAAATTCTGATGTTCGAGTCAGAAGATGACGCCCTGCGTTTTGCTCTCATGCTGGAAGCTCAAGATTTTCCTACACCGAAAGTAGAGGCAATAGATGCTGAAGAAATAAAGGAATTTTGCCAAAGTGCTAACTACGATTGGGAAATCATCCCAGAAAACAGCGCATTAATAGTTCCCCCAGAAATCAACGTCGAAGAAACCGATTGGAAACCAGATGCTCAAGATGACTCTGTGCCCGAAAAACAGGAATCACAACAAGAACAGGAATTTTCTGATTCTGAACTTGAAAGCATACGTCGCAGATTGGAGGGATTATTGTAACGCATTCCCCATACATAAATGCAGGGGCTTCCACCCTTCGATTTTGGTGATTAGTCATTTAGTCAACAGCCAATAGTAATCATTAAAATCCTTTACTCTGGATTTTGGACTGTTGACTTTTCACTCCACATCGCCGTGGATAGATGACAAATGACAAAGGACAAAGAATAAATGACGAACTTGCAGGAGCGCGGGCATCTTTTAACAGAGCAGGTTAATTCAAATAGTCTTAATTTAGACCAGCTCAATACTTTAGAATTGGTGGAACTTTTTAATAGCGAAGATCAAAAAGCAGTAGCTGCGGTGGCTGCTGCTAAAGTTGAATTGGCAGAAGCGATTGAACGTACTGCCGAGTGTTTGCGCCAAGGAGGGCGTTTGTTTTATGTTGGTGCAGGCACGAGTGGTAGGCTAGGGGTGTTAGATTCTGCTGAGTGTCCACCTACTTTTTGCACGCCTCCAGAACTAGTACAGGGAATTATTGCTGGTGGTGCTGGAGCTTTGGTGCGCAGTTCTGAAGATTTGGAAGATCGCGCCCAAGATGGAGAGGCTGCGATTCAACAACGGCAAGTTACACAACTAGATGTAGTAGTAGGCATTACTGCTGGTGGTACAACACCTTTTGTTCACGGTGCAATTAATGCTGCTCGTCAAAGGGGTGCTACTACTATTTTTATTGCCTGTGTACCTGTTGAACAGGTGAGCGTAGAAGTAGATGTTGATATTCGCTTGTTAACTGGAGCGGAAATATTAGCTGGTTCTACGCGCCTCAAAGCAGGCACGGCAACAAAGCTGGCTTTAAATATCCTTTCTACAGGTGTAATGGTACGTTTGGGCAAAGTTTATGGTAATCGCATGGTAGATGTAGCAGTTACTAATCAAAAATTACGCGATCGCGCTTTGCGAATTTTGCAAGACTTAACGGGTTTGAGTCGTGAGGCATCTGGGTTTTTACTAGAACGTAGTGGTAGATGGGTTAAATTAGCACTGTTAATGCACTGGACTGGTTTGGAAAAAGAGGAAGGCTTAAAGCTGCTCTCAGAACATCAAGGTAATTTGAGAGCAGCAGTTGCTAGTCAAAAAAATCACAGCTCATTTTAAAGCCAAGGAGCTTAAGGTGCAGGGAGCAAAGGGAACGTGATTCATGTACCTGAAGCTCCCTTTCCTCTTAAAGTAGGCGTGTAAGTGTCTGCGTTCTTCTGGATTAACGATTCGCTTATCAAGAAGAACGCAAGCCCGCTTTTTCCCTCAGTTTAATCAGAGAATTAATTCTCTGACTGGATTGCAACGAAGCGAGAGATTGAAAGATTGACAAGCTTGAAGTATTTAGAGTAGTTATTGACCGATCGCTTCCTTCGCAGTCAAACCATAAACTAAAGACTTTAGTGCAAACTTGGGTAAAGCCAACATTCGCCGCCAACGCCAAGGCTCTTTATACAGCCGATACAACCATTCCAAATGATTATTTCCCAACCAAGCTGGAGCACGATTTTTTGCACCAGACCAAATATCGAAACTACCACCGACTCCTACCCAAATTGCCTGAGGACACAAATGACGGTTCTGGGCGATCCATAATTCTTGACGTGGCACACCCAAGCCGACAAAAATCACTTGTGGTTGAATTTGAGCAAGAGTTTGTCGCAATTGTTCTGCTTCTGACTGGGAATGGAAACCCGAATGAGTACCTGCTACAAATAAATTAGGGATGTGAGCCAGCCAATACTCTGCTGCCTTGGCAGCCACTCCAGGTGCTCCACCATAGAAAAATACTTTTGTACCTGCTCCTTGTTTTCCTATTTCTCGCAACAGTATTTCTGCTAGTTCAATTCCTGGGGTGCGTTGCACTTGTTGCCGCCGTAGCCATTGCAAAAATAAAACTACTCCTGCTCCATCTGGAATTACTAGCTCTGCACTTTTAATTGCTTGAGCTAAGGACGGATTCTGCTCTGCTTGCATAGTCATTTCTGCATTCAGGGTGACTACATGAGTTCCCATTCCTTTTTGCAGGCGTTCTAGCAGCCAGCCTGGATAATCAGTCATGACATGAACTGGTAGCCCTAACACTGAAAATACTTTAGGCGGTTTAGACATAGTCTATTCTTTAGTAGCCTCACACCATAAAGTTTATTGAACGATAGTTTAACAAATTTTTTTAAATAATATTATTTATTTAGATATTAGCATAAAAAAACACTCTATAAAAATGCATAAATCTATAAAGTTCTTATATTTATCATAGATTGTAAGTACATTATTACTTCAGTATACTGATGGTAACAACCATTTAATTTGTTATAAATTAGACTAACAAACAGTAAATGCATTAAGACTAAAATATCAAGTACTAAAAAGGGGTAGAGGGCATAAAGCGTCAAAGTATATAAAAAGCAGGATCTAGTTACTATCCCCTGCCCAGCAGTATATTGGATAGAGCTTATGTTATGTTTCATTGTGAGTTCATTGATGTAATAAAACGCAAAACAAATTAAATTGATATGAGGCATTCTTGCAACAGCTAAATAATATTCGTACAGTGATCTCCATCACTGACAGCAAGCCCAAGGATCAGGTTGGCTCTCTAACACCCTATATCTTTCTTACAAAGAACCAAATATCTTTAAACTACACATCCTAAGACTTTTTAGTAAACTCAATTTTACAGTGAAGATTACAACGGGCAGAAATAGACAATGAGTAAAATTCGTGTGGCATTAATTGAAGACCATGACCTTACCCGTGTAGGTATTAGAACAGCACTACAGCAAAAGGATGAAATTGAAGTTGTAGGAGAAGCTGCCAACGCTGCTGATGGACTTAGGCTGGTAAAGATGGTACAACCGGATATTGCGATTATAGATATTGGTTTACCAGATAAAGATGGTATAGAACTGACACGAGAGGTAAAATCTGCCTTAGCTGGGGAGGAATCACCAACCAAGGTTTTGATTTTGACGCTACGAGATAACAAAGAGGCAGTGCTAGCAGCTTTTGCCGCTGGGGCAGATTCTTACTGCATGAAGGATATCAAGTTTGATAATTTGCTAGAAGCTGTGCGCGTAACTTATAACGGTAATGCCTGGATCGATCCAGCGATCGCCCGGATTGTATTGCAACAAGCTCGACAAAATCAACACAAGCCAGAAGTATTAGCAACAGATTCTAAAACAATAACCACACCTCAAACTTTGGAAACGGTCGAGAACAATGAAGAGATGATCGATCCCTATACCCTGACAGAAAGGGAATTAGAAGTATTGCAGTTGATTGTTGAAGGTTGCAGCAATGCTGTAATTGCAGAAAGGCTTTATATCACGGTAGGGACAGTAAAAACTCATGTTCGTAATATTTTAAACAAGCTATGTGCTGACGATCGCACCCAGGCAGCAGTCCGGGCATTGCGTTCTGGATTAGTTGGATAGACTAGATTTTTGGTGTGGTTACTCTTGAGGAGAATATGCGTAAATTTACCACTACAAGAAAAAATATGTGTTAAAAAAGAATTGTTTATTTTGAATTTGGTCTATCTAAATATTTATTGATGGTCAAATGTAATTTAAATTACACAAATTTGCTGTCTAAATATCCGAAAAATGAAGTCACCTATGACCGAGACAGATTTAGCAAAACTTAAACTGATGGTGGTAGATGACGAACCGGATAACTTAGAGTTGCTCTACCGCACTTTTAGACGAGATTTTCAAGTATATAAAGCAACTAATGCCCTGGGTGCTTTTGACATTCTAGATAAAGAAGGCGAAATGGCCATAATTATCTCTGACCAAAGAATGCCAAACATGAATGGTACAGAGTTTCTCAGGCTAACAGTGGAGCGCTTTCCTGATACAATTCGCATTTTGCTAACGGGGTTTACTGATGTTGAGGATTTGGTAGATGCGATTAATTCCGGTCAGGTTTTCAAATATATTACCAAACCCTGGAAACCTGACCAGTTAAGGATAATTGTCCAGCAAGCAGTAGATACATATCGTGTAGTCAAAAAACGCACTCAAGAGTTAAGTCGTGCTTTGCGGCGAGAATCTTTATTTAATGCAGTGACAACAGCAATTCGAGAGTCACCAGACTACTCTAGTATGCTGCAAAAGATTGTTGACATCATCGGTCAGACTTTTGAAACTAGTTATTGTTTGCTTAGACCAATAGAAAATAATTGTCTGACATCAGACGAGTTTTCTTACCTCAGTTCCAAAACTCCTTTTTCTGACTTATCTCTCGCTCCCAATAACTTAATTGAACAAGTTCTAGCCAGCCATGATTACCAACACAATCAATGCACCCATCAAAATGGGCTGTGTTACCAGCTAGCTGTACCACTTACCTACCAGCAACACCTACTTGCAGTTATTGCTCTGTTTGAGTGGGAACGCGATCGCCCATGGCAAGAGGAAGATATTGAGCTTGTAACAGGAGTTGCCGAACAAGCAGCTTTAGCTCTGTCTCAAGCCAAACTCTACCAGAGCCTTCAGGAAAAGCAAGCACAGATCCGGGCAGAACTAGAGGTTGCTCGTCAAATTCAAAACAACCTGCTGCGTCAAAGCTTACCTGAGATTCAAGGTGCCAAGGTACAAGCCTGTTGTTATCCCGCTCGTGAAGTAGGAGGAGATTTTTTTGAAGTATTTGTTCATCCCCAAGGCGATTTGTGGATAGCAGTGGGTGATGTTTCTGGTAAAGGTGTGCCAGCTGCTTTATTTATGACGAGTGTAATTTCGGTATTGCGCCGTGAATTATCTCAACAAACGCCAGCAATGCCGAATGCAGTGATGGAAAATCTCAACCATGCCCTAGCAGAGGACTTAATAAGTAACAATTGCTTTATTACCCTCTTCTTGGCTCGATATACTCCTGCCACTGGGGAATTGGTTTATGCAAATGCCGGGCACATATATCCTCTACTATGGTCTCGCAAAGCCTTAACAGAAAACCCTAATTATCTTAAGATTCGTGGTATTCCTTTGGGAATTTTACCTAAGTGGCAAGCAGCCTTCGGTCAATTGTTTCTCACTTCCGGAGAAACTCTATTACTAACAAGTGATGGTATTACTGAAGCAACTGTTCTCAAAAATATAGATTCATTAGAACAATCAAACAATGGTATCAAGCTAAGTCAACGTTCGATGCTGAATCAAGATGGGCTTTGGCAACTTTTGCAACAGGAAACTCAACCACTTTCTCTCAACAGTTTACTAGCTCGCATCCAAGCTGACAACCACGTTCAAGAAGATGATCAAACAATACTCTCACTAGAGGTTTTATAAGTAATGAAAAGTGAGCTGAATGTACCAAGTGACTTAAAGTTTCTAAGCATCGTAGAAAATTGGTTGTTAGGATGCTTGGAAGTTAAACTCAAAGAATCTATTGATTGGCCGAGGCAATCGAGTCGGTTACGGTTAGCTTTAGTAGAAGCTTATTCCAACGTGGTACGTCATGCCCATAAAGATCAGCCTTGTTTGCCAGTGTTAATTCGTTTGGAACTCAAAGAGCGCGATATTGCCGTCGAAATTTGGGATCGCGGTGAAGGTTTCGATTTATCTGATTATTTGGCTCCCGATCCGACAGATAAACAAGAAGGTGGTTATGGTTGGCTAATTATGCATCGTCTGATGGACAGGGTGGAGTATCAGTTGCAGGTAAATGGTGGAAACTGTTTGAAGTTAGAAGTATCTCTGCCAGAATCTGTTTCAACTGTTTAACAAGATTTTTAATTTGTAAAGAGCCGGAGGCTCTAGTTCTCGTTACCAGGTTGAACCGGGTAACGAGGGTTTGTGGGCTGTTGCCTGGTGGCTGTTGGTAGGAGTCTTGATGTGAATGTAAAAGACTTTTAACCCTGTCACCTGTCCTCTGTCACCTGTTATACTTACCGGGCTGTAGCTGGAAACTTTTTCACTAAATCGTCTCCAGGAATAACAGTAGTATAAAAAACATAGTTATTATTAGTTACGTAGCGACGGTCTTGTTTAACTATTGCCATGAACTCTCGATGTCCTTGGCGCATACGTCCTACTAAACAACCTGCACTAGCATTTTTAATATCATTACTAGGAGCATCATAGCCCCAGTGTTGATTAACCAAGAAAAGACCTGTATCTAGTTTATCGCCAGTTCGTTTAAAGTCTTTGTTGAAATCGCGGCAAACGGTGATTGGTGCAACTTGTATTAATGCTTCGTGACGATCTGCGTTGCCATGATAACCAACTGCCCAAGCTTTGTATTGTCCAAACTGAATTCTGGCAGCACCAGCCCGATTCATTGGCTTGTAGGTGTAATAAGCGCCTGGTTCTGTGGTAGCTTGCCAGTGATCTACTATTTTGGGCACACCATCAACTATTTCGATGACAATCCGTCTGTCGTTAAATTCGTTTTTGTTGTCTTTGTTAAGGCTTCCGTCTCCGTTCATTCCCTCTACATAAGTAATGTTGTATTCTTTTAACCCAGTGAAAACTTGATAATTCATTGCCTGCATATATTTCACAATCCTGCTGGCAAGATCGTTACTTAGCTTTAAGGGAGGTTTGGGAAGATCCTCTGGTTTGGTTTCAATCAATTTTTTGGCTGTTTCTGCTCCGATAAAGTCTGTTTCTGTGGTGTTTGTGAGAGATTGAAATTTTTTGAGTGCGGCAACAGAAATAGGCCCAAATTTGCCATCGGCTGGAGGTTCAAGCAAGCCTAAGCCAATTAATAATATCTGAATCTGACGAGCCAACTCTGCATCATCAGCGATCGCTTCCAAGCCATATTTAGTATCCGTCCCTAAAAATTCTTGTAGTTTCATTTCACGCTTTCTCCTCAGCGGTTGATCTGAAAGTTACTGAAAATAGATTTTGTGTAGTCATGTCTTTTCCTACAGCAATTAACCTGCAAATTTCTGAAAGTTAATTTCTTGCAAGATTATTGCTTAGGTAGGACATATAGTTAAATTTATTACTTTAATTTCTGCAATACTATTGTTCTACGCAAAATAAAATCTAGTGTTATTACTTAAATATTTGTAATAAATATAGTGAGTAGTATTAGGGGATTAGGGGCTAGGGGCTAGAGGCTAGGGACTAGGGACAAGGGGAATTGGGGACAAGGAGTAAAGAGGAGTGAGAGTACCAGAGAGGGAAAGTATGAGGGAAGAATGCACCCTCGCTCCCTCACTCCCTCACTCTCCCCTTCTCCCCCTCCCAGTGTCCTCTTTCCCGAATCCCCGCTCCCCAGTCACCAGTACCCAACTTAACTTCTCACGAATCGCCGGAAGGTATTTTTGACAGTCAACCAGTTGCTGGCAATGGGCATTCGCCAACCAGTACTAAAAGCGCGATCGGTAATTTTTAAACCTGGAGGTGCTTGTCGTCGTTTAAATTCTGCGCGGGCTACCATTTGAATTACTCTATCTACAACTACCGGATCGTGTCCATTTGCAATAATTTGAGCAGGTGATTGGTGATTTTCGATCAGGCGTTGCAAGATGTCATCTAAGACATCATAGGGAGGTAAAGAATCTTGATCGACTTGATTAGGTTTGAGTTCAGCACTAGGCGGTTTAGACAAGACGTTTTGAGGAATTATTTCGCCATCACGATTTAACCAATGGCAAATTGCATAAACGCGGGTTTTGGGAACGTCGGCAATCACTGCTAATCCGCCATTCATATCGCCGTAGAGGGTACAGTAACCGACTGCCATTTCTGATTTGTTGCCTGTAGACAGCAGAAGATAGCCAAATTTGTTAGAAATTGCCATCAACAAATTACCCCGAATCCGGGATTGAATATTTTCCTCGGCAAGTCCAAATTCGGTGTTGGCAAACAAGTCTGCTAAGGTTTTGTCATATGCTTGCATTAAATTCCTGATCGGCAGGGTTGTAGTTTTGATACCAAGATTCTCTGCTAAAGCCAAAGCATCTTGGATGGAATGCTCGGAACTGTAGGGCGAAGGCATCAGCACACCAAAGACATTTTCTTTACCTAGTGCTGCTGTGGCGATCGCAGCCACGAGTGATGAATCAACTCCACCGCTCAAACCCAGAACTACTTTGGAAAAGCCACACTTGCGGACATAATCCTGTACGCCCAAAACTAAAGCTTGCCAAATTTCTTCTTCTTCGCACTCATACTTGGGTGCAATAGAACTTAGCTGTAAATCCCGCTCCTCTTCGTCAAAATCTATGATTACTAAGTCGGTTTGAAAACCGTGGGCACGACAAACAATTTCACCTTGCCGATTCAATGCAAAACTTCTGCCATCAAAAATTAAGTCATCATTGCCACCCACTTGGTTATTATAAATAATTGGTTGCTGAAAACGCATCGCACTATGACTGAGCATTGCTTCGCGAAATCGCTGTTTATTGACAGTGTAGGGAGAGGCAGACAAATTGACGACCAAATCTACACCCAAAATCGCTAAATCGGCAATGGGATTGGCAGTGTAACTACGTTTACCCCAAAATTCCTCATCATTCCACAAGTCTTCGCAAACTGTGACGCCAATGTCAACACCATCTAAGGTGAAATAATTAGCTTGCAAGCCTGGTTCAAAATAACGGCGTTCGTCAAAAACATCATAAGTAGGTAAAAGCCGTTTGTGAAATACTTGCTGGACTTTGCCTGCTTCTAACCAAGCAATACTATTAAATAGAGTTTTACCGCCAGTGATGTGGGCTTGAGTATTTTCTTCTACGGTTCCGACTAAAACAGCTAGATGAGGCGGCAAATCTGTTGCTAATTGTTGCAGGGTAATAGCCATTGCCTCTACAAAACTAGGATTTAACAATAAATCCCGTGGAGGATAACCACATAAAGATAGTTCTGGAGTCAACAACAAACGCGCGCCTTCTGCTACTGCTTGTTGTGCTGCTTCTAAAATTTTTTGGGCGTTTCTAGGTAAATCACCAATGGTAGGATTAATTTGAGCGATCGCTATTTTCATTTTCAAGTTCAGACTTGGTTTTTCGATTTGAGTTTGAGAGCACAGGTGAGGAATGTAGCAGCGATTTTGTAGAGGATATAACAGATAATTAATTTTTTGAGAGTTACAGATTACTAATCCGTTATATCTGTGATTATGTTCGTTGCAAAGTTAGTTAAATAAATACCAAAGGTTTATCTTTAAAAGGAGCAAAAGCATCAGCATTAAATTTATATAAAGTTGCTGGACGTCCTGCTCCTCGCGACACTTTAATTCCGGTATCGCACAGAAAACCTAACTTGAGTAGACGTGCCCGAAAATTAGAATAATCGGAAAAATTTTCCCCTAAAACTGTAGTGTACAACTGATATAAATCATTCAAAGTAAACGTTTCTGGCAAGACTTCAAATGCTACCGGGCTGTACTCCAATTTATTTCTTAAACGTCTGTGTCCATAAGCCAGAATTTCGTTATGATCAAAAGCCAATTGCGGCACTTGCTTGACTGGATACCAAGCAATACCAGCTACTTTATCAGCAATCAATTCGGCTTCTTCAAATCGCACTAAGGCAAAGTAACTGACACTGAGATAACGTACTCCATAGCTATCTGTTGCTTCGCGCGGATCACGTTTCGGCCCGCCGAAGGTATATAACTGTTCTAAATAAAGATTTTTAACCCTGATTTTTTCAGCCATGATGCGATATGCTGCATCTTCTAGCGACTCGCCTTGACGCACTAAAGTACCGGGAAGTCCCCAATAATTTAAAAAAGGTTCTTGCTGTCGCATTACTAATAGTACTAACAGACGATTTTGGGCAGTATCTACAGAAAAAATTACGTTATCGACACCGACCTTAAAATCTGCCAAAGGTTGTTGATTTAGCGAATCTGCAAGCTTTTTTGGGATGCGTCCTGGCATTTGTATAAATGCTGTTGGTGAATGTAGTCAATTACAGAGGGTGTGAGAGCTTCGGGATCTCCACTTTCACGATACGCTGTTGAGGATACTGGTGGGCCTGTTAACTCAGCGATCGCTATTTTTGCTCCCAGGTTTTCTAGCGTCTGCAAGCTAGTTTGATCTATCACATATCCCGGTCGCGGTACTACCAGAAGTTGTACTTGCTGCAACAAATCTTCAACCTGATACCAACGAGGTAGCTGAGTTAATAAATCTGAACCTACTACCAAAGTAAACTCTGTATCTTCTCCCCAACGTTCTTTTGCTTTTTCCACTGTTTCCAGCGTTCTCAAACTACTTAGTTGTTGTTCCAAGCTAATATTGTGCCGTGGCGAATCTATGTTGGCAATTAATAGTTGTAACATTGCCACCCGATGCTGTAGCGGTGTTTGGTGAGATTTAAAGGGATTATCTGCTGACCATACCACAACGCGATCGTAATGCTGAGATAACCATTTAATAATCGCTTGATGCCCGGCAGTTGGTGGATCGGCACTTGTTCCAAATAAGGCAATTTTCATTTTAGTCATTAGTGATTGGTCATTTGTTTAGTAGGGGAGGCAGCGCGCCCTTGCGGAGCCAGTGCGTTGCGGAGAGAAGTCTGTAGACGCTTCTGCGGCTTCCCGCAGGGTGCGGCGGCTTCCGCCGATGGTGCGAGCGGGGATAGCTGTGGTTGCTGTGCAACCACAGCGTCGGCTCTGCCGACAGCAGAAAAATCTCCGATTTTTCTGCCCCCGCCGCACCTGCATGGCAATCAGAACTTCGGAGGGTTTCCCCCGTTGTAGCACCTGGCGTCGGGTTAAG
>NZ_AJLN01000107.1 GCF_000317285.1 Chlorogloeopsis fritschii PCC 6912 | reverse complement strand
CGCGTCGAGTGCGACTGCCGTGCGGGTTTTGCTGATAATCTTGCCGTTCAAACTGATAATTTATCTTTTAAACCCGCCCGTACAGTAATTAGTAGAGACGCGATTAATCGCGTCTGTACAATTAGTAGTTGATTGCTATTAGCCATTAGCTATTAACCATTCACCAATACTGGTTTTTTGTGTGTTTTCTCAGTCAATTCTCGCAAGCGATCGGAAATTACCATCGGTACCGGAACAGGGTTATCTAAAAGTCGAGTTTCTTCGGGTAAACTTTTTACTGAGGCGGCAGTACGTTGTCGAATAGCCGTCAAAGTTTCAGGTGCTTGCATTCTTTTACCTGCTTGCATGAACAATTGCAATAAAGGTTGTTCTTCTAAAGAACTTTCGTCTGCCAATCCCAAACAATCTGCTTTCACCTTTTCTCCCACAAACGAACGAAATATCTGCTTGCGCCCTGGATAAGTCATCTTTCCACTCGACTCTTTCATGACGGAAATGCCATCAATTTCTACCAGTTTGTAAACTCCGTTTACGGGTTTTCCTGTTACTAATCGCGTTCCCACTCCATAGGCATCAATTTCGGCACTAGCGGCTTTTAGTCTTTGAATTTCTTGCTCGTCTAAATCACCACTGGCAACAATGGAAACACCAGGCAGAAGCGATCGCACTTGTTTTGACAAAGTTACTAAATCCCCAGAATCCAACCTAACTCCTGCTAATGTCATTTTTCCTGAGCCTACCTTTACAGCTAATCGTTCGGCAGCAGCGATGGTATCGTATGTATCTATTAACAATGGCGCACCAGGGTAATACCGATGAAATGCCTCAAATGCTTCGTCTTCACTACCTTCTATTGCTGCCAGTGCCATTACCAAAGCGTGTGCCATCGTACCACTTGGTTTTTCGCCCAGTTGTAGCGCTGCTAACACGTTTGATGTCGAATCAAAACCAGCTGCTAAGGCTGCTCGCGCTGCCCACAGTGAGGCTTGAGGACTAAATGCCCGTCTGGTGCCAAATTCTAGTAGCTGTGCTTGTTCACCTGCTACATCACGCATCCTGGCTGCTCGCGTGGCAATAAGAGTTTGGTAGTTCAGGGTATTTAGTAAATAAGTTTCCACTAACTGCGCTTGCCACAAAGGTGCTTCCACTCGCAATAAAGGCTGATTCGCAAAAACTGCTGTTCCCTCTGGTACAGCCCAAACATCCCCACTAAAACGTCCAGATTCCAAAATAGACCAAAAGCGATCGCTCACATGAGCAAAAATTCCCGTTGCCTGCAAAGCCCCAATTTGAGATGGGGTAAAGCGGAATTTTTCCAAATATGACAGCGCTTGTGTCAACCCCATCGCGATTAAATAACCAAAACCCTCCGGCAATTTTCTGACAAACAATTCAAAACTTGCCCGTCTTTGCTCTAAACCTTCACCCGTGTAACAAGCTGCCATTGTCAGCTGGTACAAATCGGTCAATAGGCTGTAATCATCCGCAGAGAGTGTCAATTCCTGGTTCTCCGTGCCTGGGAAACGTGTCATGCGATCGCGCCTTTTCCAGAATGCTTCTTTTATTTATGGTAGTTTTTACCATAAATAATGTCAACTCATAGGCAACAATTGTAGAAATAAGCTGAATTAAAGTCTTTTTACAGATATATTAATACAATTTTTACCCAATATTTAATTTTTTTTAATAGTTAGAATTAGCAATAGTTACGTTTCTTTGATAAAGGAAGAACTCAAAACGAGGCTTTCGTTTAATTTGTCCTTTGTGACTTTATATTTTGCACCAGCTTTTCATCCTGTTAATAAATAAATTTCTTCGCTGATAGCTTAAGTCAGATAAATGTGACTACAGTAGTCTTTGAGTTCGTTTTAACTGAAATTTTGCACTATTCTCAATAACAGTAAGGTGGGCACTGCCTAACCTTCCTAAAACCCTTATTTTGACGTTGTAGACAGTGCCCACCCTACCAAAATTGCAATCTAATCACCAATGACTAATGACTAATAACGAGATACTTAGCTCTGTTACAATTAGAATCAAAGGGAGAAGCTTGGCGTTTTTGACAAATTGAAGCTTTGCAAAACTCTATCAAAAAATATTGCGGAGAGTGTAAATATATTGAGACTTTGAGAAAGTTAAAAGCGTTAGAATTAAAGTATAGACATTCCCCTTGAAACAACTAAAAAATGGGAGTCTAAATTATGAGGGCTATCTCTAAACTTCTAGCTAGGCTTACCCAGTATATTACTGAAGCAGCAATTCGGATTTTTGGCCCCAGTGATGATGCGTATCCTAATACTGGAGTACAACCCTTTAGTGGCGATCCTTATAAAGAAAGAACAGCCAATTGGTAGATGAGATATAAAATTAAGTCAATTAAAATCAAAATTCGGTGGGAAAAAATACTAAATCCACCGATTTTTTTTACTGAACTACTAATTAATGATTAATTATTATTTTTCTACTGGGATATTAAGATTTCTTTTTCGCCCACCTAGCCAGCGAATAATTTTTTCAGCCCAACCATTAAAAAAATGTTCAGTGAGGGTGTCTTTTCCACCCCAAACGGGAATTCTGGCTCCAATTGTGGTAAAAAAGTCATATACAATAAATTGAGCTACTTTATCTTGATTTATTGCTGCTGAATAAATCATTTGACAGGGATAAGCCAGGGTACCAACGCTAGGAAGTAATCCGACTAAAAATGCAATCCAGGGTATTTCTTGACGCTTGCTTGCTGATTGTATAATTCTAAAAGAAGTATAGATAGTTCTATATATAGGCCCGTCGATAACTAACCAGGTTAGAGATACTATTTCATCGATGATTCCGACAGAATATAGTATTGGTATTAAGACATAGTCAAAGAATGTAATAAAGCCTTTAATACCAACATGAACGCCAAAATCGTTTAAATAATTACTAGCATTTTCACTATACAAATTAGCTGATAAATCAGTAGCTGCTTCAGAAGTTAACTGTTTTCTTTTTTGCCATTTTTTTATTCTTTTTTCTACATAAATTCTTGCCATCTTTAATCTATAGTGGTGAGAAAAAAGAAATTTCCAAAATTGTTGAAAAAAACTTTTAAATCTAACTTGCTTGAATTTATTAAATATTGTTTTTGGCAGAGCAATAAAAAGTGTTTTGTTAAACTGTAAAAATATTCTCATTAATTCTCGTCCGTACCAGCACAATCTATAACGAGAATACCAATAAGCTTGTTGTTGAGTGATATGACCTTTTTTGAGGTGATACTGAAGACTTCGATCAAATCTTTTTAGAGATTTCCATTTTTTTTGATGATGTTCTAAATAATTGATATATTCTAAAAGTTCTAGATACGCTTGATGTCCAAGTTTTTTTTCTAAAGCTAATTTATGCTTATCTATATATTGTTTTAATTGATTAATATCGACATCATCAAATAAAGGGCCACGATTTTTGAAAGATTGAGGTAAATAAAAGGAGAACAACGTTAGAATATTCAAAGGAAATAAAGCAGGAACCCCAGATTCCAAATCTATCCAAACAAAAAAATATTCTCCGGAAGTATCTTCTTGTAATAAAAAATTATTTAAAGCTGAGGGGCTACCTTTGCCAGCTTGCCATACCAAACCATCTAAACCTGCTTGAATCAAGTATTGTTGCAAAGGAATCATAATTGAGTGAACTAATTCTTGCAACTCGTAGCTTTGATGTTGATAAGGTTGGCGCAGGGCAACGTGTCTTCCCTGAATAAATTCTGTATCTAGTTGATATGCTTTGTATTCTTCATTCCATCCCCTGGAAATTGCATTTGCAACTTTTAGTTGAGAATCAAACCAAAATGGCACTAATTTAGTAATAATGTGGCGACGATAGTAAGCACAGTTTAATATATCTTCATTCCACACATAAGGATTAGGAACACCAAAGAAAAAATAATGAACTAAATTAGCTAATTTATCTTCAAAAAATATTTTTCTAGCAATATTATTTTCTGGAGTTTGAATCAGAAAAACTTGTCCGGAATGTCCTGCACCCAATAATTTTTTTACTGGGGAATGACGCCGTAAATAGAGCATAAAGCACCTCGATTTTCATGCAAATTAGGCAAATATCATCTCTAGCAATTGTTTCTCCAAAGAATTGCTATGATACCTATCGCTGTTGGTAATAAAAATTCTGTAATTTTTTTCTTTAATTATTGCTATTAAAAGTGACGCAAAAGTGACGAGTAAAAAATTAATTCTAAATTACTGATGATCCCATTCAAATTCTGCCAACATCAGCAAGCAAAGCACCATAACAGCACCTGTATAAATAAATTGCCATTCAGTGAAAAAAGGTAAGAAAAAAATTCCCAAAAGGTGAATTATGCCTGTGACTATTAGGGTACGCGATCGCACGCCCAAACCAGTACACAAATATCCTAGAGCGCTTAAACCTAACCATAATGGACATAGGTTTATTAGCACTTCTGTCCAACCGAAGAAAACACCCAAATCAGTTAATATCACTCCAAGCAGCATTAACGCCACCCAGCAATACAATACCCAGTTAACCTGTCTGCGCTGAACCCAGTATTGAGTCAAAATCACCATGATTGCAGTCCCAATAATACTGAGAATTGACCATACAGTAGCTTGTAAATCCCAACTCACAGGTAGAAATTGGGCTGTTGCAAACATGGGTACAAGTAATAAAGCCCAAAGTATAAAAGCTCGATCTAGACGGGTATAGTAAGTTGAATAAATTTTCACTTTGCCAATTCGCCAGTCAACTTGCCAAGATCCTTCTAGCTCGTGAATGTCTAGAACTGCTTGTTTGCGACGTAGTGGCGGTACAGAATTATTAAAGAAGTTCATTTGATCGTTGCTGATTTTAAGAAAATTTAAGCTTTTAAGCTTGAAAAATGTCGTATTTATCTTTTATCTATAAGTCAGCAACGTCGTATTGCTACTCTGCCTTTAGCATTGGTTTTAGTTAATTTATACTAAATCTTGCGGCATAATTATGTTATTTTTTTTACATTCGCTTAAAAAGAATGATTGTAGTGAGCACAAAGCGCGCTTACTACGAACTGTGTGCAGTTCTAAGAATTATTAAGTACCTATACAAATTTAATGACAAATTCTCTTTACTGTTTCCTGTTCCCTGTCCCCTATTCCCTTATAAGAAATATCTCTATAAATTGCGATATTGATACTGTTGTTGATTAAATTGCTTTTGCTCTGGTGTTAAGACATCGTAATCAGTTGGCGGGCGCATATCCCACTGCCATTCAGCCAACATTAGTAAGCTACTTGCCATGACAACACCAGTAGTAAGAAACTGCCAACCGCCACAGTAGGGTAAAACAGCAATACCAGTCAAATGAATTACAGCCATCACTAAAAATGTGTGCGATCGCACTGCCAAAGCTGTAAACAAGTAGCCAATAGCACTTAATCCCAACCACAAAGGACACAAGTGCATTAATACTTCAACCCAGCCAAAAAAAATGCCCATATCAGTGAGGGCAACACCTCCTAGCATTAAAATCACCCAGCAATACAACAGCCAACGCAGCTTTTCTACACTTACCCAAAACCATGTAAAAAAAATCATAATTATGGTACTGGCAAGGGTAAGAATTGACCAGAAAATGGCTTGAGTGTACCAGCTAATTGGTAAAAATTGAGCTGTAATAAAAATTCCAGCGCTGGCAATACCCCACAGGATAAATACCTGATCTATACGGGTGTAAAAACCAGACCATAATCTAAAGTTACCGATTTTCCAATTGATATGCAAAAGGCCTTGTAAATCTTGAAAATCTAACTCTTGTTGTTTTTCGCGTAGCAGTGGTTGAGATAAGGGTAGAAAAGTCATCCAGCAATATTTAACTTTAACTATTTAATAGTTTTTACTCAGTCAGTGTAAACTTATGTAAAATCTTAACAAATAATTAAAGTTTCTCAGAAAGCAAATTAGCGATCGCTAAGAACTCTCTTGCAGATGCGCTTCATGGTAATTGTTTTCTTACAGTACAGGTGGAATCTAAAACTAGCCATTTTCTGGTATTGGCTATGAACTGCGTAAGCTCCAAAAATAACAAGGCAAAATATCAAATCTTGCAGAAAAAAGAAGCAAGTTTGAAATTAATGCCTTATTAAAGCCAAAAACCGAGAAATTAGGAGCGCCAATTCATGTTTTGGAAGTTCGTGGTTAGTGCTTTAGTATTGCCACTGAGTCTGGGATTAGAGGTAGCGGCTGCATCTGTAACCGGATCTGTAAAAGATGAAGCTCTTACTCAATCCTCTATTCAGCTACAGGCACATCAAGGTTCAGTTAATCCCATCCTTTCAGAGCAACAAGCCAATCCGGGAGAACTGAAGACAACAGACGAAAACAATTACCAAATTAGTCACCATCGGCGACACTACAGACGACGCTATTACAGACGATACCACTACAGACCACGCCACTATAGAAGGCATTACTACAGACGGCATTACTACAGGCGGCACTACCATAGACCATATTATCGAGGTGTTTATTATCGTAATTGCCCGAATAACCACTATTATCGACGCGCACGTTACCGGAGAGTTTATCGCCACGGAGTTGGTTACCCCTACTATTACAATGGCAACTATCGCAGACACTACTACTACCACAGATAGTTAGCGATCGCGTCTTAACCAGCCATTAACTGGGTTAATACAAAAGCCAGGGCTGCGCTACCCAATGGAACTGTGAGATTGTCAATACCCAAAAAAGAAAAAGTTTCTAAGCCAGTAGCAACCAAAGCTACGACTAAAGAGATAATCCAAGTTTGCCAGAGGTTACCTTGAGTGCTAAGTAAAATCAAACTAATAATCAGATAACTCACTAAAGCCATTGTCAAGGAGCCTTCCCAGCTTTTTTGTCCTCCCAAGACTTTATACTTGTGTTTGCCAAATCGTTGTCCAATCAGTGCAGCCAATCCGTCTCCCCATGTCATTACCAAAATGCCTATTACGGCATAGTAAGGTTGTTGTATGTGCCAAAACCAAGCAATTAAAATACCCACACTTACAGCATAAAAGAAAGTCCCAAAGCTGCGGCGACCGACACTGTTAATACCGGGGAGGATGGGAAAGCGGTAAGACAATAAAGTCACGGCACTCGCTACAATTGAAGCTGTAATACCCACAATTGCCGGAATATGCAGCCACCAGGCTAGCAAAATCACATTCCCAGTGCCAATATGCACTATCTTCCGCACAATCTCTGGATCTGTTTTGACAAAGCGATGAACTCCCCAGGCACTCAAAATAACCAGGGAGAGCCAAGCGGCAACACTGGCAAGTTGCAGCCACGCAGGAATTGACTCTAAATTAGAGGAAAACAAAATTAGCAACAGTTAAAGATACAGCTAGAAAATTTTGACCTTTAATCTCAATTTATTAGAAAAACGTGACTTGATGAAAATATTATTGATTTGGTTAATTCGATTTTACCGAATTTTTATCTCGCCCATGTTTCTGCCGACGTGTCGCTTTCAACCTACTTGTTCTGCGTATGCCCTTGAAGCAATCGAAAGATTTGGGGTGTGGCGTGGCTCGTGGTTAGCAATAAGACGTATCTTACGCTGTCATCCATTTCATCCTGGTGGTTACGATCCAGTACCAGAAATAACAGAACAAACAAAACACCATTGCTGATTTGAGATCAGTCCGATCACTACTATAAAAATTTTGTCAAAAACTATACTAAAGTCTTTTGATGTGGTATTGATCTAGCAACACCCTCACTTTAGGCTGAACCTGTGGGCTTCTACTGGAAACTCGCAGGTTTTTCCATACTAATACATCTGTTTTTGCCAGTTTATTTAGGCTTGATGCAAAATATCTCCCAAATACTCTTTCCTCCGTTTCCTCTGCTGTTTATTATCTATAACTAGTGCCTAAGTCCTGTTTCTCTAAAATATCCTTCTATAGCATGGTTAAACTTGCTTGAGTGTATATGTATATTGATTGAACAAACAAGTAAAAGTAGAGTGAGACGGAGTAATTATGCCTAAAGATAGGTAGATAGACATAATTAAACATCAAATGCTTATTCCCAAAAACTATAAAGAATAAGCTTTTAACTTTTACTTAACAAAATACACTAAAAATGCACAGCAGATTAGCAGCATTAAATTAGATGCATTTCACATTTATTGAAAATGTTATTGCTTGTAAACAAGTAAAGAATTATTTATTTTTCTCTTTTTTTAGCTTATTAATCCTTAGTTCGTAATTCCAGCTTACGGAAATCCGAACCTTTACCCGTCTACGGAAAATTGTTGCGTTTGTATATTTAATCTTTGCCTGAGATTGATTGAGAGTATTAGCTCTCTGATTTGTTGCAAAACCTTTATCTAAAATCTCCTAAGTAAAGTTTATTTTCATTCACTGCGAGAATAATCAAAATGCTGTTAGTCTGTTAATTAAGAAAAAAGCTATTCAAGAGTTATTACAAGTATATTTTCAACTTAACAAATGTTAACAATTAGCTCTAAATTGCTAGTTTTCAAGAGATTGATGACTTATCGGAATTAACGAGCAGATTTATATTAATTAGTTCTCAAAAAATATGCGAAACCTTCTGAATCGAATTGGCAACATGAATATGAAACATTACTGTGATGCATGGATTGAAGAATGGTGCCAAGAAAATGGCTGGACAGATTTATTTATTGAGCGCTGTAATAGTTACTGGGCTTTTCCACCAGGAGCAGTGATGCCAGAGCCGATTCCGACGCAAGTTCTCAGGGTTATTAAAGCAGAAAAGGGATTAACTTTAGAGGAGCGTTATTGGTCATTTACAGCTGTAATAGCAACAATGATAGCGGCTGTTGTCACATATTGGCTGAAATGTCCGATTCCATTAGTTGCAGCTTTTGCTTTTAATGCTGTGACAGTGGCTCAACTAGAGGTTGAGGATGCTTATTAAAAGGGCAGAAGGGGTAGGTTTCACATCAAAGAAGGTGTTGCGTCGCAGCACCTTCTTTTGCTATGGCTAACGTATAGGTTTTGGCAGAATAAATGTATTTTGTTTTTCGGGTGGCAACAGACTTTGAGTTTGATCGCGGGCTTGGATTGCTTGCTGGTAGTCTGGCTTGAGTTTGATTGCTTGATTGTAAGAGGCGATCGCTTCAGGGTAGCGTTGTAAACTCACTAGGGCATTGCCTTTAGAAAACCAGCTTTCATGGTGATTTGGCTTGTAGCGCACTGCCCGGTTGTACGAGGCGATGGCTTCTTCATATTTTTGTAAATTATAGAGTGAGTTTCCTCGGTTGTACCATACGAGATAGTCATTGCGTTTTAATTCAGTCGCCTGATTATAAGACTCAATAGCTTCCTCATAGCGTTGCATTTGATGTAATGACCAGCCCCTACCATACCATGCTTCAAAATTGTTAGGACTATATTTAATTACTTGATTAAATGATTCCAAAGCTTCAGGGTAGCGTTGTAAAGTTATTAGGATATTGCTCCTAGATAACCCTGCTTGAGTATAATTTGGCTGAGATTGTACCGCTTTGTCATAAGCTATAAATGCATCTTGGTAGCGTCGCAAATTTACTAAAGCGTTGCCCCGGTTATACCATGCTTCTGCATAGCTGGGTTTAATTTCTAAAACTTTGTCGTATGCAGCGATCGCATCTTCGTACCTTTTTAAATTACGTAGCGCTAAAGCCTTATTATACCAAGCTTCATCGTTATCTTTATGCAAATTAATCGCTTGCCCATAAGCCTGAATTGCTTCATCGTATTGCTTTAAATTACTGAGAACTTCTCCTTTCGCATTCCAAACTTGTGGAGATTTGTTATCTAATTCCAAAGCTTTATCAAAGGAAGCAATTGCTTCTTGGTTACGCTGCAAACTCTTTAATACAAAACCTCTACCTATCCAAGCTTCTAAATAATCTGGCTGAAGTTGAATAGCTTTGTCATAAGCCGTTAGTGCCGCTTTATATTCTTTCAATTGAAACAGCACTTTGCCTTGCCCATTCCAAGCTTCAGCATAATCTGGTCTAATTTTTACTGCTTTTTCATAATTAGATAAAGCATCTTGATAGCGCTGTAAATCATATAAAGTATTAGCTTGCTTATATAATTCTGTAGAGTTAACAGAATTGATAGTATAAACAGCGTAGATAGATGCTGCTGTCACTAATCCCACCAAAAATACTGCACTGAAAATTTTGATAACTATATTTTGTTTGCGTTTATTAATTTGGATTGGATTTTGATTTAATAGGCGAGTATGTAATGTAATTGTTTGAGAAATGGGATTATGCAAATCTTTAAGAGCTTGTAAAGCTTCCGTTGCCGAAGGGTAGCGTTGGCGAAAGTCATAGCGCACCAGCTTATCTATAAAATTTGCAAGTTCATGGCTGACTTGGGCTTGATTTTGCCAAATAATTTCATTCGTATCCGTATCTTTTTCTAGTTGATCGGGAGATAAACCAGTGAGAGCTTGAATGCCAATGATCCCGACTGCATAGATATCGCTGCTGTACTTAGGGTTGCCTTGAGCTTGTTCGCCAGGAATATACCCAGGAGTACCAATCGCAACAGTAAATTTGGTTTTACCATTGAGGCTAATCACCTGAGTCGTGATTTCTTTCACTGCCCCAAAATCAATTAAAAATAACTTGCCATCTTGCTTGCGTCTCAGTAAATTATAGGGATTAATATCGCGGTGGATCACCTTTTGTCGATGAACAAAGTCTAAGATTTGCAAAATTTCTTGCAGCAGAGATATTACTTGCTCTTGACTAAAAGTTTTGCCTGGTGTTATCTCTTGGCTAAGATCGTGACCTTCAATGAATTCCTGAACTAGATAAAATTCTTCTTTTTCCTCAAAGTACGCCAAAAGTTGAGGAATTTGTTCATGTGTCCCTAATTTATACAGAACTTGGGCTTCCGTATCAAATAAACGTCTGGCTGTTTGCAATGTGACTGGATCTGTTGTTTGGAGTTTAAGCTTCTTAACAACACATTGAGGATTGCCAGGTAATTGAGTGTCACAAGCAACATAAGTTTCACCAAATCCCCCTCCTCCCAAGTGCTTAAGAATTTGGTATCGTCCAACAAGTATGTTTCCCAGCATCTGGCTTGTCTAGTTGAATAGATTACAATCTGATTCCGATCTTGCCACAGTTCAATGACAGGAGCACCAGGAGCACCAGGAGCAGGGGAGATGAGGAGAGTGAGGGAATAACTACTAACTACTGTACGGGCGGGTTTAGAAGATAAATTGTCGGTTTTAACCGTTCATATCATCAGCAAAACCCGCACGGCAGTCGCACTCGACGCGCTTAACCCGACGCCAGGTGCTACAACGGGGGAAACCCCCGCAACGCACTGGCTCCGCAAGGGCGCGCTGCCTCCCCTACTAAACAAATGACTAATGACAAATGACTAAATCTCAATGATTCCTATTAGCGATAACATTTTTATTTTTACGCGCAGAAAACCGATTGCTGTTTACTGTCTGATTGGTATTAATATTGCTTTTTTTTTATGGGAACTGAAGCTAGAAATTGGTGGTGAATTAGGTAATTTCATTCATAGTTGGGGTTTAATTCCAGCACAGATCAGTGAGGCGATCGCATATGTAAAATCTGGTAACTTTGCTGCTGGATTATTTGTAATCTCACGTTCTACTTCACTATTATCAGCAATGTTTCTCCACGGTAGTTTTAGTCAAATTTTGGCAAATTTGATATTTTTGTGGGTTTTTGGCAAAAACTTAAATAATATCCTTGGACAGGTCAAATTTTTAGGACTTTACTTGATTGGTGGCATCTTGACACAGTTAGTTCAAATTCTTGTTAATCCTAGCTTGACAGTACCACTGATTGGAGCAAATGGCGCGATCGCATCAATTTTAGGTGCTTATGTCTTCAAGTTTCCTAAGGTGAAAATTGACACTGTGTTGCCACTCCTCGTTATATTTATACCTATGCAAATACCAGCAATTTACTATATATTTTGGTGGTTCGTACAACAGTTATCTTATGGCGTTGGTAGTTTAAATATTCCTGGTGGCGTTAACCCGCATAGCATTAATTATTGGGCGCATGGTGTAGGGTTAGCGATCGGTGCAGTTGGGATGCGATTATTACAAAGACGTTAACTACAACTCTTATTTCCGCGCCCAAATCTGTGTTACACGAGGGATACCAAATACTGTGTTTTCACCAGTAGCTAAAGTCTTAATTTGGGCAACCATCTTGTCAATCTCCTCGCGTGTTGTTAGCCCAGCTTCGATAAAAGCATCAGCTGCTTCTGACAGTGTCAAATCAACTAAACGTTTTTCTTCCCCACGTATAATAGTGGGTTGATACATGGAAACTTCTGATACAGTCAACCCTACTTCTTGAAAAATTCGGTATAACCGAATTCCCATACGAAAGTTCTGATTGCGAATATCGCTAAGAGCCAAAAAAAGCTCGAAACGGCGATTGTAAGCAGGAGAAGGCGGATCGCAGAAAACACAGCTGAAGTCTGCTTCTTCGCACACAAGCACTCCATTTGGTTTGAGAAGCGATCGCATTTCATCCACTGCATCAGCTGGGCGAGTTAGATGCATTAGCAAAAAGCGGCAGTAAACTAAATCAAAAGAGTTATAAGGTAATCCAGTTTTGTAAGCGCTGGCTTCAACAAATTTGATGTTATTCAAAGTGAGAGCTTCTGCATTGCGTTGTGCCTGTTGTAACTGTGCAGAGCTACTATCTACGCTGAGTACTAAACCGCTAGAACCAACTTGCTGGGCAAGCCAGTTGGAGACATTTCCAGTACCGCAACCAATATCAGCTACCTGCATTCCTTGCCTTAATCCCACTCTCCCAAGTAGGAATTCTGTATGGGGCATATGGATTCTGTTCAGAATTTCCAGCCGATACGCGCCTAATTCCCCAGTGGCAAGTGTGTAGCGATCATCCTGTGTCATTTTGTCACCCAAGTTATTACAAGTTGTGACTTCGACTTTAAAATTTTAAAACATCTAACGATTCTTCAATTTCTAACTCTAAAATTATTTCACGTGCTTTTTTTTGTCCTGCTAAATTCCCTTCTCGACGATAAATTTCTGCTGCTTGCCGAAAATTCTCAATCGCTGCTTGCTTATTTCCTAAATTATAAAAAGCGTTGCCGCGATTGAAATAAGCATCAGCATCTTTGGAGTTAATATTTATTGCTTGGGTGTAATCGGCGATCGCTCCCTCATCATCTCCCAATTCATAGCGAGTATTGCCACGATTGAAATAAGCATCAGCATCGTTGGAGTTAATATTTATTGCTTGGGTGTAATCAGCGATCGCTCCTTCGTAGTCTCCTAAGTCAGCGCGAAGATTAGCACGCTTTTTATAAGCATCGCCATCATTACAGAGAATCTCAGTTTCTTGATACAAAACTTCAACTGCTCCTTGATAATTTCCTATGGGAGCAGGAAAGTTATGATTTTGGGAATTTGTAGAATCATCATGAGGATAAATTCTTCTTGCTTGAGTGTAATCCTCAATAGCTCCTTGACGATCTCCAATAAAATAACGCACATCAGCACGGTTTATGTACACCTTAGCGTTATTGGGATTAATTCTAATTGCTTGCGTGTAATCGGCGATCGCTCCTTCATAATCTCCTAGTTGGTAGCGTGCCAATCCACTTTGGTTGTAAGCTTTAACATAATTAGGATTAATCACGATCGCCTGAGTATAATCAGGAATTGCTCCTTCGTAATCTCCTAACTGATAACGTGCCAATCCACGTTTGTAATATGTCTCAGCACAGTTAGGGTTAAGTTGTAATGCTTCGTTATAATGAGTAATTGCTGCTTCATACTGTCCTTTTTCACAGCATTCATCACCCAATTTTACGTAAATTCCATTTAAATCTTCACCCTGATAATGTAAATGCTTATTTGCAATTGGAGAGGAGGAAGGTTTTATGAAGTGTTTAATAGGTGATTTAGAAACTGACTCTGATCTAATTTTATATTTATCAATAATGAGATTATTTTCTTGAGCGGGATTGTAATTTATAGAAGATTGTAACTGTTCGAGATAACACCGTAAACCACCACCGTAGAGCAATTGTTCGATCCCAAAAGAGATTCTACCAGTTTTGAGCTTAATCATTTGAGTGGGGAGAAAACCAGCCAAGAAAAGGTGATATTCCGGTTGTGCTTCATTCACTTCTTCTTGAATCAAAATGCAGACTACAACTGCATTTTTTTCAACTTCTTCTGAGCTAATTGACCATCTGACTCTATCAATATTACCACAACGAGATTTAACCTCAACTCCAATTGATGAATCCGCAGTCAGCGTAAAATCTATTTTGCCATCTCCGCCAAATCGTTTTTCATAATCTACTTCCGTAATAAAATCAGCTAAACGTTCTTTAACAACTTCTTCTCCTAATTTTCCTTTCAGATAGTTGAGAAAAACATCACGAACTGGCAAAACGCGTTTATATTTTTCAGCCATCTGCCAGCAAAATTCTCGTAGTACTCTTAATCTTTCTCCAGAAATTATTGTTAATTCACTATACTGACCTTCGATTTCACAATGCAGCAGACAACCTGATGTTAACCTTTTGATGAAGTCAGATTGAAGCGATCGCAGTACGTTGATCCAGTCCATTTATTATTTCTGCGAATCTTTTGATCAGGTGATTTTATCAATATATCAAATTAATTCAATTTCAGATTGCAAATATAAAACCACACTGCGATCGCGGTGTGGTGAAGTATAGTGTAACGCTTATGATAATTGTGAGTGAAATTCTAACGATGAGCGCGTAGTGTTATCGAAAACTACGAAGCCGACAGACAAAATTTTGGCTATCACGCAGATATAGCTTTGATGACAGCCTCAAGAATAAATTATTGACACTTAAAACTAATCTTGGACTATAGCCTTTGCATCTTTTTTGTAGTACCGCACAAAAAACGCTCTTTTCTAACACTGCTAACTAGTCCAAGATAAACAATGACGGAATATTTACCGTTCTATTAACTATTAAGTCTTTGCTTTATCTTAGTAATCTTGTTACCCTAACATCATATTCAGTGCCTCTTGGATGGTCACTTTTAGCCTGGATAAATGCCATACCATCAGCTTTTTCTTTTGTCTCTGCGTCGATCTCGTAACGTGTCGTTCCGCGTTGAAAGGAATTGCTTACCTGGTCAGAAAATTCTTTGATATCAACAAACACCTCGTAAGTGTGAACCATTTTGGAACCTCCTCGTGCTTGATGCACGAACGATGGAAATAGTCTCTAGTTGTATCTAGTGTATTAACATAAATAAGTCCAAATCTCACAGAAACACAATTCTTCTTAGACAATCACAATTCTTTATAATTTTGTTGCATTTAAACATCTGGTTCTATTCCCAAAGCTCTCAGTTGTGCAGCCAAAGCATCAGCGCGTTGTTGAGCTAATTCTTTCTGCTGGCGTTCAGACTCGGCTTGTTGTTGGGCTAATTCTTTCTGTTGGCGTTCAAATTCTGCCACTTCTAAAGGTGTAGGAAGGATTTGTCCCTCTGCGGTAAACAAACGCAGCTTACGTTCGTAGATACCCAAGTACAACTGCAACTGCTGACTCCACAACCATCCTTGGGGTAATGGTTCCAACTGTTGGTATTGTCCATCAACTATGTGGAACCCATTAAATTCTAAAGTTTCTGGATCAAACCAGAAATAATCTGGGGTGCGAAGAACATCTTGATAAATTTGCTTTTTTAATCCCTTATCTACATCAGCAGTACTCTCAGAGAGAATTTCCACAATCACATTCGGAGTTTTGCCTCCTTCTCCCCAAACTACCCAGCTTCTGCGCGGTTTGCGTTCAGTTCCCAGCACTACAAAAAAATCTGGCCCTCGGAAGTCCCGCGATTTAAGTTGGTCTTGATTATAATAAATTGTTAAGTTGCCGCTAGCGTAGAAATCATTGCGGTTTTGCCAAAAGCATTCCAGGGAGTCTATCAACAGCTGCATTTGCTGTCGGTGCAAATCACTTTCCAAAGGCGGTTCATCACTCCATAAATCTGTGGGTGGAATGATAATATCTTCGCCGATATCTTCTGGGATCTCAAAATCTCTAGCAAGGGACATGGCTGCTGGGTGATTAATCTGCGTTGCTGCTATGAGTTTATCCTAAATAAATTATCGGCATTGCTGATTAAAAATGTGAATTTGTCTCACGCAGAGGAGCCACTGCGGTGGACGGGTTTCCCGGCATAAAGCAAGTGGCGTCCGCAGAGTCGCAGAGAGTAAGAGTTTTAAATGCCTGATTTTTAAATTTCATACCTCTATTCAGCAACGCCAAATTATCTATTCACCCAACCCTGTTCCCTCTTAATGATAAATCTGTCGGAGTTCTTCTAGAGTATTCACGGTTTTGATACTGGTGAGAATCACCCTTAATATATCCACGTCCTGTATCTGAGAAATTTCTGGTAATATTGTTAGTCCTTCGCTGCCAAATTTTAGCTCCAATCCCATTGCAATGCCTTCCAGTAACCCTTCCCTCATGCCTTTTTGAATGCTTCTTCTTTCTACGCTGCTAATATACGGCATTTTCTTTTCCTCCTCATATTGAGTCACTTCCGGATTTACATCAGATTAGTGGGTGGTAAAAGTCTGATTATGCCAGAGTTTTGAGGAGTTGGGGAGGAGTGCGATCGCGCTAAAAGTATTCAAAGGAGCCTATTAAAAGCAAAAATCCCAAATTTAATTTGTCGGTTAAACTACCTCAATCCCTTTTCTCGCAACAGTGCATCAGCCCAAACCGCATCTTGTTCTGACAACGCTGGCACAGCTTCTTGACTGTAATCTACCACCAAATCATAACCAGATACGTCATATACTTCATTTAATAATGCCTGCAAATCTATAACTGGTTCATTATCTCCAGAACGTAAAGGTAGAGGAAAGTTCGGAATTGCGTCTTGTAAATTAAAAGCATATAAATCAGCATAAGGACGTCTATCACCCCGACAAACTAAAATCCGATAATGACTGACAATTCCATTATCAAAAAACGGCATTGGTTCGCCTTTACGTAGCAAATCAATTTCAACCAAATTAGTGCGGCTTCCTAATACCTGTTCGCGCTTTTCCTCATACATCTGTCGTCCTTTTCCAGTACGCTTATTACTAGGAGAAAGAATTTCAATAGTAGTAATTAATGCTTCTGTTCCTACTTCTCTTACCTCTAAATAACCTTCTCTGATTGTTAAAGGCATAGGAATTGTAACCCTCATGGGTTGTTTTGTTGGTGCAGCAATTGCCACATTTGTTGTTTTCTCATCTGTTGTAGTCTGCCGACTTTTGACTGTCACATCAGGAATACCAACAAGCAGAGAATTTTCATCGGTTGTTTCATACATTCGCACTTCTACTGCAACGCGATATTTAGGGCGCAATTGCGGAGACAAAAACCTTGCAATTTCAATAATTAGCCAGTGATGTAATCCTGGAAATAATTCAGGATGTTCTAAATAAGGGTTCATTCCTGGAAATGGAGAAGGCATAAAAGTATCTCCCTGAAACACTCTCTTGTTAGTTCTTCTGCATCTCTATAGTTATTTTCTCTCTCTTACCCCCTCTCATGTCGAACAACAGTGGGAGGTGTAATTCAAGAACAACTAGTCAGCGCAGCACCACATTGATCTTCCCTTGCCAACCAACCTTTAATACCTTGATACTCTACTTTCGCCCATTCTCCCTGACAGCCTAACAATTTAACATTCACATTCACAGGAACTCTTGCCAATTTCTTGCTTTTGCGATCGCTACTAGCGTAAAGATTCACACCATCACTACCATAACCCTGCACTGATATGCCCAACGTCGGCAAATAAACCCATCCCGTTCCTTTAAAACCGCCACTCGCATTAGTTATCTGCACCCATTTTCCTAAAACAGCGATGATTTGTACTGTCTCATAGGTGGGTATTTTTCCCAAAATTTTGTCAGCGGGATTTGCACCACTCCGCACTTTTAAACCTTGCGGATCTTGATGAATGATGTAGGCGTAAATATTGCACTTTTGTTGTTTGATTGTTTTAGCTAAAACACTGCCATTACCAATTCCAGTATTAACAAGCACGCTAATACAACAAAATGTCAATCCCACTAGTAGATTGGATGCTCGATTTGCCACAAATTTTCTCCATTCTTTTTGACACCAGCTATAGCGCTGGTGTCTGATTTTACCTCACATCGTATCCAAACAAATTCGGATCAACTTCTCCCAACTGCAAATCAGCCAAACCATATTCTGCCCATCTTTTCTCAACCATCTGTGCCACTTGCGGATCTGACTCTAGGGGCGCACCCCATTCATGTTCGGTTTCTGGCGGAATTTTGGTAGTGGCATCAATTCCCATCCGCCCGCCCAAACCAATTTTCTCGCTGGCAAAATCTAAACTATCAAAGGGGGTGTTTGGCAGAATAAACACGTCTCGTGTGGGATCGACTTTAGAACTAATTGCCCACACTACTTGACGCGGATCTCTGATATTAATATTTTTATCTACAACAATCACAAACTTGGTGTAGGTAAACTGCGGTAATGCACTCCAAAAAGCCAAAGCCGCCCGTCGTGCTTGCCCTGGATAGGCTTTATCAATAGATATAATTGCCGCTTTGTAACTCAAAGCTTCCATTGGCAAGAAGAAATCGACTATTTCTGAAACTTGTTGTCGCAGAATAGGAGTGTAGATCCGATTGAGAGCGATCGCCATCATTGCTTCTTCTTTGGGTGGGCGTCCGCTAAATGTGGTTAAATAAATCGGATCTTTGCGGTGTGTGATGCAGTGGAAACGAATCAAAGGCGAATCTTCTACACCGCCGTAATATCCCATATGATCGCCAAATGGCCCGTCTGGCAATACTTCTGTTGGAGTAATTGTTCCTTCGAGGACAATTTCCGAATCTGCGGGAACTTCCAAATCTACGGTTTTGCACTTTGCCAGCTGCACGCCGGAACCGCCATAAAGCCCAGCAAATAGCCATTCTGATAAATCTACCGGAATCGGTGTCGCCGCAGCCATGATAATTAAGGGATCTACACCGAGAGCGATCGCTACTTCTAATTTTTTGCCACGTTCGGCTGCTTTGCGTAAATGCCTTGCCCCACCCCGCACTGATAACCAGTGAACAGTCATTGTATTTTGAGATTGTAGTTGTAAACGATACACACCTACATTTGGCGTTCCTGTCTCGCAATCCTTTGTAATTACTAAACCTAGCGTGATAATCTTGCCAGCGTCACCGTAATATGGTCGTATCAAAGGTAACTTATTCAAATCTAAATCTTCACCTTGAATCACCACTTGCTGACAAGCAGGGAAAAAATCCCGCCCTGGTTTCGCTTTCAGCACGTCAAACAGCACCTTACCAAAATCAATCGCCTGGGAAATTTTCTTTGGTGGTTTTGGTTGCTGGAGCAGCGCCAACTTCTTCCCTAGTTCCTCCAACTCCTGGGGATGCTGCATATTCATCGCCCAGCAGATCCTCTCCACCGTTCCCATCAGGTTAATTGCCACAGGTATAGATGAACCTTTGACATTTTCAAATAGTAAGGCCGGGCCACCTTTTTGCAGCATTCGGTTAGAAATTTCGGCAATTTCTAAATTTGGATCGACGGATGCTGTAATTCGCCGTAATTGCCCCTTTTCTTCCAGAAGTTTAATAAATCCGCGTAAATCTCTTGCCATTGTGTTAGACAATATAAATCTTTAAGAACTGTGAAGCGCTTTTTATATTATCCGTTAAAGAAGGCAGAAGTACGTAGGCAAGTCAGACTCCCACGGGCAAATAACCCATAACGAGGCGATGAAAATCTCTTTCCCTGTACCCTGTCACCTATCCCCTGTCCCCTATTTTCAAGACAGAATGTTAATTAAGTTAAGGTAAAAATAAATGGCTTGGCAGTTCTCCAACAATGTCCAAATTTACACTGCTCCCAACCTGCATCAATTCTGCCGCTCTGGTAACCACTTTAGCGCTGGCAACAATTTTCTATCCAGCAAGAACACTGTCACAAACACCAAATAACGAGGGTGATGCTACTCCTCAAACAGGTTGCCTGTCTGGATATTCTGATGGTACATATCGCGGCTCCCGCCCGGTTACTCGCTATGAATTTGCTGCGGGACTAAATGCTTGCTTAAATCAAGTGGATAAACTTCTTCCCCCGCATCGAGAGAACTTGGCGACGAAAAAAGATTTTGAAGTTTTAATCCAACGGCAGAAGGAATTGAACGAACAACTGCGTGGACTCAATCAGCGAGTTGATAGAATCTCACCCGCAAAAAAATAATCTTATCTTGATCCAAAGAAATTTGAGAGCGATCGCTTTAACCGCCAATTTTATACCTATTGGATGGTGACGAAAAGTTTTGTTCCAATATAGAATCTCATGGCTCACCCCACATACGGTCAATGGTGAACCCACAATGAAAAAAATCACGATCAGCCAAGTACTTTGTGGTGCTCTGGCCACTCTGGTAGCTGGGCTGATGCCGATGGAAGCGTTGCACGCTTGCACGCGAGTTGTCTATCTCGGCCCGCAAAGTACAATAGTTACCGCACGCAGCATGGATTGGGCAAGCGACATGGGTACAAACCTCTGGGCTTTCCCGCGTGGCATGAAGCGTGATGGTGCCGCTGGAGCAAAATCGATTCGCTGGACTTCTAAATATGGCAGTGTGGTGGCAGCTGGCTTCGACGCTGGTACAGCCGATGGCATGAATGAGAAAGGGTTAGTTGCTAACCTACTCTATCTAACTGAATCAGAATACGTCAAACCCACACCCAATGATAAGCGCAAACCCCTATCGGTTTCTGCATGGACGCAGTACGTGCTTGACAACTATGCCACTGTTGCAGAAGCGGTGAAGGATTTACGCAAGGAGCCGTTCTATGTGGTTCCGACGATGACACCAGATGGTAAACCTGGACAGTTACATTTGTCGATTTCCGATGCCACGGGCGATTCGGCTATTTTTGAATACGTTGGCGGCAAGCTCAACATTCATCATAGTCGTGAGTTTCAGGTCATGACCAACTCACCAGTATATGACCAACAGATTGCCCTCAATAACTACTGGGAGCAGATCGGTGGAACTACTATGCTGCCAGGCACCAATCGTGCAGCAGATAGATTTGTCCGAGCTTCATTCTATATCAACGCAATCCCAAAAACGTCCAATATTAATGAAGCGATCGCGGCTGTCTTTTCGGTGATTCGCAATGCCTCGGTGCCTTTAGGTATTACGACTCCCGGACAACCCAACATTTCTTCAACGCTCTGGCGCTCGGTATCGGATCACAAAAACAAGCGCTATTTCTTTGAATCCACTCGCAGCCCGAATGTCTTCTGGGTAAACCTCTCCGACATGGATTTCGCTGAAGGAAAGCCGACGAAGAAGCTAACGCTGACAAATGGTGCCGTCTTTGCAGGTAATACAGCAGCACAGTTCAAACCTGCCGAACCCTTTAAGTTTCTGGCGGCAGAAGTAAAGTAAGCACTTTTTAAAATTGGCGGCAAAGCATACTAAAGTTTGGTGTAATTATTACGTAAAAGGCGATCGCTAGATTAGGTATCACAATTTGTAGAACCCAAATTCCGCAAATAGGTTAAGAAATTAGATAATATTTTTGGCAAGATACATTTAGAAATATAAGCTACGTCATAGAAATGACAAAGTAAACAGCAAAGAACGCTAGCAAACCAAATATAATCACCGAACCCACAAGGATCGCTAGCGGATTAAATAAGTGATATTTTCTATACAAATAGTCTGCTTTATTTAGTGATTTTACGTTAATTAGGTATCCAACAATGGCTAACACTAGCAGAAAAACACCGAAGGCGATCGCGCTCAAGCCAATGATATGAGCCAATTGCGTATTAATTTGGAGATTTTGCTTAGGAAACGTCTGATTTAATGCCACGAAAATGCGATCAAATGCGATCCCAAAAGCAATCAGAGATAAGCAATTTTGAATCCAGCTTGTTAATGTCCGTTCAGCAGCAGCACGATTGCGCTGTTTAGCCAATTCTGTAGTGGTGGTAGTCGGTTTTGGAGAAGGGCTAGAATTCATAGTGAGCTTTTCAAGCTAAGTGACGATTAAAATATTGCCTTTACCAAAATCCCAACAAAAGCAAACACGCCAATGCAAACGAGTGCGATCGCAACCGTCAAACCCAAAGAGCGGCGGGGGATGTAGAGATATTCCTCTTGGCGCTGGATGCGATAAAGTTCTTGCTGGTGTTCTATCGCTGCAACAACCATTGCATACGTACCCAAAGCAATGAAAGCAAGTCCTAAAATGCGAGAAAGACGCACGGGGTTGATATCTTGAACTGCTTGAAAGTTCTGGATAGCAGCCACAACTCTGTCAATACCAAAGCCAAAGCCAATCAGGGAAAGGTTGGTGCGAATCCATGCCATGAGAGTACGTTCAGCAGCAGCTCGGTTACGCTCTTTGGCAAGTTCAACTTGAATATTGGGTGGTTTGGGAGGAGGAATAGGATCGTTCATGAAGATACCGCTGATGCCTCAATTGATTTTGTTTAGAATTGAGCAATTTTTATAGTTGCAATGAAAATGGCTAACCTGATATCTTGCACCCTTCTTAATAACCGTAGGGTGGGCATTGCGCGTAACGGCAAAATAAAATTTTGAGTCAAATCTAAGCAATGCCCACCTTATAAAAATCGTAATCAACCTGGTAACGAGAAACTCCCCGCGTTGATATAATTCCCCTCGTTCTAATCGGGGGCTTTATCGCCAGAAGATTGAGAATTCTTTGAGAGCGAATTGACTCGAAAGCCAGGAGCAACATAGTCACTAGACAGATACTCACTGGGGATAGTAGTTTGATTCCCGTCACGAATGGCAGAGTAATGGGGTGAGCAAATTTCGATGTTTGCTTCGTTACACTGATCTTGAATATTTTGGTGTAATTCTGAATAAATTGATTCTAGCTTGGTTGGGTGGTTTGTATAGGCTCTGAGTTCGTAGCTGATGTAGAAATCATTGAGTGCAGTTTGCCAAACAAAGGGAGAAGGTTGGGACAAAATATCAGTAGTTGCAATAGCTGCTGTAATGAGAGTTTCATGGGCAGTTCGCCAAGGTGTGTCGTAGCCTAGAGAAACTGTTGTGTGGATAATAATTGGGGTTTGCTGGTCTCTTAGGAGTGTATTGTAGTTAACAATATTACTCGATAATAGGGCAGAGTTGGGAATAGACACCAACACATTGTTCAAAGTACGAATCCGAGTTACTAGCAGTTGTTTCTCTTCCACGAAGCCCATTAAATCACCAATCTCGACGCGATCGCCAACTTGAAATGCACGGGTGTACACTAACGAAAAGCCTGCAACGGCATTAGCGATCGCACCTGACGAACCAAGCGAAATCAACGCTCCGATCACAATAGAAATAGCTTGAAAAGCTGGAGAATTAGAACCAGGCAAGTAAGGAAAGACAATGGCGATCGCAAAAGCGATGACGATAAAGCACACTAGATGGTACGTTGGTCTTGCCCACTCTGGATAAAATCCTTGAATGGAGAGTGTACCTCGTTCAATATTTTCAAAAATAAATTTTAAAAAGTTTAGAAAATAGCGAGTAATTAAAGCAATCAAACTTATAGTCAGCAATTTTGGCAAATACCCTAAAACTCCATTCCAAATAGATGTCAACGTATTTTGAAGGTGGAAAAACAAACTTGCTCCTAATTGACTTGTTTGAGGAAACAGACTTAATACAAAGGATAGATAAAAGTAGAGCAGACTTAATACAACCGCAAAGTGAATGATTTTCGTAAAACCTTGTAAGAGTGCAGAAATTTGTTGAGACGATAACAGTTCAAGATTTTGGACGCGAAGATTAGGAATCAATCTGTCTTGCTGGGCATCTAACCAATGATAGAACTGGGGCATGATGTTCCATAAAATTAGCAAGATTACAGTTAATAAAATTGTACTGACTATTGCTAAAACTCCAGCGCGAGTTAAGTAGCTAGCACTGCGTTTTTCTCGATACTCATTAATTGCATTTTTGATAATTTGTAAGTATTCATTGGCAAGTGCTTGTCGAGTTTGCTTAACAGCTTTAGCATCCACATCTGAAACAGACATAATGGGAATACTTTGAGCATGAATAATTGTGACTGCTTCAGATTCAACTTCTCTAGTTCTCAACGCCTCAGTGGGAATAGCATCATTATCTGCTAATTGCTGAATACTAGATGAGATTAATTTTGCACGCCGCTCAATAGAAGGTGAAAATAACTTGTCTTGAATGAAAAATAGTGTTTTATTCTCTAGCTCAACAGGTACTCCGTTTATAGGTAATTCGGAAGGAGTTTGAGAGAAACTACATAAGGGAGTAATGATAATTACCAACGCAACAAAAATAGCAGTAATAACTGCTCCAAATGGCTGATTTATTTTGAGGATTAAAGAACACGTCATATTTATTATTTAATCACTGTTGGTAAAGCTAAACTTATTAAATTTCTGCTCATAGCTTTTGTTTTTTTAGATTGTAATTGTGACTTTGCGAAATCTGTCGGTTAATCAAAGCATGGTAAAAATTATAAAATACACAAGTTGGAAGTTTAGTTACAAAAAATAACTACAATATAAGAAAGTTATAAGAAAAATTTTATATCCATAGCATGAAAGCTATTTGATTTATTTCAATAAACTTTTAACCAGTACATTAGAATTAATGCAAAAATCTAGTTCTAGGATAATTAAAACTACAGATGTATACAGTAATGTGAAAGTTTGCATACACAAAAATTCATCATTAAAATCTTCAAAAACTATCACTAAAATATTGTGATATTTTTCTAGACTGTGAGCTTGAACACTCCCTTGTAAATTGAATCGATAAATAATTTAAATATTCTTGCTTATACCCAACTAGTTCGGCAGGGGTGGAATAGTCTTCTATGAGAACTTTGAGAAGTACTGGGAGATAATCTAGCTCCCAATATCCCCGTAAACTAGAGAGTTAGCACTTTCGTAAATTTTTGTAGTAATTTGATAGCCAGAAATAGTAATCATCAATTAAAGATAAATAACTAATCTTGATAAATTAGAGCATCAAAATTAAGGAATTTTCTTATGAATCGTACATTTCGGCGCTACCATCGCCAGATAGCGATCGCTTTATCTCTGCCTTTATTTCTTTCTGCAATCACAGGTATAGGCTACACTATCGCTGATGAATGGTTGCACCAAATCGAATTAGCTACATTTATTCTCAATATTCATACTTTACAAATCTTCCGTTTACAGGCAATCTACCCGCTTTTGACTGGTTTGGGATTATTAGGATTGTTGATTACTGGTTTGAGTATGACAGGATTATTTCGCAAACGTCCAAGTGGATGATAGAAAGAGGGACAAGGAGACACGGTGACGCGGGGACACAGGGAGTAATAAACTACTAACCACTAACCACTAACCAATGACTAATGACTATTAATTATGACTTCTGGCATCTACGCGATCGCGCATATTGGTAATTTAAAACTTTATGTTGGTGAATGTAACAAACTTAGCCAAAAATGGCCGCCTATACTTTCCCAACTCCATCACGGCACATATCCGCATTCGTTACTGCAACAGACATGGAATACACAAGGAGATAAGCGCTACTTCACGTTCCACACCAAGGAAGAAATTCTTGGTGATCCGGAAATTGTAGGTGTTGAAGAACTTTTGGCAGAAGTTGCCTCGTAAAGTAACCCAAAATTCCAGCTAACAACCCCTTCTGTGCTTTGTCTAGAAGGGGTTTGTCATTTTCTCTCAAGAAATTAATGAGATTATATTTCAATTATTTAGTTTTTAGTGTAAGCTCTTTTCTAGAGTTGTTGAATATTATTCTCAACTAGTTTAGGCAGGTGTACAATGACAATCTCTACAAGTCCGCTGTCGGTGGAGCAAGACCTTGCCGACTCGCCTTGGTGGGCTGGCAATGCCAGGCTTACTAACTTATCAGGTAAATTACTAGGCGCTCACGTTGCTCATGCTGGCTTGATCGTTTTTTGGGCTGGAGCTATGACTTTATTTGAGCTAGCCCATTTTAATCCAGCCGCACCCATGTATGAGCAAGGCTTAATCTTACTACCTCACCTAGCTGCTGAAGGTTGGGGTGTAGGTGCTTCTGGTGCAGTTGTCGATACTTATCCTTATTTCGTCATCGGAGCTTTGCATCTGATTTCCTCAGCCTTTCTGGGTTTTGGAGGCATATTTCACTCCCTACGTGGCCCAGAAACTCTAGAAGGTAGATTTTCTTTCTTTGGCTACGACTGGAAAGATACGGGCAAAATGACCACAATCCTTGGTATTCACCTAGTTTTACTGGGTTGTGGTGCATTCTTGCTAGTCGCTAAAGCAATGTACTTCGGTGGTTTGTATGACCCAAACGTTGAAGATGTGCGAGTAATTACAAATCCGACATTAAACCCAGCAGTCATCTTTGGCTATCTATTTGGCGGAATTGGTAAATTCTGGATTGCTGGCGTTGACAACCTCGAAGATGTGGTTGGCGGTCATATTTGGGTGGGTGCAATGTTGATTTTCGGTGGATTTTTCCACATTTTGACTAAGCCTTTTGCTTGGACACATCCACTATTTGTTTGGTCTGGAGAAGCTTACCTCTCCTATAGTCTGGGTGCTTTGGCACTGATGGGCTTTATCGCCACTCTTTTCGTCTCGGTAAACACCACTGTTTATCCCGAAGTTTTTTATGGGCCGGCACTGGTAGTAAGACAGAATATCGTGCCGTACTTTTCATCACTCGATCCTGATCTTGTGACTTCCCGGGCTTGGTTAGCTAATGCCCACTTTTGGTTAGCTTTCTTCTTTCTTCAAGGTCATATTTGGCACGCCTTGCGGGCACGTGGGTTCGATTTTCGCAAAGGTAGGGTGAGTCAGGAAGCAGTGATTCCCCAACCTATTAGCTAAATTAATTTTAATGCTAATAATTTGCAAACTCCTTCAAGTACAAGCTCCCAAAAACTGCAAACTATTCTCAAGGAGTACCAAAAATGACAGCAGTAATTACAGATAGCCCATACAAGCAACAAATACCCGATGTTGGTTGGTGGGCAGGTAACTTTCGTCTCACCAATCTATCAGGTAAATTATTGGGCGCTCATGTTGCTCATGCTGCATTGATTTTGTTATGGGCTGGGGGAATGACGCTGTTTGAGCTATCACGCTTCAATCCCAATCTGCCAATGTATGAGCAAGGATTAATCTTACTACCTCATCTAGCGACTCTCGGTTTTGGTGTCGGTGCTGGTGGGCAAGTTATTAGCACCTATCCCTACTTTGTCATCAGCGTTTTGCATCTGATACCCTCGGTGATTTTGGCTGCGGGTGGCATTTACCACTCCCTACTGGGGCCAGAGGTGTTAGAAGATAATCCTACCTTGGCTGGCTTTTTTGGCTATGACTGGAAAGACAAAGACAAGATGACAACAATCTTGGGCATTCACCTGACGATTTTAGGTTTGGGTGCTTGGCTTCTGGTTGCTAAGGCGATGTTTTGGGGCGGATTGTTTGATCCTTGGGTAGCTGGTGGTGGAGATGTCAGGGTAATCAATCATCCAACGCTCAACCCATTCCGCATCTTTGGCTACCTATTTGGAGTTTGGGGAGCAGATGGAATGGCAGCTGTGGATAACCTGGAAGATGTTGTCGGCGGTCATATCTGGGTTGGTTTAATGTTAATTGGCGGTGGCATTTTCCACATTTTGACTAAGCCGTTTGCCTGGGCGCGTCGAGTTTTGATTTACTCAGGGGAAGCATATCTGTCTTACAGCATTGGTGCTGTTGCATACATGGGCTTTTTGGCGGCATACTTTGCGTTAAAAAATAACACCGTCTATCCGGAAGTTTTCTATGGCCCAGTTAACACGATCGCTACTTCTGATGGCTTAGTTTCCGTGCGTGGTTGGTTAGTTACTTTCCATTTTGTCTTAGCGATCATCTTCTTATTAGGTCATATTTGGCACGCACTACGCGCCCGTGCAATTGAAGCCGGATTTGATTTCAAAAATGGTGACATGATTCAGCCACCGCAAGTAAATCGCCCAATGAGCAATCAAGCAAGTGCAGTTAACTCTTCTGATTTGACACTGAAGTTTTTGAAATATTTGCCAATTTATCGCCCTGGTATATCTCCTCTGGCACGAGGATTGGAAATTGGCATGGCTCATGGTTATTGGTTGGTTGGGCCTTTTGCTACATTAGCCTCATTACGCAATGCTGATGTGGGTAACTTGGTTGGTTTAATCGCCACAGGCAGTTTAATTGTCATCGTCACGATTGGTTTTTCGATTTACGGCACTACCAGCTTTGAAAGACAGGTTGCAACAGTTCCCAGCGTGCCACAAGCTATCAATTCTACGGAAGGATGGAGTCAATTTACTGAAGGCTTTTTGATAGGTGGAATTGGTGGAGCAATCTTCGCTTATCTGCTATTGAATAGTCTTGCTGTGTTTGGTGCGATCGCCTAAGCATACTTCGCTACGAACTTGATTTAGTTATGTAGAGACGTAGAATCCTACGTCTTTACAGAGATTAATGAAACATCTGATTGGAGCAAAATATGTCAAAAGTTGGTCTATTTTTTGGAACTACAACAGGTAAAACAGAGTCTGTTGCAGAGATAATTCAGAAAGAATTTGGTGGAGAAAATGTAGTCACATTACATAACATCATAGATGTAGATGATAGTGACTTTGAAGACTATCAATATCTAATTATTGGGTGTCCTACATGGAATATTGGCGAATTACAAAGCGACTGGGAAGGTTATTTTCCTGAGCTAGATAATATTGATTTTAGTGGTAAAAAGGTAGCTTATTTTGGAACTGGTGACCAAGTTGGCTATGCCGATAACTTTCAGGATGCAATGGGTATATTGGAAGAGAAAATTACCGAACTTGGCGGCACTACAGTTGGATATTGGTCTAAAGATGGCTATGACTTCAACGAATCCAAAGCATTGAGAAATGGTAAATTTGTCGGTTTAGCTCTTGATGAAGATAACCAATCTGACTTAACTGACGAGCGTATTAAAGCCTGGGTTGCTCAACTGAAAAGAGAGTTTGGTTTGTAGTTAATAGTTAATGGTTAATAGTTAATTGTTAATTGCCAATCATTAATTGATGAGTTATCAAATAATAATTGTTAGCGGTTAGCCCTTAGCTGTTAACCATTAGCCCTTAGCAGCCTTCACAAAATCGCAACTCTAATTACTTGCAGGAAAAATATAATGTCTCAACAGCCAGATGTCATTTGGTTAAATACAAGCTCTAGTCTATTGTGCTTTGCTCAACCACTGTTATGTGAATTATCACATCATGTCTCTATTGCCCGGTGGGAATATACTCAAACTCAAGATGAAGCAAGTTCCTTAGATGTTGCAATCCAACTGCTGCATAATTATCTTGAATCAAGCAATCAACCAGTGCATTTGATTGGGCATAGTACGGGAGGATTATTAGGGCTACTATATGCTCGTCAATATCCAGAAAAAGTTAAATCTTTAACCCTATTAGCTGTAGGTGCTGATGCAGCCATTGACTGGCAAGCTCATTACTATAGCCATTGCCCGTACTTGAGTCGGCAAAAGATTCTCAATGCGATGGTGTATAACCTATTTGGCTATCAGAATGAACAAACCATTCAGCGTTTAGAAAGGCTATTGGAGCAAGACTTAGATTGCTCGCTCTCACCTCATTCTTTATTTAAGCGGTTAAGTGTACCTCCCTCTCCAGTTCCCGTACCCTTAATGGTTTGTGGTAGCCGAGACGATATCATTGTAGAATCCGACACTTTGCAAGGATGGCAGCCGTTTTTGATGGAGGGCGATCGCCTTTGGGAATGTCAAAAAGGACGTCATTTTTTTCACTTCTTCCACCCAAAGCTTGTGGCAGAACAAATTCTAGACTTTTGGCAATCCCTACATCGCTCCGATGCAGTTTGTAGGAGCCTGAAAGTTTAAGCATCTCCCTGTTAAGAGTTCCCCCAACCCTATTTTCAAGCTAATTTATTGGTTGCTAAACAACTGTCTGTTACTATCCAAAATAAACACCACAATCTCAAGATTATTACTTATGGTGTGGAATCCAGGACAGTCGTTGTTTGGCGATCGCTATTTTATTGAAAGAAAGCTTGGCGAAGGTGGAATTGGGATTACTTACCTCGCCAAAAACAAACGTGGTGAATTGCGAGTAATTAAAACCCTCAGAGAACAAATCCTAAATCATCCCGCCTGGATAACCAAGCAAGACAAATTACGCCAAGACTTCCGGGATGAAGCATTGCGACTGGCTTTGTGTCGCCATCCTCATATAGTGCAGGTAGAAAACGTCTTTGATGAGGTGAATTTGCCATGTATGGCGATGGAATACATTGAAGGTGAGGATTTAAGTGAGCAAATAACTACAGTAGGCGCTTTACCAGAAACAGACGCACTACTATACATTCGGCAAATTGGCAACGCATTGACTGTAGTTCACGAAAAAGGTTTGCTGCATCGGGATTTAAAGCCGAGCAATATCATGATACGCGCGGGGAAACAAGAAGCAGTACTAATTGACTTTGGTATTGCCAGACAATTTATTCCCGGTGGAGTCCAACAACATACACAAAATCTTACCCCTGGTTATGCGCCCCCTGAGCAGTATGTCCCCGATGCCGAACGAGGAGAATATATTGATGTTTACGCCTTAGCTGCAACACTGTATTCTTTGCTGACTGGACAGTTACCCATGCCAGCACCCGCCAGACTGCAAAACTTTACCCTGCAACCACCAAAAGATTTGAATTCCAGCGTTAGCGATAGGGTGAATAAGGCAATTATGAAAGGGATGGCGCTAAATTACAAATTTCGTCCCCAGTCGGTGCAGGAGTGGTTGGATTTGTTGGGTGCAAGTCCCATACCACCAACACAACCAGTAACATCTCCTCCCTACACACCCCCATCTTGGGAATGCATTCACAATATTTTGGGGATTTCTGGAACAACAGCCCTTAGTCCCAAGGGAGATATTATAGCAAGTGTTGCAGGTAGGATTATTCACTTGTTATCACTAAGTACAGGTCAACTTATCCGCACCCTGACTGGTCATTCCTCAGTTGTTAATTCTATCGCCTTCAGTGTTGATGGGCGAATTTTAGCTAGTGGTAGTTATAGTGATGACTACACTATCAAACTGTGGGAAGTAGCAACAGGTAGAGAAATTCGCACCCTGACTGGTCATTCCTCTTATATTAGATCCGTCACCTTCAGTAGTGATGGACAAATTTTAGCTAGTGGTAGTTTCGACCAAACTATCAAACTATGGGAAGTCGCAACAGGTAGAGAAATTTGCACTCTCCGTCATTTTGACTTGGTTAGTTCTATTGCATTTAGCCCCGATGGAAGTTGGCTTGCTGCTGGAGATACTAGCGGAAATATCAAGATTTGGCGACGCGGATGATTTTAGAACTCGTCAATTAGTCCTGTGTTGGAAGAAGGGAACAGGGAACGGAACTAGAGGCTAGACAATAGAAAAGAAATTTTCATGTTTGGTTGTGGGATTTTCCCGTGATTAGCTGTGTTGCAAGTACTTGCATCGACCTGCAATGCGAATGCATCGGCTTGCAATGTTATTGCATCGGCTTGCAATGTTATTGCATCGACCTGCAATGCGAATGCATCGGCTTGCAATGTTATTGCATCGGCTTGCAATGTTAATGCATCAGCCTGCAATGTTATTGCATCGGCTTGCAATGTTATTGCATCGACCTGCAATGCGAATGCATCGGCTTGCAATGTTAATGCATCAGCCTGCAATGTTAATGCATCAGCCTGCAATGTTATTGCATCGGCTTGCAATGTTAATGCATCGGCTTGTAATGTTAATAGACCTCTTGTATGAATCTTCAAAACCTTACCCTAACCCTTAATAAGGGGAGAGAGTAAGATTTTTTCCCCGTTTTCCAAAGACTGATACCATTTCACTAAATGAGAGATACAAATAATTTTCCCTCTGCCCCTCTGCTGCCTATTTGTATCAACCTTAAAGTAAAACAGTATGAGGGGGTTAATTCAACTTTTGTAAGAGGTCTAATATGGTATTCCTAAATCATTCGTAAACAATAAGATCCCCGACTTCTTCAAGAAGTCGGGGATCTGGCTCTCTCAATTTTCACAACTGATTTAGGGTTGTTATATATAGCTTGACTTAAAGCACTACAATAAAAACACATATTATAAATTGTGTCGCGCTGAGTATGACGACTGTAATTGCTAGACCTTCATCCTTACTTGGAAGTATCAAAGTAGAAAAGTTGGATAGTTTTCACCTGTTCAAATTTAACGATGAACTGCAAGCACGAATGGAAGAACTTTTAGAACGCAAAAAGGTTGATTTACTAACTAGACATCTCCAGAAATTAATTCTGCGTTATCTGAAATCCTTGTAGAGACGCGAAATTTCGCGTCTCTACATTCTTTTTCGGAGATATGTACTCCAGAAGAAGTTATCGAACTTGAAGAAATTGGAGAACTTGATAGAATTTTCACCCATATAAATGCGATGCTAGTAGCTCAAAAATGACGATTGATGATGCTACTAAAGAAATTGTGCGAAGACGAGCGAATTATCTGTGCGAGTATTGCCATTCTCCAGAACGCATTGCCACAACAAGATTTACAGTAGACCATTTGATACCAAAGTCTATTGGTGGTTCTGATGAACTTAATAATTTAGCTTTGGCTTGTCACTGATAAAATAGTAAATAGGACTTGCAAACAATCAATCAAATGTCATAAAAATGCTAGAAATAACCAAAAATTACGTCATGGATGAAAATCAGCAACCTATCGCTGTACAAATTCCTATAGCTGACTTTGAAAAAATTGAAGAAATCTTGGAAAACTATGGCTTGGTACAGCTCATGGAAGAATCGAAAGATGAAGAGCGCCTCTCTAAAGATGAAGCTTGGAAATATTACCAGTATTTGAAAAACAAGAATGTGGAAAGCTGAATATACTAAAAGGTTTTTAAAAGATTTGGCAGATTTACCAGAAGATGTTCAAGCCCGGATAGAACCAATTGTATTTCAAGAACTAGAGTCAGAAAATCCATTTGAATTAGGCTATTTGCAAAAAATGAAGGGCTACGATGATAAATATAAGATTCGTGTAGGCAATTACAGAATAGGTATTACTGTTGACAAAGAAACACAAACATTAATTTGTCAACGAGTTGCACATCGTAAAGAGATTTATAAGATTTTTCCATAAGACAATATTTGCCAATATTTTCTATGAATCTTTGGGTAATTTGTAAATATGCTGACACTCAATCTACATATAAATTAGGCGATCGCAACTAGTTTTGTAGTTTAGTATTCGCATCGTTGTGCTAAAGATGAATTGACAAGCGATCGCCTACACTACAATCATGCGATCGCCCTTTCATCACAAACCCATAACAGAACGATAATGGGGTTCAATTTGGGTAACAGTTGGAGATAGGCGTTGAGTATGCCATTGACTGTGGTTAAATAATTGTTGCCGCAAATTATCAACATCAATTGTTGTCACTTTCCCGTTAGCAACAATTTGTTTGCCATTCACCCAAGCGCTATCAACTACATTACTAGGACGTCCTAAAACTAGTAAACCAATTGGATCTGTACGCGGTAGCAATGATAAGTTGGTGAGGTCATACATTACCAAATCAGCTTTTTTCCCAACGCTGAGGCAACCAAGTTGATCAGCCATATTCAATCCTTTGGCACCGCCTAAAGACGCCATTTCTACCGCCTGTCGGGGTGTAATCCAGTGCTGATAATCTAAGTCGGTGACGTTGTGTAAGATAGAACCAATTTTTATTGCTTCTAGTAAATCTTGAGAGTCGTTGCTAGAAGCTCCATCACAGCCGAATGTCACGTTTACCCCAGCCTGACGATATTTTAAAATTGGGGCAATGCCACTGCCTAAACGCAAGTTACTTAAAGGGTTGTGAACAACGGTAGATTGAGTTTCACTGAGGATAGTAATGTCGCGATCGCTCAAGTGAACGCAATGGGCTAGGGTGGTGCGATAGTCTAAAAAACCGATGCGCTTGAGATGGGTAACAGCAGTACAACCGTATTTTTCTTGGGCTAGCTTTTCTTGCGCTTTAGTTTCCAACAAGTGGGAATGACGGCAAAGATTATACTTTTCGCTTAACTCAATACATCCCGCAAATAAAGCATCAGAACACAGTTGAATCCCCGTAGGAGCCACTAAAATACTGATACCCTCCTCCGGATGATGAAATTGCTTTACCGTCTCTTCAATCACTGCCAGCGTGGCTTGAGTCGGGCGAAAATAAGGCTCATGGTTTTGTTGAGTTTCCCCAGAAGGAATGCCAGCAGTTAAAGATTCGTCTTGAATCAAGGGTGCGACAAAAGCACGAATCCCAACTTCTTGGTAAGCACGAACTGCTGTGGCAATTGTTTCTAACTCTTTGCCGGGAATCAACACCAAATGATCTACGACGCTTGTGCCGCCAGAAAGTAGAGTTTCTACTGCTGTTCCCAAAGCACTGAGGTAAACTTTCTCTAGATCTAGAGGTGCAAAATCGTAAAGTTCTGCCAGCCATAATTCCAGGGGCAACATTGACATTATCCCCCGTTGCCACATTTCCGATGAGTGGGTATGGGCGTTGAAAAATCCGGGCAGTAGTAGTTTATTTTTACCGTTAATCTCGCTGCCCATGACATCCAGATCCGGTGCAATAGCACAAATAGTTCCGTCCACAACTTGTACATCAAAAGTGGCGTAACTATCTTCAACAGGAATTAAAACATTCTTAATTGTAAAGCTCACAATTTTAACCTTAATTAAGTAATGACACGCGACAGAAGGAATTCACGCTAAAAAGTAAAACATGGTGTTGAGCGTTGCAACTTATGAATCTACCTCTTCGGCAATTAGGAGTTCCACCAAATGCTTGGGCAGTCAATCAGGCGATCGCAGATATTACTCGTCCTCCTTTAAACCCACAACCCGTTATCTTATCAACAGAAACTAAATCTCTGCGCCTAGATTTAGCAAAAACTGCCATTCTCGTCATCGATATGCAAAACGATTTCTGCCACCCCGATGGTTGGTTGGCGCATATCGGTGTAGATGTTACCCCAGCACGTCAACCGATAAAACCTTTACAAAACTTATTACCAGAATTGCGAGCAGTTAATGTTCCCGTAATTTGGTTAAATTGGGGTAATCGCCCTGATTTACTCAATATTAGTGCAGGCTTGCGTCACGTCTACAACCCTACAGGCGAAGGCGTAGGATTGGGCGATCCGTTGCCTAGTAATGGTGCTAAGGTACTAGTGGCTGGTAGTTGGGCGGCAGCAGTAGTAGACGAACTAAAACAACAACCAGAGGATATTCGCGTTGATAAATACCGAATGAGTGGATTTTGGGATACTCCGTTAGATAGTATCCTGCGGAATATAGGCAGAACAACACTATTTTTTGCTGGCGTCAATGCCGATCAATGTGTTATGGCTACTTTACAAGATGCTAACTTTTTAGGATACGACTGCATACTAGTCCAAGATTGTACTGCCACAACTTCTCCTGAATATTGTTGGTTAGCAACTTTATATAACGTCAAGCAGTGTTTTGGTTTTGTTACACATTCAGAAGCTATTTTAAAGGCAATTAATGGTTAGTAGGGGAGGCAGCGCGTTGCGGAGCCAGTGCGGTGAAGCAGCCTCCGTCTTGGCGGTTTCCGGCGATGGGGGACTGCTGTACGCCGGAGGCGTTCCCGCAGGGTACCCGGAGGGTGGACGGGTTCCCCGGCATAAAGGAGCCAGTGCGTTGCGCGGGTTCCCCGCGTTGTAGCACCTGGCGTCAACTGGCGTCGGGTTCCCCCGGTTGTAGCGACTGCCGTGCGGGTTTAGAAGATAAGTTATCAGTTTGAACGGCAAGATTATCAGCAAAACCCGCCTGTACAGTAGTTAGTGGTTAATGACTAATAACTAATAACCAATGACTAATGACAAATAACCAATGACTAAAAACATATGATAAATTCTTGTGTTATTCCTGTTGTCAAATCTCCCAAAGATTACCAAGCGTATCGCATCAGCCCCCACGATACAAATCGCTTGGCAATAGTGTTCGATCCGGCAATTGCTAATACTTCTTTGACTTGTTGCGTAGAAATTTTTGATGTTGGTGGTAAAACACCTCCAAATCGCCATCAATGGGCAGTAGAAATGTTTTTTGTTCTTAAAGGAGAAGGCAGAGCAAGTTGTGATGGCAAAAGTATGCCAATCAAAGCAGGAGATAGCTTATTAGTCCCTGCCACAGGTACTCATGTCATTGAAAATACTGGTTCAGGACGTTTGTATACTTTGACTATTATGGTTCCCAATGAAGATTTTGCTGAGTTAATTCGTAGTGGCACACCTGTAGAATTAGATGCAGAAGACATGGCGGTTCTTGGTAGATTTGATGCCTTGATGCCATGTTGAAGATGTTGACAACTACAGATAGGTAAGATGAAATAATTATCGACCACAGATGGACACAGATAAACACAGATATATTTGTAGTTTGCTCGGTATATCTGTGTATATATATGATTTAATTTATCGCATAATCCTCTTAATTTCTACTTTAGGACTGCCGAAGTTCATGAGCAGACATACTCTCAGCTGAGAGGCTTTTAGGTAGCTCAAACACTGAGCAAAATTACCATCGTCCAAAGCTCTAACCGCTTTAAGTTCCACCAGTACGCATTCTTCTACCAGCAAGTCAACAAAATATTCTCCCACCACAATGCCATCATATCGTACTTGTATTTTGTATTGTTGTTTTACCTGGAAACCTGCCTTTCGTAATTCATGAGCCAAAGCATTTTCATACACTTTTTCTAAAAATCCAGCACCCAAAACATTACTTACTGTATACGCACAGCCAATAACCTTCTGCGTAATTCTATTTAATTCATCTGTGTCCATCTGTGTCCATCTGTGGTCGAATTAATAATCCATCATACCCATGCTAAAAATCCTTCCCAAACAAACCACGTCCATGTACACTCGCGACGGAGTGCGCCTGGATGCAGATATTTATCGCCCTGATGCCGATGAAAAATTTCCCGTATTGTTGATGCGGCAACCCTATGGCAGAGCGATCGCTTCTACTGTTGTCTATGCTCACCCAACTTGGTACGCTGCTCACGGTTATATTGTCGTGATTCAAGATGTACGCGGGCGCGGTACTTCTGGAGGAGAATTCCAACTATTTGCCCACGAAATTGCTGATGGTGAAGACACAATCAATTGGGCAGCCAATTTACCTGGCAGTAATGGCACTGTCGGGATGTACGGCTTTTCTTATCAAGGCATGACTCAACTATATGCCGCAGCTGCCAAACCACCAGCCCTAAAAACAATTTGTCCGGCGATGATTGGCTATGATTTATATGCTGATTGGGCTTATGAAGGTGGAGCATTCTGTTTGCAAAATAATCTTGCTTGGGCAATTCAATTAGCTACAGAAACCGCCCGGTTGAACAGAGATGAAAAAACTTATCAAGCTTTATATGCCGCTTCTAGAAATTTGCCTTTGTACGATCCCATCCCCACGCAACCAGAAATCCTGAAAAATTTCGCTCCTGATTCGTTTTATCACGAATGGTTAAATCATTCCCAACCTGATGAATATTGGCAGAGACTTTCACCTAAAACACATTTGCAAGATGTAGATTTACCAATGTTCCACATTGGTGGATGGTTTGATAATTATTTACGCGGCACTCTAAATTTATATCAAGATATGGCAGCACGGAGTCAATATCGCCAACAACTTTTAATAGGCCCTTGGTGTCACTTGCCTTGGGGGCGTAAAGTTGGTGAGGCTGATTTTGGAGTTAATGCCATTAGTCCTGTAGATAGAATGCAAATATGCTGGTTTGACCAATTTCTCAAAGGTATAAACACAGGGTTGTCAGAACAAATGCCTGTTTGGTTATTTGAAATGGGAAGTAACAACTGGCAAGGATTTCCCACTTTTCCTGAATTTGACCACAAATCCTATTTTTTGTCAAGCTATGGACTTGTGAGTGTGCGGGAAGATGAAGGCGTTTTAACCACAACTTGTCCGGAAAATAGTGTTGATGATGTGTTAGTTCACGATCCTTGGCGACCAGTTCCTTCTGTTGGCGGTCATGCGGCAATACCTGCGGGTGTATTTGAGCGATCGCATATTGATAGCCGTACAGATGTCTTAACTTACACTAGCGAACCTCTAGAATCTGACTTGCATTTAGCAGGTGATGTAGTAGTGGCAGTTTTGTGTGGGGCTGATAAACCAAGCTTTGATTTATGTGCTGTCATCTCGCAAGTATATCCCGACGGCAAAGTTTACAATTTGACGCAAGGTTATCTGCGTTGTCGGGATGGCATGAATCGGGTGACTAGAAAAATTCAATTGCAGGCGACTTGTGCGCGAATTCCTCAAGGTAATGCCTTACGCCTAAGTCTAAGCGCTGCGTGCTTTCCAGCCTATGCCATGAATTTTGGCAATCATTCAGCATTTGGTATCGATGCACAAACAATTACATTGACAGTGAGTTCTGGGGGTGCTTCCCTTTCCCAAGTTTTATTACCAGTAGTGGCGCGATCGGACTGAAGTTTTAACAAGGATGTTAGCATTTACATTTTCTAATATTTCAGTTAAATCTCGCCTGCTATTCTTCATAAATCATTTTTCTAGTCATTCCCCCATCAATTACAAAATTTTGCCCAGTAATAAATCCTGCGGCATCAGAAATTAAATACTTAATCATAGAAGCAACATCCTCTGGCTTGCCAACTCTTCCTACCGGATGCTGGCGATGATCGATTTCTCTTAACTGAGGCTTTGTTCTTAATCTAGACTTTTGCCATTCACTCACCTCAATCCATCCGGGACTGATACAATTGACTCGAATATCTGATCCCAGACTCATAGCTAAAGCGTGAGTTAAAGCAACAATGCCTCCTTTGGAAGCAGAATAAGCTTCTGTATTTTTCTCTGACTGTAAGGCACGAGTCGAAGCTATATTCACGATCGCTCCTTTTGAGCGACGCAAGTATGGAATGGCATACTTAGACATCAAAAAACAGCCAGTCAAGTTGGTTTGTATGACTTTATGCCAGTTTTCTAATGATAAATCTTCAACCGGGCCGTTGTCTGGTTGAGCAATACCAGCATTGTTAATCAGTCCATCAATGCGTTGAAACCTATTTACAATGGTTTCTATACATTTTCTGACAGAATTTTCTTGAGAAACATCGGTTTCCACAAATAACAAAGCTGCTGCAAAATTTTTGAACTCTTGCAGGCATTCCTCTCCAGCTTCGCGATCAATATCGGCGATCGCAACCTGGTAACCGCACTCCAGCAAACTTAAGCTAATACATTTGCCGATGCCTTGTGCGCCACCCGTCACAATAATGGTTTGATTTTTTGCCATCTTTGGGTAAAGATTTGTTCCTACACCCTATCAATTAGTTTGCGATCGCTTCACTTCTCACTCTAGATGTTTGTGACACTTTTCCCGTAACTACCATCCGTACACCACCAGCAGGTGTGGTAGTAACACCACGGCGAATCGGGCGTACAGGATGGTTATCTGCTAAAGATAGCTGCCAGCGTGACAAAATTGTTGCCAATACAAGTTTCATTTCATACATAGCGAATGCCATACCCAAACAGCGACGGTTCCCACCTCCAAAGGGCAAATATTCATAGGGTGAAAATTGCCGTTCTAAAAAGCGCTCCGGTTTAAACTGCTTCGGCTGTGGGTATATATCCTCCCGGTGGTGGGTTAAATAAATACAAGGAGAAAATCTTGTACCAGGTTCAAAGTCATAACCCATTACCTGAAATGGTGCTTGCAAAATCCGAGAGAAGGTAAATAAAGCAATGGGATAAATCCGCAGAGTTTCTTGGCATACTGCCGTCAGATAGGGCAGGCGAGTAATTTCACTAGGATCTTTATCCTCACCAATACTTGCTAATTCCTGAAGAAGTTTGTCACGGACTTTTGGTAACTTGTGAATCCAATATAATGCCCATGCTAAGGCAGAAGCGGTGGTTTCATGTCCTGCAAACAGCAAAGTCATCAACTCATCGCGTAATTCTCGATCCGTCATTGGCTGTCCTGCTTCGTCACGAGCTGACATCATTAAACTGAGGATATCTTCACCATTCAAGTTAGGCTGTTGCCGCCGTTCCTGAATTTCAGCGTAAATGAGTTTGTCAACTTGCTCCCGTTTGCGCACAAATTTTCCCCACGGACTCCACGCACCTAAATCTTTTTGCAGCGCCTTCACAAACAAGAAGCTAGATTTTAAAGGCGAATCGAAAGTGTTCAACATTTCACATAGGAGTCGCTGTATTTCCTCAAAACGCTCTCCCTCATCAATGCCAAAAACAGCCCGGAGGATTGCTCGCAGTGAAATTTTTTGCATTGTAGGACGGGCAATGAAAGACTTGCCAACAGCCCAGTCATTTGTAACTTGCTCTGTGATATCGCAAATCAATTTGCCATAAGCCCGCATTCTTTCTCCGTGAAAAGCAGGATTCAACAATCGCCGCTGACTTTGATGGCGATCGCGATCTAGCAACAGCAGCGAATTATCTCCTACCAAAGGATGCAATAGTTGGTTAGCAGATCCAGACTCAAACACTTTCGGATCGGCAGTCATAATCTCTTGAATTGCTTGTGGATTACTCAAGACTACAAATTGACCAAGACCAATTAAGTTTGAGCGAAAAATGTCGCCATAGCGCTTTTGATACTCTTCTAGAGTTTCTAAGGGGCGAAACAGTGTTAAAATTAGCTGTAATGCTGGGGATATTCTTGGCCCATCAGGAAGTTTCATAATAGTTTGAAAGTTACTTATTTATATTTTTCTCCACTATAGCAATATAGCAATTCAAGACGCAGATGCCACTGATTTTTCTTGATGCTCAATAATGTAAATAAATTAAAATAACAAATAAAGTAGTTAGTTTTTGCTCTACTTGTTAAGTATATTATTATAGTTAAAAATAACTCAATACTTTATATATATTGGCAATAAAAATCAAAATTGAAAAATTTATCTGAGTAGATAGACATAATTAAAATTAAAATTTCCTTCCCTAAATAGCAGACAAGAATAATCTTTTTCCTTTTGCCCCCTGCCGTCTACTCTTCGGTTACTCTAAGGTTTGATTTGTGTGTTATTTGTGTCGCTCATGGCGAGGCGATCGCAGATAATTGCACTCAAAAATTGCGTGAAGCTACTGCACGTTTGTTGTAATCTCATGCGCGTTAAATTAACAGTTCGCCCTACTCTTAGAGCAAATGCGATCGCCCCACACCAAATGGCGATCGCTAAATATCTAAATATTGTTATGACTTACGCAAAATCCCTCTCAAATCCTCATTCCTCAGTGTTCTCTGAGTTCTCTGCGGTTTATTATTCTATAACTTGTGTGTAAGTTCAGTCTTCAAAAATCCCTGCTCGTATAGAAATACGAAATCTCACAATTGTTATGTGTGGTTCTTTATTAATTACCTCTCCACTAACTTCAACCAAGATTTGAGATTGGCTGGTAACTCAGAGACAAGACTTAACGGCAGTTGAGATGTAGATAGGGATTGAGCGTAAGCTGGTGTAAGAAACTGTTGGTAAGATTTTGCTTCTGGTGTTAGCTGTTTGACAAACGCTAAACTCACACCTTGCAATAGCTGGCGTAAAGCTTTAGTTTCCTCTCCTCGCCTTTCTCTAACAATGGTATTAGCATTACTTCCCAAATATCTTGGATCACTAATACTCAAATGAGTACCACCGATCGCACTTAACAAATACTTTTCACCCTGCAATTGGCTAAAAGGTGCTATTTGATGCTTCAAGGCTGGGGTAAGAGCATCTTCGGTTCCAGTTAAAATTAAAACAGGCTTACTAACTTGAGTTAATCCGTTTTTTCCAAACAGGTTGCCAACCAGAGGATTAAGTGCGATCGCGCTATTTACTCTTTCATCTTTGAGCCGTAGTTTTTTCCCTGGCAAAGCAGCAGCAGCACATTGCAACCAGTCACCAGGAGCTTCGCCGATAGTTAGAGAATTTTGGCAGAATTGCCGCAACTGTGGCAAGTCAATCTCTCCTCCTACCAATGCCAAGGCGGTATAACCTCCCAAAGAATGCCCAATTACTGTTACTTTGTCTGTATTTAGTTTTCCCTGAAGCGAACCTGGTTGAATATTGAATTTCGTCAGTTCATTCAGTAAAAAACTAATGTCTTTTGGTCGATTCACAAATTCAGATGCTGGTAGTAATTTTGCTAAACTCGCTTTATTGTTGGCTCTTGCCACAGCAGCAACGTTGCTATCTGGATGTTCAATCGCGGCAACAGTTAAACCGTGAGAAGCAAGATGACGTGCTAAATAACTAAAAAATCTGCGGTTTGCTCCAAATCCGGGAGATATGACAACTAATGGATCTTGGGCATTACTGCCGCCCCAATAAATATCTACAGGTATGCTACGATTTCGCTGTTGATCCTGCAAAATAAATGTTTGCTGCTGAATTGTTTCTTTACCGATCGCTGCGGGATCTAAGTTCTTTGGGAGATTGCTATTTTTGGCTGGAAATGATTCCCGCGCCAGCAAGGCTCCAAAAACTTGGCTTTGCCAGTAATTAGGATTAAATTCCACTGCCAAAGACACAGCTTGAGAAGCATCTACCGTAATATTTTCCTCTGGATATGCCCGCAAGAAGCCCAACGGACTCAAACCGTTAGCTTGCCGTAGTGCTAGATTCAGAGCTACTTGCAGGCTCTCAATGCTGCTGCCTGGTATTGCTGCTGTTAATGATGATACAAATTGTTTGCCTGCTGGATTGCGGTTCAATTCATCAAAGAATTTATCTGCAAAAGCTGGATCTACTTGCAAACGCCTTGTTAGCAATTCTCGAACTTGGGGCGTTAATATCGACGAAAATAATTGCAGATTGTCTGGCAGTTTCCCAGTTTTGGCAAATTGTTCTAAATCGGCGATCGCGACAGACTGCTGAAACGGCCCTAAACGAATAGTAACCGTTTCTGCCGCTAAAGTAGAAGGCATTCCCATACCCCAACCGCAAACAACGGTAAGACTGCATAATATTCCTCGCAGCCAATACACTTGACGCCGATATCTACTCAGTTGAGATTTTATATTAGTCATTAGTTAATTAGTTATTGGTAACTAATAACTAATAACTGATTATTCACAACTTTTGTTTCCATCACAAGTCTGGGGACTATGTGCTTGAAAAGCGCCCCCAGTCACAGATACACCTAAAACCCGGTGAATATGGTTCTGATAATACCGAAGACCGTACCGATAGGATTGAAGATAGCGCCTACTGAATCACCAGTTTTCGCTACTCCAGAGCGGTAAACTACCACAACATCATTATTGCGGAGGATGGGATTGGTTTTGTCGTTAATATCAGCAGAAAAATCCATTTTTACTTTACGTTTGGTTACAGAACCATTCGGATTGAGACGGATTAAATCTACAGCAGATCTGCTTGCTCTGGCATCATTAAATCCACCCGCCGCCAGCACAGCTTGATTCAAAGTACTATTTGGCAGCAGTTGTAATCTGCCTGGATTTTTGACTTCCCCAACTACACCCACTGTAATTGTTGCCGGAGATAAAGTAGTTTGGGCTAATTCTTGAGATTCTGCTGGATTCAGTGCGGTAGCAGTAGCAGTAGGAATAACAATCGTATCTCCATCTTGTACGATTATGTCTTGATTAATGTCACCCTCTCGCAACAGTCTCCACAGATCAACATTGATTGTTTGCTCTGTACCAGTTCTTGTCGGACGACGGACTACAATGTTACGAATATTCGCTTCTGGTCTAATTCCTCCGGCAAGTTGAAGTGCTCTTGACAGAGTTGGCTGCCCGGAGGCAACTGTCGCACCAACTGTACCACCAGCAGTATCAGTAGCCCCACCATTAGTTCCCGCTCCTTGGGTGACAAGATAGGTGCCCGGACGGTAAACTTGACCAACTACTGCTACTGAGCGAGGCCTGGTGGGGTCGGCAGCAAAGCTAGCAGCAGATAAATTACGGGCTTCTGCTAAATTTAAAGTAGTTGCTGTTGGTACAAAAATGGTGTCGCCGTCCCTTAAAGTCACATCCTGCGGCAACCTGCCTGATTGTAAGTAATCTCGCAAATCAAGACTGACTATTTGCTCTGGCCCGCGTCCAAGCTTGCGTCGTAATTGTACTCTAGTTATATCTGCCGCCTGAGTAACTCCCTGAGCTGTCGTCAGTGCCGCTAATACTGTGGGATACTGCACCCCAGGATTATCACCTGCACCTCCTTGCAAATTGAGAGCGTAAGCTCCTGGACGTGTCACTTCTCCTGCAACGTTGACATTGATGGGACGAGGTGATAGGAGGTTGACTGAAATCAAAGGACGTTTGAGAAAGCGAGAATATCTTTGCGAAATATCGTCAGCGGCTTGTTCTGGTGTTAGTCCTTCAACAGGAACACTACCAATCAACGGTAGGTTAATTGCTCCGCCAGGAGGAATTGTATACTCGCCTGTGTATTCAGGAACTTCAAATACGTTGACGCGAATGCGATCGCCTCCACCCAATGTGTAGCTAGTATCTACTTGTGTAGACGTAGGTGAGGGTACTGATTGTGAAGGTGGAGCTACAGGTTGTGAAGGTGGAATGACAGGTTGTGAGGGTGGGACTACAGGTTGTGAACGTTGGAAAATTGGTTGTGAAGGTATATTTGTTGGTTGTGAAGGTTGAAATATCGGTTGTGAAGATGGAGCTATAGGTTGTGCTTGTTGAGCAAAACTAGCCCTGGGAAAAGTTATGGAGAAAGCTGTTAACAATGCCATGCCTAAAACGGGCTGGCTAATAATTTTAAGCAAACAAGCGTTGAGCATACAGTCCTCACACTACAACCATGAACAAAAGTGTTGTCTAATCAATCTATATATTGACTATACTTAAGTATTTGAGTTCCTCAATAATCTTATTTTCCGAAAAACCCATGTTTCTCAGGACAACAATTATATATTGGAATTGAATTTTTAGTGAAGTTAATTTAAAGAAGTCTCCTGTGAACACAGTAAAACTAGAAAAATAATAGTGCCAATCATAACATTTCTCTGCACTTGTCAACACCAAAAAAAATTAAATAGTAATACGAATATTTACTGAAATATAGTCTCAATGAAAAGAAGCTTGGCTCTCATCGCTTTCATTTCTCAGTTCAAGTAAAAACGAGTAGCTCAGAAAAGTTTTTAGCAGCCCTTGTATGCAATACTAATGCAACACTCATACAACACAGGAGCACTATGTGCTCGTAATTTTGTTAAATTGCTGCAAAAGTTTATGCAAGCACAGATAAAGAATAGATAAAAAGACTAATTAGTCGAATTTTTGTGTTTTTCAATTTGTTGGATAAAAAACTCTTCTAAAGAAGGACGAAACAATTTCATCGCTAATATTTGTCCACCCATAAGATTAAGACTGGCAACAAAATCATACATATCGCCTTGTAATTCACCTTCCCAAGAAGTATCTGGCTGAAATTCTATATTAGGAAGCCATTTTTGCAGAATTTCCCAGTCACCACCTTGCCCTTGAATATGATATGTGTCACGAGTTCCTAAAAGCTCATTGAGGGAACCAGAGCAAATTAACTTACCTTGAGCGAGAATGGCAACGCGATCGCAAATTAGTTCCACCTCACTCAGCACGTGACTGTTGAAAAAAATCGTTTTTTCAGCAGCTTTGAGCGACAAGATAATTTCTCGCATTTGGCAACGTCCAACTGGATCTAAACCAGACATAGGCTCATCCAAAAATACTACTTCTGGATCGTTAATGAGTGCCTGTGCCATACCCACACGCTGAAGCATACCTTTAGAGTAGCGACGCATCTGCTTTTTGCGAGCATCAGCTTGAGATAAACCAACTAAGTCTAACAGTTGAGGAATCCGTCGGTTTTGCACACTTTTCGGAATTTGGAATAGCCCCGCTGCTAGCTGTAAAAATTCCCAACCCGTCAGATAGTCATAAAAGTAAGGATTTTCTGGCAAGTAACCAATACGTTGCTTGATGGCGCGATCGCCCAATGGCTTGCCCAATAATAATCCCCTCCCAGAAGTAGGACGGATAACTCCAAGTAATAATTTTAACAATGTGGTTTTGCCAGCGCCATTCTGTCCTAGCAATCCAAAGGTCTCTCCCTTGTAAACTACTAAAGAACAGCTTTTGAGAGATACGATTTTTTGATTTAAAAAGAAACCTGCACTGTATACTTTTCGTAACTCCGATGTAAGAACCACTGGGGGTCTATCTTGTGTATTCGTTTCAAAATTAGCAGTGTCTATAATAGACGTCATCTGAGCTTGGCTGTGTCTAAAAATACATTCAATATCTTATTAAATTAAGTATAACGTTGTAAATAAATAAGCATTATTTTATACTACATTTGTAATATAAAGAGCTATTTACAGTACCTATAAGGACAATTGCCCAATCTTGAGACATGGAAAACTTAGCATCACAACTACATCATGTAACTATAAATTTTAAAATAGGTATATTTAATTACTTACTTAAAAAGGGTTTCACTAATTATAATTAATACTTATTATGGTTTGCTTACAATATTAATACTAAGCAAGACTAGTACTAAGCACAAATAATCTGCTCAGATCCACAGGATGGTTGATGTCAATCTTCATCTCAAACCCTTAATTTATTAAAGTCTATAGTTAAGCAAAGATTATCAATTCAGCCCTTATATAGTCATCAATTATTTATTAGTTGAGTTTAAAGATTGAGGAATAATGACTGCAGCCGTTGGTAAACTACCCAATGGCACTAAATATTTCCAATTACCGCAAAAAGTGAGGGAGAGAAATTCATGAGTAAGTACGATAGAATTTTTAACTCAGAAGAGGTTTTGGAGGAATCACTGAGTCCGGAAGAAGCAGTAGCTGCGATCGCAGTTGTCACAGCAGTTGCCGATTCTTCTTTAGAAAATGTAGATGCAGATTTTTTGGTGGATATCCTTTGGGGATTTGAGATTTTTGAAGAATATTCAGATGACGAATTGTTAGAAATAGTTGATAAACTTATATCTCTTGCGGAAGATGAAGGAGTTGGGACGCTGTTTAATACTGCCTATGAATGCTTGGCAGATGAATTAATTCTGGATGGTTTTGCCGCAGGGGTAAGTGTACTAGTAGACGAGGAAGAATTAAGCATTCCTCAAAGTAAAATGACTTTGCTTAAAAATTTACAACAAGGTTTAGAAATTGAGGATGAAGAAGCAAAAGAGGTTATAAACGAAGTAATTGACTCTTTTGAAGAATTAGAAGAAGAAGATACAGACGACGAATATGAAGGAGTTTTTGAACAATTCTTTGAGCAAGAAGTATATGAATCGCCTTTAGGTAACTTTACAGTTATAATTCCCGTTAATCTCCAGCAGGGCGGCAGGGTTGATAGCCAAGAAGGGGCAGTCAGCTTTTCTGATGACTTTGGTACTTTGCTGAGAATAGATTATTATTCCCTACCATCACAAGAGTTTGTACAAATTGACGCTGTAGGACAGGAGGAATATCTGCGATCCATTCTCTTAAACAAGTATGTGCCTGGTGCGATCGCTGCTAATGTGCTAGATGCTTCTGTCGGTTACACCGAATATTTACCAGACACACTAGAGGGTGCTTATTTTGCATTGATTGATATGCCTGGGGGTTCAACAATTTCAAAGACACAAAACAACGGCACTGCCGTGAGGTTAAATGCCTACCGAGGCTTGTTAGCATTTATATACAGAGATTTTTTGTACATCGTCAACAGCCAGCGCAGTTTTTTTGATGGTGAAACTCCTGGTTCTATCAAAGAAGAAGCCCAAGAGTTCAAACGGAAACTTCTCAGTTTTATCAACACCATAACCTTTACATAATTACAAACATCCAACTAGAGGGCGATATTTCAGGAATAGTTACCCCTGGAAGTGTACAAGTATTTGGTGTAATAAGTGATTTTTATAACTTGACTTATGTCCTCCTAATTTTTCAGAGAGTACAAGGCTGCTTATCTTGCTACACTACCCAATAACTAGCATTCTTCACATCTGCAATTACACAAAAACTGACGGAGATAGCCATCATGGCCAAGTACGACAAAATATTTAAATCCGAAGGAACTTTAAAAGAACCAATCAGTTCAGAGGAAGCGGTTGCAGCGATCGCTGTTGTGACTGCGGTGGCTGATTCTTCTCTAGAGGAGGCGGATGTAGAATTTATCGCTGATTCCCTTTGGGAACTTGAGGTTTTTGAAGATTCCTCGGATGACGAATTGATAGAAATGGTGGATAAACTTTTATCCCTGGCTGAGAAAGAGGGAGTAGGAGCGCTGTTTAATACTGCTCGTCAATCCCTTTCACAGGAGATGCTTCTCGATGCTTTTGCTAGCAGTGTCATTCTCCTAGTAGACGAAGATGAATTACGGATTCCTAAAGGGAAAAAAAATTTACTAAAAGAAATCCAAAAAGGATTAGAAATTAATGATGAAGAAGCACAGGAGATTATTGACGAAGTGCTTTCGAGCTTTGAAGACTTAGAAGAGGAAGAAGAAACATAAGCAGCAGAGATTACTTAGGCTTCTTTGACAAGTTCAGTTTACTTAGTTGCCACCAGTGCTCATTGTTTTGAAAAGTGAGCCTACCCTGGCCAAAAAGTCTTACAGTTTCTCTGGCAAGATTTTTATTGGTGAAAGAATAACTAGCACAATAAGGTAGACGGCAGTAGGCAGAAGGTAAAAAGTTTATCATATAAATTTTTCAACCTTCTCAAACGGTATGTTTATTTCCGTCGTGTTGTACTAGTAAATGCGTTCTCATAACTTAGGGGTGATTTTACCAATGCCCTAATTGAGCAGTGGTCATAATCAGTTATGTCAAAATCGCCCCACCCATTAATCGTTCATACCGATATTTCAATTCTTCTTTCATTAAATACCAACGCTCTATAGTTGCATCTATTTGTATAATTTTTTCTGCTGCTTGTCGCGCTAGCATCAACACTTCTTCATCTTCTACTAAACTCGCCAGCGTAAAATCTGGCACACCAGATTGCCGAGTTCCTAGCACTTCACCAGGCCCGCGAAAACGCATATCCATTTCGGAAATAAAAAAGCCATCCTGAGACTGTTCCAATACCTTCAGTCGTTGTTGTGCATCGGGGCTTCTAGAACTGCTCATCAATAAGCAGTAAGACTGTGCGGCACCCCTACCAACCCGCCCTCGTAATTGGTGTAACTGAGACAAGCCAAAACGTTCCGCATTTTCTATGAGCATAACGGTAGCATTCGGCACGTCTACGCCTACTTCAACAACGGTTGTAGAAACCAAGATTTGAGTTTCGTTGTCACGAAATTTACTAATCGCCTCGTCCTTATCTGCTGAACTCATTCGACCGTGGAGTAGCCCCACCCGAAACTCTGGAAAGACACTTTCTTGCAGCTTTTTATACTCCTCAACTGCCGATCGCAAATCCAGTTTTTCAGATTCTTCTACTAGGGGTAAAATTACATAAGCTTGTCTTCCTTGGGCAACTTCTCGGCGGATCAGATCGTAGGCGTTTTGGCGTTGCTGACTCGTTAGCGCCGTTGTTTGAATTTTTTGCCGTCCTGGTGGCAATTCATCAATTTGGCTGACATCCAAATCCCCGTGAATTGTTAGTGCCAATGTCCGAGGAATGGGTGTTGCCGTCATAGTTAAGACATGGGGTTGCTCGCCTTTTTGCTGCAAGCGCGCCCGTTGCTCTACACCAAAGCGATGTTGCTCATCAATTACCACCAAACCCAAACGATGGAAATTAACAGGGTTTTGAATTAGAGCATGAGTTCCCACCAACAAAGGTAATTCTCCCGTTTCCAACTGGGCGTGAATTTCCCGCCTTTTCACTGTTTTAGTCGAACCTGTCAGTAATTCCACGGGCAAATGCAGTAAATTAAACCAACTTACTAACTTGCGGTAATGCTGCTCTGCCAAAACTTCCGTGGGAGCCATAAGTGCCGCTTGATACCCAGATTGAATTGCAGCGAGAATGGCAACTACTGCCACAACTGTTTTCCCAGAACCAACATCACCCTGTACTAAACGATTCATCGGCACTGATTTTTGCAAATCATTGAGAATATCGTTGATGACTCGTTTTTGGGCATTGGTGAGTTGAAAAGGCAGTATCTCGTAAAATCTTTCTAATAGCTGTCCTTGAGGAGCCAGTATGGCGCTGGTTTGAATTTGTTTGGCTCGATGCTGACGTTGCAGTAAACCCAACTGTAGATAGAAAAATTCATCAAACACCAAGCGGCGACGAGCAGGTTGGAGAGTGTCGCTGTCTGGAGGGAAATGAATATTAGCGATCGCGTCCTTCAATTCCATTAACCCATACTTTTCCCGCAATCCACTGGGCAGAGGATCTTTGAGATGAACCACAGCAGCTAAAGCTGCAATCACCGCCTGCCGTACCAAATCTGCTCCGACTCCTTCCGTAAGAGCATAAATTGGCACTACTCGTCCAATAGTTAACGAATCAATCGTATCGCCTGGATGAGCTAAAACTTCCAATTCTGGATCTTCCAGCGTCAGACCGTATTTACTCTCTTTCACCAAACCGCACGCTGCCACAATACTACCAACTGGGTAGCGACGTTTTAAACTTTCTTGCCAAGCACGACTGCTAAAGCGTGTACCTGCGAAAAAACGACTAATTTTCAGCCGACCAGTATTATCCCGTAACAACAGTTCCAAGATTGTTAATTTCTTATTCTTAGGGCTAGTAAAGCAATTACAACTCTTGACTTTTGCCACTATCGTCACCGTCTCGCCCGCCTGCAACTCACAGATATTCACCTGTCGGGCATAATCAATATGGTCGCGGGGATAGTAAAATAACAAGTCGCGTACAGTGTATAAACCAAGACGCGCTAACTTCTCAGCCTTTCTCAATCCAATTTCTGGTAAATCCTTGAGTTTTTGGTCAAGTTTTGGGGCAAGAGTGCGACTAACTTCAGCAACAATTTGAGATTTAGAAAAAGCGGAGAAACTTTTATTTACATTTCCCGCGTCTCCTTGTCGACGGACACTTTGCTCAACGGAGGGAACCTCCGCACGCAAGTGTCCTCCCCTTGTCCCCTTGTCCCCTTGTTCTCTTTCCCCGTGTCCCCGTGTCCCCGTGTCCTCTTGATTCCCCTTATCCTCTTGCTGTTGTTGCAGTTGATATAGATACCTGCGAGTATTGGCTACTAAGTTTTGCCTACCTTCTCGTTCCAGATTGGGATAGCTAGCAAACTGAGTCGCTAGTTCTTGCCAGCGCAGACGCTCAGTACTTGGTAAAGCTGTTGGAAATTTACCAAAAGTGAGGGTGAGAAATTCGCTAAAGCGGTATTGTTTGCCTACCAAATCACTGAAGCCTTGTTCTGCTTCTATCGCCAAGGCTTTTTGTAATCGTATCCAATCTGGTTTGTCGGTAGTCATTGGTCATTAGTCAGTAGTCATTCGTCATTCGTCATTAGCTATTAGACATTTTGGACAAAGGACAAAGAATTAATCATCAAACCAACTAGCACGCCATGCTGATTCGGCTTCAGCAACCGATCGCTCTCGCTGTTTTTTTTGGTAGTCCAGCCCAATTTTATTGAGTTGAGCTATTATATTGCGGATCTGTTTGCGCTCAGACGAAAGTTTTGTGTCGGCAAATTCAATTTCCCCAAGTCGCAGGTTAATAGCCATAATCTGTGTCAGATTCGATTCTTCTGAGTGCTTGTCATTTTCAATTTCTATCACTAAATTTAGAAGGTTGGGCGGGCCTGGTACTACTTCGGCAGATGCTTCTGATACTGCCGCAGCCGCTTCTAAAATTGGTTCTGGCAATTTCTTAGGTAGAATCCCCGCTTTTTGTAACAAAAGATTTGCCTGACGAGAAACTCTTTTGAGCGTGTTTTGGGTAGAACTTTCCAGATACTGTTGCCATTTCATCAGTTCTATTGGATTAGAGGTATTTGGCGTCACCAGAGTTTTTGAGACTAGAGTAGCAGGAGAATCTGCTTCTAAAAAGAGGATATTAGGGATACTATCTTCCTCTACTTCCTCTACTTCCTCTTCTTCCTCTTCTTTATCTGCTTCTGTTGTTTCTTCTGCTTTTATATCTTCTGGTTCTTGTTGCAGCTGTGATTGCTCATGCTCATTTTGAGTCAAAGCTAACAACTGCTCAGTCGCCTGTTTACCCAAATTACGAATGCCCTGTTGTAAATTTTGCCGCTTACTCAAGGTTAATTTCAAAAAATTTTCAGGATACCCTTGAGTACACAGGTGATAGCTAGCCAGAATCAGTTGCTTTTGTAAAGCTTTTCCCAAGCTGGTTAAATAACTGGCATAAGCAGTTTGGAGTTCTTTTGCGATCGCGTCTATCGCCTCTTCTAAGACTGCAATATCCCGCTCTATTCGCTCAATTGGTCTTGCCATATCTTCTCGTTATTGCCCATTTGAACCAGAACAATTTGGTACAAATGTACGCTTACATTATTAGGATCACTATACTAAAGGATTTTAGATTTTGGTTAGATTTACAGTTAACGAAAGACAGGTCAAGCAATTATGGTTGACCTGTCTTGAAATAAGTTGCTCAGTAAGAGAACAACAACTGAAATTATTTGCCACCCATTTGTGCAGCTACTTCTTCAGCAAAGTTAGTTTCTTGTTTTTCAATTCCTTCACCGAGAACAAAGCGAACAAAGCGACGTACTTGAATGTTTTCGCCCAGTTGAGCGATCGCTTGTTTCACTAGTTCATCTACAGTGATACTTTGGTCGCGAATATAAGGCTGATCCAGCAAAGTCAATTCCTTCAGGCGCTTTTCAATTCTGCCCTGAACAATTTTTTCTTTGACTGCCTCAGGTTTGTTGCCTAAGTCATCTCGCCCCATTTCAATTTCTTTTTCCTTGGCGACAACATCGGGTGGAATGTCTGCTACTTTCACATACTCGACATTCGGACAAGCCGCTACCTGCATAGCCACGTTCCGCACCAGATTTTGAAACTCCTCGCGGCGAGCAACGAAGTCAGTCTCGCAGTTCACTTCAACTAACACACCAACTCTACCACCAGTGTGGATATAGCTGCCGATCAGTCCTTCTGCCGCCACCCGATCTGCTTTGGCTCCAGCTTTGGCGATACCTTTCTTGCGCAGCCATTCTTCGGCTTTCGCCATATCACCATCGTTTTCTTTCAGCGCTTTTTTGCAGTCCATCATGCCAGCGCCTGTTTTTTGGCGTAGCTCTTGGACAAGTTTTGCAGATATTTCCGCCATTTTGCCTCAATTCCTACTTGACTGACAGTTGTAATTGCTCTCGGATTTTGAGTATTGTTTAGTTAACAGTAAACAGTTATCAGTTCTCAATATGGTAGCTGTTCGCTGGTAACTGGTAACTGATAACTGACTACTCTTCGTCTTCGTCGTCGGGAATCAGCGAATCACTATAGTCGCTTTCTTCGTAATCGTAATCTTCTTCAGCACCTTCGTAGTCTTCGTATTCCTCTTCTACATCCAATTGACCGTGACGCCCTTCATAAATTGCGTCCGCCAATTTGCCAACGATTAGCTTAATTGAGCGAATAGCGTCGTCATTTGCTGGAATCGGAATATCTACTACATCCGGATCGCAGTTTGTATCCAACATTGATACAATCGGGATTCCCAATTTAATACATTCTTGAACTGCGTTGTATTCCCGTCTTTGGTCTACAATTACAACCACATCTGGGACTTTGCGCATGGTTTTAATACCGCCCAAGTATTTCTGAAGCTTTGCTAACTCTCGGCGTAACATTGAGGCTTCTTTTTTGGGTAGTAAGTCAAGAGCGCCGCTCTCTTCCCGGCGTTCTAAGTCTTTAAGACGGTCTACCCGTGTTTTGATGGTTGCCCAGTTGGTGAGCATTCCGCCCAACCAGCGTTGGTTAATATAATGAGCGCCACAACGAGAGGCTTCTTGAGCAATGATGCCAGCTGCTTGCCGTTTAGTGCCAACAAAAAGAAACTTCTTGCCTTGCTCCGCTTGCGATCGCATATAGGTATATGCTTCTTCCATCAACTGAGCAGTTTGCACCAAGTCAATGATGTGCACTCCGTTGCGGGCGGTGTAGATGTAGGGAGACATTTTTGGGTTCCACCTACGAGTCTGATGACCAAAGTGAACCCCTGACTCCATCATTTGAGCCAATGAAACAACTGGCATATTCTCTGAACTCCTATTCGGGTTAAACCTCCATCCAGGCGTATTTCTTAGTCAGAAACACCCGAAATCCTAGATGTGCGGAATTAAACAACCATACTAGGGTAACATAAAAAATGATGAATTATGAATGCTAAATCATGAATCACAGTACTACTCTTAATTTCATAATTCATGTCTAATATGAATTAGCCGAACTCATCTTGAGTTGCACCAAATTATAGATTGATTGCGAAATCCAATTTTTAGGCGATCGCGACCACAGATAAACACAGATGCACACGGATAAATTATCTGTGTTCATCTGTGTCCATCTGCGGAAAGTTTGAGCGGAGGTTTCCTCCGATCAAAGCTTTCCAAGACAGTGGTCGATTTCTAAAACATGATTTTTGCTTACCGTTTTAATTCACATCAGCCGTAATTCACAATTCATAATTTAGTTGAGCATAGGCTTCATAAACACCTTTAACGTTATACCAATTCAGAAAAATTCGAGCGATTTCTAAAGCCAGTTGGGGTTTACCCAAATTAATCAACCATCGCAAAAATGGAGCCATTGTGCGTTCATTCAACGTGCCGTTAAGCGAGAGAATCCCCCACAGTAAGCGGTGTAACCAAGTCATTTGAATCATCATTCGCACTTCCCAAGTCGGGTGCTTTTGATAAAACAAAACTCCCATGCGTCCCCGCTGAATTTCTTTGTCAATCAGACGGGGAATTTGTTCTAAGTTAAAGGGCGGATGCCAGTGATAACCAACAGCAGCAGGACATTTAACCAGTTTCAAACCCAGGTTTTTAAGCCTTACGCCTAACTCTAAATCTTCCCAGCCATAGAGTTGAAAGCGAGTATCAAACAGTCCTGCTTTTTCTAACCAATGCTTGGGAATGGCTACATTGCCTGTCGCAAAAAAAGCCGCGGAAAAATCTGTGACTTTGTATGGTTCAGAGGTGGGGTTGTCGAAATTACAAGTATTAATCACCGCACCATAAGTGAAAAAGCGATCGCTCCCCATATTTTTTTGTCCCTGCACTAACGCATCAGCATGAGCTTGCAGGAAATTCTCTGTGACGACTAAGTCGCTATCTATAAAGATGATGATATCTCCTCGTGCTTGCTCTACCCCCAAATTCCTTGCAGCAGCAGGCCCTTGATGGTCTTGCTGAAAGGTTTGCACGTGGGGAAACTCGTCTTTGTGTTCTGCTAGCCACTCCAATGTGCCATCAGTGGAGCCATCATCTACTAAGACAACTTCGTAATCACTCACTGAACTGGACACGCTCAACTGTTGTGCCTCCAATGCTTTGAGACACTTTTGCAAAATCGGCTTGCGATTATACGTAGGAATAACAACGCTTAAAAACACAGTCTCACTCACAACACTATTGCCCACTTCTAAGATAGGACAACCTGGATACAAACACTGTTCCTTTACTAAATCTAGTTTTGCAAACTGTTCAATTTGTTCGTCAAGCCAGAATTAAGAGGTGGCAATAAGATAACTTCTGACAATGCACAAAACATGATTTTTGGGAAATAATAAATTATTCATATAATTTCCTATTTTGAAATATTATTTTTAATTTGTGCACATAAAGTTTTTTATTTCTTTAATACAGATTGGACGTTTTTATAGTAAATAGACTATTTTAATATTTGCTTAATCAATAAATAATCTATTTTTAATCATCTAAATTCTATTTAATTAACCATTACATAATCTATTCTTAATATTTATTTTTTAAATTATATTTTGTCGAAATTAAATTCTTCTTACATATATATTGCAAAAACCTTGCTTGGTTTTATTGTCAAAATCAGGCTGTAAGCGATGTTGAATATTGATGTAGATTTTGCTATTGCACTTAAGTTAGTTTTTGAATTCTTTAAAGTTAAAAGTTGAATTTAAAATCGGCTTAGTGTAAGCAAGTTGAAAACAGGGACAGAATTTTTAGATTTTGTAGATGTATTATCTACAAGCTATGTTTTATTTGTTGATTAAACATAATTTTGTAGAGCAAAAATCAAATACTGAAGTTGGATAGTCGTATGTTTTAAAAGATTAATTTCAGTTTTTTCTAATAGGAAATCAAAGAGCAACAGCTTTGATTTTTGAATACATATTTCCCCAAGAAAATCAATAGTAACTTTCTCAATCCTAAATGGAGTATTCAGAATGAAAGGTTCCCTTCATCCTAAAAACAATGTGACAATCAATCCATCCGGCAATGAGTCAATCCGTGATGTGATTGAACGCGTTAGTATGAGTCGGCGGCGGTTCATATTGACAGCGGCAAGCACATCTGTGCTTACCGTTATGGGTGAGGTTTCCATTGGCGGCTTTCTTCACAGTGTTGAAGCAGCACCGATCCCACCAGGGCCAGGATTTGGTGGCATTGGCTTCAAGAGTGTCCCACCGAATCTGAATAACCCAGCTACGGGACTTCTAGAAAAGGATCTTGTCAGTGTTCCTGAAGGTTACAAAGTTGAAGTACTTGTTGCCTGGGGCGATCCGATTATGCCCGGCGCGCCGAACTGGCGATCGGATGCTTCACAAGATGCTGCGGCACAGGAAAAGCAGTTTGGGATGCATACCGATGGGATGCACTACTTCCCACTCAAAGAACGGAGTTTGTTTAGACGGAAGCAGACATCAAATCGCGGTTTACTGTGCGTGAACCATGAATATACCCACGAGGAAATCCTTCATCCTGATGGTCTGACCTTTATTCCAGCAACAGAGACTGCACCTCAATTCGGGCTACCTGGTTCACAAGTCACAATTGAGAAAGTACGCAAATCTCAGGCTGCTCACGGCGTGTCTGTTGTGGAGATATTCAAGACTGGCAATGGCTGGAAAGTCAATCGTAATTCATCTTATGGTCGCCGCATTACCGCCAACACTGAGATGTATATTTCTGGCCCGGCAGCAGGCGATGTACTTTTGAAATCGAAGAAATTCTCACTCACGCCGAATGGCTCGATTGATACTGGCACACTCAATGATGGCTACACGGCATACGGCACACTCAACAACTGTGCCCACGGCTATACTCCTTGGGGTACCTACCTAACTTGTGAGGAGAACTGGAACGGTTACTTTGCTAACCCTACTGAAGATGTAGTTTCGATTCCGGGAGTTGAGAAGTCAGATATCTTGACACTACAAAAACGCTATGGCATCTCAAAAACGGGATTCGGTTATCGATGGCATGAGGTTGATCCACGCTTTGATGCCAGCACAAATCCGCTTGAACCCCATTTGTTCGGTTGGGTAGTTGAAATCGACCCCTACAACCCACAAAGTACACCATTGAAGCGTACTGCGCTTGGTCGCTTCAAGCACGAGAGCGCTCAGGTTGTGGTTGATGACAACAACTATGTGGCTTTTTATATGGGCGACGATGAGCGCAACGAGTATATTTACAAGTTTGTTTGCGCCAGACCTTTAAATCCGTTCAATCGCGCTGCCAACAGCGATATGCTTGATCACGGTGTCCTATACGTTGCCAAGTTTAAGGATGATGGTACTGGTGAGTGGCTTCCTTTGGTATATGGTCAAGGTGGATTGACACCCGAAAACGGATTCAGAAGCCAAGCGGAAGTGCTTGTCAAGACACGGCAGGCAGCGGATCGAGTTGGTGCAACGATGATGGATCGGCCAGAGTGGGTTGCCGTGCGTCCTCGAATCGGCGGATACCAGGAAATTGAAGTTTACTGCACCTTGACAAACAACAATCGTCGCGGAGCTACTCCAGCCTCTTCTAACAACCCTGATGGTACAACAAGCGCAGGCAGTGCCCGTCCTCCGGTCGATGCTGCCAACCCTCGCCCTGACAACCGTTACGGTCATATCATCCGGTGGCGCGAAAATGGGCGTACCGTTCAAGCCACTACCTTCACTTGGGATCTTTTCGTCGAGTGCGGTGATAAACTTGCTTCTGAGCCAAATCTTGTCGGTAATATTAACGGTGACGACTTTGGTGCTCCGGATGGTCTGTGGTTTGATGACTTCGGCCGCCTCTGGATACAGACCGATCAGGCAGGTGACGGTCTCGGCGATTGGAAAAACATCGGTAGTAACGTAATGATGTGTGCCGATCCCAATACTAAACAGATCAGACGTTTCCTAACTAGCCCGATGAACTGTGAGGTGACTGGCGTCATCTCTACACCGGATGGCAAAACTATGTTCGTAAATATCCAGCACCCAGGTGAGGATGCGGTGGCTTCAAATCCCACAAAGTTCAGCAACTGGCCTCACAGTCAAGGATATGGCCCGTCTGGACGCCCGCGTTCTTCAACGATTGTGATTACACGTAAGGATGGCGGCATCATTGGTGGACTGTAAAAGTGTAATTTTGTTTAGCGATCGCTTTTTTTAAGCCAGTTACATACCGTAGAAATTTGTCTATCAAACTCTACGGTATTTTTTTTGCATTTTGTAATTCTTAATTTTTCAAAAAAATATGATATTTTTGCATTCGTGAATGTAGATAATACCAATACAGGTTTCTCTTAAAAGCTTTATATAAAAAATTGGTTTGTGATGAAAATTTAATAAATGCTTGTGTGTGGTTGCAATTACCCAAAATTAAATCATCAGACTGATTCTGTATAGATTTTGGGGTAAATCACTACCAATTATATTGATGATGAAAATATGTAGTGATGAATTGTATATAATAATCACTCACTCTTTGCTTTTTTAACTGGAGAAACTGATGGGTCGTGCCAAAAAGGTTGTGCTGGCATATTCTGGCGGAGTAGATACATCTGTATGTATTCCTTACCTCAAGCATGAGTGGGGTGTAGAAGAAGTGATTACCCTAGCAGCAGACTTGGGACAAGGAGACGAATTAGAAGCAGTTAAAGAAAAAGCCTTAAAATCAGGTGCTAGTGAATCTCTAGTAGTAGATGTAAAAGACACTTTTATCAAAGATTATGCTTTTAGCGCTATTCAAGCCAATGCTCTATATGAAAATCGCTATCCTCTGGCAACAGCCCTTGCCCGTCCGTTAATTGCTAAGGCACTAGTAGAAACTGCACAAAAATACGGTGCTGATGCGATCGCTCACGGTTGTACTGGTAAGGGTAACGATCAGGTTCGTTTTGATGTTGCCTGTGCTGCCTTAAATCCAAATCTGAAGATACTCGCACCAGCCAGAGAATGGGGAATGAGCCGAGAGGAAACTATTGCCTACGGGGAAAGATTTGGCATCCCAGCACCAGTTAAAAAATCTTCTCCCTACAGCATTGACAAGAATTTATTAGGGCGGAGTATTGAGGCTGGTGTACTCGAAGATCCAACATTTGAACCACCAGAAGAAATTTATGAAATGACTAAGGCGATCGCCGACACCCCAAACGAGCCAGAGTACATTGAAATTGGTTTCACCAAAGGCATTCCTACCAACCTCAACGGTGAACACAAAAACCCAATTGAGCTAATCGAGCAACTCAATCACTTAGCAGGAAATCACGGTGTCGGACGTATCGATATGATTGAAAATCGTTTGGTGGGAATTAAATCGCGGGAAATATACGAATCTCCCGCAATGGTAGTTTTAATTCAAGCTCACCGTGATTTAGAAAGCCTAACCTTGACAGCAGATGTCACCCACTACAAGCGGGGCATTGAGGAAACTTACAGCCAATTAATTTACAACGGATTGTGGTACAGTCCCCTAAAAGCAGCCCTTGATGCATTTATTCAAAAAACACAAGAGCGTGTATCTGGAACTGTGAGAGTGAAGTTATTGAAAGGCAACGCTACTATTGTTGGGCGTCGTTCCGAAAACTCTTTGTACACTCCCGACTTAGCAACTTACGGAGCCGAAGATCAATTCGATCATAAGGCCGCTGAAGGCTTTATCTACATTTGGGGTTTGCCTACTCGCATTTGGGCACAGCAAACTAGGGGCTAGGAGGTAGGAGCTAGGGGCTAGGGGCTAGTATGAGATACTTTAACAAGTCAAGAATTCAGAAGCCAGAAGTCAGAATCAAGAATAATTCGCCAAGTCTGTATTCTGTATTCTTCGTTTCATAATAATGTCCATTCTTTAATTTACTAGTCCCTAGTCTCTAGTCCCTAATCCCTAGTCTCTAGTCCCTAATCCTTTGCTCCTAATCCTTCTTGCCGAGCTTCCAACCATATAGGGATAACAATCACAGCTACAAGGATGAGTAATGCTGCGATCGCAAATTGGCTCACCCAGGCAACTAACTGTTCTAGGGAGACGATTTTGCCTGCAAAGAAAGCCAGTGTTACCATCACACTAGCCCAGACGCTGGCCCCCAACAGGTTGAAAAATAAGAATTTTCCAAAGGGCATTTGAGCTATACCAGCCAGTGGAGCGGCAAAAATTCGCAATAAAGCAAAGAAACGCCCAAAAAACACTGCTTTTGCTGCATTTTCACTAAATTTTTCTTTGATATTTAAAAGTCGAGCTTCTGATATTCTAAACAGGCTGCCAACTCGCACTAGTAAAGGCCAGCCGCCAATTCTACCAATCCAATAACCGCAAACCCCCCCAATCGCTGCTCCTGCGATCGCGTCACCTAGAACTAGCCAGTAACTCAGTTCGTGGCTACCAGCCAGGAAACCGCCTACTAGTGTTACGGTTTCACCAGGAATGGGAATGCCCAAATTCTCTAATAAAATTCCCAAAAAAACTGCCCAATAGCCATACGCATGGGCAATTGCTTGGATATTTTCTAGCGAGATGAATTCAACAGACATTCAGCACCGCTGCCTTTACAAATTTTTACTTTTACTATCATCTTGTCTCCTTTTTAGTGAATGTGTCAATCAACAGATTGTGTTTCATGATTTTCCCGTATTGGGGATTGGGAAGAGGACAAGGCGAAAGATTTTCCCCCTCTCCCCCCTCTTCAAGCGCCCCTATCCCCTTTAAAGGAACATACAGAAAGTAAAGCTGAAATCAAAACTCAAAATTCAGAATATTCTCGCAGAACAGAGTTCTTAGCTTGGCTAAAAAAACGTAAACTCACTAAGCATTTTTACTAAAAAAGCAAAAAATTGGTTTTTTAATTACCCAAATTTTATTAATTTATGCAAAATTAGATGGTTTTTCTCAAAAATTTGTTTTATTACTTTAAAATTAGTATTATTAATCACAAAACTTAGATAATATTGGTGGTAATGAGATACCATATACTTAGACTTACTTAGACAAGAATATTTTTCATTTTATTAAAACTTTATAAATAGCTTGGAATTTTATAAAAATTTGTTAAAAGATACAGATGCTACCAAAATTCTTGGGCAGTTATGCCTATATTGGGGTAAGTTAAAACAAATTATACGGCATGAATACTGATATTACTCCTTGCAATTCTATGGCTGTAGATTCCGAAAAGTTTGGATGAAGCAGCAGGTTTAGTCTTTGCAAGTGAGACAGTGTTTGTGCCAAATTTCTGCTTTTTTGTTTTAGTCTTTCAACTACCCAGTTAAGTTCATGACTCTAACATCAGAACATCAAGTGATATTGTTCAAGCCCCAAGGACGCATAGACTTACACGGTGGGATGGCTTTGAGTGAAAAGATGGCTGAAGTTTTACCCCAGCAGGATCAACTCTGGGTAATTGACTTAGCCGAAGTAGATTTCATGGATAGTTCTGGGCTGGTTTCATTGGTTCAAGGGTTAAAAGCCGCCCGTCAAAGTGGTTGTCGCCTGGTACTTTGCAATATGCAAGATCCTGTCAGGTTGCTTTTAGAGCTTACCCAACTGGATTCAGTATTTGAAATTGTTAATACTTACGAAGACATCCCAGAATCATTAACAAAAGCAGTCTGCTGCTAACAGAGACAACAAGTGGATTCATGCAAAAAATAACGACTATAGCAGGTAAGTGACAAAGGCTATAGTTATTTCTTCTCAAAAGAGTGGTATTTTGTCTGCAAGTACCACTCATAATCAACAACCTCAATCCCTCGCTACTGGCAAATACTGTGCAAAATGCTGATTAAGCCAAGGCGCTTAGAGGCATTTTGTACAGACAAAATATTAATCTAACCAGATATTGGGCGCGAAAAGTTGGGTAGATCGATACCACTATGAGAGGCGGTACGAGTTTTTAGGGCCAGGCGGTAACTCACACTTTGCAGTTCTGCTTGCAGCTGGCGGTTTTCTCGTTGTAGCATTGCTACCTTTTCCCTAACTGGAGCCATACGCTCCTCAAACTTACGGCGATAAATTTGAGGTAACTCCTGTACTACTTGCTCTAACATTCGGCTGCGATCGCTTAGTTCTTGCACTGACTGACGCAATTGGTAAATTTCACTATCGCGAGTTGCTATTTGCTCTTGGTAGAACGTCAGCTGCTCCTCAACGGCTTGTATTTGTTCTTGTAAAGCCAGGAGTTCGCTTTGATGACGCTCTGACACCTCAGGTTGAGGCATAAAGTTAGTGTTACCCTTCACTAGTCGGAAGAGTTCTTGAGACAACTGCTGTACTAATTGATCGCGAAGTTGCAATTCTTGGCGCAACTTCGATACTTCTATAGAGAGCGTTTGGATCGTAGATGTATCATTTTGGCTCACAGTGGCAACTAGCTCCCATGTCAGAACTTTTTATATATTTTAAGTAAAAACACGGAAGTGCTAATTTAGGCAAATCCTTCCGAGTACTTGCTAATTTAGCATTCTCGGAGAAATCAGCAAGTAGGAAAATGCAAATTTTTTTACTTTTTTACAATTTTATCTAGCTAGTAGTTAGTAGTTATTGGGAAACAACTAACCACTAGCCTAATTTAGGCTGCTTCTGTGGAAGCTTGGGATTGTTGTACTTGTTGCTTAATAGTCAAGTAGCGAATTACTTCTTCACTCAAACGCATAGCGCGTTCTAAAACAGCGATGATGTTTCCAGGGGCGGTGTAATTCATTTGAATGTAAATACCATCCCGTTGCCTATTAATTTCATAAGCTAAACGCCGTTTGCCGCGATTCTGAATCTGGATGTTGTCAGCCCCTTGTTCTCGAATCAAGTTTTCGTATTTAGAAATTGCCTGTTCTACCTGCTCGTCTCCCAAGTCGGGGCGCAGGATATACATTGTTTCATAAACTATTTGCACGATTTCATCTCCTTATGGACAATAAGGTCGCTGATGTCAATAGGTACTTATTGTTATTTTTAATACAAATTCCCATCAACATCTAAAGCAACAAGGAATTATAATCTTACCAGTTTTCTATTTTAATAATTAGCTAAATTTATTCAGTTAGTCATTAGTTTACGATCTGTGAACTATAGACTATTGACTTTAAAAGGTGATTTGATCTCAAACAGTAGAATATTTATCAGTGTTATGGCCCAGCGCTATGTACGAGTTCAAAATCAAGAAGGACAGATTTACTATGGGTTACTACAACTCTCATTGACGGTGCAGGTGTTAGATGCTCCGCCTTGGTTACAAGGTCAACCTACCGATTTGATTCTGGAACCAGACAATTACCAAATTTTGGCTCCTTGCGCCCCTTCAAAAATTGTGGCAGTAGGGAAAAATTATGCAGATCATGCCGCAGAAATGGAAAGTGAAGTGCCAATAGAGCCGCTCCTTTTTTTTAAACCGCCTACCTCTGTGATTGCTTCTCTGGCAGAAATTCAGTATCCGTACCAGTCGCAAAGAGTAGACTACGAAGGAGAGTTGGCTTTGGTGATAGGCGATCGCGCTATTGATTGCACAGCAGAGGAAGCTCAAACAAAAATTTGGGGTTACACGATCGCCAATGATGTGACAGCGCGGGATTTACAAAGAAAAGATGGACAATGGACGCGAGCTAAAGGATTTGATACTTTCTGTCCTTTAGGCCCGTGGATTGTCCGCGAACTAAGCCCCGGAGCCAGGTTGCAGACTTTCTTGAATGAGAGTGCTACTCCTGTACAATCTGCGACTATCGACCAGATGGTTTTTTCTCCAGATTTTCTGGTTTCTTATATCAGTAAAATCATGACACTTTTACCAGGAGATGTGGTGCTAACGGGTACACCTGTTGGAGTTGGGGCGTTAACCATCGGCGATCGCATCCGGGTGGAAATTGAAGGCATAGGTCGCCTGGAAAATAAAGTGGTGGCTCGTGAAAAGCTAGCGCGGTAATTGCATATACACAGCATCAGAAATAGCGGGGATTTCTGCGTAACGTCCCCACAACGACTGGGCTATGGAATAAACGACTGCGACTACTATGCCTATAAAGATAGTACTTGCTACCGTTTGAAGTGCAAAACTTAAACCAGGAAGCGCTACAAGGCGCACAATAATGCCACACAGATACACAATAATGTTTAATAATAGCGCCTGTAATGTGTTAAACCTAATAAAGTGATTGATTCTTTCGTTTCTTACCACTAAAAGAAACAGAGCAAAGAAAATAATCAGTTCTCCATATGGCCCCAAGATACCGTAAAGAACAAGTACGGGTTGAAGTGGTACAAATAGCACTTGTAGTGCTGGGAATTGTTGGAATAAATATAAGCCAAATCCAAGTACACCAATTAAGGGCAACAAATAAGGCAAGCTAGCAAAAATTCTATCTTTAACCGTTGTAGACCCGCGCCAAGCCATATTGCGTTCTCCTATGGTTAAACTGCAATAGTCATATGAACCTAGAATAACGCAGTTAAGTAACTACTTACATCTTGGGGATTTCAGTTCATTCAATATTAACAATCCGAAAACCCATCATACACTCATACTGGTCAGGCTGCTGTTCAGCAATTTTACGGAGTACATGACCGCAGCGGAGTTGACCTTGACGCCACCGAGGTTGACCACTACTGTCAGCCATTAAACAAGATTGACAAACCTGCTGAGGGGCAAGGATTTGATCCTCCATTAAAATCACTAGCATCCAATCCCTCCTGTAGTTCCTCAATTGTTTCCCATATTTCCTCTTGGGCTAATTGTTTTGACTATGGTTGGCGATCGGGCTGTAGCAGATAATTGATTTAGGTTGACAAATTACAGACTTCGTTAAAATCCCGACTCATCCCTTATCTTCTCTGTTGCTATATTAACTGCCTTTCCTTAGTTTGGAAAAACTTAGCTGATAGCAACCCAAGCATAATTACCCAAGTGGACTTTAGTTTATTGTAAGTTGGATATTTAAATTTGTAGTAAAAACCAATACATAAATTCACGAGAACAAGTTGCAATCAGAAATAGTTCATACTTGATATTAAGAAAAGAGCGTTATGATTATTAACGCACTTATCGAGCTTGCGTCTGGTAATTCAGTTCAGTCAAGACAAATAAATCTCAAAAGTCATCAGTCAATTGTCAATAATCAAAAAAATATTGAATCCTGGACTCTTGAGTTTGGAGTCTTGACTGTGGACTCGAATCTATACGCTGCTGCCTTGTACTTTACATCAACTGTTGTGCAAATTGACCTAAGGATAGCTGAAAGTGACTCTAAATAATTCAGATTTTCTTGCTTCCTCCGATCCGATCGTTGCGGAGTTAATTAACAAAGAACTAAAGCGCCAACGCGATCATTTAGAGCTGATTGCTAGTGAAAACTTTACCTCTGCGGCTGTACTGGCTGCACAGGGTTCAGTGCTGACAAATAAATATGCCGAGGGATTACCCGGTAAACGTTATTATGGCGGTTGCGAATTCATAGATCAAATTGAACAGATCGCAATTGACCGAATCAAACAACTGTTTGGTGCTGCTCATGCCAATGTTCAACCCCATTCTGGCGCACAGGCAAATTTTGCAGTGTTTTTGACACTCTTGGAACCAGGAGACAAAATTATGGGCATGGACTTGTCTCATGGAGGGCATCTTACCCACGGTTCACCTGTGAACGTGTCTGGTAAGTGGTTTAAGGTTGTTCATTATGGTGTGGATCGGGAAACAGAACAATTAGACTATGACCAAGTTCGGGAGCTGGCGCTAAGGGAGCGTCCTAAGCTGCTGATTTGCGGTTATTCTGCTTATCCTCGTGTTATTGATTTTGAAAAATTCCGCAGTATCGCTGATGAAATTGGCGCATACTTACTAGCAGATATTGCTCACATCGCTGGTTTGGTTGCTAGTGGTTTGCACCCCAATCCCCTGCCTTATTGTGATGTAGTAACAACAACTACTCATAAAACTTTACGTGGCCCCAGGGGTGGTTTAATCATGACCCGCGATCCAGAATTGGGTAAAAAATTGGATAAAGCAGTTTTTCCTGGAACTCAAGGTGGGCCGCTAGAACACGTCATCGCTGCTAAAGCAGTATCTTTTGGAGAAGCCCTCAAGCCAGAGTTTAAGACCTATTCTGCCCAAGTAATTGAAAATGCCCGCGCTTTGGCTGCACAGTTGCAAAATCGAGGTTTTAAGCTAGTATCTAATGGAACAGATAACCATTTAATGCTAGTAGATTTGCGTAGCATTGGATTGACAGGTAAGAAGGCAGAACAGTTTTTGAGTGATGTAAACGTCACTACTAACAAAAATACTGTTCCTTTCGATCCAGAGTCACCCTTTGTAACTAGCGGTTTAAGGCTAGGTTCTCCAGCAATGACAACACGGGGTCTGGGAGTTGCAGAATTTACAGAAATTGGTAATATTATTGCCGATCGCCTGTTGAACCCAGATGCTGAAGCAGTTGCCGAAGATTGTCGCCGACGGGTGGCAGCTTTGTGCGATCGCTTCCCCTTATACGCCCATTTGGAAATCTCTGTACCAGCTTTAGCGTAAGGAATTGCTAATAGCTAATGGTTAATAGCTAATAGCTAATAGCCATTAGCTAAACCCAAATAAAAAATGTATCAATTCCCCTACTGATCCGTACCTAAAATGTAGTAGATATAAAAACAAGTACCTCTCGGCATATTTTTATTTCATAACCAACTAAATTTAAGATCCAAATGCCTGCTCAGATTTATCCTCTGATCGCTTTCCTTGCTGCTGCTGTTGTCGTTCTTTGGACTACGCCAGATGTCAAAAACATTGGTATTAAAAGTGGACATTTAGATCAGCCCGATTCCCGCAAAGTTCATCAACGCCCAATAGTGCGGTTGGGAGGAATTTCTATCTTTGCAGGCACCATAACCTCTCTACTAATTGTGTGGTGGCTGGGCGGATTTGGAGTTCAGCCTCCTGATAAAGAATGGCAAATTTGGGGCGTTACTCTGGGCAGTATTGGTTTTTTTCTCATTGGTTTAGCAGATGATTTACTAAGCCTATCTCCGATCGCACGTTTAGTAATGCAAGCGATCGTGGCAGCTGGTGCATGGAAAGCAGGCGTAAGTATAGATTTCTTAAGCCTTCCGACAGGAGGGTTAATTCACCTTGATTGGTTGAGTCTGCCCATCACAGTGATTTGGCTAGTGGGAATGGTAAATGCGATCAACTGGATTGATGGATTAGACGGTTTAGCAGCTGGAGTGTCTGGTATTGCAGCGATGGTAATGTTGGTTGTAGCTTTGTTTATGCAGCAAAGCCCAGCTGCCTTAATCGCCGCGGCTCTAGCTGGTGCAACCTTAGGATTTCTTCGTTACAATTTCAATCCTGCCCAAATCTTTATGGGGGATGGGGGATCTTATTTTATTGGATTTACCCTAGCATCTGTTGGCGTGATTGGTTTAGTGAAAACTGCTGCTGTTACTGCCGTTTTATTGCCCTATCTAATTCTAGCAGTACCAATTGTGGATATGTCAGCGGTAATTTTGGCAAGGCTACGCCGAGGCAAATCGCCTTTTGTGGCAGATAAAAGCCATTTGCACCATAGACTGCTACGTGCTGGTTTGTCCCATAGAAGGACGGTGTTATTCATTTACTCTTTAACACTCTGGGTTGGAAGTTTAGCATTGGCTGTCGCTGGTGTACCTAGTGGTGTTGCTTACGCTTTTGCCGCTAGCTCCTTGCTCAGTTACACTAGCTGGCGAGTTTGGAAACAGTCGCGGCAATCATAGATACTGGGGAGTGGTTAGTGGTAAGCAACCAACTACCAACTACTAATTGTACAGACGCGATGAATCGCGTCTGTATCTACCAACTACCAACTACTAACAATCCCTATTCCCCATTCTCATGAGTGCAGAAATTATTTGTGTTGGGACTGAACTACTACTAGGAAATATACTCAACAGCAATTCTCAATATTTGGCAATTGAGCTAGCAAAATTAGGCATTCCTCACTACTATCAAACAGTAGTAGGAGACAACCCACAAAGGCTCAAGCACGTGATCGAAATTGCTAGTCAAAGAGCAGAAATTCTGATTTTTACTGGTGGACTTGGGCCTACACCTGACGATCTCACCTGCGAAACTATCGCCGACGTTTTTGGCGTCCCCTTGGTAGAACGCCCGGAAATTATTGAGGATATTGCCCGGAAATTCCAACAGCGCAATCGCACAATGACTCCTAGTAACCGCAAGCAAGCTTTGATACCCAAAGGAGCAGAAATTTTACCTAATCCCACTGGCACCGCACCGGGTATCATCTGGCAGCCTCGTCCTGGATTGACAATTTTTACCTTCCCTGGTGTACCGAGTGAAATGCAAAGAATGTGGGAAGAAACAGCAGTACCTTATCTAAAAAGCCAGGGTTGGGGCAAGGAAATCATCTACAGCCGGATGTTAAAATTCTGGGGCATTGGTGAATCTGCTTTAGCAGAAAAAGTTGCTGCCTATCTCAAATTGCCTAACCCAACGGTTGCACCCTATGCCAGTAAGGGAGAAGTTAAGCTACGAGTTTCTGCCAAAGCTACTTCGGAAACCGAGGCACAAGAGTTAATTGCTCCTGTAGAAAAACAACTTCAAGAAATTGCTGGGCTGGATTATTACGGTGCTGATGATGACACACTTGCTTCCGTAGTTGGTCATAGTTTGCGTAAGACAGGAGAAACCCTTTCCGTTGCAGAATCCTGCACAGGTGGTGGATTGGGGCAGATGTTGACCGAAGTATCTGGTAGCTCTGATTACTTTTGGGGTGGGATAATTTCCTATGACAATTCAGTAAAAGAGAGGCTTTTAGGGGTTAATCCAGAAGACTTAGCCAAATTTGGGGCGGTAAGTACTACTGTGGCAGAGCAAATGGCATTGGGAGTGCGATCGCGTCTGGGCACTTCTTGGGGATTGAGTATCACTGGTATCGCCGGGCCTGGTGGTGGAACACAGACAAAGCCAGTGGGTTTAGTATACATCGGTTTAGCAGGGCCAAATGGCGTGGAAAGTTTTGAATATCGCTTTGGTACAGGGCGAAGTCGGTCGTTTGTTCGGCATTTGAGCGCGTGTACAGCATTGGATTTGCTGCGACGGAAGTTGTTGACGAGGTAATAAATATGGTAAGCTTGTCATACTAATGTATGACAAGTAGAAAAGACAATGCGAATTAATGCCCGATTAGATGAAGAGTCTGCTCGCAAACTAGCCTGTATTAAACAGCAAACCAATCAGGCAGTGACAGATGTGATTAAGTCTGCTATTGACTTGTACTATCAAAAGCTTCAGCACCAGCAACAGAATCCCCATAAATTGCTAACAGAAACTGGTTTTATTGGTTGTGGAGAGGCAGAACCAAGTTTATCTGTAAACTACAAGTCTATTTTGAGAGATAACTTAAAAACCAAATATGGTTATAGTTGATACGGGGTTTTGGTTAGCTTTGGCAAATCGAAATGACCAGTATCACGCTCAGGCAATAGCGATACTTGCCAATATAAACGAACCTTTAATTACAACTTGGGCTGTCGTTACTGAAACTTGCTACTTACTCCTCACTACGATAGGCAACCATGCTCAAGTAAGTTTCATAAATAACTTATCTTTAGAAGTAATTACAGTTTTTGATTTGCAACCCCATCATGGCAGACGCATTTGTGAATTGATGGAACAATATGCAAACTTGCCAATGGATCTTGCCGATGCTTCGCTGGTAGTTTTAGCAGAGCATTTAGGGCACGGAAGAATTTTATCGATAGATTTTAGAGATTTTAACGCTTACCGTTGGAAGAATCAGTATCCGTTTGAAAATTTGATGTTGTTGGATGGTTGAAGAGTGGAGGGCGATCGCCACTATCCAGCTACAACTAAACCATCCTGAACACGAATAGTCCGTTTTGTTTGAGCAGCAATATCTGGCTCATGAGTCACAATCACAATCGTAATGCCTTGGTTATTCAATTCTGTTAGCAATTCCATGACTTCGTGGGAAGTTGTGGTGTCTAAAGCTCCTGTTGGCTCATCCGCTAAGACTAAAGCCGGTCGATTTACCAAAGCACGAGCAATGGCAACCCGCTGTTGTTGTCCGCCCGACAATTGGCTGGGACGGTTATTAATGCGATCGCCTAAACCTACCCTTGTTAGGGCTTCAATTGCTCTTTGACGGCGTTGTGGTTTTGGTACATTGGCATAAACCATCGGTAGCATGACGTTATCTAATGCCGTCGCCCGCGACAAAAGATTAAATTGTTGGAATACAAAACCGATGCGTTGATTGCGGATATACGCTAACTCATCATCGTCAAAGGTAGTCAGGTTTCTGCCCTCAAGGACGTAATGCCCTGTTGTCGGACGGTCGAGACAGCCAATAATATTCATGAGAGTGGATTTACCGGAACCCGACATACCCATAATGGCAACGTATTCTCCTTCCTCAATAGATAAATCAATTCCCTTGAGTACTGGGACATCCACTTCTCCTAAGCGGTAGGTTTTGGTGATAGACTCCATCCAAATCATACGATTTTAGATTTTATATTTTAGGTTTTGGATTGTTCTTCAAATTGGCCTTGAATTTTTAATTTTTAATCACTTACGCCTAATGTGAATTAGTAGAACTCACGTTGAGTAGCGCCAAATGATAGATTGATTAAAAAATCCAATTTTATGATGATAACGAACACTGTCTTGGAAAGCTTTGAGCCTCGCTCCGCGAGGAGCTACGCTAACGCCGGAAACCGGCGCACCCTACGGGAAGCCGCAAAGCGTCTACAAACTTTCCGCAGATAAACACAGATGCACACGGATAAATTATCTGTGTTTATCTGTGTCCATCTGTGGTCGATTTCTAAAATATGGCTTTTGCTTGCCCTTTTAATTCACATCTAACGTCACTTCTGCCTCCTGCTTCATTAGTCGCTCCGTAAAGCGGCAATTGGATCTAATTTGGCGGCGTTGCGTGCAGGGATCACCCCAGCCAATAGCCCAACTATGAATGAAAGTCCAAATCCGGCGATGACTGATAAGGGAGAAACGACAAACGGAAACTTGAAAATAGCGGCGGCGGCGGCGGCAATAAGAATACCGGCTCCCATGCCAATGCCTCCTCCAACGGTAGAAATGGCGATCGCTTCTGCTAAAAATTGATTGAGAATGGCTGCATAGGTTGCTCCTACTGCTTTGCGAATGCCAATTTCCCGCGTTCGCTCGACAACGGAAACCAGCATAATATTGGCGATCCCAATTCCCCCAACTAACAATGAAATCCCGGCGATCGCTACCACCATCACCGTAAATAAACTCACCACATTAGTAAAAGTATTGACAATATCAGCTTGATTAGTTAACCGAAAATCATCAACTGCTGGTGGATAAATGTTGTGACGCAGGCGCAATATATTAGTTACCTGAAATTGAGCAGCCTCTAACTGCTCCTGATTGCTAGCTTTAATTAAAATTCCACTGACGGAAATACCTGCCAAAGCATTATTACCAACTAATCTCCGTGACATACTAGTGAGGGGAATGTAAATTTGGTCATCTCTATCCATAGGCCCCTGAGAACCCTTTGGCTCCATTACCCCAATTACTTCGTAAGCTTCTCCCCGAACCCGAATTTTCTCACCAACAGCGTTAGCACCTTCTCCAAAAAGTGTTTTTTGTACTGTAGGGCCAAGAACAGCAACTTGCGTGGCAGTATCAAGTTCTTCTTGAGTAAAAAATCTGCCTGCTTGCGGGTAGACATTTCTTACTTCCGGGTAGTTCAAATCTGTGCCGTAAATTGTTGTGGATGTGTTCTGCCCGCCGTACACAACTTGTGCGTTTCGCTGTAAGTAAGCAGAGACAACCTGAGCAGATGGCGCTTGCTGGGCGATCGCCTCGGCATCTTCCCAAGTCAAAGTACTGGTAGAACCAAGTCCCTGACTGATAAATCCGCTTCTCGCAGCACCAGCTAATACTTGCAAAACATCTGTACCCAATGCTTGTATTTGTTGTTCGACTCCTTTTTGCACACCTTGACCGACAGAAGTAATCGCAATGACAGAGGAAATCCCAATAATTACACCCAGCATAGTTAGTCCGGTGCGTAATTTATTACTCCACAGTGCCTCCGCAGCCATTGACAAGATTTCTACTAATGAAACTGTACGGGTACTCTTTTTTCTGTAAAAACCCTTAAGCATAACAGTTGCATTTAAAACTTATTTTACAGAGATCTGCCACCTCGACCACCACCTCCCATACCAGGCAAGACTCCACCTCGCGGTGTTGATTGCGGTCGCGCTCCTGGTGGGAAGCTCAGTAATACCCTTTCAGTTCCTTGCAAACCAGATTTGACTTCTGTATAGTTATTGACCGTAGCGCCGGTTTTAATCGGAGTAAATACTGTTTTGTTATCTGCTCCTGTCACAAACACACCTGTGCTTCCTTGCTGACGCACAACTGCTGCTGTAGGCACAACAATAGCATTTTGCAATTGACCAACTTGGAAATCAGCTTCCACATTCATCCCTGATCGCAGTAAATTTTGGGAGTCAGAGCCAAGTGAAATTTTGACTTGAAAACTAGTAACATTTTGTTCTACTGTCGCCTGAGCAGCAATTTGACTGACTTTGCCCTCAAAAGTTTTGCCTGGGAAGGCATCTGCTCTAATCTTGACTTTTTGCCCCAGACGTATTTTAGAAATATTTGTCTCAGCTAAATTTGCGACAACTTGATTTGTAGAAGCTAAGGACAATATCGAAGAAGAGGTGGCTGAGGAAACATCACTGCCTGAGGTTGTTGGCGTCACAAAAGCCCCTGGATCGGCGTACTTTTGAGTCACAACGCCATCAAAAGGCGCTCTCAGTACAGTGTCATTGATTTTTGTTTGGATCGTTTGCAACGAACCACGAGCAGAAGTCACCTGAGCTTGGGCTGCGTCAATATCTTCTTGGCGCGTTCCAGCTTTGAGGAGTGCTAGGGCTTGTTCTCTTTGCCTGACTACCGCCCGCAATTGCTCAATATCTTCTGAACGCGATCCTGCTTTTTGCAATGCCAATGCCTGCTGGGCTTCATTCACCTGAGCCTGTACACTGTCACGATCGGCACGTGCTTGGTTTAAAGTTTGAAGGGAAACAGCCCCCGCATTGTACAGCTGCTGATTGCGGCGGAAATTATCTTCTGCTTTTGTCAAAGTGGCTTGAGCATTTTTTAAACGTGCCTCAGCCTGTCCAATATCTTGGGGGCGGTTGCCTGCGATCGCCTTTTGTAAGTTTGCTTTTGCTTCGTCTAATTGTGCCTGTGCTTGAGCAATATCTTGAGGACGATTGCCCGCGATCGCCTTTTGTAGATTCGCTTGTGCTTGTGCTAGTTGTCCTCGTGCTTGGGTGAGTTGCCCTTGTAAATCAGAATCATCCATCTGAGCAAGTATTTGCCCTTGTTTGACTGTATCTCCTTCTTTGACTAACAATGCTTTGAGTACACCTGATTCTTTAGGGCTAACATTAATCGAGCGTTCGGGCTTAACTGCACCATTAGCTGAAACGGCGATCGGTAAGCTCTGCCTTTGTACAGGAGCAGTTAAAATCCTCTGTCTTGCATTGCGAGTGGGAACAATTACCAGTTGACGATACACGGCAAAACCAACTCCACCCGAAAGCAAAAGAATGAGCAGCCAAGATAGCCAACCAGTCCTTTTCTTTTTCTTTGCTTCTAGAAGGAAATTTGATGTGTCTAAGGGGTGCGAGGTATCAATTTTCATTTATCCTGTTCTGTTTAGGAGTACTGGCTACACAGAGGCACTGCTGCAAGAATTCGAGGTAACTGGATTTTGGTAGCTCTAAAGTTGTAATTTTCTTATCTGTATTATTTCAATTATCTATTTATAGAATGTTCCCATTGGCAATTTTGATGTAACCATATACTTAGGTCTCACAATCCTCCAGTAGGAGGAATATCTCTATTGGAAGGTTTCAGCTAACTCTGGGACTTACGCACAAGTCACGGAAGAACAAGAATTAGAAGAGTATTTTGCGTAAGTCCTGTAACTTTGACGAAGTCTAATTTAGATTTGCGTGTTGTGACTACATGATTGCTCGGATGTTCTACTGTTGCTGCAACCCCATCGTATAATTCACTCTGGTGCTAGTGCATAGTGCAAAAGTCCCAATTTTATACATGACCTAAGTCACATATTTTGCTGAGATCTAATCGGATATCTTGACCGATCTATCAGCACAATCAATCGCCAAAGACTTGCTGCATCCTTCACAATTTGTTACAAAAATACAAAGAACTTCTAGAGGCATCAACTCAATGTTCGGCGGACTTACAGGTTTAACAGATCCCAAAGGCACCGACTGGGGAGAGCGGATGCTCAACACCGTTGCGAGCCAAACGATTCGCCACCTATTCACCAAAAGCGAGTCAATAGAAGTCTTTGTCCGCTGTTATCCCTCCAGCAAACTCTTACAAGGCAGTATTGACAGTTTTAAAATGAGTGGTCGTGGCTTAGTGATTCGTAAAGATTTTGCAGTGGAGGAAATGTCTTTTGAAACCGATGCTGTTGCGATTGATTTTGGTTCTGTTTTGAGTGGCAAGTTAAATTTGAAGCAACCAACACAAGCGATCGCCCAAGTCGTATTGTCAGAAGAAGGTATCAACCAGTCTTTTCAAGCAGAACTGGTAAGAAATCGTTTAGTGAATTTATCCTTACCTGCTTTGACAGCCTTATCCGGTGGCAAACCAGTCTCTTTTAGCGAAATCAAGGTGCAGTTGTTACCCCAAAATCGCCTCAAACTTTGGGCAAAAGCAGATTTAAACAACGGCGAACTCGTGCCGTTGAATATGACTGTAACCATAGCTGTAGAAAGGCGCAGACGCATTTCTTTTCAAAACCCGGAAGTTGAACTTGAGCAAGTGCCAGAAGCACAGCGAGAAATGTCTAAAACCTTAAGTCTGGCGCTAGCGGAAATTTTGGATAATATGGTTGATTTAGATCGCTTTGATTTGGATGGAGTAAAAATGCGGCTTAATCGTTTGGAAACCGAGGGAAAACGGTTAATTTTTAGTGGTTATGCGGAGATTGAACGCATACCTCGTAGCGGTTAATTGTTGCGATCGCTCTTTCTAATCCTGCGTCAAAATCCCCACTAAAATCTGCATCAAGACTTCTAAATCGGTGGGAACTCGATACAGCATCAAATCCTGAGTTACCACCCGCGAGGAGCGATGAAAGTAAATTAATAGCACCCTTAACCAAGTTCGCTCCTAACTCCTTGAGAATATCTGCCGGAGCAAATTTCATCAAAAAGTAACTGCGGAAAGTATACGTCTCATTCGGTTTAAGAATCGGGGGACGTGGTGTTCGTTGTGTCAAAGCATATGCTCCCCAAGTACATATTGTTACTCTTTTGAGTGTAGTGCGATCGCATCATTTTGCTAAAAGTGTGTAATGGTAAATTGCAGAAAAGTGATCGGAAAGAAAATGCCAACCTACCAACAGCTACGCACTTGCTTTATTCTCAGCTATCAAAATACTAGAATGTACTTACCAATTTATTTGGTGACAATTGACCAGCGAACAAAACACGTAGTCATTCTTGCAGGCTAAGAAACCGAAATTGTCATTTATCCAAATGGAAAGTGGCGGTACGTATGAGCAAACACAATTTTACAACAATGAATCGTGCAGAATTAAGGCGCTACATCCTAGCCCACAGAGAAGATCAAGAAGCACTACAAGCATATATTGATCGATTTCAAGACCCTGAGGCTATAGTTTTCCCCGCACCTGAATCTGTAGAAGATCTAGAGCATTACCCAGAGCTACACAGACAGTACCAAGACAGAAAACATCAACGTGACTAAAGAGGGATTACTTTAGTAAAATAGCCACAATATAAAAATCTTTTGTCAACTTCGTGAAAACTGACAGTATTTTTTATCGTCTTTTTCAAGAATTCCCCGATATCTTTTTTGAACTCATAGGTGAACTAACACAAGAGGCTAACACCTATCAATTTTCATCAGTTGAAATCAAACAAACAGCATTCAGAATTGATGGTGTATTTCTTCCCACACACGAAGAAAGCCCTATTTACTTTGTTGAAGTGCAGTTTCAAACTGATGCAAATATTTACGCTCGATTGTTTGCAGAAATTTTTCTATACCTACGGCAAAACTCACCACAAAATGACTGGCGTGGTGTGCTCATATATCCCAGCAGTAGTGTAGACACGTCGAATATACAACATTATCGAGAATTCTTTACAAGCCAGCGAGTCCTACGTATTTATCTTGATGAATTAGGTGAAGTGACTTCACTACCTATTAGTATTGCGACTATTAAATTAGTGATTGAAAATGAAGATATAGCTATTTCACAAGCAAGGCAACTAATAAATAGAACTAAACAAGAGATAAGCTCTAAACCGAAACAGCGGCAGTTATTAGAATTAATAGAGACTATTTTGGTTTATAAGTTTCCCAGGATGAGCAGGGAGGAAATAGAAACTATGTTTGGCTTAAGCGAGTTAAAGCAGACACGATTTTATCAAGACGCATTTCAAGAAGGCAAACAAGAAGGCAAACAAGAAGGCAAATTAGAAGCAGTACCTCGGCTATTGGCTTTGGGATTAACTGTAGAACAGATAGCAGAGGCGTTAGGTTTAGAAGTCGCACAAGTCAGGGAAGCCTCACAAAATCAATCCTCCAGTTGATGTAGCAACTATCAGCCTATTGCTAGCCAAAATTTTTCTCTGTCTTCAAGGAATTGATTGTGCCAAACTTGGAGTTAAATTTTGTTAAGATTAGACTCGACGTGAGTCTGCCTTCGCTGCCAATTGCCTACCTTGGAGACACCCGATGTTGCGACTAGAACATATCAGTAAAATTTATCCGACTGGCGAAGTCCTCAAGGATATCAACTGGGAAGTCAAATCTGGCGATCGCATTGGTTTAGTTGGTGTCAATGGAGCCGGAAAATCAACACAACTCAAAATTATTACTGGCGAAGTTGAACCGTCTTCTGGTGAAGTTATTCGTCCTGCCAGCTTACACATAGCTTACCTCAACCAAGAATTTGATGTTGATCCCTCTCGCACAGTCAGAGAAGAATTTTGGACAGTCTTTAAGGAGGCAAACCAGGTAAATCAGTCTTTAGTGCAAGTGCAGCACCAAATGCAAACTGCTTCCCCAGAGGAACTGGAAAAACTGATTAATAAATTGGATCGTCTCCAGCGACAGTTTGAAGCTTTAGATGGTTACGGCTTGGAAGCACGCATTGGCAAGATATTGCCAGAAATGGGATTCGAGCCAGAGGATGGCGATCGCCTTGTCAGTGCCTTTAGTGGTGGCTGGCAGATGCGGATGAACTTAGGTAAAATTTTGCTGCAAGAACCGGATTTGTTGCTGCTAGACGAGCCGACTAACCACCTAGATTTAGAAACTATTGAGTGGCTAGAAAATTACCTGAAAGGATTAACCACACCGATGGTAATAGTCTCCCATGACCGGGAGTTTCTTGACCGTCTGTGTACCCAGATTGTGGAAACTGAACGTGGTGTTTCCACTACCTACTTTGGCAATTACTCGGCATACCTGCAACAAAAATCAGAAAATCAATTAGCGCAATTATCTGCTTACGAACGCCAGCAGAAAGAACTAGAGAAACAGCAGGCGTTTGTTGATAGGTTCCGCGCCAGTGCCAATCGCAGCACCCAGGCAAAAAGCCGAGAAAAGCAACTAGAAAAAATTGAGCGCATCGAAGCACCCACCTCTGATGTCAAAACATTGCACTTCCGTTTTCCGCCTGCACCCCGTAGCGGACGAGAAGTGATAAAAATCAAAGATTTAACTCACATCTACGACGATAAAATTTTATTTTTGGGAGCAAATCTCTTAATTGAAAGAGGCGATCGCATTGCTTTTCTTGCTCCTAATGGTGCTGGTAAATCCACGTTATTACGGATAATTATGGGTATAGAGCAACCCACGGAAGGCAATGTTAGCTTAGGCGAGCATAACGTGATCCCCGGTTATTTTGAGCAAAACCAAGCGGAGGCTTTAGATTTACAAAGAACTGTCATGGAAACTATCCATGATGAAGTCCCTGATTGGAAAAATGAAGAAGTCCGCACGTTACTAGGACGCTTTTTATTCAGTGGTGACACGGTGTTTAAAAAAGTTGTCGCTCTTAGCGGTGGAGAAAAGGCACGTCTGGCGTTGGCAAAAATGCTCTTGCGCCCGGCAAATTTACTGATACTAGATGAACCAACAAACCATTTAGATATTCCAGCCAAAGAAATGCTGGAAGAAGCACTGCAAAATTACGAGGGAACCGCAATCGTTGTTTCTCACGACAGGTATTTTATTTCTCAAGTAGCAAATAAAATCGTGGAAATTCGGGATGGGGAATTCCGTGTATATCTAGGTGATTATCACTACTACCTAGAAAAAATTGCTGAAGAGAAGGAACAAGCTAGACTAGCGGCGATCACTGCCGAAAAAGCTGCCAAGAAAGCTGCTAAAGCCGCAAAAGCAGCTGCGAAAAAGAAATAAAACAGCAGCTAAAATTCATAATTCTGAACACTCCACCCCTCAAGGGTGGAGTTTTGTTTTCACAAGTAGGCTGAGTTTTACAGCTTCTAGCTTCCCTTAACCTTCAAAGATTGGTTCAAAAAACCTAGAAATGACCAACCTAGTAGTTTCTCTGTGTTGCTTTGTCAACATCTAAGTGAGTTTGCCCTGGTAGGGTGAGCAAATCAGTTAAATTTTTGACTCATTCACAGAACCCCCTGATGCAAAAATGCGAAAACTTAAAACTATACCAAAATACCCAACTAGAAAAAATTACACATCAGGGTACTATGCAGCAATTATTAGATTAGTTATTTTAACTACAGATTGAGGTGTGCAATTAGCAGTGGAGCAGAAAGGTACTCTTAAGTTGTAAAACACTTATGCTGACTGCCTTTCAATGAGCTTTATCTGGTTTGGCAACTCAATTCTGACAAGTTCATTGTTTTATTTACAAGGAGTATTCCATGTCTAAGAAAAATACTGCTACCAATAAGCCAGAAAAGGAAGTTCGCCAACAAGAACAGAACCAAACTGAAATCACCGAACTGTCCTTTGAAGCAATGGAAACCATTTCTGGTGGTGCAACTCTGCACAAAAGCTCTCTATTGTAATAAAAAATACATTTTCAGTAAAAGGACTGCAAGCGGTTGAGACCAATTTCTGAAAATGTATGTATTTAAAGTAACTCGTGAGTGAGTTACGTTAAAAAAGCTAGTGCTTTATTAAGTGACGTTAACTATATCTTACTACACTAGCTTTTCCTAAAAATTCCACGCATCTAGCATTTTTTGTCAAGTTATAGTTTTTAGGAAAGTCACAAATGTTTTCCATAGAGAGTTCCCCAAAAGCTTGGTTGCATCAAGTTTATTTAGATTTAGGTAACTTCCAAGCTGTTTCACCCCATCATTATAAAGTTCAGTTTAACTACAATCACTTGGTTGAGCAGACTTCAGTTCCTTACCAAGTGCAAATAATTCTTCCAGAATCTTTCCGAGAGTGTCTCATCCGTGAATCAGGGCTATATCAGTATCAGGTGAAAAATCCCCTGGAACTAGCACCTGAGTTACGCACACCAAGGTGGCAGATATTATGCGATTATTTAACTAATTATTCGGGACTAACTAAAGCTACTCAAATTCTCGTCATTAGGCTGTTAAGTAGCTTGTGTTTTCATCAAGCTGTTGTAGATTATGTGCCACCTATTTCCGAAGCTGAACTAAAAAGCGATCCTAATAATGCGACACTGTACTTCTTACGAGCTATTTCTAATTTAACAATAGAAGCCGATCGCTACTTGCCTTACAATTTTAAAGAATTAGAAATCATCGCCTATAATGCACCATCAGGGCATATTACCAAGATTTTAGCTGGATTACAAATCGTAGTCCAATTAGCCAGAACCTTAAAGGATTTGCAAGGCGCAGAGTATTGGCGCGAGATTGTGACTAAAGAGCTTGATTCTACTTTATCCTCACTGGATGATTTTACCGCCAAACTCTTAATGAGTGTTTATTATCGGTCTTGTGTATTTGTTCCGCTTTTGAAAAAAGAGAAAGAAAAAGTGATTGCAGAGATGGATCTTTGCCAATCTTATGCTGAAAGTTTGATCCCAGAAAATCACGAGCAAGAAATTGTTGCCTACGAGAATCGAAGCAATATACAGGAAAGTCGGACAAAAGAGGCACTCTGGTTGCGAGATTTCGATTTAGCTGAAGAACGCGCTCGCCAGCTCGTCGAAAGAAATATTTCAGATCCAAGATATCGGCTGGAGTTAGGAGAAGTTCTCCTCAAGCGGGAGAAAATTGAAGAAGCTGCCCAAGTTTATCGCAGTGCAACTCGTTTAGGCCCTCCAGGTACTGCCGTAGCTTGGTTTATGGCTGGACAGTGCTACCAGTCATTAGGAGATGTACAGTTGGCTTATGATTGTTACCTCGCCTGTTTGCACTTCGATCCTTTAGCTATTTCCGCCGTCAAGCGTTTGAGCCGAGTTGCATCTTTTTTGGGAGATCGCAAAATTGTTAGTTGGTGTGAATTGCGCTTATCTCAACTAGAGCAGGAAAAACAGAACATGGTAGCTACGGGAAGTAATGCTCCTGCTTATGTACCGGCAGTGCCTACGCTAGTGCAGGCAAGTTAATTTATGGCTGTTAATTTCCCCAACTGAATTGAAAACAAGCTTATGAAGTATCACAATGTACTCCAACATAACGAAGAAGATTGTGGAGCAGCTTGTTTAGCTTCAATTGCCAAATATTATGGACGTACCTTTACACTCAATCGTATTCGGGAAGTTGCTGGTACTTATCGCTCTGGCACAACTTTACTAGGCTTAAAGCAAGGAGCAGAGGCACTAGGATTTACCAATGTCCGAGCAATTAAAGTTTCCCTGAAAGTCATTGATGAGCGTTCTATTTCTCTTCCTTGTATCATTCATTGGAAAGGAAATCACTGGGTTGTCTTGTATGGAAAACGGGGCAAAAAATATGCGATCGCCGATCCTGGAATTCATGGTATCCAGTACCTTGAGCCAAAGTGGCTGCTAGAAGCTTGGACGGATGGCATTTTATTAACTCTTGAACCAGATCCCGTTCACTTTTTGGCTCAAACCGACGATCGAGAAAAAATCGGTGGATTGGGGCTGCTTTTGCGGCGAATGTGGCATGAGCGTTTCCTATTTGCTCAAATATTGCTCCTGAACTTAGTAGTTGGATTAATCGCCTTAGCAGCTCCTTTACTGATCCAAAATTTAACAGATGATGTACTGCTGAGAGGAGACAGTCAATTACTCACTCGCATAGTCATTATCATCTTAATTATGAATTTAATTGGGAGTAGCTTAGATTGGTTACAAGCCAATCTGATCTCTCATTTCGGTCAGCGATTAGAATTGCACTTAATTCTACAATTTGCCAAACAAATTCTGCGCTTGCCTCTGAGTTACTACGAATCTCGTCGGAGTGGGGAAGTAACTAGTCGATTAAGAGATATCCAGTCGATTAATCAACTCATTTCTCAAGTACTCATCCACCTGCCTGGTCAATTTTTTGTGGCTGTAGTTTCTTTAGGATTCATGGCTTATTACAGCATCAAAATGACTATCTTGGCAGCTTTTCTCGCCTTTTTAATGCTCCTCTCTACCTTGATGTTTTTTCCCATTCTGCGGCAAAAAACTCAGAATGTTTTGAATAAAGAGAGCGAAAACCAAGGGATTTTAGTAGAAACATTTAAAGGAGCAACCACACTCAAAACTATTGCTGCTGCTCCCCAATTTTGGGATGAATTTAAATTTCGTTTTAGCCGCCTTGCTCGCACCTCTTTTAGCACCATTCAAATTAGTATTGCTAACAATACTTCTTCTCGTTTAGTCGATAGACTTGGCGGAATTATTTTTTTGTGGCTTGGTGGTACTTTTGTAATCAACCAAGAATTAACCACAGGGCAATTACTGGCACTTTATACTCTCAATCGGAATATTTCTCTATTGATTATTAATTTAGTTACTTTTGCCGATGAATTCGTGCGAGTAGATGCAGCAGCACAAAGACTGATAGAAGTAATTGAAACCCCTGCCGAAAATGCAACAGACAGTGATAAAGCTGTAGTTAAGCTCAGGAGTGATGTAAACATTACTTGTACTAATCTTACTTTTAACTACACCGGACGCATGACGCTTTTAGACGATTTTACCTTGACTATACCGGGAGGAAAAGTTATTGCCCTAATTGGTGAATCTGGTTGTGGAAAAAGTACTTTATGCAAACTCATAGCGGGCTTATATCCTCTGCAATCAGGGAATATTCGCATTGGTGGTTACAATATAGATGATGTTGCCCTTGATTGCTTACGCCGACAAGTTGTTTTAGTATCTCAAGAGCCTCACTTTTGGAGCAGGAGTATTACAGATAATTTTAATATTATCGATTCTCAAGTCACTTTTGAGAATATTGTCAATGCTTGTCAGATGGCTGGAGCAGATGAGTTTATTAGCGATTTGCCAGGTCGATATCAAACTGTTTTAGGAGAATTTGGTGCTAATATTTCAGGTGGGCAAAGGCAACGATTAACTATTGCTAGAGCTATATTTAATGACCCACCAATTCTGATTTTAGATGAGTCTACCAGTGCTATCGATCCCATCAGTGAAACTAAAATTTTAGATAATCTTTTACAACACCGCCAAGGAAAAACGACAATTTTAATTAGCCATCGCCCACGAGTAATTCAGCGTGCTGATTGGATTGTGATGCTTGATAGAGGACGCTTAAAAATTCAAGGTACTCTTGAAGAATTACGCCAAAAACCTGGCGAACATTTGAATTTTCTGATTTCCTAATCCGCAAAAAGTTTGAAATTTACTTAGAGGAATTGTCTATTTTGAATAATACAGAAGAAGCTTTTTTCTTTGTAGATGAGGAACAAGAATTATTACCATCTCTCAGTCGTTGGATGAAGTGGGGTGGGTTGTTGATTGTGGTAACGGTGGGAGTGACAACTATTTTGTCCTCAGTCTTCAAATATAATGTTAGCGTTCAAGCACCAGCTATTATTCGTCCTGATGGAGAATTGCGACTTGTTCAGCCAGGGATTGAAGGACAAGTTAAACAAATTTTCGTGAAAGCAAATCAACAAGTGAAGGCAGGAGATATCCTAGTATCACTGGATGATACTCGCCTACAAATTCAAAAAAGTCAACTGGAAGCTCGCCTGCAACAATCTCAATTGCAGTTGTCACAAATTAAGGCTCAAATTCGCGCTCAAGATGCTGAGATTGTGGCAGAAACAGAAAAAAGCAATCGGGCTATTGTTTCTGCTCAAGCTCAACTGAGTCGTTCTCGTCGAGACTATCGAGATCGACAAATTACTAGCCAAGCAGATGTAGAAGCAGCACAAGCTAAGGTAAACAGTGCTAGAGAAAAGTTGCAACAGACTCAGGCAGAGTTAAAAGCATTCGAGGCTAACTTGCGATCGCTGCAAGCTTCTTTCAATGCAGCGACTGTCAAGCGCGATCGCTATAAAACTGTAGCCGAGCAAGGTGCTTTAGCACTAGATCAATTAGAGGAAGCTCAACTAGCAGTCAATCAGCAAACAGAAGCATTAGCAGCTCAAAAAGCAACTAATCAGGCTCAACAAAAACTAATTGCCCAGCATCAACAAGACTTGACAGCCGCGATCGCTAACTTGCAGAGAGTGCAAGCTTTTCTGAAGCCCGATGCAGCCGAGGTAACAATCGCAACCGAAAAGATTTCTCAAGAGAAAGCCACTATTAGTTCACTCCTAGCAAATCTGACAAAAGAGCGAAATGCACTGATTGAACAGCAAATTGGTTTACAAAAACAGATAAAAATTGATTTTAAAGAACTACAAAAACTTACTTTTGACTTACAACATACTCTCATTAAAGCTCCTGTCGATGGCATTATTTTAAAAATTAATCTCCGCAACCCAGGTCAAACAGTTACAACCAACTCAGAAATCGCTCAAATTGCTCCTAGTAATACCCCGCTAATCATAAAAGCTTTAGTAACGCCTCAAGATGTAAGTAAAGTGAAACCTGGTCAAAAGGCACAGTTTAAAGTTTCTGCCTGTCCTTATCCAGATTATGGTACGCTCACGAGCAAAGTCCGACAAATTTCTCCAGATGCCATTCCTGTTGACAACTATAATGCAGTTTCTCCAACCACAACAAACAATATCGATCGCACTGTTTATGAAGTTACTATTGAACCTGAAACTCTGGCTTTAAAGCAAGGAGTAAACCAGTGCATGATGCAATTGGGGATGGCAGGTAGAGTTGAAATTATTTCTAAACAAGAAACAATTCTGCAAAATTTGTTAAGAAAAGCGAGATTACTGACAGATTTATAGTGAGATTTATGATTATTGTCGGCGCTTCGCATGAATATTTTTCATATGCTTCTTGACAGTATTTATTGTTATGTGAAGTTGAGAAGCAATTTCTTTATATGTATATTTAGCTCGATATAGTTGCCAAATTTCAGTTTCTCTGGGAGTGAAATTATATTGCTCTATTTCCATGCAAATTTGATTTTCTAAGCACTTATATTGATTTTCAATTATTACCAAAAAATATTTTTTCGCCAACCTTTCTAATTTTAATAGTCTTATACAAACTCTAAATGCTTTAAAATTATCTAGTAAAATTTCATCAAATATTATAAAATTGTCAATGTGGATACTTTGATTATTTATTAATTTTTGACAAATCTTCCAGATTGTAGGTGGTACAAAGTTATATTCAAAATATTCTGGATTTATTTGGTAACAGAAAGTATTAGCAGAAGCGTTTGCATAAACTAGATCACCATTGACACCAATAATTAAAATTCCATCATCTAATATTTCTACCATTTCTTCTAAAACATCAAGTGATTCAACCCTATCCTTTAATCTAAAATTTGCTTGATGCATTTCAGTTTCTCTTGGTTTTCGTGGTTTTGATTGCTTCTTAAAATTACTCATATATTTTAGGCAATACCTTCAAAAATCATTAAATATGAGTGATATGTAATGTAAGTGAAACTGGTTGCACTGGAAGAATGAAAACATAAAAAATTAGGAGAGTAGGGGAGAAAAACTACCCGTTTTCTTGTGAGGTTTGTACTTCTAAACTGTAATAAAACTTCATAATTGCCTAAAATTTAAAGGGATCTAAAAGTATTTGGCACATCTTTAAGAACTTTTAAAACATCTTCTTTGCATCTTCTCTGCTCGACTTGATCCAAAATTAAGAACTTGAAGTTGGTTCTCCTTAGAGGGCAAAAACCCTAGCTTTTTGGCACAAACTTTTTCTATGTCATTCATTACAAATACTGAAATCACCTCTGAAGATACTTGTTCCGCAAAAATACAATAAAATTTAGTTAAAATACTTGAGTGTTCAAGCTAGTTCAGCAGATATACAAGTCTATATAGACTGCACAGCAAGCTTTATACGCTTTTTGGTACAAATGCACTTTACTTCTAGTCGAAGAAAATCTAAAAAAGATGGATTTATGCCATAAAAGAAGTTGGTAAGCAGAAATTCACTTGCGGCTGGGGTTAGCAGTGGTATCATTCGGGTATTACAAAAAGTAAAGGGCGATTTTATTATGACCAAAGCACCTGTTGCTCCCGTGGTGCTAGTCATTTTAGACGGATGGGGCTACTGCGAGGAGATACAAGGAAATGCTATTGCCGCTGCTAATACTCCGGTAATGGATAGCTTATGGGCAGCATATCCGCACACCCTTATCCGCACATCAGGAAAAGCCGTGGGGTTGCCAGAAGGTCAAATGGGCAACTCTGAAGTTGGTCATTTGAACATTGGTGCTGGGAGGGTTGTACCCCAAGAGTTGGTACGCATTTCTGATGCCGTCGAAGATGGTTCCATCCTGCAAAATCCAGCACTTGTCAACATTTGCCAACAAGTCAAAAGTCGCAATGGCAAGTTGCACATAGTCGGGCTTTGTTCTGAGGGTGGGGTACATTCGCACGTCAGCCATCTATTCGGACTACTTGATCTAGCTAAAGCTCAAGGAATATCAGAAATTTGCATACATGCCATCACTGATGGTCGTGATACCGCTCCCACAGAGGGTGTCAATGCAATTGCGCTGCTCCAAAATTACATCGAGCGCATTGGGGTAGGACGCATAGTTACCCTCAGCGGGCGGTACTACGCGATGGATCGCGATCGCCGTTGGGATCGCGTTAAACGCGCCTATGACGTGATGACACAAGATAGTCCCGGCAGTGGTTGTTCTGCTTTAGAAATTCTGCAAGCATCATATGCAGAAGGTGTCACAGATGAATTTGTCGCTCCAGTCAGAATTGCACCTGGAGCCGTAGAAGCAGGAGATGGGGTAATATTTTTCAATTTCCGTCCCGATCGCGCCAGACAACTAACTCAAGCGTTTGTTAGTCCGGAATTTAACGGTTTTGAAAGACAGCAAATTACCCCATTGGAATTTGCCACTTTCACTCAGTACGATCCAGACTTAAAAGTTGCAGTCGCTTTTGAACCGCAAAACCTTAGCAATATTTTGGGCGAAGTTATTTCTCAACATGATTTAAAGCAGTTTCGCACCGCAGAGACCGAAAAATACGCCCATGTCACCTACTTCTTCAACGGCGGACTAGAAGAACCTTTTCCAGGAGAAGACAGGGAACTAGTTAACAGTCCAATGGTTGCTACCTATGACAAAGCACCGACAATGTCAGCCGAAGCAGTCACAAATGTAGCAGTAGCAGCAATTGAAAAGGAAATTTACTCTCTTGTTGTGATTAACTACGCTAATCCAGACATGGTGGGACACACAGGGCAAATTGAGGCCACAGTTAAAGCCATTGAAACTGTGGATAGCTGTTTGGGTCGATTGCTGGCAAGCGTGAGCAAAGTTGGAGGTACAGCAATTATCACTGCCGACCACGGTAACGCAGAATATATGATAGATGAGGGGGGTAATCCCTGGACAGCTCACACTACCAACCCAGTTCCCTTAATTGTGGTGGAAGGAGAGAAAGCAAAAATCCCCGGACATGGCGCAAATGTTGCCTTGCGAAACGATGGTAAGTTAGCCGACATCGCCCCCACAATTCTGGAGATTTTACAGATTCCTCAACCGCCAGAAATGACCGGGCGATCGCTGGTAAATTCTGCCGAGTATGATGTGCAATTGCCTCGCACTCCCGCGCAGGTTGGGCTGTAGAAGAATAATGAGTTATGAATTATGAATGAAAATTCAGTAAAATTCATAATTTATAATTCATAATTATCCATTACATTTACATTGCTACCATGACCGTTAGTAACGTCGTACAAGGCATTTGGGTTTTTTCTGCTATAGCTTTGGTTGTTCTGGTCTTACTACATAGCCCCAAAGGTGATGGCATTGGAGCCATCGGCGGACAAGCCCAGTTATTTAGCAGCACTAAGAGTGCAGAAAATACTTTAAACCGAGTTACTTGGGCACTGACAGTTATTTTTCTCGGTTTAACTGTGGTTTTAAGTGCCGGTTGGCTCCCTAAATAAGGGTAGGGGGATAGGGAGATGGGAGGAAAAACCCAACACCCCATATCCAACACTCAAAAAAGTTTTATTTGGCGGCGTTTACTGGCATTTTTAGGATTAGCTGCGATCGCTGGACTGCTCGTTATCTTAATTAACGTGCAGTCTTTTGCTATGTTTCCACAGGCGCGCGATTTTTTAACCAAAACACCACAATATCCAAAAGTTACTAAAATTCCTTCCCCAAAACCCCATTCCCTACCACCCACGTTAGCTCAGTGGCAAGATCCCACTAACAGCGGAGATTATTTTTCCCAAGTAGCACCTACGCAAGTAGGCTATTTAGTCTGGTCGCAATTTCCTGTTACGGTTTACATAGAAACCCCAAAAGCTATCAGCACCCGGCAGGCTGAAACTTGGGTAAATGAAGTTTTACAAGCTGTGCAAGAGTGGAATCCTTATTTACCTCTAAAAGTAGTAGAAACACCTGAAGTGGCTGATATTACAATTTTGCGGAAAGCTCCACCACTTCAGTTTTCCCCAGGCAATAAATTTCCTCGTGCCCGTTCTGCGCTAACTACTTACGTTTTATATACAAAAGAAAATTTTTTATACCATCGCTTTAACATCTTGTTGCATCCCAGTCAAACAGGTAAATATCTTTTGGCAGCAGTACGCCACGAATTAGGACACGCACTGGGGATATGGGGACACAGTCAAATAGAAAGTGATGCTTTATATTTTTCCCAAGTTCGCAATCCACCGCCAATTTCTCCTAGAGATGTAAATACGCTGAAGCGGGTGTATGAACAGCCAACAAGTTTGGGATGGACTTTGTCGAAGGCAGAGAGAACTCAGAGCGCCCTCCGGGTTCACAGTTCCCTGGGCGTGGGAAACCCGCCTTCAGGACTGATTCACCGCACGGCGTTAGCGTAAAGCCCTGCGGGCATGGCTGCGCGGTAAGCGCAGCGTGTCGCTTTGCGACTTAGCTCCTCCACAAGGAGGCTCTGAAGTTCGGTGGGGCAGTAGGCAGAAGGAATGAATTTTATTTAATCAATTTTTGAGAACATAGAAAAAATGCAATCTGAATTCAACTTTTTTCAAAACTGGTATCCTATCTTACCTATTGAAGATATCGATCCCCATCTGCCAACTGCTGCAACTATTTTGGGAATTAACCTCGCAATCTGGAAACCCAAATCATCTGAGACTTATCGAGTTTTTTTAGATCAATGTCCTCACCGTCTGGCTCCTTTAAGTGAAGGGCGTGTTGATGAAAAGACGGGTAATCTAATGTGTAGCTATCATGGGTGGCAATTTGATGTTCAAGGAATATGCACCCACATTCCCCAAGCAGAAAATCCCGAATTGGTGACTAAAAATCAAAAAAATTTGTGCGCGGTGGCGTTACCTTGTCGCCAACAAAATGATTTGCTGTGGGTTTGGCTCGATCCTCAATCTGCAGAACAGGCAGAAACTACACCATTACCTCTGTCACCCCAAATAGATGCAAGCAAAGGTTTTGTTTGGTCTTCTTTTGTACGCGATCTGGAATATGACTGGCAAACACTAGTTGAGAATGTAGCAGATCCGAGTCATGTTCCTTTTGCTCATCATGGTGTGCAGGGCGATCGCAACAAAGCAAAACCAATTCCAATTGAAATTGAGGAATCAACAGCAAATTTGATTGTGGGGGCTACCTCTGGGCGCTTTCAAACCACAATTACGTTTGAGCCGCCTTGCCGTTTGGAATATGCTATTGGTTTTGGCAATGGAGGAAAGCAGATCGGACTAATTACCTACTGCATTCCGGTATCTCCGGGTAAGTCTAGAATTATCGCTCAGTTCTCCCGTAACTTTGCCAAAACACTCCATCATCTCACTCCACGTTGGTGGGATCACATTCATAACCGCAACATGGTTATTGACGGAGATATGATTCTTCTACGTCAACAAGAGTATTTGCTCCAACAACAACAATCAGTTGCCAGCTGGAAAACTGCTTACAAGATGCCTACAAGTGCAGATCGCTTGGTAATTGAGTTTAGGAATTGGTTTGATAAATATTGTCATGGTAGTTTACCGTGGAGCGAAGTTGGAATCAGTGTTCCAGAAAGCTCGAATATCAATGAAAGCCGCGAAGTAGTCTTGGATCGCTACAGACAACACACCCAGCATTGCAGTAGCTGTCGAGGGACACTGAAAGTCATACAGCGCTTGCAAGCTTTTCTTTTGGCATACTTTGTGATTACTGTTTCTGGAGTTGCTATACTTCCCGATGCTCTGCGATTGAAGTTTGGTTTACCTCTTGTTGCGATCGCACTACTGGGTTTGGCAGCTTATAGTTGGCTAAAGTTATGGCTGATGCCTAAGTTTTATTTTGTTGATTACGTACACGCGGAACGGAAATAAAGGGGAACGGGGAACAGATAAAAAAAGCCTCTCAGAACGAGAGGCTAGAACTAGATTCAGCGGAGACAACTTAAATTTATTTACAGCACAAAAGCTACTGCAAGTGCCCCTGCCAGTGCAGAGAATACGCCAGAGACGATCGCTGTAGCAAATAACCACCAAGCTGCCGATGCTGCGGCTTTGCGGGTTTCTTCGGCTTGGCGCTGTGCTTGATGCTTGACTTCTTCTAAGCGCCGCTGGGCTTCTTGTTGGATGCGTTCTGCTCGTTGTAAGACGCTATTACGTGCCCGTTCAATTTGATCGACAATGCGGTTAGCATCTTCCTCAGAAATGTCATCGCGGGAACTCAAGATTGCAACATATGTCTCGCGATTAAAAGCAGACAAGCGATCGCGTAATGCTTCAAATCCTGCTTGTGGATCTTCAAACAACTTGCGCACATCTCGCTTGATCCCGTCGTAGTTGAGTTCCGGACGCTCTAAGGAGTTGAGGTAGTTGCGGATACGGGCAAAAATTCCCTCAATCGTGTCTTGAATACGTCGCTGAATACCCCGCACTTGTTCGACAAAGTTATCACGTACTGATACTATTGTATCTGCAATTCGTGCCGCTTCTTCATCGCTGAGGTCTTCCCGCAGTTTTAACAGGGCAATAATCGTGTCGCGATCAAAGTGGGAAAGGCGATCGCCTAAACTTTCCATACCCACACGCGGATCGTGTAACAACAAAGACAAATCGCGTTTGATGCCTTCTGGATTAAGTTCATCCTTGCCAGTACGCCGGAGATATTCTTCCAGATAATCCCGGAAATTTTGCACTCTTTGCTGTGTCCGAGTGGCTAAACGACGCGGAGCACGTACAATGTTGCGGATTGAGTTTTGTACGGAATCGATGACTTGATTAACTTGCTCTTCGCTCAAATCTTTACGTTGACTGAGCAATTTTACTAAGGTATCTCGATCCACTTGCGATAAGCGTCGCCGTAGAGCGATCGCTCCTTCTTTGGGATTTTCAAACAATCGATTCAAATCCCGCTGAATACCTTCTGGATTGAGTTCATCTTTCCCAGTATTGCGCAGATAATCTGCAATTATGGTCGTGACAGAATCGTACTGTTCCTTGGCTTTATCTAATGCTACTTGCGGCGCGTGGCGAACACTCTGCCACGATTCTTCAACCGAATTAATAATTTGATTTACTTGATCTTCGCTCAAATCTTGCCGCTGACTGAGCAATGTCACTAAAGTATCGCGATCAAATCGAGATAAACGCGCCCGAATCGCCGCCATCCCAGCTTGCGGATCTTCCAGAAGTCTCTTTAATTCGGCTCTAATGGCGTTGGGATTTAGCTCATCTTTGCCAGTATTGCGCAGATATGACTCTAGATTTAACCACAGCGATTCTGCTTGATATTTTGCTTGATCTGCCAGCCCTTTGGATTCTACTAAAACGCGATCGCGCTGTCTTTCCAATTCGTCTAGAATTGCGTCTGTTTCTTCGGGCTGAATATCATTGCGTGACAGCAGTATCTCTCGCATTGATTGGCGATCAAATGCTGATAAGCGCCGAGAGATAGTTTCATAATCTGCATCGGAATCTTCCAATAAAGGTTTAAAACCTTGCGAAATACCTTCTGGAGTTAATTCTGATTTCGGAGTGACGAGTAAATAGCTCTCCACGCGGCGTTGCAAGTCTTGTGCTATCTCTCTTTCTTCCTCGGCGGTAACCGTGACTAACACCGATTGGCGAACAGCTTCCAAATTATCAGCAATTCGTTGGATTTCTGCTTGAGTTAAAAGACCGCGTTGTTGCAGAATATTAACAAAATCGCTGCGGGAAAGTCTCTCTAACTCCCGCCGCACTGTTCCCGGATCGGCAGCAGGATCGTAGATGACATCGCGAAATTCTTGAGCAATTCTGTCCCCGCTCAACTGCCAAGCATAGGTGTTGAGCAAGTAGTTTTCTACATCTGTACGGATAGGACTGTAAGGCTGCTTTGGTGTAGGCAATCCTAACTTATCTGCTTGTTCGGTGGCTTTGTCTTTAGCTGTGGTCAGAATACCTAAGATTTTTTCCACATCCAAATCCGACAAATCAGTACGTCCCAAAACAATACCAGTTAAAGCTGTGATCCCCTGTTGTAATGTCCGTTGGATCGGCCCTGGGGTTGTCTCTTGGGCTGCTTTTTGATCCGCTTCTTTCGCAGAACGCATTTCTGACATCAACTCATCCAGCTTGCGGTTGAGTTCGTCTGTGTTTGTCTGTCCTGGCTGAAGAGACTTGACATAGTCAATCAATTCACCCATCCTGTCTTGGGGACGAGCTTGCCCTCCTACTGTCTGCTGCCAAACACTATATAAGGTATCAGCAATCCGCTTGACTTCTCGCTTGGAAAGGTCGGTACGGCTGCTAACTAAGTTGACAAATGTTTGGCGATCAATGTTGCGAAGGTCACCGCTAGCAGCGATTTCCCTAACTTGGGGATCGCTAAGTAGATTTTCAAAATCCTTGCGAATTTGTGAAAAATCTAGCTCTGGAGGGCGCACCATTTCTAAATAGTCTTCAATTTGGTCGCGCACGCTACTAGGGTCGATCGCACTACCTAGCTCTCGGCGTACCGCAGCAGCCGCAGCTTCAGCAGTTGCCACAACTTGCTGGTTCACGGCTTTTGCACCTAATGCAGCGGTGGCTGTGCCCATAATCGCCTGCAAGCCAGCAGTTGCAGTGTTAATGATATTACCAACGAAAGAACCTACAGTCGTCGAACTAACCCAAACTAGCAACAAAAAGTAGGCACCCCAAATTACCAAACCCAGGATTGCTCCCAGCCCTGGACTGAAAATCACTAAACTAAGCTTGACCGCCAAAAAACAAGCGATCGCTAAAGCAATAGTCACTGTGACTAATGTCCAAAGTCCCACCGCAGTACCTATTTTGCGGATTGTTCCACCGAAACTACCAACTTCTCCGTGGTCTGAGTCCGAACTGGATGGACGTCCCAAGTAAGAAATACCTGCAGCAACGGAAAGATTAGTTAATACCAATTGGATTGCAAAAGCCAGGATCACGCCAGAGAGTAAAGCGGTAAAAAAGCGTGGCCCGGCAGTCAGAACAGATGTTTGTGCTGGCGATACCGGTGCTGGCGGGTCTACTATAACTTGTGCTAGCCAAAATAGTGGTTTATGAAGTCCTAGCGTGATTTCCGTACTCTGAAACATTTTATTTCCTTCCTCTAAGCTTTATGCTAGGTATAAAAAAATACTAACTTTGCCAATCAACTTTTACCTCTTTATCTGTAGCCATACCCAACTCTTTAGCTCAGAATCGTGGAAATTAGCCTCCTACGGCATCCATCGTAGGTCTGATACCTGCATCCGGCATTGGATATAAGTTTTTCTCACTAATGCACTAGCTTTGTATCTGCTGTATCTTTTATGTAAATATACTTAGTTGAAAGTTAAAATTAACATTTATTTAGAGTTCTATTTTTTATCACTCTCTTAAGGTATATTATCTGATTCAAAAAAAGCTGTAAGAATCGGCCATTAGAAGTGCCTGTACTTTGTACCCATAGGAATACGGCAACACAGTTATGGGTAGCTAAATTTAAGTTATGTAAAGAGCAGTTCCAAATTATAAGGTTTAGTTATTAGCACACTAAAAAGTACTAATAACTAACAGTGACTAAAAATAGTCAGCAAAATTAATTTTGGGGGAAAAATGGAATCTCGTCCTTCTACTAATTTGCCACCAATTGCTACAGAATATAACGGCAAAGATCGTAATGCTTTTCTGTTTGGCTGGAATCCGCAAGCTGAATTGTGGAATGGCCGTTTAGCAATGATTGGTTTCCTTGCTTATTTATTGTGGGATTTGGCTGGTTATAGCGTCCTACGTGATGTTTTGCACCTAATTGGTTACTAAATAACTTTTTTGGGTTTGGGGTTAGGAAATTGCACTTCTAACTCAATATATAGACACAAGTAATTGTGCCTTAATCGATCATCATGAACTAGATTCTGGAGACAAAAAAATGCAAACTAAAGAAACTCGTCCTTCTACCGATATACCACCAGTTGCTCAAGCTTATAACGGTGTTGATCGCAATGCTTTTCTGTTTGGTTGGAATCCCCAAGCCGAGTTGTGGAACGGGCGTTTGGCAATGATTGGCTTTTTGGCTTATTTGCTTTGGGATTTAGCAGGTTATAGCGTTTTGCGCGACATATTACATCTTGCTGGTTACTAACCTTCAGTAAATGCAAAACAGTTAATTTTGAAGGAGAAAAACAATGGAAACTAAAGAAACTCGTCCTTCTACCGATCTACCACCAGTTGCTCAAGCTTACAACGGCGTTGATCGTAATGCATTTATCTTTGGCTTTAATCCCCAAGCTGAGTTATGGAATGGGCGTTTAGCAATGATTGGCTTTCTAGCTTATTTGCTGTGGGATTTAGCAGGTTACAGCGTTTTGCGCGACGTATTGCACTTGATTGGATATTAATTAAATAAGAAGTGAGGAGTGGGGAGTTAGGGATCAAAATACTAACTCTTCATTTCTTAATTTCAAGGCGATCGCGTGTGGTAACAGTGAAACTCTCGTTACCAGGTTAAACCTGGTAACGAGAAACTTCTTGTTCCTCACTTTTAGTAGAGTAATTTTTTTGAGATTAAGCAATCGTATATCCAGCGTTGGCGATCGCATTCTTGATTGCTGTTTCTGGTGCGTTAGTTTCTACTAACACTATTTTGGTTTTAGTATCTGCTTGCACAGTAGCGCTAGCATCTATTGTTTGAACCGCTTTAGTAATAGTATCAGCACAAGCGGAACAAGCCATATTAGGAACTTTTAGTTGCAGTGTCATAAGCTGAAATGAGTTATCTGTTGCAGATTGAAATGAGAAAATGTACTTCCCATCATTGCAGTTTGGGTGTGCTGCGTTCAATCTTGAATTAATCATAAAATCTTCACTTAACTGGAGAGTCAAGGGTAAATTTATAATTTACGTTTAATGTGAATTCAACATAAAAAGCTGGTTGTAAACTAGCCCAATTGTTTTTAGGGAAGCGAACACAGATGGACACAGATAAACACAGATAAATCATCGGTGTCATCTCGTGGTTTATCTGTGATCGATTTTCAAAATCTAATTTTTGCCCATAGTTTTTAATTCATATCAGGCGTAATTTAGTGGTTATTAATTCTCTTGTTACTGTAGAGATGCAGTGTTTAAAGCATCGTCGCTTTTGGTTTTGGTAGACGAAACCAAAATGAAGAACCGCCTTGTGAACGAGGTGAATAATGAATCTCACCACCCCAGCGTTCTAAGGTAATGCGGCAAAAATAAAGTCCAAGACCAATCCTACCTGATTTACTTTTAGCTTGGGAAAACTTTTCAAATAAAGTCTCTACCATTTCTGGAGGTACACCGCTACCTTCATCATCTACTCTAACAAGAATATAGTCACCATCTTGTTGTAAATCAACAGTCACTACAGATTCTGGTGGACTGTATCGAAAGGCATTTTCTACCAAATTAGCAATCACCCTATCTAGACGCGATTTATCACCAACAACTTTCCAGTCTGCTGTCCTATCAATATTAGAAGCAAGTTGCAGCTGCATTTTATTCAGAGCAAAAGTAGGGGTTAAAAGTTGAATTACCTCTTGGGCACAAGTGAGTACATTTGGTGCTTGCTTGGCATCAACAGTAAAAGACTCTAGTGAATTTACCTCAGCAGAAAATGCATCTAATATTTCCCGAATCAGCATTTCTTGTTTGAGAGTTTGCATCCTACCAATTTCTAAATGCTCTTTCCCTTTTGATGTTAAATTTTCAAAATCTAGCAGTGCTAGGCAACAATTTATAGCACTTAGATGTCCAGCAATATCATGTATAATACAGTGAATTAAAATTTCCTTTTTTTGAATTTCTTTTAACAAATATTGATAATCTAACTTGTTCTCTCTAGCTTTTTGGATCAGATTTTGTTTCTCTTCATACTCTTCATCTAATAACTCAATTAGAAGTATTTTTTGGTTATTAACAGAAATTGCTGTAGCTTCAAAATGATATTCTTGATTAAATAAATCTTGCTGATCCCATATACCTGATTTTAATTTTTTATTATCATTTCTTGCCCATATCTCTTCAGCATCAATTAAAAAATTTTCTAAAAAAGGGAAATCTTCTTCGGGTATTAGTACCTCCATTTCTGGTTGAACTGGGCGACGACAAAATTGTTGCAACCAATTTGGGGGAGTTCCAGTAAGTTTAAAACGCCCAAGATGCATTCGCTTTAATACTAAAATATTCAAAGTAGCAAAAAGTTCTGATGCGATCAAGTCACTCATATTTTCTAGACACAGTAATACTTTAGTCTTTACTAAAAGTTATTTATTTAAAACTCTTGTTACTTTTTCTTGATTCAAAGTTAAGTCATGTACTTGTTGTTGAATTATCGAGAGTTGCATTTCGTCCAAAGTTGCATCTAACAGTAAAACCCAATCTCCTTCGTCTGAAGGAAAAATATGCACATCTGCACAAATTCCATATTCAGTTTTCATGCGCGGTAAAAATAAAGGAAAATCATCAAGTGGAAGAAGTCCTTCTAGAAAAAAAATCTGTTGTCCGACATTCTCACCTTTTTTGAGATTAGAAATACCGTATACTTCTAACTTTCCACCCCATGAGAACAAACAACCATCTTTGTTGACTAAAAGAAAAGCCAGAGAACGTGTCTCTATCATTAAACTAATAATATAATCACTAACAGAAGCAGGGACATCTTGCATTTATCCCTCCAATATTTTCTGAGCAAGATTTTGGAAAACTTCTTCTACACCTAAGCCAGTTTTTGCACTAGTTTTAATTGCGCTCCAACCTTGTTGTGTTATTGTGGCAAGTTCAGTATCTGTAATTTCCCATTCATTTGTCAAATCCCATTTGTTAAGTACAAGAATAAAAGGTACTTTTCCAATAGCATTCTCTACTATTTTTTGTAAATCGAAAGCTTTTTCTAAGGTGTTTTTCCTAGTACCATCTACTACTAATAAATATCCAGATGAACCCCTTAAGTAGGATATTTGTATCTTCTGAAATTCATCTTCTCCATATAAATCCCATAAAATAAAGTTTATCTGTTTATCTTGAATATTTATGATTTTTTTATCAATTTTTACACCAACAGTAGTTTGATACTTTTCTGAAAAAATACTATGAACAAACCTGGATACTAAACTAGTTTTACCTGTGGCAAATGCACCTACCATGCAAATTTTTTTTTGGATCATATGTGGATCAGCCTTCATTTACGAGTATCTGCCAAGAATATCTTAAATGATACCCTGGGTTGAACTTGTTTATCCTGTTGTGTAAATCCTTGTTTCAATGGCTGACTAGAACCCACACCCACGGCAGTAAAATTACTTGTGTCTACTCCTTGGGAATTTAGATAAAATCGTATTTTATTAGCTCGTTCTTGGCTAAGTATGATATTTCTTGATTCTATTCCGGTGGTGTTAGCGTGTCCGATAATTTGAATACGCACACTCTTACCCAAATATTTAGCAGTATCTAAAAGTTTTTGTATTTCCCTCACTAAATTTGTAAGTTTATTATTTTCACCTGATATAAATTCTGTAGCTCCTTCTACAAAAAAGAGCATTTTTTGTTCAATTTGCTTTTTAGATGACTCCAGTTCACTTATTTCTAGTTCAACTAAATTTTCATCAATATATTGAGTAACACCTGGAATAAAGCGCCATAATTTTCTTGCTGATAAAATCCACTCACGGGGTGCAGTTCCTGTAGCGTAAAGATTACCATTTGCATCTAAGTTCAATGATACGGTTTTTGGTGCTTGTAGCAATTCCTCCGCTCTTTTTTTGGTAAATGGAGCTTCAAAAGAAAGGAAAGGCTCCCATTGAGCGATCGCTTTTTTCGGGTTCAGTTTTACTTGTTTCATCAGCAGTTGGGGATCTGCTGCTAGCGGATCGCGCATTCCAGTAACAAAATATTTGCCATGTCGCTTCTGTGCTTTGATGACGACAATGCCTGGCTGAGAGTTGAGTTTTTCCAAATATGCATTCCAGCGTAGCTGTTCTCTGATGGCAAAAAAACCCCAAATTCCTAAAGCGATCGCACTCGTAGCCAATAAACTCCATGCATAGGCATAATTTTTTTTAACTGGAGTTTTATATCGAGCAGACAGGCAGGCTTGCAGATAAGATTTGCTAGCTGTAAATGGTTCTATATCTCCTTCAAAAGTATTAAGTTCTTGGTTTAACCTGAAATGTATTTTTTCTAGTGCTTCTTGAAAAACTAATCTTAATTCTTCAGGAGCGTTTCCCCGAATAATTCCTGCTAGTATAGCTTGTGGCCCTTCTTCAACCCAAACAATCAGTTCTCCAAACTGTAAACTTTGCAGCGTCTCACCTTTTTTGATATTAAAAGAATCTTTAATAAAATCTTGGATCGCTGTTAACATTGCAGAAATTAAATCCGGATCTTGAGCAGTTACCAAAGGTGCGACGATGTGTTGCAGCAACAATCCAGTTTTTTTGTGAATTAAAAATACCTGTTCCACCCGATAAATCAGCGTGCGTAACAGTACAACTTCGGCAAATGATTTTCCTGTCTGTCGTGCTTCTAACCTCCATTTAAAACTTTGTGGTGACAAACTATGTTCTAGAGTTTGATTCAAAGATTGAATCATCTCATCCAAAGCTGTGGCGATCGCCTTACGAGTAGCTGGCCCTATAATGGGGAAAAACGCCTCGGAAAGAACATTTAAGTCTTTTTTCACAGAAGATTGAATAGCTTGCTCAACTGCAGGCACCATTGCTTCGGCTAGCAGTTTATCTTGTATTGTTCGTAAAATTACAGCTTCCGGAAGCAAGCGGCTGATATCTTCTGCTTGAATTTGTGGATTATTTAATCGCTCATATAATTTTTGTAGTTGTGTTGGCTCAACACCTAAAAGTAAACTGCGGAGTTCCCTTAGTTCATCACTAGATAGATCATAGTTATTTGCAAAGTTTCTGTCGCGACTCCCGCCATTAGAGATTTCGGGAGGCTTTGGCGCGAATTCTTTTTTAGAATAGTCAGTCATTACCAAGAATCTCCCAGATCGGGAATAGGGGATAGAGGATCGGGAGATGCAAAGACATGGAGAATAATTCTTCCACTATCCCCCTCTGCTCCTGAAGCTCCTGAAGCTCCCCTTTTTCCAATAACTTTTCAGAACCTATGATTTGGAGTTTAGCCGCATTGCTAATTCTGTAAACATAGCTGCAAGGGCAGAGCGATCGGTTTTTTCGGCACGAATTTCTTGGGCTTCCCGCTGTAGCAGGGCCAATATTTCTTCGTATTTTTGCCGGATGTCATCGTGTAGCGTTTGAGATTGATTAAGAATTTGCTGACGCAATTCCCGTGCTTTTGTGGTAGTTTGTTCTTCAAATTGAGCTAGTTTTTTGTCTACAGAAGTGGTGAGATTTTTTTGTTCTTCACTCAATGCTTTCACTGCTTCATCGCGTTTTGCTTGCTCGTTTTTTAGTTGTTCTGCTAATGCTTCAATTTCTGTTTTTAGATAGTTTTCCAGGGTATCTAAACGTTTTTTTGTCTCATCCCGCAAGTTACCACATTCTTTAACAAGTCTGTCTTCTAAGCGTGTAAATCTTTTTTCAAATTCTCGTATTTGGTTACCAAAAAGAATCGCCCTAACTTTATCTAAACTGGTACTTTCACCAAAATTATTATTACTAAATGTTGCCGGATATCTCTCCTGGGCTGATAGCCCTGAGGTGGAATCTGTAAAATTATTATTATTATGTTCTTCTTCTGGGAGATTCATACATTTAATCCTTTTTAAAGTTCAATTGATTTTATTTATTTTCGATTATTTATTAGCAATATGGTAATAAAACTGTAAGTTTAGAACTTTGATTAAGATGAGCAGCTTGCAAATTTTTTGCTTATTCTTAAATAGTATCGAACTTTAGCATTTTAGATATATTAGTTTATTACTCCCTGGTAGGATGATGGAATTAAATAGCAAATTGCATCTACCAAAAGGAAGAAATATACTTCAATAATGGAAAATTTTCCGATACCCTGGAAGGGTGCCGCTATACAAACTAAGCCTGCGGAGGCAGGTTAGTACATAGATAATTAGTATGAAATAAGACCAGTAAATTAGTGCCAGATAAAAATTTGTGCTTCCCATGCGCCTAAATCAACTTTCAACTGCCCATTCGCAGATTGAGTATTGTAGTCTTTTGTCCATTCATGCCAATTGCCATTAGCAGGGCAATTGGGAATGCAGTAATTTCCCAGATACCGATCAGAAAAATTTGCTATCACTACAACTCGTGAGCCTTCATCATTCCAACGCACATATCCAAATACATGATTCTCTAGATTTTCGTGGAAAAACTCGATATTGCTTGTTCGCAAAGCAGGATTTTGTGTGCGGAGTGCAATTAATCCCTTGTAATACTCTAATAAGTTGTGATTCAAATCGTTCTTTACTAGAGGCCATTCCACTCTACACTGCTGAGTTGATGATGTTTTGTGGGTGTATTCACCAAACTCTTCTCCCATCCAAATCATGGGAACTCCTGATGCTGTCATCAAAATTGCCACCCCTAATTTCACCCGCTCAAAAGCAGCTGCCTCAAAAATACCGCGATCGCCTAACTCAGCGAAAAGGCGATCATGATCGTGATTGCATAAATAATTGACTACACTAGTTACACCCTGAGGATAATTCTGGCGGGTAGGATCTAAAACTTCTTTGAGTTGCTCCAAATCAAACGTCTCCCCCAACAGATGTGCTTGCAGGCAATGGTAAAAACTATCATGCCAACAGCCATCCATAGGCCCATTAGGAGTAACAAGTTTCGGAGTTTCGGGAATATTTTCACCTATATTATAAAAAGGTTTAGAGCCTGCATATTCTTTGGCTTTCTGAGTAATCCAATACAGGAAGTCGTAGTTATCAAGTTGTTTCAAGGCATCGTAGCGAATACCATCTATGTGATATTCGTGTATCCAAAAGCGCACTACATCATCTATAAATTGCCACGCAGGACGAATGCCTAGATTTTCGTCTTTATACTCGTAATTAAACTCTGGCCCCCAGTAATCTTTTGGATTAGCATTGGGATGGTGGCGATCGCGGTAGTACCAGTAATCGCGGTCAATGTGTAGTAGCGGGTGTTCTTCTGAAGAGTGATTATACACCTGATCTAAGATGACGCGAATACCTCTAGCATGGCACTCATCAATAAAGCGCTTTAAATCTGCTGTTGCCCCGTAGTTAGGTTGGGGAGCAAAAAAGTAGCTGGGTGTATAGCCCCAGTTATATTCGCCAGGAGCTTCATTGACAGGCATCAACTCGATTGCGTTAATTCCCAATTCGTGTAAATAATCTAATTTTTCAATAGCGTTTTGGTATTTACCTTGTTTTTCAGGAGCATCTGTGTCGCTACAAAAATCTGAAACTAGAAGCTCGTATATCACTAATTGCTCATTGCTAGGTAGTGGTTTAGCATCATGTTGCCAAACATATTCATCAACAATTTTTTTACCATTTTTAATCCGTACCAAACCATTGCCTGTTTTATAGTCAATCTCTGTGACGTAGGGATCGTTGATTTCTACCCACTCATTCGACTTGTTTGAGGAACTTTTAGACTGCACCCGAAATTTATATTGATAAATTCCTTCCTTCAGTTCTATCGATGTATAAAAGTAACCTCGCTCATCTTTTTGTAGGGGAATCTCTTGCCACTCAGAAAAAGATCCTAGCAGCGCTGCTTTTTGATTCTGCGGCGCAAATAATTTGAATTCAATGTCATTACTCATGCAGTTCTCTTTTCCCAAACAGCTTGATTGGTTTCCATACGCAGTTTGAAAATACAAATTAAGTGGACTGCGATCGGCTTTTTGATCAAAAGCAAAATCAGCAGTCCACTAGAGCGCGTTCTCCAAGCTTTTACGCTTCTGCTTATAATGCAAAATTAGCTTTTTTTAAGTTGGTTTTGCGTCTCTCTTTAGTTGGGTATTTTTGATAAGTTGAATTCAACTTTTAACTATCACAACCATCTACTCATTCCAACCTAAAGGTGGTTCGATGATATTTTGTTCCACCTTACCGGCACGAGCACCAGGTTTATCAACAATCTTTACCGTACTCGCTTGTGGCCCTTCTTCACCAAGTTCTACGAAACAACTTACACCTGTGCCAATTTCTAGACGCTCAAAGTCATCATGAAGCACGCTATTACGGTGGAAGTAAATTTCTTGTCCGTCTAGAGTTCTCACAAAGCCATAACCCTCTTCTGGAAATAGCTTGGTAACTAGTGCCGTTGTTTGTTGGGTGTTATCTTGAACTTTGGCTCTGTCATACTCATGCTGCTGCTCGCTGAGTTTTTTGAGCTGGCGAACAGCTGCATTAAAAGCATCTCGGATTACCGACTCTAAGGGTGGATATTGGTTGACATCTGGCGGATTGCTCTCGGCTACGAGTTCGTGCCCAGGGGGTACTGTCATGTCAATTCGCACCCGATATGGTGAACCAGCACGCGGGCGATCGTGAATTTTTTCAATAGCAATGTGGCAGCTACTAATGTAGTTACAAACTTGTTCTAGTTTGGCAATCTTTTCGTGAACTAAGGCATCAATAGCATCAGTTTTTTCTAAGTTGCGATAAGTAATTTCTGGTGGAACTTTCATCTTTTATTCTGTTACTGCAATGGATAAACTTTTATCGAAAGTTAGTAGGGGCGGGTTTAGTAGTTAGTTTTGTAGGGTGGGCACTGCCTAACTTTCTTCAAACCCTTATTTTTAGGTTGTGGACACTGCCCACCTTACAGTGAATTGCGTGCGATCGCGCTTAATCTAATTCTTATGGTGTAGATAATTTACTTGCTTTATAGGTTGCAAGTTCTAACCACTTTCCTAATTCACATCTTGCACCAGTTTTTTAATTGCGATTTTTGTAAGGTGGGCATTGCCCATATCGTAAAAATAAGGTTTTGAGCCAAATCTAAGCAATGCCCACCCTACGGTTATTGAGAAAGGTGCATGATATCAGCTAAACATGAATTGCTGATTCCCGATCTCGCTTTGCTGCTTTTTCTAACAAACTTCGCACTTCTTCATCCGAGGTTTGAGGAAAATTCTCGTACCACAAACCAACGCTGTAGAAAGGGGTAGGTGTGACGGCGCAAACAACTTCATCTACTTCAGATTCAAGCTCTTGGCAAGTTTGGGGTGCAGCAACAGGCACGGCAACCACAAGCCGCGCTGGTTGTTGTGTCAACAATGCCATAATAGCCGCCCGCATGGTTGCACCTGTTGCTAAACCATCATCTACTACAATTACGGTGCGCCCGCGTATAACTGGGAAAGGGCGGTTACCCCGATAAAGGCGTTCTCGTCGCTCCAATTCCTGTCGTTGTTTTGCCTCTTCTCGGCTGATTTCTGTCTCTGTCAAACGAAGCGATCGCACTATATCCTGATTCAAAACTCGCACACCACCACTGGCTATTGCTCCCATTGCTAGCTCTGGCTGATCGGGTACGCCTAGTTTGCGCACCACAAAAACGTCCAAGGGAGCATTTAGGGCTTTAGCAACTTCAAAGGCAACAGGTACGCCTCCCCTTGGTAATGCTAACACCAGTACATCTGGGCGGTTAGCATAGGCAGCTAACTCTTTGGCCAAAAATTGACCTGCTGCTGTTCGATTTTTGTATAGCACAGTGTCCACGCTCCTAAAAATGTTTCTTATCGATCTAAAAAAATTTATCCACCACTGAATATGCCAGTGGTGTGGTTATTTAAACTTCCTATTAGAAATTGACAACTAAGCATTCACGCGCATCGTTCCTTGGCTACCAGCTTCAAATAGTGGATTGAACTCTTCTGGAAGTTGGGCGCGAATGTCATTTATTTCACCTTGGCTCACTGCTTCTTGGAGAACTTCTATCACCGCACGAGCATGGAAGACAGCTTGAGGTAATTCTACACCTTCTCTGACACTAACTCGCTGGAAGAATTCATCCAAAGAAAAACGTTCCCCCATTCCTGCGTCTATATGTTGCATATAGTCGGCAATGCCCCTTGGCAGTTGAGAAGCAGCGTTGATCGGCTCGTTGTCAGCCAAGCGTTCAGCGAGTGTCTCCAAGGTTGCACGGGTTGCCACTTCTGCATCGCCCCGTGAACTCAGACGAGCACGATGTTGAACTTGTCCAATAAATTCATCGTGTTGCATTTTCCCTCCTCATAATTTTTCAATTCTTGACTTGGGATGTTCGATGATACCTGTAATCCTTGCTTGAAATTTTTCTTCTGAACCAATCCTAATAAACCTGAAAAAGCCCTTTCCTCCAACTTATGGAAGGTGATTCTCAATTTTATGATCTGCTGAACGAAAGAGTTGTACAAATTCTGGATTTTTGATATTTCTAAAAATTCGAGAAAGCGATCGCACGAAGATCTGAATCGGGAAATTACGTATAAAATCAGGCATGAAGCCTAAATTTGCGTCAAAACAAGGATTTAGCAATTTGAATTAACAAACATAAAAGGTGAAAGGTTAGTAGATAGTAGAAAACCACTAACCACTGTATGGGCGGGTTTAAAAGATAAATTGTCGGTTTTCACCCATAGATCATCAATCAAACTCGCCTCTACCATCCACTAAAGAGTATTGTGAATCAACCTACCACAGGGATAGGTGGCTACTTCTTCTGCACTATCCGCTACGGCAGCAGGTATTTTCTCTGTTGGCTGGGTTTTCGCTGCAAAATAATCTGCCTGCAGTTTTTCTAGCATTTGTTGGCGCTTGTCATACAGTCGCTTTAGAGAACGAGGTTGACATCGGTTAATTACATATGCAGTTACTAGGGGCAGTGCGATCGTGCTGTCGGTGTAACAAACAATCGTGCTGGGTAACTCATCCGGATCAATTTTGCCCCAACTGACTGCTTCTGAAGGCGTAGCCCCCGACAAACCACCAGTATCTGGGCGAGCGTCAGTAAATTGGACAAAGTAATCGTGTCCTCGTTCTTCTAGCCCCAATACTTCATGAATTTGCGGTTGAGTTTGGAGCAAAAAGTTTTTGGGACTGCCACCACCGATAATGACTGCTGCACTCCTACCTTCTGCTTCGCGGGCATGGTAGACGATCGCTGCGGTTTCATTCACGTCAATGGCTGGATCTAATATTAACTGGGAGCCTTCTAATGCTAGGGCAGCAACGTTCATGCCAATAGAGCTATCACCAGGAGAAGATGTGTAAATCGGTACGCCACATTCATAAGCTGTTGCTAACAAGCAAGAATGCTCAATTCCTAGTTGCTTTTCTACCTCCCGAACATACTTGCCTAGCAGATAATGGAATTCCGCAGTTCCCATCCGCTTTTGAAAAGGTTCTGCTTGCAAAATCTTCCGAATAAAAGCATCTGTTTCTAACAATACATCGTAGCTAAAAATAATGTCATAAATACGGATAGTACTTTCTTGACGCAGCTTGACATCGTTTAAAAATGGATTGCCAGCAAATACTTCAAAACCCAAGCCATAGTGCATATCATGATAAAGATTGGCACCAGTACTAATTATCCAGTCAATAAAACCATTACGCATCAATGGGGCGATCGCCGAAACCCCAAATCCTGCTGGTGTCATTGCACCGGAAAGGCTAACTCCTACCGTTACACCTTCTTTGAGTACGTCTTGACTAAGTAGCTGGCATACTTCCCGCAACCGTGCCGAATTGTAGGCAGTGAAGTAATTATCAATCAAATCAACTACCCCAATTTCTTTGGGCATAGGTGTGGGTGTGATTTTCTTGCCCAGCTGTTTTGACATTTTTGATAGTCCCCAAAACGATCGTGAATAAATTATTGCCGATGCGCTTCCTGTCGGTTAAAACCTGCGAGGAGCGCAAAACAAGTTTGCAAGACAAGCACCTTCACGTCAAGAAGAAGGGGGTAGGGGGGGCTTGCCCACACTCTGTTCTCGCTCACAAAACCGTATTAATTTCTTTCAAATAAACTCTTGTAAACGGTTCATCTTCTCCGAGTGTGTACTCTTCTATCAAACCTTGGCGTTGAATGAAAATATTATCTTCTTTTTTAATCACTACAGTTGAGCCATCAATAACATCCCGTACCAACATCATCTCAATTTCAGTGGGATTATTCAGAACCACCATATTGCTACCGTAGTAAAACATACCTTCTTGTTCCAGGGTGTCTTGCTCATACTCAGCAATCAACAAGTCCAACTTGGGATTGCGTAACAAAGTTTGGACGTTGCTATTGTAATCCTGATGCAAAAATTTTTTTGACCGATTAATAAAAACTCCATCACCACAGATAGCACCTATCGTCCAGTCTGGATGCAGTGACAAAATATGGTCAATAGTTTCTTGAAGTTCGTGAACTGAGATTTGGTTAAAGGTAATAATTGGTATCCTGGCGTCAGCACCTGTTTCAAAAAAGGTTTCCAAAATATAGGAAGGCACATCTACGCTTTCACCAACAGCAGGATTAAGATGCATCAAAACACCAGGAGCAGCGTTGATTTCCAAAATTGCAAAGCTACTTTCTTTCCAAGATTGGGCAAGATTTTCAGCTATTACATCAATGCCCAAGCAAACTAACCGAAAATGTTGGGCAACGTCTTGCGCCAAAACAATATTGTCGGGATGAAGAGTACGAGTTGCATCAATGCTCACACCACCTGCCGAGAGATTGGCAACTTTGCGCAGATAAACAGTACGATCTCTTTCAATAATGCTGTCTAATGAAAAACCCTGTTCTTCAAGGTAAAGTTCCATCGCCTCGTCGCGCTGAATTCTACTCATGGGCGAGGTAGGTGTATCTAAGCGAGCGGGTTTTCGATTTTCTCGTTCGATTAACTCGTCAATCGTTGAATATCCATCACCTACAATGGATGCGGGGCGGCGTTCGGTAGCTGCAACAAATCTACCGTTGACGCATAATAAACGATAATCCTTACCGCGAATACTTTTTTCGACAATAATCCGAATTCGCTCGTTTTCTGGAATAGCCTCAACCGCTCTCCTAAAAGCAGATTCTAGTTCATCTTCGTCTTGAATATCGGCAGTGACACCAATTCCTTTATGACCGATTACAGGTTTAACCGCAACTGGATAGCCGATTTTTCTTGCTACAGCAAAAGCTTCTTTTTCAGAAACAACTATATCACCCTTGGGTACCGGAAAACCCAAGGTTCCTAAAAATGCTTTGCAGTCATCTTTGCGGGTAGTAAAGTCAGAATCTAAATGACTATCGCCATCAAATGTCGTTGCTATACCACGAACTTGTTTTTTCCCATAACCGTACTGCATTAATCCTTCTTCCCACAGATAGAAGGTGGGAATACCTTTTTGATGAGCTGTTCGCAATAAGGCGTAAATTGTTGGCCCTCCGTAAACAGACTGCCGGAATCTTCTTTGCAGCACTCGTAATTGTTGTTCAAAGACAATGTCTTCTTCTTGAGTAATCGCTTCAAACCAATCCCAAACAAAGTAAACTACAGCTCGTGTTGTGGCTTCGTGTAGCGATTGCACGGCAATTTTTACGTATTTACCATTCGGTTTGATGCTCCAGCGATCTAGGTGCAAATCCATATCCAACTTTCCCACTTCCGCTACGGTGCAGGCAAATAGCTGGGCGTAGGATTCGTAGGTTTGGTTGCTTAAGTGTGGGTAGCGATCGCTAATAATTGATACATAATCTTCTATAGGTAGAGGTCGCCAATTCTCAGTCAAATTAAAATCAAATACTAATGCTCCTGTATCTAAGTAGGGGTTTGGCCCAATATAATGCTTGAAGTTGAAGATATCAAAAGCATCGGTTTTTCTAGCATTAACCCGGACTGTATCAGTGCTTTTCTGTTGAATCATTAGAATATATACCTTTAACGAAACACCCTGGTATCAGTATGCTGGTTTACTTTGCTCCAGATTTACTGTCTATAAATTTATTAAAGTAAGTATGGGACTGTAAGCAATTGCCTTGCAGTTTACTTGAGCATTGAATCATTATTTATCTGTATCAGTTTAATCCTATTGATAGAATTTTTTAGCTATCTAAAGGTATATTCAAGCTGTATAGAATCTTCCTCACCCAATCAGCCTAAGTACTGGTACTGAAGTTAATATGAACTCTGAATACAGAATTGGTAAATTATTCTGGCTCTTAACAACTGAGGCACTCAACTTTTTTCTTGATCAAAGTTAAATGTCAGTCTCATAAAGATATAACTTTTGAATGGTGCAATATGATGCCAAAATTTATATAAATAAAAATACGCAAAAATTTTTAGGAGACAGCAAAGTATGCATATTACCCAGGCTGCTCTCAGAAATGAAGTTCGCCACCTTGCTGAGGAAGCTTTTCACCGTAAACTCATTTCTGGTTATGGAGATGGCCCAGATAAAAACGAGTTTCAGATTGTATTCCAAGGTAAACCCAGACATTTTCCATTGGAAGAAGCCCATTCTTTTTTAGTAAATCTACTTTTCAACAACCAGACAAATTAGCAAAATTTTTTATTTTTTACGTTTGAAGTATGATTTAACAATCACGGTTGAATAAAAATTTTTATATTTTACTCTCGCTTAGTATATTTTTCATCGAGAGTATTTTTTTATCTAAATAGAAGCCAGAAGTCAAAAGCCAGAAAAAATTCTTCATTGTAACTTCTAAATTCTGTATTCTTATTCAAGAAATACACAGATATTCGACCTCTCAAAAAGTCGGATATCTGGCAGGAAATTCTCATAAATACATATTTTTTTCAAAAAATCTCTAATTAATTAGATATATTTTAAGAATTAGATTTACCCATTTATATTCCCAACTATCAAAATTAACTGTCAGAAGAAACAATATAAATATATCATAAGAATGATGCGATAATAGCAATAAGTATATAAAAATAAAAAATAGAAAATATAGAAATTAAAAAATAGGAGTATTAATTATAATTACGGTTGGTGAAATTTTAGATGTATAAATAACTCGATTAAAAAACAACCGTAAAAATATAAAGTAGAAAAATGATCTTTTGGCTGAGAAAAATATAGGGGTGTATTGTTGTCAGTATTTAATTAGTATTCCCCTAATTTCTACAATCACTTACCTAAGTTCTTATGCAGTTGTGGAACACTGCTAATTAGGTAAGTATATCTTGTTTCTGGTTCTCGTTACCAGATTAAACCTAGCCACGAGGTTTTCGAGGCACTGTCTCCAGGCAGTTAGGACTGGTGCAAGACTCTCATGGGCGACTGCCCACAATCAGGGCATGAAAAATCGACCACCGATACACACAGATAGACACAGATACATACAGATGGGTTACGGGTGTGCTTCGTTAGCTCCCTTTTAACCCTCTTTCAAGACAGATGTAAATTTTCAAATACTGTAAAAATCGTCAACATTTGGTCTTCGACCAAAGAGATGTTTTTATACATTTAATTGTCATGTTTTCCTAATATTAACTCACAATCGGAGGCACTATGGCAGGGGATGGAAGCAAGCGGCAGTTAGTAATTATTGGGGGAGCGGAAGATAAAGAGGGAGATTGCCAAATTCTACGGGAGTTTGTGCGCCGATCTGGGGGTACAAAGGCGCGAATTGTAATTATGACGGCAGCAACAGAGCTACCTAGAGACGTAGGAGAAAATTATATTAGAGTTTTCGAGCGTTTAGGAGCAGAGGAGGTGCGCATAGTTGATACAGAAACTCGTGAAGATGCCTCTTCATCTACTGCTTTAGAAGCAGTGAGGAAGGCAACCGGAATATTTTTTACTGGTGGCGATCAAGCTCGCATTACTAGTATTCTTAAGGATACCGAACTCGATGCAGCGATTCACAAGCGCTTTTCGGAAGGTGCGGTGATCGGAGGCACGAGCGCGGGAGCGGCAGTGATGCCAGACGTGATGATTGTGGAAGGCGATTCCGAAACAAATCCTCGTATTGAAATTGTCGATATGGGCCCCGGTATGGCTTTTCTGCCTGGGGTGGTAATTGACCAACATTTCTCACAACGTGGGCGCTTGGGGCGCTTAATTTCTGCTTTGGCACAGCAGCCTGCCGTTTTAGGCTTCGGTATTGATGAAAATACCGCTATGGTTGTTACTGATAGCCAGATTGAAGTGATTGGAGAAGGCTCTGTCACTATCGTTGATGAATCAGAGGTTATACACAGTAACGTTGAAGAAATTTTGAGAGATGAACCCTTGGCAATATGCGGAGCAAGACTTCATATTTTGCCCCATGGATATAAATTTGACTTAAAAACCCGCAAACCAATTCTAAATGGTCAGCAGTCTATGGCAAATGCTCCTGTAGCTGCTCAACCAGCAAATGCTTAGGGAACTCGGTACTGGGGACTAGGGACTAGGGACTAGGGACTAGGAAGAGGAGCAGACGGAAAGAGGGGAAGAATTCTTCTCCTTGTCCCCCCATCTCCGTGTCCTTTTCCCAATCCCAATCACTAATCCCCAATACCTAACAGTAGTTGGGCTATTTGCTGATTGATGTTTTCCACATCAAAACGTTGACTGGCGATTGTCTGTCCACATTTGGCGATCGCTTCAGTCTCATGGGAATTGCCAAGACAAGCAGTAATTACTTGTGCAAGTTCTTGGGGTTTTCCTGGTGTAACTAAAAAACCATTAACACCGTGTTCTACTAATTCCAATGCACCACCTGATGCAGCTGCTACTACAGGTCTGCCACAGAGCATAGCTTCTACAATTACCCTACCAAAAGGTTCTGGAGCTGTAGAAGTATGCGCCACTAAATCACAAGCTGCCATTAATTGAGGAATGTCTGAGCGAAATCCTAAAAATTTAACTCGGTTTTCTAGTTTCAGGGTAGCGACTAGTTGGTGCAATTGCTGGACGTAATCTTGCTCGCCGAATAGGGCATCACCTACTAAAATTACTGTTACTTGTTCAGGACATTGAGTTAGGGCTTCTATTAATATATGCTGTCCTTTCCAAGGAGCAAGACGGCTAAAATGTCCAACTACAAATTTCCCATTTAGTTCTAGTGTTTCTCGGATTTGATTAACAACAGAACTATCGGTTAGATAATTTTTTGGATTAAAACCGTTGTAGACAATTTCGGTGATATCTGCGCGTCCTCCCGCTTCCAAAAAAGCTATTTTACTAGCTTGGGAATTAGCAATTACTAATGAGGAAAAACGATTTGCAGCCGTGACAGCAATGCGACGGTTAATCTGGCTAAAATGCTCCAGCGTAAGAATATCATGTAAATGATAAACTAGAGGACGGCGGCTGAAAAAACTAGCTACTGCCCCGACAACTAATGCTTTTTGTGTATTGGCATAGATAAAATCATATTTACGAGCTATTTGTGTAACTTTAACAATTAACGGTAGAAGTTGCCCGATACTTCCCAATCCTTTGAGCAGGGAGCTTTCCTTACGAACTTGTATGGCTTGAGTTGTTAAAACCTGAACTGGGATATGATTTTCTTCTAGCAATGTTTTAAATGAACCATCGGCAAATAAACCAACTAGACAAGTATCTTGATAAGGTTTGGCAATGTCTATCAAGCAGAGTTCTGCACCACCGGGTTTACCGCTTTGATCTAAAAAAAGTATTTTCATTTATGTAGGTTGGTAAAAATAAAGTTAACTAATTAAGGTTGTCATTAGTCATTGGTAGGGGCGGGTTTATTTAGATATTTCATCATCCTAAAAAGATTGTTGTTAAAACCCGCCCGTACTTCCAATCATTTTACATTCCTTAACTTAGTTGCTTTTATTCTTGCCTACCTATTTAATGTTTTACGCCTAATAATCTAAAACGGCAGATAGCCATATTTAATACAACCCCGCAATTGCCCGCCCCGCCATGCCAACTCCATTAAACATTGAACTAAGGTAACTTTGTTACGGACTTGTAGCAGCAGGCGTAAAGGCAACATTACCCCTGTTTTGAGTAGGGTTTTCCATGATATCAATTGAGGCATTCCTATTGGTCGATGTTTTTTATACAACACAGCTTCTTGGCAACCCATCTTCCATGCACGATCGCATATACTCATAGTGCTGGTACGGAGCCGAAAATGAACAACTGCGTCTGTGACTTCATATGGTTTTGCTCCAGCTTGTTGCAGTCTCCAGCAGTAGTCAACATCTTCGAGTTGTAATAAAGTTTCATCAAAGCCGCCGATCGCTTCGTGTAGAAAACGCTTGACACCCAAATTATTACCACTCAGCATTGGTAAATAGGGATGATTATATATTCCACTACCTTCCTCGCATCCAAAAACTTGTACTATCCAAGGCTCATTTAACTTCCAGTGTTCATCTCGACCTCCAACAAGGTCATACTTAGATAGAGCCTCACCCATTGCTGCTACCCAACCAGGTGCAACCTCGTCGTCAGCGTCACAAAATGCTAAATATTCTCCTCTAGCAACAAGTGCACCAATATTGCGGGCGTGTGCAGCCCCTGGTTTATAAGAGGCATCGACAATTTGCAGGTTTGGTAATTTTGCTAAATACTCATGAGCGATCGCTAACGTGCGATCGCAAGAACCATTGTCAGCAATAACTACTTCCCAAGCTTTAGAGTATTCCTGTTGTGCTAGTGCTTCTAGTTGCACGGCAAGCGTTTTCTCTGCATTGAAACAAGGTAAGATCACGCTTAATTTCATAACTAATTACATTCCTAACCAGAATTCTTAGTTTGGTAAATTTTTCACGTTAATTTTTTTGATAAGTAAGGCTATATTGTCTGTCATGACCTTACTTTCAAAATATTATTTGCGATTCACTTTTACCATACACAATTTTTTTTTCTTGGCAGGATGAATTTTATTAGAATTAATTATGAACGATAATTAATACTCAATAATTTATGATTTTTGACTATGCTTAAGTATAAGAAGCATCGAATTACTGAGTAATTAAAAAATTTCTATAGCAATCCTAAATCGTTTATTAACAATTTCTGTTCCCTGACCTCATGAGCTAATTTTCAACTCAAAACGGTGATGCTAACATAACTTTTCTGACTGATTGAGCTATTTTATGCCAGTCAAAGTTAGCAACTGCATATTGATAACAGTCTTCTCTTGAAGGTATTGGTACTGTCCTTAACAGCACTTGTTCTAATCTTTCAGCAATAGCTGATGCTTCAGTAGAAGACGTAATTAACTGGGGTGAAAATGGTTCTAAAATTTCTGGCATACCACCTACAGGAGTACACAATACGGGAGTACCACAGGCGAGGGATTCGACTATTGCCAATCCAAAACCCTCAAAAGACTGACTAGGCATTACAGTTACATCAGCTGCTTGATAAGCTATTGGTAATTGCTCATCGGGTAAAAACCCTAAAAATTTGACGCGATCGCTCAATCCTAGTTCTGCTGCTTGTTCTTGGAGCGTTTGTTGCATATGACCGCGACCGGCGATCGCCAGCAAAAAATCAGGTATTCTTGGCTTAATAATTGCGAGGGCTTCCAGCAACTTGTCAATTCCAACTCGGCACACCAAGCGGCGGGTTGTAAAAATAATCGGACGATCTTGCGGCCAGCCTAATTTAGCACGAGCTTCTTGTCGTGATAAATTGGTCTGAAACCGATTAATATCGACTCCACCAGGAATAATGTGGATTTTGTCCCAGGGAACTTGATATTTTTGGTGTAATATTTGACCAAATGCTTTGCTGAGGACGATAAAGCGATCGCTGCGATCATAAGTGCTTTTTTCGATCAGCCGATGTTTTAGCAAAACAGTGATCTGTTGATGAACAACCTCTTGCTTGCTCTCGTATGCCCAAGGCCCGTGAAAATTATAGGTAATTGGTACTCCTTTGGGCAACAAATCTAAAATCGGAAAACTATATAATGCAAAATGCAAATTAATTGCATCTGGCTTAGTCACTCTTGTTTTTTTGAAGTTATTGCGAATAGACCACAGCCGTTGCAAAATAGGAGCATCTGGCGAAGCCAGGTTAGTTAATTTAATCTGCGAATTCGGTTCAGATTCTGGTAAACCAACTCCACATATTTCAATGCGATCTTGATTTGCAGCTAATTTCTGAGTCAGTTCATAAACATATCTTTCTAACCCTCCGGGTGTTTTGGGAAACCATCCTGCTCCCACACAAAGAATATATGCAGATACTGAAGTATCGTTTTCTTGGTTACTTTTCACCTCTTGTTCTCCAATGATCCACTGCTTGCCTTTATATTTGTTTTTACTGATTTTCACCACCTTTTTTGAAAATAGCAAGGCTTGGGTGGTGATTCTACTGATATTCTCTGATTGTAGATATTATCAGTAAATAAAACAGTAAAACCACAGATAGATTTTTAGAATAATTTCTATCTAATTTCAGATGATTTTTACTTTAAGTACTACAGGAATCTATATTTTATCCATAATACAACTATTAATAGTGAATTGAATAGGAATTTTGGATTCAAAATTCAGAATATTTTCTTCATCATGCTGAATTATAGCCACAGATGACTCTATTATCTCTTGGCAAAAGTAAAAACCAGAAAAACATCAATTTTGTTTGTTTTAATGGTGAATTATGTATAAATTAAAATCGCCATATTTATTTCATACATATTTTAAGATGTAATTATGAAGAGAATGTGATCGTCAAATTATTTATATAAAAATACTGAGAAAATATGAGCTTTCAGAATTATTTTTCTGAGTTAAATAAATTTACAATAAAAAAATAATGTATTTTTTATAAAGTTTGTGTAAACTAACGCCTTTAATCTACAATGTCCGATATTTTGTATAAGAATATGATTGACAATGTTAATTATCAATATTGTTAGTAATAAGAAGAATGTAATTTTAGTATATATTTTTTGAGTATAATTAGCCACTGTTAATAAATAAATAAAAATCAATAGACGTTATTGAAAAGTTCTTAGATGTTAGGTGTTATGGATTTTTATTTGAAGGTAAGGTTTTGTAATTAACTAGATATGAACAACAAATTGCTACGTTATCTCAGCAAACTCAGCCGAAAGCAACTTAGTAGAATGCAATTACTCTATCGACAAATCAAGAATTTGTTTTGGGGTAGGAATTTCCGATCTGATCAATATTTCAAGTTTTTACTTAGTCTGATTCTTGGAATCACAACTGCAATTGTAGTTGCAATGTACGTGAGTGCGGACGTTACACCTAAAAATGTGACTGCAAAAGCTACGCCGGAAAGTGTGACTGCAAAAGTAACACCTGACAATGCGATCGCACAAGCTACTCCTGCAAACGTAACTGCGGCAGTTACGCCGGAAAATTTGACTCCAGAAGTTATACCTGAAAATGTGACTGCCGAAGCTACTCCTGAAAGTTTAACTACGCAGGTTGCAGCGGCTGCTAAACCTTACACAACTTCTTGGATTGGTAATTCTTTTGGCGGTGGGAAAAAGTGGGTACAAATTAACGTACACGATATATATGTTACTCCTGACGGTACAGTCTATACCAATACGCCGTGGGATGAAGCGGGGCGAGAAGTTGGAATTTATAAAAATGGCGATGTGATTGGCAAAGCCGAGCAAACCCATGGATGGGGAAGATTCGGGGGAGTTGCGATCGCTGTAGATACAAAATATATGTATGTTGCAATGCACCAGTATCCTGGGGGTAAAGCAGAAGAAGATTATCCTCGCGAAGGAACTGAATGGCATTGTATCCGCCGCTATGACTTATCGGGAGAGCCTGCACCTTTTCCTGGTGGGCGTGGCTGGGATAAAAGTATGTTAATCGTCAGCACTGCCAAGAAAGGTGAAGTGACTGGGTTGGCAATTGCAAACGAACTTTTGTACGCCAGTGACAAATTAGCCAATCGAGTCCGTGTTTACAATAAGGCTACGATGAAGGAAATACGTAACTTTGCAGTTCCTAATCCAGGCAAGATAACGATTGATAAAAAAGGAAATTTGTGGATTCTTCAGCACAAACTTCAACATAAAAATGACAAAACCCCTATCAAACTTTTGCATTATTCTCCAACAGGGAAGCAGTTGCCTGTAGGAATTGCAGATATCGTTGAACCATCAGCGATCGCAATTGATAACCAAGGTAGGCTATTAGTAGCAGACAATGGGCCGCGTCAGCAAATCCTAATTTATGACATTACAAATAAGCCAAAACAGGTTGGCACTTTTGGTATTAAAGGTGGTATTTATGCAGGTAATCGTGGTGAAATTGGCGACTTGAAACTTTACGGTGTTAGCGGCGTCGGTACAGACGCAGCAGGAAATATTTATATTAGTAATGTTGCCTTTGGTTACAATGGTTCAGGTACGGATTTGCGGGCATTTACTCCATCAGGAAAATTAAAGTGGCAGTTGCTTGGTTTGAAATTTGTAGATAGTGCTGATGCCGATCCTGGTACTGATGCGGTAGATGTATATACCAAAGAAGAACATTTCACTATGGACTACCGTAAAGGTAGCGGGAAGGAATGGAACTATAAAGGATACACGTTAGATAAATTCCGCTATCCTAACGATCCACGACTACACATGACGCCTTCAGCTGCTTTTGTTCGTCGCATTCAAGGAAAACGTTTCCTGTATATGTCTGCGGATATGATGGCAGAACGGTTGTTAGTCTATCGTTTTGATGGAGAGACAGCTGTTCCATGCGGCATTTTTTCTAAAACTCATAGTAATTGGCCGACTAATCAGTCAATTAAAGGTAGTTGGTTATGGCGAGATGTGAACGGTGATGGTTCGATGCAGGCTAATGAATATCAAAGCCTGGGTGAAGATGACATTTCTGTTTGGGGTTGGGAAATTGATAGCAAAGGGGATGTTTGGCAAGCAGCAGAAGCTGGCTACATCAAACATTTTCGTTCGCAAGGATTAGATGCTCATGGCTGCCCTGCTTACAGCCGTACTGCTGTAGAAAAGATTCCCATGCCAGCACCTTTTAAAACCCCAACTAGAATCGAGTATATTCCCGAACAAGATGTGATGTATTTGTCAGGATATACAAGCGATCGCCCCAACATAGATGGTGATTGGGGATTAGCAGGTACAGAAATAGTCCGCTACGACAACTGGAGCAAAAAGAGAAATGTGCGCTGGCGAATACCTTTACCTTATGAACCCCATCGCGATCCAAAATTGCACATGAAAGCGATTGATGTGGCTGGGGACAGAGTTTTTGCCGTTAGTAGTAAAACCGCAGAAGTTTTTGTTTACGATGCGAAAACAGGAGCGCCAGTAATACAATTAAAACCCGGCCCGGAAGTTTTTGGCGAAAGTGGCTGGATTGATATACCTTACGGTATCCGCGCTTTTCGTCGCTCAAACGGTGAGTACTTAGTTTTTGTGGAAGAAAATTCCAAAGCGAAGATACTAATGTATCGGATACCGGCATAGGGGATAGGGGACAGGGAACAGGGAACAGGTGATAGGGAACAGGGAACAGGAAATAGGGAACAGGGGATAGATAAGTAAAATATTCCTGTAACCTGTAACCTATAACCTATAACCTCATCGCCATGTCCACATCTGCCACTAACAGTCAAGACACAGCGGCTATCCAAGCAGCACAAGAAGGAGTTGCTATATGCGATCGCTCTCATTGGGGGCGCATTAAAGTTGCTGATGACGATCGCCTCCGCTTTTTGCACAATCAAAGCACTAATGATTTTCAAACACTAAAACCAAATCAAGGTTGCGATACAGTTTTCGTGACATCCACCGCCCGTACAATTGACTTGGTAACAGCCTATGTGATGGAAGATGCTGTTCTGCTGTTGGTTTCGCCAAATCGGCGTGAGTTTTTGATGCAATGGCTAGATCGTTACATTTTCTTTGCTGACAAAGTACAGCTAACCGATGTTACTGATGAAACAGCTACCTTTAGCTTACTAGGGCCGAAAAGTGATGCAATTGTAGAAAAGCTTGGTGCTGGAACTATTATCGGTCAAGTTTATGGAAATCACTTAAGTTTTGATGGGATACGTGTAGCTGTTGGTAGTGGCTTGGCTTCTTTTGGGTATACTTTGATTTTGCCAGTTGCTTTGAAAGAAACAGTTTGGAACAAAATTGTAGAGTTGGGTGCAGTACCAATGAGCGATCGCGCTTGGGAAGAATTGCGAATTACTCAAGGACGCCCTGCACCAGAACACGAACTAACAGATGATTATAATCCGTTGGAAGCAGGTTTATGGCAGACAATTTCGTTTAACAAAGGTTGCTACATCGGACAAGAAACTATCGCTCGTTTAAATACTTATAAAGGTGTAAAACAGCACCTCTGGGGTATAAACTTAAATGCTGGTGTTGAACCAGGAACAACAATTACAGCCGGGGATGAAAAAGTAGGCAAGCTGACTAGCATTACGGAAACTGCGGAAGGCTATCGTGGTTTAGGATATATTCGCAGCAAAGCAGGTGGAGCGGGCTTGCAAGTGCAAGTTGGAGAAGTTGCGGGTGAAATAGTAGAAATTCCCTTTGTTTCTCATGAGTACCCAGAATAATGGGGATTGGGAAGAGGACAAGGTGACACCCAGAAGGAGTGAGGGTATGAAAGAGGGAAGGTACGAGGGTATTTACTCTTATTCTCTCGCTCCCACGCTCCCTCATTCTCCCCCTCTCCCACTCTCCCCCTCCCCCCTCCTCTTCCTAGTCCCTCTTAAAATGGAATAAAAATAGCTTCTTCTTTATCCCATCCCACACCCTGACAAAAGTCATCTATCCAAGCAGTAAAATTAAAAAGTTTCTTAATCGAAAATGAGTTAACATGATCCTGAAATTCTTTTAGTGGCATTTTCACAAGTTTGTCTTTACTTTCCACCTCGTTAGCAATAATTGCAGGTAAAGATTCAAATTCGCTTTCTACCTCGTTAGCAGCAACGACTGAAGGCAAAGGTATGCAGTTACTTTCCTCAAAGTAGCTGGCAAGTACCATCGATGATACAGCTTCAGCATGACTTTCATTCCTGCTAATTAACGTCAGTAATGGAGCAGGTTTGTTGTTGTCAGCTTTTGCGATCGCTGTTAATGAAGGCAAAGGATATAGCTTGCGATCGCCTAAATTTCTATGGTTATACTTTTCACGAAGTATACTCATCACAGCAGAGTCATCAGCATCTTGATGTTCATCTGCATTATTTTCCTTGATTAAGTGCAAATGCTCTTCCGGATTAAAATTGAGATTTAAAGCTGCAACTATGCGATCGGGATTCCTATTTAATTCCAACAAAAAAGGCAGAACTTCATCCAACTGTGGCTCCAAAACTGACAAAGTCGCCAAAATAAAATCAGAGGAAGGACGACGCTGACCATTATAAGTGCCCCAGATACGCATTTTTGTTAACCAGGGACGATTTTTACAATAATACTTTACCCATTGTAGTTTTAAAGATTCACGTAGCTGCTCAATATTCATGAGATATCTCGATTCAGTCAACAAAAGTGCAGACTTCTATCAGCTATTAATAACCTTATCCCTGGGAATGAAACCGATAATAAAGCATCTTTGTCACTTTTTGATTGCCTAACAAATGCTGTTCGACTACCAAAGGCACTTCATCTGGACGGACGCCACTATACCAGATCATATCTGGCAACACCAGCACCATAGGCCCATTACCACATTGTCCTAAACAACCGCTACCCATTACCGTTACCTCAGGGATGGACATAGCCTCAAAAGCTGCTAATACTTTAGCAGCACCTTGTTTGCGGCAGGTGCGATTTTGGCAGATACGTACACATCGATTAGAAACAGGAGGTGTTGCAGGAGAGTTTGATGGTTGAGTGCTAGTCATTTGTCAAGAAGCAAGAGTAGATGTCAATACTAGAGACGCGATTAATCGCGTCTGTACAAAAGTCAAAAGTCCAGAGTTCCTTGCTATTGACCAATAACTAATGACTAATGACTATTCTGTTAATAACCCTTTTGATTGTAACCATTCACGGTTAAAGATGCGTGACTGGTAACGGGAACCGCTATCACACAAGATGGTAACAATAGTGTGTCCTGGCCCCATCTGCTTGGCAAGGGCAACAGCGGCAGCAACATTGATACCAGTAGAACCACCCATAAATAAGCCATCTTTCTGCAACAGTTGATAAACTACCCGTATCGCGTCCTTATCATCAATTTGAATAGCATCATCTGCTGGAGCGCCTTCCATATTTGCAGTGATCCGGCTATTCCCGATGCCTTCAGTAATTGAATTGCCTTCTATTTTAATTTCGCCAGTTTTGATATAGCTGTAAATACCGCTACCCATTGGATCGGCAACCACGCATTTGATTTCTGGATTTTTTTCTTTCAAGAACATGGACACACCCGCATATGTGCCGCCAGTTCCGGTGGATGCAACCCAAGCATCTACTGTACCATCTGTTTGTTTCCAAATTTCGGGGCCTGTAGTTTCGTAGTGGGCGTGACGGTTGGCTAAATTATCAAACTGATTTGCCCAGATGGCGTTTTCCATCTCAGCGGCAATTCTGCCAGATAGCTTAACGTAGTTGTTAGGATCTTTGTAAGGCACAGCAGGAACCGGACGAACTTCTGCACCTAATGCCCTTAAAGCATCCATCTTTTCTTGCGACTGGGTATTAGGAATGATAATCAAGCATTTATAGCCTTTGGCATTGCAGATATGAGCTAGTCCAATGCCAGTATTTCCCGCAGTTCCTTCTACTACTGTACCACCGGGTTTGATTAAGCCTTTTTTTTCCGCATCTTCAATGATATAAAGTGCAGCACGGTCTTTCACAGAACCTCCAGGATTGAGAAATTCTGCCTTAGCGAGAATTTCGCAACCAGTCTCCTCACTGAAGCTATTTAAGCGAATCAGGGGTGTGTTGCCAACGGTGCCTACAAAGCCGTTCTTAATATCCATTTTGAATTAACCTATGTTTTACTATAAAAATTCTTACCTATAGTGGCACTGGGATTGAATGAAGCTTGAGATTATTGCCTAGCGATCGCAGTTCCATTTAAAAATCATGACAAATAGGGCAAACCTTTGCTGCTGTTGTAATGAGAGAGCATTCTACCTTTCAAGTTTAATATATCTGATCGCCCTATTCCCTGTTCCCTTGCCTCTACCCGTAACTTTAATTTTGCCTAACCATTTATACCAATTATGGATACTTCGATAAGCTCAGTACAAGTTTTGGATTTTAAATTTTGGATGAAAACCATTGATTAATAGGCTACTTTAGAATCTTGAAACAAAACTCCCACATATAAATTTAGTATTATTAGTGGTTACAGTCTACTTAAGTGGACTTGGGCTATAAGCCAAGAAATTAATTTCTTGGCGGGCTAGGGTACTAATTGAGAATAGCAAGCCAGTACGAGCTTGAGTGTGCTGCCCTTTGAGCGCCTCTAAAAATCTAGTTCAACCCAGGGAATATACTTAAATTTATTGTTTCAAATTAATATTATGTAGATACGATAATTGCACTGATGGCAGTATAAGTATCTGTAATTTAATTTACATATAAGGCACTACTTAGTGCTGATATTCTTTCATTTGTCTTGGATGGGATGAACTAGGGTGGAATCTGAAGAAGATAAATACAAACACCTCCAACGTATAGAGCATCAACTGCGACAAAAAGAGACAGAACAGCGACTTCAGGAATTGGAAGCGGAAATTCATGCTAAAGATATAAATGTCTATAAACCTATTAAAGATAAACCTGAAGCTTCAGGAAAACTTAGACAGACGCAAGTAATTCTGGGACTTAAATTATTTGCGTTTGCAATTGTAACAATAGCAGCGGTGAAAATAGCGTCAGTTTTGGCAGGAGTAATCATCGTAGGCACGATTGGTTTTGTTGCCTATAAACTCTTTTTTACCGAGAAAAAATAATAATTTTTCAAAAAAAGTAATTAACATGGATTATCAAACAAAAACAGATGTTTTTATTAACGACTTGGAACGAGTTGTTAAAGTAAGACAAGAAGTAGCGATCGCACTAGAAGAAATTGCACAAACAATTGATAAAGCGGAATTAGCTGGAGAGGCAGGCTCTGGTAAATTAAGTTTAGAGCGTGATATTGAAGATATTAAGGTAGTCAGCAAAAATCTCCGCCAAGGCGTCTTTCGCCTATTAGTTTTAGGAGATATGAAACGGGGTAAAAGTACATTTCTCAATGCTTTAATCGGTGAAAAAATCTTACCGAGTGATGTTAATCCTTGTACTGCGGTATTAACAGTTTTACGTTACGGCGCTGAAAAAAAAGTTACAGTACATTTTAATGATGGCAAAAGTCCGCAGAATTTAGATTTTGATGAATTTAAACATCAATATACAATTGATCCAGCAGAGGCGAAGAAACTAGAGCAACAAAATAAGCAGGCATTTCCTGATGTCAGTCATGCTGTAGTCGAGTATCCTTTACCATTGCTGGAAAAAGGAATTGAAATTGTCGATAGTCCAGGATTAAATGATACAGAGGCGCGTAACGAATTATCCTTGGGTTATATCAATAATTGTCACGCAATTCTATTTGTGCTGAGAGCCTCTCAGCCTTGTACATTAGGTGAGCGGCGCTATCTGGAAAATTATATTAGAGGTAGGGGGCTGTCGGTTTTCTTCTTAATCAACGCTTGGGATCAGGTACGCGAAGCCTTAATCGATCCAGATGATGAAGAAGAGCTAAAAGAAGCTGAGGAGAGACTGCGGCAAGTTTTTCAAGCAAATTTGGCTGAATATTGTATTGTAGACGGACAAGATATTTACGATGAGCGCGTGTTTGAAATCTCTTCCATTCAAGCGCTACGGCGACGGTTGAAAGATGCTCAAGCTTCCCTAGAGGGAACTGGCTTTCCTGAATTTATGAAAGCACTCAATACCTTTCTTACCAGAGAAAGAGCGATCGCCGAATTGCGACAAGTACGAACATTAGCAAGACAAGCGTGTGATCGCACTCGTGAAGCAATTCAAAGACGGATACCATTACTTGAGCAAGATGTTAACCAATTGCGAGAACGTATTAATTCTGTAGAGCCAGAATTTACCAAACTCAGAGGTATCCACGAGCAATTCCAGCAAGAAATCAGAAATACTAGGGATGCTCAAGCAAAAGCGATCGCTGACTCATTCAAAACTTATATTTTAAACTTGGGCAATACTTTTGAAAGTGATTTTCTCCGCTATCAACCGGAATTAAATTTATTTGATTTTCTCAGCAGTGGTAAACGAGAAGCATTTAACGCCGCCCTGCAAAAAGCTTTTGAACAATATATTGCCGATAAATTAGCTGATTGGACTTTAACCGCCGAAAAAGAAATCAGTGCAGCATTTGTACAACTATCGAGAAGTGCTGCACAATATGGTGCTTCTTACAGTCAAGTAACAGACCGCATTACAGAAAAATTAACAGGAGAAAAAATCAAAGTCAATCCCGCCACTACTACAGAAGAAGATAACTCTCCAGGGTGGGCAAAATGGGCAATGGGTTTGTTATCATTCACAGGAGGAAATTTAGCTGGTTTTGCAATGGCTGGGGTAGGATTCGATTGGAAAAATATTCTGTTAAATTACTTTACTGTCATTGGGATCGGCGGAATAATTACGGCAATCACAGGTGTTTTTCTTGGGCCAATTGGATTTGCTCTACTAGGTTTAGGTGTAGGATTTTTACAAGCAGATCAAGCGCGAAAAGAATTAGTGAAAAAGGCAAAGAAAGAGTTAGTAAAATATTTACCCCAAGTAGCAAACGAGCAATGGCATACTGTATACAATGCAGTTAAAGAGTGCTTTGACTCTTACGAAAGAGAAGTTAGCAAGAGAATTAACGAAGATATTGCTGCTCGTAAATCTGAATTAAATAATTTGCTCCAGCAAAAAGAAACTCGCGAGATTAATCGCGATACTGAATTAAAGCGATTGAAGATTCTAGAAGAAGATGTTGTAACCAAATTACAGAAAGTTGAATATGCATATAGCAATTTATTAACTTACTACAGCT
>NZ_AJLN01000106.1 GCF_000317285.1 Chlorogloeopsis fritschii PCC 6912 | reverse complement strand
GCGTTTGAGACAGTGCCCACCTTACGGTTATTAAGAATGATGTAAGCTCTCAAATATTAAATAATAATCAAATTAAATCTGCTCAAGAAAATAAATATAGAAAATATGCAGCAGGATAATCAAAACTACAAGCAGCTTGCAGATACTCTCAAATCTGCATTTACATTGCTAAATATAGATTCAAAATCGGCGCTGTACAGAGATATTATTACCATTTGTAATTATCTCACTAATCCCTACTTTCGGATTGCAGTATTTGGCCCCTTTAATCATGGTAAGTCAACTTTACTTAACGCCATCTTGGGAAATCGCGCCTTACCAATTGATTTAATTCCTACTACAGGTGCTGCTATTACTGTTAAGTATGGTACTGATTTACGCACGCGAATTACTTTAGTAGATAATACGGAAATTTACCGCAGTGGCACAGAAATTTTAAAGCAGTTTGCCATTTTAGATGGCGACAGGCGGATGCGAAGTGATGTTGCTTCTGTAGAAGTTTTCTGTCCCCACCCTTTTTTAGATAGGGGTGTAGAATTTCTCGATTTACCCGGAACTAATGATAGAGAAGAACAAGATAATTTAGTCAGAGAACAACTGTTAGGTGCTGACTTAGTAGTGCAGTTGTTGGATGCACGTAAGTTAATGACTTTAGGTGAACGGGAAAACTTACGAGATTGGCTTTTGGATCGTGGTATTAAAACGGTTATTTTTGTTGTTAATTTCTTGAATTTACTTGAACCAGAAGAGCAAAAAGAAGTTCAAAATCGTCTGCGGTTTGTTGCTGAAAGTTTTCGATCTGACTTACCACCAGGTTTTAGTAACTTATATCGTGTTGATGCTTTACCTGCTTTAAGAGCTAGACTTAAAGGTGATGTGGCAGCAGCGAATACTAGCGGTTTAGTGGCTTTTGAAACAGCCTTGCAAAATATTGTCGAAATTCTCCAACAAAATCGGAATGATTTGCGTCTGCCTAGAGTGCAAGCGATCGCAACCCAAATTCAAACATCATTACAAGCAAAAATTGCTCCTTTGCGAAGTGAAATTAAAGCATTTGCAGAAGAGAATCATGCCAAAAATGAAATTAAGCAACGTGCTGTAGAGCTAATCAAACAAGGATTTAACACTAGTGTTGTCAAGTTGCGTGATTGGCTGAATATAACAAATTTACGAGATAAATATCAAGCTGATGCTGCCGTTGCCTTGGCAACAAATAATTTTAAAAATTGGGAGATAAATACTTTTAACAAAGATTTTACTGAATTAAAAGCTGCTATTTTAAAATGGTTAGAACAAGCATATAATTTTTTTCAAGAAGCAAGACCAGAAGATTTATTAATTCCCTTTCCCAAAGAGCCACAAGTTAACTTACCACCCAAACCAAGTGATTCTGACGATTTAAGCGATCCTAGTTCTATTGCAGTTGGTGGTGGTATTGGTTGGTTATTAGGTGGCCCGGTTGGGGCTGCTGTTGTTGGAAGTATTGCTTATTTAGTCAACAAGAATTTACAAAAACAAGATGAAAAAGTAACTCAATATTCGTATCATCAACAAGTAGCAAAAATTTGTGTAGATGCCATTGATGATTATTTAAATATCTTTAGTAGTCAAGGATTATCAATATTATCTGAATATGAGAAAAAGGCGGAAAAAGTTATTAAATTTACAGTAATTAATGAAACACTAGAATTTACTAAAAAACGTGAAGACTTGCAAAAATGGCAAAATATTTTAAATCAATTAAACCGAGAATTAGAAAAAACTTTAGGAATTTCTATTCCTCATGAATTGGATATAGAAAAAGAAACACCTCAGTCTGTGTATCGTTTTTCAGGCAAAGGAGTAAAAGAAGATGTGGGAATGCACCGACAAAAGGATGCGTCAGCGAAAGAACATAGTTATACAGCGACAAGAGATACAGTAAAAGAAGAAAAGCAGACAGAGGTAAAAGCAGATAAAAGTGATTTCTCCGCGTCTTCACCTCCTCCCAGAAAAGAAGATTTAGAGGCAAAATTTCGGGCTTGGGAACTTGATGAAGAAATAGCGCAAATGAAAGCACAAATGCGTTCACCTGAGTTTAAAACTGGTAAGCAGCAAAATACAAATCAAAATCAGCAAGCACCTAATCAAGCTAAAAACCAGGCGGAAAAAGACAAAATTGCTCGCGCGTACACTATCTTAGGATTACAATCGGGTGCTTCATTAACCGAGATTAAGCAAGCTTATAAAAATTTGGTGAAAAAATGGCATCCAGATTTATTTATGGATAAGCCCCAACTGCTACAACAAGCACAAGAAAAAATGCGACTAATTAATGAAGCTTACACGATACTAAATAAATCAATATAAATAGACTAAAGACATAGATAAAAAAATAGATCCCCGACTTCTCTAAGAAGTCGGGGATCTACCAAAACATTATTATAAAATTCCGATCGCATATTTAAAAATATTCACTAAACTACCAAATCTTACTCATATTAAGAACAAAACCAGGCAAAGCTGGATCGCCGCTGACACTATCAGGATTATCTAAACATTCCTCTGACATTCCCGGACGATAAATATAAACTTGGCGATTTTTCCGATCAATCAACCATCCTAACTGGATTCCTGGTTCCCTCATATATTCGTCCATTTTTTCTTGTAATGGCTTGAGGTTATCAGTAGGCGATCGCAGTTCTATCACAAAATCTGGACAGATGGGGGCAAATTTTTCCTGCTGTTCTCGTGAAAGAGCATTCCACCGTTCTAATTTAATCCAGGAAGCATCAGGAGAACGTTCTGCACCCGTTGATAGTGTAAATCCCGTGCTGGAGTCAAAACAGATACCTGTGCCATCTTGTTCTGCCCAAATTCCTAGCTGTAAAGCAACGTTAAAGTTACGATTACCTGTTTCTGAACCAGTGGGTGGCATAATTGATATTTCTCCATATTTATTCCTCTCAATGCGTAAGTCGCGGTTAATCTGACAGAACTCAAAAAATTCTTCGTCTGTCATTTGCATTGATGGCGGAATTCGCAAAACAATAGGAGACGAAAGCATAATATCTACACGGCTGACTTTTCTTTTTATTCTCACCTACAGATGCGAAAAGGTGGGCAATGCCCACCCTACTGCTTGGCGTGAAATATTTTCAAGATTTACTTGTTGGGTTGAGGAGTCATCCGTAAGTAAGGCTTGACTTCCTGATAACCTTTGGGGAACTTCTCCTTCAAAACTTCTGGATCTTTGAGTGAAGGGACAATTACACAGTCATCACCATCTTTCCAGTCAGCTGGTGTTGCCACGCTGTAATTATCAGTCAGTTGCAGCGAATCAATTACGCGCAAAATTTCATCAAAGTTGCGTCCTGTGCTGGGAGGATAAGTTAAGGTGAGACGCAGTTTTTTATTGGGATCGATAATAAATACAGTCCGCACTGTAACACTGGCGTTGGCATTGGGGTGGATCATGTCGTAAAGATCGGAAACTTTACGATCGGGATCTGCCAAAATCGGATAGTTAAGTTTGGTACTCTGGGTTTCTTCGATATCGCCAACCCATCCTGTATGGGATTCAACGTCATCAACGCTGAGGGCAATTACTTTAACATTGCGCTTGTCAAATTCTGGCTTGAGTTTGGCAACCGTGCCTAATTCAGTGGTGCAAACTGGGGTGTAGTCTGCGGGGTGGGAGAACAGCACTACCCAGCTGTCGCCTGCCCAATCGTAAAAATTGATATCGCCATCTGTGGAGGCTTGAGTAAAATTCGGTACTGTATCACCGAGATGGAGAGCCATGTTACTTCCCTGTAAATAAGTCAAGATATGGGTGTTCTAATTTGCATGATGACACAAAACACCGATTCTCCGATAGGACTATTGTAGTTCGCAACAAAATTTTAGGTTCTGAAATTCAAATTCAGCCCAAAATCGAATTCACAGTGATCAGAGTTGTCAGCTTTTGTAGTCCTTACAGGAAGAATTATATTCGGTGCTGCAGTCCAGCCATTACACACTTTACCACTTCCGAATACCGAAACTGTAGGTAAAGTTTAACGTCTATGTAAATAAATTACTTCATAGATGTGAAAACATGAATACAGGTGGATTGCTTACTTTTGTGTGTATGGTTGCAATTGCTGTATACTTGCAGTGTTTTACTGAAAGTGAGTTTCTCCTTAACCCTTTAATAGATACTCAGTTACCTTTGGGATTTACCCAAGCTAAGTTTGAGAGCATTAAACCGGGAATGACACAAGCTGAAGTTTTAAAAATTTTGCCGCCACCTGAATATTTATCGAATGATGATTCTTGGGCTTATGGAAACGATGGTGCAGCTCCTTTCGGAGATTTTGCTTGGTTTAGATTTGTAATATATTTTGATCGCGAAGGATTTGTAACTAAAACAGAACGTCAAAAATTTCACGATTAAAATTCATAAGTATCACCTTTGTACAAGAATATTTTTATAGGCTTCAATCATTTGACGGGCGATCGCATCCCAACTGTAATGCTGCAATGCATACTCTTTAGCGCGTAAACCTCGGCGTTGACATTCGTAGGGATTTTGCAAAGCAATGCGAAGTAACTCAGTAAGTGTCGGCACTTCTAGTTTACTCACCCACCCCGACTCACTTTCATGTACTTCTTGACAAATATGTACCTGATCGGAAATTATCACAGGTGTTCCTGCTGCCATTGCTTCAGCAACAGCAATACCAAAATTTTCATAGTACGAAGGTAAAACGAAAATATCGGCAGCTTGCAGGAGAGCAGATTTTAATTCTCCCGTGACAAAGCCAGTTATGGTAGTGTGCGATCGCAAACAAGAATTATATATCTGTGATTTGATTTTCTCTTCATAATCTGGATCTTGGGGATTCGTGCCAGCTAAGACAAAGTGAAAATTTAATCCTGCCGCTAAAAGCTTCTCCAAAGCTGGAATTAGTAGATTTAACCCCTTTTTTGGATCGATCCGTGACATAAACAACACCAACGGTACATCAACAGGAATACTCCACTGCTGACGTAACGTACTTTCCCCATCTTCTTGAGAGGGAATCACGCCCAAAGGAATTACCAAATCACGTGTGGCGACACCAAATCTTTCTGAAATTTTTGCTTCCTGAATACTGGTAAAGTGCATAGCCGCTGCACGAGCTATGTTTGCACTTTCTAACATCAAAGCATAAAATTTTTTTAATTGTCTTTTCTTGCGTATATCTGCCGGATCGAGAGTACCCAAAGGACGCAAAATGTAAGGAAGCTTTTGGTGACGACAAATTGCGGCAGCAACACTACTGACAGGGGAAAATAAAGCATGAATATGAGCTAAATCAAACTTGTGAGCATGAAAGTTTAACCACTTAAGTAAATCTAGAGAAAATTTATAACGACGAAATGGAGCAGAACGAAAATATATTATTTCATAGCCATCTTGTTTGATAGGAGTATTTAAAGGAACATCCAGGGATTTTTGACCGCGATCGCCATTACTATTAGTAGTAAGAATCGTAACTTCTACACCTTCTCGTGCTAAAGCAGGAGCTAATCCTAGTACCATTTGACTAGGGCCGCCATAGATTAGGGAAATTGAAGGGACTATTTGTAGAATCCGCATATTTTTTGAATATGAAGTGGATAGTTAGATGTCAGGGTAAGCTCATCTAATTTGGTATACAGCAAACTTGACATACCAAAGAAAATGACCATAAGCAATGGTAATTTAATTAAAAGTTGATGTACGCCAGACAATTGTTTGATAATCGCAAAAACTTCATCTTTTGTCAGGACAGTTGGTAAATATTTAGATTTCTTTGCACGTACCGCATCTACTTTTAAATCTAAATCTTGTTTTAATACTTCTCGATATAAAAATAGAATAGCGTGAAGTGCTTGATTTTGCATTGATGCAGCTACATTTTCATTAACAGCAAGATGCATTACAAATGCTTCGATTTCTGCACTTCCCATATCTTTAGGATGACGCTTATTCTGAAAAAGAATATAACGTCTAATCCAGTAAATATAAGTTTTCTCTGTTTGGTAAGAATAATGCTTAAGATGGATAACGTCTTGTACTTGTTCTAGCAGTTTCTTGGGACGTTGTTCCATCGGGTGTTATACAGAAAAATTTCGTTTAATATTCTAAATAAGGATGTTATACGGAAAAATTCTTGATAACACCAAGAGATATACGGAAAAATTCCATATAATCCTCCCGTGAAGGGTAGTTATACGGAAAAATTCGGTATAATACCCGAATAGGGATATAAAAAAGAAGTTTTCCATATATTCAGACAGGAGGTAGCTGTAACACTTAATATATTGCGATCATGAAAAAGATTATATGGAAAGTTTCCGTTGAATAAATAGTTGGGCAGCTAATAACCTTGTGTGATTTAGGTAAAAATTGTGCGAGAGTGATGATACGAAATTACATATGAAGGAAGTTGTAATTAGGACTGCCAGTCTAGATGACGCTCCAGCGCTCGCACATCTCATGTCGCAACTTGGATATTCAACATCTGCCGATGAAATGAAAGAAAGGCTGAAGGGCATTTTGTCTACTGCAAGCTACATGACCTTTGTTGCAGAAATTCGGGGAGAAGTGGTTGGCATGGTCGGAATGGGCATCATTGATTTCGAGGTACTCTCATTTAATAAAAGTTGATGGATTCAGCAGTAGCAGGATTAATAGGTGCTGGTATTAGGGCAGTAGCAGGAATAGCAGGAACTCTTATCACTACCTACCTACAAGCGAAACAAGAACGACTGAAGTGGTTGCGCGATAAGCGTGTCGAATCATATTCAAACTACTATTAGATACTTAGTAAGGGCACTCAACAAGCGTTCAAGCATCAGTATCGAAAGTGGTACTCTTGTTACCATCATGGGTCAAGATGTCGTAAAAGAGTGGTTTGACGATTTCAGTGAGTCATTAGTTTGGCTTTCCTCTCTATCGATCTATTGCTCAGAAAATCAGCAGAAAGAAATTATTAATGCTTTCAGAGTAGTTGAGCAAGCTGTATCAGATCTTATAACTTCAGATTCACGCCCATTAAATCTTCAAAGTATTATTTCATCTGTGCTTGATAGCGTTATAGAGTGTGCTAGAAGGGATATTGGCAGGGCAGTAAGATAACATCAACTATGTCAAGCTTTGGTTTGAGGCGGTCGCTGTAGAATAAAGAAATCAATTGTCCTGCTTCTGTATGAGTGAGACCGTTTACATAGAAACCAGTATCATCGGCTACTTAACAGCTAGAATAAGCAACAATCTCATTCTGATGGCAAACGTAGAGGCTACGCGAGAATGGTGGGATGCTCGTCGTACTCAGTTTGAACTCTACATTTCACAAACGGTTTTAGATGAGGCAGCACGGGGAGATGCAGAGATAGCCAGGAGACGGCTTGAGATACTGAGTGACTTTCCACTGCTTGAAGTGAATGAAGCAGTTCAAGATCTGGCGGCGCAGTTTCTCACGAAAAGTAATCTGCCACCCAAAGCTGCCGACGATGCCCTTCATATTGCGGTCGCTACAATCTATGGCTTGGACTATTTGCTAACGTGGAACTGTAAACATATTGCAAACGCTCAAATCCAGAAAAAGCTGGTTCAGATAAGTTTTGATGCTGGGTACGAGTTGCCCACAATTTGTACACCTTATGAGTTAATGGGAGCTTAGAAATGTGGAGAGATGAGATTTTAGAGGAAATCTATAGGATTCGAGAGGAACATGCAAAGGCATTCAATTATGATTTGAAGGCTATTTGTGATGACTTACGGAAACGACAAGCAGCAAGTGGTAGAAAAATCATTTCTAAACCTCTTCGACAGCCTCGTCAGCCGCATAACAAGTCGCTGCACCCGACCGGATAAAAGTTATCTGCTTCGAGGTCTTCACTCCAAAGTTTCATTGCTTCAGCCAACCCAATTATGGCAGTTAGAATATTAGTCAAAGCAACCTCATAGATTATTTATTTAGAGATGCTCTCCTACCGTTCATCAGGAATACTAGATTAATCCTTAACCTGACCAAAGCATTCAATGTGGAGCCTGGATTATGCAAATCACAATCGACTCCCTGAAGAGCTCATTCAGCACTTTAATCACGATCTCCTTGCCCGTGAGATCTTAGAGGCTCTAGTAATACAAGCCTACCAAACAGAGAAAATTACCCATGCTGAAGTTGGACGTATTCTGGGGCTACCTTCTCGCTGGGCAGTAGATGCCTTTTTGAAACAGCGCCATGCTGATTTACACTACGATGAGACTGATTTGGAGCGAGATCGCACAACCCTCCACCAGCTACGGGCAAAGCCTACTAGTGGCCCTTTATGATTGTCGTTGCCGCTTGCGCGAGGGTGAAATGAAGTTTGGCTATTTACTCAGGTGATTTATGGAACCTATAACTACAGCAGCGATCGCCTCAGCCCCAATTTTCAAAATATTTAGGTATAGAGACGCGAAATTTAGCATTACAAATTAGCTCTTTACAGGCGTCTACAGGATAGCTGCCTTTTAATTACTAACCATTAACCAATTCTTGATAAAACTCTAATTGCTGTTTCGCCAACGCTTTATTTGTATACTGTGCCATGACTTTTTGATAACCCATTTCACCTAAATTCTGAGCTAAATCTGGCTTTTCTATTAATTGAACTATACAATCTGCAATTGCTTTAGCATCCCCTTCTGGAAATATCAAACCAGCATTCTCAATTACATGGGGAATTTCACCAGAATTAGATCCAATTACAGGTACTTGGCAAGCCATTGCCTCAATTAGAACATGGCCAAATTGTTCTTTCCAACCAACGGAACTTATAGTCTTAAACTTGTATGATGTCTCCGATGGCAATACCAAAGTGTTCATAACATTAATATATTGAGCAACTTGATCGTGGGGAACACTTTCTCTAAAAATTATTTTGTCTTTAATCTTTTTTTCCGTAGCCTTGTTGATTAATTCTGATTTTAATGCGCCACGCCCCAACAGTAATAACTTCCAAGGTTTATCTGGTAAAAGTGCTAAAGCCTCTAAAAGTGTTAACAATCCCTTTTCTTGTACAAATCGCCCGACAAACCCTACGACAAATTCATCTTCTTGAATACCCAATTCTTTCGCTAACTCTGGTTGTGATTGAGGTTTAAATACACTTTCATCAACGCCCAATTGTGGCATTACTTTGATTGAACCTTGAAATCCTCTTTGCCTTAATATTTCCGCGCCATCTTGATTACCCGAAATAATACCGTGGCTATTTTGTAAATTGTATTTTTCTAGTAAATCAATAGGAAAATTTAGTGCGTATGGAAGATTCCACCAAGTAAAAAATATATTTTTAGCTTTTAGCCCTAGTAATTTATTCAGAGTAATCATTTGAGCATAAGAAAGGCTTCTAGAACCTTGCTCGACTTGAATAATTTGGGGACGAAACTGACGCATTAAAGATATCAAGTCAAAACCAAAAGTCAATAGTCCTTGATGATTTTGGCTGAAATTAGAAATGGGTACAATCCGAAATTTTCCCTCATCACGATACTGTGTTTCAATGTTTCTATTTTGTACGCCTCCTGGCTGCCAGCGTTTTGGGACTACAACCGTTACTTCAATGTCAGGTTCTAATTGAGATAAAGCGCGTAATTTTTCACAGTTTAAATCTACAATATAGGTATGACTTGCTACTAGTATTTTCATCGACATTGATTGTAATTTTTTTTGAAACGAACCACATAGACGCGCAAGCGGCTTCCCGCAGGGTAGGACTCAAAGTACACAAAGACAGAAAAGAAGGCTCTTTGAGATGTAAAGAGTTTTTCAAAAATCAAATATGAATCTTATCTGTTTCTGTTTGGTTTAAACTGATTCAATTTGTTTATCAATGCGAGTGTATATTTGTCCATCATTCCAGGGTGACTGGATGACAGTACCTAAAGCTTTGAGAAAGCCCAAAATGTAGAAAACAGCACGCATAAAGATTTTGATTGGAGAACCGCTTTTGTGGCAAGGGGGGCGTCCGAGAACATGACAATCAAATAAACGGGCGTAGAGGCATAAAGCTTGGCTAGTAGTCAGGTTTTTCAACCCCATTAAAAAATGATTGTGGTAGAAGGTAAGTTGATATTGGAGCGATCGCATATCAATATCATGGCAACCCCCCGTTTCTTCTCCTAAATGCACTAAATGAGCCTCTGGATCGTACCAAATTTTATATCCGGTTTGCCGCAGCCGCAAACAAAAATCAGATTCTTCTCGCACTGCACTACCACGAAATCTTTCATCAAACCGCAGCCTGTACTTAGTAAAAACTTCACGGCGAAACGACATATTGCAACCCCTTGCTGTTAACACTTCCTGGGGTTTTACAGTATGTACAAAATCAATGTAGTACCAAGCAATGCCAGGATCCATTGCCTGGGGGGGCAAATACTCTATAGTATTAGAGGCTACATCTCCCTGCGTTTTACCCTGGGCAGCATCAGCCATTTTCATTCTGTCAAAAACTCGTCCGGCGATCGCTCCTATCTCTGGTTTGTCTAAATAATTTTTGGCATGAGCTGCTAAAAATCCCGGATTTAACTTAATATCATCGTCAATAAATAAAATTATCTCACCCTTTGCCCGTCGCACTGCATAATTACGCGCTCCTGGCAAGCTTGCCCAATTGAGGCGGAACCATTTTATTTTGCCTGCTGTTGTTTGTTCTTGCAGAAAAACTTCAATTTCTGGCTGATGTTTTGGAGTTTGATCTACTACTAAAACTTCAAAATTTGGGTAGTCTTGTTTCAGCACATCTATAAGACTATCTCGCAATGCTTCTTCACGACCATAAGTCGGAATAATTACCGACAATAAAGGAAAATTCATATTAATAGTTAGTGGTTAGTAGTTAGTGGTTAGTAGGGGCGGGTTTATTTGTAGATCTATCTTTTTTTGAGAGATTACTATTAAAACCCGCCCGTACAGTAGTTAGTGGTTTATTACTCCCCTTGTCTCCCACTCCCCCTTGCCGGCTGCTCCCTGCTCCCCTGCCCCTCTACTTCCGCTCTCCTCCTTCTCTTGCAATCTTTCCATTTTGTCTATAGCTGGTAACTTTAAAAGCACTCCAGCAGCAAACCAATAATAGACAGCCACCGGATCGACATCGAGAGGGTAGTAGTAAGTGTTGTAACTAATAAAAAGTATAAACACCCACATAGCAGCGCCGTAACTGCGGAAATTACGGTTTTTTATGGGGCGATATGTGCGGTAGCAAATAGCTGTTAAGGTAGTTACCAAACCTAGAAATCCCAGTAATCCAAATATTCCTACTTCATAAAGAACCTTGGGATAGTAAGTTTCCACTAACTTAGTTTGACCCATAGAACGAGCAGAATTTGTCGCACGTCCTAAACCACTTCCTAAAATTCCATCTACGTTTTTCCAATTTTCCTCAAATTGCTGGAGGATAAAGTCGTAAGGAGGTGAAGCATTCCAGCGAGCAATAAAACTGTCGGTTCTTTCTTGAACAACAGTAGGATTAGTTACAATCGCAATTCCCAGAATTAGGGCAAGTCCTACAAATATTGGAATAAATCGTTTGAAATTCCGAATTTGTCCTGTCAATAATAGCAATAGCACAAAGCAAGTAGGTACTAAAGCTAATGCTATTCTCTGCCCGGAAATAACAGCATTAACAAATACTAATGCTGTTGAAACTAAACTGATAATTCGCCAAATTATAGATGGATCGCTAAAAGCTGTAGCAAAAGTAAAAAAGGTGCTAGAAATTAAGAACCACGCCCATTGCCAAGGAGCAACAAAAGTTCCTGGTAACCGAATCATTCCCTGGCTGGGGCTATAAACGAGTGAACCACCAAAAAAACACCGCGCTTCGATTGAGGCTCTAAATAAATCTGCTCCGACAGCATCTCTAGTACCTTGACAGATTCCAGTTAGCAATAGCAAATATTGAATAAATCCGAGAATACAGCAAATAAATATTAGCACTACCTGCAAGCGGGAAATCAATAGAAAATCGCGCTTATTACGAATTAAATAGTAAGTACAACTAATTAAAGGTAAATAACCTAAAAATACTTTTAAACCCAGAATTCCCATGCCAATCGGAAATTCTTTAGGTGCATTCTTAAATAGCCCAGGAGGAGGCGGATTGAACTGTTGCGATCCATTCACAAACAGCAGTGTAAGCATACATAAGCTTAATAAAATATATAGGGGGGTTTTAATATTTTGGGGAATCAATAATGGCTGTCCTTTTTTGCGGCAAGTCTGCCAAATACTTACCAGTGCGGGAATGTAGAAGGAGTCTTTAGCTAATTGCAATATCGGACTATTACCGATGTAGTAAGTGATTGTTCCCCCAATTGGTACATAAATGATGAAAGCAAACAGAGCTTGCCGGGGATATTTGTAAGAAAAAGACATCACGATAATTCCCATCACTACTGGCATTGCTGCCTTAATTCCAGCTACTAAAAAAATCAGAAAGCCAAGGAATAAACTACCACCAACGGCAGTAGTGAGGAGACTGGTAAATTCTTTACGTGCCTGTGCAGATTTGCGTTTCTGGGCTAAACGTTCTTTCAGGCTAAGGGTAGGAGTTTCCTGAATTTGCTGTTTTTTTGTTTTTTTACTTTTGTGAGATTTCGATTTTGATTTGGTTTTCGGCATGGCAATGCTGTCAAGAAGCCTTTGGAGTAGCTCATTATACTTCACATTTTTATACCAATTCTGTGAGACAAGGCTACAGATAGGCAGCAAAAGAGCATGATTAGTGGGACTTTGATCAAGTATGGAAGAATCTACTCAAAAATTGGCGTTGCTGATTCAAAGTATGAATTGCCTCACGCAGAGTCGCAGAGAGTAAGAGTTTTAAGTGCCTGATTTTTAAATTTCATGCCTCAATTCAGCAACGCCCAAAAATTTATGCCTATCCTATAGTCATTCAAGCTTTCATAGTACTTAATTTACTTAAACCTTAATCGGTAAGTAAAAGTGGTAAGATATTGATTGAACCAAAGTTCTATAAGACACGTGACTTCTCGGAAGGATTAGCACCAGTCAAAATAGAAGAAAATAGTAAATTTGGCTATATAAATACATCGGGAAAGATGGTTATCAAACCAC
>NZ_AJLN01000105.1 GCF_000317285.1 Chlorogloeopsis fritschii PCC 6912 | reverse complement strand
GAGGCTTATTCTTTTATCAACGGTTTGGCAAAGGTAACGTTAAATAATAAATCTGGTTATATCAACCGAACAGGAAAAATTGTGTGGTTATCTGCAATCTAGTTTTAGTGCGATCGCAGATCTACTCACCCAATTAACAGTAACTAATTATACTAAAAAGCATTCGCTATTTGTACAAATACGATCGCGCCTCTGAGATAGTAGATTAGAGTTAATGCGATCGCATATTTCATCACTCAGTCTCCGTGTCCTCTTTTCTCACCCAAATAACCGTATTCAGCCAAAGTCCATAGCAGTCTACAATAGTAGCCTAATCGAGGATTAGCTAAAACTTGTGATTTTATGACTTCTGCTACGACCGTAAAAACTGAGTACGAAGCGATTATTGGTTTAGAAACCCATTGTCAGCTGAGTACTAAAACTAAAATTTTCTCTACTAGCTCTACAGAGTTTGGGGCTGAACCCAATACTAACATCGATCCGGTGTGTATGGGTTTGCCTGGGGTGTTGCCCGTGCTGAACGAAAAGGTTTTAGAATATGCCGTGAAGGCGGGTTTAGCCCTGAATTGTCAAATTGCCAAATATAGCAAGTTTGATCGCAAGCAGTATTTTTATCCCGATCTTCCTAAAAATTACCAAATTTCGCAGTACGATTTGCCTATTGCTGAACACGGCTGGCTAGAAATTGAGTTAGTCGATAAAGATGGCAATCCTATTCGCAAGAAGATTGGGATTACCCGCCTGCACATGGAGGAAGATGCAGGCAAGTTGGTACACGCAGGAAGCGATCGCCTGTCGGGTTCTGCCTATTCTTTGGTAGACTACAACCGAGCTGGTGTGCCGTTGGTGGAAATTGTTTCGGAACCAGATTTGCGTTCTGGGCAAGAAGCTGCTGAATATGTCCAAGAATTACGCCGCATCATGCGTTATCTCGGTGTCAGTGATGGGAATATGCAAGAAGGTTCCCTGCGCTGTGATGTCAATATTTCCGTGCGCCCTGTTGGACAAAAGGAGTTTGGCACGAAGGTAGAAATTAAAAATATGAACTCTTTCAACGCCATCCAAAAGGCGATTGAATACGAAATAGAGCGTCAAATTGCAGCCGTAGAAGCTGGTGAACGCATTTTTCAAGAGACTCGTCTGTGGGAAGAAGGTTCACAACGCACAATTAGTATGCGCAGCAAGGAAGGTTCTAGCGATTACCGCTACTTCCCGGAACCAGATTTAGCACCGATTGAGGTGTCAGATGCACAGCTAGAAGAGTGGCGAAATCAATTACCAGAACTGCCAGCCTCCAAACGCTATCGCTATGAAAGCGAACTAGGGCTTTCTGCCTATGATGCGCGAGTGTTGACAGAGGAACGAGCTACTGCCGAATATTTTGAAGCGACAATTGCCAAGGGTGCCAACCCCAAAGCTGCTGCTAACTGGATTACTCAAGATATTGCTGCTTACCTTAACAAAAATAAACTCAACATCACCGAGCTTGGCTTGACTCCTGCTAATCTGGCTGATGTGATTGTGCGAATTGAAAAAGGTAAAATTACTAATGCCAAAGCTAAACAGAAATTAGCAGATTTATTGGCAGGAGCTTCTCCTGACGAATTATTTAAAGGCGAAGAACCAATTTCCGATCCGAGCGTACTTGAACCTATTGTTGATGAAGTTATAGCCGCAAATCCCAAAGAAGTAGAAAAGTTCCGTAGTGGCAAAACCAATGTCAAAGGCTTCTTTGTCGGACAGGTTCTGAAAAAAACAGGTGGGCGTGCCGATCCAAAGTTAACTAATGAACTCGTAGATAAAAAGCTGAATAGTTAGTGCTGCTATTGTGCAGGGGAACTTCAGAAAAACATATCTACACCAAAAGTGAAAAGCTAGAGGAAAGAACGCAGAAGAGACTCTTCTGTGTTCTGATTACTATTTTGTAACTTTTTAATAAATAAAGGGTCTTGCCCATCACTCTTAAATGAGTATAATTTGGTAATCGACTGCATCTTGATAATTGAGAGTAATATTCAAAACCTCTTTTTTCCTGTAATTAATTGCTACTGGTATTATTCATTAGGTATATTTTAGAAATTAAAGCTACAATCAAAAGTGTGATTTCCCCTCTTCGTGATTTTACGGATATTCTTTAATAATACTTTTAGAAAAAATCAAGCAAGGGGTATTGCCCCACATCCCCAAAATGATATAATGTGCTACGTAGATGCACCCTGATGATCTGGAGAGCTGCCCAAGTGGCTCTCTTTTTTCTTTTTAGTAATAGATTCATAACATAACGTAGATCGGTACAAATTAAAGTTAAATAGCTAAGGTCGTCATTAGTCATTAGTGATTGGTTAGTAGTTATTACATACAACCAAAAAAACGAAAGTATAGACTTTTAATTCAGCGATTTTAGAGTAAGCACTAATACTTGATATAATCGCCTGTCAGCCGAGCAATAGCTGTGGGGTTAGAGTAATGGCAGATTGGCAGGAAATTACTGGTGGTGTAACAGCACCTAGAGGTTATCGGGCAACTGGAATTAAGGCGGGATTGAAGCCTTCTGGGCTGCCGGATTTAGCGTTGATATTATCGGATGTAGAAGCGATCGCTGCCGGAGTATTCACCACCAGTCACGTGAGAGCAGCGTGCGTAGATTATTGTCGCCAACGCTTGCAAGCTAAACATGGTGCCCGTGCCATTCTTTGCAATGCCGGACAAGCAAACGCCGCAACAGGCAGCCAAGGCTGGTTAGATGCCTTAGAATCAGCTATGGCAGTAGCCCAAGCACTGAACATTCCTAGTGAATCTGTGCTACTCGCTTCGACAGGGGTAATCGGGCAGCGAATGCCAATGGATAAGCTCAAAGCAGCAATTCCTCAACTAGTAGCAGCACTCTCAGAAACTGGTTCCGATGCCGCCGCAAGCGCAATTATCACTACAGATTTAGTCACAAAATCTATTGCCCTAGAGACAACAATAGGCGATCGCCCGGTAAGGATGGGAGGTATCGCCAAGGGTTCGGGGATGATTCATCCGAACATGGCAACGATGTTAGCATTTGTCACCTGTGATGCTGCGGTTTCACCCCACCTTTGGCAAGAAATGTTAAGTCGAGCCGCCGATAGAAGTTTCAACTCGATTACCGTTGATGGCGATACAAGTACCAACGATAGCTTAATTGCCCTGGCTAACGGTCAATCTCGCACTCCTGCAATTATAGAAATGGGACACGAAGCCGAAAAATTAGAAGCGATGTTGACAGCAGTTTGTCAGCATTTAGCCAAAGCGATCGCCCGTGATGGCGAAGGCGCAACCTGCTTGATTGAAGTGCAAGTTACAGGCGCTCACGATGAACAAGCAGCGCGTCAAGTTGCTAAAACCATAGCAGGTTCTTCTTTAGTGAAATCTGCAATCTTTGGACGCGATCCTAACTGGGGACGTATCGCTGCTGCCGCTGGACGTGCTAGTGTACCATTTGAGCAAGAAAACCTGAGAATTCAACTAGGCGATTTTGTAATGATGGAGAATGGGCAACCTTTGCCTTTTGATCGCAAAGCAGCAAATGAATATTTGAAAAACATCGCAGCGGAGTCTTCTTTGCCAAAAGATGCGATCGCCACGAATATGAGCAATGATTTATCAGTGGATCGCAGTACAGTTAGAACTCAACGCGTAGACAATCCAGTCATTATCTCCGTTAGTATTGGTAATGGTCATGGTACAGGTACAGCTTGGGGTTGTGACTTGAGTTATGACTACGTGAAGATTAACGCTGAGTACACTACTTGATTGGCATTGCTGATTTCATGTGTGAAATAATTTTGCGTAATGCCACAACCCTTGTAGAGACGCGATATATCGCGTCTCTAAATTAACGATCACCTGCCCACTCCAAAATTCTTAACACTAGATTTGACATTTGATCGGGTGTTTGGTTGGCTAAAACTTGCTTAATGAGCCAAGTGCGATCGCTCTTTTCGGTTATTGCTTCATTTTCAGCCAGTCAAAAACTTGAGCCACTGTTAACGTCAATTCCTTCATCCAATTTAATTGTTTCCTAGTAACCCAACTTACGGTAAAAGCGATTGCCTGGTGTTGATTTTCTATCTCTTGCGATCGCTTTTTTGTTTATATTTTCTAGGCATTACTTTTAATTATTGGACTTTTGGGTACGGTTTCCATTGCCATTGGCATTAATCGTTTGTTGAATCTGGGAATTGATGAGGATAAAACCCCACCAGAACCCGAACAGTTCCAAAATTCATGGCTAGCTAGCCTATTCTCACCCCAACCTTACGGGGCTGCGGCTGTAACTAGAGATGCTTTTGGGAATTTTACATAATCTTTGCTGAAGCTTGCAAGCACAAACTTTGGTTCTCTGTCGTTTGTTCTTTTTTATATTCAAAAATTATTCTCCCGTTTATACTGTGGTATTTATGGTGATTTTCTATTTATAGCTAATTTAAACTGATACTTTTTTAATAAATTTAATTTATTATTTTCAAAACAAAGAATATTTGTTCTTATCTGACTAAAATCATAATATTAATAACAAGCTACCTAGCGAAGAAAGAATTTGAATTAAATAAATGGCGATCGCCATAAATAACACAAAAATTGAACTAGATCCCGAACTGCCCTCACTTCTAGAAGCAGAGAAGGATTTCAATCAACAAACTTAAACTATTGCGAGCAATAATTATGAGTTGGCTAACTGGTACATTAATTATTGGAATTTCTGCTGCCTTTGCAACTACTTTTGATGACAATATATACTTGACAGCTTTCTTTGGAAAAGTCAATCATGTCTTTCGCCCTAAACATATTATAGTTGGCGAATTTGTTGGATTTACCGCACTAGTATTTGCTAGCTTGCCTGGTTTTTTCGGTGGTTTAATTCTTCCAGAATCTTGGATTGGTTTGTTAGGAATACTTCCAATTTCTATTGGTATCATTAATCTTATGAGTCGAAATGATGATGGAGACACCATCCAAGATGTGTCTATTGGCTTTAGTCATTCCGTCAAATCTAGACGTCGTAAAAAATCATTATGGGCGACTCTGCGCGATCCCCATACTTACCGTGTTTCAGCAGTAACTATTGCTAACGGAGGAAACAATATTGGCATCTATGTACCTTTGTTTGCTAGTAGCAATCTTCCAAGTTTGGGCGTAATTTTATGTGTTTGTTACTTGACTGTTGGGCTGTGGTGTTTCCTCTCTTATAATTTGACTCGTAATCCTCTCATGGCACCGCTTTTGGCTCGCTATGGTCGAAAAGTCTTCCCTGTAGTGTTGATCTGGCTTGGTTTCTCCATCATGATGAAAAGCGGCACATTTCAACTGTTTCCCATTGTGGCAACACTTTTCAATTAGAGATTAAACGATCGCGCCTTAATTAAAAGCATATTACCTTCATCTAATTAGGAAAACTGCTGGTGTATTTCTACTAGTGATTAGTCATTCTAAATTATGGCTATCTCCATCCATAAATTAATGAATAAATCAGGGAAAATGCCAAGTTATAAATAAATTTCAGGGTTGGTCTCAAATGAATTATACAAAAGTAAAATTCCGCTTACTTTTCAAGTGATAGTACAAAATTTATTGCAAGTGTAGATAAATTAGGTATTGAGTATCTGCTCGGATGTAATGACGATGAAAATTTTCCAAATAGCTTTAATAATCTTCATGTTTTTGCTCAACTTAGTAAGTATTTCTCCCGCTTGGGTGGATGAAGGATCGCAATTAAGTAAAAATCATAAATATTTTGTAGGTGAAAGAGTTGTTTGGCTTTATAAAGCTCGTGCCGACTCAGATCATATCCAGAGAATTCCCGCTGAAGTAATCAAACTAGGTTCTAAACAAGTACAAGTCAGGGTACATACGCAAGATAATAAGTTCGTCAATCGTTGGGTAGATGCAAACAAGCTGGAAAATAACAAGAATAGCTAATAGTAAGCGATTATATTTAGTATTTCCAAACATAATTCAACAATTAAAAATAAAAAGCTAAAAAAATAGCTGCTCAGAGCAAAAGTAAATCATCACTTTTATCTATTGTTAGGAAAAATAATAATGTTTGCTTTGAGAGTTTGATGAGTTTTATCTTGAAGTCAAGGTGAATTAAACGCAAACAATAAAAATTAATAACTCTAAGAGGAAGAGACTAATGAACAAACTAACTTCAAAAAAATTAGCTTCTTGGATTTTAAGTACTGTATTTCTAGCATTTGTCGCGGTATTTTCTCTGTTAGATCAGCCTTACGCCCTAGCTCAATCAGAAACTCTACCCACGTCTACTGAATCTGCACCTCCAACCGTAGTATCTCCTGTTCTAGCCACAGCCTCAACAATGTGGGCTGTAGATTCTGTCGCAGCGAATGTTAGACGCCTCTTAACAACTAATGAATGTGTTGGATGCAATTTATATGAAGCACAACTAGAAGGGGCAAATCTGCAATCAGCTAATTTAGAGGGTGCAAACCTACAAAAAGCAGAACTAGAAAAGGCTAATTTACAAGGAACCAACCTACAAGCAGCAGATTTGCGGGAGGTAGATTTGAGTAAAGCAAATCTTGCTGGAGCAAATCTTGCTGGAGCTAACTTGTATGATGCAGATTTAGAAGCAGCTAATCTACAAGGAACAAATCTCTCTGGAGCTAACTTACAAAAGGCAGATTTACAAAAAACAAACCTTGCAGCTGCCAATATACAGGGAGCAAACTTACTAGGAGCTGATTTGGAAGATGCGCTCATACCTCCAGGAATGATGGCTCAGTATCAGTAAGTGTCAGTAATCTGAAATCAACGTTAACTTTATAAATGCTTAAGCCAGGGGGTAATCCCTGGCTTAAGTATTGATAATTCAATACCACTCTGGTGTCTTGTGTGCAACACTCAATCTCAAGTGATATAGTTGCATTTCCTAAAACATTCGCTGCCACAATAGAACCACTTAAGCCATCACAGATAATAGCGATCGCGCAGGGAGAAACAGTCTGATTCAAATTTATTAACTACTTTAACTCTATCAATTTAACGTATTTTATACTAAACTTATTAATAAATTCTAAAAACACGATAATAATTTTCCTGATAATATGAAAAAAATTAAATTTACTAATGGTGCTGGTAAAATAACTGCATTATTATTTCTAATCACAATTTTGCTGACACCATTTGTGGTTGTAAATGCAGGAGAACGCGGCGTATTAATGCAGTTTGGCAGAGTGCAAAAAACAATATTGGATGAGGGTATCCATGCTATAATTCCCATTTTTAATACAGTTAAAATAATCAGTGTGAGAGTTCAAAAACAAGAAATATCTGCTGAAGCTTCTTCTAAAGATTTGCAAGATGTATTTACATATGTAGCATTAAATTGGCATATTATACCTGAAGAGACTAATGTCATTTTTCAAGAGATTGGCGATGAAAAAGACGTAGTTGAAAAAATTATTAATCCCGCAGTAGAAGAAGTTTTAAAAGCAGTGATGGCAAAGTATACAGCCGAAGAAATTGTCACGAAACGAGGAGAAGTAAAATCTGGAGTAGATAACACATTAACAGCAAGATTACATGGATATCATATTGCAGTTGATGATATCTCATTAGTTCATGTCAATTTTTCAGATAAATTTACTGAAGCAGTAGAGGCAAAACAGATTGCTGAACAAGATGCCAAACGAGCAGATTTTCTCGCACTAAAGGCAGTTAAAGAGGCAGAAGCTAAAGTAAATTTGGCTAAGGGAGAAGCAGAAGTTAATAGATTACTACGTGATAGTTTAACTAATGAAATTTTAGAAAGACAGGCACTAGAAAAATGGGATGGTAAGTTACCTTTAATTATGACTAAAGATACTCCTAAAATTTTAAATTTCAATGAAATTTTAAAAATAAAATAATTAGATTAAATTAAAAAACCTAATTTTGAAGATTGGATTTTCATTAACTACCAAAGAAGAAATTAGGAGTATCAAGGATTTTAAACTGGATTAAAGCCAGAATTAAAAAAGTATACGCAGTTGAAGAAAGTAAACCTGTCAGTAATTCTTTTTTTAAGTTGCGTTCTTGGGATTGTTTTTGCAACACATCAATTGCACCTGCTTGCATCAAGAGAATACCAATAATATTAGATAGCCAATAACCAACTATGACACCAGGCATCATTAATTTATGAGAAAAAAGACTACAAATATAGCCGAAAAAATAAGCAATTGGTAAATTGAATATTAAATCGTTCCACCAGCACAATGGTGATAATAGATATCCAATCACTAAGAAAAATCCACCTCTGAGCTTCTGCAGCAAGGTTTTGGGTAAACTCTCTGAAGTTTGTGATGACAACTCTTGTTCGCTCTTTTTGCTACTAATCATAATTATACAGTAATTCTATCCACTTACCGTACTTTAAAATAAAAAGTCCAAAAAGTCCAGATCCAAATGAAAGTTGAAACTTAATAGCACAGTGTTTATAGCTATTTTCAACTACCAGCAGTAATAATCAGTAAATCAGTCAGTGACGTTGCATAAGTAAAATCAAGATTTTGTATCACTTCACAGAAATATGGACTTTTACTGTATTCTAACCGTAAAATACGGTAAGTCAATCAGGTTTTAGTATTTTATGATAATTTTCCAGCAGTCGGGCAAAAGTTGTAGTTGCGCAAAACTGTCTGCACAACAGCGTTACAACCAATCTTTTAGTTTCAGCTAAACAAAGCCGCACTTACAAAACCCCGGTAAAGGATAGGAGTATGGACTTTTTATTGTTGCCTCTGTTGAGCTTTCTAGTTGGTATTGTTGTTGGTTTGACGGGAATTGGTGGTGCTTCCCTAATCACCCCAATGTTGATTTTTGTTTTTCAAGTACCACCTGCCGTAGCAATCAGTTCTGATGTCGTTGCTGCAACACTCATGAAAGTCGTTGGTAGTATTAAACATTGGCAGCAACAAACCCTTGATGTGCAGGTGGTGAAATGGCTAGCTTTGGGAAGTGTTCCTGGTTCTCTATTCGGGATAGGTATACTGCACCTGATTAAACACAAGGCAGAACATAACCTGAACAACATCATGCTGCACCTGTTAGGTATGACGATTCTGTTAGTTACAGTTTTGGCGTTGGTGCAAATGCTGCTGTTGACTTTCTTCCCAAAGCTTCAATTACCTGAACTACCAAAATTTGACTTAACAACCCAATTAGGATGCTTGCAGACAATAAGTATAGGAGCATTCTTCGGTTGTATTGTCGGTTTAACCAGCGTCGCTTCCGGTTCAATGTTTGCCTTGGTGCTGATTGCATTTTTCCGCTTGGATGCAAGAAAGTTAGTTGGTACAGATATTTCCCAAGCTGCAATTCTTTTACTGTTCACCGCTTTTGGACATCTTACCTTGGGAACTGTTGACTGGGGTTTAGTCTTACCGATATGGCTTGGCTCAGTACCAGGAATATTACTAGGAGCTAAAATTTGTCAAGTTGCACCACAGAAACCATTGCGGTTTATGATTTACTCTATATTAATGATGGTGAGTTTAAAGCTAGTTTATTAGATAAATTTACATGGGGTATGGCTATTCATTAGAAAGCATGACAATACTAAATAACAGTTGATATGTTTCACTGTCTATCAATTTATTATCTCCAAGGTAAGAGGGCAAACGTACCTCTTTCATACATGATGTACAAACCCAAGGCAATTAATACAAAAGGTACAAAACTTTTACCATAGCGAGTTAAAATAAGAGCTACTTTTGATTGACTAGCTAGTAAATAAGTAAGAGTATACCAAATACTTTTCATGATGAGAAATATTATAATAATTACTAACAATTCTGTTAATCTATAACCAGCAAATAAAGGAATGTAAATACCAACATTATCACCACCATTAGCAAAGATAATTGCAGCTACTTTATAAGTTTGAGGGCTAAAAATACTCAAAATAATATTTATAATTGGGTGTTTATTAGTAGATGTATTGAAATTAGTAGTTACAGTCTGAACTTCCGAACCTTCTACTTCTTGACTCACTAATTGCTTAATTCCAATTACTATTGGCAGTATTCCCAATAATCCTATCCATGCCTTTGGTATTATTAAGCCACCCAAAAAACCTGGTAAACTAACAATAATAATCGCAAGAAAACCAAGATACTGACCGATAAATATGTGGCAACGTCGAAATTGATGATTTAGCTGTGAAAAAAATAGTAGTAATATAATAAAGTCGTCAATATTGGTGGCGGTAAAAGCAATAATTGCCTCAGTAATAAGTGTGGTAATGTTACTCATGCGGAATTGTCAAAAATAACTATTTAACAATAAAATATTAAGCAAACAAATCAGGACATATTGAGATGAGTGAGTTATTTACTACACTCTTGGTCGGAATTTCAGCCTTCATTGCCACTAATATTGATGATATCGTTATTTTATTGCTACTGTTTTCTCAGTTAAATTCTAACTTCAGGTGTAGACACATCGTTGCTGGTCAGTATTTAGGCTTTACAGTGTTAATTATTGCTAGCCTAACTGGGTTATTTGGTGGATTAGTCATACCATCCAACTGGATGGGATTACTGGGATTAATACCAATGACGATGGGTATCAGCAGTTTGATTAATAGAAAAGAAGATGAAACTCAAGAGGCAGCGCGTTGCGGTGAGGTTGTAGTTCCTACAGCCGAATATCAAGATGCAAATACTACAAGTTTTTTCAATGCACAGACTTACAGTGTTGCAGCTATCACCATCGCTAATGGCAGCGATAATATCAGCGTTTATGTACCATTATTTGCTAGCGGTGATTTAAGTAATTTTATGATTATTGTTGGCGTATTTTTGATATTAATAGCAGTTTGGTGTTATCTAGCTTATAAATTTACTTCTCAAGCAAAAATTGCCGATATTTTAAGTCGATATTCTAGCTATATTTTACCTTTTGTTTTAATAATGCTAGGTGTAATTATTATTTTAAAAACCGAATCTTTAAGCCTAATCAAGCTAGCAGCAAGTTCTGTGTGTTTAGCGATTTTAGTTAAAAATAACTGAAAAACCAGATCCCCGACTTTTCTAAAAAGTCGGGGATCTATGCTTTTTAATTTTCATAATCCTATCTACTAATCAAGCTACTTGCACATTATCTTGCATAAGGAGAGCTTCAAAAGCTATCATTACTCTTGTCTGAAAACGTTGGCGGTGTTTCAATTTCCAAACAGGCTGGATGATTTCTAATTTTTTGCAAGATTGTTTTTGGGGAACGGTAATTTTCACAGCGTGTAATGTTCCTAGTAGTAATTCTTTTTTCACCATCAACTCTGGAATAGCAGCTGCACCAACACCACTTTCTACAACTGCCTTCACCATTTCGCTAGTATTTAAGTTAATTACAACATTCAGATTGCTGGGTTCAATTCCCCAACTTTGTAAGGCTTGATCAAATATTTGCTGTGCGCCGGAACCAGACTCACGCATCACCCAGCTTGTGTTGAGTAATTCATCTAAATAAATCTCGCTACGTTGATACCAAGGGTGAGATTTGCCAACAACAATTTGCAGGCGATCGCTTCCGACTTCTTCCTTTTCTAAACATTGCTGTAATGATGCTTTCATCTCCCCTGTCACCAAACCCAAATCATACATACCTACAGCAGTTCCTTCACAAATTTCCTCAGCATTTCCCAGCTTACAGTTGATAAAAATGCCAGGATATAACTGCTTGAACTGGCTAATTTTTTCGGGTAGCCAATAGTTACCAACCGTGAGACTTGCACCTAACTTTAACTCTCCCCGTTGCAGATTGTTTAATTCCTTTAAGCAACGTTCTGTTAACTCTACATGATCGAGAATTTTTTGCGCCTCACCCTGCAATAATTTCCCTGCATCCGTGATTTCAATATGCCTACCAATGCGATGAAATAACCTAACACCATATTCTGTCTCTAAGCTTTGGATCGCAGCACTGACTGCTGGCTGAGTGATATAAAGTGCTTCAGCGGCACGAGTAAAGTGCAACACTTCTGCCACGGCTAAAAAAATTCGCAACTGCTCCAGCGTCATTTTGGCTCTGTACAGGCTTGAGGATAGTAACTATGAAAACCTTGGAAGTATTATACGGCAAATCAGGCGGAAAACTGTAGATTAATTTACATATTCTTGATGACATGGTTGCAGTTATATCTGCGTTTCAATAAATTACGTCTATGGATTTGACAAAAAAGAATGTTTGCTTTTATTGATGGGGAGCCATAGAGTGAAACTATGCCTCTGGTACAAGCTTCTTAGGTAAAGTAAAGCACCAGTTACATTAATTAGTTTATTTGCTGATGACAACAGAATTTAACTACCAACAATTAACGATCGCTTCTGTGTTACTACACAATCCCTAAGCAATTCTATATTCACAACTCGAACCTCCATGTCAAGAAACACCCAGCTAGATACTGATACAGACGGTTGACACTACCATTGAGGAGACAAGATACACACATGAGTGGATTACTGACTGCTATTCCTACAGGACTCACTGCTTTCATTGCTACTAACCTCGATGATATTGTTGTCCTATCATTATTTTTTTCGCAAATCAATGCTTGTTTTCGCCGTCGTCATATATTTATCGGTCAATATCTAGGTTTTAGTGTCCTAGTCATTGCAAGTTTACCCAGTTTCTTTGGCAGGTTTATCTTACCAGAATCCTGGATTGGGTTACTCGGTATTGCTCCTATCATTATTGGGATCGCTCGCTTTCTACATCCACAAACAAACGAGCAAGAAGATTTAAATACTCCCGAATCTTCTCAAGCTTGGTGGTACAACTTCCTTTCACCTCAAACTTATGGTGTCGCAGCAGTTACCATTGCCAATGGTGGAGACAACATCAGTATCTATATGCCAATGTTTGCTACTCATACATGGGATAGCTTACTTGTGATTTTGGCTGTTTTCTTCATGATGGTGGGTGTATGGTGTTATGTAGCCTATTGCTTAACTCAGGTAAGTGCGATCGCATCTGCAATTTCTCGCTACGGTAATCCTCTGGTTCCCTTTATCTTAATGGGATTGGGTGTTTCCATTTTGATAGAAAGTCACACTTTAGAAACTCCTGCCTTAGTTTTCATCACTGTTGTATCTATTGCTTCCTATCTCTTAATTGTAGGCAAGAATGCATGGCAAGAAGTTTATGGATTTTCTTTGGGATTACCTGAAGCTGAAGTATTGTCTAGGCTGAAGCAAAAATAAATTTTTCTAGTATACGCATTGCATCAACAGACAGATGAGAAATTGTACATCACATACCCTAAAAAAGGTAGTTAGCATCTGTAAAAAAATAAATTTTCAGGAGAAAAATATGAAACTATTCAAGAACCATCTCATCAAAATTACTCTTGTTTGCTTATTACTACTAGCAAACTTGATGTTGGCTCAACCATCTTGGGCAGGTAAAAAAATCAGTGATGATCCAGACTATGTAGAAGTCACTAAATTATTAGAATCTGCTTTGCAAGATAAACAAACTCAAGGTTCTACACCAGAGCTTGAACAGGCGATCGCTAATTTAAAATTCCAAAAGTATATCTTAGAAAATAGTGAAGAATCTGTTGGTATTTGCCGCAATGAAACAAATAAAACACTGTTAGTCTATGGTCAAAAACCTAAAAAATCTAGCTCAACCTACT
>NZ_AJLN01000104.1 GCF_000317285.1 Chlorogloeopsis fritschii PCC 6912 | reverse complement strand
CGCGCTACTACTAGCGTGTCAAGGCTAAATTTGTGCATTAGATTCGTAGTCATATTCTGCGCTAAAGCGCTACTACGAGCCTTTTCTATCGCATCATTTTAGTCTAGACAGTCCACTACATTTATTGAGTGGTAGTCTCTTAATTTATAAGACTATAGTGTTATAGTTACTAACAAATTAGTAATCTATCAATTTTTGTATTTTGATAAAAACAATTTATTGATTTTATTGAAGATAAATTTTATAAAATAATATTAATTAAATCTAAGTATTTTGACAGTTCATTGAAGACGTAAATCTAATGAAAACAGACTTAGAAAAATTAGATGTCAAGACTTTAGAAAAAAAGAAATACAGATCGGACAGAGTTCGGGATCACTTGGCTAATGAACGTACCTATCTAGCATGGATGCGGAGTGGGATTGCGCTCATGGGTTTTGGTGTTTTGATTGTGCGGTTGCGGATCATCCGCCCTCCATTAGCACCGCAACCTCCTGGTAATGGTTGGAAGTTGGGTTTGGCATTTGCCTTGGTAGGTGTGTTGACAGTAATACTTTCAACTCAGCATTATTTTGCTGTTCGTCAAGACATTGACGAGGATACCTACCAGCCCCCAGATCGTTGGATATTTCTGGCAAGTTTAGCTGTAGTTCTTCTGGGTGTGGGAGTACTCTACTATGTATTCACAGTTCCTCTAGATTATTTGCAGACTTTTATATTGGAGTAATGGAGTATAGGTTTGTAGTTTTTCTCTCTTTCCCAGGCTCTAGCCTGGGAAAGCATTGATTGAGGCTCTGCCTCTTTCATCACCATGCAGAGCATGGTAATGAGAAAAGATAGACTTGTGTTTACACCATAGGTTAAGAAACAGATAATTCCAACTCCACCAAATCCTTGAATAGGGTAGTACTCAAGTAACGTTCGCCAAAACTAGGTTGAACTATGACAATTAACTTGTCGCTATTTTCTTTTCGCTTGGCTACCCTAATCGCAGCAGCCAACGCAGCACCTGTAGAAATACCTGATAATAAACCTTCTTCTCTTGCTAATCTGCGGCTAAAGGCGATCGCATCTTCATCAGAGACTGCAATCACCTCATCAATCAATTCTAGACGGCAAATTGCTGGAATAAATCCTGCACCAATTCCTTGAATTTTATGCGCTCCCGATCTACCTCCAGAAAGCACCTGACTATTACTTGGTTCTACAGCAATAGCTTGAAAACTTGGCTTGCGCTGTTTAATCACTTGGGCTACACCTGTCACGGTTCCGCCAGTACCGACTCCCGCTACCAAAATATCTACCTTGCCATCGGTATCTTCCCAAATTTCAAGGGCTGTTGTCTGGCGATGTACCTTGGGGTTAGCTGGATTGTTGAACTGCTGTAGCATATAGGCATTGGGCAATTGTGCTACTATTTGTTCTGCTTTGGCGATCGCTCCCCGCATCCCTTCTATACCAGGAGTTAATTCTAACTGAGCGCCATAAGCCCTCAACATCGCCCGTCTTTCCGTACTCATCGTATCTGGCATAGTCAGAATCAAATGATAGCCCTTAGCAGCAGCTACCATTGCCAAAGCGATACCCGTATTTCCAGAAGTCGGCTCTACTAATACCGTCTTTCCGGGATGAATTAAACCCGCCTCCTCTGCACTTTCTACCATACTCACGCCAATTCTGTCTTTGACAGATGCAGATGGATTCATGCTTTCTAACTTGATTACAATCTCTGCTACAGCTCCCTCTTGTTGAGGAATTCTGTTTAACTGCACCAGTGGAGTACGTCCGACTAACTCTGTAATATTTTTGGCAATTTTCATCACAGTATTCTTATGTCATTAAATGTAATACATCTGGCTCTTCTGCAACCGTGCTTCTCGCTGCTCAAATAGATCTTGGATGGTATATTGGCTCAAAACATCTTGTGCTGCTAAATCTGCTTGCTGCCAAATGTTATGCACCAAAATTTTTTCCAAATTTTCTTCACCAAGGGATTCTTTTTCTTTCTGTTCTCCATCCAACATAATCACAACCTCTAACAAGGTTAATTGCCGAGGTTCACGCAATAAAACAAAACCACCTTTAGAGCCACGTTGACTCTGCACCACACCAGAGCGCCGCAGACTTGTGAGAATTTGTTCTAGATACCGCTCTGGAATTGGATGCTTGGCAGAGATATCACTCATAGTTACAGGTGTTTTGCGATCGCAATTGTTAGCTAACTCTAAAAGTGCTATGAGCGCATATTCCACTTTGGCAGACAGATCCAAGAGGGCATACTTTTGTTTTCTTAAGCTCTCATTCATTATACTACGGTTAACTGATAGGCTTATTGTACATTAAGTAAGAAAACAGTTAAAAATAATGTTTGCTGCAATACAATTTATTCAATCCTCATGAAAGTACTATAAGCTTATCAAATTACCGATGTTTCATTATCAAAACTTTGATCTAAGTCTGAGGCTGGATCGATCCAAATTGCAAAAATATGTTGCTACCTACCTTATGGCGTAAGCAGCAGGAAACACCTTTGTTTGTTTCGGTTTGATGTAGACACGTTGCCCCTTTTCTAGCTGAAGCTGATAAAATTCTTCTCGACTGAGATAAGCATTGAGTATTTCACCAGATCGTAAAGTTAACTCCACACGAATCTCCCAACCAAGATGAATGATTCGTTCAACGATCGCAGACATAGTATTCTCGTTGGCATGGGTTTTAATCAAGATATCGTGGGGTCGCAGAAAAACTTTGTCATGGTCAGAAACTGCACTTTTGTTGGGTAAAATACCAGCATCAGCAGGTAGAACATTTACAGGGCCAATAAAACTCATCACGAATGGTGTGGCTGGATTGTCATAAATTTCCGCTGGTTTACCAACTTGTTCTACCCTTCCTTGATTCATGACCACAATTTCGTCAGCAACTTCCATTGCTTCTTCTTGATCGTGAGTGACAAATACAGTCGTGACATGAACTTCTGAATGCAGATTGCGTAACCAAACACGCAAATCCTTACGAACTTTAGCATCTAATGCCCCGAAAGGCTCATCTAATAATAAAATCCGAGGCTGTACAGCCAGAGAGCGTGCTAATGCTACCCGTTGTCGTTGCCCACCAGATAGCTGAGAAGGATAGCGATCGCCAAATCCTTGCATCTGTACCAATTCCAAAAGTTCATCAACACGTTGACGAATCCGGTGTTTGGGATGCTTGCGCAGATCCATAGCGAAGGCAATATTCTCACGCACTGTCAAGTGTTTAAATAGGGCGTAATGCTGGAAAACAAAGCCAATATTACGTTCTTGGACGCTATGATAAGTAGCATTTTCACCCACTAACCAAATTTCACCAGCATCTGGTATTTCTAAACCAGCAATGATGCGTAGCAATGTAGATTTTCCTGAACCTGATGGGCCTAATAATGCCACTAAAGAACCAGTTTTTATCTCTAAACTAACTTCATCAACAGCGCGGAAACTTCCGTAATGCTTAGAAATATTTTCAATTACAATTCCCATTCTTTTTCTTCCTTGAGATTGTATGAATTAAATTCAACTACGATTTACCAACCGATATTTAGTATTTAAATTAAATTTCAACTTTATTCATCTTCCTAAATACCCCTACTTTGAATTAGAAAATAGAAGTAAATACACCCTAAATGTAAAAGCAGTATCAATGTATACGACCAGCCATAGGAGGATTGGGGATTGGGTAATAGGATTTGTCCCTAGCCTCTAGCCCCTAATCCCTAGCCCCTAATCCCCAGTCACCTTTCTGAGCTTGAATTTGGTCAAAAATTGCCCCATCGGCAAAAAATTTCTTCTGGACAGCATCCCAACCGCCATAATCTACTACTGAACCTAAAGTTTTGACTTTGGGATATTTAGCAGCTAGTTCCTTTGTTTGCGTTGCGGTTTCATCGACTGGACGGAATCCGACTTTAGCAAATTCTGCTTGGGCTTCAGGGGTAAATAGATACTCCACAAAAGCTTGTGCTACTTCACGCGTACCATGTTTATCAACGTTTTTATCAACTACAGCGATAGGGTTATCAATTGAAATATTTACTGCTGGAATAACGTAGTTAACTTTTTCACCCTTTTGCTGTGCCAAGATAATTTCGTTTTCATAATTAACTAGCACATCACCTTGACCTTGCTTGAAGAAAGCATCAGTGGCTTCACGAGCATCTTTTGTTAGCAACGGTACATTTTTGGTGTAAATCTGAGTAACAAAATCTAGGGCTTTTTCTTCACCACCCCCAGATTGAATTGCCGCATTCCAAAATGCGAGGAAGTTCCAACGCGCAATCCCAGAAGTTTTTGGATCGGCAGTAATTACCTGCACACCATCTTTGGCTAAATCTTCCCATGTTTTGATATTTTTAGGATTACCTTCACGGGTAATTAAGGCTGCCACAGATTTAGAGACAATTCCATTGTTAGGTAATTCTTTTTCCCATCCTGGTTCAATTAACCCCGCTTTCTCAATTCGGTTCACATCTAGAGCCAAAGCCAAATGGACAATATCAGCTTCTAAGCCATCAATCACTGCACGGGCTTGAGAACCAGAACCACCATAACTTTGCTTAAAGGTGACGTTTTGATTCTGTTCTTGCTTCCACTTCTGGGCAAATTTGGGAATAATCGCGTCATGAGCTGCTTTTGTGACAGCAAAGGATACTAAAGTCAGTTCCACATCTTGCTTGTTGGCTGCAACTGGACTAGCTCCAGGGTTATTGGTAGTTGCTGCATTTTCGCTGTTACCCCCACAGGCTGCGATCGCTACACTTAAAATCACTCCTACCAAAAACAGCGACACAAAGCTTCTCAAAGATCGGCGTTTCCATCGATTCCAGATATCTGACCACATACTGACTTTAGGCTCCTTGCTTTAATCTACTATTAGTCAATCGACTATTAGTATTTGGTGTTTAGTAATAGATACTACAGATATCTCAAGGAAATAGCAAGATTAAACACCACAATCCCAGTCAAGAATATGTAAATTTCATGACTTTATAAACTTTCTAGAAATAAAAATATAAGCACCTTACTACCACTAAGCAGTGGACAAGCAACAATAGCTGGTTATGATGTCACCCATCAATCCACAGATGTCAGAAAGGTTATTGGTTACGTACCTCAAGCCCTTTCTGCTGATAGTAGTCTTACAGGTTATGAAAATCTTTTAATCTTTGCCAAGCTATATGATATTCCAGTTAAGCAACGTCAACGGCGTATCCAGGGGTCATCGTGCCAAAACGGGAAAATTTTACGCTTGTATATTGAAGGAGTGTAGTACACCGAATGTAAGCTGGTTCTCCCGAAACCGACCTTAGCAGTGGTCACTACACTCTCAAAAGTGAACTCAAACAGTTACCTGGGGCAAGAAACGCACGCCAGAACATTTGCTACCCAGTGAAGTCCAATTCTAGAAATCTACATCACTAACTAAACCGTATTGGAATATAGGATGGTGCAGCGCTTGGCGACAACACACCCTACAACTTTTCTTTCTATATCTCCAATACTCGATTCTTAATTAAAAGTTAAAGCTTGTCCACGCACCTGTGTATTTAACTTGCCTTTCTCGTAAACAATCTGTCCGCCAACAATCGTATAAACAGGCCAACCAGTCAAATCCCAACCTTCAAAAGGACTCCAACCACACTTAGTCAAAAGCTCTTCGCGGACAACAGGACGGTAAGTATTCAAATCTACAAGCACTAGATCAGCATCATAACCGGGAGCGATCGCCCCTTTATTGGGAATACCATACGCTTTAGCTACCGCAGTTGACATCCATTTCACAACTTGGGCAACACTACATCGTCCTTGCTTTGCCGCTGTCAGCATTAAAGGAAGTGAAGTTTCTACTCCAGGCATTCCCGAAGGACTGTTGGGGTAAGGTTGTGCTTTTTCTTCTAGGGTGTGGGGTGCGTGATCCGTGGCAATAAAATCTATCACTCCATCAAGCAAAGCTTGCCAAAGAACTTCGTTGTCGTGGGGCGATCGCAAAGGCGGGTTCATTTGCGCTAAGGTGCCAATCTTTTCATAGGCACTGGTGTTTAAAAGCAAATGCTGGGGTGTTACCTCTGCCGTTACCCAACTAGGTTTGTGCTCACGTAATAACTCTGCTTCCTCTGCTGTAGACATATGCAGAATATGCAGGCGACGCTGGTATTTTTGTGAAAGTTTTAATGCCCGCTTGGTTGCTAATAGTGCTGCTTGATTATCTTGGATTTGAGAATGAACCGCTACATCGTGAATACCAGCAAATTCCTGTCGCCTTTGGTTTATTCTCGCTTGATCTTCAGCGTGAACGGCAATTAAACGATTTCCCTGAGCAAAGATTGCCTCTAGTTTTTCTTCGCTATCGACGAGCAACGGGCCATGCATCGATCCCATAAAAATTTTAATACCCGGAGTCGGATTAGCCGCAAGTAAATCTGGCAGATTCTCTCCCGTTGCCCCAATAAAAAAGCCATAGTTGACAAGACACTTATTTTGGGCACGCTGCAACTTATCATCAAGAGCTTGCTGATTGCTGGTAAGAGGGCGTGTATTCGGCATTTCCAAAAAAGAAGTGACTCCTCCTTTGGCACAGGCACTAGTAGCAGTAAATAAATCTTCTTTATGCTCTAATCCTGGTTCTCGGAAATGTACCTGCGGATCGATGACTCCCGGCAACAAAGTTAAACCTTGTGCGTCAATTTCTCTATCGGGAACTGCTGTGGAGATTTCGGGTGCAATTTCGACAATGAGGCGATCGCGCGTCAGCACATCTCCAATCATTAAGTCTCCATTTGTTAAAACAATCTGAGCGCGGCGAATCAGCAAACTGGTAGAAGATGACATGGATAATAGAGTGTTAGAGCAAGAGCGATTTGTGACAAATAACTATTCGTTTGGGTTAAACTTAGTTGGACTGTTAGCAATAAATTTATGTCAGGTGTTACCAATAAGTTTATCGTCTTTGATGTATAAATTACCTTGCCAACATCACAACCAAACTCAAAAAATCAATTGGTAAAGCTAAAATTAACAAATATATAGTTATATAGCATCCCCATACAGAGAAGTTTATCACCTGCACATTGTGCCTTTAGTCAAGTAATTTCATGCAAAATCAAGTGTCTGATCACAACTCTAGCCAAAAACCTGATAACTCCTGGATTGCAGAACTAGGTAGAACAATTGTATTAAGTATAGTACTCGCTTTGGGTATTCGTACTTTTGTCGCCGAAGCTCGTTGGATTCCCTCTGGTTCAATGGAGCCAACACTACACGGCTCACCTAACCAGTGGGAGGCTGACAAAATCATTGTCGATAAGTTGAGTTATAAATTTTCTCACCCTCAAAGAGGGGATATTGTAGTATTTTCACCGACAAAAGAGCTACAACAAGAACAATATCAAGATGCTTTTATTAAACGTATTGTTGGTTTGCCAGGAGAAAAGATAGAAATCAGGAATGGTAAAGTTTATATTAACAATCAACCCCTGCTGGAAAACAAGTATCTGGCTCCTTCACAACGTACAGTAACAGATGTTTGTACCTCAGGGCCACAACCACCTTTTTTATCTAAACCTGTGACGATACCCCCTGATTCCTACTTAGTGTTAGGTGATAACCGTGGCAGCAGTTATGATAGCCGCTGCTGGGGAGTTGTTCCACGTGAGAATATTATCGGTCGTGCCATTCTCCGTTTTTGGCCCCTAAATCATATTGGTGGAATTGATAAATCACCACTGTATACCCAGGAGAATTAAAAAAGCCAGATTATTAGTCAAAGATGGAATTTTGCAAGCGATCACTTAAGTATAATTACTAAGATTTAAGATGCTTACGCCCAGAACTTCAGTTCTGGGCTAATCGCACAAGTCTACTTAAGTGGACTGAAATATGCAGTGAGTCTATCTCAGCACCCAAAGGGCATCTACCACGAGAAAAGACCCACACAAAGTTTTTCATACTGGTATACAAAGTTCATCGGTACCGCTTTCTAATTAACATAAAAAATCTGTTATTTAGTTTGTGTAAATGGGATTAATAAAGTAAGAAATGTTACTTTATTATTACACGTATGCAGTATCCTCTTGAACTTACATTTAAGTTATGGGCATTTGCACCACAAATATCAGTAATTGATACTCAAGGAAGTTTTGTATTTTACGTCAAACAGAAACTCTTTAAACTCAAGGAAGCAATTACTGTCTTTGCTGATGCGGAGCGAAACAATCCACTCTACTACATTAAAGCCGATCGCATTATTGACTTTTCAGCGCGCTACGATTTCACAGACAGCAACGGAACTTATATCGGTTCAGTGAAAAGACGAGGGCTAAAATCTCTGTGGCGGGCGCGTTATGACATCTTTGATGGCGAAACATCCGCTCTGTACATCCAAGAAAAAAACCCTTGGATCAAAGTTATGGATGCTCTGTTTGCGGAAATTCCCGTTGTGGGAATATTCAGCGGTTATGTATTTAACCCTGTCTACTTAGTCAGCCGTACAGATGGTGCAGTGGTGATGCGCCTAGAAAAAATTCCCTCCTTTCTTTCTAGAAAATTTACAATCAAAGCAGTCGATCAATTAAGCGATCGCGAAGAAAAACAAGTGTTGTTAAGTTTAATCATGATGCTTCTGCTTGAGAAGACTCGCGGCTAGCCCTATACCCTATCTCCTGTAACCTGTTCTTTATTTTTATAGCACTGCCAACAAGACTCACTTACCATACAGCATGATGGCTGTGATAATATGAGAGACTGCTGCATAAATTTTAGATAATTCATCGAATCATGGCTCTAACGCAACAGCGCAAACAGGAGATAATTTCTCAATACCAGGTACACGAAACCGATACTGGCTCTGCTGATGTCCAAATTGCAATGCTAACAGAGCGGATTAACCGCCTCAGTCAGCATCTCCAAGCAAATAAAAAAGATTTTTCTTCTCGCCGGGGACTGTTAAAGCTGATCGGTCAGCGTAAACGTCTTTTATCCTATATTCAGAAGGAAAACCGGGAACACTATCAAGCTTTGATTGCTCGTCTCGGTATTCGTGGTTAAAATTACCGCCTATGTCTGCTGAACCTGAAGACAATCGCTTGCCCTTTGAACCGAAAAAAAAGCGCCAAAAACCAGCTAAAGCTCTGAGTAACTCAACTACTGCCAAGCAAGAATCTGGAAATAAGGAAAAGAAAAAGCCACGATATACCAAGGAAGAAACTGCAATTCCTCAGGTAGTTAGCCAACGGATGATACGTCGCGTCGCTGGCTTTTGCGGAGTGCCAACAGCTTTGGGTATTGGTTCTCTAGTATGCAGTTATCTGCTACTAATCTACGCTGGAGTTAAACTGCCTCCCGTTGCCGTATTGCTTGTAAATATGGGCTTTTTTGGTTTGGGGGTTTTAGGAATCACTTACGGCGTTCTCTCTGCTTCCTGGGATGAAGACAGAGTTGGTACTTTGCTGGGTTGGAGTGAGTTTACCACCAATTCGGGGCGGATGATCGCAGCTTGGCGCGAAACTCGGCAAAAGAACATATGATTTTTGGCGCTCAGGTGTTCAAACAATTGCTAGCCTGGAAATTTCAATTTCTAGGGAATTGGGTAGATTTGAAACAAATGTTGAAGTTATAAAACTTAAAATTTAAACTTCAACATTATTAATTAAAAATTTATCGTGCTTTTTTGTACCCGATTTTTAGTAGCATAAAAACTGAGCGCTATATTTAATTTTGGGCTATTGGTTAATAGTTAGTAGGGGCGAGTTTATTCTAGATATTTCCTTGTTTTGCAAGATTGCTATTAAGACCAGCCCTTACAGTAGCTAGTGGATAGTAGCAAGCAACTAGCCGCTATCCACTAATTGCTAATAATTGGCAAACAATTTTAAAAATCAAAACAACTTATCAGGGAATATAACATGATTGTAGTGATGAAAGTTGGTTCTCCTGAGGCGGAAATCAACCGCGTCAGTGAAGAACTACACACCTGGGGGCTGACACCAGAAAAAATTGTCGGTAAGCACAAGGTAGTAATTGGTTTAGTAGGTGAAACTGCCGACTTAGATCCGCTACAAATTCAGGAAGTTAGCCCCTGGATTGAGCAAGTACTACGGGTAGAACAGCCTTATAAACGAGCTAGCCGCCAATACCGCCACGGGGAAGCTTCTGAAGTAGTAGTTAATACTCCTGACGGGCCTGTAACAATTGGTGAAAATCACCCCTTAGTAGTGGTTGCCGGGCCTTGCTCTGTCGAAAACGAGGAAATGATTGTTGAGACGGCGCAGCGCGTTAAGGCAGCTGGAGCCAAGTTTTTACGCGGTGGTGCATACAAACCTCGAACTTCGCCTTATGCCTTCCAAGGACATGGTGAGAGCGCTTTAGAATTACTGGCAGCAGCGCGAGAAGCTAGTGGACTGGGCATCATTACAGAAGTAATGGACAGCGCCGACTTAGACAAAATCGTGGAAGTTGCTGATGTTGTTCAGGTAGGCGCAAGAAATATGCAAAATTTCTCCCTACTCAAGAAAGTGGGAGCGCAACCAAAACCAGTTCTCCTCAAGCGAGGAATGTCAGCAACGATTGAAGAATGGTTGATGGCTGCCGAATATATCTTGGCAGCGGGAAATCCGAATGTGATTTTGTGCGAACGGGGAATTCGCAACTTTGATCGCCAGTACACCCGCAATACCCTGGATATATCGGTAGTACCAGTACTGCGCAACTTAACCCACTTGCCAATCATGATCGATCCCAGCCACGGTACTGGTTGGGCTGCTTATGTGCCTTCTATGTCTATGGCAGCGATCGCCGCCGGATGTGATTCTCTGATGATTGAGGTTCACCCCAATCCTAAGAAAGCTTTATCAGATGGCCCTCAATCTCTAACACCAGAAGCATTCGATCAGCTAATGCAAGAGCTAGCAGTGATTGGTAAAGCCGTTGGACGCTGGCCGCAACCTGCTGTGGCTTTAGCATAGAAATTATGTCTTTCCAATAACTAAAGACGCGGAGAAATTTCCCATTTCCCCGCGCCTTTTTGTTAGAAAAAATTGAGAACAAGAAGGAAGAAAAGAATGTGAATAATCTAGTGTTTCTCTTTTGAGTTCAATCTAAACTAACGACCTTCTGCCTACCTTCGGAAGCCACTTCGTGTCTACTGCCTTCTGCCTTCTTAACATTAGCGCCTTCTGCTTCTGCTACCAAAACCTGTTGTACGGCGGCTGGAAGCGCCTCCACTACCAAAACTAGGACTGCGTCTAGTGGGGCTAGATCTACCAGAAGGTCTTAATGTACTACCGCCATAACCAGAACCAGTCGCACGGCTACCTGTACCAGTACGTGGTGTAGTACGTACAGTTGAGCCGCTAGGATATGTCCTTCTGATGTTTCCTGTAGTGCGAAAAGTTGTGCGATTTCTCACTTCTGCTGGTGGCTGATTATAACGACGCTGATAGCTTGTAATTGCATCGTTGTAGCTTCTGCCATAGCCACCATAACCAGTGATTACTCCCGGCTGATACACAGGCGGTACATAGTAATGAGGTCTAAACAAGGCATTACCAATAGCCTGCCCTGCCACTGCTCCAGCTAAAGAGCCAGCAAAAGGTGCCCAAAAACCGTTTTCTCGACGGACTACGACAGTTTCCTGTTGCCCGGTTTGAGGATCGGTGCGAGTCTCAGTGACGTTGTGGATGTACTCAATTTTAAAATCTTCCGTTAGGTAGAGGACGGGTTGTCCATTTTCTACCTTTAAGTAAGATTTCTTACCTTCCTTAATCTCCTCATCAGTCAACCGCGCCATTTGTAAATTTTGGGTTCTAACGGTTGGAGGTGTGGCACCCAGTAAAAACAGGGTGTATTCCCCATCAGCATCGTTGTAGCTAGCTTGCTGCACTGGGTACTGTCCATCACTCAACTTAGTAACCTCAGATGTTTGACTAGCGTCTCTAGCTTGCGGCGGCGTAGTTTGGTTTGCTCCACCACCACAAGCAACCGTAGTCAAACACAAACTTAATGTTAAAAAAACTGCTGTAAATTTACGCAAAATGTTCATCAGCATTTTATTATTGTCCCATCTTTGAGCTTAACAATTTCTCCTTGCCTGTGCTAAGTACAGACGACCGTACAAATTAGAGGGGAATCAACTCTGGATAGTGTTGCAAAAGTTGATCGTTGGTGAGTTCATCACCCAACTGCGCTGGTGAGAAATGCACCTGAATAGCTCGCAGTTTATGTTTATAATGTAACCCTATTAGTGCTTTCAAGCCTTCCTTAAGCGCGGTGATATTGGCAAGATCGGTTTCTAATTCTGGTACTTCTCCTTCAAAAGCCACCGTAATCATGACAACGACATTGCGCGTCACAGGCACAGAAAAAGATTCATCGTAATCAGAAGTAGAATGAAAATCGAGTTCGGTGCCATATCGTTGAGCAGAATCGGTAAACAATTCATTTACATAGTCTCCCGCTTCACCTTCGCTCCAAAATACATCGCCTTCATTTGCAGCAGAAAGCCAGTATTCTTCGTACCGCATTAAAGTTTCGCACAGTTCTACCAATCCTTCTCCCAAAACTTCCATGTCACCTTCGGCATCGATCGCTTCCCGTGCAGCACGATTTAATACTCCCAAAATTGGTGCTACCTCAGTTCCACTTAAATGCAGCATGATCCGGCAAACCACATAGCGAGTCTTACCTATCATTCGATTAAAGGAATCACGCATTTTTCATCTCCTAAAATTTGTTAGTAGTTCATAGATAGTAGATAGTAGATAGGTGTTGGTTGTTGGTAGTGTACTACTAACCACTAACCATTAACCACTAACCATTAACCACTATCCACTAACCTATGTAATGGAATCCCTTAATAAAATCAATAACTAAACTTGTAGAAGGTAGGCTTGGGTTAGCTGCTTCTTGAGCGGTTTCATTATAAATAGAAGTATTGACATCGGAACTATCAATAAATTTTTTACCAAAATTATGATGGTAATGTATATTTAGGCTTTGAGCACTAGAATTAGTTAAAATTATCTGAGTTGGTGCTTGGAAAAAGTTTAGTTTAGCTGTAATCTGCCAGATATTTTTTGCTTGTTTAATAGTATTAGCATTTTCTCTTGCTGTTTCAACTAGCGCTGTTAATTGCTGCAAATGTTGATGAGTTGACGCAGCCATAACAGGCATCTTTTCACTAAATATTATTGCCAAGATCTGATGAATATTATCCTGGGTAATTTCAGCATCTTGGAAGGGAAGAATAGCTAGATAAGCAGTGGAAAATAAATTGACATCGCTATCTACACGGAAAGTAAAAACTGTACGGCGACGTCCAATTTCCATACTGGGGGGTTGCTGCAATTGTTGATATTGTTGAGCAATTTGGTAATAAGCACCGGCGATCGCAAAATTGGCTTCTGGATCTAAAGGTTTATCGACAATAATCCGAATGGTGGGTAAAGTTTCGTTAAAAAAGTCACGTGTTTCTTCGGCGTTGAAATTTTGGATGATAGAGCGATCGCCTGCAGGGCTAAGATCTACCCATTCACAAATCATCCCTTCGGTTTTTAAACCAAACCTGGAGGTGGCATAAAGTTTAGAGCCTGTCAAAGTTGCTCCTGACAAGTCTGCACCTATCCACTCCACTTTCATTAATTTAGCCTGAGTTAAATCGGCATGAACCAAACTCGTATTTGTTAAATTAGCATTACTTAAATCTGCTCCAATTAAATTTGCACCACTTAATTTGGCTCCACTTAGATCCGCCCAGCGCAGATTGGCTCCACTTAAATCTGCCCAACGAAGATTTGTACCGCTCAAATTTGCGCCAGTCAAGTCGGCATGGCTGAGATTTGCTTGTCTCATTTCGGCATCTCGGAAATTGGCACCACTAAGCTCGGCTTTACTTAAGTCAGTGTTGCTTAAATTGGCTCCTTCTAAATTGGCTCCTGTCAGGAAAGCATCCTTCAAATTAGCTTCGTTTAAATTAGCCTGTTTCAATACAGCGTGTCGAAGTGCAGCACCTCTGAGATCGGCTTTACTAAGGTTTGCTTGCATGAGATCGGCACGGCTGAGATCGGCGCGGATTAACTCAGCACGAATTAACGAGGCTGACTGGAGTTGGGCGCGACTGAGATCTGCTCGAATTAAATTAGCTACATTGAGAGTGGCGTGGTTGAGGTTAGCTTGGGTAAGATGAGCACCACGCAGTCTTGCTACATTTAGCTGGGCATGACGCAAATTGGAGCCACTGAGATTTGCACCACTCATGTTTACGATACTAAAATTAGCATGACTAAAATTAGCCTCGCTGAGTTGTACACCTCTGAGGTTAGCTTCTGAGAGGTCAATACCACTAAAGTCTCTCATTCCCGCTTCATATTTGGCCAGTAATTCCTCTACAGTCATTAGGCTACCTCACCGGATGCCGACTTGAATAATCGGTCAATAACGTCAAAATTATCTGAAAGATGCAACTTCAAAATCACAATGAAAATTGGTATTTTAGGACTCGGACTAATTGGCGGCTCTTTAGGTTTAGATTTGCGATCGCACGGACATTATGTCTTAGGAGTCAGTCGCCGGGAATCAACCTGTACTAAAGCGATCGCTCTAGGCAGTGTAGATGAGGCATCAGTAGATACGAACCTACTAGTTACCGCAGAAGTAGTATTCATTTGTACACCAATTGGACTTATTATTCCCACAGTCGAACAGCTAATTGCTTATTTACCTTCTAATGTAATCATCACTGATGTTGGCTCAGTAAAAACACCGATAGTGCAAGCAATTTCTTCATTATGGGATAATTTTGTCGGTGGTCATCCTATGGCAGGTACAGCCGAGAGTGGTATTGAAGCGGCACAGCGGCATTTATTTGTGGATAGACCTTATGTATTAACGCCAACAGCGGTAACTCCAAAGACAGCGGTAAATGTTGTAGCAGAAATTGTCCGGCAGCTGCGAGCAACTATTTACCATTGTGCTCCAGAAGACCATGATAAAGCAGTAAGTTGGATTTCTCATTTACCTGTGATGGTGAGTGCCTCTTTAATTGCTGCTTGCATGAGTGAAACAGACTCGAAAGTTTTGCAATTAGCTCAGAAACTTGCTAGTTCCGGGTTTAGAGATACTAGCCGCGTTGGGGGTGGAAATCCAGAGTTAGGAGTGATGATGGCACAGTATAATCGGCAGGAATTGCTGAAGTCTTTGCAGAAATATCGCCACAATCTTGATGAATTAATTAGCCTAATTGAACAGGAAAATTGGAAAGTTTTGGAGGAAAAATTGCAATTAACTCAACAGGCAAGAACTGCATTTGTTGATGATTAAATTCAAGTAATGCTCTCATTATTCAGCATCTGCTGGGTTGAGAAAATCGTTCAGAATGTCATCTGGTAAAGGTGCATCAAAATCAGGAGAAATTACAACTTTGCCTTTATCTAACCCTGCAATTCTGGGTAATGACTGTTCTGCGATTGGTACTATACGCGCAACTGGAGTCCCAGCGTTTGAAATAATTACTTCCTCTCCTGACAAAACTCGATTGAGTAATTCTGCAATTTCAGCCTGTGTTTCCGTAAGCTCAATGTTATACATATACAGTCACTCCAAAAGGTTGCGACTATAAATAGATGATATCAGTTACCCTGTAAATAAGCTTTTTTTGGTTGGGGTGAATACAGGTATTTGCACGCAGCAACTACGCCTTATCTCAAATTAAATGCAGCCGAAGCAGAGATTTTTCAAGCCGTGCGATCGCTTATATTTTTCGAGAGTAAAAATTGCGATCGCATTCAATCACTTTGATTTTGCCATTGTTGTGGATCACGTTTAACGTGGAAACAGGCAATAACTACAATTTTATCCTCTTCGAGAAAGTAAAAAACTCCGTAAGGAAATCGACGAATCAAAGCTCGTCGCACCTCCTGATTTACTACAGGATACGGCAAAGGATTGCGGCCAATTGTAGCTAGACAGGTATCAACAGCACGTATAAATTCATAACCTAAGCCAGGATTGCCTTCTTCGTACCACTCATAAGCTTCTTCGATATCTAACTCCGCTTCTGGGCGAATCAGTAATTTATAATTCATTTAAAAAAGCCCAGTTTTTGCTTCATTTCTTGCCAGCTTGAACCCTGAGTTGGGTTTTGACGGAAAAGTTCCAAACGCCTATCCAATTCTCGTTTTTGCGTTTGACTTACTGGAATCACCTCTGGTATTGCGAGGATGCTATCCCACAAATCTTCTGCAAGTTGTATTCGCTCGGCTACAGTTAATTGAGAAATGTCAACCTTTAACAAGGGATGCATACTCATCATACTAAGGTTTAACTTGCAAATATTCTAACCCACGCGGGCTAGAAGCCTAAACAAAGATTTTACCTAGTTCCAAATAATCTATCTCCAGCATCTCCCATTCCGGGAAGAATATAGCCGTGTTCATCTAATTTTTCATCAATAGCTGCTGTGTAAATAGACACATCTGGATGAACCTCAATGAAATGCTCAATGCCCTCTGGTGCAGCAAGTAAACAAACAAACTTAATTGATAGAGGATTTGTAGATTTGACTCTTTCCACTGCTGCAACTGCCGAGTTCCCGGTTGCTAACATCGGATCGACTACCAGCACATCTCGCTTTTCTATGTCATGGGGAACTTTGAAATAATACTCTACAGGAATCAATGTTTTGGGATCGCGATACAAGCCAATATGCCCTACCCGTGCCGATGGCATCAACTCTAGCATCCCATCCAAAATACCCTGCCCTGCCCTTTGAATGGAAACTATGACTAATTTTTTTTCTGGGGCAAGGATCGGAGCATTCATCGAAGCTAGTGGTGTTTGAATTTTTTCATGTTTTAGTGGTAAATCTCGCGTTACCTCATACCCCAGCAACATACCAATTTCTTTCAGGAGAACACGAAATTTCACCGTGCTAGTTTCGGCTTTACGCATCAGCGTCAGTTTGTGCTGAATTAATGGATGCTCAATGAGTATTACTTGATTTCCCATGTTTTGTTATTAGTCATTAGGTATGTTTCATTTTAATTTGTTCCTGTTGAGCCTGACATAAAGCTATTTTTACAAGAGTATTGTTGGCTATTTATGCACTTGTTTTTTATAAAGTTCCAAACCTTGATTTCTCAATAGTTCCAGTTTTAAATTGATTTGAGCCGATGCTACCCATTTCACCAACTTTGCTCCTAATGGCACTTTCCTCCTAGCTACACCAAGTGAAAACATCTTCTATTTTGCCATAGTCTAGCTTCACTATCTTTTCTGACAAATAGAAATATTGTTCATCATGAGTAACAACTATTACAGTTTTACCTTTCTTTTTCAATTCAGGTAATAATTGCGTATAAAAAATCTTCTTAAACACAGGGTCTTGGTCAGAAGCCCATTCATCAAATACATAAATAGGTCGGTCTTCCAAATAAGCAGTTAAAAGAGCTAGACGTTTTCGTTGTCCTTGAGATAAGGATGTGGTAGAAAGTACACCATTTTTAACTTGTACCTTTTTGTTAAGGTGTAATTTGACTAGATAGTCATACATTTGCTCGTCAGTAATTACTTTACCTAAATTCCAGAAATTATCGAACAGATAAAAATCAGAGAATACGACTGAGAAATGTTGGCGGAACCACTCTTGATTTTCAATTGTAACTAATTTGTTATTGAGATAGATGTTTCCAGTTTCAGGAATGTACAAACCAGTAATCAGTTTAACAAGAGTAGACTTACCACTACCGTTACCGCCAACAATAAAAACAATTTCACCATCCGAAAAAGTCAAATCAATCGGGCCAAGAGTAAAAGCTATATCTTCCTGCTCTTGATGATAAGTATGAGTGACACTTAAAAGTTCTAGACGCTGACAAAAATTATCTGCTGCACCACAACTTATTAAATTACTCTCGCGGAAGTGATTTAATAAGGATAGTTTGAGAGAGTCTATATTTCCTAAAGCAACTGTAGCTTTACTGAAGCTAGGAATAGCACTCATGATGTACTCTAAAGGAGATATTAGGTACAGAATAGTAAGTGCATATCCAGATAAAATATAGGTAGAAATGACTTGAAGATTTGGTAAGATAAACAGTACTAGACCAACAACCACAAAGAATAAGATGTTACCCCAACTAGCAGCTGTTGCAAATATCGTCATCCCAACTACATTTTTACGCCTATAAAGTTGAGCTGTTTCTTTTAGTTCTTTTAATATAAAGTTTTGGCGTCGCTGTTGGTGAATTTTCAGTTCCTTAGTTCCTTCAATTAAACTACGAAAATGGTTAAATAATCTATCTTCTTGATAGCGAGCCAATGTCAAAAATGATATTGCCTTACCTGCCACTTGTTTATAGCTGAATATTCCTAAAAGCAGAAAAATCACTATTATAAGAAATACTGTTGGAGACAACCAAAATAAATAGAAAAGACAACTAACTACAACTGCAATTTCAATACATAAAGTAGGAATAGCGTAAACAATATAAGACACTGATATAATATCATTAGTAAGCGTAGCTAAGATCCGATGATTTCCTAAACGCTCTAAATGAAATAACGGTGCAGCCAGAATTCTTTCACTCAAAATTAAGCGCAATTCAAAAATAGCTTTTTCTGCAAGATTTATTAATAAAAATTTAGAAATGATATTGGTAAAAAATTTTAGAAAAACAAGGCCAATAAAACTCCAAATTAATATGGCTGTTAATGAAAAATAATTGACTTGAGCATTGATAGTAACAATCAGTCCCGCTGTGCTAGCCCCACTTAATAAACCAACAAAAACAGCAAGAGCAACAATTTTCCAAGAAGAGCGTAACAGCAGAGTAATTAAATTCATATAAATCTTACCTAACAGATATATAAGAATAATCTTGTTGTTTATATATAGAATATGACAACTCCTGTGTCGATACAGAAAAGTTAAGGAAATGGGAAAGAAAGTAACTTAACTTGCAAAATGATTAAATAAAGGATTTTGCGGTAAAAGCTAAAGAAAATCAAAAATTAAGTTTTTTATTGTCTGAAATTACTTAATTTATCTGTATTGTTAATTAAAACCTCAAGTTTTATAAAGTGAATAATTAAGATTTGTACTCAAGTTAATTTCATGAACACTGAGCTAGACGTTATTGTTATTGGGGCTGGTTTTTGCGGTATTACTGTAGCTGCAAGTTTAAAAAAATTTGGAATTGATAATTTCATCGTCATAGAGAAGGGTGAAACTGTTGCCACTATCTGGAAAAATGCCTATGAGCGATTAATTAGTCAAAACCCCTATTTTACTCTACCTTTTTTTGAGGGAAAGAGAAAATATTCTACATTTAAAACGAAAGATGAAATAGTGGAGTATTTAACAGAATATGCACGCCATTTTCAAGTTGATTCTCATATTCGTTTTGGTGAAGAAGTTCAAAATATTACCAAAATTAAAAGTTCTAATCAAATAGACTATCGCTGGCAGATAGAAACAAACAAAGATGTTTTAAAATGTAAAATTCTTGTGATCTGTACTGGACTCACCAATGAACCTGTAATACCACATTTCTTTGGGCAAGAATATTTTTCAGGTGAGATTATTCATAGTAGCGCCTACAAAAATGGTATTCCTTATCAGAATAAGAAAGTTTTAGTTATTGGTTCGGGAAATTCGGCAGCAGAAATAGCACTAGATTTATACGAACATGGTGCTGCTTCTATACATATGCTAATTCGTGGCAAACGCTGGATATTCCCTCTTTACCCTAGACTGCGATCGCTCCAATATTGGTTATGGCGATGGAGAACAAAGTTCAAACGCTTATTTGATAAAGATAAAACAGATAAAAGAATGGAAATGATGGAGAAAGCAATAGATTTATCTACAGAGGAACTACAAGCAGAAATAAATGAAACTGATAAATTTATTCAACGTTTTGCTTTAGATTTGAGTGCATACTCTATCTATCCAGAAGATAAAGGGCCAATGGATGTGGAAGTTAATCAAGGTCGGGTTGCGTGGGTAGATAGAGGTACTGTCAAACAAATCAAACAAGGAAATATTCAGGTAATCACCAGTAGGATTCAGCAACTCACAAAAACAGACGTAATTTTTGCCAATGGAGAATTACAAAATTACGATGCAATTATTTTAGGTACTGGTTTTCGTCCTGGCATTAATAAAATATTGAAACAGCCTGAATTATATCTCAATATAAATGATAGGTATCTACCAAAAACAGATGGTAAGTGTCAATCTATTGTTGATCCAACACTCTACTTTGTCGGTTTTGAGAAAATCGTTGCTAGATCTGCAACTTATGGATATTACGGTTGGTATACTGGGAAAAAAATTGCCTTGCAATTAATGAAAAGTCAATTTTATTGCCTCAATACTTTAAGAGTTCCACCTAATTAAGAATGATGCTATAAAAGTTAAGTTACAAGTTAAGTTTACTTCCACATTCAATTCCTTAACTTTTCTGTATCGACTTTTATATTTGCAAATTCTATAAAGATAACAGAACACTTGAAATCAAGGAGTTGAAATTATGAAGAGTGGAATTACTGCTATGAACAATATACACTGGAAAAGAATTTTCTCACTTTCTTTACCAATCAGTATATTGTTACTTGCACAAGCCTGCCACGGTAGTGGTGGAAGATTGATGTCTACCCAATCTACTGTAGAAAGTTCTGTTAACTATCCGCTCAATCGTACTGCAAACTAATTTTATATAAGCTTCTGGAACGAGCTATGTTTAATATTTAGTTTCATCGAAACTCAATATAGAAGCAGTCTCAGAAGCTTTAAGATTCCCGTTAATTACAAAAGATAAATGGCGCTCATAGCTAAAATACCGTTCCATCGCTTTCTATTTGTATAGGCGGGATGCCACCTGCTCGCAGTTGAGCAGCAATTTTTCGTCCGGCTGTCCAGGTTCCACCTTGTAGAATTTTTACGAGCGGTAATTCTTCGGCACTCATGCTCAATTTTTCTCGCACTGTGGCAGCAATGTAATCTAAGAGAATCACAGTCAAAGCACGCCATTCAACTATTATTTCCGATGCCACTGAATGAGATTGGGAAAAAATATTTGGATTTTTGACGTTGATTAGTCCCAAGTCGAGGCATAATCCACCGTTACGGTATTCTGGCAATCCAGTTAAAGCGTCTAAGCCCGTAATTTCTACACCTAGCTCCTGTAGTGGTTCTAACAGGGAGTAAGTCAGCCATTGAGATAATTTGTGAAATGGCACCAAGCCATCATTGCTAACTGCTGGATGATACCAGACATCCCCTAAGTTTACTCCAGCAATTTCTATGCGTCCTGGCCAAATATCACTGAGTCCCTCCAAAACGGCATTTAACACAGTTTGGGCTGCGAGTTGGTTGTTTTTCACTTGTGCTAAAAGGAAATTTACCAAATTGCCCGGACGGGGGTTTTGCTCTCCAAACATTTGAGGTGAAGCAAGTATAACTTGACCTAATTGTTGTAACAAGTTTAACCGCCCAGTCATTCCCACCAAGGGATTTTCTAAATTTGCCTGAAAACCTTGAGCTAATTCTTGTTCAGTTAATGCTTGCAATCGTTGGGCATCTACTTGCAGGGGCTGATGCCGATCGCTCGCAAAAGTTCCTTGACAAAACATCTGGAAACTAGCTACTGCCAAGCCTTCGGAACGTTTAAAAACGAGTTTTGTATCCTGTTCGCAATAGTGCCAGCGATCGCCAGCACCAGCATCTAATAAAACGCTAATGATTGCCAAATCATACTTGGCAGCAGCTTTTTGGGTTGGCGTTAGTCCCGCTAACTTCTCATCCAACTGAGCTAAACGCGGTATACCCCCAGCTTCAAAATGTCGCCAACGACTGTGAAACGGGATTTGCAGATCTGGGTATTGTTCGTGCATCACCTCAATTACATAGTCTGCCACCCGTTCCAACTGAGACAGATTGCAATTAAAATGAGGCGATCGCTCTGCCACTACCATCTCAAACAGTTCTTGGCAACGTTCCCGAATTGCAACAGGCGATCGCAAATAAGCTATAACCTCCCCTTCTTCCCCTAGTGCTTGTGGGGCGGGCATCTTGCCCACCATCTCCTTGGCGGTTCCCATTTCCATTTTTATTTATCCTTTACGATCCACCCCTTTACAAAGAGAAGAACTAACTACTGTACGGGCGGGTTTTAACAACAATCTCTCTAGGATGACGAAATATCTAAAATAAACCCGCCCCTACTAAATGACTAATGACAATTGACTAATCTGTTAAAGCCCGCCCTTTCACACTTCCTAAACCATTAGAATCTAACACCTCTCCTGTAGTGTAATAACCAGCTGCTTTTTTGGCTTCAATTTCTACTCGTGCATCTTGGGGTATCAAATCCTCTGGAATAGGTATGCGTTCGACAATTTCAATTCCCGCTTCCGTAATCGCGTTGTACTTCATGTTACTCATTGATACCATCCGGTCAATGCGAGTAATACCCAACCAATGCAAGACATCCGGCATTAGTTCTTGGAAGCGCATATCCTGTACACCTGCCACACATTCTGTACGTTCAAAGTAGGCATCAGCGCGATCGCCTCCTTCTTGTCGCTTGCGAGCATTGTAAACTAAGAATTTTGTCACTTCTCCCAAGGCGCGTCCTTCCTTACGACAATAGACAATTACACCAGCACCGCCTTCTTGGGCTGTTTGCACGCAAACTTCAATGCCATGCACCAGATAGGGACGACACGTACAAATATCAGAGCCAAACACATCGGAACCGTTACATTCATCGTGTACCCTTACCGCTAGGGGTTTATTGGGGTCAGTAATTGCAGCGATATCACCCAAAATATAAACTGTCACGCCTCCAATGGGCGGTAAAAATACTTCTAAATCAGATCGCGTCACAAGCTCTGGGAACATTCCTCCAGTTTGTTCAAATAGAGCGCGGCGTAAATCACCTTCTGTAATTTGGAAGCGTTTGGCAATTCCCGGCAAATACCAAACCGGTTCAATTGCGGCTTTGGTAACTACCAAATCGCCACCAGATTTCATTATTTTGCCATCTATTGTTAAACGTCCCTTTGCCACCGCTTCTTGTAGTTCGGGCATATTAATATGAGCTTTGGTAATGGCGATCGTGGGGCGAATATCGTATCCCTGTTCGTAATAGGATGTAAACACCTCACCGACGATCGCTCCAAAGGGATCGACAGAGACAATTTTTTCAAGATCGAACCAACTTGGATGCGGGCCAATATGCTCTACTGGTGAGGTATTGGTAAGATCCGCCCTGTGATCCGACTGCAGTACACCCCTGGCTACAGCTAAAGCACGGTAAACTGCATAACTACCAGAGTGGGTGCCAATTACATTGCGATGTGCTTGCTTTGTCAATGTAGCGATGACGGGGCCTCTTTCCATTGGATCGCTTGCACCCCACTTGATAGGTATTGGTTTGGGGCCAACGCGACTGGGGTGGGAAGTGAGAACAATATGCCTGGAAACACTGTTTTGCTTTGGCATAGTCACCTGTTTGTTTAGGGATATTTCTTATTAGTCAACAGTTAACACCGAATCGTCAATAGTCAACACAACAGTGGATAGAAGCTAGGTATCCCCCTTTGATTGCATTCTGTATTCTAAATTCTGTATTTTGTATTCTTCTTTAAAGATTGAGTCAGCCATTAATCGTATTCCAGGCTACAACAATTAACATATTTTTTGCTTACCTTGCAATTTAAACCGAATTTTAAAAGCTCAGTTAAGAAGTAAATTTTGAGAACATTTTGTGAGAATCTAAAGATACTATCACTAACCTCAAATTCATGGATTCTTTATTTGTCAGTTCTTTACTTGAAGCTTTGAAAAATCCCGACGAAACAGTACGCGACCAAGCAACAAAAAAGCTTTGGCGTTTGTGGTATCAACAAAAGGGAATATATGGCTTGGAAATGATTGATCGCAGCCAAAAGTTAATGGATTCAGGGCATACAGACGAGGCTGAAGCGTTGCTAACCCAACTAACCCACGAGCAACGAGACTTTGCTGAAGCCTGGAATCGACGTGCTTACCTTTACTATAGCATCGGCAAATATGAAAAATCTTTAGCAGATTGTTTGGTAACAATTCAGATCAATCCATTTCATTTCGGCGCACTTCATGGGCTAGGCTTGTGTTATGCTGCGCTCGGAGAATATTCTAAAGCGATCGCAGCTTTTCGTCGTGCCTTGGCAATTCAACCATACTCCTTAGTCAACCAAAAATTAATTCTCGAATGTCTGCTCCGATTGAGTTAAGATACAAAATAATTTACAGATGATGTTTTGTATTAATTTTAACTAAGGACTGTGAAAAATATTCATAGTCTCAATCGACGCAAGTTTATCCAGCAGAGTTCACTTGTTATTAGCACAAGTATAGTTACCGCTTGTATTAATAACAAGCAAATTTCTGCTGGGCAAAACCAAGATGACAAACTAGACAAAATTACCTTCAGTACAAACTGAGTAGCACAAGCAGAACACGGGAACAGACAAAGTTTGCTAGTCAATCTTTTCTGACGGAATGTTCTTTGAATATTTCATTGTTTCAACATACTTAATTCCCCAACTTTCAAGAGACAGTAAGGTTGGCTCTAGCTGTTTACCTAAGTCTGTCAGTGAATATTCAACTTTTGGTGGTATTTCTGGATAAATTTTTCGACTAATCACCGAACTCGGAGGGTGGAAGCCCCGCAATTTCATTGCTGGGGAGGAAATCCGAAGGGGATTTTAATCCCCGTCCACCATGTGAGTGCAGTACCAAAATATCGGATAATATTGATAAGTCGAAATCGGACAAGGCACTGTTTACCCAACAGAAACGGCTTTCCAGTAGATGAGAGACTGGTGTGTAGTCTCGCAAGTGGGTAGAAAACCATTGCTTGCTAGGGGCAATCCAATGTGTTTTCTGGGGCGTGGGGGTGAGTACACCCTCTGGACAATCGTAACCACGCCTAAGAGGTTCGGGGATAGTGTTGCGGAACCTGAACAGGAACCCAACCGCTATTTCTCAGGGCTACTAAAAGCCCCCGAATTCTATTCGTGGGGAATGGTTACTCCATCATCTTCTAATTCTCTCAACTGCCTCGTCAAAATCCGCTGCGACAATTCAGGAAATGTGCGTTTAAGTTCATTAAATCGCTTCGGTTCATTAAGCAAATGATAAAGAATCACACCTTTCCATTTATCTGCAATTACATCTAAAGCAGCTTCTATGTAACAACCTTGTGCTCCATCATAAGATGCGTGTCTCATTACAGGCTCCTCCCTAGATTGGTGGCTGGTAACACACCTGTTACTGACGCACAGAAAAATCCGTTCTTACGTAATCCTAAGCAATTTTGCATAATCAAGTTGCACCTTACATAATGGACGAACAGATGAAAATTTTTCTAACAGGAGCATCCGGTTATATTGGTGGATCAATTGCTACAGCATTAGTGGCTACCGGACATACAGTAGTGGGTTTGTGTAGATCGACAGAAAAGGCTGAGTTACTCAAACTAAAGGGAATTGAGCCTGTGATTGGAACTTTGAGCGATGAACAGGTACTCTTTCAAACAGCTCAATCGGCAGATGCTGTCATTAATGCCGCAGATGCAGACGATCCCTTTGCTGTGGAGGTGCTACTCCGAGCGCTTGATGGTTCAGGTAAAAAACTGATTCACACAAGTGGATCGAGTATTGTTGGCGATCGCGCTGCTGGTGAATACAGTTCTCGTATTTTTCATGAAGATATTCCACGTCCAATTCGCTTTGAAAAAATTGGGCGAGTGGCGATTGATACTCATGTGATTGAAGGTGTTATCCAAGGAGTACATTCTGTGGTTATGTGTCCCTGCTTAATTTACGGTAAGGGAAGGGGGTTGCATACCGAAAGCATTCAAATTCCTTGGATGAGCGAAGTTGCCAAGAAATATCAGGCAGCCAGATATATTGGCAAAGGAGAAAACATTTGGTCAACTGTCCACATTGACGATCTTGTCAGCGCCTACTTGCTTGCACTTGAGAAAGCGCCAGCCGGATCGTTTTTTTTCTTGGAAAACGGCGAAGCTAGCTTCAAAAACATTGCTGAAGCAATCCATCGTAAACTTGGCTTTGAGGGTAGTGCACAAACCTGGACAATTGAACAAGCGGTTCAAGAATGGGGGCAAGAGGCGGCTCACTTTGCTTTTGGTTCCAATAGCCGTATCCGTTCAGACAAAGCCAGAAAACTTCTGGGATGGGCACCTAAACATTCATCAGTGCTTGATTGGTTAGAAAAGATATCAAATTCATAGATATGGAAGGAGTTACCAAATCCGCATTTATACCCCCTCTTACCCCACAGGCTAGAAGCCTGGGGCTATACAAACTAAGCCCGTCTGCACGGGCTACACAAAAAGGGGATTTATACACCGGATTTTGTATCACACAATATTTTGCCTATAGGGCAATTAAATAAGAATAAACTTGCCCATTAGGCAATAAATCGATATATACTGATTGCATGGTTAACGATAATAAAACTCTCCTGCAATCTGATTTGGTTAGGCTAGGAAGCCGATTGCGTTTCTTCAGAACTCAAAGAGGATGGACTCTTGGAGAACTAGCTAGACGGACAAATTTGTCAGAAGCCTATCTATCACGGATCGAAAGTGGCGATCGCCAACCCTCCCTTGCTGTGTTGTTTGAGCTTGCCCGCACGTATCACACTTCAATGGCTGCTTTGTTTGAAGTTGAACCTCCAAGCAGTGCGGTTGTAGTGCGTTCAGTTGATGCGAATGTCTATGAGGGAAATGGGTTGCTGTACCGTTTGCTTTCAAATAAGGGGAGTTTGGCTAATCTGCATCCAATTCACGTTACGATTCCCGCTCAAAGGCAGAACGAATGCCTCTACCAGCATGAAGGTGAAGAGTGGCTCTACGTTCTCTCTGGTGAGTTGCGCCTAACTCTGGGAGAGGAAGAACATATTCTTCAACCTTTTGATGCCGCGCATTTCGATGCTGGAATTCCTCATCGTTTGGATGCTTTGGGCGATCGGGATACAGAAATTCTATTGGTTTCTTGTGAAGCCTCTCACGCTTTACTTAGGAGCTATCTATGACAGACGTAATTCCTTATGTTTCCAGATTGTTCATCTATCCCATCAAATCTCTGGATAGAGTTAGCGTTGAGCGTGTGACTGTTCTCAAAACTGGTGCGCTCAAGGGCGATCGCGAGTTCGCTATCTTCGATGAATCAGGGCATTTCGTCAATGGCAAACGCAATCAGCGCGTTCATGCTTTGCGCTCTCAGTTCAATCTCGAAACCAACATCATCTCTTTGTTTGTGCAAAGAACAAAGGATATAGCCACATTTCACATCGAAAAAGAACGCAAAGCACTGGAAAATTGGTTAGGTGAGTATTTTGGTTTTCCGGTGCAGATTAGGCAAAATCTCGACATGGGATTTCCAGATGATACTGTTGCATCAGGCCCCACCATAATTAGTACAGCGACACTAGAAACCATCGCTTCATGGTATCCCGGCATTGATGTGGAAGAGGTTCGTTTACGTTTCCGCGCTAATATTGAAATTTCAGGTGTGCCTGCCTTTTGGGAAGATCATCTGTTTGCAAAAGCAGAGCAGACTGTTGACTTCCAAATTGGAAATGTAAAATTCATGGGTGTAAACCCTTGTCAAAGGTGCGTTGTCGTCACCCGCGACTCGCAAACAGGAGAAACTTACCCGAATTTCCAAAAAACCTTTGTCGTGAAGCGGCAACAATCTTTACCTGAATGGGCAGAGCGATCGCGCTTCAATCACTTTTATCGCCTCGCAATCAACACACGGCTACCTGCATCTGAGGAGGGGAAAGCGATCGTCATTGGCGATAAGCTTCAAATTTTCACCCGATAAGTAAGTAACACGACACCATTTTTGGAAATCTTGCTATCAGTGAGTTTTAAATCGGTTTGCTTGATGGCTCCTGAAAAGAGCGGAGTCTTAAAATGGCTATAGGAATTCTTCTTTGTGCTCTTTGTGTCCTTTGTGGTTCGTATTCAAAATCATTCTTAAAACTAAAATGAAATTTCTATAGAATACACGAGTAAATAGGCTTATTTTTGACTTAAATAAGTACACTTTTGCATGGATTAGTAGCTTTTTAAACGCAGAGGTACGTAGAGTCAGCGCGGAGAGGCGCAGAGCCTTTATGAACTTGTGAAATCCTGTACTCTTTAAAATCTCTCTAAGTACGCTGCTTGCTCGTTCTATAAATTCTTGTTCGGTTTCGTTTTCTCTCGGTTCACCTATCTGTTTGCTAAGAGATGAGATCACCTCATCACTAGTAGCATAATTTGCAACCTCTCTACTAAATTTCTCTGCTTTTTGTGCATTATTGAGTTCAAATAACCCTCCAACCATAGGTAATAAAAGTTGCTGAATGCTAGCACCTATACTTAATTGTAAATGCTTAGTATTATCCTCAGGTAATTGTTCTGATTTTTTGTAGAAATCCTTAAAGCTATTCATTTATCCCTCTAAATATTTTTATTCTTGTTGACGAGATTTATAGTACTGGTAGTATTTTTTGAAGACTTCTATATAGGCAGAAACTATAGATCTTTCAAGATGCTGCACTTATGGCTTGGGCAAATATCAGGGAAAATGTCCGCTTACCCTTAAAGTTAGCGGGAATGCCCAAGAAAGATTCCCTGGTATTGGTGAAGCAGGCGATCGCACAAGTAGGATTGCAAGATTTTGAGCAAAGCTATTCCCGCGAGTTATCAGGCGGGATGAAAATGCGAGTATCAATCTGATTTAGGAATTGTAAAAATGACAATCACCGATCCACAAGTAGAAACTGCCAAACCAAATGTTGCTATTATTCTTTTAGCGGCAGGGGCGTCAACCCGGATGGGTGTACCTAAGCAACTCCTAACCTTCGAGGGACGAAGCTTAGTTAACCGCACAATTGAGAGTGCGATCGCTTCAGTTTGCAAGCCTGTAGTAGTGGTTTTGGGAGCAAATTGCCAACAGATACGTGCCCAAATTAACCAAACTAGTGTTGAGGTGATAGAAAACCCGGAATGGAAATTGGGAATGGGCACTTCAATCAAGAGTGGAATTCTATCACTTTCCAAGTGTTTGGAAAGAATAGATGCAGTAATTCTTGCTGTTTGCGATCAACCATTTTTTTCTACTGAAATTATTAATAACTTAGTTGCAGCATATTGTTCTACAGGAAAACCGATTGTAGCTTCCCATTATGCAGAGACAATCGGTGTACCTGCTTTATTTAGTCACAAATTTTTCTCAGAACTAGCAGCCTTAAGAGAAACTGTAGGTGCCAAATATTTGATTGAAAAACATTTGAGCGAAGTGTCCTGTGTTCCCTTTCCCTTAGGCAAGATTGATATTGATACACCACAAGACTACGAGCAATTGCAGGGGATGCATTCTGCAAATCTGTTAGAAAAGTAAATAATATTTTTGGCAAAAAGAAGCGACTATAAGGTTTTATGATAGAGGAATTATTCCTCAATTAACGTCTACTATATAAAAGCATAGAAAATGAATGCTCTGTACCGCTTGAATCCGCTTGTTCGGATTATACAAATTAAACCCACGAGTATTTGTGGTATTTGGTGATGAAGAAATTAATTAAAGGTCTGCGTGAATTCAAAGCTAGCTACTTTTCAACGCATCAAGAACTGTTTGAGCAACTTTCTCACGGTCAAAAACCCAGGGTGCTGTTTATTACCTGTTCTGACTCGCGTGTAGATCCAAATCTAATTACACAAGCCCAGTTAGGTGAATTATTTGTTATCCGTAATGCTGGTAACATTATTCCACCATTTGGAGCAACGAATGGGGGAGAGGGTGCCACAATTGAATATGCTGTTCAAGCCTTAGATATTCAGCAAATTATTATTTGCGGACATTCTCATTGCGGTGCCATGAAAGGGCTAATGAAGTTAAACAGTTTACGAGAGGAAATGCCGCTCGTACATGATTGGCTCAAATATGCAGAAGCAACCCGAAGACTGGTTTTAGATCACTACAGTCAGTACCAGGGGGAAGAACTGCTAGAAATCATGATTGCCGAGAATGTACTTACCCAAATTGAAAATTTGCGAACCTATCCAGTAATTCATTCTAAGCTTTATCAGGGACAACTTAGCATTTATGCTTGGATTTATCACATTGAGACAGGAGAAGTTTTAGCATACGATCCGCAAAAGCACGCCTATGTCTTGCCCCAAAGCCAGCTTCCAGAAACAGAAACAGATGAGAAACTGCTACACCAGTTTCCAGCTTGCGATTTAGCTATTCATTCTCATCAAAATCAGCACATAGAGGTTGAACCTCCTGAGAAACAAATTATCTCTACACATGAGCGGTTTCCAATGACACGGCTTTCTCCAGAGCAGATGGAGCGAATTTATCGAGGATCGAATCAGGCAAATTGAGGTGAGAAGTTTGAATCTCTCTGACAGTGGCGATCGCATGATTTGTAAATGTGCTGCATCTCGATTTCTCGTTCCATATTTTTCCTTGAAGAATGGGTAGGGATGCGATCGCCGATCTGTTCTATAAAGTCGGTTACCAAAGCAACTCCTCCATCAAACTCAAGTGGCGATACAAAATGCACTTTATCCAGTTAGTTCACCTGACTGGAGATTTTGGACAACTTCTGGACAAACTTGATTATGCGGCGTCTTGTACTCGCTCCCAGGTGGTTGCAGATTCTAATTGTTGTAGTGTTGGCGGTTGGTATATTTTTTCGCTTTGTAAATCTGAATAGTAAAGTTTACTCCCATCATGAAATTTATACTTCATTGCGGATTGCTGGTTACACAAATTTACAAGTAAAACAGCAAATTTTTAATGGGCAAGTAATTTCTAAAGATACTTTTGCTAAATTCCTGGATCTTAATCCTCAAAAAGGCATCAACGACACGATTAAGTCATTGGCTGTAGAAGCTCCTCAGTATCCGCCAATGTATTACTTAATTGCTCGATTTTGGGTGCAAATTTTTGGTAATTCAGTAACGGCAATCAGAAGTTTATCTGCCATGATTAGCTTACTGGTGTTCCCCAGCATTTATTGGCTATGCCGAGAATTATTTAAAGTGCCTTTATCGGTACCTGGGATTGCGATCGCACTCGTAGCTATCTCTCCTATTCACCTCATCTACGCCCAGGAAGGGCAAGCATATATTCTTTGGATTGTCACTATTTTAATATCCAGTGCTGCTCTACTGCGAGCTTTGCGATTAGAGTCAGCACGGCAAACAGAAGAAGCTCGCATTTATAATTGGGGAATTTATACAGTTAGTTTGGCTTTTAGTTTCTATACTTTTTTGTTAAGTGGATTTATAGCAGTTGCTCATGGTATTTATGTAATTGCAACTACAAAATTTTTTCGGAATCAGATAGCTAGAGCATATTTATTATCTTCGGGCATAGCATTTTTAGCATTTACACCTTGGTTTATAGTTGTCCTTGCTAATATCTTCCAATTCTCATCTTACTCGCAGATAAGCCATTCTTTATCACCTATAAATTTAATAGCATCTTGGCTAGTACAAATAAGTCGTATTTTCTTTGATTTAAACTATAGCTCGGATAATCTATTTATCTACTTATTTACCTTCATATTTTTAGTGATAACCGGATATGCCATATATTTTATTTGGTGTAGTAATCATGAGAAAACATCATTATTTATTATTAGTTTAATAGCAGTTCCGGTAGTACCTTTGCTACTTCCAACTTTAATTTTTGGAGGAGCAAGTTCGATTCAGCGTTCATATTTGATACCTTCTTATTTAGGGATTCAAATAGCTTTTGCTTACCTGTTTGCAGTTCAACTATATAATGGTCGTTTTTCACGACGGCAAATCTGGCAAATGATTCTAGCGCTGTTGATTAGTGCTGGTATAATTTCTTGTGCTGTTAATTTACAAGCAGAAACTTGGTGGAGTAAATTTGTGAGCTACGGTAATCCACAAGTTGCTAAAATCATTAATCAAACTTCTCGCTCATTGTTGATTAGCGATGATTTTGAAAATAACTATGGAAATTTATTTTCTCTTAGCTATCTTGTCGAACCACAAGTTCGTTTTCAGTTAGTAAAAGATAAAAATCTACCTAAAATTCCCCAAAGTTTCAGGAATGTATTTTTGTTTAATCCTTCGCCAACTTTGAGAAAAGGAATAGAAAAAAAATATAAGTTCAAGACTCAAATTGTTTACAAAGATAAATATTCTTCGCTTTGGAAAGTAGTAAAGCTGACTTGAAAATAGGTGACAGGGTACAGGGAAAGAGATTTTCATCGCCTCGTTGTAGGTTTTTCCCATGAGGGGCTGTCTTGAAAATAAGGCAGAGGGACGTTAGGAGACGATAATTAGAATATTTTGGAAAAAATTGCCGAAACTTTTATCCAATTCTCAGCTTAAATTAATTTTGGGAATACAAGTAAGATTTAAATTGTATCTATAAGTAGAAGGAATAAATAGAGACTAAGGACAAAAAAGAGGACAAGGGAAGGAATTGTACCAGACGCGATTAATAGCGTCTCTACCCAATCCCCTCTTAGATTACTTAGTTCAGCGATATCTACTTGGTTAATTATATTACTTGCAATTTATGAAATTCAAACCTTTTGTAATTCTTGGTATCGCTACTCTTTTAGTAGTAGGTTGTACAAGACAGGTAAGCTCTAATCAGGCAAATACTGAAACTACACCAACAGTAAATGTAACTGCACAAAACACAACATCTGCTGAAAAGACTGGTGTGTTTAAATCTGCGGAAACACCAACTCAGGGAATGGTTAAATTTATAACAGAAAAAGGACAGCGTTATCTAGAATTTGACCAGAATTTTAAGACTAACCGAGGCCCTGACTTATTTGTTATCCTTTATCGAAATAGTACAGTGCCAGTATCTGGCATTAAAGAAAAAGATTACATCAGAATTGCCCGTTTGCAAAAAACTAGTGGCACTCAGCGCTATGCTATTCCTAGTAATGTGAAACTGGAGGACTTTAAATCGGTGGCGGTTTGGTGCCGTGCTTTCAATGCAACGTTTGGCTACGCACCTTTAGCTAGTTAGTTTAATTACACACTTATTGCACCCTTCTCAATAATTCTAAGGTGGGCACTGCCTAACTTTCCTCAAACCCTTATTTTTAGGTTGTGGATAGTGCCCACCCTACAAAAATTGTAATAAAGCAACTTATGTTTGATAAATAGCTATAATTTTGTTTTATAAATCGGCAGATTATCATGCCGATCGCATTACTCACTCTCCTAAAACTAATAGTGAATGAAATTACCAAAATTTGGAGGAAAATAGATGCCTGTTCGTTAAGATTACGTTTAACAGTTGGGATTGCTGTAGTTTCAGCTTTAGGTATTGGTAGCATTGCTATCTGGGCAGGCTGGGAAATGCAGAAAATCTTAATCAACAGTCACAAGCAAAATATAGAACACATTGCTGTCAGATTTCCGCGTGATGTAGAACTATATAGTGAAATGATGCCACCAGAAACTGGTGTGCAAAAAGCAATTAATAATTTGACTTCTACAAATATATTTTTATGGGTAAAAAGTCCCGATCGCAGAATTCTGGCAACATCAACAACTGCCGATAATTTATCTCAGGCGAGACTAACTCAGCTAATGTCTCTAGCCGAGATGCCGCTGAATCCGCAAATTCACCAAATTAACCAGCGCTACTTTATTTTTTGTGGTAATTCTTTACAAGTGCAGGGTAAGGATTTGGGGAAGGTGTTTGTAGTGCAGGATATCAGCCGCGAACAGCTAATGTTTTTAGCGAGCAGACGCAGCATGGGAATTGCCAGTTTCTTGGTAATTATAGTGATTACAGGAGCGATCGCATTTTACGTTCAGCGTTCATTGCAGCCCTTACGCCAACTCAGCCAGATGACAGCTGTCATTTCTGCCCAAGATTTACCACAAACGCAACTGCATCTAGAAAATGCACCCAAGGAGGTGAAAGAATTAGCTCAAACCTTCAACATGATGTTATCTCGTCTTTCCCAATCTTGGGAACAAGAGCGACAATTTGTGAGTAATGTTTCTCATGAGTTACGCACCCCGTTGACGATAGTACATGGATACTTGCAAAGTGTCTTGCGACGGCAGCATAACTTAACAGAAATGCAAAAAGAAGCCTTGGCAACTGCGGCATCAGAAACAGAACATACTATTCGCCTGCTACAAGATTTACTTGATTTGGCGCGAGCAGATAGCGGTTATTTGCATTTTCACATTCAGCCGTGTATGTTGAATGATTTAGTAACAGAAATAGTAGGAATGGCAGAACAGTATAGTGAAAGAGTCATTAATATTGAAGCGAGTGATATTATTCAAGTGAAAGCTGATCGCAACCGCCTCAAACAAGTACTCTTAAATTTAATTGACAACGCTGTTAAATATTCTGCACCTGATACGCCCATTTTCATAAACTTAAGTCAGCAAGGGCAAGAAGCAATCATTCAAGTCTGCGATCAAGGTGACGGCATTCCTTTGCAATACCAATCACGAATTTTTGAGAGATTCTATCGCGTAGATGAATCTCGCAATCACGCTACTGGTGGCACTGGTTTGGGTTTATCAATTGTTAAGACGCTCGTAGAAGGTATGGGTGGAAGTGTATCAGTGCGATCGCGCTTGGGTGAAGGTAGCGTGTTTACAGTGACTTTACAGCTTCACTACTGAGAATAACTGCCTTATACTAAATCTTATGACTCTAATTCTCACTAATGATGATGGTATCGACGCCCCAGGCATTAGGGCACTGATGAAAGCTATCAATGATCTCAACACTGGTAATCAGGGATTATTAAATGAGAGCTACCCAGTCGTGATTGCTGCTCCCAAAGATCATTTATCAGGCTGCGCCCATCAAGTTACCACAACTAGCCCTATTTACGTTCACCGCCGCTCAGATTCTGAGTATGCAATTGCAGGTACTCCCGCCGATTGTGTGAGAATCGCGCTTACACATATTTGCAAGAATATTCAATTTGTAGTTTCAGGTATCAATGCGGGTGGCAACTTGGGAGTAGATGCTTATATATCCGGTACTGTAGCCGCCGTGCGAGAAGCAGCTATGCATGGTATTCCTGGAATTGCAGTTTCTCACTATCGTAAAGGTAAGCTGAATGTTGATTGGGATGTGGCTGCACGCTGGACGACTAATATTTTAGCTGACTTACTTACTCGTCCCTTAGAGCCAGGAACTTTCTGGAATGTGAATTTACCGCATCTGCTACCAGGAGAACCCGATCCTGAAGTTGTGTTTTGCCAGCCCTGTACTAAACCGTTGCCTGTCAACTACCGAATTGAGGGCGATGAATTCTATTATGTTGGCGTTTATCAAGAGCGCGATCGCACTCCTGGCAGTGATGTTGATGTCTGTTTTGCAGGTAAAATTGCAGTCACTAAGTTAAGGGTTTAAATTCACAAATAATTGGGCGAATAGAATTCGCTACTATACGTCTAATGTGAATTAGCCGAACTCACCTTGAGTCGCACTCTCATAAATAGATTGATTGTAAAATCCAATTTTATTGTGATAACGAACACAGATGGACACAGATAAACACAGATAAATTATCCGTGTGCATCTGTGTTTATCTGTGGTCGATTTTTATAATATGATTTTTGCTTGCTATTTTAATTCACATCAGACGTACTATACAAATAAAGTCCAGATGATGCGTAGACTTGATAAAATAACCTGCGCAGGCAGGTTTTGATTGTGTAACCGCGATTTCTAATCGCCAAGGCTTGATTTCTTTCCCAATCAAATCTCTTCATTGTTAATCATCTGACTCTTCAACTAATGTCATCAAACGTTCTAGAGATTGTGTAAGTTGGCTGAGTTTTTGCAGGGAATTATCTTGGATTTCAGCAAGAGTTTGCACCGCGTCGCACAATGCCAAAATTTGATAGCCTTGTTGCTGTACTTGTTTTCCCTGTTCTTCAACTTGAGCTGAGAGATTGTCTACTCTATATGCGAGACGCTCAATTGTCTCCGTCGTAGAGAGTACTGCTTCTCCAATTTGCTCAACGATTGATTCTAAACGACCTAATTTCACTTCTACTTCTGCTACAACCATTTTTTAACTCCTCAATAATTGAGATGAATGACAGCAAACTTTTTTACTTGATTTTTAAATATTTTGAATAATTGAATACAAACGCCTGTTTCAGCAGATTTTGTCAACGTATTTTAGATTGATGACGCTATTAGTTTAGATATTGCCTATATATGGCAAATGCGACTGTGGAATATATCTAAGTACGTTAGTTGACTTTCACACAAGTAAAGTACTGATGATATCCACTAAGCACAGCTATGCTCAGTAACCAAAAAAGCCACTTAAGAAAAGTAGGTGCTTGCGATCGCTCCCCAGATAAAGGAATAGAACTGCTATTGATAAATAACTAAGATAATCGTTAAATCTTCAAATACGCAATGTTTTGATAGCAAAATATAACACAACTATCCCCAGTATCTACATAAAAAGTAGATATTCATCATCCCTAAGGGATATTCCAGTGACTTTATCCGAATTTTATCAAAAATAATCATTTCCCTGAATTTTGATGAAGATTCAGTGAATACACGGTTGTAATTGTGTGCTTGAGTGAATAGTGAGCTTATATTCTAAAGGTAAATCTTTGTAAAAATAAATTATTAGCTCAACATTCGGCTTGACAATGTACCAATTACCATTCACAACCGTTGTTGAAAGTGCAACTTCCAATACTAAAAAATTAGAATTAGTAGTTCACCCCTCGGTTAGTTCAAAATTTAAACGTTATTTAGATATAGTAGGTAGCTTAGTAGGACTTTTAGTTCTAGCAATCTTATTTATACCGATCGCGATCGCTATTAAAATTGATAGTCCAGGCCCTATATTTTTTACACAACAGCGCTACGGACTGCAAGGGCGTCCATTTCGTATCCGCAAATTCCGTTCCATGGTAACTGATGCCGAGCGGTTAAAGTCTCTAGTCAGTAACGAAGCAAACGGGTTGATTTTCAAGAACAAAAACGACTTTCGCGTCACAAAAATCGGGCGGTTTTTGCGGAGTACCAGCTTGGATGAACTGCCTCAATTTTGGAACGTCTTAGTTGGTGAAATGAGTTTAGTGGGAACACGCCCGCCAACGGCGGATGAAGTGATGCACTACAACCAGCGTCACTGGCAGCGTTTAAATGTCAAACCAGGATTGACAGGTGAATGGCAAGTTAACGGGCGTTCTCGTGTTAAGGATTTTGAACAGATAGTCGATTTAGACTTGCAGTATCAGAAAAAATGGTATCCATTGTATGACATTCTGTTGATTGCCAAAACTTTTTATGTCATCTTTGGCAGGATTGGAGCTTGTTAAAGGAGCTACTCTAGTCGTTCATTGTATCTCTACGTAAGTGTCCTAAAGAAATAAATGGAACAACTAAATTAAACGTAAAACGCGCCCTGCAAAATCCCCGACTTCTCACCAGAAGTCGGGGATTTGTGTTTTTAGTTAGGCGATTTACCTAAAGACAAATCTGTAGAGACGTGCCATGGCACATCTCTACAAAAATCGAAACTCACCACAGGCAAGTGAAGATTTAATGCAGTAATTCCTCGACTTGATGCTGGCTCCATAAAATTCTATACAGCCCTGGTTCTTTAAGCAGATCTTTGTGCGTACCTATTTGTACGATTTGGCCTTTATCCATCACAAAAATTCGATCAGCAGTCGCCGCAGCAGATAGCTGGTGCGTAATAAAAACTACGGTTTTGCGTTTTGTGCCGCTAGAAAGATTGTTGAGAATTGCTGTTGCAGTTTGATTATCAACGCTGGAAAGGGCATCATCCAAAATTAACACGGGAGCATCCACTAGTAGTGCCCGTGCGAGGGCAGTACGCTGTCGTTGTCCGCCAGAAAGAGTGATACCGCGTTCACCCACAATAGTTTCATATTGCTGTGGAAAAATGCTGATTTCTGGAGCAATTTGGGCAACTGCGGCGGCAGATTCTACTTCTTCTTGCTTGGCAACAGGATCGCCATAGCGAACGTTATTTTTAATCGTGGTACTGAAGAGAAAACTATCTTGAGGTACGTAGGCGATCGCGCTTCTTAAATCTGGCAACTTGATTTTAGTAATGTCGATCCCATCCAAAAATAGCTGTTCCTTCCCAATATCCAATAATCTAGGCAAACAATTAGCCAAAGTAGATTTTCCGGAACCAATAGCTCCCACAATTGCTACCGTTTCTCCAGGTGCAATCTTAAAGCTGACGTTATCTAAAGCGGGAGTGTCGGAACCAGGGTAAGTGTAACTGAGACTTTTAGCTGTGAGTTCTCCTTTTACTTGCTCTGTTGGCAACTCAACTGCATCTGATGCATCTTGAATTTTGGGCGTGACACCTAAAATTGCCTCAATCCGATCTATACTCACTTCACCTCTTTGATAGGCAGTGATTGTAAATCCTAATAAAGCAGTAGGGAAAACCAAGCGCTCCACATACAACAGCAATGCCACAAAGTCTCCAATATCCAGCACTCCAGAGGCAATCCTCGTCGCTCCTAATAAGATAATCACCAGCGAACTGATATTAGCTAACCCGCCAATCAAAGGAAACAGCGTATTTCGACTTTTTGCTAGTTTGAGATTAGCTTGCAACAGTTGTTGATTTCTCTTAGCGAAGGCGCGACGCTCATTTTCCTCTTGGGCATAGATTTTAATTAAGGCAATGCCGCTGATATCTTCTTGAATCAAGTCGCTGGCATCAGAAAGTCGATCCTGCACTTCTAGCTGCTCGTTGCGGAGGCGATCGCTAAATAAATGTACCACCAAAAACATGAACGGATAAACTGCCAACGAGAAGACAGTTAGATCCACACTGATAGAGAGCATGACTGGCAGCGTCAAAGCATAGGCAAACACCGTATTTGCCAAACTCAGCACAGCAAAACCCAACAATCGCCGGATATTGTCTACATCACTAGTAGCACGACTGATTAAATCACCAGCCGTGTTAGTCACAAAGTAGGCTGGTTCCAACTTTAGTAAGTGTTCAAAAATTCGTTGTTTGAGTTCAAACTCTACCTGACGCCCCACACCAAAAATCCAAATGCGGGAAGCCATGCGAATTAGCCACATTGCCGAAGTAAGTAAGACAATGGGTACTACATAATTTAGTAATTGGTTAAAGCTAAAAGCTGCCGAGAGTTTGTCAACAGCCGAACGAATTAATAAAGGTATGTAAACACCCAATCCGTTCACAGTTAACAAAGCAAATATACCTAATGTTGCATCCCGCCAATGAGGACGTAAATAGGCACCAAGTTTAGCAAGGCGTCGCGTTTTTGCCATTCCAGCAATTGCACTTTTTTAATCGTAGAGTAAGCCAAAATCTGGCATTTTGTAGCTACCGACAGAAATATAAAATAAAAAAAGGTCACTCAGCTACAAAAGTAACATTATGACCTTTTTTAGAGCCAGTTTTTTTAAACTTACGGTTGGCGTCCGCGCAAGAAAAAATAAACTTGATTAAGATAACTTTCCCAAACTCGCGTTGTTAGCGAAAGTGTTTCAGCATTTGGCACAAAATCTTCTAACCGCAATCCGCGCCTGGGTATGTCATTAGGAGTTTGCAACAAATAAGGTGAAACTGCTGTGGGAGACAGAATGCTGCTTCCTACATCTGACACGCTAGCCACAGTCGAGTCTTGTTTGAATGCCACTAGTGTTGGAGATAGAGTGGAAGTGAGGGCTTGGTTGAGATTACTTGCCGTTGCTACAGGCGATCGCACCAAAAAGTAAGCGACAGCTGGAGTGCTTGCTAACAGCATAATTGTTAACGCCCAAGCTAAGTAGATTCCTCCTGGTTTATCTATCGCTCCAGCTTTAATCTTCTGGGCAGCAAGAATTAACAGCAAAAGTGACGCTCCCAAAGGCTTGAGGGGAAAAGAAACTACCCTCCATAGTGAGGCGACAGCTGGTTCGTTGGGGTTAATAAACGATAGTAAGATAATCAGGAATAGAACGACTAAAAGCAAGCGTCCGACAAAAGTCCCTGAAGGATAAAATCTTTGAAACAAAGTGACTAAAATCGCTATCAGCAGCAGCCACAGAAGTACCCGGCTTAACAATATAAACATAGATTAACTCTCACATTTTTTCGTGCGGTCAGCCTAATTGTTTTGGAAAATTGAGTTATTTTACCGTCAAATTGTAATCGCACAGTCACTAACTGCAAATACCCCACAACGTCACTTCATGAAAGGATATTTCCGCAGGCGGATGACTATCCTTCACATCAAGACTACCGTCGTAGTGATTTTAGAGCAATTTTTTTCAACTGACTGCAATATTTGTAATCTTCTAGATCAGTAATCCTGTTCAGGTAAATTAATTTAATTGAGTAGTTGTTTAATTACAAGGAAAAACTATGTCGCCTGGAAAGCCCACTATTTTGGTTACAGGCGGGGCTGGATATATCGGCTCCCATGCAGTACTTGCTTTGAAGCGAGCAGGTTACGAGGTGGTAATTCTTGATAATTTAGTGTACGGGCACCGTGAATTGGTAGAAAAAGTTTTAGATGTAGAACTGATAGTGGGAGATACAGGCGATCGCCCCCTGTTGGATAAGTTATTTCAAAGCCACGATATTGCAGCTGTAATGCACTTTTCTGCCTATGCCTATGTGGGAGAATCAGTTGTCGATCCAGCCAAGTACTACCGCAATAATGTTGTCGGCACCCTGACATTGTTAGAGGCAATGTGTGATGCCTCTGTCAAGAAATTTGTCTTTTCTTCCACTTGCGCAACCTATGGGGTTCCAAATGTCGTACCCATCCCAGAAGATCATCCTCAAAAGCCCATCAATCCCTATGGCAATAGCAAGCTGATGGTAGAGCAAATTCTTGCTGATTTTGATGTCGCTTACGATTTCAAATCAGTAAGTTTCCGCTATTTCAATGCCGCAGGCGCAGATCCGAGTGGTTTGTTAGGAGAAGATCACAATCCAGAAACTCATTTGATTCCTTTAGTATTGTTGGCGGCTTTAGGTAAGCGCGAATCTATTTCAGTTTTTGGCACCGATTACCCCACACCAGACGGCACCTGTGTTCGAGATTATATCCACGTCAGCGATTTAGCAGACGCTCACGTTTTGGGCTTGGAATATTTATTAAAAGGCGGTAACAGCGAAGCTTTTAACTTAGGAAATGGCAACGGCTTCTCTGTCAAAGAAGTCATTGAAACCGCCAAGCAAGTAACAGGCAGAGATATTAAAGTAGTGGAGTGCGATCGCCGCCCTGGCGATCCACCAGCTTTAATTGGCAGTGGCGATAAAGCCCGAAAAATTTTAGGCTGGCAACCACAGTACTCAGCCCTGTCGGAAATTATCACCCATGCATGGCAGTGGCATCAAAAACGACATCAATAACAGATAGGGAAAAGGGGATAGGGTTGGGGGAACAGCAAAATAATGTGTGTAATTAATTTTGTGTGAGTACTTAAATGGTAGGGGCATCCACAAGGGATGCCCTTTTATTGGTGCTTGATTATTCCGCGCCAAAGCCATACAACCTACTCCCTATTTAATTGTTGTACTACGGCGAGAAAAACACCAACTATAATAAGACCGAAAGAAGCGATCGCCCAAAACGGCAAACCAGAAGTTCGTGCCTGTGTAAAATTCTGATTCACATCCTGCGTACCTTGCACGTTTTCTGACACTTCATTACCAGCTGCCACAGTAACATTAAACTTTAATTCAAAAGGTTTAAAACTTGCCCCTGTTTTGGGTTTACCGCGCAGTTGTAATTGGTAATTGCCTTGCCTGGGAAATGTAATTTCTGTGCCAGGTACTCCCTGGTAGCGCTCCGCAGTCAATGCTTGTAATGCAGGTTCCAACAGAGGAGGTTCTCCAGAGGCATGAGGTTCTGCGTAAACCTGCAACTGACAATTGCACTCTGCTAATCGAATCACCTTACCGCCTTTGCGAGTCAAGGCAAACCATGCTTTTGTCCGTTCCCCAGCGCGAGGATTGTCATTTGGTTCTATGTGGAGAATTGCACCCACATCCCTTGTCGTTTTCACTTGATGGGCAGATGCAGTGGAATGAGGAGAAATAAAATTAACAAATAACAGTAGTGATAATACATACTTTGCCGTTACATGACAGTGCCGAGAAGTGCCTTGTAACAAACTTTGTCTGAGCATTGTGGAGGTAGTAGCCTCTGATGAAAGTGAAAATGCGACTGCATTTGAGAACGGCAAATCAAATCCTCCCTAATGTGAAACACTTATTTTTGAACATAGAGAATATCATTACAAAATTATTGCCATACAAGCAAATTTTTAGTCGAATAAGGATTCTTGAAATTATTTTTTGTATTTTATTATTTAAACATTTGTTATTTTCAGATTATCACCATTAAGGTTTACGGAAAATTTCTCTAAAATCCTCTTTAATCAGTGTTCTCCGTGTCCTCTGCGGTTTATTATTCCATAACTTGTGCGTAAAAATTGACCATTTTCTAAACTAAATTTGACCAGATACTTGTATATTTTTCATCAATGTATAGACGCCTTTTTATATTTTAATTTAAATCAAAATTGTATAAATTTAACGTGACTTACTCAACGGTACGTAAAATTTTTCTAAAGATAGCATCGACCAAAAAAAACGGTTTCTCACTATCAATACACCAAGAGTAATTATTACCAACAGTACTGATGCTAATTTATTGAAATCTGTTAATCGCAAAGAACCCAGGTAATGCGAGCCAATCATAATTGTATGAATGGTAGCCAATACCAAAGCCGGTATGCTCAATAAATGAATTTGCCGCCAACGCTTGCCCAAAATCTTTTGCAATGAATCAAAACTTGTTAATGCGGCGGGAGTCATCAACACCAGTGCCACCACACCCGCAGCCATTCCCCACTGAAAATCTGGCGGCAAAAACCAGAAGGCAGCAAAATTCCATTGCAGCGAGTGTTCTATCATGTGGGTAGTGTGAGCAACAGAAAGCACAAAAGCGCCTACTCCCAAAGCACGACGATAACGCAAGGGAGCAGCCCACAAACCGCTTACAGGACGAGCAATCAGCGCCAGCATTAACAATATTAGCGCCGCGTGTCCAGTGTAATCTACCATTGTGTCGCCCGTCCGCAGCAGTGTAAGTACACCAATGGTGAGAGTTACCCAACCACCTAAGCGAAACAACTGACTGCGCCTGTCTTTACTTACCAACGATGTAGAAACACCAACACCTAACATCGTGGGTAGGGTTCCGATGCCAAAAGCCAGCATCGTTGCTGCACCCATCCACAAATTGCCTGTTTCCGCAGCTTTAATTTGGGCAGCATAGAGGAAACCACAAGGCATTAAACCCCAAGTCATACCTAAAGCTGCTGGTGTCCACCATTTGCTTTTGAGGGAAAGTTTAACCATCCCCGCACTCAAGCGGTTGTGTAAACCTCCTTTCAACAAGGGGTGCAATACTGGTATTCGAGGCAAAAAGTCTGGTTTGATTTGTCCTAGCCCAAACCAAATCAACATCATGCCAGTGATAATTGCAATCCATTGGCGTAAATCACTACCAATTCCCGCAATTTGTCCACTCTTGAGCAAAACAGAACCTAACGCGCCAATCCCAGCACCAACAAGGGTGTAGCTCAGTAGTCTGCCGAAGTTAAGCAAAGTATGAAATGTTAATTGCTGCCGCCAATTGAGAGTTTCTTGTTGATGAGATAGAGAAAATGCTACAGCTAAAGGGCCACACATCCCCAAGCAGTGTCCAAAACTTCCTAGAAACCCCAAAGATATGATGAGCAAATAATCTAGCATATTGGCGGCTAATGGCTAATCGAGAACATTTTACGATTAGCAATTCTTAAAATTTTTACTTGTTATGTAAAATCAGCTAGTCCAATTGTTGCGAAAAATTTCGTGGGCATAGCCAATCATGAGGAACTTTAAAGTAAATTTTCAACTCTGTCAAAAGACAAGTTGTCAAACTTGAGTCAAGCGCTATCCTAAATCAGGAAGGCACGGAAAAATCAGATGAAAAAGTGGATTTGGCTGGTGCTGGCAATACTGGTGGCATTTGCGGCTGTTGTTGGTAGCGGATTTCTCAGACAAGGTGAGCAACCATCGGTCATTGAAACTATTAAAGTTGAAAATCCGCACTTAGGGAAAGAGGACAAGGGGACACGGGGAGGTGGAGACACGGGGAATGTTTCTCTCTCCGCGTCACCGCGTCTGGTGCTCTTTGCGTCATCTGCTCCCCAAGTATCTGCCAACAAGCTGTTTGCCCATGTTCAAAATTTAAACTTCAAGCGTTATACCGATGCAGAGCGATCGCGTACCCGCACGTACATTACCAGGGAACTAAAAAAATTAGGCTGGAAATCCCAATTACAAAAGTTCTCTGAGGGTGTAAATGTATTTGCAGAACGAAAAGGCACTGACAAACAAGCAGGAGCTATTCTCGTTGGTGCACATTACGATACCGTTGCCATCTCTCCCGGTGCTGATGATAATGCTAGTGGTGTTGCCGTGCTTTTAGAAATTGCCCGACTTTTGGGTTCTCGTCCAACACCAAGAACTTTACAATTAGTGTTTTTTGACAAAGAAGAAGCAGGATTGTTGGGTAGCAGAGCTTTTGTTACCAAAACCGCACACTTATTGAAGAATCTACGCGGCGTCATTGTTATGGATATGGTGGGCTACGCTTGCCACACTCCAGGCTGTCAGAAGTATCCTGCGGGTTTGCCTATTACACCACCCAGCGATAAAGGTGATTTTTTAGCTGTAGTCGGTGATACAGAAAATTTGCCACTGCTCAACGTTTTTCAATATTTAAATTCAGTTGCAGTCAAGCCAGAAAACAAGCGCAGTTTTGATAACAAAAATATCTCCGTGTCTCCGCATCTGGGTGCCTCCGCGTCAATTTCTCTACCACCCATATTTACCTTACCAGTTCCGTTCAAGGGCTTGCTCATACCAGATACCCTCCGTAGCGATCATGCTCCATTCTGGCTACAAGGAGTGGGTGCAGTATTGGTGACAGATACTGCCAATCTACGCAGCCCACACTACCATCAACCCAGCGATACACCAAAGACTATAGACCGTAATTTTTTTACAGGAGCAGCACAGGTTGTTGTCAATGCTACTACGGTTTTCTTAGAAAATCAAAAAGCTTTAGATACACCAAAATCAAATTCGTGAAATACTCAGAACATCAGGAGTGATGAAAAAGCAATACATTGCTTGATTTATTGACCTTATAACCTTATTTGAGATTCTGCCCATACTAAAAATTGATTGGCTATAGCTTCAAAACTCTTTGGCTCTAGAAGCGCCTCGTGTATTTTCATATCAGAAAGTGCTCTCCATATTAACCTCTGCTTACCACTTTTAGTTTCAACAAGAATTAGATTAAATTTATCTGAGAAAGAAGACATGCCAAATGAATCTAAATGGAAGCGTCTTTCAATATTCTCATAGAGAAGTTGAGCTTTATCATTAGATGAATTATAAATTGAAACTATTTCACTCAAAGTTGTTATCCCAGTTGGAATTGTGTAAACAACTGAATCAAAAATCAACTGAAAAACTTCTTCTTTAGACTTTTCATCTAAATTAGGCTCATATCTATCGCCAGTAAACTTTAAGAAATCTAACAAATAGCTGATACAGCTGGATAAAACTATTTCATCTTCATAGTCACCGATGGGCTTTCCTCCAACCCATAACCGAAGGTGAGCAAATGTTTGACCATCAATCACACGTGAGACTTGACACTCAATAGCAAAGCTCGATTTATCCCCAAAAATACTCACGTTTTAACTCCTAAACACCTTCAAAGCATAGTCAGTAATATTTCTTATTTCATCTCCAACGTCACTTCTAACACTAGCAACTAGTCTTTTGCAGAAAAATAATTTAATATCAAACTTCTGGTGACAATAAAAGGTTTTAGACTGTTGTGGATGAAGCTTAAATCAAAAATTACAATCGCAGAATTTTTAGTGATTGCTAATTAAAAATAGCGATCGCATTACTGGGAAGGTGATTTTGCAAGCCTTTAACTCAAACATGTTTAGTTTATGAAAATTAGATGCGTTTGCCCTGTTGGGGGACTGCGATCGCTACAGAAAGCAACGAGTAGCGAACCTCCTACCCTTCGGGAACGCCTAGCCTGCGGCAAGGGCTACGCCCAACGGCGAACAGAGGAACTTCACTAACGCTCGTGCTTTAGTAGCTCAACTAAAATTAGTCCTAGCAGATGAACCAACTTCATCATTAGATGATAAAACTTAGACACCAAAAGACTTTTAACCCTATCACCTGCTATATCTACAGCCCATGATGTTAGTCACAGGAAACCTTCACACTAAAGTTACAGTTGTATTTGTTACGTCTGACACTAGCGTAGATCAGCTTTAATTTATACAATGCCAGAGAGAAAAAGCATTTTATGTACAGGTAAGCAAATCAGGGGGAGAATTTATCAGTGAGTTACTACAATTTTGATGAACATTTCTGGTCTGCCCAGACGGTTTGTAGCAAAAAAGCATTACCAAAGTCAAATCAAAAGATTTCTCGTAAAAGTAGCGTCAATATATTAAGAGTAATTTTGGCTTCAATATGTATTGGGATTTGGACACCATTGCTACTCCAAATCTTAATTCCCGTAGTAAATCAGAATCAGGAAGAAAGTTCTTTGTATGCTGATAACTCTGGAGTTCATCGCCTGTATCTCAAGCGAGCCGTAATTTTAAATACGAAGTAAGTAGAAGGCAGAAGGGATAAATAAGGGATAGTTTTGTAGGATGTGTTGTCGCGTAGCGCAACGCACTATCTTAACTAGATTCAAGGCTAATGTGGATGAGTTTTTCCGAATTGTATGTACACCTTAGCCTATATGGGGAGAGGTTAATAGACTGTGTAGAGACGCGATATATCGCGTCTCTACAAAATTATATGTGTATCGTGATTAAGGTGAAATTTTATTAGTATCAATTGAGCTGTTGTGAGGGTTGAGTCAAACGTTCTCTAAAAAATCCTGCTACATTAGCCACCTGCGACACTACAAACAATACTGAAACTAATATTCCTGGCTGACTAGATTGTTGTAACAACGGATACGTCAACAAATTAAAATAGAATTTCAATGGCTCAACTTTAATACGCCCTTCGCTACGTTGAGATCTGCGAGCGTGAAAACAGAAAGCACCGCGTCCATAGTTAAAATGCTGACGCCAGAATGTAGATAGGGTGAGCTTATGGGCATGATAGACATGAACTTCTGGGGCGTAAATCATCCTATAACCGTGATGCAACCAGCGATCGCAAAATTCCCGATCTTCTCCCGCAGCCAAAGGAAAGGTAGTGTCAAAGCCGCCCAGAGTGTGGAAGAGAACTGCTGGCAATGCTAGGTTGTTGGAGGCAAAGAAGCTGACTTGATGAGAGTTAGTGTTGTAGTATTTATAAAGATAATCTATCAGTACTTGGCTGGCGGTGGAATACAGATTTTCAGGAAGCGCGTTGAGAGTTCGACCACCAATCATGCTATTGTCTGCTGTAGCAAAACGAGCAGCTAAATTTGTCAACCAATCAGGCGCAGGCATACAGTCATCGTCAGTGAAAGCTAGGAACTTTCCTAGTGCTTGTGCAGCACCTGTATTACGTGCTTTTGCCGGGCCAGTATTATCTTGCCTGAGAAACTTCAGGTTAAGCTGTTCTTGGAAACGAGCGATAACAGGTTCCAAAGACACTTGACTACCATCATCAACTACAATTACCTCAAAGTCAGCACGGGGATATTCTAAGCGCACCAGAGACTCAAGACAGGTAGCAAGTCGCTCTGGACGATTGTAGGTGGGGATAATAATTGAAAATAAAAGTAGTTCTTGTGCCATTAGAACTTGTATTTTTTAAATTTACTGATACGTTCAGGGGAAATATATTTTTGCAGTCTTTCTTTGAAGGGTATGGCAACTTGGGTGAGGGTATGCAGTGGATCTAGCCGCATCGCCCAAAATAAGCTGGACAAAGCTGCTTCTTTTTGACCAAGTTTGTATGACATACGGGCGTGTTCGTATACAAAGTTAGCAAACATCTTGGGATGTGCTTTAAACAACTCCTGATGCTTGGCAATCATTCTGTGAAAGCTTTCCTGACGCAGAGACGGATTGCGAGATACGCGATTTCCCTCGTAAGTATATAGTTGGTAAGTAATGATAGGCACACCAATAATAGAACAGGCTGGGTTGAGCCGCAGAAACAGTTCAGAATGGACGCGAGAGCGAAATAACTCGTCCCAACCGCCGATTTGACGAATAACCTCGCGCTCTACAACCAGAGTTTGTTTGGTGTTGTAAGAACTACCAGGTTCTGGCTCCTCCAGAAAAAAGTGAGCGCCTCTAGCTCGAAATGGAGGCGGAAGGCGTTTGTTGATGACTTCTCCTTCGGCGTTCACCACTTCTATGCCGGAGATGACAGCTACAGGTGATGGTAGTGTTGTTTCAGCCAGCGCCTTGAGAGACACCTCTGCCATGTGGGGAAGGAGGCGATCGTCGTCGTCGAGGTATGTAATCCAACGACTTCGCGCCGCTTCAGTGCCAACGTTGCGCGCTCCTGCGCCACCGCGAGAGGTATCAAGGCGTAAAAGCCGCAGCCGTGGCTCCTGTGGTAACTTAACTGGCTGCGCTGAACAGTCATCTACGACAATGACTTCTAAATCGTCCACAGTCTGTTCCAAGGCACTTTTGACAGCGCGGGGTAGTAAGTGAGGGCGATCGCGCGTTGGGATAATGATGCTGAGTAGAGGATTGCTCATTTTCCGGATCTTAGTTTTTGGAATTATGCGATCAGATTAACCTTGTTTAATCATGTATTGTTTCCGTAACTGCATGACTGATAACATTCCAATTTCTTGGTTGATAAAACAAACATTTACTGATGTTTTTACTTGCTCTCACCATAAATCTAAAAGATTCAACTATATCGAAGGAGCGTACCCCTTCTCTGATGTAAATTTTGGAAGTGTAAACACCAGGAATTAAACCACAGTAGGGCATTCGCATCTGAATCTCTACTATGCCTGGAGATATTTTTAAAGGCTCATTATCACTCGCTGAAGTCAGATACAATATATTCTCATTTTCTCCTGCTAAAGCTTTAACTAAAATTCCTAAATTTGCATTATCAACTTTTTTATAAGCTTTGCATTTTACACACAGAGTAACAGACTCACCAGTCATTGGTTCTGAAATCACATTCCCTTGGTCATCCTGAAAATGTATGGCAAGAATGTCTATTCCCAAACTTTCTCTTTCAGGTTTTTCTGGCAATACCATTGACCCTAAAATATTTTTCGTTCCATTTAAATAGAGGTCTTCTTCGTATTTCCGAATGACTGATTCTGTTTCTCCGGCTAAAATTAACTTACCTTTTGCAAGATAAAGTGAATGATTACATATATTTAATACGCTGTGAGAATTATGAGAAACCAGCACAAAAGCTGTACCTTTTTCCCGCAGTTTTGCTAACTTGTTATGACACTTGACTTTAAATTTTATATCTCCGACAGAAAGCACTTCATCAATCAACAAAATATCTGGCTCGATATGAACTGCACAAGCAAATCCTAACCGTGCCGCCATGCCAGAACTATAAGTTTGCACTGGTGCATCAATGGCATCCGCAATTTCTGCAAACTCTACTACATCTTCAAATTTCTCCTTAATTTCTTTTGTGGATAAACCTAAAATTGACATATTTGCATAAATATTTTCTCTGCCAGTGAGGATTGGGTTAAATCCAGCTCCTAATGCAATCAAAGGAGCCAACCTACCCCTAACCTTGACAGAGCCAGTATCTGGCTTAATCAAACCACTAATAATTCGTAGCAGCGTACTTTTACCAGCTCCATTCGCCCCTACCAAACCTAGCGCCTCTCCCCGCCGGATTTGAAAATTAACATCCTTAAGTGCCCAGAATTCTCCCGCTCTCAGCACATCACTCTTGCGGCGTCCCCCTACCAACTCTGTAGCGATATCTTGAACACCGTAAAATAAGGACTGCTTTAAATCCCGACAAAACTTTTTAGAAACATTCTCAACTGAGATAAGTACATCATCATCTGTAGATTGAGTAGCAGTTTCTGTATCAGTTATTCCACTTACGATCATGAACTCACCCTCTCAATCACAAAAGGCATCGCCAGACGAAACGCTACCCACGTTAATAGTAAGCCAACCAAGGTAATAGCACTAACAATCCAAAATCCATAAGCATTTGATATCACTCCAGTGGTTGCCAATTCTCGTGTTGTTACCAATAAAGGAGTGACAGGATTGAGTTTTACCAATAAACCAAAGGTTCCACTAGTTGGCAGAGGATAAATGACTGGAGTTAGGAAAAGCCAAAAACCTGTCACCATTGTCAGTCCCTTTGACACATCCTGATATAGTATCCCCAATGGAGATAGTAAAGTACCAATGAATGTTCCTAGCAAAATCAGGTGAATTAAAGCCACGGGAGCTAAAATAACTGTCCAACTGACAGGCACCCGAAACCAAATAAAAAAAGCCGCTATCAAAATCAGCTTGATGGCAAAGTTAAAAAACACCTCACCCAGCTTTGCTAAAATAATTGCCTCTCGCGGAAAATTGACTCTGGCTAACATTGGTTTTGCTACAGTCACCGCTTGCACAGGGCCGTTTAATGCTTCTACAAAAGTCTGCCACAAAGCCGTGCTAAACATCACATAAACTGGATAAGGAAAATCTGTTACCCCAACATTAATCACCTTTGCATCATTTGCCAGAGTAAATCCTGCTGCCATCACAATTGGCGGTAAAAAAGCCCAAGCAAAACCTAGAACTGACTGGCGATACTGGGCGCTAATATCTCGTACCATCAATCGCCAAGCCAGTTCTCTAGAAGCTAGCAAATCTCGCCACATGAGTCTGAATAATAGCAAAGGATGCCTGAGCAAACTCTCTGGCGTGTAAATTACCTCCGGCAGCATCTGCAATCTGTCCTCGTGCTTTTTCCTTATCCTTTTCACGGCATTATCCATAATCTTTTCTTCTAGTTCAAGTTTGCGATAATGCTCTAGTTGTTGATTGGTGTGCCTGCTCTGACGCTTGCTGTTGCATCCGTTGAGCTTGCTGTTTAGCATAACGATCAGTGAGATAGCGGTTCAACATCTTGTCTAAAGGAATTAAGATGCGATCGCCCAAGTGATTGCTCAACCCAAAGGTAAGGAGACGGTTTAAAGGACTCAGAATTGACATTTGTCGCCTCCATCCCAATTTCTTGTATTTGGCTTGGAAATATCCATCCTCAGCTAGATTCCATTTGTCACGCAAGCGGTGTAAGCTACCAAGCTGCCAGGCATCACTCCAACGCAGCATATAGTAATGTAAGTCTGTCCACTCTAAAGGCGGCCCTGGAACATAGGTCACAATAGAGGCAGGTTCAAAGTAGACAGTACCGCCTGCCTGCCTGACACTCATGCAAAAATCTAGATGCTCTTTGGTATTGAGCATCGCTTCATCTAAAAAGCCAATTCGCTCAAATATTGCCGTGCGCGCGAGTACGCAGTGGAACTCTGCTAGTTCAGTTTGGGTGCGTTGCAGTTGGTTGTGTACATCCTTGACCAACTGACCTTGTTTGTACATTTTCTCTCGCAGCCGCTGTCTAGCTTGCTCGCCCGTTTTATCAAGCCAAATATGCGATTCTCCGCCTGCAAAATGTACAATTTCGTGTAAAGGCTCATTTTGGCACATTAAAGGCCCGACAACAGTGGCTTCTGTTGCCTCAGCACACTCAACCAAAGCTTTCAGCCAGCCAGGAGAAACAATCACGTCGTTATCAATAAAGACAACATACTTTGTTTTCACCTGACGCAAACCCAAGTTTCTAGCATGGTTAGGCCAGAGGTAATAATCAGTCCGAAGCAGTTGAAATCCCTTAGCCTGTGCTTGCGCTTCTAAATAACGCCGAATCTTAGCAGGTGAATTACCATCTACATAAACTAATTGGAAGGGAAAATCTGTGTGTTCGTAAATACTCTCCAGCGATTCATGAGCACAGCTAAAACGCTCTCGCGGGACAACAACAATCGTAACTAGTTCGTCGTTCATAATTGGCAACTCCATAGTAAATTTCGACTAGCTCGTCGTTAAGCTTTTCGATGTCATAGTGTTTTTCTACATATGCACGCCCAGATTTGCCCATTTGGGGCCAAATTTCTGAATGCTCGATCAGATAACCTAATTTCTCAGCCAAAGCATCTACGTCACGCTCTGGAACCAGAAAGCCAGAAACACCATCTTCTACCAGTTCAGGTACACCACCGTGTAAAGTGCTAACAACTGGCAAACCCATTGCCATCGCTTCTTTTAAGACATTCACTGGCGCATCTTGGTTGCCATCTTTAGCTGTGACGCAGGGTGCTGTAAAAATATGCGAGTTGTCGAGAATTTCAATCAGCTCTTGTTGGTTTTTCTGACCTAGTAAATTGACTATATGACTTACATCCAACTCCTGTATTAATTCCTGCAACTCTTGTTTTAAAGGGCCATCACCAATGATGTTGTACTCAATATTTGGGTTGGTTTTTGCTAGTTTCGCCACTGCCCTAATGCTGTACTCTATACCTTTTTTTTCTACAAGGCGACCAGTGGTAGCAATCCGCACTTTCCCGTCGGGGTGGGGGTAACGGGGGGCAAAGCGAAAACAACTGCAATCAATTCCCGAACCATGTACGACAATTTTATTTGGGTCGCAGCCAAGCGCGATCGCTCGTTGTCTAAAATACTCGCAGTTAGCAAGAAAAAAGTCTCCGCTGCGGAATAGTTGGCTGTAAATGCGATCGCCGCGCTGTTGAACATAGCTGCTGATATCATGCCCGCGAAATGTGGTAATTAATTTTGCTTTAGGAGCATTCATGTGACGAAATGCCATGCCGCTGAAACTTTGTGTCCCAAATTGGCAATGAATGATATCGTATGACTTTTGCAATAAAGGTATGGCTGTATACAACAACCACAACGAAATCGCTTCTTTACCATACTTAAAAAAGTTTAGCGATCGCAGATATAGCAAGGGGTCTTTGTAGAAATTGACGCACAGCAATCCAATACCTTTTACAAACCGCCACAGAAGATTTTTTGGTATTTGATTTAAATAGTAAGTACGCTCAAGTAGTTGATATTTTGTCACATCTGGATGGACTTTCGAGATATCGCCCTGTTGGCTGGCATAGATATCAACCTCATGCCCCCGTTTAATTAAACCGACAATTTGATTCAATATAAATGTTTCTGATAAAATTGGAAACTCCCAGACAATAAAAGCTATTTGCATAATAATTATTTTCTAGATTTTCACTTCGAGTTACTGTTGAGTTGCTTTTATTTTAATGCCCTTAATAAATATAATTCTTAATGCTTAGTCACTGCTATTCTTATTATTTAAAACTTACGCAAAATCCCTCTAAAATCCTCTTGACTCCGTGTCCTACCCTTACGGGAAGCCGCTCCGCGTCTAATGTGTACTCTGCGGTTTATTATTCCATAACTCGTGTATAAGTCCTGTTATTCTCTTGCAGAAACACCTCCAAATCTCAGCCGTATTAACTCCCATGCATATGTATATCTAATAAAGAACATCACAAAAGCAACCTTGATTTTTTCATCAAAATTTTTTAATCTTGCATCTAAAAAAGCGCTACCAACCCACATCAAAGGAGGAATCAAATTTTTAACTAAATTCTCCAAAAATAAAATATTTTGTCTCAAATTAGAGGATTGCTTCTTGATTTGCAAATCAAAAAATCCCCCAGCCAATCGGATTGTTCTTTTATAGAGTTGAGCAAAAGAATATCTGGCCGGATGAGCTACGCGAGTGTCATCTGCATAAATCTGTTGATAACCAAACGAATAAACACGCTGTCCCCACTCAGCATCACCACTAGATTTTAATGTGGCATCAAATAACCCAACTTTTTCAATCACACTTCTAAAAGTAAAAACATTAGCCGTTGCTCCATATTTATGCTTTTCCAGAAATTCCTTTTGGGGAAGAGCCATAATACTCTCGTAGAGTTCCACAGGCGTTGCTCGATTTGGATCTTTGAGGAAGACTTCTACTTTGCCTGCAACTAAACCACAATTAGGAACTTGCAGCAAATTTTTCACACCCTTTTCAATCCAATCACTAGCGGGAATGCAATCGGCATCAGTAAAAGCAATTACCTCTCCCTTTGCCAAAGATATTCCTTTGTTGCGAGCTGCGTAGGAGCCAGGAAGACTTTCTGAAGTAGCGATCGCCTGTCCAAACTGAGCAACCACACCCTCGATATCTTCGTCTTGATCCGAACCGTTATCAACAACAATAACCTCGTAAAAATGCTTTGGATAAGTTTGATTTTCTAAAGCCTCTAAACAAATTTTCAGATTTTGAGCATGATTGAAAACTGGAATGATAACGGAAACAAGTGGGCTATATTTATCAGCCGTCAGTCTATTTTTATCTTGATAATTTAGACTGTTCATATTTCTAATTGATTGCAAAATCCAATTTTTAGATAATAATGGCCACCGGATAAACACAGATGCACACGGATAAATTATCTGTGTTTATCTGTGTCCATCTGTGTTCGATTTCTAAAACATGGTTTTTGGTTGCCATTTTAATTCACATCAGATGTAAATTACTTGATTTTAGATTGGCTTACAAGTTCTTGCTCCTGATTCTGACTATCTACCTCTAATACAGTTACGTAATTTTTATTATCTAATGACAGTTCTTTCGACTGCCATTCCTGTTTTGTAAATTCCTCGTAGTAAGAGCGCTCAGTGTTAACATTCCACAAATCGTGTTTTTCTCCCAAGATATTTCTGACAGCAAGCATTCCTGTTAGCATCGAGTGGTCTTGATTATTATATCGATGCATTCCATTGCGACCAACAGTTTGTAGGTTTTCAAAGGTTTCTAGATAATCTTGAATCACTTGCAGATGTTGGCGATATTCACCGTCGTACACCGGATAGGCTTTACGCTGTCGAATTACAACTCCATCTTCTATATTGCTGAACTTTTTTACTAAACCCAATTCAACAATTTCACGACTAGCTAAATCAATCAGCTTTGTGTCAGACATTTCCCAAATTTCATCGCCCTGACTGCAAAAGTATTCCATCCCCAAGCAAGTTTTGCTTGGATCGGGTACCATTGCTGGACTCCAATTTTTAAAATTCTGAATCCGTCCGACTTTGAACTCTGGGCTGTGGATGTAAAGCCAGTTGTCGGGAAATAGGCTTTCTTCATCAATAATTAGCGACACAATCAAGAAATCTCGGTATTTAAGACCGCGGGAAGCTTCCAAAACATACTCAGGTGCTGGAGGATCTAGTCGATTAATCAATGCGCTCACCGGCATACTAGAGATGAAGTGGTCACCAGAATATTGGATTGTCTTCTCTCCTTGTCGGACTGTAATACTCTGAATGCGATCGCCTTCTCGTTCTACACGGGTTACTTGAGTATTAAGAAGGACTGGAGCACCTTTACTTTCTACCTCTTCCTGAAATCGCTCCCACATCATTCCCGGCCCTAAAATCGGATAGTCAAATTCCTTGATTAAGCTTTTGGCATTCTGACTTCCGAACACAGCATTGATAACTGCTCTTTTGAGCGACATTCCTTGAATCCGTTGTGCTGCCCAGTCTGCACGAATTTGAGTACAGGGAATTCCCCATACCTTCTCGGTATAAGTCTTGAAGAATATTTGGTAGAGACGACCACCAAAGCGATCGCTTACCCATTCTTCAAAATTTTCAGGTTCAGCCCCAGGTTGCAATCTCGCTTTGAGTTTTGCCTTGAGGTAGCTCAATAAAATCAACAAGCTTTGTTTGATACCCAGATTGGACAGTGTATTGAACAGAGAAAGGGGATAGTTGAAAAATTTACCCTGGTAGTAGATCCGCGACATCCGAGGGACTTTGATGAAATCGTCTTTTAAAACTTCTTGCCAAAGCTGTTGCACTTCTGTAACTTTGGTGAAAAAGCGATGACCACCGATGTCAAAACGATAGCCTTTGTACATCTCTGTGCGGGAGATACCGCCAACTTTGTCAGCTTGTTCAATCACAATAGGTTTAATACCTTGTTTAACTAATTGATAAGCAGCAGTCAAACCAGCTGGGCCAGCGCCAATAATGACAACAGGATACTTTTCCATTGATATTTTCCTATTGGTGATGATTGCAGATGTATTTTTTCTAAAATTTGTATGTAGCATTAAATACACTATGCCTATGCAAACCTGACAGAAAAAATGTAGCGGGCTGTCCCTATTACAAATGCTAGACCGCCATAAAGGTAGTAAAGCCAATGCCACGGAATGACACGCAGCGCAAACCAAAAACCGCGCTTGTGATGGAAGAAACGATAAACTTGGAGATTCAACACGAAAAGTAAAAAGCCTAACACAAAAGCTACTGCTAGAAATCCTGGTGACCACCAAGCAGCAAGCAATGAGATGACAAGTCCATAGGTCAAAATCACGCTCAAGCGGCTATTAAGCCCTAGATTCAAATCGTTACTTAACTGGCGATCGCGCCAAATCAATTCAGTCCAAGGTAGAGCACGGTAAAAAATCTCAGCTTTTAATAAAGAAACTATACCCCAATACTTTAAGTGCTTAACTTGCAAATCTTTGCAAAGTCGAATTTTGTAGCCAGCGTTTTTCAAACGATAGCCTAACTCAATATCTTCAATGCTCGGTCGGCGATAACTTTCATCGAAGCCTCCTAAGCCCAGGAATATCTCACGTCGAATAGCTCCGCAAGCACCCCAGAATGTAAACGCTTCTTCCTTTGCTGTCTGATGAGTATAGTGGTGAAACAAGTTTTTATACTGCGACAAAAAATTGCTTGCACCAGGTGCGTCGTCATATGAGCCAATCAGAGCAGCCAATTCTGGTTCATCACTAAAAGCCTTCTCCACCTTGCCAATGGCATCTGGAGTGATGGTTACATCAGCGTCTATAAAGAAGAGAATATCACCTATTGCGGCACGCGCACCTAGATTACGCGCTTTAGCCGGGCCACCAGATGTAGGTATTCTCAGTACTTTTGCGCCAAATTCCTTGGCTACAAGCCATGAGCCATCTGTATCTCCATCCGCTACAACGATGATTTCAGCGGGAGCAGGCATGGCATTAGCCAAACTAGATAGGCAGTAGCGAAAGCTAGCACCTCCATTGTGAACTGGAATAATGACTGAAATCACCAATTTAGCAGGTAAAGTCATTTTTACAATCGGTTGTGGAAGGTCTAATTAACCGTTCAAACGAACGATAAAAATAACTAAAAATTTCTACTACTTCATTTCTCATGTTTGACTTTTTACTTAATTTTAGAAGTAATAGAAACAATTACAGAAAATTAACTACATCTCAAATCTTACATCCGATATAAAAATGATTTATGTAAATATGGCAAATAATTTTGTCTACATCTTTACTAAAATTTCATATTTAATTCTAATTCTAATATTTTATGATTCCCAGATTTGTTATTAAAATTCTTGATAAAAACATAGTAATAATTTTTACTTCTAGTAGCTAATATTTTTGATAAATGCGCATATAAATAGCTACAATTACGCGTTTTTAAGTATAAAAATAAACATTTATTGTTAGATAAGCTTGTCAAATATTTCAAACTAAATAGTAATAAGATTTAGGAGTTGCCAAATCATTTGCTAATGTTTTGTCTGTTCAAAAGGCTTACTCAGTAATCATTTCAAGCTTTAGATTAGTCCCGGAATTATTTATTAGCGCTTTTATTTATATTTAGGTTAACAATTATTATGTAAAGGTTAAAGAAGGTTATGAAATGGTTAAAAGACTGAAAAAAATTTTATTTATTGGGATACTACTGATACAAGCTAACAGCCGAACTTTTACCACTGTCAACATTCTCTGCCGAAATTATTAGTTATTGGATTTGGCTGCGTTTCCCATTCTCTTTGTTCTACTAAATATCGAGAAATATAGAAAAATAGAATTATTTTTATTCGTATCCAGTCTAAAATTCAAAATTAGATAGTAAGCCAACACAAATAAACTAAAAACACAGATCCCCCAATTCTGGTGAGAAGTCGGGACTCTTGTAGGATGGATATTACAAGGCAAGGATTTGCAGTGACAAAAAAACAAGTCTTAATAGGGCGACGCCATTTTTTATTGGGCATGGGTAGTTTTGTGGGAACAGATGCCTTGGCGATCGCTAGTAGATATGGGCATGGCAAAAATCCTATTCAAGTGACTGCTCAAAAGAGTAGAGATTTTTCAGTGGCAGAGAATACTCCTTTGCGTAACCGAGCGGCAGCAAAAGGATTAATTTATGGAGCTGCCACTCAAACATCTATATTGCGCTCAGATACTAAGTTCGCGACTAGGTTTGCTCAAGAATGCGCCATGCTAGTACCAGAGAATGAACTGAAGTGGAAAATGCTTCGTCCTAGTCTAAACAGTTTTGACTTTACTCGGAGCGATTGGCTAGCTAATTTTGCCAGCAAGAATAATATGTTTTTTCGCGGGCACACTTTGGTATGGCACAAAAGCTTACCGGAGTGGTTTAAGGCTAGAGTCAATAGTCAAAATGCCGAGCAGATCATGCTGAAACATATTACAACAGTCGTTAAGCATTATGCTGGGAAAATTCACTCATGGGATGTGGTTAACGAGGCTGTTTTTCCTGAACACGGGCGAGCTGATTATTTGCGAAACACACCGTGGTTGAAGTTTTTAGGGCCAAATTATATTGACTTTGCCTTTCGTGTGGCAGCACAAGCAGATCCGAAAGCGTTATTAGTTTACAACGACTATGGATTGGAGCACAGCACTCCTAATGATGAAGCGAAAAGAACTGCTGTTTTAAAGTTGCTAGAGCGCTTGAAGTCAAAGGGAACACCAGTGCAGGCTCTTGGCATTCAAGCTCACCTAGAAGGAGAAGCTCCTTTTAACACTAAAAAGTTAAGGGCTTTTTTGAAAGATGTTGCGGATATGGGTTTGAAAATTATGATTACCGAACTGGATGTGGCAGATAATATGCTGCCTAAGAATGTTTTGGTACGCGATCGCCTCATTGCCGGAATTTATGAAGATTTTCTGTCGGTAGTTTTGGATGAAAAAGCAGTAATTGCTGTTTTGACTTGGGGATTAAGCGATCGCTATACCTGGCTGCGCGATCGAAAATCTCGGAAAGATAGTGCATCAGTGCGCCCCTTGCCACTTAATGCACACATGGAGCGCAAACTAGCATGGTATGCCATAGCACGCGCTTTCGACAAGGCTCCCAAGCGCGGATTCTAGGAGTTACCATACAAATCTACTTTCTTTGCACCAAATACAAATAATACTTTTCGTCGCCAGCAAGTGTTTTACTAAAGCTTTGGAGCGGAGATATCTGAAGGTTAGGGGGTTCGATTGTCAAAGGAGAATTTAAAATTAATAGAATCTGATTGTTTGTTTGCATAACAAAACTATTAACCTGTTCTATCACTTCTTGCGACTTGACATTTTTTCTTTTACCCCAATCAATAAAGCTGCCAAAGCTATTAATTTCAGGATAATAGATTTTTCTATCTAAAAGAGCAGCCAAAGGAGAAATTATATAATCTTTACTGCCAATAATGATATTGTTATTTAATTGATTATTAATAATATATTTAGCTGCATCTCTACTAGCAGAAAACGGATAAGCTAAATCTATACTAAATGCAAAGATTCCTGCAAACAGATGAGTTAATAAAATACTAGTTATTAATTTATCTTTTTGTTTATACCAAAAATTCGTAAACCTTTTAAATCTCGGAATAGACCAGCTAGAATTTTGATAATAATGGTAAAGCCATAAACAAGCTATAAATAATATAAATAAGTGTCCATGATGTCTTAATACTCCTCGAATTTTTGTGTATGCAAACAAAAGAATGCCAAAGGTTCCAGAACAGTAAAGAAAAAGTACAAATGGTTTTCGGATAAAAATACATATAGCAAAACACAACAAAATTATTGAAAGTAATAGAGATATTGCAGGTGGAAAGATACTAGTATTCCAAAATTGAAAATTCAAAAATTGTGGTATAGGAATGTAACTTCTTGATATTAATGTAATTATTCCAGCAAGTTTTTTTACACTATTAATTAATATTTCAAACTGTGTAACTACAATTGTATTTCCTGCTTGTGATGGAGTATTAACAGAAGTCACTCTTAGAATTTGGCTGAGAGAAACTATTAATCCTAAAGAAAATATAGCCAAGCTGAAAATTAGATTTTTCTTGTTGCGAGAGTAATGATTCCTTAGATTTTGATTAAAAACATATTCAATAAATAATGTCATTGCTAAAGACAAAGCAATTATCATTATATAAACATTTGTATTTACCATTAACGCCAGAAGAATAGCTAACCATACATAACTCTGGTGACGTTTTGGGAACAAACAACAAAACAGAAAAAGAAAAAGAACTCCTAAATTGTAATTCCTACTGATTAAGTTATATTCAAAAAAAGGAAAATATCCGAAAGTAAATAAAGCTTTTTGTAATCTATTAAAAGGTGAATATTTGACAAAAGTATAAATGACAAGCGTAGCAATCAGCAAATGAAAAAACTGCATTGCAATCGGATTATGGGTGAAACGAGTGATGATATACAAAAAGGTGTGCCATAATCCGGGATGTCCTTCGTATCTCAAATTGTTGAATACATCAATCAAGGATGAGCTATCTCTAGCTATCAGCCATGCTTGTAGCTCATCTCGCCACATTTCATGATTAACAATACCAACAAGACTCAAAATAAAGAAAATGGAAACTAGTAAAATTGTAAAATTAGTTTGATTTTTCAAACTTAGATTTAGGAATTTATTCCGAACATTAGTTTGGCTATTTTCCATAGCAGTATATTAAGACTTAAGTTGACAATCAAATGTGGACATTAAGTTAAACATTGACCTAGTAGCCAAGTTTGTGGAGGTAGAGGCACAGGTTTTGAATAACGGATAAGTGGTTAGGCAAAATTAAAGTTACGGGTGGAGGCAAGGGAACAGGGAAGAGGGAACAGCATAGAAAATGTGTAATTAATTTTGTTTAGGTACTTATTTCTAGCTGGTTGATGCAAAAGTTAGTCCAATAATACCAATAAATCTTAAATCATAGTACTGAATATTCGTATTTCCCTGAGCGTCTACGGTGTACACACAAGCTTATTTTTTCTCATTACCATGCTCTGCATGGTGATGAAAACTGTAAGGCTGTGCCTCCTCTTCATCAGGCAGAGCCTCAATCAATGCTTTCTTGGGCTGCCAGCCTGGGAAAGAGAAAAAGGGAATTTAGACTGCTTGAGTTTTGATTCCTTTAGAAATGACTTATAAAGTCAAGTTTTAATTGTAGGAGAGTGATGACGGTGAATGGTTTTCCCTACTTCTAGATTTAGACTCCTTGACTCTAAAGTAAGTGCTTTTGCTTATGCTGTATTTTATTGCTAGCTGGACTGTTTTGCTCATCAGTTGCAGTGTAATTGGAATTGCGCTGTTAAATTACTTAGGGGCAAACCTTTTTACTAGAGTTGGCGATCGCCTCATGGCTGCTGAATGGCTAGGCATGATCGTGCTCTCTATCTGTTTATTAGCAGTTTCTCTAGTTTTACCATTATCTTCGCTGACTGGCATACTGGTTGCAGTCACTCTTTGTGGAGTCTCTTTTGTATCTAGACGCACCCGTATTGAGGTAGTGGCGTTGTTGAAAGCATCATCCTGGCAACTAGTTCTGAGCTACATCGGATTAGCGATCGCTGTGGCTGCTTTCACAAATCGGCAAGTGACTTGGATTGACACAGGGCTTTACCACTATTCAGTAATTCAATGGCTTCATCAGTACGGAACAGTCACAGGTGTCGCATTAATTTTCAGTAATTTGGGCTTTACCTCATCGTGGTTTGCACTGGCAGCTCCGTTCAATCCACCTAGTCTGGAGGCACGGGTAAGTGCTGTCACCAATGGATTTATTTTCTTGCTAGCAATATTACATTTTCTAGCTTGTCTGAGGCACAGTATCAAAGGAAAAGCTTTATTCAGCGATTGGTTTGCGCTCGCCTTTCTGGGGCTGCTCTTGCCCTTTACGCTTTTATATAACCTTTTTCGAGAAATCCTGATTTCTCCTTCTCCAGATTTGCCTACGGGATTGCTAATTGGGATTGGATGTTGGGCAATTTTAGTAGTGTCAAATCCTCAGTCATCAACCTTGCCAGATTCAAAAAATCTAGGTAATGGTAACGCCCAGGCAGTACCGCTGATCCTATCGGTGGGAGCTTTGACGATTAAGCTAACAGCCATTCCCCTCATGCTTGTGACGAGCCTATTTTATGCAGTTCACCATCGGCGCTCAATCACAAAACTTTGCATTGGTGGTGCGATCGCTTTGGTGTTGCTGGCTCCCATGCTAGCTGCTGGCATCAAAGCATCTAGCTGTCCATTGTATCCTTCTTCTATCTTCTGTCTCGATTTACCTTGGTTGCCTGATGCACAAAATATCAATCAAGTTGCCCAGGGAACCCACGGTTGGAGCAACTGGTACGGGAAGCCCCCAGAGGGGAGAAATCGGTGGCTGTGGTTATTGTTGACTTGGCTAAACTCTGAGCGCCCCAATCAGGTAATGGTGGCAGTGGTGATTGCAACTATCGTAGGGATGATTATTACCTTCAAATCATTTCGCAAAATTCCAATCAAAGGCAAGTACTGGATTGTAGCAATTGAAGTCTTGGGTTTCCTGTTTTTAATGATGACTGCTCCCTTCTTTCGGTTTGCTCTGCCTTACCTTCTTTTGATTCCATCCCTATTAATAGCCATTTATGCTCAGTCGCTACTGTCGCAGAGCGTGTCGATGGTGTCTAAATATTCTCAGCCAAGTGCGATCGCTTTTTCACTTGCCTTCATAGCTGCTATCGTTGCCATCTTCACTCAAACTCACACAACATCTCAATGGTTGTTGCCTCCAGCAATGCAAAGAGTTCCGGTAATCCAAAGACGGGTAAATGATATTGTTTACTTTTATCCTCTAAATAAGAAACTGTGCTGGGCAACAGAACTACCCTGCGGATTTGAGATTGAACCAAATGTCAGACTACGCGATCGCGATCGCGGCATTGCAGGGGGATTTATTTACACCAAGGATTAACACAAAGTCAATAGAATATCAGCAAGTTGAGCAGGATGAGACAAATAAGGGCAATGTCCTGCGGATAATTCTATCGCATCAACTCCCAGACGCTTACGTGCAGCATATCTTGACCATTGAGGGGAAATTATTCTATCCTCGGTGCAGACAATATAGACAGACTCTATATCTGGTAAAGCTGCCAAGGGAAAAACCTCTGTTATATGTGCAGATGATAGATGATTTCGCATCTTAGATATTGCCCAACTCGCGACATCAGGTTTGCAGTCGTGAAAGAAAAATTCCATCGCCACTGCTTCATCTTCAAAGTTTTTCCCCAGCGAAGCCGGATTAAATATATCAGGCTCGTCACGCACCTGCTCAAGTTTACTGGCTTCTGGCTGCTCGTAACCTACTGCCTTCGCCATATCAGGAGGAATATCTTCATAAGTTTGTTCAATCATATTCATGCCTGGGTATGGGATAAGTGCGGCAAGGAACACGAGCTTGCGAACTGGGTGCTGGTTGACAACAAGGGGAATCACAGTACCAGCCATTGAGGTTCCCACAAGTATCACATCGTTTTCATCTGGTGGGAGCGATCGCACTACGGCTTCTGCAAAATCTGATAGAGTGGCGGAGGGATTTTCAATAGGTAAATCCATTGCTATCGCCTTGTGTCCTTGGGCTTGTAAATAGGGAATTACTAGATCCCAAGCCCACGCACCTAGATAAGCGGCGTGAACTAAACAAAAAATACTCATCTTAACTCCTTGCTCAAAATCTGGCGTTGCTCAATTGCGGTATGAATCTGGATGTAGAGACGCGATATATCGCGTCTGGGCAGGGGTTTTGGCATTACGCAAAATTATTTTCATAGATGAAATCAGCAACGCCCAAAATCTGATCTTCCGTTGCATAATCCAGCAGCCAAGGTGCGGCAAATTGCTGGGCTTGTTCGGGTGGATGGCTTCTTTGCCAGTCAATAGTTCGTCGCAGTGCCTCATCTAGTGGCGCAATTTCGCTGTATCCCAATTCTTGACGAATGCGAGTTGTATCTACAAACCAGTCTTGCTCAGGATTCAAAGGCAATTGCCAATCTGCGGGCAAATCCTCTTGAGGCACGACAACAACTCTGCCTTGCCATCCTGCTACTTCCTTGACTTTGGCAATGCGTTCCGCCTCGCTCAGTACTTCTGCATCCGCAACGTGATAAATACGACTTGCTGCCGTTTCCTTTGTGACTGCTAAAGCGATCGCATACGCCACATTCTCTACATATCCATAAGAACCACGCCATCTGGCAATCTTCTCTGGCACTACGATAGCAGGGCGATTTTCATCCATGCGTTGCAAGTAGGGAAAGAGGCGATGTAGTGGATCGTTAGCACCGTAAACCATCGGCAATCGTACAATTGTCCCTGGTAAGTTGGAGTTGCCCATTATCACTCGTTCCACTAAAATTTTTTCATAATCTATCGGTGCATTGAGAGGTCGATTGGGCATTTCTCGAAATGGATAGAATGAGGAACGTAAAGGTGAATCTTCAGTGAGCGGCACTGGTAAAACATCAGATTCTCTGCCCAAAATCACCCCATAGGCACGATAGACATCCATACTGCTAATTACAACCGCACGTTGAGCAATTCCCTCAAATGTATTTACTAGAGTTTGTGCATCTTGCTCAGTGTATGCAACCATATCTAAGACGACATCGAGCGAAAGCTGCTGCAACTCGTTTTTCATGTTCGGAAGTTGGGAGCGATCGCCCAAAATTTCATGCACATTTGATGGCAATTTAGCTGTTGTTTTCCCCCGATGAAATACTATTATCTCATGCCCCATTTTCACAAGCTGAGAAACTACAGGAGGGCCGATAAAATTGGTGCCGCCAATGATTAAAATTTTCATAATTATTCCTCCAAAATATGCTTTATTATAATGTCCGCTAAATTACCCATAATAAATAGTTTGTAGTAAGGACTTCAGTCCTGGCTTGAGGACTTTAGTCCTCACTACGAGCAAACATTTTTATTCAGTTTGATTAGCTGGATATGATATTATAAACCACTACAATCATGTGGTACGTTACAGCTAATTCTCATTCTCTTAAACTCTCAAATCCTTGCATAGCCGTAACACACCCTACTGAACTAACTACTGTACGGACGGGTTTTATTAGTAATCTCTCAAAATAACGAAATATCTAAAATAAACCCGCCCCTACTAATGACCAATGACTAATGACTATATCGTGGTGTCTTCAAAATGATGCTGTCAATTAAGCCATAATCTTTAGCTTGTTCAGCACTCATAAAAAAGTCACGTTCTGAATCCATTTCTATCTTTTCTATTGATTGCCCGGTATTAGCAGCTAAGATTCTGTTAATTAATTCTCGGAAATACAAAATTTCTTTGGCTGCTATCTCAATATCAGTTGCTTTACCTTCAGCACCTCCTGAAGGTTGGTGAATCATAATTCGAGCATTTGGTAAAGCATATCTTTTACCCTTAGCTCCGGAAGAAAGTAAAAATGCTCCCATTGATGCAGCCACACCAACACAGACAGTAGAAACTTGAGCGCGGATTTGGTTCATCGTATCGTAAATAGCCATGCCAGCCGTAATTGATCCGCCAGGGCTGTTGATAAATAATGAAATATCTCGCTCTGAATCTTCAGCATCTAAAAATAGTAATTGTGCAACAACTAAATTAGCTGTTTCTTCATTTACTTCTCCTCTCAAAAAGACAATGCGTTCTGCAAGCAAGCGAGAATAGATATCTAAAGCTCGCTCTCCCCTTTCTGATGGCTGAATAATAATTGGTATGTTGGGTTGAATGGGAGAATTCATATTTTTTATCTCCAAAATTCAATATTTTAGAATTAGAAATTCCTGAGAAATTGCAGTATTTGTGTTCCTGGAAATTTCTCAACTTTTAGCCATTGTTGAGTATTTGTATTAATAAAAGCTTGTTCAAGCATATATATTTAATTGCTTAAGGATGAAATTTATCTGACCAGATTTTGTAATTATGCCAAGCTTCTGTTGTATCCACTTCTGGCATATGCTTTTTCACTAAGACAAATATTTCCTCTATCAATTCACCAAGTTGATTAACCGCTATTTGGGGTTCTTCACGAAAAATCTGCTGAAGACGAAATGAAAGTTGATTGGGAGCGATCGCCATTTTATTAATAAACTTATCCATTCCTTTAAATGGCACAGAATTAACAGGATGATACAAGCGATTTAAGCCCAGCAACACCCCAATAATGTTCTTGACTCCATTCAATAATTCATTAGTCAAAAAAAGCACATCATCTCTTTCTATCCCATAAAGTTGTAGCACCCACAAAGCACGAAAATGTAAATGCTTTTTCACCATTGCTTGAGCTAATTTATCGGGATAGTTGGCTACCTTCTTCTGCCATTGTGCAAGCAGTTCACCATTGTACAATGGCAGCATATCAACGATGCCAGCTAGCACATTTAGCAGAGGATCGTCAGGGTTGCACTGCTCCAGCAAATTGTCTATATCCCGCTCGCAACACTCAATTGTGATATGACCAAAATCACATTTGACGCCTTGAACAAAGTACTGTTCGACTATGTATCCTGCTTGGCGATCGCTAGCATGAAGTCTATAGTCAGATCCTTGATTTTGTTCATAAGCTACTTTCAATTCTTCATCTGTTGGTAGTTCATCATAATAAATACTCATGTCAATATCTGAGTAGATATCGGCTTTTCCACGAGCAACAGAACCAGCGATTCCAATTGCTTTCAATTTTGGATTAACTAAGTAGCTAGCCGCGTTTTTTCGCGCCAAAGCAAGTAGTCGTTTGCTGGCGTCATTCATTTTTTCTCCAATTCATCTGTTATTGATTGTTACTGGCAAGACTAACTAAGACTTGTGGCATTTTTTCATTAAGCCTGTAGTCCCACCCACCATTAAAAAAGGAATTAAGAATTACACTATCTAACGCTGCATACATACCAACAGGTATTGACGGTAACACGATACTGCGAGCATTTGGTGCTAGCGTCTGAGTTACTACTGTAGACTGATGCGTAAATTGGCCTTGCCATGATAGAGAATGGTGCATTGACTCTTGCACAGACGCGGCATGAGGTGTCTGTACAAGTTCGTGCCTCAATTCTTTGTGCTCAAGTTGCACTCGTGTACCGCCATCTACAGGTTTGAGCGTCCAAGTCACAATCGAAGGCTGGCGCATCATACTATCCTGCCAAGTGTACGAAAGCCGCTTTGGCTCATCTAATTCAATCACTTCACAATCAATGCTTCCATTTAGCCCTGGCAGTGGCGGGCACATAAATCGAAATCTATGACCAATACGCGGTTCAAAGTCATTTTCCATCAGCCATGCCGCCAGTACTTGGCTATTAGTAAGTACCTGCCAAACTCGTTGGGGAGGATAGGGATAGAAAATTTCTTTCTTCAAGTTTCGGAGCATTGATTTTCCTCCAAATAGTCGCCAAGGGCATCTAGTTTTTCTTGCCAGAACTGCTCGTAATGAACAATCCAGTTAGATATCTGCTTCAGTGGCTCTGGATTCAACCGATACAAGCGCTGTCGCCCTGCTTTCCGCATTTCTACTAAGCCTGCTTCACAAAGAACTTGCAAATGCTGAGAAATTGCTGGCAAGCTCATGGCAAATGGTTCTGCTAACTCTTTAACTGGTTGCTCTCCAAGACGCAACCGATCTAGTAGCGCCCTTCGAGTTGGATCTGCGATCGCAACAAAGACATCGGCACTGGCAGCAGGTCTACTCATCTAGGTAAACCAAATATTTAAGTATTTACTTAACTATCTTCTAATAATATATAAGCAATTGCTTAAATGTCAACTTTGACTCGTAAAAATTTTGCTAACAAAAAAAGATGTGTTAAACTTAACACACCTTCGGTTCTTAAAAATGGGTATTGGGTACTAGGATTTCTTAATTCCTAGTTCCTAGCACCGAGTCCCTAGTCCCTATTTTCAAGACAGCTAAACTATGGTGAGGTCTCGTATTTTACCTCGTGTACATGAGTTTGACTCGTATAACTCATCCAACCATCACCCTTTTCTACAGTAGTTGTAGTATTTTCATCAGGCTTAGTAGTACTTGCAGATGAAGGCACACTAAATATACCCATCATGGGAACAAAGGAAGGGTAAATAAATGGCACAAACATACCGCCTGCAACCATTTCGCTCTCATCATTGCTAAGTTCTTTACACAAACCAACAGATTCAAGCTCAGAAATTTTTTGGTCAAATAAATGACTCATAATTGGCTCCTAAAACTTTCGACTCATCTATGCGATCGGTTATTTTTTTGTCGTCTAAATTTGATCACCCTAATTAAAATTTAATTCCAGTAAATATATATTTCCAGGTTAATTACGAAATCTAAATTGCATAAATCTGAGTACAAAATTTCGTGTTTAAGAAATTTTTGTGTCAGTTAACAACAAATATTCTTTCATTTCTAAGTATTAAATACAGTAAAAGTTTAAGCTCAAAGGCTTAAAATGATAAAACAGTGCGCTTATTTATTTGAGCTATATACTAATAAAAGCAATTATTACTTATGGAGGATGAATATGCGTCAGATATCTGTGTTTGCTCTCCTCATGCTTGTAGGTAATATTCTTTTCTCAAATGCGATCAATGCTGAGGAACCTGTTACCATAACTAGTTTGGTAATGCGCGATCGCATAGTTGTAATTGCGAATAGCAAAGACGGGCTGAAGTACTCAGTCAAAATGAAGGATGGTACTGTGCTGAGTGCTAATTTAAGCGAAGATGAACTAGCCCAACAGCATCCTGATATTCACGATCAGGTTCATCCAGCCTATGCTAATAATAAAAACACCCCTGGTTTGCTGATGTGGGTGGGAGACTTAGAGGTTAAGTAGAAGGCAGACGGCAGATTGCAGAAGGGAAGTAAGGTAATAGGGGAACTCGGGGCCCCCACGACCGCCAGGGAGTGGGGATTAGGGGCGAAGGGGACAGGAGACAGATATTAATTGTCCTGTTCCCTCGTTTTTAAAACAAATAAGCGCAGAGTAAACACGGAATTTACTCATCCGAGTTTACGAAATGTAGTAATTAAAACTAAAGTACTCTTGTTGAAGAACGATTTAATTGTTCAACAATCCAATCCCGAACAACTTGGGTAACTTCATCAGCCACTTGATCTAAGCCATGATCGGCATTCGGATAGAAAATAATGCGCTTGGGTTGCAGGGCAAGTTGATAGACACGTTGCGAACAATGAGGAGGCAATACCCGATCCTCTGCACCGTGCAACAACAAGAGCGAGCAACGCGTTGCTAAATCAGCAACTGTCTCTGTACCGTAAACTTGGGTAGCAATGGTAACTACAGTACGAACATCTGGAGCTTGAACCGCAGCCTTAATTACTACCGCACCACCAAAAGAGTGTCCAACCAAGGCAAAATTTTGTATGCCCTCGTCATGTAAATAGCTAATACCAGCTAAAACATCTAAGACTGACTCTTCAAGTTCTGCTGGATAGCGGTAGCGTACTCTCAAAGAAGCTATCCCTTCTTTAATTAGCTGCTGGCAAAGTAACGGATAAAGCCCACGAGCAGGTGTATCCCAGTCACCACCCACACCACCAACCCAAATCACCGCCCGATCGCTATCCTTTACTGGGTAGTAACGGCATTGTATGGTACCTCTACTCGCGATCAGTTTAACTGGGTAATATTCTTCTTGCTGTTGTCCGATCTGAACGTCTCGGACTATCCTCTCAAAAGATTCATCGTATATGTGCTGCATATCATCCTCCGCTACCCACCTCTCTACAAATTCCTAACAATTAAAGAAAAACTTTTGGCTCTCCCAAATTACGATGGGAAATAGCTGTTTTGAAAATAGGAATTAGGAACTGGAAAGGAAAAATTTTTTATTTAGTTGCAATCATTTTTTCAATTAGTATCATGTTTGCTTTTATTCAACCCTATAGCGTCAAGCAATTAGTGTGCCTTGACCTTTAGGAATATTTTCGTATTTTCTCTTATTCATAGGTCAATATGGTTTAGTTAGTGATGCACATTTTGTACGATCCCTCTTATACTATTTCATTCACATCTTGCACCAGTTGTTTGATTGCGATTGTTGTAAGGTGGAAAGAATTCCTGTAGGCGGGTTTCCCACGCCCAGGGAACTTCGCAGCATTGCTTAGATTTGACTCAAAACCTTATTTTGACGTTACAGGCAATGCGCACCCTACGGTTATTGAGAAAGTTGCAAGATCTCAGTTCACAAAAAATCTGATACATATACAGACTGTGCCCAGACGCGATCTATCGCGTCTCTATAAATTTCATATGTATCATAATTAACTTGAAATGGTATTAGTCCACGGTAATAAAGCGAGAACTCAGAGCGGCGGCTACTTTCAGAAGCCCTACAAAGTAACTCGTTAACATTAACACCAAACAACTTTCGTTACTGGATGCAGTAGCACGAATATCTCATTCAACTTAAACTATGCTCATTTTGTATATCTTGTACAAATTAGCTGATAGGAAGAGTTTGTCTAGTATTGAGTTGTTCAAAACCTTGTTAATGCAACAGGAAAATAGGGAACTATAAAGCAGAAAAGTGAGCAAGAAGTATAGTGACTGATTTTGCTCTCTTTCATCAGCAGCTGTTTCATAAAAACCAAGCATTAATAAAGGCTTAAAAGTCATGACAAGATATTTATCCTGGCAATATAGATCCTTAGCGATCGCTTTGGCTTCATTGCTTACCCCACTGGGTTTTGGTTGTACATCGCCATCCTCAGATAACAATCCCCAAGCGTCAGCAACTCCCGCTAGCAGTACTGAAAACCAGACAGCAACGGTGCACGTTGCCGTTGTTCCCTGGCAAAGCCGCGAAGAACAGCAAAAGAAACTACAGCCCTTAGCAGACTACCTGCACAAGTCAACTGGACGTAAATTTGATTTCCAAATTACCAAAGACTATAAAACATCGGTTGATTTATTGGTAAATGGCAAAGTTGATATTGCCTACTTGGGAGGTTCAACTTACGTTTTAGCGCGACAGCAAAATCCTAACGTCGAGCCAATTGTTGCGCCCATCGACCAAACTACGGGACGTCCCTGGTATAGTGCTGTGATTGCGGTGAATACTGGCAGTGGCATTAAATCTCTTGCAGATTTGAAGGGCAAACGCTTCGCCTTTGTCAGCCCAAATTCTACCTCTGGCTACCTGGTGCCAATGGTAAAGTTTAAAGCCACGGGAATTAATCCTGAGCGCGATTTTGCCTCAGTCAAATATTCCGGCAGTCATGATAAGGTGCAAGCAGATTTGGCAGCAGGCGTTGTGGATGCGATCGCAGACGAGAAACCTTCTTTCCTGCGGAGTCAAAAGTCAGGCAAGCTTAATACTACCAAGTATAAAATTATCTGGGAATCCGATCCCATTCCTACCGGGCCAATTGTAGTCTCAACTAAGCTACCACCGCAGTTAATTGCCGATCTCAAGCGAGTATTAATTAACTCTCCTGCGGGGCTTGTAGATGTCAGTGGCACCCAGTCAGCCGGATACACGCTGACAAAAGATAGTGACTACGAACCGATAAGACAACTGAAAACTAGCCTGGAGTCAAACACAGGTGCAGCAAAATGAAACTTCTGCATAAATTCCTCGGTTCTTCAGCAATTGTTGTGGGATTGGTTGCCTTGCTGATGGGAGGTAGCACCTTTGTAATTAGAGGTGCAGAAATAGCACAAGAAGTGAGTCGCGAGAAAACTAGTCAAGCGTTGCAAAAAGCCCTAGCTTTGCAACTTACGCTTGAAAAACAAACTTCAGCCTTGAAAAATTTTCTGTTGCTCAATCGCAACACCTCCGACATGACGGAGTATCACCAGGCAATGTCGAATTTTTTATTGCTGGTGGATGAATTAGATCGCTTGATGCCAGAAGCGACTGAGCCGGCTGTGGTGCGTCAACGTCATCAGTTTCTCGTTAACTTAGCGAATGAATTGGAGAACAATACTAAGTCTACTCAGGCGCAGTCTCAGCAAGATGTCAAAGCGATTAATTCATTTGGTGATGACATTGCTTTGTATTTAGATCTGCTGGTTGGTAATGCTCAAAAGCAATATAACCAAACTCAGCAAGCAACAGAGCAATTCAAGCAAACTGCTCAAATTGTTACTTACAGTGCGATCGCGTTAATTCTACTAATTTTTGTCGGGCAGTTTTTGTTGATCCTACTTCCTGTAATTCGTTCAATCCAAAAGCTACAGCTAGGTGCAGCCAAGATTGGTTCAGGCAATTTAGATTACCGTCTAGAAATTAAAACTGGAGATGAGATTGAGCAACTATCTCACGAGTTTAACCAAATGTCGGCAAAACTAAATGAGTTCTATCGCTGTTTGGAAGAAAAAGTAATTAAACGCACCAATGAACTAAGTATAGTTAACGAAAGTCTCAAAAGCGAAATTAGCGATCGCAAACAGACAGAGTCAAAATTGCAACAGGCGCTAGAAGAACTACAAGAAACTCAAATTCAACTGATTCAAACTGAGAAAATGTCTAGTCTCGGTCAATTGGTAGCAGGGGTAGCGCACGAAATTAACAATCCCATCAATTTTATTTTTGGTAATATCAATCACCTAAATGAATACACGCAAAATTTACTGGAACTGGTGTGTTTGTATAACCAAAATTTTCCGAAACCTGGCGAAAAAGTTGAACTGAAAATAGAAGAAATAGACTTAGAGTTCCTCAGTGAAGATTTGCCCAAAATCCTAACTTCAATGAAGATGGGAGCTAACCGCATTCGCGAAATAGTTTTATCTTTGCGTAATTTTTCTCGTCTGGATGAGGCGGAAATGAAGCCCGTTGATATTCATGAAGGAATTGATAACACTTTGCTAATTTTACAGAATCGGCTCAAAGCCAAGCCAGAACATCCTGAAGTAAAAATTGTTAAAGAATATGGTGATTTGCCCTTGGTAGAGTGCTACCCAGGACAATTGAATCAAGTATTTATGAATATTATTAATAATGCTATTGATGCTTTAGAAGATTATGATAAACAACGTTCTACTGAACAAATGCGCGATCGCCCCAGCACAATCGCCATTACTACCAATATCAGTGGAGCCAACTCAGTCACAATCAAAATAGCTGATAATGGGCCGGGAATGCCAGAAAAAGTTAGACAAAAATTGTTTGATCCCTTTTTTACGACAAAGGCAGTAGGTAAAGGAACTGGTTTAGGATTGTCGATTAGCTATCAGATAATTACAGAGAAACATCGAGGCACAATCCGGTGTATATCAGAGCCGGGACAAGGTGCAGAATTTTGGATTGAAATTCCCTTACGGCAACAGGCTAATTTAATTGGTTTGTAACCATAAGTGCGATCGCATTCGACAAAAACGAAATCAGATCGCAGTTATCATCAAGATAAATAATAATATTTTCCCAGATAAGCTGATTTAGCCAAAGCAGAAGATGAGACAAACAAAACAACTCATTGCAATTATTGAGCGCGAGGGTGATGGCTATGTAGCGCTGTGTCCAGAACTTGATATTGCTAGTCAGGGTGATACCGTTGAAGAAGCAAGGAATAATTTAGTTGAAGCATTGGAGCTATTTTTTGAGACTGCCGATCCTTCAGAAATCGAACAAAGGCTGCATACAGAAGTTTTTGTTACACGTTTAGAGGTGAGTATTGGGTAAACTGCGTGTTCTTTCTGGACGGGAAATTTGCCAAATTCTGGAGCAACACGGCTTTGTGCAAGTACGTCAACGTGGTAGCCATATTATTATGCAGCAGCAAACGGAAGACTCAACAATAACGGTTCCTGTTCCTGATTGCGAAGAAGTACGCATAGGCACTTTGCGGTCTATCATTCGTCAGTCAGGACTACCACGTATTCTTTTTGAAGTGAACTAATATCAACAGCGATCGCACTGAAAATGTGAGTTAAGAAAAAATCACGGTGATGACCCTGGAAAAAGCAACTATATTTTAGTTACCTTGTTTTGAGAATCCAATCAAGCAATACCCAAAACTTTCCGCAATACAACTTGGTCTTCTAATTTTACTTTCAGGCGACCTTTTTCGATATCGCGAATCCAGCTTTGACTTTTACCAGCCAGCTTTGCTAGTTCTCTTTGCGAAAGATTGAGATTTTTTCGCGCTCGTAAAATCTGATCGCCAATCAAATCACTTGTGGTTTTTGACTTTCTTTTGTTTTTTGCGGTTCGCTGTTGCTTTTTTTCGGAGTCTGCAATTTGCTGTTCCCAGTCTGGAGGCAAATCGAAAGCCAAGATGCGGGCATTCATCAGGAGATTCCATTTGCCACGAGGGCCTATATCTGTAAGCCGCGAGGTGTTGCCACCATCATTCATCCAAAATTCTAGTGCCTCATCTGGATCTTCGGGAATATCAACTAACTTCGCCCACAATGGTTGAATGGCAGGTGGGTAAGTAACTGGATCGAAACAGGGTTTCATTCCATAATGATTCAGGACTTCTAAATCATGCTCAAAAGTCCGCAGCAATCGTTTGCGTTCCTCTCTTTGCCTGAATGCTAAGGTAATTTTTTCTTCACCGTAGGCAACACGCATTAAGGTAGGAACGGTAATGCGTTGCTCTTTACCCATCTTGGTTTTAAACAGCAACCACAGCATCAATCGCGCGGCACCTTCATGTTGCTGCCAAATGCTCATCACTGTAGTTAACAAGGATTTTGGCAGACTACCGTATTGATAAAATGCGGTTCTTTCCTTGCATCCCTGTTTGTTTAAAAAGTGTTGTGCCCAGATACCTGCTCTAACTTTAAAGGTTAAGCCAACCAGATATTTACAACCAAGTTCATCTTCTTGAAAGTGGTGCTGAATTGAGACTAACTCCCACAAACGACTTCCTGTGACAGAAAACCCCTTGACTTGCCCTTGTTGAGGCCAGTCAATAGAAATCATGAGTGAGCAAGCTTGCTGTACCAAGTTTTTCATTAAAGCCAGCTTGACAGCTTTGCTCAAGTCTTTGCGTTTCTCTAAGCCCAAATATTTCTCTAGTTGGCGCTCATCAATTGCAAACTCTCGCTCCCAAGGTCGATCCAAACTTGTAGCATAAGCTGCAAAAATCAAATGGATACAAGCATTTCTAATATCCAGCGCCTCAATCGCTCCTAGATCTGTTACTAGTTTTTGTGGCACCTCAGTCACAGATGTGCTTGGTTCTGCTGATGCAAGGATATGAAAAGCGATCGCTCCCTTACCTTGGTAGACTTGGCGGCGATAACACAAATTTCCTTGTTCATCTGTTTCCCAAGGCAGCGATGTGCGTTGTGCCAGCACATTGCAAGCTTCCCAAATCACAATTGCCGAAGCAAAGGGGTTGCTCTTGCCATTAGAAAACAAGTCTGGGCTAGTCACCTCTCTCGGTTCAACTCTGCATCTTCCCCTTTTTGCTTGCCAGGGAATAGGAGAGTTAGTAGGACACGCTACCACACATTGAGGTTCGGGATAATAACCCTCGCAGTTGTTACAAAGACTCGGATCGATCCAGTATTCATCGTTTTCGATTTTGATAGCACCTGTAGGACATTGAGGACGGCAATTATCACATCCAACGCAACTGTTATTCGGAATTGTATAAGGCATAAGGCTATTGCCACTATATTCGTTGAGATGTTTGGCTCAAGTCTCCCCTGGATGTGTCCTTTCTATGCACTACTCACTACCACATTCTTCTTTCGGCAGCAATAATTTATGACTGTAAATTATTACTGTACTAACCACCCACATCCATACTCGGACAGACCATCCAATTACAAGCTATTTACAGCTGTTAACTACGATCAACAGAGCCAGATTGCTCTAGTTCTTGTTACCAGGTTGAACCTGGTAACGAGGGATGAGCCATCAAATCTTGATTATCTATAAATTTCATAATCTTTTCCAGAAATGTGTTCATCATGAGCGAAAGTTCATTTCTTTATTTTTCTGACCCGTAATTACCGAACATTTTTCTCTTAATAAAAACTCTTACTGAATTTATCTGTGATTACTAACATTTCAAAATAGAAGTTAGTGGCTTGAAGTTGAATTATTAATAATATTAATCTTTAACAAATCTTATTATTCTGTCAATTGGTTTACATTTTTTTGTTTTTCACTCATATTTTGGATGAAATTTTTACCATAATTTGTATGATAAATGGCTGAAAAAGGCATTAAATGCAAAATGAGTGATATAAAAGTTGCTAAATATACAACTAAGAATTCAGAATCCAGAATCTCTGATGGAAAGCCGCCCTTTTGAGAGAGCCAGAGGCTCTACTTTTCGTTACCAGGTTAAACCTGGTAACGAGGGTTTGTGGGCTGCTGCATGAGGAACCCCATTCCCTGTTCCCTTTTAATGCAAACAAGTATCATCATTTTTGAGAGTTACAATAAAACCTCCCCAACCCTGTTCCCTTTTAATTTAGATGTATTATCAGTACACCTTTTATCTAATGGTATTTTGCTATTCATGTTCACAAACATATTGTTGGTAATTAATTTCATTTAATATTTAGACTATAAAAAACAAGCCAAAAATTTTGTGCAAGTTATAGAATTTTGATAAAACAAAAGGTTAAATTAGAACATTAAAAAAATCAAATGAAGGTTATGTTAGGATGAGCTTAAAGCGCAAACATATTCGTCAACAAAATTGCAGAAGGTACTTACATGGCAGTATTAACAGGATTGACATTAGGTGGAAAAACTTGGACGCCAAAATTCATTGAGTCAATTGACCAAGACAAATGTATTGGTTGTGGCAGATGTTTTAAAATCTGCGGACATAATGTGCTGGAACTAAAGGCGATGAATGAAGAAGGAGAATTTGTAGAAGATGAAGACGATGATGAAATCGAAAAGAAAGTAATGACAGTTGCTCATCCAGAAAACTGCATTGGCTGTGAAGCCTGTGCCAAAATTTGTTCTAAGAACTGCTACACCCATGCTGCATTAAATAACTAGATTTTTGGGTTGAAGAGAGGTATTTTTGTGAAAGGAAATACTGTTTACCTTGAAGTGTAATCAATGTAGCAAGAAAGCTAGAGGGGAAATTTAGATATTTACAGTAACTCTACAAAAAGTTCACAGTAAACAAATCCGTAAATCACAAATTGTTAGCTATTAACAACTTAAATCTTGCTACTAAGTTAGCCTCATGATTTTTAAGGAAACAGTTCACTATCAACAATAAAACTTCTCTACGAGCAGAAATATACTGGCAAATAGGAACAAATATATAGTCTCAAATTTGGTGGGGGAACATAAATTAAAACATGATTAAATTCCCCCAATTATTTATTAGAAACAGAGAAAATAAAATAGTTAGATAAAGTTGCCTGATAAAGGTGTAAATCAAAATAAGCACAAAAATTGTAGCAACTGCGAATCTAGACACTAACCTAACAATTCTCTTCTTTGGTGTGACGTATGCATCGAAAGCACAGGATGCAATGTACTACTTTACAACAGGCGAGAATCACACCTTGAACGACGTGTTAAAGAGCAGGTATATATGCAACAAATTCCTGTTTCGCTGTTAACCTTAGTTGCTGGAGTAGTAATCACACTCTTCAGTATTTGGGTTGGTCAACACCACAGTCTACTACCGGAACAAGCATCTCAACAAGCGCCTTTAGTAGACGGTTTTTTTAATATTATGGTGACAATTGCCACCGCACTATTTGTAGTGGTAGAAGGAACCATTCTGATTTTCTTGTGGAAATTTCGTCATCGCAAAGGTGATGATACAGATGGTGCGCCCATCGAGGGTAACTTGCCTCTCGAAGTTTTTTGGACGGCAATCCCAACCATTATAGTTATTGTCTTAGGAATTTACAGTGTAGATGTATACGGGCGCATGGGTGGGTTAGATACTCACAATCATGCTCCATCTCATGTTGCTCAAATGCCTGGAACTGCTTTAGCTGCAACGTTGAATGATGCATCTGGGATGGAAATGGCAGCACCAGGAAATGAACCGGAAATAGGGATCGGTGCAGCTAGCGATCGCCCACAAAAACCCGCCGATTTAGCAGTCGATGTGACGGGGATGCAGTTTGCTTGGATTTTCAACTATCCCGACAGCGGCGTGATGAGTAGTGAATTGCACGTTCCGGTTGGTGCTGATGTACAGCTAAACCTGACTGCCACAGATGTAATTCACTCTCTTTGGGTGCCGCAATTTCGTTTAAAGCAAGATGCAATTCCCGGTATCCCAACTAAATTGCGGTTTGTCGCCACTAAAGTCGGTACATATCCCATCGTTTGTACAGAATTGTGCGGTGGCTATCACGGTTCGATGCGATCGCAGGTAGTTGTTCATCCTCCCGCCGAGTTTGAAAGCTGGTTGACAGAAAACCGCATTGCCCAACAAGAACTAAAACAAGCAGTTGCGGTTAACCCTGCTGAATTATCAACATCAGATTTTCTCGCTCCCTACGCCCAAAAGATGGGGGTAGAGACGCGATATATCGCGTCTCTACAACAGTCAAGAGTCAAGAGTCATTAGTCAATAGCTCTTTCTCTGTAGACTACAGACTAACTGCAAATTATCGCGGAAATTGCTTATGACGCTCGAAATTCCACGGAATCATCCACCGGGAAGTGAAGCCTCTACTGTTGTGGTTGCCGGAACCACTCATCATCCCCAAGCGTGGAAATGGTATCACTACTTCACTTTTAATGTTGACCATAAAGTTATCGGCATCCAATACTTAGTAACGGCGTTTTTGTTCTATCTCATCGGTGGGCTGATGGCAGTTGCCATGCGTGCTGAGTTGGCAACACCCGATGCTGATTTGCTAGAACCGAATCTTTACAACGCTTTCATGACGAACCACGGAACGATCATGATTTTCTTTTGGATCGTTCCTAGTGCGATTGGAGGATTTGGCAATTTCCTGGTGCCATTGATGGTGGGCGCTAGGGATATGGCTTTTCCGAAGTTGAATGCGATCGCTTTTTGGTTGAACCCACCTGCGGGTTTACTACTATTAGCTAGTTTCTTCTTCGGTGGTGGTTCCCAATCTGGTTGGACAGCTTATCCACCTCTGAGCCTGGTTACTGCTCCTGTTGCTCAAACCCTATGGATACTCGCCATTGTTTTGGTAGGAACCTCCTCCATTTTGGGTTCGCTGAACTTTGTCATCACCATCTTGTTCATGAAAGTTCCCAGCATGAAGTGGGATCAAGTTCCCCTATTTTGCTGGGCGATTTTGGCAACTTCTGTCTTAGCACTGGTATCTACACCAGTGTTAGCAGCAGGATTGATACTACTGTTATTCGACCTTCATTTTGGCACATCCTTCTTCAAACCAGATGCAGGCGGTAACGTAGTCCTTTACCAACACCTATTCTGGTTCTATTCCCACCCGGCAGTTTATCTGATGATTCTGCCCATCTTCGGCATCATGTCCGAAGTCATTCCCGTACACGCCCGCAAACCTATCTTTGGCTATAAAGCGATCGCCTATTCCAGTTTGGCTATCTGCGTTGTGGGTTTGTTCGTGTGGGTACACCATATGTTTACCAGTGGCACACCCGGCTGGATGCGGATGTTCTTCACCATCTCTACCCTGATCGTTGCCGTTCCCACTGGTGTGAAGATATTTGGTTGGGTTGCTACCCTCTGGGGTGGCAAAATCCGCTTTACCAGCGCCATGCTGTTTGCGGTTGGCTTATTGATGATGTTTGTTCTCGGTGGGATTGGTGGTGTCACCCTGGGAACAGCACCCTTTGATGTTCACGTTCACGACACCTACTATGTCGTAGGACACTTCCACTATGTATTGTTTGGCGGTTCCGTATTTGGTATCTACGCTGGCATTTACCACTGGTTCCCCAAAATCACCGGACGGATGATGAATGAAACCTTGGGTCGCATTCACTTTATCCTTACGTTTATCGGTACAAATTTGACCTTTTTACCCATGCACGAATTGGGTTTACAAGGAATGCCCCGACGAGTGGCAATGTACGATCCGCAATTTACCTCGATTAACGAGATTTGTACGATTGGTGCATATATTTTGGGCTTATCGGTAATTCCCTTCACGATTAACATTCTCTGGAGTTGGGTTGCTGGTAAGAAAGCTGGTGATAATCCTTGGAATGCTATGACTTTAGAGTGGACAACCAGTTCTCCGCCTCTAATTGAAAACTGGGAAGTCTTACCAGTGGTTACTCATGGCCCTTACGATTACGGTGTTCATAATGCTGAAGTTCAGGCTGCTACTGTAACGGAAGCTAGTGCTTAATCACTAAAGTCTTACTGTCTCTTTGTGCCTTTGTTTTGAACGAACCACAAAGGACACATAGACACCCGGAGGGTGGCTTCCCGTACGCCGGAGGCGTTCCCGCAGGGAAGGGTAGGACGCAAAGAGAAGAGGTATAGAGAGAATTTATAGTGCAAACAATATGGCGATCGCAACAACGACGAGTCCAGCTCATCACGAAGAACATCAAGATTTACGAGTCAAGGGACTATTAGCGTTCCTGATTTCTGAGTCGTTAATGTTTGGCGGATTTTTTGCTACTTATTTGTTCTTTCGAGGAAGTAACGAAGTTTGGCCTCCAGAAGGAACGGAAGTAGAGTTATTATTGCCGACAATTAACACTATTATTCTGGTGTCTAGTAGTTTTGTGATTCACTTTGGTGATACGGCAATTAAAAGGAATGATGTTCGAGGAATGCGCAAGTGGTATATCATCACCGCAATCATGGGCGCAGTTTTCCTACTCGGACAAGCTTATGAGTACATGACCTTGGGATACGGTCTAACTACTAACATATTTTCCAACTGTTTTTACTTAATGACAGGCTTCCACGGGTTACACGTTTTTGTGGGACTGCTGTTAATTTTGGGTGTGTTGTGGCGATCGCGTCGTCCTGGTCATTATTCTGCCACTAAACATACTGGCATCGAAATGGCAGAAATTTACTGGCACTTCGTAGACATTATTTGGATTATTCTCTTTACTTTGTTGTACGTTCTCACAAAATTTTAGGGAACGGGGAACGGGGAACAGGGAACAGGGAACAGGGAACAGGGAAAACTGTAACCTGTATCCTGTAACCTATTCCCTTTTTCTCAAGAAGAGCCAGAGGCTCTAGTTCTCGTTACCAGGTTGAACCTGGTAACGAGGGTTTGGTGGCTCTGCCTGGTGGCTGTCGGTAGGAGTGCAAGAATTATATACAAAGGAGATTTATATCAGGTGGATGCAGAAAAATTTTCATGGTTTAAAGTGCCAGAAGATATCAAAAATTTATTAATATTAGCAGCAGAAAACTGGGAAAACTCCTCTTTATCTGAAAATTATATAAATCAAGCTTTAGCCAAAACTGGAGAACAAATAGATGTTTTGGTAGCAGCATATAGATACTTTTATTACAAAAATAATTATGCTATGGCGTTAAAAATAGCAATTAAAGTCATTGATAAAATTGAAAAATCAGCAAATCTACCAGATGATTGGAAGCAGCTAAAGCCAATACTAATTAGGCGGAAAGAAGACTCAGAAATTCGTATGTATTTAAATGCTTGTGCTGCTTGTGGATTGGTATTAGCGAAATTAGGAGAAATAGAAAAAGCAAAAAAAATATGTACTCAAATAAAAGAAATTGATGATAAGCATGATTTTGGTGCCGGACTATTATTTGATATTTTGACACGCGCACCAGAAGAAGATGACGAGTAAATTTAAGCTATATTAATACCTTCAAAAATATGCAAGGAAAAAATTGGCTTGTCACTGGAGATGGAAATTATCAAATCTGTAACTCTATGAGAGCATGGGATTTACTCAGGGATAATTATCGCCTTTACAGATTTTTAACTGAGTTAGAAGATGTTCTTGAAAATGTAGAGGATGAAGCCAGCCGTCTACCAGAAATTCAAATGCTAGTTAGACGATTAATTGTTAACTCTTACTGGGTACAAAGCCAATATTTAGAACCTTGTCCTCAAACTGGCACTTCGGTTTTACTCCTATATGATGAATTAGGTTTTCCGTTTACAGTACAAACAGTAACATTTGCACCAGAAACAACTTCAAATATTCATAATCACGGTACTTGGGGAGTGGTTGCAGTATTAAAAGGACAAGAAAAAAATACCTTTTGGCGACGCAATCCTGACTCAGAATCACCAGATAAAATTGAAACAACGGGAGAATTAACTTTATTCTCAGGTGATATTATTTGCTTTACACCTGATGCAATTCATAGTGTAGAAGCAGTAGGTAATGAACCAACTGTTACTTTTAATTTGTATGGAGAAACCAACCCCAAACAACGCTTTGAGTATAATTTGCTAACTCATACTGCTAAAAATTTCTAGTCGCTAAATGGTAATTATTTTTATTAGCAAAATAATTTGGTTTTTTAATTAAAATTTAATTAGGTGAGTAATTTTCAGTGAACAGTAAACAGTTATCAACTGGTAACTGATAACTGGTAACTGAACATTTATTTTCTATTCTTAAAACCAGTAGGAGTTACTGTAATGGCAAGGGTAATTTTTTATGAAAAACCAGGTTGTAAGAATAATACTAAACAAAAAACTTTGCTTACAGCCGCAGGTCATGAAGTGATTGCCTACAACCTACTCACGGAACCTTGGACTATTGAGCGTTTGCGCTCATTTTTTGGCGATCGCCCTGTATCGGAATGGTTTAATCGTGCTGCTCCACGAGTGCAATCGGGCGAGTTAGTACCCGAACAAGTTGATGCTGAGACTGCTTTGCTGTTGATGCTCAAAGATCCATTGTTAATTCGCCGTCCTTTGATGCAAGTAGGCGATCGCTACGAGGTAGGTTTCGATACCGAGAAGATTGATGCTTGGATTGGACTAAAACCTAAAGATGCAACTCTCAAAGAAATCACCGAAAAACTGATCGAACAGGATTTACAAAGCTGTTCCCACAAGCACGGGCACGGGCATCACCAAAATGAACACGAGCCAAAGCAAGGTTCCTGCAATCATTAATTCCAAATTAGCTGCCAAAAAATTCGCGATCGCCAGCGTGCGATCGTGTTTTTTTTCTCATATTTTTCATTATTTAAGTAATATTTCTCAGTGTAAAGTATTTTAAATTACTTTAAGTCTTGAGACAAATCCCACTTTGGATATTGTGTTGTTACGCCTTTTCTTCGCGAATTAGTGGTTTATCCTGATATGTGCAGTACAGAAATAGCGTAAATCGGCGAACTAAAGCCAAGCTGAAGTTAGATTAGCCTATATTTACAAGCTAATCTGCACAAAATACTACTTAAATTGACAAATATAAGTAATTTCCCATAAAAAAATAGGTTGTAATAATCACGGAAGACTTTGGCTAGAAGTAAAGCTAAATTGTAAGCAAAAGCAGTGAAAACAAAAGCAGTACATCATATGCAGCTTATTTATTAGCATGAACTATGCGATAGTAAAAATCTGTTTTTAATCTTCAAAGTCTACTAATTCATTGGCAGTTTTAATTTAGCTCTGCTATAGTTTTGGAGTCATAAATTATCCTTTTTAGCAAAAGATTTGTACGTAAAAAATTAGTTTAGTATAAATTATCTGAAAATACTCCAACATAGCTCAGGACGGGGTTTTTCAGATTAAATCTCATTGCTAAATATTAATTAGAGAGCAATTTTAATCAGTAAAACTTGAATAATACTCAAGCTCATCTCAACTAATTTTAATGCTAGCTGAGACTAATTGTTGCAGATATAAATTCATGCAATGACGATGTTACTCATGTTTTTTCATGAGAATTCAATTTTTTTGAAAATAAAAAACTGAACTGAAATCTTTGCTGAATCAAGAGTGGAGGTTGTAATGCTACGTAGGGTGTATCTGATATGTTTAGTGTTGATTGGAACTTTAGTGTATCCAATCAAAGGAACAGCTGAAAGCGAAGGTCAAACTGATAGTTCAAATCTCACGATTCAAGATTTTATTGAGCTAGGATCTCAATCTCTCAAAAGTACGGATGCTACCAAGATAACTGGCGCTAACATAGATGAATCAAAAGTATCTCAAATTATTTATGTATCAAAAAGTACAGAAGCATCTGACACTAACGATGGCAGCCAAAAAAAACCACTTTTAACAATAGGTGCAGCATTAGAAAAGGCTAGAGGATATTTATCACAGGGTATCTCAACGAAAATAGCATTGAGTGCCGATGTCTATCGTGAGGGTTCACTCAAAATAGATTACCGCTTTCCAAAAGTTCCCGATGGAGTGGTGTTAGTGATTGAGGGACAGGGAAGTACACCTACAGTTATCAAGGGTTCTGAGTTAGTGCCGCTTTCTGCATGGACACCAACGATTAAAACTGACAAAGGCTTAATATATCGTATCCCTTGGAATTATGATTTTGGTAATAATGGCGGGCCATACGGTAAATATGGGCCAAAGAACATACTTGCACATCGAAGAGAACTTGTATTTGTAAACGGCAAACAACAGAGGCAAGTTTTACTTGAAAAATATAAATATACATTCCCTAACGCTTTCCGAGGTACTGGCAGTTACGAGTACTTAGAATTTGTAGAGCCTCAAGATGCACTCCAGCACTCTGGGAGCTTTGGTGTCGCCGAAAAAAGCGAAAACGGAGATTTTCTCTACCTTTTGCCCAATAGCAATGTGAACTTTAAAAGTGCAACCATCGAAGTAGGAGTGCATCCATTCCTGATGCGGTTTTACCAAGTGCGTAATGTAGTCTTACGAAACATTTCATTTCGGCATTCAGTCGGCGCGTTGGGTGGAACTGCTGCTGTGATCTTTGGTGAAGAGTGGAATGATAAACAGTCTCTGATTAACCGAAATATTTTAATAGACCAATGCCGCTTTGAATGGAATAACTACCAAGGGCTTTATTTGTTCAAAACCCAAGATGTAACAGTAAAAAATAGCGTCTTTAACTACAACGGCTTCATGGGTACATCCTCAGATAATATGGTAAATGGTCTGTGGATTGGGAATAGTACGAACTTTAATAACTGGCGTGGTAATCTCTCGGATTGGAGAGGCTGGGCAATCAGTGGTGCAAAACACCACTTCGCTAAAAATGTGCTGTTCAAGGATCAGCAGGCGATCGGAAACCTGACAAGTGGGATGTGGTTCGATCACGAAAACAAGAATGTAGTAATCGATAACTTTGTTGCGGTGAAAAATTCGGCAGGATTGTTTTTAGAGGTATCACCGGGGCCGTTTCTTGTCAAGAACTCTTTCATTTCTGACTCTATGCACAGAGCAGGAATTGATATCAGCAATGCTCAAAATATAACAATTCTAGACTCAGTTATTGCCAATAACCCAAATCAAATTGCCCTTGTGGGAACGTCCCGATACTACTCTAATTCTACTGCTTACCATCTAGGAGAAGTACAGGAAATTAGTAATGTTCCCGTTGGGGTTGGGCCGATCGCTATCCGAAATTCGCTAATTTCTTCAGAAACATCAAACCAGATGTTGTTCTTTGCCAACACTGGAAATAATAGGATGTATACTTCGGTGTTTCAAAATAACTATGAATCATCTAACAACATTTATTGGGCACCAGAACCCAAATCTTTTCTGTTAGAACCAGACTATCCTTCTGTTCCTGGTTCTCCAGTAGCTGACATAGAAAAGTGGAAATTGTACACGGGCGACAACGGACAGTGGATAGAACCAAACTTCAATTCGCCCGAAATCTACGATTACAATCTCTCAAACCTTGAAGTGCGCTCCTACTCTATGCCTGAAGAATTAAGACAAAAACTGCAAAGTTTCGAGAATTTTGTGAGTCAAATTAATCGAAAATAAGAATTTTCACAAAGCAATAATGATTTTGTTTGCCATTAACAATACAGCGTTACATCTTCGCCATGGCAATCTGCTAAATAAGTTAAAGCTCTAAAACGTAGCTCAACTAACTGTTCATAGAAAGGATTGAGTTTGCACAGAGGAGGAATATAAAGAATAGTACGCTTGTAAATTTTAATTTCTCGTTCAAATGGGCAACTAGCAGGAATCAATTTGCAGAGCAAGCGTGCAAATTTGTGGTCTTCTATTTTGAGAGATTGAAGTTGTTGACGAATTGGTTGCAAGAGAATATTTACAAATGAGATTGAAGTGAAGATATTAGTTGACATCATATTGTTAGTGAATGAATTTGTTGAGGAACTAGCAAGACTTTTTCAAGTAACAGACTATCTGATGCAGAAGTATCTGTCATTAACGTGGTTTTTGTATTTTCATTGAGTAGAATTTTACCCTCAGAAGTAAAGCTGAAGTCTTGACCGAGAATAAATCCTTTTTGGATGAGTTTGCCGATAGCAAATCTAGTAACGCTTTCAAACAAATCAGTATAAGGTGGACAATCAGAAAAGTTATCTAATACCCAGCGACAAGTATCAGTATCTGTGGCAGATAATTCAAATACGGCTGCTGTTAAAAGAGAGTCTGTATATTGATAGTCTAGGCTCAGATGTAGATGCTCTATCCAGTACTCAACTAGCTGTTTATCTTGAAACTTTAAGACATAGATAACTCTTTCGAGATGAAAGTGAAATAGTTCTAGATTGTTCATAAATTTTAGATATAAAATACGGTGACAAAACCTAACCAACTTAGAAATTTTCCTGCTGGTAAGTTTTTACTCCACCTTTAGGGAAAGTGCAATTGATTGGTTGGTCTGTTGGTTATTTTTAACTTTAAAACTGAAAAATGCAGAAATTGTGGAGATGAAAGAAATTTAGAAAAAATTTTTTAACTCTCCCAGTTGAGAGCGGCTGCAATTTGAGCAGGCAATTTCATGGCTTTGAAAGGCTTGGTAATAATTGCTCGCACTCCTAATTCAGCAAATCGTCGCTGTTCGGCAGCTTGCGTTTTGGCTGTCAGTAAAATCACGGGAATTTTATTGGTGGCGGGATGTGCTTGTAGTGCTTTAAAAGTAGCGATTCCATCCATGTCGGGCATCATTACATCCAGAAGAATCACATCTGGCTGTTCGGCAACCGCCTTTGTTACTCCTTCATTGCCTGAGGCAGCAGTCGAAACTTGCCAAGCTCCTACTGCTTTTAAGGAGAGTTCAGCTACTGCCCGGATATCATATTCATCATCAATAATGAGAATGTGTCTCGTGGTCATATCAACTCCACCTCTACACTAGTAATTAGTTTCACTATGGCTGCCAATCATTCGGTTAAGTAAATTTATAACTCGTTGTTCAAATTCCTGCGGGGTAATGCGTCCTTTCGTGAGAAATAGAGTTTGTCCTAGCCTTAATCGTTCGCGATCGCCCTCATCCAAATCGCGGGCTGTGTATACAACTAACGGTACTTGGCAGAGGTGGTTGTGCTGTCGCAGCCAATCTACTACAGTAAAACCATCGCATTCTGGCAGCCCCAAATCCAGCACTAATAAGTCAGGAATAATGTTTTGGCTTACCTGTATAGCTTCTCGCCCGGTTTGGGCATAAAAAGTGGCAATGTTGTGGCTGTTGAACATGGCAATGAGTACCTGTGCCAAATCTCGGTCATCTTCTACAATCAGTACTTTGAAAGTTTGATTTTGTCGAGTGGTAGCTTTTTCTAAAGCTTGGCACAACAACTTGATATTTGGAGGTTTGACAATCCAGTCACTCACTCCCTCCGGAAAACCTTTGCTGGCATCGGGTAACAAGCCACTGAGAATAATCACGGGGATATTTTGGGTATGTGGCTGCTGTTTGAGAATTGTTAGGGTTTCCCAACCGTTCATACCGGGCATCATTAAATTGAGAATAATTGCATCAGGATGGTTCGCTGTTGCTTCCTGCACAGCCTCTTGTCCCGATGCCACTGCCAGAACTCGATAGCCCCGTTGTTCTAGCATTTTTTGCACTACAACTCGAACCGAAGGATCGTCGTCACACTGTAGAACTAGAGGAGGCTTTGCTAACGCGGTTTCAGAAGACGCGGCAACATGGTGAGTATGAGATGCGCACAATTGATTAAAAACATTCTCCATGTCTCTTTGTGCCCTTGTCTCACCCTCCTCTTCTGGGAGGATTGGCAGGGTAAAAAAGAAAGTGCTACCTTCTCCTAAGGTACTTTCAGCCCAGATTTGTCCGCCATGATGTTGCAATATACTGCGACAGATAGCTAAACCCAAACCTGTTCCCCCTTTTTGGCGAGAGTCTGAGGCATCAACTTGTCCAAAACGCTCAAAAATAGTTTCTAATTTCTCAGCCGGAATCCCCCGCCCTTGGTCTGTGACTTTAAATAATATAGAGGGAGATGAGGAGAAAATATTTTCCCTGTCCCCTGTCCCCTGTCCCCTTCTCCCCTTGTCCTCTTCCGCGCTCAACCAAACCGTAGAACCTGGTGGCGAAAATTTAATTGCGTTACTGAGTAAGTTAGTGAGTACTTGGATAATGCGATCGGGATCTGCCCAGAGGCGAACTGATAAGGGAGAAACTGATAATGTCACCCCTGCTTGTGCTGCAATTTCTTCCATAAATTCAACTGACTGGTTGATCAAGCTGGCAGAATCACAGCTTTGCTTTGTCATCTGGATCTTTCCTGACTCGATACGTTCGATATCGAGGATGTCGTTGATCAGACGTACCAGCCGATCTGTATTATTGGCAGCAATCTTTAACATTCGTTGAGCATCTTCGGGCTGCGTTTGCAAAATTCCACTGGCTAGCAGATCCAAAGCTCCAGAGATGGAAGTTAAGGGTGTGCGCAATTCGTGGTTGACTACCGAAACAAATTCATCTTTGAGGCGCTCGACTTCGCGGCGATCGCTAATATCCTTCATGAAGCAATAATGCCCGATAAATTGCTGTTGATCGTAGGCTTTAACCATCACTACTTGTTTATCAAAAACCGAACCGTCTTTGCGCACAGCCCTAGCTTCTACTTCCGCCTTGCCGTTGGCGAGCATTTGTTGGTAGGCTGTATTCAATTTTTCCCGATCGTCTGGATGGACAGTCAAAACCCATTCCATACCAATCAGTTCCTCGCTTTGGTATCCAACCATATTGGCATAAGCCGGGTTTACCTTGAGATAAAGTCCCTGCCTATCCAACAGCGAGATCCCTTCTACTGCACTTTCCAGTGCATTACTGAGGTGGCGAAGTTCTTCTTCGGCTCGCTTGCGATCGCTAATGTCAATCGCTACGCCACCAAGAAATAATTGCCCGGTGCGATCCCAAATTGGAAACTTAAAAACTAACCAATTGTGGAGAGCGCCATCGGGTGTTGGCACTGTTTCCTCTATTTCAGCTGTTTGTCCTGTAGATAAAACACTCCGATCGTGCTGATGAAGTTCCTGTGCTATCTCTATGGGAAACCTGTCAAAGTCTGTTTTTCCTCGTATATCTGCTAGCTTAACTTGGAATATATGCTCAAATGTTTGATTGACATAAACATAACGTCCGTAAGTATCCTTCATAAAGCTAACTGTGGGACTATTATTCATGAAGGCATGAAAACGCTGTTCACTTTCACGCAGTGCCTCCTCTGCTCGCTTGCGATCGGTAATGTCACTACCAATACCGAGAAATCCCGTAATATTGTTCTGGGTGTTACGCAAAGCTGTGATTGAGAGCAACACTGGAAAACGCGAACCATCTTTGCGAATATAAGTCCATTCGCGCTCGTCTACTTCCCCAAGGAGCGCATGGGCAACAAAAACATCAAACCCTGGTTCAATCGTGAATCCTAGTTCTTGCGATAACTGTTGTGCCCTCTGTACAATTTCGTCTCGATCGTGGATGATAACTGGGGTTGTTTTTCCAACAACTTCTGCTGCCGTGTATCCTAACAATCGCTCTGCGGCGCGATTAAAGGTGAGGATCGTACCATTTACTGTTGTGGAAATAATGGTGTAATTGGCACTATCCAAAATTGCTCGTTGTAGCATTGTTGTCTGTTGGAGAGTTTCTTCTGCACGCTTGCGATCGCTAATGTCTAATGTGACGCCGATCATGCGAGTAGAGCTACCATCAGCCTCACAAATAGCGCTTCCCCGTGCCAATACCCAATGAACGCTATTATCAGGCCAGATGTTGCGGTACTCTGCCTCATAATCAATCTTTTGTTCCAGCGCTCGACTGACAGACTCCCGCACATAAGCACGATCTTCGGGATGGATACGTTCAAATAGCATACTGTAGGAAAGCTCTACTTCGCTTGACAAACCAAAGTTTGCCTTGCACTGATGGGATGCAGATAACTCCCCTGTTTTCAAATCGAGTTGCCAAGCTCCAAGTTTAGCAGCCTGCAACGCTAACTTCAGTTGTTGTTCGCTTTCTTGTAGTGCTTCATTAGCTTTTACTAGCTCTTTTGTTCGTTCTTCGACTCGGATTTCTAACTCATCGTGCGCTTTACGCAATGCAGCTTCTGCTTTTTGACGTTCTCCAATCTGCTGTTGCAGTTTTTGGTTTGCTGCTTCTAATGCGGCTGTACTAGGTATTTCCAGTGCTTTAGGCACTAATTCTACCAAGATAATTGCCGTGTACAGTGAAACTAATGCCGTAATGGCTTTTATCGAGCCGGATAGCCAGTAAATCGGGTGCCAAAGCGTCCAAACCTCCATTAAATGAGTCGTACCGCAGGCGACGATAAACGCTCCAAACAATAAAAACATCCTTTTGAAAGGAACATCTTGTCGCTTCTGGACGAAATAGAACAATGTGAAGGGAATCGAATAATATGCTAAGGCAATGAACGAGTCTGATAACAAATGCAACCATACCAACCCTGGATTCCACAGATAGCAATGTCCGTGAGGGATAAAGGGACTGGAAGTGAAAAAGGTATGTAATAATTCCGACATATAGCTTTCTATTGACGGGGATTAGTTGAGGATAGGGGAATAGGGAAGAACTGTACCCTGTCACCTGTTACCTGTAACCTAGTATTTCTAATTACTCAGTATTTTATTTCTTCCCGTTGTTTTTGCCTGCTCAAGAATTGTGTCAGCAGCCTGGTAGAGGGCTTGGAGATTGTTACCAGCTTGAGGATACTCGACAACTGTTGCACTGAAGGTGGCATGAAACTTTTGAGCGTTGGTAGTTGTAAACTCAATCTGACGAAAACTCTTGAGAAGTTCTAAAAGCCTTCGCGCTCCGTCACTTTTATTCATTCCTGCCATCCCCACTACAAATTCCGTACCTCCCCAACGCCCAACTACATCCTGAGTATGAAATGCCTGCCGTAACACCTGCCCTAATCGGGATAATACGCGATCGCCGATCGCATGGCCGTAGTTGTGGTTAATTTGCTTAAGATTATCTAAATCCACAATAGCGAAGCAAAAGGGTTGATGGTGGCGATCGCTCCACGCTAGCTGCCGTTCTAGATCTTGGGTGGACTTGCGACGATTGGGTACAAAAGTTAGAGCGTCGATTTCTGCTAGATGCCTTTGAGCACGCGATCGCTCCAAACGATTGAGAATCCGAGCAATCAATTCTGGCTCGACAATGGGCTTACTAATGTAGTCGTCAGCACCTGCCGCAAATATCTGCTGTTTAGTTGTAGTATCGCTATGACCTGTGAGAAACAAAATAGGTAATCCGCTCCACTGGGGAGCATTACGTGCAACTTGGCATAATTCTATACCACTGACTCCGGGCATTTCTACATCTAAAATTAGCAGTTCCGGTTCAGCAATTGCTATTGCCTCCAAGAATCGAAGTGGATTGTCTAGAGTGTAAACTTTCAGTCCCCAAGGCACTAGTAAAGTCTGGACAGCAATTAATATTTGCGGATCGTCGTCTACAACCATTACCTTGGCTTCAGTTGGCAGGGAAGATTGTAATATTTGATTTACTGTTTCCAGTACTGTGGTTGGAGAAACAGGCTTTTGCAAAACTGTACGCCCACCTAAACGAGCGACTTTGACCCGGTCGAGCAAGCTATTTTGCTCTGTGATAATTATTACAGGTATTGGTGGAGTACGGTGACTCAGTTCTGCCAGCAAAGCCAGAGCATTGTCTGTGGAGTCGTGAGCGGGTAGATCGAGCAACACAACATCAGGGCAATCTTCAGTAATCAATTCCTTCGCGGCGATCGCATTTGGAGCGATTTGCGTTCGTAGATCCCAATTCTTTGTCTCCCTTGCCAAAGTCTCAGCAAATTCCCGATCCCGCTCAACAATTAATAGTAACGGACGTTCATTTGCTAATTGATTGAGCGATCGCAATCCCGGCTTATACTTGAAGTTCAAAAGTTGCAATTCTTGGCGCAATTCCACAACCAATTGCAACAAATGCTGTTTTGTGGCTGGCTTGAGCTGGTTGCCTTTTTCCAATAAGGATTCTATTTCTTGGGCTAAACGAGAACCTTCATCAGAGCCAAACATACCCAGGGAACCAACTAACTTATGAGCCTCTAGCTTTGCTTGTGATTGCATTTCCTCATTTAGCTTGCCTTGTAGCAGTATGGTAGAAGCTTGCCCAATCGCCACTACTCGCTCTTCAAGTTTGCGTACTACCTCCTCCCAAACTTTAGAAATTCCATTGTCAACTCGACTTTGGCTAGGGGAAGAAGACGCGGAGAGCACCAGACGCGGCGACGCGGAGAGAGAAATATTCCCCTTGTCTTCTTTCTCCGTGTCCTCTTGGTTCCCCCTTTGTCTCCTTTTCCCCTTGTCCTCTTTCCCTGCTGGCTTCAATCTATATCCAATGCCATAAACTGTCTCAATTGGATCTTCTGCAACTCCCACTGCTTTGAGTTTCTGCCGTAAACTTTTCATGTGGGATCTCACCGTATCTTCTGTGGGTGGTTCCTCAAATGACCACAAATGATCTATTAATGCACTACAGCTAAAAATCCGGTGATTGTTACGCAGAAAAAGTTCGAGTAAGCCGTATTCCTTAGGAGTCAAATGCAGAAGCTTGCCATTACAGGTAACTTCGCAAGTACTGGGATCGAGTTGCAGGTTTTTCCAGTTCAATACAGGGGGTAATGCTGAACCACTGCGACGTAACAAAGCACGGATGCGAGCTAATAATTCCTGAAAATCAAAAGGTTTAGCAACATAATCATCTGCACCAGCATCTAACCCTATTACCTTAGTGTTGCTGGTATCTTGAGCTGTTAATAAAAGAATAGGTGTTTGATTACCACTTGCTCGTAATTGCCGACAGAGACTAATTCCGTCTAGTTTGGGCAGCAATACATCGAGTAATATCAAGTCATAAGTAAATAAATCGACAAAATCCCAACCTTCTTGCCCATCCTTGGCAATATCAACAGCATAATGCTGATTTGTCAGGGATTTGGCAAGTGATTGGGCTATAACTTCATCATCTTCAACTAATAAAATTCTCATAGCGGCTCATAACCGCAAATGCTTCATTAATTTAATGAAAATTATTAAAGATTTTTGAAAGATGTATTTTTAGCCTAGCTTGAATCAGCCAGTAGTTTAACTTGCCTTTGTAAATGTCAACATCTTATATTATCTATTTCAAATGAAAGATTGACTTCCCCCCACCGATCATTTTTCTCAAATTGAACTAGAAAAAGGCAAGGAAGAAAAGAGCAGTGGAAAATTCTTTGCCTCTTCCAGTCGCTGAGTTCCTGGTCATGAACCTTCAGCATTCAGACTCTCGCTAAGTTTTTTGGTAAAAATCAAAGATAATTACAAATGAATTGCATCAGTAATCATAATGTATAGTTAATCACGTCTTATTAACAATGTTTATCGGACTTTTGTCCTTAAGCGTGTGTAATGTGGGCACTGTTCACAAGGTACAAATAAAGGTTTGAAGAAAGTTAGACAGTGCCCACCCTACAAAAATTGCAATTAAGCAACTGGTGTCAGAAGTGAATTAATCGGACTTTTGTTCTTAATAATTGCGAAAATAGATTCCTATTTCTTCATAAGCTTAAAATTATTTAATTTTGAGCTAATAGGTGAATAAATCTGACATAATACTTTAGTGAAAATCTAAATGTAAAAGCTCACCTTAGGGGTGAGCGCACTAAGTGAATGGATACTGTTTTTAATTGACACCTACCAACTATTCGTCTTAATTGACGCTCAAAACAAGAGGTGGTTGGAGGTGTTTTTTTATTTTATATTAAGCTACCAACTATCTTAAATAATTGTGAAATTGTCTGGTACTAATTCATATAAATATACGATAAAAGCAGTGCTTATATATCTATGATAATGATTATCAAAACCATAATTACTGCTTCATCAAATGACTTTTACAAGTGAAGATAGAAATTGAAAGATTTAACTTTATTAATTGTTTTTATATAAGTTTTTTAAATCGGGGCAGTCGAGTATGGAGTTAGTAACCCAAAACGGACAGCCAGCAAGCATAATTGGTTTGGCGGGGAATTCAGGGCTAGATGCTAAGGCAGTAGCAATGGCATTCGAGGCAGGAGTAAATTACTTCTTCTTTTACAACCTAGAATTTGAAAGCTTATTAGAGGGGCTAAAACCTCTCATCGCAGGAAAACGCAAACAAATTTTGGTTGCAACGGGATACCAAGAACGAGATATCAGTGGGTTGCGTGCTTATTTTGACTCTGTGCGTCGTTGTCTAAATCTTGATGAAGTGGATGTATTTTTTGTCGAGTACGTTTCTCCTGATGATGATATGGCTCAAGTCCAGGCAATACTTGATGAATTATACTCCTGGCAGGAAAAAAGACTTGTGCGTTACGTAGGAGTTACTACCCATAACCGATCCATTGCCTTGGAATTAATTAATCTGGGTAAGTCTCAGGTGTTAATGCACCGCTACAACATGGCTCATCGTAAAGTGGAAGAAGATGTTTTACCATCTGCCCAAAGAGCTGGCATTCCTGTTGTTGCATTCACCTGTACGCGTTGGGGAACTCTTTTACAAGGACATCCCCATTGGCAACAAAAATCTCCTACGGCAGCAGATTGCTATCGCTACGTACTAAATCAAAAAGCTGTAAGTCTAGCACTTACAGCCCCACAAAATTTACAACAATTAGAGGCAAACCTTTCTGTCCTCAATGCTCCACCACTCACCCCTGAAGAAATTGCCCATTGGCAAGCATACGGCAATTTGATTTATGGAACTGGACAAGATGCATTTGAGACTCAATGGGTGTAAGTAGAAGGCAGGAGGCAGCAATTTTTGTAGGGTGGGCACTGCCTAAATTGCTTCAAACCCTTATTTTTACGTTATGAACAGTGCCCACCTTACGGTTATTATTTCTTAAGTAGTCAACAACTCAACGGGTAAACGCTTGAAAGCAAGGCGCTCATTTTCGACATCAACAAAGATGGTGTCGCCGTCGTTAAATTCACCACGCAAGATAGCTTTAGCAATCGGAGTTTCTAACTCCCTTTGAATAGCCCGCTTCAAGGGACGCGCACCGAATACAGGGTCGTATCCTACTTCAGCTAAAAAGTCAAGAGCAGCATTCGAGAGTTTGAGAGACATTTTGCGATCGCCCAATCTTTGCTGCAATCTGTTGACTTGCAGTTGGACAATTTTGCGCAATTCCTCTTTCTGCAAACCGTGGAAGATAATGATTTCATCAACGCGGTTAAGGAACTCTGGACGGAAACTATTTCGCATCGCCTCCATGACTCGATGGCGCATTTCGTCGTAGCGGGAGTCATCTCCTGCCAAATCGAGGATGAACTGCGAACCGATGTTGCTAGTCATGATAATAATCGTATTCTTAAAGTCTACGGTATGACCTTGAGCATCGGTAACGCGTCCGTCATCAAGAATTTGCAACAAGATATTGAAGACATCCGGATGTGCTTTTTCGATTTCGTCGAAGAGAACTACCGCGTAAGGGCGACGGCGAATAGCTTCGGTTAATTGCCCGCCTTCTTCATAACCTACGTATCCTGGAGGCGCACCAATCAGCCGGGAAACTGCGTGTTTTTCCATATACTCGGACATATCAATTCGCACCATCGCCTCCTCGGTGTCAAACAGATAAGCAGCCAAGGCTTTTCCTAACTCAGTTTTACCAACACCCGTGGGGCCGAGGAAAATAAAGCTAGCGATAGGACGATTTGGATCTGCTAAACCAGCACGAGAACGCTGAATAGCATCGGCAACTGCTGTGACTGCTTCATCTTGCCCAATCACGCGTTGGTGCAGTTCATCTTCCAAGTGCAACAGTTTTTCTTTCTCGGATTCCACCAATTTGCTGATGGGGATACCCGTCCATTTAGAAATTACTTCCGCAATATCAGATTCGGTGACTTCTTCACGCAACAGAGATTTACCACTGCGTTGAGCTTGTGTTAATTCACTTTCTGCTGCTTCTAATTTACGGTGCAAATCGGTTAACTTGCCGTATTTCAACTCAGCCGCACGGTTGAGATCGTAGTTGCGTTCGGCTTGCTGAATCTCTAAATTAACGCGATCAATTTCTTCTTTAACAGACTGAATTTTGGTGATAATGTCTTTTTCAGACTGCCATTGGGCATTTAACGCCCTTTGTTCTTCTTTTAAATCTGCAAGTTCTTTTTCCAGTTTTTCCAATCGTTCCCTGGAGGCAGCATTGCTTTCTTTTTGCAGCGATAGCCTCTCCATTTCTAATTGCAGAATCTTGCGATCAATTTCGTCAAGTTCCTCTGGTTTCGAGGTAATCTCCATTTTCAGTCTGGCTGCGGCTTCGTCTACCAAGTCAATGGCTTTGTCTGGCAAGAAGCGATCGCTAATATACCGACTCGACAATGTCGCAGCTGCAACCAAGGCACTATCAGAAATTTTCACCCCGTGGTGAAGTTCGTAGCGCTCTTTCAACCCGCGCAGAATGGAAATAGTATCTTCTACAGTAGGTTGATCTACATAAACTTGTTGGAAGCGCCGCTCTAAAGCAGCGTCTTTTTCAATATACTTACGATATTCATCTAACGTTGTCGCACCAATACAGCGCAATTCACCCCGCGCCAACATTGGTTTGAGCAAGTTGCTGGCATCCATTGCCCCTTGGGTAGCGCCCGCACCGACAACTGTGTGAATTTCATCAATAAACAAAATTATATTGCCACCAGATTCAGTGACTTCTTTAAGGACGGCTTTGAGGCGTTCTTCAAATTCACCCCGGAATTTTGCCCCCGCAATCAAAGCACCCATATCTAAAGCAATCAACTTGCGATCTTTGAGAGATTGGGGTACATCACCAGCAACGATGCGCTGTGCTAAACCTTCCACGATCGCTGTCTTACCCACACCCGGTTCCCCGATCAATACAGGGTTGTTCTTGGTACGGCGAGAGAGAATTTGAATAGTACGGCGAATTTCATCATCACGTCCAATCACTGGATCAAGTTTACCTTGACGTGCTGCTTCGGTGAGATCGCGTCCATATTTTTCCAGTGCTTGGTATTTGCCTTCTGGATTTTGATCCGTCACTTTCTGGCTCCCCCGAACTTGTTTAATAATATCTTTTAATTTTCTTTCGTCTAATCCAAACTCTTGAAATAGACTTTTGCCAAAGCGATCGTCTTTGGCGTAAGCAAGTAATAAGTGTTCAATTGAAATATACTCGTCACCAAACTCTTTGCGATAGGTATCAGCTCGATCTAAAAGTGTATCTAAACTCCGTCCTAAGTATACGGAACTGCTGCTACCAGATACTTTTGGTTGACGTTGGATAAATTGATCGGTGCGATCGCGCAGCTTTTGAACGTTGACACCTGCTTTGTTAAAAATCGGGCTGGCTAAACCTTCTTGATCTAGCAACGCCTTCATCAGGTGTTCGCTTTCGATTTGCTGTTGTTGGTATTGTTTGGCAATATCAGGAGTATGCGCGATCGCTTCCCAAGCTTTTTCTGTAAATTGGTTTGGATTGGTTGGTTGCATAGGCTTTTAGAGGAACGAACAACAAAACGCGCACAAATAAGCTTTGTTCTTATAAAGTCATTGTAAAAAAAGGCGGGTCAATAGCTGGATCGGTCTTCACGTCTTTCTAAAGTAGTATTACCGTCCGAGAAGAGGACAAGGGGACACGGGGACACGGAGACACGGGGACACGGGGACAAGCGGACACGGGGACAAGGAGACATGGTGATGAGACGCGGTGACACGGAAAGTTCTCATTCCCAGGCTCCACCCCCTAATTCTCATTCCCAGGCTCGGCCTGGGAATGCTATTAAAGAGGCTCCGCCTCCTAATATTTACATCTTTCTTTACACTATGGGTCGTTCTCGCTACCAATTTCTAGAAAGCCAACCACATTTTCTCACCTGCACAGTAGTTAACTGGATTGCCATATTTAGCAAACCTGACTTAGTTGAGATTGTTCTTAACTCATTAGAATTTCTACAAAGCCAAAAGCGTTTAGCCTTGCATAGTTATGTGATTATGGAAAACCATCTTCACTTAATTGCATCTGCTGAAAACTTATCTAAAGAAATAGCAGCGTTCAAATCATTTACAGCCAGATCCATAATTGATTATTTAAAGGAAAACCGAGCAGAGTTTTTGCTAAGACAATTAAAGTTTTATAAGCAGTCACACAAAATTTCGCAAGAATACCAGCTTTGGCAGGAAGGATCTCACCCACAAGCAATATTAAACCAACAGATGTTTAAGCAAAAATTGGAATATATTCACAATAATCCAGTCCGACGTGGTTATGTTGACGATCCTGCTCATTGGCGGTATTCCAGTTATCGTAATTACGTGGGCATAGAGGGAATTTTAGCTGTTGATTTAATTGATGTATAGTTGCATTCTTCTTACTAATTAAGAGCCAGAGGCTCTAATATTTTGTTACCAGGTTGAACCTGGTAACGAGTGTATTTTTCTCGTTTTCTCGTTCCCTGCCTCTGGCAGGGAATGAAAGCGTTAAGAGGCTCTGCCTCCCGAAACTTTAACAGAAGCTGATTTCTCGTTCCCTGCCTTGTTTTCTCGTTTTCTCGTTCCCTGTCTTGTTTTCTCGTTTTCTCGTTTTCTCGTTCCCTGCCTTGTTTTCTCGTTTCCTGCCTTGTTTTCTCGTTTTCTCGTTCCCTGTCTTGTTTTCTCGTTTTCTCGTTCCCTGTCTCTGGCAGGGGATGAAGCATTAGGAGGCTCTGCCGACTCTGCCTCCTGAAGCTTTAACAGAAGCTGACTGTATCGGCAATTATGGCTCTCAAGGTGAGTTTGGCGGCAATTTCTGATAAAAAGCTTGATCAGCTAGAATTTTATCGTGATTTAGTGACGTATCTTGAGAGCCACTTCCCTTTGGCGCAGGAGTAAGGCGTAAACTTTGTGTTTTTGGGGGTAAATAGCCACGTTCAGACAAATATTCTTTAAGGGCAGCTTCTACAATGGCTGTAGCAGGTAAGGGAACTTCCCGATCGCCGATCTAAGCATTAAGAGCGTTGGCGATCGCATCTGGCAGTGTGATGTTGAGAGATTTCATTAGCTTGTGCTATTGTCAACAATTAATTTAAGAGTAACGCGATCGCCCTTTCTCAAATACTTCAGATGTACCTGGATAGCAAGTCTATTCTTTTATGTGGTGGCGATAAAAGCACTCAAGCACAAGATATTGATACAGCTAAGGAATATTGGCAAGACTATAAAAGTTTTGTATATGCTTGTCCTAATTGGATGAGTTCGGATGGGCGATCGCTTTTTGCTGATAGTAATTTTGCTTACATAAATTCAATGGATTGATTCAGTAAATTCCACTATTTTCTCTTCCAGTGTAATCACTTAATTCTAAAATTATTGACTATGTAATCATCCCAAGGCACTGTTTTACCTACTGCACAGCGAGTTACGATGATTTTAGGTAAAGTAGCGAATGCGAAATGATAGAGATTATAAAACTTTAATGACAAATGACTAAAAAACAAAAATTTCCTTACTTAGTTGGTTCTAAATGGACAGCTCAAAAAAAAGTCGATGGGTGGCGTCACTTCCAAGTTGTCAACCGTAAAAATCAGGGTAAGTGGGTATATGCCGAAATGGTAGCTTCTTGCGATCCCAATGTCCGCTTTTGGATCAACGCTAAATTATTGCAAGATTCTTCCCAATGGCACCCCGGCTGGCAATCGTTGCAAGAAATTGAGGCGCTAGAAGAAGATGTTTCGCGATCGCCCTGCTCGTCATCAGGCTAATTTTGCGAAAATTAAGTCAGTTTTTTTAAATGTAATAATTTTTTATATCTTCAGGAATTAGAGGCTAGGGACTAGAGGCTAGAGGCTAGGGAAAGAAAGTTTTCATCAATATGTTTAGGCTGTTGCCTGTGGGAAACTAGCTTGAAAAGGGCTACAGGGGAGCTAGTGCGCCTTTGCTGTGTAAGATCCCCGACTTCTTGGAGAAGTCGGGGATCTAGTTTTTGCGACTTTTGACATAAATTTTTTGATTATGAGCATATATTTCATAAGGTTTTCAGTTTTTTGTATTTTGTAACTAATTTATATTATGTAAGTTTATAAATTCATTAATTTATATTTTTAAGCGCTCCAGAAGTTTTTTAAGTTGCTATAAGCTAAAAAAACAATAAATATTTCAATAAATCAGACAATAGCGTTCTGATAGACTTTAATAACCCCTTTCTTTTCGGTTTTATTTGGACAATAATGGCACTCAAAGACCTCACACATCGTCATCTAAGGCGGTGCTGCAAGTGTTTGAGCCAAGAGTTTGATAAAAAAACGATAAGAGGCAAAAACAGTGAAATTAGCAGTTTACGGAAAGGGCGGTATCGGTAAATCTACAACAAGCTGTAATATATCTGTGGCTCTAGCCAAGCGCGGCAAGAAAGTGCTGCAAATTGGTTGCGATCCCAAACACGACAGCACCTTCACCCTGACTGGCTTTTTGATTCCCACTATTATCGATACCCTTCAGGAAAAGGATTACCATTACGAAGATATCTGGCCAGAGGATGTTATCTACAAAGGCTATGGTGGAGTAGATTGCGTAGAAGCTGGTGGGCCTCCTGCTGGTGCGGGATGCGGTGGTTACGTAGTCGGCGAGACAGTAAAATTACTTAAAGAGCTTAATGCTTTTGATGAGTACGACGTAATTTTATTTGACGTTTTGGGTGATGTGGTTTGCGGTGGTTTTGCAGCTCCTCTCAACTATGCTGACTACTGCATGATTGTTACCGACAACGGCTTTGATGCTTTATTTGCCGCTAATCGCATTGCCGCTTCTGTACGCGAAAAAGCACGTACTCACCCTTTGCGTTTAGCTGGTTTAATTGGTAATCGTACTTCCAAGCGGGATTTGATTGACAAATATGTAGAATCAGTACCAATGCCAGTATTAGAAGTATTGCCTTTGATTGAAGATATTCGTGTTTCTCGTGTCAAGGGTAAAACTCTATTTGAAATGGCAGAATATGAACCCTCTTTAAACTACGTTTGCGATTATTACTTAAATATTGCCGATCAACTTTTGGCAATGCCAGAGGGTGTAGTTCCGAAAGACGCTCAAGATCGGGAATTGTTCTCTTTGTTATCTGATTTTTACTTAAATCCGAATAAACCACAGGTTCCTAATCCGGAAGAGGAATTAGACTTGATGATTGTATAAATCATTTTTTCTCAGGATGAGGGACAATATGGCCTTCTTTTACAGCTTTACAGATTCATTGAAGCAGAAGTGGTTGCATTTTTTTCAGGTCAATCGCGATTGGATCAAACTTCACATGGAGGTTGAATCAGTTTATACACCTGATGGCGGAAAGCGGCCACCTTCTTACCTCATCTTGGGAGTAGCCAACGCACTAGAACCAAAACTAGCGCAATTAATGCTACCCTTTTCCAGACTTAATCCTGATGCTGATACTCTGATTGAGGTGCTGGGTTTAAATTTCGATCCAGACTATGCTCTCGGTAACTGCGTAATGCCCAAATCGCAAAGTTCGGAAGATGGGGATGAAGCAGTGTGTTTGGAAGAAAAGCTCCATGATGAAACATTGACAATTCCTCAAAACAATGGCTGTGGGAACGGTGCGATCGCTCAAGATTTGGGAATGAGTGATAACCATGAACAAAGTTTTATGGTGAGCGAAGCAACTGTGCGAGATCAACTCAGAGCAGTTGCAGTCGAAACCTTAAATGGGTTAAGCGAAAATTCCTCATCCCCAGATCAACAATCTACAAATGAGTTCCAAGAGCGATCGCAAAGCGATGAGGAGGATGAGTTTGGTGATATTTCCTTTGATGAATTAAATGAAATAGGCAACCAAATTTCCGCTACCGTTGCACCAGAAAAGGATGATTTTACCGAAGTGTTGTCAGATGTCTGGGGTGACGAAACAGCAGCTCTACAGGGCGAAAGCAATACTGATATTTTTGTAGGGGAAGAACTGACAAATAGCACTTTTGATGACTCGGAAATTGCCCGTCTCTTCCCCAACGCATGAGTTGGCTAATAGCTAATTGCCATTAGCTATTAGCTATTAGCGATTAGCTATGCCTTAAAATCAAGGGGAGAATATAACAAAATGACTGTTGCTCAACCAGAAGCTTTAAATTTTGAATGCGAAACCGGTAATTATCATACTTTTTGCCCAATTAGCTGTGTGGCGTGGTTATACCAAAAAATTGAAGATAGCTTCTTTTTGGTAATTGGTACCAAGACTTGTGGTTACTTCCTGCAAAATGCGATGGGGGTAATGATTTTTGCTGAACCGCGTTATGCTATGGCTGAGTTAGAAGAAGGAGATATCTCAGCGCAGCTCAACGATTATGATGAGTTAAAGCGGCTGTGCTTGCAGATTAAACGCGATCGCAACCCCAGTGTCATTGTTTGGATTGGCACCTGCACTACCGAAATTATCAAAATGGATTTGGAAGGCTTGGCACCAAAGCTAGAATCTGAAATTGGTATTCCCATTGTTGTAGCTCGTGCCAATGGTTTAGATTACGCTTTCACTCAAGGAGAAGACACGGTGTTAGCCGCAATGGCTGCCCGTTGCCCTGATAAAGCTCCTGTGGTAGAAGCTGATAAGAATGAGCGTAACGCTATTCAAAAGCTGCTCAACTTTGGCAAGAAAAAAGAAGAAGTTGCCCAAGAAGAAACTGAATACGTTAATCACCCGCCTCTGGTTTTGTTTGGTTCTCTCCCCGATCCTGTGGTTACTCAGTTAACCTTAGAACTGAAAAAGCAAGGCATTAAAGTTTCTGGCTGGCTACCTGCCAAGCGTTTTACAGAACTACCTGTAATTGAAGAAGGGTATTATGTTGCTGGTGTTAATCCCTTCCTCAGCCGTACTGCTACTACCTTAATGCGTCGTCGCAAATGCAAGCTGATTGGCGCACCCTTCCCAATCGGGGCTGATGGTACTCGTGCTTGGATTGAGAAAATCTGTTCGGTGTTTGGTATTACTCCCAAAGGATTAGAAGAACGCGAAGCTCAAATCTGGCAAAGTTTAGAAGAGTATATTAAACTAATTCGCGGCAAGTCAGTCTTCTTTATGGGTGATAACTTGTTGGAAGTTTCTCTAGCGCGGTTCTTGGTACGCTGCGGCATGATCGTTCAAGAAATTGGCATTCCCTACATGGATAAGCGCTATCAAGCTGCTGAGTTGGCTCTGTTAGAAAAGACTTGTCAAGAAATGGGCGCACCTATTCCAAAGATTATCGAAAAACCAGACAACTACAACCAAATTCAACGTATTTATGAATTGCAGCCTGACTTGGTAATTACTGGTATGGCTCATGCTAACCCATTGGAAGCACGTGGTATAAATACTAAATGGTCTGTAGAGTTCACCTTCGCTCAAATTCACGGCTTTACCAATGCCCGTGACATTTTAGAATTAGTAACTCGTCCCTTGCGTCGGAATAATAATTTGAAAGATTTGGGTTGGGAGAAATTAGTTAAAGAAGAAGCCAAGATTTAAGAATCTGCTTTTTCTAATCTTTAGCGAGTATTTTACTTGTTTGTCTAGAGATTGAGTAAATCTTGATAAGAGCGATCGCCAAAATGCGATCGCTTTTTATTTATTGTCCAGACGCGAAATTTCGCGTCTCTACACTAGTGTTCTATCGCAAAAGTTTTGATAGGTTAATCAACTTTTCAATTTCTCTTCTTTCCCTCTTCCTTTGTGTTCTTCGCGTCCTTTGTGGTTCGTTATTTTACCCAGCAAAATTAATGCGATAGAACACTAGTTACTGGATTTCTCAATTGAGCAGCAAATATTCAACTATCTTTAGACGTAATTTTTAAATTCTTAAATGCATTTTTATAGAGAATAAGTATTCCCAATAATTGGTATAAGCTAGTAAAGAAGTCGAAGCTGCTTGCATCAAGCTTAACTATAAAAGTGAAGGGTTCTTCAATGAAAGCAGTTAAAAAGTTTCTCAAACAACAATTTCATAGAGCTTTGCTAAAAGTATTTAGACGATTAGGAAATCGCAATAACTATTATTTAATTCGAGGCAACATAGAACAAGCTAATCGTTATACCAATCCGATCTTGAATAAGCCCGAATCTTGGTTTGTAGATTTTGGAGAATGCTGGTTTTATAGTCTTGACACTGTTAGATATGGAACATTAGAACTACTGAGTCGAGAAATTTACGAACACGAAATAGAGGGTTCTGTTGCAGAAGTTGGCGTATTTCAAGGAATTTTTGCTTCAGCAATTAACAATTACTTCCCAGACAGGAAGCTTTATCTATTTGATACTTTTGAGGGCTTTGACGAGCGGGATGTTCAAATTGATCGACAGATGGGATACGGTACACAAAGTTACCATGATTTTAGCAATACTACTATAGATTTAGTTTTATCTCGAATGTCCCATCAAGAAAAAGCCATAGTCAAGAAAGGATGGTTTCCAGAATCAGCAAGTGGATGTGAAGATGAAAAATTTTGCTTTGTAAGCTTGGATGCGGATCTGTATCAGCCAATATACGCTGGTTTGTGTTGGTTTTATCCAAAACTAGCTCATGGAGGCTACATCATGGTAAATGACTACAATATTGACAACTATCCAGGAGCCAAAAAAGCTGTACGTGAATTTGCAAAAAATAATAGCATTAGTTACATTGCACTTCCTGATATGGGTGGAAGTGTAGTGATAGGAAAACCGTTGCTCTGAATTAGCTTTTATTTTGCTACGAATTTGTAGAATTTTTTACCCAATTTTGTGTAAAATCCCACCGCTGGAGGACGTAGGCATTCTATCTGCTTTTCTACTCTAAACATGAGAGCAAATATGATGCAAAGTTTCCCATTCTCTCTTAAGATTTCCCTATTTTCAAAGTATCGATATGATTTAATCACACAACAAAACTGATGAAAACTTCTCTTTCCCAGTCTCTAGCCTAAGCGCCCTTATTTTCAAACTAGATAGTCATGTAATAAATCACACAACGAGGGAATGAAAACTGTCTTTCCTTATGCCTTCTGCCTCCTCTGCCTTATTTTCAAGACAGAGTAAATAAAATTTTTCATTTATTTACTTTAATTGTCATTTTCCTGTCACATTTGCTTTTAACTATGAAATCAGGGGCATAACTCAAGATTCCTCAGTTTTTTACATACATACACAAAGATTTTAGTTATGTATTTTCGTCTGATCGGGCAAATTGTCTCTCTACTAAGTGTTGTGGTTGCGATCGCAGGATTTAGCGGATTCAAAGCCAATGCCCAAACAACCCCTGTATCTACACCAGTTGCCGAACAAGAAGCAACTTCTTTGGCTACTCCTCAAAAGATAGCGCAAGGATTTTCACCAGGTAGAGCTACCCGTAGTGGGCGTAGCTATATTGGGGTTGGCGGTAATATTGGCTTGGGCGGCGATACCACTCTCAGTGAAGGTGCCTTTTCTATCATTACCAAAATCGGTTTGAGCAGAAACTTGTCCGTTCGTCCTACTGCTTTAATTAAAGACGATCCGGTATTTCTCATTCCTGTGACAGTTGACTTTGCAACTCAATCAGTAACAGGTACGCCCCAACAACAACTGAATGTGGCTCCTTACTTGGGTGCAGGTGTGCTGATTTCCACGGGTGACGATGACGATCTGGGCTTTCTGGTGAGCGGTGGTGTTGATGTCCCCTTGTCAAATCAATTTACGGCAACTGCTGGGGTTAATATTGGTTTTATTAATGATACTGAAGTTGGACTGCTACTGGGCGTTGGCTACAACTTTTAGAACTTTCACGCAAGGGTACTTTTAGTGAATAGACGTGAAGATTACGCTTTTGTTAAGCAAGGAGCTACAACCGAAGTAGCAAGCCCAAAGCCATCACTGACATTTTTTGATGCAGTTGCTTTGATTGTCGGTATTGTGATCGGCGCAGGTATCTTTGAAACTCCTGCTGTAGTAGCTGCTAATACTGGTAATGGGTTGACTGCACTGCTGTTATGGTTAGCTGGGGGCTTGATATCTCTGATTGGCGCTTTGTGCTACGCAGAGTTAGCCACTACTTATCCGGATGTAGGAGGTACTTATTATTACCTCAAACGTGCCTTTGGGTTAAATGTTGCCTTTTTGTTTGCCTGGGCACGAATGACTGTGATTCAAACAGGTTCTATTACTCTGTTGGCATTTATTTTTGGGGATTATCTTTCTGAGGTGTTGCGTCTGGGCAACTTTTCCTCTTCTTTGTATGCAGCAGCAGCGATCGCTTTACTCACTGCTTTAAACATTCTCGGTTTGCAGCAAGGCAAGTGGATGCAAAATTGGCTAACGGCGGTGAAAGTCCTTGGCTTGCTGTTAGTAATTGGGATTGGAATTGCTGTTTCTGGTTCTCCTGCTGCTCCTAGTTCACCTCCTCCCCCTACAGAAGGAACTTGGGGACTAGCAATGCTATTTGTTTTGTTGTCTTATGGTGGCTGGAATGAAGCAGCTTTCATCTCTGCAGAAATTCAGAATCGACGGCGCAATATTTTGCGATCGCTAATTTGGAGTATAGGCATTATCACCGCGATTTACTTGCTGATCAATGTTGCTTATTTGCGGGGATTGGGATTAGCCCAAATGGCACAGTCGCAAGCAGTAGCAGCTGCTTTAATGCGAAACATACTTGGGCAGCCAGGAGCAGTATTTATCAGTCTTTTGATTGCTGTTTCTGCTTTGGGTGCAATTAATGCCACTATTTTTACAGGCGCACGCACAAATTATGCTCTAGGACAAGACTTTTCTTTGTTCGGGTTTATGGGGCACTGGCAGCAACGTTCCAGCGCTCCTACGTTTGCCTACCTTTTACAAGGGGCGATCGCTCTAGTTTTGGTGTTATTAGGCACCTTCACCCGTAGAGGTTTTGAAACGATGGTGGACTACACTGCACCAGTTTTTTGGTTTTTCTTTCTACTTTCAGGTATATCTTTGTTTGTGCTGCGCCGAAGAGAACCCAATGCGCTACGCCCATTTCGCGTACCTTTTTATCCAATTACACCACTGCTTTTTTGTTTAGTTTGTGGCTACTTGCTCTATTCCAGCTTGGCTTACACCAATGTAGGGGCAATTGTGGGCGTTGTGGTAGTGGCTGCTGGTATCCCGTTTTTGCTATGGAACCAGCATCGTTACCGTAGAACTTAGTGTTTAATCACACAACAAACATCCCTAGTCCCTATAGATCTCAATTTTTAGTTCAATACTTAATTCAGGATAGAAATTATGCAGACAAAAAAATTATTTCTTGGAATACTCACTGGAATTAGTGTTGCAAGCTTAAGTATTGTTGGATGCACTGCCCAACAGGATAATACCGCAGTAGAGTCGCAACAAACACCTGCCTCCACCACCGCAGCACAACGAGAGCCTGTTAACAACACTCAAGCCCAAGCACCCGCACCCACTACTACAACCAAACCCCAAGAACGCCCAGCCGATGTTCCCTACGTACCAACACCCCAGGAAGTAGTAAACAGAATGCTACAACTGGGACAGGTGGATAAGAATGATGTAGTTTACGATCTCGGTAGTGGTGACGGGCGAATTCCAATTACTGCCGCGCAGAAATATGGAGCACGGGGAGTTGGTATTGACATCGATCCAGAACGCATTCAAGAAGCGAACGAGAATGCTCGTAAGGCAGGAGTAACCGATCGCGTGCAGTTTCGCCAGCAAGACTTATTTAATACTGACTTGAGTGAAGCAACAGTAGTCACGCTCTACCTACTGCCTGATATTAACGTCAAACTCCGTCCCAAGCTTTTGAAGGAACTCAAACCCGGCACTCTTGTTGTTTCTCACGCTTTTGATATGGGCGAGTGGAAACCAGAGAGGGTAGAGCAAGTAGAGGGAAGAACAATTTACGTTTGGAGAGTTCCTAAGAATCCTCCGGCTAATTTGCTGTAAATGTGACTACCCCGCAAGCTATTTTCTAACTAGAGTCTGTTTTCAAAGTTTTGCTATCCCCCCTAACCCCTCTTTCCAAGGGGGGAAAATAGATTTGAATAATGATGTCGTGCCAGGTTCGTTTTTCAGCATCGATGCAAAGCTCAAATGCAATCACCCATACTATTTGGTAATCCAGCAATGGAGTCTCAGAGTAGTGGGTTTTTGTTTATGGTATCACCGTACCACTTTGGCTATGCCAAGCTTGATAAAACTCCTGATAAGTCATATTTTCGGCACAGTACCACATCAATTTGTAATCATCTCGATGGGATTCTAACTCGTGTTCCTGTAATGTATCAGTAAAATAATCTTTTAGGTAAACAATCACTTTTGGCAACTGTTCATCAATCAGAATTTCTTTTAAATTATCTACTGTACGTTTGCGTAAGGATATATTTTGGGTTGATTTAACTAATTGTAGTAAGGTTGTAAATGCAATAGTATTTCCTGGGTCAAATTGGGCTAATTTATAAGCTCTGCGTCTTTTGGTGTCTTCATCATCAGAGGAGGAGATACCACGGATTAAGGCTGTAATTTTTTCAGGTAAAACAGACAAAGATAATTTCTTTGTTTGTGTTCGTTTCCTCTGCGATTTATTTGTAATTTCTTCACCGCGTAGAGTAGCTAAATTCTCTACCGCTTGGCGACGCTGAGATGAATCTGTGGCTGATGCGGCAATTTTTTTTAACGTAGAAATAGCAAGTAAATTTTTGGAATCAATTTTACCTAAACTATAGGCAGCCTTGCGGCAAATAGATTCATTGTTAGTAGTATTAATAATTTCTATCAATGCAGTAATAGCTGTTTGATTTTCTGCATCAACTCTGGCTAGGCTGTAGGCAGCTTGCCAACGGATAGTCTCATGACGAGCTATTTTAACAAGATTTTCCAGAGAGGCGATCGCAATCTGATTACCAGGGTCAAAAGTTTTGCCTAAACTATAGGCTGCATTCCAACTATCAAACTCATTTTGGCAAGAAGTAATAAATTTTTCTAAGCAGGCGATCGCTTGAGTGCGATCGGTTTTAAGTAAAGCTATTCGCGCACCCTCAACAATTGGTGATGGATATCTACACCATTTTTGTTTTTGGGGATGAAAGTAACCAAAACGCCACTTGATTAACTGCCAAACAATTTCATCAGCTTGTTGGCAACTTGTAAACTCAGCAATTCCCTGCGCCGCCAGAAAATAAGCTTGATAATTATAAAATCCCCCGCATCCATCCTCAAATTGAGTGAGTGCTTGAATAAACTCCTGTTTCTCAATTTGTGGTACATCATCCCTACCCAGCCAAAGCAAAATTACCTCTCGCCACTGCGGTTCAAAAATCCGGTAACTGCTTTCATGGGAAAGTAAATAATCTTCCCCACTACCGAATAGAAAAAAACGCCAATTTGTAATAGCTTGAGCCGCAAAATATTCCTGAAAAGTCGGATGGTAGAAAGCATAAACTTTTTCTCCCGTTATTTCCGACATACCCACTTGATTCAACCACCCTAATTGGAGTGCTAATTGAAATAAACCATCATCAGGAGTGCCTAAAACTTGACAAACAAAACGATGTCTCAGACGGAACTTGGTTTGTTCGCGAGCAATAGCTAATAGTGCTAATTTTCCTAGTGCTTTATTTAACTGCTGTCGCTCTTTTTCAGTAGTAGGAAAAAGGTCTTGTTTCCACTCATAAATTGCCTCAACAAATTGCTGATAAAGCATCGCTTTACTATTAGGCAATTCTCCTTGAGTGATGCCCCAAATCCGACACAACAACGCCAAGCGTAAAGGATTTTTTACTGTATCCTTGATTCGTCGTCTTTCTGGTTGGTTTAGCTCAGTTCGCAATTTTTCCCCTAAAGCCGGGTTGTGTTGAAACCAGCGACAAATAAATTGCCCTACCCGATCCTGTGTCTGAGCTTCGCCGTAAGTAAAATGCAGATTGCAATAAGTGTCAAAATTTTCTAAAGCATTCTTCCCCCCATCCCAAATATTTAGCCGAGAGGTAAGAATAACTGTGGCATCGCCTACCCAACCTTTCAGGAAACTAGCAATTTTCGCCAAGGTGTTAGTAGATTCAATTACCATTTCATCTACTGCATCCAAAAGTAACCAAACTCTTCCCTGGTTAAACTGTTCGCAGAATGCATCTTCGATTTCTGGTGGAACCCTCAACTTATGAAGAGCTGAAGGTAGCCAGTCTTGAATTAAATACTGTTCTAGAGTTTTACCTTGTAAATCTGCTAATGAAATCCAAACAGGTAAATCTGTAGTATTATCCAACAACCAAAGAGCAATCTTTTGTAATAAAGTAGTTTTTCCTGCTCCTGGTTCGCCAACAATTGCAATTCGCTGACTTTGCTTATTTCCTAACACTTGTTGGATAAACTCATCATGGTCAAAAGTTTGAGTAATATCCAAGTCTTCTGGTTCATATAACCGCGAACCCTCTTGCGGAGTCACATCAGTGCGATCGCTCAGACGTTTTTTTCGCTGCACCAAACCCAAAGGTACGTAAACTTGTTCCAAATCAAAAGTTACACCATCTGCACAGGTGAGAGGATTAGTAGTCAGGCGACTATTCAGATTAGCGCGACATATTTCTTGCCAGTCGAGTGATGGCAGAGATGAAGATAAGGGAGAATTTTGAGCTTGTCTGACTTCTCCCCTTGTCTGTGCTGTTACTTGTTTGGACTTCTCTGGGCGGCGGCTTTCCCACTCCCAATCAAATTTTTGTAAGTTGGCTGCTGTATCTTGGCGTTTGTACCAGAGATTTAAAGTGAAGTGCCAAGTTTCTGAGCCTCCACGAGATGGGCGATTATCTTCTAAGATTTCTAAAAAATCTGCAAACCGCTTTAAAGCTTCTTTGATTTGTTCAGATGTTAATTGACTTGATGTTAACCCTGTTAAAGCTTGCAAAAATCTCACCTTAGTTCTGACAACTAGACGAGTTTCACTTTGCCAGCGAGTTTGGATCTGAGGGCGCAGGGCATCTAAAGCTGCTTCATCACAATCTATGGCGTCATTAGCATAGGCTAACAGCGTCTCTAATAAATGCCGCGATCGCTTTTTCGCCTCTGGGCCATAACTTGCTCTTGCCATTGTCGTTATTATCGACTGAACAAAGTTCGGGGATTCCCCCAAGTTTAGCAACTTCCCTTAACTGTCTAAACTCGATTTCACAAGCATTTCCGATTGTACATCCACAATTAGCTGAGGGGAAATTCCCCCGAATATTCTGATTTTATAGATTCAGTCAACCAAAGCACACAAATAATAACTATTCCCTTTTTATTTTATATGTTAAAACTGACTTACACCAAAAATAGCTTTAACCTAGATTATCTCAATATACCTTTAGAAAATTGGGTAAATCAAAGAGTAAATTTGGCTCTCACCACTGGCACAAATATTTATATGGAACCAAGCACTGCGGCTTTTCTATTACCTACTGAATCATCCCTTTTAGCTATTTTAGAAAAGCTAGCTCAAGCGAATTTGATAGAGTTTTGTTTTTGTGATTCCTCATGGCTGGAAGTTACTCTAAAAGGTATTTGGATCACATCAACTGCCAATAGTGAAACAGGAGTTTTCCTCACAAATCTAACTCCATCTGTGGAATTATTACTGCAACAGCTATCTCAAAAACAACAACTCTGTCACGCTTAGTAATTCAGTCTTGCTGTTCGCGGGACTCTGGCATGATTTCCGAAACCAGATTCTGAAACTGTCCTAGTTAGTCGTGCCGCCTTTCCCCGAACAGCACCCCAATCAAATTGAGACGCAGAGAATTTATTGTTCGCGGGACTTTAGTATGACTTCCGTTCCAACCTGTTAAGTTGTCCAACCTAATCATACTGTTCTTTCCCCGAACTCAAAATTACTTTTAACTCTTTCTCTCTGCGTCTCTGCGCCTTTGCGTGAGTAAACTTTATGAATAATAACTATACCAACCGTGTTGAACAAGTAGCGCGAGAAGACTTAGTAATGTTCATCAATGCCTGTCTCGCCTGCACCGGACAAAAAGAATTTTATGATGATGCTTACGGTCAACGTGTATCAATTGACTTTTTACATGATTACATTCTCGGTAATTACCGCTTGCTATATGCCCGGACTTTAGCAGCAGGTATCAACCACTTCAACCAAGCTCAAATCATCTTAAAATTACTAGCGACAGGAAAAGACACACTCCCAGAACATCGCCAAGAAGAAGGCGCACTAATTGCCCATGCACTCAACGCCTTACCGCCACAGCGAGCTTGGGGAGTTTTACAACAGTTACGACAACGCAGAATTAATAATAGACGCAGTAGAGCGATCGCCCGCGATTATTTAAGTATGCGGCGTGATATAAGTTTTGATGCTGTTAAGTACCGCGCTAAAGTCAGAGTGATCGCCACGCACGCACACCTCAAACTGCACGGCGAATTAGGTACTTTCCTCTTCCGTAACTGGAAGCAAAAGTCTTACTCAACCCAGTTATTTGAACAGTTTCGCCAAGCACATTACAGCGCCGAAGCTATTTATAATTTACCTTTCACCATCGCCGAAGGATTTGCGGTTAAACACAAAGTTCCCCGTGATGTGTTCTTATCTCGAATTCAACAGCAAATGACTTTAGGGGAAAAGTTGCGTTTGCAAGGTGCGGCGGAACGTACAGAAACTGAAATCAATGTGGATTTTGGTCGTCTGCCCTTAACCAAGCTGGCATTATACATCCTTTCCTTACCTGGGGAGATACGACAACAACAACGAGAAATTTTACACCAAGCCTTAGAGCGATCGGCGCGTTTAATGTTAAAAAAAGCACCCCTCAAACTAGGAAAAGTTGCAGCCGTTTTAGATTGCAGTTACTCTAGTTCTGGCTCTAGCGAAAAGCGCCGCCGTCCCCTGGGTGTAGCTATGGCTGCACACTATCTGTTACAAGCCGCAGCTAGAGAATACCGAGCTTTTTGGACAGTACCCGTAGAAGATTCATTACAAGTAAGCGCCCGTGGACAGACTGACTTAGCAACACCACTGTTAGCAGCTTTGGGATCGGGAGCCGAGTTAATAGTAATTATTTCCGATGGTTGCGAAAACGATCCACCCAATGGAGCAGCCGAAGTCTTGCGTGTCTACCGTCATAAATTAGACCCCAAACGGCGAACTTCTATAATTCATTGCAACCCTGTATTTAATTCCGACGACTTTTCCTTACGCACCCTCAGCCCATTCATCCCCACCGTAGGGCTAAGAGACGCAGAAGATTTACCAACCATGCTCAACTTTGCTCGTTTTGCCGAAGGTTCTGCACCCTTATCAGAACTAGAAATATATCTAGCACAAAGAGTAGAGCAATTTTTAAATTGAGAGAGCCAGAGGCTCTAGTTCTCGTTACTAGGTTGAACCTGGTAACGAGGGTTCATGGGCTGCCGCCTCCAGGCTGTTGGAACTGGTGCAAGATGTGAATAACCCAAAAACCTAGATTAATAAAAATCGCTATGGCAAAAACAAAAAGTTTATTAACAGATATATCCCTGAAAGGACTGCAAATTGCGCCTTCCCAAATCCGGGGTGCAGTGCGTATTGTGCCATTACTGCGGCAACAAGTGCAGGGTGATTTGCGCTTGCTACGTCGTTCCTACGATGAAGATATTGCGGTTGTCTCCCTAGAGGGTAAAATCACCGAACCCGGCATGAAATATTTTTCTTATGTGCCTCATGGCTTGGTGATGTCTTGGAGTGATGACGGCAGTCCAGTAGCCAGCTTTGGTGGACAGATGCTCAAGCGTGATGGTAAGAGTTTTAATTCCTGTTGTGCAAGCGTGCGCTTAATGCACCGCATGGTTAAGCGGGAATCAAGCAATCAACTGAGATTTTTACCTTTACACCTAGCAATGGAAGGTTTCCTATCATTGTTTTTTTCTGGCCCGGACATTGCTTGGAGCGAGTATTCTAAATATGCCCTGTCTCACGGACTGGGTTCACGCTACGAATCATCTGTTAGCGGACGTTACATCGCAGGGTTGGAAGATGCTTTGCGAGTGTTTGAAATCCATGAAAGACAAGTTGGTGTATTAGTATTTGTCGCTGAAGCTTTAGCCTCTGCTTTTGTAGTTCCCACGCCAGAAGATTACCGTGCTTTGCACACTAGCCTTTTAGAAGACTTTTACGGTGAACTGATTTACGAATACAGCCTTATGTACAATACAACCTACCCAATGGCTCTATCTGTGGATGATGCTCAAATTCATAGTTTGACAGATTTAAGAGGAGCGATCGCTAAAATGCGCGCAGATTGGGCTTCATTTCAAGGATTCATGGCCGAAGGGTTGCTACAACGCCAGATCCAATCCCAGATAGTATATACTGCCGGGCCATTCCAAATGCAACGGTTTATCACTAACCTACTACCCAAAGAAGAAAACCATATTGGCGAGGCGATCGTGCGAGATAACGGAGAATTAGAATATCTTAAAACTTACCGTTTATCAGCTGCCCAAACTCGTCGCGTGTACTTACTCAGCCAATTAGCAAAATATAAATGGAATATTGACGCTACAGCTAAAGCCTTGGGACATACCCGTGATGAACTAGTTTCTCGTCTCGAAGCTTGCGGCTTTGGATATCTGCTGAATCAACAAGTACGCGATGCAGCACGGAAAAAAATTAAATAAATGCGTCTCAAGAACTGAATTTTTGGCGTTGCTGATTTAATGTATGAATTTGTCACGCAGAGGCGCACCAGCCGCGGAGAATAAGAGTTTTTAATGCCTGATTTTTAAATTTCATACTGCAATTGAGCAACGCCGAATTTTTTATTGTTTGCGAGCAATTCGCGTTTACCAATGCCACACAGTTGTACCATCTGGTTTATCGATTAATATTACTCCTACTGCTTGTAATTGGTTGCGTATGCGATCGGCTTCGGCAAAATTGCGCTCTTTACGTGCATCTTGTCGCTGTTGAATTAAAGTTTCAATGTCTGCATTACTTAAATCTTCTTGTTTAGTATCCGCTTCCTCATTTAGCACTGCTTCTAGTCCTAAAACCTGTGCTAAGTGAACTAACGTTTGCCACTGCTGCTCAATCGTTTCTAAAGGGGTATCAGTCTTGCCTTGATGGATAAGCAAGTTTCCTTCACGACGCAATTCTTTTGCCAATTCAAATAGAACCGCTAAGGCAGCAGCTGTGTTAAAGTCATCATCCATTGCCCTCTGAAAGCTTTCAACATAGGGATTGGGCATTGCAAGAGGTAGGAGGCGGAAGTTCTTTAATTTTGAATTGAAAAGCAAAGCTTCTTTGAGCGTCTTCCAAGCATTTTCAGCGGAAATGATGGCATCTTTTGTAAAATCTAGAGGCTTACGATAATGGGCTTGCAAGACAAATAAACGGATTGCATTCGGATCGACGCCTTGATTGAGTAACTGGCGAATCGTTGTAAAATTACCCAACGATTTAGACATCTTTTCACCGTTCACTGTCACCATGCCGTTATGCATCCAGTAACGTGCGAGTGGCTTAAGAGTAATAACTTCCGATTGGGCAATTTCGTTTTCATGGTGGGGAAATACCAAATCGCCGCCACCACCGTGAATATCAATCGTATCACCTAAGAGCGATCGCACCATTGCTGAACATTCAATATGCCACCCCGGACGCCCCTTACCCCACGGCGAATCCCACGCTGGTTCCCCTGGTTTTGCCGCTTTCCATAAAGCAAAATCAAATGGGTTATGCTTCTTGTTAACAGATGACTCTTCTGAATCTACCCTACCACTTGCCCCAGCTTGCATATCTTCCAAAGAACGCCCAGAAAGCTTGCCATACTCAGAAAAGTTTTGCACTTGATAATAAACATCCCCATCAATGGCGTAGGCGTAGCCTTTTTTTTCTAGTTCCCGAATTAACTGGTGGATAACCCAAATATTTTCCGTGACGCGGGGATACTCAGAAGCATCCATCACATTTAAGCGCCTGATATCCTCAAAGTAAGCTTGGATGTAACGCTCAGAAACCTCTTGCATAGAAGTTCCCTCTGCATTAGCTCGATTGAGAATTTTATCATCAATATCAGTAAAGTTTTGCACATATTGGACTTTATACCCCCGCCACTGTAAATAGCGACGCACTATATCCCAAACAATGTAAGAACGTCCGTGACCCAAATGACAATAATCGTACACCGTAACACCGCAGCAATACATTTTTACGTGACCTGATTCTTGCGGCTGGAAGGGTTCTTTGCGACGAGTGAGAGTGTTGTAGATTGTCAAAGTCATAATTCAAAATTCAAAATTAAAATTTATTGCCCTCTTTTAGAGCATGAATATGAATTCAAAAAATTAGATTGAGGATATATTTGTACAGCATTAAAAAAACAACTTCTTGCACCAGTGTGACAAGCAATATCACCAATTTGGTCTACTTTCAGCAAGATGGTATCTCCGTCACAGTCGTAAAAAAGCTCTTTTACCTTTTGAATATGTCCAGATGTTGCGCCTTTATGCCATAATTGGGAGCGCGAGCGACTCCAATAATGAGCTTCACCTGTAGATAGTGTTTTTTTAATTGATTCATAATTCATCCAAGCCATCATCAAAACAGTACCATCACGGTAATCTTGAGCTATGGCAGGAATCAAACCTTGCTCGTTAAACTTCAGTTTTTCAATCCACAATAAATTTTGATTCATTAGTATTTACTACAAACAGTTCAATAGCTATAGAATTCATATTTAATGTTTGTTGGCGTAGCCTGTGCTTTGCACTTAAAAAACTCAGTACACTTTTATTCTTTTTTCCCTGTTCCCTGCCCCTACGAGTGAATTAAGTATTTTTTGTTGCTATCCAACCTTTGAACCAGAGGGCTGTAAAAAATTGAGTAATCTTACTAAAATTTGCTTCTTGTAATAGTTCAATAGTTCTTTGTTCAGAGATGCAATTAATATGTATGACATTGCTTGCTGCTTCCTCTACTACTTCTGGTGACATTCCTAAGTTACGTGCATGATATTTGTAAGCGGTGAGGAAATCGTTAAACCTTTGTGAGCCTTTCTCCTCACATAAATCAACCAGAATCAATTTAGCTCCTCGTTTGAGACGTTGCGAGATGCTTTGAAGCAGTGATAGTTTTGCTCCATCATCGGGGAGAAAGTGCATTGCAAGAATGCAAGTTGCTGCATCATAGAGGGGAGTCAGAGGCAATTCATGCGTTAATCCCTGGTGGAGCTTCACACGATTTGTTAACCCATGTTCCGCTACTTTTTCTTGGGCGATCGCTAGCATTTTAGCCGAAGGATCAACTCCTGTCATATACCATTGCGGTTGCGCTTTTCCAAAAGTTGTGAGTTCCATACCACCGCCAGCGGCAACAATCAACAGATGAGCCTGCTCTGAAACGCTTGCATCTAAAAGTGCAACTGCCATATCGAATATCGACTCATAACCAGGGACAAAATTACGTGCTGCAACTGCATAATCTATCGTTTGGAATTTTGGATTTGAGTCAAAATCAAAGCGGCTCTGCTCTTTATTCATATTTCAAAATTTAGGATTAATGATAATCGTTATCATAATAGCGCAAAAAAGGGGCGTTGCTGAATTGAGGTATGAAATTTAAAAATCAGGCATTTAAAACTCTTACTCTCTGCGACTGGTGCGCCTCTGCGTGACAAATTCATACATTAAATCAGCAACGCCAAAAAAGGTTTGATGGTGCAATCTGAAAACAGAAGAAAAATTCAAGGGTGTCTTAGCGATGTCTACAGTTGGATCTCGCCTAGATGTAACTCAAGCTTTTGGGTAGTGCGATCGCTTGCAAGCTTCTGACTAAAGAAAGTGGGATTCTCTCTTTGGAATGTAGTTCAAGCGATCGTAAAAGTTTAAAATCAACCACTAAATCTAAAATCTTAATTACACAGCATAATCACACCCAGGTAAGAAAAAATGACTTATAACAGACAAATTACTTATCCTTTGGCTGAACAAGAGTACTTAGAACCCATAGACACAGGTAAGTTGCTCGTCCATAATCGCCGTGTCAAGCGTCTGAGGTTAAAACAAGCCCTAGAGCGTCGCATTCTAAAAATCATCATGATTTCCTCTATCATCAGCACAGGCTTATTCGGGATTGCCGCATTAGGATGTTGGGAGCAAGAAATTATCGAAGCTAACACAAAATCGATCGTAGTCAGCAAGCAGTATGAATGGCAGACGCGAAAGCATATCTGCTTGGGGTGGATGCTATTTGCGTTTTCTAGTTTTCTTGGCAGCGCTTCATTGAGTAGAAAATCGGTGACTACAGCAATTAATAGTGGTGAGTTGGGAAAGGTACGAAGATATAAAGGTGTCAACACACGCTAAAGTTTGTGTCAAGGAGCAGCGATCGCACGCACCCCCAACTCCAAATTTATCATCATTACGGCTACCGCTTTGTATTTGAATCTGCCCCTAGTTACTTGTGATTCTAAATATTCAGTCCATCAACAATGTCCAAATCATCTGGTAATTAAAACTGCTAGCGTTGCTGAATCGCGGTATGAATCCGGATGTAGAGACGCGATATATCGCGTTTGGGCAAGGGTTTTGGCATTACGCAGAATTAATTTCATACATTAAATCAGCAACGCCAAACTGCTTATATTCAAGCTCACTCACCCAGAAAGTCGAATGGTGTTGCATGAAAGTTGCATCTAACTTTACAAGACAATAGATAATATGGAATTCTTATTCTCATATCATCACTCTCTAAAGCACTATCCTGTATTGCGTTCCTTGTAGCCAGTGGAGTTCTTCGCACTGGCTTTTTTATTTACCACCTCGAACAGATATGCGCTCATCCTCAACTAAGATAACGGGAATTGGACTTGATTCTAATACTGCTTGGGATACAGAACCCACAAGCACCTCATCCCAAGCTCGATGCCCCCGCTTACCCATAACAATCTCAGCAACTTGATAATCTTGAGCAACACGAACAATTTCCTCTGGTACTGAGCCTGTGACAGTAATGAACTTGTGGCGGATGTCTGCGAGGAGGCGTTGAGATTTTTCTCGTAGATGAGCTACTCCATAAGGCTCGTTAGTGCGGATGACGTGCAATACAATTATCTCGCCATCACTGCGGCGGGCAAGCTCGGCAACTTTAGCTAACACTTGACTGGCTAAAGGGGAACTATCAACAGCGGCTAGCAGCACAATCCGACGAGCGATCGCTACCTTGGTGGGATCGACTTCACCTCGCTCTAGTAGTTTGGGTGCAAAGGTGGGAATAGCCCAGGCTCCTAAGGGTGCAGTAACTAGAATAGATAAGGCTGCAATTGCCAGAATTGTCTCCCCGCCCTGAATCCCCTGTGTCAAGGGAATTGCCCCAATCGCCGCTTGAACTGTGGCTTTAGCAGAGTTCCCTGATAGCAAAAATAACCGCTCTCGCCAGTTCCAGTTACTACCTAAGGTAGATAAGTACCATCCTAAAGCACGTCCAATCAATGTCCCAATCGCTAGAATCAGCAATCCTGGAAGTAGAGTTTTTTCTAATACTTGCAGTTGAATACTTGCGCCCAAGAGTACAAACAATACGATTTCTGCCACAACCCACAAGCTATCAAAACCTGAACGCAAGCGCCGTGCTAAAGGAGCATCAAGTTCAATTAAGAAAAATCCCGTCGCCATGACTGCCAGATAGCCAGAGAAGAAAGGAAATTTTTCTGCCAGAACTACCAATAACAATGCAAAACTTGCTGCAACTAGGGTATCTTGTACTGCATTTTGAGTCCAGTTCTGCTTTGCTAGCAATACTACCAACAGTCGTGCTGTCACCAAACTGAGAATGACTCCCAGAATAATCTGGCAAATAATTTGCAGCGGAAGGAGTTGAACCGCACTCAGAGTAATGCCAAAAGGTAATGTGACTCCTCCTGCTTCCTGTGCCAAGAAGCTCAACAACAAGTTAAATACCAACAGTAGCAATACATCTGATAAAGCGCTGCCAGTAAGAATTGCATCGGGAATTCCCTTCGTCACTCCCCAACCCAGACTTTTCAGTCGCAGCATTCCCGGTACAATCACAGCAGGTGACTCCGCCCCAATAATACAACCAAGTAGCAATCCCGTCGGCAAGTCGAATTTAAAGAGCCATATGGCAGCGATCGCAACAAATAGGGCTTCGCACAAAGCGGGTAGAAACCCCAATCGCAGTGCTACTGTTCCTTGTTGGAGCAGTTTTTCCCTGTCTAACCCCAAACCAGCTTTCATCAAAATTATCATTACAGCGATCGCTCGCAAAGGAGCAGATGCTGCCAGTACATCAGGGCTAATTGTATCGGTAACTTGTGGCCCCAGTATAATTCCCACCAAAGCCATGCCCACAAGTGCGGGTGCTTTCAACCGTCGAGTAATTTGTCCGACAAAAAAACCTGCAAGTAAAATCCAAAGAATGCTTTCTAACATCACGCAGTTGCAAAATCATGAGTGGGCAAGCGTGACTTGCTAGCGGAAGTTAAAAGCAAATAGCCCTACTCTTCCATAGCAAGTCGGAAAAGTAGGAGCCATCAGCCTTTCTATTCAATACTTAAGGCGGTTATGGCGAGCTCCATCGCCTGATTATTACTTTACTGCAAATCTCCCAAATAAATACCCAAACCACGAGCAGTTTTTACTAAAGTATCCTCTGGATCGACAGTTCTATATTGAGCGATCGCTTCCGCAATTGGTACAGTCATCACCTGGCGATTTTGCCAGGTTACCATGTAGTCATATTTACCATTGTCTATGAGATTTACTGCTGCTACACCAAAAGCAGCTGCCACTAACCGATCTAGTGGTGAAGCGGTTCCACCCCGTTGAATGTGTCCTAAAACTGTGACTCGCGTTTCTGCACCAATGCAATCGCTAATTTGATCGGCTAAGTATTGACTGATACCACCATATCGAGATTGCCCCAAACGATTTGTCATAGTGACAGTTTCGCCTTCTTGAGTGCGAACCGCTTCGGAAACTATGATTAAACAATAGTTTTTGCCTTTGTCTTGTCGCTGTTTAATTTTGTCGCAAATGCGGTCAATTCTGTAGGGAATTTCTGGAATTAATATCACATCTGCTCCTCCGGCAATTCCCGCAGCAATGGCGATGTGTCCTGCGTCACGACCCATCACTTCTAAAATGATGACTCGACTGTGAGAAGCTGCGGTAAAATGTAAGCGATCGAGTGCTTCTGTGGCAATATTAACTGCTGTATCAAAACCGATCGCGTGTTCGGTAATGCCAATATCATTATCGATTGTTTTGGGAATGCCCACTAAATTAATACCGCCTTGTTGTGCCAAGCGACGGAGAATAGCCAAGCTACCATCGCCACCAATGCCAATCAAAGCATCTAAACCTAGTTGATGGTAACCTGCAATAATTTCCTCTGAGCGATCGCATAGACTGCCATCAGGCATAGGAAAAGCAAAGGGATCGCCTTTGTTGGTGGTTCCTAACATTGTCCCACCAGAAGTTAACAGCGGATCGACTTGATCAATCTCCAGCTTTGTAAATTGGGGTGGGTGTGCCATTAATCCCAGAGTAGCTTGACGAATTCCCAGTACTTCCCATCCCTTTCCACAAGCACAATGGACTACTGCTCTGATCGCTGCATTTAAACCAGAGCAATCCCCTCCACTAGTAAGAATGCCTATTCGCTTACATTCTCCCATATGTTTTTTATATTTCAAACGTGGGCGTTGCACAATATATGATGCAACGTCGAGAGTGTAAATTAACCTAAGTTAGTAAATTAAAATATGGTTGGCGCAAAAGCACTCTTCCCAATAACCGTAGGGTGGGCATTGCCTAGAATGTAAACATAAGATTTTGAGTTAACTTTAAGCAATGCCCACCTTACAAAAATCGCAATCAAATAGCTGGAGCAAGATGTGAGCGATCGCGGTAAAGACGCAGCACATATGCGCCAGCAGGAGTTTCACGAAAGGCATTAATTTCAGCTGCCATATTGGGCGGTAACTCCTGCAAAGGACTGGGTTTACTGGGGTGTTGTGGTGGTAGTACAACAGGAGCAGCCAATGCCGCGAAGGTGAGATCGGCAGCCGAAAAACTATTTCCTACTAAAAATGTGCGTCCATCAACCAACAACTCACTAACTTTGGCAAAAATGTTATTAATTGTTTCATAAGCTTGGGCAGTAGCTTCTGGAGTTATATTTAGTTTCTGTCGAGCCATTGAGCTAGTTATAGGAAAAGCTAGCGGGAATAATATCCGTTCATAAAAAGGAACACCCTGACACCATCTTTTTTGCATAAATTGATAGTCATTCATAACATGAAAATAACCCCAGCGCCGTGTAGCCGGGCCAAGTTGCTCATCAAATAAATCTTCTAATTCTTCTACTTGTTGACACAAATTTGAGTCTGTGGGATAAAGTTTGGCATTAGCGGGAGCCATGGAATTCAGATATTTCAAAATAGTCGTGGAGTCAGTAAAAACACCTGCTGTAGTGACTAGAACCGGAGTTGTTTTGCCGCCAACTCTACCTGTTGCTAATAGATGAAACGGTGGTGTATGTCTCTGTTCTATGTAAGGTAATTTCAGTTTCTCAAGTGCCCATCGTGCTTTTTCACAATAATGGCTGATGGGAATAGTAATCAAACGAAATACTTGTTTCTGACTATCAAGATTCTGATTCATAGTTGGTAAATTTTATTGATACTCGCAATATTTTTTCTGCAATTCTTCTGGAATTGGAATTGGACGACCATTTTGTAAATTGATAAAAGCACCCTTTTGTGTCGCTATTGCTGCTAGTTCATGATTAGATAAAATTTCTGCTTTGACAGTCCATTTCAACCTACTTAAATTACTCAACCACAAGCGTCCAATAACTTTGTCAAAAAGTTTAATCGGACGTTTATATTCAATTTCAGTTCCAGCAATGATAGGGCAAAATCCTGCTTTTAAAGGTTGAGCAAGTGGTAAGTGTTCATCTAAAAGCTTGATGCGTAAATCCTCTAGCCATCGAATGTAAACACTGTTGTGAACGATGCCAACAAAATCAATGTCGTATGTTTTTACAGGTATTGCAAGTTCTACTTCTAATGGTCTTTGTAAAGTGCGATCGCCCATCATAAATATTCCCTCATTTTCCCAATTAATTGCAAAAAATTTCGTCTCAATAGTTGCTAGTATGTCGAGGTGATTTACCACTCAGTACTTCCCACGAAAATGGTAGTCCCACTCTCTAAATTGCGATCGCCAGCAGCATTGACAATCGCACGGGCAAAATCTTCAACACTGGGTAGAAAACCTGCGGATTTGCGGCGAGACTCGATCAAATCCGGATCTTGGCGCTGCATTAGTTTTGGGGTAATAGTGCCTTCAATCAAATCACCGCTTACCACAACTAACTTTATTCCTCTAGCTGCCAGTTGTGGTATGCGGGCACGCAAAGCTTCCTCACCTGCTTTTTTGCTCTTTGCCACTGTTTCATAAATTGGATAGACAGGCTTTTGACTATAAAAATGAGCTAGGTGACTGGTAACGAAGACAATACATCCACCTTCTGGCATGAGTGGTAAGAAGATATCAACAGCACGCAACTGGGCAGTCAGGTTGAGCTGCATAGCATAATCAGCAGCCTTATCTTTCTCCATTCCACCGCTAGCATTGAGAATGAGGAGGTTGAGTTTACCAAATTGCTTTTCTACTAAATTCACCATCTGCCTCATTTCGCTCTCGTTAGTAATATCTGCTTGAGCAAGAAGGGCTTGGCAACCATTGGCACGAACAACATCGGCTACCTCAAGAGCACGATGACTTTTGCTGCGGTAGTTAATTACCACGTCAGCTCCACCCTCAGCTAATATCTGAGCAATACTTGCGCCAATCCCTCGTGATGCTCCAGTTACCAGAGCTACTTGATTGCGAAAATCACTCATAGCTTTCCTCGTCTTAATTTACTAATGTCAAAGTTTTCAAGACCGAGCGGTCTGTTTTTGCTCAAAAAAAAGAGGTTTAATTATGTCTAAATTGGCAATTGGGTTTCAATGTAATCATTTAAGTGCTTGATTAATCTTTCGATATGAATTGCATCTCCATATAACTTACTCATCATCACACCGCCTTCCAATGTAGCAATCATAATAGTTGCAACTTCATCGGCATCCACGGTTGGACGAATTTCACCTTTTTCAATTCCTTTTTGAATAATTCGACAAATCATGTCGCGCCATGAATTCATCGCTTGTTGAGCACGATCGCGTAAAGCTGGATGAGCATCATCACTCTCAACAGCTGTGTTCAGTAAAGGACATCCTCCCTTGATCGGTGGATTCTCTATTAAGGTGTAGTATACATCTATGATTGCTTGTAAACGCTCAATAGCATGACGCTTGCTTCGCAAAGCAGTTCTATGAAGCTGTCTCATTTGAGCGATCGCATAATCAAAAGCCATTAGTGCCAATTCGTCTTTGCTTTGAAAGTGGTTGTAAATACCTCCTTTCTGCAATCCTGTCACCCGCATGATGTCTGAAATAGACGAACCCGCATACCCCTGTTGATTAAACAGTTCGGCTGCTAGTTGGAGAATTCTTTCTTTTGTTTGTTCGCCTTTTGACATCTAAATTTATTTGCGACCGATTGGTCTGATTAAGTTTAACTTGATGGATAGTTTATAGTCAAGTCTTTTATGTGCTGTTCTCCGTTCCCTTTTACTATATAAGTGCGATCGCGTTATACAATTGTGCAAAATATTAAGAAAAAACTCACAACGAACTTCCCACACCGCCAATGACGGCAAGAGGACACCATGACTCAGAACGGACGACAGGATAGACTTGACCGGATTGAGCGGATGCTGCAAACTCATGCTGAGATGCTTAACCAGTTGTCTCCACTAATGACACAGGTAGCACAGATAGCCACTAGCACCGTTGAAAGCGTAGCTCGACATGATGAGATACTAGCTCGTCTTGCAGAACAATCTCTGCAAAACGCTGCTACTCTTAACAGATTAGAGCAAAGTGTAGATCAGCTAGCCGAGCTGGTAAAGACTTCTACCACTGAAACCATGCAGCTTGTGAGTGAGAATAATCAACAAATTCGCCGTATCTGGGACTACTTGATGAGTCAAAGTGGTAATTTCAAGGGTGAGGAATAATTAAATACAGTTTTGCGTAAAATCATAGTGTTTTTAAACGCAGAGGCACGCGGAGTATCGCCAACAGCTTCTCAGTCAGACTCAAGAGCTACTAGTTGCTTACCTGTGTCCCCACGTGGAATCTAAAACAACAAAATCTTAGCTCTGCAAACTTTTCCCATTTACCTGGGTAGACGAAACACTATCTGTTTTGAGTTAGCTTCTAAGTACCTGGTAATTGTGGGTGCGATCGCCTTCATTGTTTTGACTACAGTATTGACACATTCCCACTCTGGCTTTGTACCCGTGACGACAACATCAGCACCAGCAGCAGCCAAAGCGTCTCCGACAGCGGCGAATTTTTGTGCTGCCCACCTACGTCGGCGATCGGTTGCGCCGGGATGAAGAACAACAAAGTTGCTGATAGATTTGGAAGTGCGATCGCGCTACACTTGACCAACTAAATTTTTCTACAAAAGTACGACCAGATTCACCTAAATGCCTACATTGCTCAGGATTGTTCAGTAATTGGCAAAGTGCATCTGCCAAAGCATCTATATTACGAGGAGGCACTAGCTGCACCCTCATTTCATCTGGTAGAGGTGTAGAATGTTCTGTGGCAATTACTGGCAAATTATGAGCTAACAAAGTTAAGAGTGAACCACTTTTCATTGTTGTTCCGTGGTTGAAAGGTAATACTCCTATATCGGCACCAGCTAGATATTTTGAAGCAGTTTCAGCATCCAGATAGCCCGTGAAATACACTTGATTACCTAAATTCAATTCTCTTGCTAGAGTGTGAAGTTTATCCCAATAACGTTTTGCCTCTTCTCCTCGTAAAGCTAAACTTTCCACACCACCAACTAGTAACAGTCGTGCTTGGGAATGAGTTCTCAGCACTTTTTGGAATGCGCTTAAGAGAGTTTCTAAGCCTTTAACTGGGTGAAGAAAACCAAAAAAGACAATCACAACCGTATCTGAACCCCAATGGCAGATTTTACGCAATAGCTGACGTGCTGTAGTTCGGTCAATAGGTGTACACTCAACATTTGCGGCGATCGGGATATTAAATATATGTTCGTTAAGCTGTGGTAAGCGTTTGTGAATTACTGCTTCTGCTTCAGAATTAGTTGTAATGATTGCATTACTTAAAGTTAGTAAAAATCCATCTTCTCTATCCCACCAACCGTGATTTTGTCCCCACATTTTTAACCATTCCACAACTTGTGAAGGTAGATACTTTGGTTGCCATTCCCACCAGCCGTACTCATGCACAGTTGTGACTATTGGCTGACTGTAGCCCGTAGTTTTTAGAAGTAATGGTAACAAAAAGATAGCAAGTTCAAATCCATAAGTTCCTGCTGCGTGTTGGATATGTAGGATGTCAACATCAATTGAATTTACTGCTTGCACCAAAGACATCAAATCAGCAAATCGCCAATCTTTTACCACACCTTTTATGTTGAGTTCATTTGCCTGCATAGCAGCTGTATGTGTAGTGAGAATAACAGATTCAATATCTAGCTTTTGTAGAGCAGAACGCAAACGTGAAGTGTAGTGAGCGACACCACAATGTTTAGGCTTGTAAGCACCAGCAATAATAGCAACATGAGTCATAGGTAGTTAAAAATGCTCAAAATATAGCATTACTAAATTTGAGTATGAATTGTTTTTTAGCCTCACACAAAAGTCAATAAAATTATGGGCATTACTGAATTGAGGTACGAAATTTAAGAATCAGGCATTTTTAAAACTCTTACTCTCTGCGACTCTGCGCCTCTGCGTGAGACAAATTCATACTTGGAATCAGCAACGCCAAATTATGATTCATACTCTTATTCAGCAACCCCTAAAACATAATTTAATATTTGCAATCTCTAAATTTTTTCACACCAAAGTATGAAGATTTTCCCTATTCTTTTGTCTTTAAGAGAGATTGATGCAAGGGAGAAATATTCATGCGTATTCATCATCTCAATTGCGGTTGTATGTGTCCGATTGGCGGAGCGCTCTTCGATGGCTTTAGTCGCGGGCTAACAGCTAGCCTTGTCTGCCACTGCCTGCTGGTTGAGACAAATCAGGGACTCGTTCTCATCGATACTGGCTTTGGAGAGCGGGATATCAAAGCACCATTATCAAGACTCAGTCCGTTCTTCATGAATTTGAATCGCATCCAGTTTGAACAAAAATACACAGCGCTTGCTCAGATTAAGCAGCTTGGCTTTAACCCAAGTGATGTACGCCACATAGTGCTTACCCACCTTGATTTCGATCATGCGGGTGGATTAGAGGATTTCCCAGAGGCAACCGTGCATATAATGCAGTCTGAAATTGAAACAGCACAGAAAAGGCGTGGTTTCATCTCATCGCAACGTTATCGCCCAAGTCATTGGGATGAAGTGAAACAATGGAAATATTATTCACCAGGGGGCGAACCTTGGTTCGGTTTCGAGGCAGTACGCAATCTTGATGGTCTGCCACCTGAGATTCTCCTGATACCCCTCGCTGGTCATACACACGGTCATGCTGGCATTGCCATTGAGACACCGGAAGGTTGGCTCCTACACGCGGGTGATGCCTATTTTTATCGGCACGAAATGAACACTTCCAAACCACATTGTACCCCAGGTTTGAGTGCTTACCAATGGTTGATGGAAGTAGATCGCAAGGCTCGGCTCTACAATCAAGAACGGTTACGTGCGTTATCGCTCTCACACAGTAGTGATGTGCGCCTCTTTTGCAGTCATGATGCCATTGAATTCAAGACGTTTGCTGACAAACTCTAGTCAAATTTAAGCAGTTCTAATCCTGTTACGACCACTTCTTCGGGTGAGATATCTAGACATTCCAAATTGTAGGGACACCTAAAGGCATAGCACGGACTACAGTGAGTTGGACGACGCAACAAACGAGAATAACCGTTGCGCGGTTGCCATTGTGACTCAAGTTCAGTTCCGGCAAACATCACAACAGTAGGTGTGCGAGTAGCATCAGCTATATGCATAGTTGAGGTATTGTTAGTTAGCACTAGTTTGGCATTGGCGATTAGTGCTGCAAGTTGAGGTAGAGTTGTTTTGCCAATTAGATTTATGGCATAGTCGCCTAACATCGCCAATAAAGATGCACTTTTGTCGCAGTCTTTTTCTACACCCGTTACCACTACGGGCATTTGTGTTGCTTTCGCTAATTGTAAGGCAGCGATCGCAAAGCGTTGTGAGTCGTAATTGCGTGATTGGCAGCTTGTCCAGGGATTTAGTAACAGATAGGGGGGAAATTGTGAATTTTGATATTCACTATTCCCAGATAGCAAAGCCAAAGCTTCTTTTTGTGCAGTTTCTGGAATTTGGATGCAAAGATTACGGTCAATCACTTCAAAACCAGCAGCCTCAATCAGTCGTAAATTTCTCTCTACTTGATGGATTTCATCTGGTGCGGCTGGAAGCTCTAATGTTAATACACCCTGTCCAAATTCCTTAGACTCTCCCATTCGCAAAGGTATACCAGCCAAATAACATACAAAAGCAGCTGGATGAGGACTCTGGCTAAAGCTGGTAAAAATAATCGCCGCGTCAAACTTGCCGGCTTGTAAAGTCCTGATTAATTCCCACTCCCGTTCTGGGTTGAAATCTAACTTTCCCAAATCTTGCCAAAGAACCCGCCACGGCAATACTTCATCCACCCAAGGTAGTAACGTAGCCGCCTGTGCGCCACCTGGACTCGCCATCAACGTCAAACGACAGTCAGGCAAATTTTCCTTAATCGCCCGTAAAGCCGGACTCGTCATAATCACATCACCAATATTATCGAGGCGCATCACTAAGATGTTAGTCATTGGTCATTTGTTAGTGGATAGTAGGGGTGGGTTTTGTTGATAATCTTGCCGTTCAAAATGATAATTTATCTTTTAAACCCGCCCGTACAGTGGTTAGTTGTTCTCCTCTGCTCCCCTGCCTCTGAAGCTCCCCATCTCCATCTCTGTGTTCTCTGCGTTCTCTGCGGTTAGTTCAAAAACTTCTCCACAACAGCTAAAACCTCATCAACCGAAATTTCTTCCATACAACTTTGCCAACCTTTATCTAGAGGGCATATGCCACTATACCAACACTCCTGTACAGTAAAATTACTGATATTACGTTCTGGGCATTCCGGATAGCCTTGCAAATTGATATGAGGTGGCGGCTGACCATAGCGCCCGTGCCAAGAAGGGCCAAATAAAGTAATTGTTGGTACATTCAGCGCCGCAGCAATCCGAGCGGGGCCAGTATCAGATGCTACTACTAAATCAGCACAAGCTAAAGCAGCTGCTAAATCCCGTAACTTACCACGGGGTAAAATCTGCGCTTCTTTACCAATTCCTTCCACAATGTTTGTTGACTGATTGAGATTGGAACCGACTGGAACAATTACAGTTGCGCCCCAACGCTGCTGTAAAATTTTACCTAAAGTAATAAAATTAACTTCTGACCAGCGCTTGATTGCCATCCCCGCATCTGAACAGAAAAATACAAGGGGACGGCGCAGAAGATGAAATAGCTTTTGTGCTTTGTTTAGTTCTGTTGGGGTGAGGTGGAGTTGGGCTGGTTTAACTGCATCTTTTTTAATTAAGCCTTCTGAGAGGAGGATTTGGAGAAAGCGATCGCCTACTCGTTCATCTGGTGGAGGTTGTCGCCATAAATTCGTCACTACCTGTGATGCACCACTTAGACACGCAAAATTTCGCGTCTCTACATCAATATCGTCGTAGTTCGTATCTGAGACAATCAAATCAAATTTTTCACGAGTTAATAACTCAATAGCCGATTGTTTTGCTTTACCTGGTTCAGCATAAACAACTCGATGAATGAGGCGATCGGTTTCTAATAGTTCACCTCCTGGTGGGAAAGTTAAAACTGTAAGTTCAGCTGTTGGATAAGAACGCGAAAGTGCTTGTATGGCACCGAGAGCAATTAACACATCGCCAATTCCACCTAATAATTCTACGAATAAAATTTTACGCATAATAAATTTTAATTTTTACACTTATCTACTTTCTATATACGTATTTATCCGCAGGTACATCACGGTTGACAATTGTCGTTGGCAACTCTTGATGGTAAACACCAGAAGGAATAATTCCGCAGCCACCATGTAACGCCATTAGTCGCTTTTGCACCAAAACATCTTCACCACAATGTTCTGGGGGAAGTTCTCGCCAAAAAGAATAGCCGCCTATACTACGAAGTTTGGCAGTATCATAGATGACACAACCACCCACCCAAGCAACATGGTACTTGCGTTGTTGCTTCGGTGTTAAACCCAACTGTTGCTGAACGTGATAAAGATTAGCAGCATTATGCAAACGCCAGCGTTCCCATTCCGGGGTTTCTGGTTTAACAATCTCTGGCTGCACTCGCCCTTCCCACAACTCTATTTTTTGCTCCTGTGGGCGAATATCATCAATAAAGCTGAGTCCGATCACTGCACTGCCAACAAAACCACAGCCTTCTTCTTTAATCGCTGCGAGCATTCGTTCAACTACATAAGGTTCTAAAATCAAGTCATCGTCAAGAAAAAGCACATAGGGAGCAGTGGCTTGCTCCAGCAAAAACTGTCGCTGTTCTGCAATACCTCGACGGGGCAAGTGTTTGTGTACTTCCACATTATGATTGTGAGCGCGAAGCACCCTTAACACCGCTTGAACTTCACCACTTTCTGCTGGGTTACTATCTTCAGTTTGATCGGAAATAATAACACGAAAGCCACGATAAGTTTGGGCTATCAAACTCGTGAGAGTTACAGCCAAGGCAGTTGGACGATTATAGGTGGGAATCAGAATATCGACTGTCATTTCTGGGCTGTTCTTCCTTTGTGTCCTTTGTGTTCTTTGTGGTTCGTTAAATAAATATCTTTGAATGGAAAGAGAATAAATTTTAACTTTGAATTGCAAGCTCCTTTTCTACCTGAATTTGCAGCAATTCACACGCAGCATCCACTACAGACTCAGGCGTTACAAGACTTAGACATTGATGATGTCCTTCAGGGCAGATACTTTTGTAGCAATATTTGCAAGGTACATCGTGGAATAGCACCCGATTGGGAATACCCCAGGGAGTATGCTGAGGGTTGGTAAGGGCGTACAAATCAACAACTGGTGTACCAACAGCAGCAGCAATGTGGACGGGGCCAGTATTATTGGAAATTAGTAGGGAAGAAAGTTGCAATAGTGCCGCCAGTTCACTAAGATTCAGGTATCCCACAAGTGAATGAACAGCAGCAGATTTTGGAGATAAATCATCAGTTACAGCAATTTTCTGATAGAAACCTTTAGCGATCGCATCCGCTGCCATCATTGCCTTTTCAATTTCTGCCACCAATTCTTGCTCTGATTCAGTACCAGTGAAAACAACTTGCATACCCATATCCATAGCTAAAGTTCTGGCAACCAGAGCAAATTTTTCTGGCGGATAGCGTCGTGAAGCAGCAGTCGCACCAGGATGAATCACAATTAAAGGACGCTGTTTATCAATGCCTATGTTTTGGAGAATGCCCTCCACTACTGCCAAAGCTTCGTTTGGGACACGCAAAGACAATCTTTCATCATCTGTATAGCAGCCGATTGTGCCAACCAAGTTGAGTTGACGCTGCACCTCATGGCGCACAAACTTTTCTGGTTCTGGATCTTTTACCCAATCTGTTAGCAACTGATACGGATTTTCATGGCAGTGAGCTAACCGCAGAGGAATATCCGCCAAATAGCATAAAAATGCTGAGGGTAAAGGATTTTGACTATATACCGTGAAAATGATAGCACCATCGAAGTTTAAAAGCCGTAAATGTTCAGCCATTTCATACTCAGGACGGCTATTTAATCGCGGTGCTGTTGCTTTTAACCAAGGTGCATCGTAAACCATAACTTCGTCAATTTCTGGCACAAGTGAGGCAGCGGCTACACCCGCAGAAGAAGTTAGCAGCGTAATTCGACGGCGAGGATTTGATGCTTTCAACGCGCGAATTGCTGGTGTAGTCATCAGGACATCGCCAATTGTGTCCAGTCTGATGCATAGAATATTTTCAGCAGATTCCCAGGTAGTCATTTGTTGTAACAATTTTGGATTTACGCTTGATGTAAATTGAAGTTGTGAAAAAGATGATGTTTTAGAAATCGACCACCGATGCACACAGATGGACACAAATAGACAGAATTCTCTTTACTAATCCCCAATCCCTTTTCCAGCTAGTTCACGAATGCGCTCAATTATGCGAGTAGTGGAACGATTTTCTACAAACGGCAGCAATCTTACCTCTCCACCCAACTGTTCTACTAAAGGTGCTTCTGGTAATGTTTCTTTGGTATAGTTACCACCTTTGACAAAGACGTCGGGGCGAACTATACGAATTAAATTGCTAGGAGTATCTTCTTCAAAGGCTATTAGATGATCGACACAACCGAGTCCACTCAGAACTTGAATGCGGTCTTCTAAAGTATTAATGGGGCGACTTGAACCTTTTAGACGTCGGATACTGTTATCGGAATTCAAGCCAACAATCAAAATATCGCCTAATGCCTTAGCGTAATTGAGATAGGAAACGTGCCCGGCATGGAGAATGTCAAAGCAACCATTCGTGAAAACAATTTTGCGTCCTGCTTTGCGGTAAGAGGTAACAAGGGCAAGGAGTTGGTTGAGATCCGAAATGTATTTTTGGGGTGGCACTTCATTAGACGCAGCTTCAAAGACGCGGGGAGATTGTATTGAAAAATTCCCCGTGTCTCCGTGTCCCCGTGTCCCCGTGTCCTTTTCTTCCCCCGTCTCTCCATTCAAGAGAAATTCCCGTAATTCTTCGGCAGAACAGACGCTTGTACCGTCTTTTCCTACAACTACAGCAGCAGCAGTGGCAGCGAAATCGGCTGCTAGTGGTGTAGCAGCACCAACAGCAAGGGCAAGGGTGAGGGCGCTAACAAATGTATCTCCAGCACCTGCGGTACGAGATTGAATTGTCGGTTGGGTATAGGTGCGATGGGGTTGTGAACCTCTCTCAAAAATAATTCCACCTTCAGCATCTAAGGTGACGGCAGCAATTGTTGCTCCTGTAAGTTCGAGTATCCGATCGCCATAAGGTAAGATTTGCTCAACACGCGATTTGACGCTCTGATTATCCGCTTTTAGAGGAGGAATATTCAGCAGTTTCAAAACCTGCTCATAATTTGGTTTAACTGCGGTAGTACCAATATGACGATAAGCTGCAAGATTTTTAGCATCAACAACTAAGACGTGGTTATGGCGTGCCTGGAGTTGAGATAATTTATCAATCACCCTTTGAGTCAAAATTCCATAGCCGTAATCCGACACGATCGCTGCATCACATTCTGGATATCTACGCTCAAGTTCATCTATCAACGCTTGTTCAGAATCTTCATCAATAGCATCTGTTGTACCAAAATCAAATCTTACTAGTATTTGTGAAGACGCCATCACCCTTTGTTTAGCCAGAGTTTGCCTGCCTGACTGTACAATTAGGTGTTTTGAGGGAACGCTGCGCCGTGAGAGTGCTTGGCATAGCAAAGAACCCTCGCCATCATCTCCAATCGCTGATATAAATGTTACTTTGCCACCCAGACTGCGGACATTAACAGCTGTATTAGCCGCTCCACCTGGAACATACTCGCTATTGGTAACAGTAACAACTGGCACCGGAGCTTCTCGACAAAGGCGATCGCTAAATCCTTCTAGATAGCAATCAAGAATCGCGTCACCGATAACAATGATATTTAAATTAGTAACTGCATCCAGTAAAGAATTTAAATGCGCTGTGGAGAATGCAGAATGCTGAAAATTAAAAACATGATGCTTCATAACTCATTTTTTGAGATTTCTTATAATCACTTGTGCTGCTGTTATCAAGTCAGCAACAGTGTAATGTGGGATTCGCATCCCAGACAGCAGCCATTCAGTCTCGTTGCCGTTGTCAATTAAAATCGTTTTACATCCAACCCGATTACCAGCTTCCACATCGTTGAGGATGTCACCGATAAACCAAGAATTTTGCAAATCAATATTGTGTTCGCAAGCTGCGCGTAAAATTAATCCTGGTTCTGGTTTGCGACAGTCGCAAGTAATTGCATATTCTGAAACCACGCCATCAGGATGATGGGGACAGTAGTAAAAACCATCTAGCGTTACACCTTGCTCAGAAAAAAGTTTGAACAGGTACTCCTTAACCCCTACCAACTCAGATTCTGGAAAATAACCCCGCGCTACACCCGATTGATTGCTAATGACAATTAATTTGTATTCATGTGCTTGCAGTAGTTGCAATGCCTCAATTGCACCCTGCGTTAACTCGATCAAATCGGGGTTAACGTTGTATGGCACATCCTCAATCAGAGTTCCATCTTTATCTAGAAAGACTGCTCGATTAGTCATTGGTCATTTGTCATCAGTTATTAGTTATTCTCCTTGTCCCTGTGTCTCTCTTCTACGGCCAAGATCCCTCACCCATTGGCAATACCATCATTTCGGAGATCACTGTTCCTTCTGGTGTTGATAGCAAAAAGCGAATGGTTGCGGCAACATTTTTCGGATCTTGCAACTTAGTGAGATCAATATCTGGGAATCGATCTAGCAAAAATGGTGTTTGCATACCACCAGCAACCAAGGCTGTAACTTTGATGTTATGAGGACGTGCCTCTACGTGCAAAGCGTGACTAAAGCCCAAAAGTCCCCATTTGCTGGCATGATAAGCGGAAGCATTAGCCCAAGCACGTTTTGCTGCTGTAGAAGATATGTTAATAATGTGACCGCTACCTTGTTCTTTCATCACAGGTAAAGCAAACTTGGATAGGATAAAAGGAGCACGGAGGTTGACCGCAATAATTCTGTCCCAATCTTGAATCGAAAGCTCTTCAATCGATACAGTTACATCCGTTCCTGCATTGTTAATCAAAGCATCCAAGCGCCCGTACTGGGAGACAATTTTATTGATGGCGGTTTCTGCTTGCACTTCATCAGTGACATCTATTACCAATGGCATTGCTTGCAAATTATTTGCTTGAATTTCGCCAGCTACTTTTTGTGCCAATTCGTCTCGAATATCAGCAACCACAACACTCGCACCAGCTGAAGCTAAAGTGTGACATACAGCTTCACCTAATCCGCGCCCGCCTCCAGTCACCAATACCACTTTGTTTTTGAGTTCTTCCATAGTTATTTTTCCTTTGTTGTAATTAGATTGGTTAGTAGTTAGTAGGGGAGCCAGTGCGCCCTTGGGGGTTTCCCCCGTTGTAGCAACTGGCGTGAGGGTTTTGCTGATTATCTTTAGGTTGAAACAGATAATTTATCTTTATAAACCCGCCCGTACAGTGGTTAGTAGTTAGTGGTTTATTACTCCCCTTGTCTCCCCCTCTCCCACTTGCTCCTCAACCAATTCACACAAAATATGCAGTACAAGGTGTTGCACCTCTTGGATGCGTTGGGTATCGGTTGCAGGAACGACGACTGCTAAATCTGCTAATGAAAGCAATTCGCCACCATCGCCGCCCAATAAGGCAATAGAGTTAATATGAGCAGCACGTGCAGTTTTGAATGCTTCTATCAAATTGCGCGATCGCCCAGTTGTACTAATCCCAATTAACAAATCTCCCGGTTGGGCAAAAGTTTCTACTTGCCGAGAAAAGACATACTCGTATCCGACATCATTTGCCCAAGCACTCAAAAAAGATGAATCTGCTGTCAGCGCCATTACGGGAAGCCCCGGACGTTGGGAGCAGCGAAATTTACCAACAAATTCTGCCGCAAAGTGTTGAGCATCTGCTGCGCTTCCACCATTGCCACATACCAGCACCTTACCACCCAAAGCAAAACAAGTGCTAATTGCTGCTGCTGCCTCAACAATTGCAGGTGCAAGAGTTTGTCGGGATTTTTCTAGTGCAGAAATCGCAGCTGTAAAGCTGTCATCTATAAGGGTAGAGGGTGAGGGAGAGTGGGGGAGTGGATGAGTAGGTGAGGGGGAGATGGGATAGATGGGGGAGAAAGTAGAGACGCGAAATTTCGCGTTTCTACTTTTTTCATCTGTTTGGGAGATTGTCAAAAATCTACACTCTTTGGAAGTGGTGGTTAAGTGTTCTGTTTGAGGGTACGAACCGTAAGGAACTTTTTGCAAGATTTCCTCGCTAATTTTTATGCTTGTCTGCTTGTAGCGTTTTACTGTAGTTAGAACTTCCTCATACAAAGCGGCAACAGCACTTGTTACCTGTTTCCAAGTAAATTTCTGATGAACGCGTTGTATTGCCTGATGACTCAAGCAATCAAGTATTTGAGGATTTTTGTAGAGGTAAGCAATTCTTTCGGCAATGGCATCAGGATTATTTGGTGGTACAAGATACCCTGTTTCACCATCTTTGACTGTAAATTTAATACCACCGACATTGGAACCAATCACAGGCGTTCCACAAGCCATCGCCTCTACAGGCGTAATTCCAAATGGTTCATATAAAGGCGTTGTAATAAATACATCCGCTGCACTGTAATAATATTTCAGTACTTCTCGCTGACGGCGTCCAACAAAAGTCACTTGCGACTCAACACCTTCTTGACAAGCTATAGCCTGCAAACGAGCGATTTCAGGGGTGAGGCGAGGATCTGGTTGTTCTGATTCACCGCCGACAATCAAAAGTCTTGCTTGGATGTGATCCTGTCTGAGCAAACATCCGAAGGCACGAATCACTGTATCGACACCTTTACGGGGTACTAAACGCCCCAATTGAAGGATGAGATTGTCATCAATTGGTAAACCAAGCTTCTGACGGGCTGTGGTTTTTTCTACTTGCCAAAATTCAGCCGTATCAAAGCCACAGGGAATGATTGTGATTTTCTCTTGGTTGGCATTGTAAAGACGCAATAGATCTTGTTCATCTTGGGGACATTCTGCGATGATGCGATCGGCTTCTGCTACAATGCGATCTTCAATGGTAAAACGGCGATCGGGAAATTCATCGGCATCACCTTGCCAAAAGCGACGCACTCTACCGAGAGCATGAAACGTGACAACAAAAGGTATGCCTAAAGCCTGCTTGATATCTGCTGCCACCATTGCTGACATCCAGAAATTTGCATGGATTAAGTCATATTTTGGTCTGTGCAAACTGCCGATTTCGTCAAAGCTGTGAGCAGGATTTTGACAAAAATTCAGAATATAAGCCGTAAATTCTTCCATATACGGCAGTATGTCTTCTTTTCGCACATATTTGGCAGGGCCAGCAGGCACATTAATAATCCGAACGCCATCCATCCATTGGATGATTTCTGGCAATTCGTCGTTGTCTCGTCTAGTAAAAACATCAACTTTGTAGCCAAAGGCAGCTAGATGTTTTGCTAACTGTCCTACATACACATTTTGTCCACCGCTATCTACACCCCCGAAGGTGCCAAGGGGTGAGGCGTGTTCGCTAATTAGGGCAATGCATTTAGTCATTGGTTATTAGTCATTGGTCATTAGTTATTAGTCATTTGTCATTTGCTATGAACCAGAGACAAAGGACAAAGGACTAATGACAGATTTAAAGGTTGCATCCCAATCGTTGATAAAGCGTTGGATATTAAAGCGTTTTTGTGCTGTTTGTGTTGCGCCTTGACTGAGATTTTGAGCGTGGTTTTGATTGCTTAAAAGCTGGCGCATTCTGAAAATCAGGTTTTCTAAATTCGTATCTACGTAACCCGAAACTCCGTTTTCTACTACCGTTGCCATTTCTGTAGTTGCCAGTCCAATGATTGGTAAGCCCACCATCATTGCCTCGCATATGGCAAGTCCAAGGCTGGTGTAGCGGATGGGATTAAAGAAAAAGCGGTAACGTGAGGCAAATGCAGGCAGTTGGTGATGGGGAATCTCGCCCAGTCCATCCAGTTTTTCTGAACCCATGCCCACCAAATCTAAAGGAATTTCTTGGCGAATGCGGGTAAATACATCAGCACCCAAACGACGACCACGCGATCGCAAACCATTCACTACTACCAGTCCTTTTTCTAACTCTCCTGTGTAGCGAATACCTTCAGGTACAATTACACCATGTTCAATCACACGAGTCGGGGTGCAACCGTTATCCCACATTAACTGGTTGAAATGCGTGACATGAACTAGCAATATATTTGGATCGTCTACGATGTGGCGTGTGTTGGTTGGATTTTCTCGTGGGGGATCGTGTTCTAGATAGATTCTGGGCAGTTGTCGCTGGGACTCAGAAAGAATCTCATACTGGTCTTCTAGATAATTTCGCTTAGACTGAAACAAAATACAGTCAAAGTTAAGGTTTTTGACTTCAGACGCCGGAAGATCGTAAACATTATCTGACCAAGGCAAACCACCCAAACGGCCACCGTAACCTTCAGGTCGTTCTGGTTTAACAGGCAGGTAAAATTGATGCTGACTTTGGGTGAGGTAGTAAAGATAGCTGCCGTGAATATGCCAGGTAAGGATACGTAATGGTCGCATGGTTAAGTGAAGGGCTAGGGACTAGGGGCTAGGGGCTAGGGGCTAGGGGCTAGGAAAGAAGCACCAAGAGCTTCAGGGGCTTCAGGAGCAGAGGGGAAGAATTCTTCTCCGTGTCCCCGCGTCCCCGTGTCCTTTTCATTCCCCGTTGGTTTGACACAATGAGAAAGAACGCTGCCACCGAATTCTTGTGACTGACCGATGCGAATGGGAATTCCTGCTAGATAGCAAATGTAAGCTAGAGGATAAGGAGATTCGCTGGGATTGGTAAAAATTACAGATGCATCAAAAGCAAATTGGCGAAGTTTAGCAATTAAAGTTAGTTCGCACTCGCTATTCCTAAATTTGTTGTCAGCACCCTCGTATATCAATACGTCATCTATCCAAGGCAGCTGTAAACCTAATTCTTTGCCGCTGGGAGATACCATTAAAGTAATGGCTGCATCTGGTAGCAATTGACGCAACTGCTGTAATACCGTAATTGTCAGCATTAAATCTTGCTGACTACTTACTTGCATCACCAATACTCGCCGTAGATTTTTACACAAGTCAAGTAACAATTACAACCTCTTTAAAAAGTAAATCTTCTACCTGAGCCATTACCATTTCTGGGGTAACGGCAAGATAGGAGTTAGCAAGAAATATCGGACTTAGGGAACGGTGAATTTTACAGTTTAATGGTGCCCATCGATGCTGGGAGGAATTAGTAAAAATTACTACGCTTCCAACTTTTAAAGCAGCTGCTAAATGCGATACTCCTGTGTCATTACAAACTAGTAGGCTAGCCCTACTTAAAAGAGCTGCCATTCCACCCAAGCTTGTCTTTCCAGCCAAATTAATTGGTTCGCAATGCATCATCTGTGCTAATGCCTGCGTTAAAGTTGCCTCTGATTCTGAACCAGTCAGTACTACCTGAAAACCACGAGCAGCGATCGCATCACCAACAACTGCAAAGTTTTCTAAAGACCAACGCTTTTCTGGTAAACTTGCACCCGGATGAATGCAGACATATTGGCTTGGTATTTGCTGTATAGTTGCAAAATCTTCATCCTTGAGAGGAAATTCCAATTCATTACCTTGGAGTGGTATCCCCAAAAACTCCATTAGGCGCAGGTGACGCCAGATTTCCGGCTGATCATCTGGGTAAGGCAGAAAGTAATTGGGATCGGGGCAATAATAACCAGGAAGATAAAAACCAGCGTGAATACGAGCACCAAGCAAGGCAGTAAATGAATTAATGACAGTGCCGTTACCATGCATTTGCAATGCCAAGTCAAAGCATTGCTTATGGACACTGGTAAGAAACTTTGATAATTTACCAACAGAAGGTGGCACTTCTGGAATTCCTGGATAGCCAGGAAATTCCAATAAATCATCTAGGTAATGACTGAAGCGCTCCACAAAAGAACGTGCCCAAGGTAGACCAATTAAGGTAATGTGGGCTTGTGGAAAAGCAGCTCTAAGCGCTCTAAAGGCAGGTACAGCACAAAGCAAATCACCTAAACCAGGGAGCGATCGCACAATAGCTATCCGAGAAATAGACAGTTGCTTCAAGAGTTGATGCTCGTGTGACATACATCTTACAAAGGCAACTATCTTAAAAGTTACTTATTTAAGAGCCTAACTTCATTGGGCATTTGACTAAAGTATGCTTTTTATAAGCAATGGTAATTATGCAAATGCACAATGGTTTACTACATATCTGCTAGGGCGATCGCTACTTACAAGCGATTATTTGTATCCTACTACTCAAAAAATAATCAAAGCAAAATATAGCCTCACTCTTAAGTTAGAGAAAGTGTTTATCGTTTATCTTTCTATGTATAGATAATGTTTTGGAATTAATAACATAAATTATCGAAATTACTATCAACAATCACGCTAGAAAACATCGAATAAATCAGAATGGTAGCAATTTGGAAAAGCAAGGACAGAGAGACTTGCGGAGGCTACCATTTCAGGTCTTCCTTAGCCTAAGCACCTAAGCGCCCCTATTTTCAGGTGAGTCGGCCACGCTACTACGTATGAAAAGCACTTTAAATGTATCTTTATTGAACACTACTACACAATTTGAACAAGTTGCCACCATAGTTGCACAAAGAGTAGCGCATCTACTGTGTGCTGAGGTTTTTGTCGTCGATCAACACGCTTGTGTGATTGCCAGTAGCAACCCCAAACTAGTTAAGCTTTACTTCAACCACATCTATCAACAAAATTCCCTGAACTACATACGATTCCCTTTATCATTTAATACACAAATTGGTGAAGTAATAATCAGCAAACCACATAATGGAGAAGTCATTTCTCCTCGGTTGGTGCAGGAAGTTGTAGAACTGGTAATTAATCAAACTACGGTAATTGATACTCTGCTCAACCAACACCAGTTGAAAGATAAATTTATCTACGATCTACTCCACAATTTAATTGATGAAGAAACAACTGTTGCTCGCTATAGTAAGCTTTTAGGCATAGACTTAAATCCGCCTCGTGCAGTTATTTTAATTAATGCTGCTGATTACATTTTGATAAGTAATATCTCTCATCAATATAAGCAAGAAAATATTGAGAATCTGATACAACAACGGGCAAATTTAGTAATCGGTAGTATTGTGAGCTTTTTCCAATTGCCGAACGATACAATTTGTGCCTATCTCGGTGATGGTGAGGTGGTTGTCTTGAAGGCAAGTGATACCAAAAACTTAGGTAACTGGGCAAATCGTGGAGATGTACCAGAGCAGTGTAGTTCTTCTTGGGCAAATCTTACAGCACTAAAGCGAGCAGCCAGAGCACTTTTAATGCGTTTGCAAGATGATACAGGTACGTCAATTAACATTGGTATTGGTCGTTATCATCCAGGAATTCGGGGACTTGCCCAATCTTATCAAGATGCGCGAGCTGCTTTGTCTTTGGGTAGTCGATTTCGGGGTCACAATCAAGTACATTGTCTAGATGGACTGGGAATAGCCGCCTTTATTGGGATAGGAGATGAACGCACAAAAATCGAATTAGCTACTTATTTGCTAAGTCCTTTAGATCACGAACCAGAATTAATTGCTACCCTGGATGCCTTCTTTGCTGAAGACTGCTGCCCCTCTACCACTGCTAATCGACTTTCTATTCATAGAAATACTCTTAGTTACCGATTAGACAAGATTAACCTCCTGACTGGATTCAATCCGCGTCGTTTTGATGATGCAGTGCAGATGCGCCTGGCTTTGCTGCTGCGGAAATTGAGTAATTCAAGATAAAGGGGATCGGGGACTAGTGACTGGGGATTGGGTTCAAACCGAAAAATTATGGAAAGGGCTTAAATAAAACTTTGAAAACTTTTCGTATTATTCCCAACTAACTACTCACTTAGGGATACAACCTATCTCCAGTAGCAGTATCAAACACAAACAATTTACTTAAATCCAATTCCAGCAACAAGCGATCACCTGGGTGCGGATGCACATCAGCACCGGCTTGTACATTTACCATTACCCCCGAACCAGGCAAAGCTGCACGAATTAAAGTCTCTCTTCCCAGTGGCTCCACTACCTTCACATCCACCACTAACTCTGCCAATTCTTCTCTTTGTGTCCTCTGTGTTCTCTGTGGTTCGTTAATTATATATATATGTTCCGGACGAATACCCAAATCAAAC
>NZ_AJLN01000103.1 GCF_000317285.1 Chlorogloeopsis fritschii PCC 6912 | reverse complement strand
AGATGCAACTTCTCTTTCATCTTTGCTGAAGCTAGGATAGTTTGCCCATTAACATCAAAACCTTCACCTACATATCTGGCAGGAAAAATATTCATCGGTGGGCTGCCCAAAAAAGTCGCCACCATTCGATTAGCAGGCTTGGCATAAATTGTTTGCGGCTCGCCAATCTGTTGAATTCGTCCCCTCTCTAGCACCACAATTTTATCAGCCAAAGTCATTGCTTCTACTTGATCGTGGGTGACGTAGATTGTTGTTACACCTAAGTTTTGATGTAGTTCTTTTAACTCAGCCCGCGTATCATCTCGCAGTTGAGCGTCTAAATTAGACAAAGGTTCATCTAATAAAAATACTTGTGGTTGACGGGCGATCGCTCTTCCCAATGCTACCCGTTGTTGCTGTCCACCAGAAAGCTGTTTGGGTTTGCGCTCTAAAAGGTGTTCTAGTGAAAGCGATCGCGCTACAGCCACTACCCTCTCTTTAATCATCTTGGGATCGACTTTGCGCATTCGCAACCCAAAGGCAATATTTTCTGCCACCGTCATGTGGGGGTACAAGGCATAGTTTTGAAATACCATCGCCACATCGCGCTGTCTGGCAGGGACATCATTTATCAACTCATCCCCGATGTAAAGTCTACCAGAGGTGGCAGTTTCTAAACCGGCAATGGTTCGCAATATCGTAGACTTACCACATCCTGACGGCCCCACCAAAACCCAAAATTCACCATCGGGAATATCAAAGCTAATATCCTCAATCGCGGTAACGTTGTTAAATTTGCGCTTGATATTTTCTAGACGAACTCTGGCCATTGTTCGATTTTGGATTGGTGGGAGCGATCGCATTTTATCCTGAAATCAAGAAATTTGGCTTTTCTTTAATTTCATCACTTGTTTCTTCCAAACAAAGTTCAACAACTTCTTTGATATTTTGCATCAACACATCAATTGTTTCACCCTGACTATAATAAGCTTTTAGTTGTGGAACTTCTCCTACATAATAACCATCTTCGTCTCGCTCAATAATGACGTAAAATTCTCGCTGACTGGAATTTATCATTACCTCATCTCTCCTTGAGAAACAGGATTCTGATTGATTATTTCTTTAATAATTTCTGCCTTCTGCCTTTTATTTCGACCAAGCCGGATGAGCAAATAAAGAAGCAATTACTCGCACTCCTCGCAATTGATTGGAAAGAGGTAAGTGACCTTTGGGAGCACTTAAATCCCAGATAAATTCATTTGGATAGCGCGTCCAATTATTGCCTTTTTTCCAACCGATTTTCGCCCAAAGATTATCCCAATTTTTCCCCAGACTTAACCAAATTTCTCGCTGTACTGAAAAGCCAAATTTGCCTTCGGAGTGGACTAACCACAAATTATTAATAGTTTGTAAGTCAGTTATTGGGAAATTATCTACTTCGGTAAAATATAACCATTTGCGTTTTACCGCCTCAGCACCAGCAACTTCACACATTTTTTGTAGAGTCATGCGATCGGCTGCTTGGAAATCTTGAGTTACGAGTAAAGTTTGTAAGGGACGATAATCAATTCCACACTCTGATTTTAGAGGTACAACACCTTCAGGAAAATGAGTTTGCAGAAATTCTTTGGCTTGAGGCGAATCAGAGTTATAAAGAGCTTGGTAGGCTTTGCCATCAACCCAAGTTACAGTCGAGTCACGACGTTGCAGCAAAAATTCCATCAGGATATCTAATCCCCCATTATCCAAGACAGCTAGCTGCGGGATCAACTGTTGTTGGACTTGAATTGACCCAGCGATTAACTGTCGGCGCAGGGATTCGATGTCACAAGAGGAGCCTGATACAATCATTGGGTCTGTCATGCCATTTTTGTGAAAACGCGATCGGTGAACAAGCAATTAACTAATAACTATTGTGAACTGGTTAGTACTGATAGCGTAGAGTAGTTTACAGGAAATTGTCTGCGAAACCTACTCATTCATACCTGTACTTTGATGGGTTAAATTACCATGTGCAGCACCTAAAGACCTGATAAATTCTCGCAAAATATCTGTTTTAGTTCTACCTACAGCCTGGCAGTGGGATTCTAACATTGCGAACTCTTGCTCACTCACCCTGATGGTAATCTCTCTTTTGTTCTTCATTGCTGCTATTTTGCTGTATAGATCCAGAGTACACTAATTGCGCCTGCAAGCGATAAGATAGCATCCAGAGACTCTGCTAACTCCTGAAAAGAAATACCCCGCTTTCTAAACTCTATCAAAGGGCAAGACAAAATCTGCTAGCTTTCCAAACAAGGCAGTACAGTTGGTTAGTAG
>NZ_AJLN01000102.1 GCF_000317285.1 Chlorogloeopsis fritschii PCC 6912 | reverse complement strand
GCGCGTTGCCCAGAGAAGCGCCGTGCGGGGGTTCCCCCCGTTGAGGCGACTTCGGAGGGTTCCCCCCGTTGAAGCGACTGGCGTCAACTGGCGTCGGGTTAAGCGCGTCGAGTGCGACTGCCGTGCGGGTTTTATTGATTAACTTTGGGTTAGAATTGACGATTTATCTTCTAAACCCGCCCGTACAGTAGTTAGTGATTTACCACTATCCACTATCCACTAAGATATTAAAGCTGAAAGCCCAAAGTCTATTGATGTCGCTGCGTCACAATCAGGAGTGTGTGAATGTACGAAAAAATTACCCCCCCCTCAACTGGATCAAAAATCACCTTCAACAACGGTGAGCCGATTGTTCCTGACAATCCCATTATCCCGTTTATTCGCGGCGACGGTACTGGTATTGATATTTGGCCTGCTACCCAAAAAGTGCTTGATGCTGCTGTGGAAGTGGCATACAAGGGCAAGCGTAAAATTAGCTGGTTCAAGGTATACGCAGGTGATGAAGCTTGTGAATTATACGGTACTTATCAGTATTTACCACAGGATACTTTAACGGCAATTCAAGAATATGGTGTTGCTATTAAAGGGCCGTTGACAACTCCAATCGGCGGTGGCATTCGTTCGCTCAATGTTGCTTTACGGCAAATTTTTGACCTTTATGCTTGCGTGCGTCCTTGTCGGTATTATGCAGGTACGCCTTCTCCTCATAAGAACCCAGAAAAACTCGATGTGATTGTTTATCGAGAAAATACGGAAGACATTTATTTGGGGATTGAGTGGCGGCAAGGTAGCGAAATTGCCAATACTTTAATAGAGTATCTCAACAAAGAACTCATCCCTGCTACGCCAGAACATGGTAAAAAGCAAATCCCCCTAGACTCTGGCATTGGTATTAAACCTATCAGTAAAAATGGTTCCCAGCGTTTAGTACGGCGTGCCATCAAACACGCTCTGCAGTTACCCAAGCATAAACAGATGGTGACTTTAGTCCACAAGGGCAATATTATGAAGTACACCGAAGGTGCTTTCCGCGATTGGGGTTACGAACTGGCAACAAGCGAGTTTCGGCAAGAGTGCGTCACAGAGCGGGAATCTTGGATTTTGGGCAACAAAGAAAAAAATCCCGATCTGACTCCACAAGCAAACGCCCGGATGATCGATCCTGGGTTTGATGCCTTGACTGAAGAGAAAAAAGCTCAAATTGTCAAGGAGGTGGAAACAGTTCTTAATTCAATTTGGGAAACGCACGGAAATGGCAAGTGGAAAGACAAAGTAATGGTAAACGATCGCATCGCCGATAGTATTTTCCAACAAATCCAAACCAGACCGGATGAATATTCTATCCTGGCGACGATGAATTTGAATGGTGATTACTTGTCTGATGCGGCGGCAGCAATTGTTGGTGGATTGGGCATGGGGCCGGGTGCTAATATTGGCGATCAATGCGCTGTTTTTGAAGCTACCCACGGTACGGCACCAAAACACGCAGGGCTGGATAGAGTTAATCCTGGCTCGGTGATTTTGTCTGGTGTGATGATGCTGGAATATTTGGGATGGCAAGAAGCAGCGGACTTGATTAAGAAAGGTTTAGGAGATGCGATCGCCAACCGTCAGGTTACCTATGACTTGGCACGGTTAATGGAACCACCAGTCGAACCCTTGAAGTGTTCTGAATTTGCCGAGGCGATCGTCAAGCACTTTAGTTAATAAAATTAAACTCCTCAGACTTCGGTTGCAAGTGTTCAGATCCCCGACTTTTTTAAAAAGTCGGGGATCTATAACAAACAGACTTAGGGAAGAAGTTTATTAGCTACTTCAGTCAGCGTTTATTCCATTGCTGTTAGCTGCGTGGATTGCCAACAGTGTCTCTACCAACTTCTTTTGCGTAGCTACCAGCATCTTGGGCGTTTTCCTTGATATTTTCAAGCCCTTTTCTGGTTCCTCTAGCAAAGTCTTCAGCAGTTCCTTGAGCTTTTTCTCCTACATCTTCAGCTTTCTGCTGAATATTTCTGCCTAATTTTCCTGCATCTGAACCAACCCGACGAACGAGTTCAGATGGGTTGCTTGATTGCCTTTCTGATTGCAATTGTTCAGAATTTTCCTTGAGAAACTCAGCTCTTGCTTTTGCTTGGCTAGCTGCTCCCTTGGATCTGGGATCTACATCGCTATCGCTAAAGTTGTTCATTCCGCCTTCAGGAGGATTGAGGACATTATCCCCTTTGGGAACATACAGTTCCGAATTAGGTCTAACGCCAGGCTGGGAAGCTTGGCGGGGCTGTACACCATTTTGTCCGGGCAGTGTTGCACCAGCGCTATTACAAGCTTGGGTAAAGAATAGTAGAATTCCTGCTACAAAAACCAGGAGAATTTGGCGTAGGTTCACTTTTTTGATCCAAGTAATTACTTTGTTCATTATGCAACTCCTTGCAGTTATTTGACGAAGTTAAAAGTTAAGCATTACCAATTCAAAATCTTGAAATTTGAGATTTTGGATTAGCATTAAATCTGAAAAGTTGGGACAAAAAATTACTTACCTTTATTTGCTATCTACCCACAGCTGGATTTTTTTGTAATTCAGGTCTAGCACCAGCCTCATCTGCTTTTTCTTTCAAAAAACCAGAGGCTTCTTGAACTGCCTCTTTAACAGTCTCAAGTCTGTCTTTAACTCTTTCGCCTACATTGGATTCGTATTGAATTTGTCCACCAGGCTCAGACTTTTGAAAATCTTTTTCAGATTTGATTGGCAATTCACCTTCTTTGTATGCTCTGCCTACAGGAGTTTCTGCACCTGGATAAAGCAGTTCTTCGCTATTGGTGGCAGCAATTAGTTGTTGTGAATTTAGCTGCAAACTAGCTTGATCGCGTCCAGACTTGGACATTTTCAAGTTTGTGTACTTGTCTCCACCATTTTTGTAGGGATTATTTGCGCCACCAGCTTGCACGGGTGGGTTATTGGGATTTGCTGCGTTAGGGTATGGCTTACTACAAGCAGTACTAACTATCAACAATAATCCTGCCAAAAACACAGTTAATATCTGGCGAATTTGCAGTTTCTTTAAAAGAGCAGTTAAACTGTTCACCAATTCCTCCTTTATACTCCAAACAAGCTTCAGCGCTGAGATTTTATTATGATTCAGCCAGCCAAAATTTTCTTGCTGGATTTAATTGATTAGAAACAACAATCGATTTTTAAGAATACGTAATAAAAAGGAAACTTTTCCTCTAGCCGAAGTCACATTCTCGGTTGTAATAGAGTGTTATTTTTCTCTTACTTAAGAGAGATATAAGTTTATATAATTAACTTTTGATGTTAGTTATTGAATCTTAAATTATTAAAATTAATGTTATGACTTAACTGAGAAGTTTGCTGAAAAATTGTCAATAACGAGTAAGAATGAGAGCAAAAATTTTAAAAGAATATATTTTTTATATTTATTTCAAATGTGAAAATCGAGATGCGCAGATTCCCGACTTCTTTAAGAAGTCGGGGATCTTGATACTGCTATACCCATGAAAAGTTTGGGAAATATTACTGACATAACATATGATTTGAGGTGTTCAACTATAAGAGTCGCTGCTCAGTTAAATCACCACAATGATCAAGAAAATTTTACGCTGGCTAATTTTGGGTGGAACATTATTTTTTTTGGCGACAGCTTTAAAAAATAACTGGCAAGAAATTTCTGCCATTCACATCGATGCCGCAGGATGGGCAATTATCGCGATCGCTACGGGTGTCACTTTACTGGCGCATACTTGGGCTGGTTGGATATGGACTTGGATTCTCAAAGATTTAAATCAATCTGTGCAGTCTTCTTTGTTTATCTATGTTTATTTAAAAACTAACATTGCTAAGTATTTGCCTGGAAATGTTTGGCATTATTACGGGCGAATTATGGCAGCGAAAAATGCAAATATTTCGACTAGTGCAGCTACTCTTAGCGTATTACTAGAACCATTACTAATGGCAGCAGCAGCTTTAATTATTGTCTTGCTTGGCGGTTTTGTAGTTACAATTAATACGAGTACGACTGTACGAGTAGTGCAAATAATTGGTTTGGTTTTAGTGCTTTGTGCGATTCATCCCCGTTTTTTGAACCCATTAATTCGCCTGTTGCACCGTTTGAAAACCAAAAAATCTGATACTGCTACCTCAAATGTTAATTTAGGCATGAAAAACTATCCCCTGCAACCTTTATTAGGAGAATTAGGTTTTTTGGGATTGCGTAGTAGTGGGTTTATTTTAACTTTATATGCCCTGAGTCCTTTGAATTGGAGTCAAATTCCTGTATTGCTGGGGGCTTTTAGTTTTGCTTGGTTGCTAGGCTTAGTTGTTCCGGGTGCGCCGGGTGGGTTAGGTGTGTTTGAAACAACAGCGATCGCACTATTACAGAATTATTTTCCTGTGGCGGTAGTAATAAGTGCAACAGGTGTATATCGATTGATCAGTATTGTAGCTGAAACTAGTGGTGCAGTTCTAGCTTCTCTAGACGAGCGCTTCTTTGAATAAACAAAAAATACAGATCCCCAACTTTTCTAAAAAATCGGGGATTTTAGAAAGCATTTCATTAATCTTCCCTGCATCTGTGTGTCTTCTTTCTTATTGTGCATCTGCCTTTAATTGAGAAAACACACGGTAAGCATCCGGGTTAAACTGGGGTTCGCAAGCGTGCTGATCTTCTTCAACCTTAATCAAGTTATACTCAACATTTTCTGCATAAATAGCAAATGTAATCCTAAAAATTTCAATAAAATTTATCAACCACTTACATTCTTCTTCTGAATGCTGTTCATAGTGACGAATTAAATGAGCTATACGAGCTTCTAGATGACTGCGAGAATTTGGACAAATGAAAATAATTTTCAGTAATACAATTACTAAAGTTAGAGGATGTCCTTGGGAAAGTAATAAAACAAACAAAGGTGAAGGTTCTTGCTTATTTTCTATTGTGAGATAATCAATAACTCGATTACAAGTTCTTAATAATAAGTCTTTATCGATAATATCTTCATCATATTCTGACTTCCAACTCAATATTTTATCTAATAGTTGTTGGTTTAAGGTTTCTATAAACTGTTGTTGTTGAACAGAAAAAATTAGATATTTTTGTAAACTTTTTTTAAAACTACTAAAAGTTTGATTTGCAGTTTGTTTCAGAAATATATTAGCAATATTCTCGTAACTGAAGACACCTTTTTTGACAACAATTGCTTTGATTAAACGTAACAACTCATCTCCCAATATACTTGGATTTTGGTAGCGTGTTTTACCAGAAGTATTGGACTGAGAACGAGCAATATACATTGCTAGCTCAAATTTATATTTATCTTTTAGTTGTTTGGAAGCTTTTCTTGCTGCTTCTTGTTGTTCTTGAGAATTATTGTTATCGACAGATTGAGCTACTAATAAATAAGAAGTATAGCGATTGCTCCAGTGATTTTTAGTTTTATCTTCATTTCTAGAGGCAAATAATTTGAGTTCTTGAAAATCCTGACTTTTAATAAAATTTTTGATCCAGTTTCGGTGAATACTATTTTTTCTATTATTTTTTTCTTGTCTGTTTGATTTATAGTCAATAAAAAGTTGAACTAGTTCTTGAATGTATTTATATTTGCGATGATTTTCCCAATTATTCACTAATATATAGCAACAACGTTTAAGAGTGTTGCGAAAATCTTGCTCATTATCAATAAGATTCAAAAGCCTATAGATTCCTGGTGCAGAATCTAAACTTACTGAATCCAAATTTTCTAGAAATAAACGTTTAAATTCCCGCAAAACATCTTCAGGAGACCATACTTTTACAATTTCGATCAAAAAAATGTAAATTTTCTCCTGTACAACTTGTATATCTGAATTTTTTAATTTCTCTTTAAAAAGAGGCTGTTCATCATGAATACTTTGTAAACTATTTGCGGTCATTCTAAGTTTAAGTTTCAAAAATAGCGTAGTTATATTTTCATTAGCTTAACTCTACTCAACAAGAGTATCAATCTACTCTTAAATAATTAAACTTTTTCTTCATAAAGAATTGATATACAGAGTTATATACTGAAGTATATAAAGTATTTTATTACTAGCAATCTAAGTAAAAAGGCATAATGTATCAAAAAATACTTTTATCTAGTCCTCAGTTTCTAATCTCTAGCCCATATTTTCAGTTGTGTACTTACAGTATAGATGGCACTTTTTGGAGCAGTAGGAAACAAATCTTAAATAACTAAACATATGTCTAAAACTCCCTATTTGGGCTGTAACGGTTATGCTGAATCTATGTGGTAGCAAGCATTCTTTCTCTTGCCTTGACTCCACACTGTAGTAGCAAAACTACCTGATTGCACTCTCGTCAGAGAATGCAACACCAGAGAGGATATAAGTGCATAAAAGAGGTAAACAGAAGGTGTTAAAGACACTTTTGGTAATTGCCATCGGTTTCTTGCCGTCTCTATTCTCGCTGTGGTTGATGCGTAAAACCCGGAATAGAACACGTTTGCTGCTCAGACGTACTGCTGTAGCTTTGCCGATGGAGCAGTTTCGGATACATACCAGAACCGATGAGGGCGATCGCTATTACCTAGAAGGAGTGGGTTACCTGATTGGCGATATTAGCTGTCGATATAATGCTCGTTCTGGGTATTTGCGCTGTGCCGTTAATCCCAATGGCCCGTGTGAGAATTGCCGTTATTATGAACCTAGAGACTTCACAAATAGTGACAAAACTCTTAAATAAATTTTTCCCGCTCAGGAGTTGCTCTCAAAAGAGAGTTTGGGAGAAGTCGTGGTTACAAACAGTTTACTTTTCTCTTCACTTACGAACTTTTTCTGTTGCACGATTTAGATGCATCACGCCACGACATCATTCTTTTGCTAATGGTAATTCTTAACTTTTATTTACAATATTAGTAGTCTTACAGAAGACATATATTAAATTATCAAATAATATACCTAAATACAATCTATTGATTGATAAATAAAATTTTCAGACAACAAAAATACGACTATATGACAATCTATTTTTATAACACTCGCGAACAATATGGCTGTTTCTCTAATTTCTCATACCACGGCTTCGAGTTAGATAGTTTATATTGGTATACGAGCGAACACTATTTTCAAGCCCAAAAATTTGTTGAAACACCCCATTTAGAAGAAATTCGTCTTGCAAAAACACCAAAGGATGCAGCGAGAATGGGACGAGATCGGAAGCGCCCCTTGCGTGCAGACTGGGAACAAGTCAAAGACGATATTATGCGAAAAGCAGTGTTACGCAAGTTTGAAATCCATACTGATATTCGAGAAATTTTACTTTCTACAGGTGATGAAGAAATTGTAGAAAATTCCCCGATTGATTTTTATTGGGGTTGTGGTGCTAATGGTAGTGGTAAAAATATGTTAGGAATAATTTTAATGGAAGTTCGAGAAATATTGCATGAGCGCTCACAACAATAAGTGTTGAAATAAGTTATGTTTTATTAAATAGTATTTCTAAAGTATTCTTTAGCAATAGAGTTTAAATTTTAATTATATTTTGTAGACGAAGGTAAGGCTTTAGCCTCCGGAGTACCTGGATATCACACTACCCATTGGTTGTAAGAAGAAAGATAAAATTAAGCAGATATCAATGACAGATAATTTCAAGTATGATTTTTAGTAAGATGTAAATTGAGAAACGTATGAAATATTACAAATGGTTTTGGGATGAACCCTTAGGTGGGGAATTCGATGCTTGGGGTACTAGTACTTACTTTTTTGAAATTCGTGATAATTTCTACGCAACTCGGCAGATAGAAGTGTATGAAAACGGAAATGTTTTATTTTACGATAAAGCTCATTTTTGGGATGATTATGGAATGCTTTGTGATAAACCAATAGGTAAAGAGGAGATGCAAGAATTTGAAATTACAAAAGCAGAATTTGAAGATGTTTGGCAGACAAAGATACCAACAAATAGATGAAAGCAGCTTAAATAAAGTAGTTAATTGTTAATCGTTAATTGCTATTAACTATTAGCAGTCAGTTTTCGTGACTCCAACATCTTTTTGCTGTCCAGTGGCGATCACTTGATTGATAAACCTCTACTCCTTGCAAGTCTACCAGAGAAATCAACTGTTTCACTTCATCTAAAGTCAATGCCGCATTGAGAGAATCGCGGAATAATTTTTTCTGATGCTCGTTGTATTCTTTACCAATACTGTCAACTAAAGCATTCATTGTGGCTTCATCGGCAGGGCGAAATAAATCGCGGAGAAAAATACCGCCGTTGGGTTTCAATACGCGCTTGATTTCGGAAAAAAAGGATAGGGGATCGGGTAAATGATGGATAAGGCTATTCGACACAACCAAATCGAACTGTCTATCTGCATAAGGTAAATGTTTGGCATCCACTAGTTCCAGACGAATTTGCGACTGTAAACCAGCGTGCTTGATGTGGTGAGAGGCAATTTGCAGCATACTTTCAGCTAAATCAATAGCGATAATTTGCCATTGCGATCGCATCTGACACATTAAAATTGGAATACGGCTAGTTCCGGTACCAGCGTCTAATACCAAAGCATATTCTGTTGGGGCAAGAGCGATCGCTTCTTCGGCAAAAGCAGCATTTACCTCAGTGAAGTCCATTTCATCATACTCAATAGCTTCTTCGAGGCAATCCATCACTTCTGGTTCTAAAACTCTATCCATAGTTAGTAGGGGCGGTTTTTTTGATAATTTTGCCGTTCAAACAGATAATTTATCTTCTAAACCCGCCCGTACAGTGGTTAGTTGTTAGTAGGGGAGCCAGTGCGCCTTTGGGGGTTCTCCCCCATTGTCGCAACTGGCGTGCGGGTTTTGTTGAGTATCTTTTGTTAAAACCGAGAATTTATCTTCATAAACCTGCCCATACTACTCCTGTTGTGCTCGTCATTTCCTCATCTCTCCATTCCCTGCTCTATGAATGATGTATACAACTTCTAGGGAAGACTAAATACATATCACCAAAATTAATTAGAAAAAGGTTGATGTGGAAAGGCGGATTTCATCCTAACTCGAAACACGCACTTTTTTTACAACTACTTAGAAACCTACCTCAAACACAGCAAGCGCGGTAAAATTAGCCAAAAATTTAAAGAATGTTCACAAGCAGTACTCCAAATCCACAGGAGCAAGACGATTGTCAATCGGAAGCATTTAGGCTATGGCAACAAGGTGTTCAACAGCAACAAGCAGGTGAATTAGCTGTTGCTATGAAGTCGTTGCAACAGTCATTGGTGTTATTTCAGACAGTTCGAGATTGCCAAAAACAAGCACAAGTACTTTGTTGTTTAGCTTTGGTTGCATACACTTTAGGAGACTACGAAGGTGCAATTTCCTATTCTCACGAGTGTTTATCTTTGGCACAAGATATAAAAGATTTACAGATGCAGGTGCAGGCATTGTCCCATTTAGGCAACGCCTATCGTCATTTAGGAGATAATCATAAAGCCATTGAGTCTTTACAAGTATGTTTGCAGGTAGCCCAGCAGTTACAAGATGAGCGAAGTCAAGTCGCAGCACTAAACAACCTGGGATTAGTTTATAAAGCTTTGAACGATATACCCCAAACTATTGAATTGCAGCAGCAAAGTCTAAAAATTATACGACAACTCCAAGACCACTGTGGCGAGGAACAAGTGCTAAAGAATTTAGGCAATTGTTGTTATGCTTTAGGGTACTATGCAAAGGCGATCGACTACTACGAGCAGTGTCTTGCGATCGCACGCTCTCTAAATCACAGCCGCAGCGCCATTCAGCTACTTAAAAATCTAGGTAATGCTTGCCATGCTATGGGCGAATATAGCAAAGCAATTGTGCACCATGAGGAACGTTTGCAATTAGCTCAACAAATCCAAGACACACGTACTCAAGAACAGTGTTTAGACAGTTTAGGAATTACTTGTGAAACTTTGGGAGATTATACCAAAGCAATAATTTATTATGAAAAACGTTTAGAGTTAGCTAGGAGTCTTAATCGTCGTAGCAACGAGCAACAAATTCTTGCTAGTCTCAAAGTAGCTTGCTACGCCTTAGGAGATTATGTCAAAGCGATGGAATACCAACAGCAGATGAAGTAGAAATATCACCACTAGCATAGATAATAATCACTGCTCCTTGTTATAACATAACTTCATTACAATCTAAATATTTAATTTAGATTTGACAGCTAGCGCTTACATTTAGTATTCAAAGTTTCATGAGTAGCGAACAACAACTAAGCCTTTTTGAAGAATCCAATTCCAATCAAAAAGAACTGATTCCCACAGACAGTAAAATTCCTATTCCTTCTGGCACCTATGCCAATATGACCGAATTGGCACAGCATTGCAACCAGTGTCATCGCTGTGAATTGGGAAAAACTCGTACTCATGCCGTTGTCGGTAGGGGCAACCTTGAAGCAAAAATCATGGTTATAGGGGAAGCTCCAGGACAAAATGAAGACGAAACAGGGTTACCATTTGTCGGGCGAGCGGGACAACTTTTAGAAAAAATCTTGGCTTCTGTAAAACTAGATACAGAAAAAGATGTATACATTTGCAATATCAATAAATGCCGTCCGCCTAATAACCGAGTTCCTACCAATGAAGAGATGGAGGCTTGTAAGCCTTATTTATTAGAACAAATTCGCCTAGTTGCTCCCAAAATTATTTTATTGACGGGTGCTACTGCTGTAAAAGGACTACTTGGCGATAAACGAGGGATTACTAAGATTCGTGGAACTTGGATGGAGTGGGAAGGGCATTTGTGTATGCCAATTTTTCACCCTTCTTATTTGTTGCGTAATCCTTCTCGCGAAGTTAATAGCCCCAAATGGTTAATGTGGCAAGATATTCAAGCTGTACGTGCCAAATATGATGAAATTTGCCAAAACAGCTAACAATTTACTGTTTTGAGAGTAAAATACCGCTCTTGTCTTGAGCTTGGGGTACAAGAGCGGAGTATTTATACTAAATCCGCCTTCACAACCACTCTTTGCCTTGGCGACTGGAAGTCGCAGCTAAACAAACAAAGTCCGCCTACGTGGACTAAAGAATTAAAGAGGGTAATTTAACCGGATTTGGTATTACCTAGACTAATGCCGTAACTTTCTCCACCAAGCCAGCAAATAACTTCAATCCATCCGTATTGCCTAGCATTGAATCTGCTGCTCTTTCTGGATGCGGCATCATCCCCAAGACGTTGCCCTCAGGATTGCAAATTCCAGCAATGTTTCTCACTGAACCGTTAGGGTTATCTTGCACGTAGCGGAAGACAACTTGACCGTTATCTTCAAGTTTTGATAGAGTCGCCTTATCAGCGTAAAATCTTCCTTCCCCGTGAGCTATGGGCAATTGAATCACTTCACCAGCAGAATAAGTTTGTGTCCAAGGTAAATCGTTACGCTCAACTTTTAGGGAAACGCGATCGCAGATAAAATGCAAATCTCGATTTCTTACCAATGCTCCCGGTAGAAGCCCAGCTTCAGTTAATACTTGAAAGCCGTTACAAATACCAAGAACAAATTTACCCTTTTGAGCGTGTTCGATAACTTGTTGCATTACGGGTGAAAACCGAGCGATCGCGCCACAACGCAAATAATCTCCATAGCTAAAACCACCAGGGATAATTACTACATCCAAATCCGCAATATCCGTTTCTTGATGCCAAATCATCCGAGTTGGTTGTCCCAGCAAATCTCTGGTAACGTAAGCAACATCGCGATCGCAATTAGAACCTGGAAAAACAACAACACCGAATTTCATTTTTGGTTCAGAGTTAGTGGTTAATAAGGGTATAGGTGATTGGGGATTGGGGATTGGGTACTGGTGATTAGGGATTGGGTAATTAAATTTTGGATACTTCGACAAGCTCAGTACAAGTTTTGAATTTACGATTTTGGATTGGAATTTAATCTAAAATCCAAAATCTAAAATTTCTAGCCCCTATACCCTATCCCCTATCCCCTATCCCTTAATACACTCCCGTCTGGGATTCTACCTCAATCAAATCAAACTTATAATTTTCAATTACCGGATTTGCTAACATTTGGTCACACATCTGATTCAAATCTTTACGAGCGGAAGTTTCATCCGGTGAAATAACATTCAATTCAATGTATTTACCAATCCGCACTTGTTCAACATTATCGTATCCCAACTGTTTTAGCCCAGATTGTACTGCTACTCCAGCAGGATCTAAAACTGAAGGACGGAGGGTAACTAAAATTTTAGCTCGATACTTCCTTTGCACTGACTTTTCCTGAACACTGCGATCGCTATACTATATCTTTCTGTTGCAACTGAGCGACAATACTATTAAAGAGCAATTAGCCTTAAGCTATAAGCTTGCCAAAATATACAATCTGAACGAGATTAGCGTTCTGTTTAAAATAGCTATGAAATCCGCGCACACCCGCTCTCAAGAGCGTATTCTTAACCTTCTCAAAACCCTCAAACAAGGCATTTCTGCCCAAGATATTTACGTAGAATTACGTAATCGCAACCAAAGTATGGGTTTGGCAACTGTTTACCGCTCCTTAGAAGCTTTAAAGCTGGAAGGCTTAGTGCAAATGCGGACATTAGCTAACGGCGAAGCTCTTTACAGTTTAATACAGCAAGACAAACACCACCTCACCTGTTTGCAATGTGGCACTTCTATTCCGATTTATCAATGTCCAGTCCATGAACTAGAAGCACAATTACAAACCAACCATAATTTTAAAATTTTTTACCACACTTTAGAATTTTTTGGCTTGTGCAGACAATGTCAAATAGCTCAAGCTGCTGGAGAGTAGGGGGATCAATCAGTGAACAGTTAACAGTTAACAGTGAAAAAACTGATAACTGATAACTGATAACTGATACCTCAACCCAAACGATTGTTACTTCCTGGTGAAACTTGGCTGTCTAGTATCGGGTGATCTGTGGAAACATCGGAGACTATGGAGCGTATACCTTCCAAAGTAGCGGGAATAGTGCGCGGATCCATAAACATGACTTTACTGCTATCGCTCTTACCAATAGTCGCACCCATATCTAGATAACCCAATGCCAACAGTATTTCTAAAGCTTGCTGGGCACTAGGACTAGTTTTGATTTTTTGAGCAATGATATCGGCAGATTCAGCAATTGCCTGGGCTTTGAGAACTTGCTGCTGGCGTTCAGCTTGGGCTTTGAGAATAAGCGCTTTTTGTTGAGCCTCTGCTTCCAAAATCACTGCTTTTTGACGTGCTTCTGCTTCTAGAACTTGGGCTTCTGCTTTTCCTTTAGCACTATTAACAGCAGATTCTCGTTCACCCTCAGAAGTTAAAATCGCTGCCCGCTTGCGGCGTTCTGCTGACATTTGTAATTCCATAGATTGCTGCACTTCCTGAGACGGAAGAATGTCCCGCAGTTCCACCCGCGTCACCTTCACTCCCCAGGGATCGGTAGCAATATCCAAATCCCGCAACAGAAGTTCATTTACTTCCGAACGAGCTGTAAAGGTTTCATCTAGTTCCAGTTTGCCCATTTCAGCGCGAATTTGCGTCATCACCAAATTCACCATCGCCGCTTGGAGATTTTCCACTTTGTAGTAAGCTTTCTCCATATCGACGATACGCCAATACACCACTGCATCAACAACAATCTTGACGTTATCGCGGGTTATACATTGTTGTGGTGGAATATCTAAAACTTTCTCGCGGATCGTTTCACGGTAAACGACTCGATCAATAAAAGGAACAACAAAGTTCAGCCCTGGTTCTAACTTTTTATCAAAGCTACCCAAGCGTTCTACCAAAGCTTCATTGCCTTGATTTACTACTTTCACAGAACCCGCTATGGCAGAACCGCCCAAAACTAAACTAATTAGGAATAATATACCTTCCATAAATTTATCCCCGGATTTTTTAAGTAGGTGATATAAAGAAAATATTCTTTCCGTGATGGCTGTTAGTAGGGGCGGGTTTTATTGATGATTTGTGGGTGCAAACCGACTATTTATCTTCTAAACCCGCCCGTACAGTAGTTGGTTGTTTACCACTAACCACTATCCACTATCCAGTAACTATTGAATTGAAGAATATTCTGGCATCACAATTAAAGTTGTACCTTCGCGCCTGACTACATAAACTCGTTGATGGGATGCGATCGCCAAATGATCGTCAAAACATCGGGCGCGCCAAGAATTGCCTTCGTATAGCACTCGCCCTGTTTTCCCGGCTGGTATCTCTGTTAAAGTTTCGGCTAAAACTGCATCCTGAATTTTTGATTTTGCTCGCCGTGGTTTCACAAACCGACGGCAAACCAAAATTAACACCACGGAAAGTAGTAGCCAAACCACCACTTGCAGCCATAACTTCCCTAAAATCACCCCAGAGAGTAACGCGACTACGAAGGCGCTAATTCCCATCATGAAAGCTACAAAAGCTGTTGGCAGCAACAGTTCCATTAAACATAAACCTGCTCCTAACACGAGCCAGATTATGGTAGAACTGGATATTGATGTTGCAGTATAAATTGGCATAGCGCCATCCTAGACACTACATTTGCGTAAATGTATTTCTGTTTTCAAATACAGACATACACTAACTATTTCCATAAATCGGAAGCTAGAATTTTTACGTAAGTTTTGGTTACTTTAAGTAATCAGTGTTGAATCGAAAACAGCTAAATCCAGTCTAATCTAACCATTTAGTCTTTGACAGCTAGATTTAATCGAACTTCACCTATCCATTTATTCGGATATTTACACCTGCATGATTTCTACCGAGCAGTTAATTTATTGTCCAAATCCCACCTGTGCTAACCCCATTAATCCTGTGGGTAACAGTCTTTGTGGAAGTTGTCAAACTCCATTAATTAAGCGCTATCTCTGGGCAGTGGGTGAATTTCCCACCAAAATTTCACCTGGAGAAATGGTAGCAGAACGGTATGAGGTAATTGCACCCCAAATCTGGCTAGATACTCAACCGGGAAAACTACCAGAAATCCCAGAAGAAATATCAGATGAAGTTATTCCTTACCTGCGCTTATATCCACAGCGATTGCACTTACCACAAATTTATGGATGTGTTCGCTCCCTAGCAAAAGACGGAGCTGATATTCTCTTGCTGGAAAACGCGCCTGTAGATGAGGTGGGAAATCTTTACCCAGCGATCGCTTCTTCATGGCAGCAAGCAACAGCAATTAGACAAGTTTACTGGCTATGGCAAATTCTACAACTATGGACGCCTTTATCAGAATTGGGAGTTGCAGCGAGTTTACTCAAACCAGACAATTTACGAGTGCAAGGTTGGTGTGTGCGGCTATTGCAACTTCAGCAGTCAAAAACAACAAAAAAGCCTAGTTTACAGGATCTGGCAGAGTGTTGGCAGCCTTGGGTAAATGTTGCCAAAACGCAAGTCGCAGTGGCGTTGGAGAAAATAGTCCGACATATGAGTAATCCTGACGCTGACTTGGTGGCAATTTCTACTCAACTCAATACTTTGTTACTGGCAGCTGCCGCCCAATTACCCTTAACTCCAAAAATGGCAGGTGCAACTGATATTGGTTCGCAAGAACTGACTCAAAATGAAGATTCTTGTTTTCCCACTGCCAATGATTCAATAGAAGATCCTTTACTGTTGCAAGCAGCGATTATTTGCGATGGTATTGGTGGACATGAAGGTGGTGAAGTTGCAAGTCTTTTAGCAATGCAATCTTTAAAATTGCAAATCCGCGCTTTAATCAAAGATATAGCCGAACAAACAGAAATTGTACCGCCCGATGTTGTACAAAAACAACTAGAAGCTAGTTTGCGAGTTGTAAATAACGTAATTTGCAACTGTAATAACGAGCAAAAACGCGGAGGTACCCAACGCATGGCAACAACTGTTGTCATGGCAGTGCAAGTGCCGCAAAATATCCGCACCACTTCTGGCTCGCAGTCAGAAAATTCCCATGAACTTTACTTAACGAGCATCGGTGATAGCCGTGCTTACTGGATTACTTGTAACTACTGTCAACAACTTACAGTCGATGATGATGTAGTTGCGCGGGAAGTAAGTAATGCTCGCAGTTTTTATCACAAAGCGCTACAACGCCCAGATGCCAGTGCCCTTACTCAAGCATTGGGGACAAAAGATGGAGAATTTCTCTGTCCTTGGATTCAACGCTTAATTATCGAAGAAGATGGCATATTGCTATTGTGCTCTGATGGTTTCAGTGACAATAATTTGGTAGAACAGTCTTGGCGAGATTATGCTTTACCAGCACTCACAGGTGAATTTTCTCTAGAAGACGCTCTCTACTCTTGGGTGAAACTAGCTAGTGAGAAAAATGCTCACGATAATATATCACTGGTTCTAATTCATTACCGTGTTTCCCCAGATTATCCGGTTCTAGTTACTAGTAGGCGATCGCAAATCGAAATTGTCGAAGAAAAGAAAGTAGAAATCGTCACAGAAACACAACTAGAAACAGCAGCAGAACCCGAATTAGCAGAAAGTTCCCAGTTCCTATTAGATTTAGATATTTCGGAACCTGCTACAGCCACAGCAGCCCAAACCCCTATCAAAAGTAAACCTCGTCAGCATAAACCAAAGTTTATGCTGATAGGATTGTTGGTTGTATTACTAGGAGGTACAACAGTAGGATTCTATGCTTGGTCGCAATTTCATGCACAATCGTTCCAGCAACTGTGCCGCCAACTTCCTCAAATAACGCGGCAACTTTGTATGCCTCAAAAGTAAAATTTTCAGTAGGATTAAAGCCTTGCAAAAAGTAGTAATGCTCTGGTAGAGTGATCGAGGTTAGGTATTTAAACCAAAGCAAATATTTATAATGATGTTAATTAACTATCTCTATATTATAGAGCAGTTAATTCACAAAAGATGCTAGAGACTTTCAAGTCTGTGAATGGATACAGCTATGCTAGACCAGTAAGGTGCTTTCTATTTCAGAATACTTTTTATGTGAATATTTCTTAACAGGTATATTATCATTGATAATAAGTATCAAGTTAATAGCAAGCACATATAGGTTTGTAAATCTACTTGTTGTTTAACCTTTATATAATTATAATCGCCGTGGAAGAACTTATGGAAGCTGTAGAAAGAATTCTACAAGATAAGTCTCTCAGTTCCATTCAGCGGTTTGTGCTTCATGAATCGTGGTTGGGCAAAACTTATAGTCAAATGGCTCAGATATCGGGCTATCGGAGCCACTACATTAAAGAAGTTGGCTCTCAGTTATGGCAAGATCTTTCTGAAGCACTTGGAGAGAGGGTGACAAAAAAAAATCTACATCTAGTCTTAAGCAAAAAGCTGCAAGACAGAATAGAACCGCAAAAAAATCAGCTCTTACAGAATTTTCAATTAGATTATAGTTCAGAAAATGAATTTTCAGACCTAGTATCAGCTAGTAAAATGGGCTTTTTCAGCGGCCCTGTGCCTCTAGATTCTCCTTTTTACATCAATCGCCCTCCACTTGAAGAACTTGTTTGTAACGAAATTAAGCAACCTGGGTGCTTAATCCGAATCGAAGCACCCAGGAAGATGGGAAAAAGTTCGCTGCTCAACCGGATGCTTACTCATGCTAAGGAGTGGGGTTATCAAATTGCCTATTTAGACTTTCAAGAAGCTGATGAAGACGTTTTTGCTTCGCTTGATAAATTTTTGCGTTGGTTCTGTATAAATGTTAGCAGGCAGTTGAATCTCTTCCCCTGTCTAGATGATTTTTGGAATACCCAGATGGGCAGCAAAGTTAGCTGCAAAATCTATTTTGAGGAATATCTGCTGCAATACATTGATAATAGTCCTGTCGTCTTAACTTTAAATGAGCTTCATCGGGTTTTTGAACATCCCAACATTGCCCAAGACTTTTTGCTCATGCTGGGATTTTGGCACGAGGTAGCAAAGCAGGATCAAACTTGGCAAAAATTGCGGATAGTATTAGTCCACACAACAAAAATTTATGTTCCGCTCAAGCTCAACCAGTCTCCTTTAAATCTGGGGGTAACAGTTCCAATCCCACCATTTACCCTAGAGCAGGTACAGAATTTAGCAAAGTGTTATGGGCTAGACTGGGCAGCAGATCAAGAAGGGGCACAACGCCTTGCTCCCCTACAAGCAATGATAGGAGGACATCCCTATTTAGTGAACCTTGCACTTTATCATCTGCATCGCGGGAAAATAACACTAGAGATGCTAATAAAAACAGCTCCAACTTCAACTGGAATTTATAGTCAACATTTCAGAGAATTGTTATCCCTACTCCAAGCTGAACCACAATTGCTCTGGGCTATGCAACAGATTGTTGCTGCTGATGATAGAGTGCAACTAGACGTGATCGCGGCTTATAAGCTCGAAAGCCTGGGTTTAGTCAAACTAGATGGCAACCAAGCTCGTCTCAGTTGCGAGTTGTATCGTCTTTATTTTAGCCAGCAGTTTGGCAAGCAAAATAAGGCCAATGCTCTCTCAAAACTATCGGGGCAAGAACAAAAAGAATACTCGCTTACACTCTAAAACCAATCTAATTAGTCAGTTTCTCTGAGTAATTTTGCAGGGTTAATATTTTTTGGTGCCTCTCTTCAAGTTTTCAGTCGTTTGCGAAGGGCAAACCTCTCACAGCGCTGTCTTACAGTGTCAGCTTTAACCTGTTAATTTTTACAGGTAGCAAGGACGAAGGAATTGCTATTCATATCAAAGGATAGGTGATTGAAAACAGGTTTTGCATATTATATAAATTGATATTGTAATCACTTTTAAACATTTATAAGATTGACATATTGGTTTCTAATACTTAGACTTAGAAACGCAGTCTTTGAACAATAATACTAATTTAGCTATCTCGTATGTATTTATTATAATTATAATTATTGAGTTTAAGGATTTTACGGCATCATTAAAGAACTTTCATCAGAAATGGAGTATTTATTTTTAGCTTAATAGATTGTTGAAATCAATGCAACTAAACCAATAAAAGCAATAAATAGGGTACTGAACAAAAGACAAAGCTTAATTTCAAGAATTATAATTTTTTTTAATTTAACCATTTTATCTGAATTTAATATAATGTTTTATTATTTTTATATGGAATAATTTTCAGTTATGTAGCAAAAAAATAATATACAAATATATTATTTATTAATTAACAGTTTTTCTTGATAATCAAAATCTCAGTAACTAAACAAAATTAATTACAAACTCTCTACGTTTTTGTTCACTGTTAAGAGTTCTTTTCACTCCACCCGTAACTTTAATTTTGCCTAACCACTGATGTCAGCCTCAAGAAAACAAATTTATTGATTTTGAAAATATCATGTGGAAATTGAATACTGTCAGCACTGCTAATATATTAGGTTTTTTAGCTTTGTTTAGTTATATTTTAACTATACTTCCTACTTGCCTAAAAGTAGTCTTTCCATCTACTAGAAAAACTAAAATCCCAGTTCTTTTATTGAAATTTAGACGCCAATTAGGTATTTTGGCATTTATATTAGCCCTTGGACATGGCTGGATATTGATAATTAAAAGAAATTTAGATTTTCTTGATTTGAAAACTTATACAATCTACATACAAGGAATTTCAACATTTATTATATTCATTTTTTTAGCTGCTACATCTAATAATTGGAGCGTAAAGAAGCTCAAGAAAAATTGGTGCCGATTACACCAGTTAACATACTTGGCAATGTTTTTATTAGCTTGGCATATCTGTGACAAGATGTTTGGTCAGTGGAGCCTTATAACTCCACTGGCAATTATTAGTATTTTCGTAATAATTGTTTTATTTTTAACCAGGCGGTATTTGGAGTGTCAAGACAAATATTCTCAGATGAAAAAGTTTAAATAATTTATTAAATAAAAATATTCGATTATTCATTAACTATGGCTCGTCCTAATATTCAATATTCTTCAATTTATCTTATATTTTCGTTATTGTTCATGTCTCTATCTTTTGCCTTGACAAAAGAAAATTTTATCAACAAAATCTCTTTAATTTTTCCAAAAATATCAAATCAAAATGAGCGTACTTTGGATGCTCGTTCTATATGGATTTATTCAATTGCTATCAGCCCCAACGGACAAACAATTGCTAGTGGTGGCTATGACAAGAATATCAAAATTTGGAATCTAAGTACTGAAAAATTAGTTCATACTTTTAGGGGGCATGGAAATACAGTCGATTCTATCGCCATTAGTAACAATGGAATGATTCTTGCTAGTGGTAGTTGGGATCATCAAGTTAAATTATGGAATCTAAAAACAGGTAAACTGATCCGTACTTTATCTGGACATACAGACGATGTTAAGTCTGTAGCCTTCAGCCCAGATGGAAAAACTTTAGCTAGTGGTAGTTGGGACAATACAGTTCAGCTTTGGGATGTAGAGACAGGAACGAAGCTTCACAATTTCAAACTTTTAAGTGCAGTAAGAACAGTTGCTATAAGTCCAGATGGGCAATTTATTGCCATTGGTTGTGAAGATGGAAAAATAATAATTTGGCAATTGAGTAATGCTCAAATGAGAAGCTCAATAGCTGCTCACGATCGCGCAGTATTCTCTTTAGACTTCAGTTCTGATGGACAAACGCTAGCAAGTGGTAGTCAAGACAAAACAATTAAGTTGTGGAATTTAAAAACTGGACAATTGCTTCGCACTTTAAAAGGACATAATCAAGCAGTTTTCTCTGTAAGTTTTAGCCCCAACAAAGAAAATCTTGCTAGTGGTAGCTATGACCAAACGATTAAGCTGTGGAATATAACAACCGGGCAATTAGTTCGCACTTTAGAAGGACATCATAAGGCAGTTCGGTCTGTAGTTTTTACCCTGAATGGACAGAATCTTGTTAGTGGTAGTGCCGATGATACTATCAAAATTTGGCAGTTATCTTCCAATTAAAATCAGATATAAATAAAATAAAAAACCCTTACATTGTAAGGGTTTTTAGATATAAATACAAGAGAAGATGAATGTGTCAGGTAGCCTAATCATTTAGATAATTTACATCTTCTATCTCCAGATAGTTTTGATGCGTCAATTATCTAAACAATGCTAGCCTTGTTCCAGGAAATTTTTAATGGCATTGCCACCATTTTTACCAACAGCGGGGATTTCTATCAGTTCATCTGTGGCTTTTCCAGTACCATCGTCTGTAACAGAGTTCTGATCGCCTGGATGTCCATTGGGAATGAACAGTTGCGGATGGTCGAAAGGCGCTTTCTCAAAGCGAACTCGCTCATCGGTCAAACTCTTGAGAAAGGCAACAATATCCTGTTTATCCTGAGCACTCAAGTTAAGTACTGGCAAGACACCAGGAAAATCTCCTTGGCGAAAGTCTCCGCCACGACTGTAGAAATCTACGACTTGTTCCAGAGTCAGCTGCCCACCATTATGGAAGTAAGGGGCAGTAAGTTCTATATTGCGTAGTGTTGGTGTCTTGAAGGCTCCCTCTACACCCAGGTTTTCTTCACCCGTAGGGAGAACTGATGGCTCTTCGCCGAGCAGTTGCTGGAATGTACCGTTAAGGGCTAGGCGAGATTCTGCAAGCGGATTGCCAAAAGGATCGTTACCACCAACACCACGGTCTTCCGCCGTAGGTCTGACACCGTTATTCAAGAAGCCAACATCTTCGACAGGTTGTTGACCAAATAGCGCAGGTGCAATGCGTCCTTGGGTTTTTATATGGCTAACTGAAGCAATGGTAAACTCCGCACCTATATGACAACCAATACATCCTTGCGTTTGGAAAGCCTGCAATCCCCGCTGTTGTTCTTCAGTGAGGGCAGTGGTATTTCCTTCCATAAAGCGATCAAAAGGCGTATCGTCAGAGATGAGCGTGGACTCGTATGACTGAATTGCCAGCCCGAAGAACAAGGGGAAGTTGTACTCCATTAAACTGTACTGGTTATTGTCTTGAGGATCGGGTACGTCAACTATAGTCCGCGAGCCATCAGAGTTAATTTGAATCCGCTTAGTAGATCTCCACCACTCTGGCTTGAAGGCATCTTTAATCAATCTTTCATAGGTTAGAGTTGTGAGACCAGGCTTGGGGTATCTACTATCAGCACCTAAAACGCTATCCTCTGGATGCACAATTTGTTTGCCTAGCGGGCGGATGGGAAGCAACTTTTGACCCAGTTTTCGAGGTAGTTTTCTGCCCCTTTCAAAGACGTCTAATTCAAATCCCTCGCCAATTTGTCTCAATCTGTCAACTCGTCCCAATTTGTCACCAATCTCCTGAAACGTGCGACCATCAGCCGACATCTCAAAAGAACTGATTGGTGGAGCCAGCGCCTGGGAAGCTAGAGATGAATTCTTGAGACTAACTTTGACAAGTTCTAGCTCATTAGGCTTGTTTGCCTTGCCAACAAATGCATTGGGATCTCTTAAACCCCACGGATTTACACCATTGAAGATGTTCTGTGCCCTTCCATCCCAAAAGTTACGGAAGTTGAATACTGCATCAATCACCGTTGGAGCGTTCCGCGGTTCAACTCGCCGTACATTCGTGCCATTGACGTTAAATATCGAATCTTCTTTTTGATTAACTTTGTCCTCCGCCTGACCAGGAACAACTTCAACAAACTCCGTATTGAATACCGCATGAGATGAAACGATATCGTTACTGTCAGACAAGACCGTACTATTGACATCATCTGGGTTTGACAGTTTGTGGAATGGAAAATCTTCCGGCTTTAGCTGGTAGTTTGCTCCACCCCCAACTTGGAAAGTTGCATCCTGAACTAGGGGATCGTCAATATTGGTACGCTCAACACCAGGATTGATCTGATTTTTGGATCTGTTGTCTGCGCCAGCATGGAAATGACAGCTAGCACAGGTCATTACGCCATCACTGCCAAGTTGCATATCCCAGAAGAGGGATTTTCCTAGCTTGATTGCAGCTGTCTTATCTCTGATGAAGTCTCCAAGATTATCAGGTTCTGGAACCGATACAGTTTTCAGCGAAGCCAAATCTGTTGACGATGTTACTTGTGCCGACACAGTATGTCCACAGATAACAGCTGCGGTTACTAAGACCGCAATTGTAATAGTTTTTGAATACTTTGATACTAGTCGTTGAGTAAGGTTTGCAAAAATAAAACCCCACCCTTTCCCGAACATTAAAATTTTGTTACGGGACAATATTCCTCGTAGTATGCCCATTATGACAGTTCCTACTGCAAAGAAAAAACCTAAATGTCAAGCTGAGATTGTTGACAAACTCAAAAAATAAACAACAACAAAAATCTCAATACAGCCATGCTATTTGAGTTGCTAGATTACTCTTTGGATCTGTAATTTGTCATCAGCCACCACAAGTCAATTACGCCTGATGTGAATTAGAAATGCCTCTTCATCCTAATAGGGCTTTCTAGGCTTTCTGAAGACAAGTATCTCAAAAATAGATGAAATTATAAGGATTTCAACACCCAGTTCACATTGAAACGCAAATTTTGACAGATGACAAATAAAAGTCAGTTCTAAACATCTCACAAATAAAGCAGAATTACTATATATATAAGTTTTTTTTATTAAGCATAAATCAAAAAGTGTCAAATGCGCGAAGCATAGACAATAAAAAGTTTTTATATTTAATTCTTCTTCTGTAACTATTTAAGTTTAAAAACTTGAAACGTATACAGAAAGAGATTTTAAGAATTTTAGAAAATAATAAGTCAAGAAAATTTCAGTATAAAATTATTTAATTAAATTTGCTAAATCCCACTTTTCTTACTCCAAATCCTACTTTTCTTACTTTAAAGTTAAAATATAAATATTGGATCTACTACCAGCCCCAAAATTAGTAGAAGTCTTACTATAAGTATGTTATTTTAAAGTGTAAAATTGGTTTGTATTATAAATCACGAGAATTTAGTCGAATTATTCCAAAAGAAAGATAGACAAAACGATTTGTAATACTGTTATACTAATCTCGGTTATTTTCACCTGTTTTTATTGGGTAATTTTTTACTATTTATAAAAGTTTTGTTTAGTAATACTTTCTCACGTTAATTTGCATCAAAGATTGCCAAGCATTGTAAGTATGCAACTTGGATTCATTAGAAAAGTATTAGTAGTTATTGCTTGGAATTGATGCCTTTAGTGTTCTTCGATGAGGCGAGATATTAGAGTGATGCTTATGGGTAGTAGGCAAGATTGGAATGAAAAAAAAATTCTGGTAATTGAACCTAAGGCAGAAATCCGAAATATATTGTTAAAAAGCCTCGGAGCAAAAGGATTTTACATCATAGCTGCTGAAAATGGTCTTATTGGTGTCCAACGAGCACAACAAGAGTTACCCGATTTAATCGTAAGTGAAATTTCGATTTCTAAACTCGATGGTTACAGTGTCTTAACCACGCTCCGCCAAAACTTTGTTACAGCTATTATTCCTTTAATTTTTGTCACTTCTAAAGTGAATCGAGGCGATATTCGCAAAGCTATGGAACTAGGAGCGGATGATTATCTGACTAAACCCTGTACAGGAGATGAATTGCTCAGGGCGATCGCCGCTTGCTTACACAAAAGAAATATCCTCCAGTACTGGTATGCTAAACAGTCCCAAGCATTGCCAGAACCACCATTGAGCGAACATCATCAACAATGCCAAGTATGCGCAGAACTGCCACTAGACAAATCTCATCAACAGTGCCAAACGTGCGCAGAACTAATACCAACTGACACCAGAGAACCGACAAAACATGAGTTTATATTTCCGTCCGATCCTCTATTAAGTGAAGTCTTTAACTTCATTGAAGCTAATTATCACCGACAAATTACCCTCTGCGACGTAGCTGTTGCAGTTGGTTATTCTTCAACCTACCTTACTAACCTGGTGCGACGTCAAACAGGACAAACCGTTCAGAACTGGATTATTGAGCGTCGAATGGCAGCCATTCGCACCTTGCTGTTGGAAACTGATGAAACAGTAGAGGAGATAGCTACCAAAGTGGGATATCACAGTGTAGCTCATTTCTTTCGCCAGTTTCGCCAACACCATCACACCAGCCCCCAAGCTTGGAGAAGAGAGCAACTTATAAGAGGAGAAGCAAGAGCAAAGGAATTGCTATTAATATCAAAGGATAGGTGATTGCAAATAAATTTTGAAGTCAGATATGCTTATATTATAAATATATTTAAATTTTCTTAAGGAGTGTATGAAAATGTCTTAGAATCCGAATTCCAACTCATTTTTTGTAGATTCATAATGGTTAGAAAATCCTGTGTATTAATTCAGGTAGTCTCATTATATTTGGTAGTCTCAGAATATCAAACTGAGTGGATAACCATTAAAATTATCAACAAGCAAAAAGTGACCTAAAAAGCCTGATTAAATATAGTGGCAGTGTAGGATTTATTGTTGGTTATTATTATTAATCACGGCTGAATTCTCAATATTTGTGGACTTGACAATATAGGTAAACTATTGAATTTATGCAACTAATGAGAAGTAGAGTTGCATATGCAAAGTTGTAGCTAAACAATAGCAAGGCTACTTACTGTTAAGACTTTTAGTTAGATCACACACCTGCATTGACAAGGCACGTGAAACAGTGCAGGGTTTTGGCTCTAAAAATTCATCTCCATAGAAATATTCTCTGAGATAGACAAGAGATTTAATTACATTCATTTACTTAGGAAAATTATCAATTTTAATTCTAGATAATTTGTCTGAGTTGTAAATACCATTAGTGACAATATATTCGAGGAGCTTAACTAATGATTATTGTCATGGGAAACAAAAGCCCAATAGAAGAAATTCAGCGAGTTAGCGAAGAACTAAGTATTTGGGATGTTACACTAGAAAAATCTATTGGAAAACACAAAGTAGTTATTGGCGTAGTAGGTGATACAGAGGAAATAGATCCCAAACAAATTCAAAATTTAAGCCCTTTTATTGAGCAGGTTTTACGAGTAAAAAAACCTTTTAAACGGGCAAGTTTAGAATTCCGATATGGAGAACCCACAGAGGTAGTTGTACCAACCCCAAATGGATCTATAACTTTTGGTCAAAACCACCCTTTAGTCATTGTCGCCGGGCCGTGTTCTGTAGAAAACGAAGAGATGATAGTAGAAACAGCGCTGAGGGTAAGAGCCGCAGGAGCGCAGTTTCTTAGAGGAGGAGCCTACAAACCCCGTACCTCACCTTATGCTTTCCAAGGACACGGTGAGAGTGCGCTATCGCTATTAGCAAAAGCTCGCCTCGCTTCAGGTTTAGGGATTATTACAGAAGTCATGGATACAAGTGACTTAGATAAGGTTGCATCTGTGGCAGACATAGTGCAAATTGGTGCCCGAAATATGCAGAATTTCTCCCTATTGAAAAAAGTAGGTGCAACGGGTAAGCCAGTGTTGCTCAAGCGCGGGCTGTCAGCAACTATTGAAGAGTGGTTGATGGCAGCCGAGTACATTCTAGATACTGGTAATCCCAATGTAATTTTATGCGAGCGGGGAATTCGTTCCTTTGACCGACAGTATACCCGCAATACATTAGATATATCTGCAATTCCAGTATTGCGATCGCTCACGCACTTACCAATCATGATTGACCCCAGCCATGCTACTGGTAAATCAGAATATGTGTCTACTATGGCGATGGCTGCAATAGCTGCTGGCACAGATTCGCTGATGATTGAGGTTCATCCCAACCCAGCTAAGGCACTCTCAGATGGGCCTCAATCTTTGACAGTGGAAGGATTTGAACAATTTATGCAGGAGATAGCTGGTTTGGGCAGATTCTTCGGTCGTTGGACTCAAGATCGCAGTCCATCTGCAACATTATCGCTACAAGTTTCTTCTACCACAGCCATTTTCTCTGGCTAATCCATGTCTGCAATGACTAGGTATGCAGAATGAGAAGAAAATTCTAGATCAACACAGCACCCTTGGTTTGGGAATTTAGACAAAGCTAAAACTTTTCAAGGAGTAGAACACAAGATGATTGCAGTCTAACTGCACGCTTTCTCAAAAAGTTTTCGAGGAATTATCAATGTATTTGAATACTCATTGCTACAAAACTAAAGGCGAAATTTTTGTTTCTCGCTCCGTGACTAAAACTTCAATGGAGGCTGCAATTGAAGAAGTCCTGCTGCGTCTTGATTCTCAACGTGGAGGGTTGCTAAAAAGTAGCTACGAATATCCAGGGCGGTATAAGAGGTGGGCGATCGGTTTTGTCAATCCACCCCTAGAAATTGCCACTCGCGACAACAATTTCACACTCACAGCCCATAATGAGCGGGGTATGGTGCTGCTAGAGTATCTGGCAGAACGTCTACACAATTTAGCCCAACTTCAGGGAGTAACCTGGAAAATTAATCGTATAACTGGCTCAGTTCGACCAACAGAACGTTTCTTCTCAGAAGAAGAAAGAAGTAAGCAACCTTCAGTCTTCAGCATAATCAGAGAAATTCTACATACTTTCAGTAGTCCAGAAGATGAACATCTAGGGCTTTATGGTGCTTTTGGCTACGACTTAGTATTTCAGTTTGAGCAAATGCCAAAACATTTGCAACGTGCTGAAGACCAAAGAGATTTAGTGCTGTATTTACCTGATGAATTATTGATTGTTGACTATCATCAACAAAGCGCATTTTGTTTGCAGTATGAATTCGTAACCAAGAATGGTAGCACTAGGGGACTGCCTCGTAGTGGTGAGGTGATTAATTACAGAGGCAAGCATCTCACCGCTACTCAAGCTTCCGATCATGCACCTGGGGAGTATGAACAGCAGGTGGAGAAAGCACTCTCATACTTCCTTCGCGGTGATTTATTTGAAGTTGTTCCCAGTCAAAGCTTTTTTCAAGCTTGTGATAAACCTCCAACCGAACTGTTCCGAACACTACAGCAGATTAATCCCAGTCCTTATGGATTCATCTTGAATTTAGGTGGCGAGTATCTTGTTGGCGCATCTCCAGAAATGTTTGTACGAACTGAAAACAGACGCGTCGAAACTTGCCCAATCAGCGGTACTATCAAACGAGGACAAAATGCCATTGATGATGCTGCTCAAATCCTGAAGCTATTAAACTCAGGTAAGGATGAAGCAGAATTAACGATGTGTACTGACGTGGATCGTAACGATAAGTCACGGATCTGTGAACCCGGCTCAGTACGAGTAATTGGTCGTCGTCAAATTGAGTTGTACAGCCATTTAATCCATACAGTTGACCACGTTGAAGGGACACTGCGACCTGAGTTTGATGCCTTAGATGCATTTCTTACCCACCTATGGGCAGTCACAGTCACAGGAGCACCAAAACGTTGGGCAATGCAGTTTATCGAACAGCACGAGCGTAGCCCTCGGCGTTGGTACGGTGGAGCTGTCGGATACTTAACCTTCCAAGGTGATTTGAACACTGGTCTAATCCTGCGAACTATTCAGTTGAAAGATTCAATAGCAGAAGTGAGGGTGGGTGCGACAGTTCTTTACGATTCAATTCCCGAAGCCGAAGCTCAAGAAACTATCACCAAAGCTGCTGCCCTCTTCCAGACACTTTATCAGGCTAAACTCAAAAGTAGTGATTTCTCAAGTAGCTTAGAAATTGAACATCAGCAGACCAGCATAGAACCTGGCAAGCGTGTCTTACTAATTGACTATGAAGACTCTTTTGTACACACACTTGCCAACTACATTCGTCAGACTGGTGCTACTGTCAAAACATTACGTCACGGCTTTTCCCAATCAGTCTTTGATACAGAACGCCCAGACCTTGTTGTTTTATCTCCTGGCCCTGGTAGACCTCATGACTTTTGTATGGCAGAAACAATCGCAGCTTGCATCAAACGGCAAATTCCCATCTTTGGTGTTTGTTTGGGATTGCAGGCAATTGTTGAAGCTTTCGGAGGTGAACTGGGAGTGCTTGGCTATCCCCAACATGGCAAGATGTCTCGTGTTTCTGTAGTTGCGACCGAGTCTGTCATCTTCAAAAACTTACCACAATCATTTGAAGTTGGTAGATATCACTCTTTATTTGCTTTACCTGAGCGTCTACCTAAAGAACTAAAAGTTACAGCAATTTCAGATGATGGTGTGATTATGGGTATCGAGCATCAAACACTACCCATAGTGGGTGTTCAGTTCCATCCAGAATCAATCATGACTTTGGCTGGAGGAGTCGGTTTAGCAATTATTAAAAATGTAGTTAGTGTATACGCAACTAAAAAATCCTCCTCAATTGTCGCTGCATAAGAAGGCAGAAGGAAAAAGTATCTTCAGGAGGAGTGTTACTGGTTGGCATTTTACGTTTAATTATGTCCACCTGTTTATTTGCAGAATTTTTCTGAGTTACCATCAATCACCCCGGTTCCGTATGGATGCAAGCAAGAGTGTCTCTACCCTTGAAATAAATAACCAGGTGCCTGCACACTCGGTTTTACCGAGCCATATTCTTGAAGAGATTGTATGGCACAAACAAAAAGAAGTTGTACTCATGAGCGAGCAGCTACCTTTGGTTGATTTACAAAATCAGATTAGTGCTGCTCCTCCTCTCCAAGATTTCCTGGGTGCCTTACAGCAGAATCCTATTAAACCTAGCTTAATTGCAGAGGTTAAAAAAGCCTCACCCAGTAAAGGAGTCATTCGTGCTGACTTTGATCCAATTGAAATTGCTCAGGCATACAAGCGAGGTGGCGCTACTTGTCTATCAGTACTGACAGACGAAAAATTCTTTCAAGGCAGTTTTGAGAATCTGCAAAAAATAAGAAAGAGTGTAGCACTGCCGTTGTTATGCAAGGAATTCATTATTGACCCTTATCAAATTTACTTGGCACGAGTTAATGGAGCCGATGCGGTATTATTGATTGCTGCCATATTATCCGATCAAACTCTGCAAAGTTTTCTTCAACTCGTTCAGTATCTGGGCATGACTGCCTTAGTAGAGGTGCATACTCTAGATGAGCTTGATCGGGTGCTAAAGCTATCAAATGTGCAATTGGTAGGGATTAACAACCGCAATCTTCAAGACTTTACTGTTGACTTAAAAACAACTCAACGCTTATTGATAGAGCGTCGGGAAAAGTTAATGAGTTTAGGTATAACAGTCGTGAGTGAGTCTGGTTTGTACACATCCGCTGACCTAGCCTTTGTTGCCCAGGCGGGAGCCGAAGCAGCCCTGATTGGCGAATCCCTAATCAAGCAAGCTGATTTAGAACAGGCAGTAAAAAGGCTAAAGGATAAAATATGAAGGCTGAACAACTTCATCCTTCACGCTTCATAAGTACCTATGCATAAATATTTAGCCATTTTTCAACACGACTAAAATCGCTGTATTCCTTTACTGTTCCCCGTTCCCTGTTCCCTTGCCTAAATAGATCATTTATTTTGCACGACTACTTATGACTTCTATTTCCCATCATTTTGAATCTTTACGAGCAAGCAATCAGTGTGCTTTGATTCCCTTTGTAACAGCTGGCGATCCCGATTTGGAAATTACAGCAGAAGCTCTACGAGTTTTAGATTCGAGTGGTGCTGATTTCATTGAACTTGGAGTTCCCTACTCAGATCCATTGGCGGACGGGCCTGTGATTCAAGCGGCAGCAACCCGTGCCTTAAAACAGGGAATTCGCTTGGCTAACGTTTTAGAAATGGCTCAAACAGTCACTCGTAGCTTGCGATCGCCTATCATCCTTTTTACTTACTACAACCCAATTTTGAATTTGGGTAAAATTTCATTTCTAGAACAAGCTGCGGCATCGGGAATCAAAGGATTAGTGGTGCCAGATCTACCTTTGGATGAAGCAAGCGATCTGCTAGAGCTTGCTGATGCTGTCGGAATTGAAGTCATCTTGTTAGTAACTCCTACAAGTTCAAAAGAACGTATCGAGACGATCGCTCGTCAATCTCGTGGATTTATTTACCTAGTAAGCGTAACCGGCGTGACTGGTATGCGTTCTCATCTCCAAACACGCGTTAGAGATGTACTAAAAGAAATCCGCAACGTTACAGACAAACCCATCGGTGTTGGTTTTGGTATATCAGGGCCAGAACATGCTCGTCAGGTAAAAGAATGGGGCGCGGATGCTGTTATTGTCGGCAGTGCTTTTGTAGAGCGTTTGGCAGAAAGCACGCCATATCGAGGGCTGCGAGCTATTAAAGATTTCTGTAGTGATTTGAAGACATCGATAGAAGGCGGAAGGCAGACGGCAGACGGCAGAAGGTAAGAAGAGTTCAAAACTCTGCGCTTCTTTGCGCTCCTGTGCGTTAAAAAATATATTTTTCGATGGCGTGCGATAAACCACTAGAGAAACCAAATTTATTTCACTTTTATTCCAGTATTATTCGGTAAATCCAATGTTAATAAATACACAAGCAATAGAAGCTGCAACTCAACTCCTCAGTCAGCAACCCGATGCAAACGGCAGATTTGGTCAATTTGGCGGTAAATACGTACCCGAAACTTTAATTTCAGCGCTGATTGAGTTGGAATCTGCATTTAAGCAGTACCGTATCGATCCACAATTCCAGCAAGAACTCCAGGCGCTGCTACGGGACTATGTCGGACGCCCTACTCCACTCTACTTTGCCGAGCGTTTAACTGCTCGCTATGCTAGAACTGATGGCACAGGGCCGCAGATTTACTTAAAACGTGAAGACTTAAACCATACAGGCGCTCACAAAATTAACAACGCTCTGGCCCAAGTGCTATTAGCAAAGCGTATGGGCAAACAGCGCATAGTTGCAGAAACAGGAGCTGGCCAGCACGGTGTTGCCACTGCTACAGTATGTGCTCGCTTTGGTCTACAGTGCGTAATTTATATGGGCATCCATGACATGGAACGGCAAGCCCTGAATGTATTTCGGATGCGTTTGATGGGAGCAGAGGTTCGCTCTGTAGAAGCAGGAACGGGAACCCTCAAAGATGCAACTTCTGAAGCAATTCGGGATTGGGTGACAAATGTAGAAACGACTCACTACATCCTGGGTTCGGTTGCAGGGCCGCATCCCTACCCAATGATAGTACGAGACTTTCACGCAGTTATTGGTGAGGAAACTCGCGCTCAAGCACAAGAAAAATGGGGAGGGCTACCAGATATTCTCCTAGCTTGTGTGGGTGGAGGTTCCAATGCGATCGGACTGTTTCATGAGTTTGTTGATGAACCTTCTGTGCGCCTGATTGGTGTTGAGGCTGCGGGTGAAGGTGTTGACACCCAAAAGCACGCAGCAACTCTGACAAAAGGAAGAGTTGGGGTATTGCATGGAGCCATGAGTTATGTACTCCAAGATGAAGATGGTCAGATTGTTGAGGCACACTCAATCAGTGCAGGGCTAGATTATCCCGGAGTAGGGCCTGAACATAGTTATCTCAAAGAAATGGGGCGTGCTGAGTACTATAGTGTGACAGACCAACAAGCACTACAAGCATTTCAACGGCTCTCGCAACTAGAAGGGATTATTCCAGCATTAGAAACGGCTCATGCGATCGCATATTTAGAAACTCTTTGCCCACAACTGGTCGATAGTCCCCGAATTGTCATCAACTGTTCCGGGCGTGGCGACAAGGATGTGCAGACAGTCGCCTCAAGAGGAATAGGGACTAGGGACTAGGGACTGGGGACTAGGAATTTTAGATTTTGGATTCAATTCCAATCCAAAATCGCAAATCCGAAATCCAAAATTTAATTGCCCAGTCACCAATCCCTAATACCCAGTACCCAATCACCAGTACCCGATCCCCAATCTTATGGTTACAGCAACTATCGGTGTTGAAACAAATTCCCTAAATAACGACTCCCCCAATTGGTCTGTAATATTGCAGCAATTACTAGACCGTCAATCACTTTCGGTTTCCCAAGCTTCCGATTTAATGTACGGTTGGCTGGCAGAAGCTATTCCTCCTGTAATGTCAGGTGCGATTTTAGCAGCAATTCAGGCGAAAGGAGTATCTGCTGAAGAATTGCTGGGTATGGTTAAGGTTCTATATTCTCAATCATTAAAAGCCACCTTACGCGATCGCGTTGTTGGAACTTCACCACTCGTTGATACTTGCGGTACTGGCGGAGATGGAGCTTCAACATTTAATATTTCTACAGCTGTTGCCTTTGTCACCGCCGCAGCTGGGGTAAAAGTTGCCAAGCATGGCAATCGTTCGGCATCGGGTAAAACTGGCTCGGCTGATGTGTTAGAAGCTTTGGGTTTAAATTTGAAGGCCAGCACCAAGAAAACTCAAGAAGCGGTTGAAGAAGTTGGCATTACTTTTTTGTTTGCACCAGATTGGCATCCAGCCTTGAAAGCGATCGCACCACTGCGAAAAGCACTGAAAGTACGAACAATTTTTAACTTACTTGGCCCTTTAATCAATCCTTTGCGACCAACAGGACAAGTTGTTGGTGTTAACAATCCGGCAGTGGTTGAGACTTTTGCTCAAGTTTTACATCAACTGGGAATTCGTCGGGCGATCGTACTTCACGGGCGCGAGAAATTAGACGAAGCAGGTTTGGCAGATAAAACTGACTTGGCTGTAGTGACAAATCAAAAAATGCACCTGCTGGAATTAGATCCTCAGTATCTAGGTTTCAACCCAACTCCAACTAGTGAACTACGAGGTGGAGATGTCCGAGAAAATGCGGAAATTCTCAAGGCAGTCTTGCAAGGCAAAGGTACTCAAGCACAACAAGATGTAGTGGTATTAAATACGGCTTTAGCGCTCTATGTCGGCGAAACAGTACCGAAGTCTAGCGATTATTTTGATACTTTTGCTAAAGCTGTTGTTCTTGCCAGAGAAATTCTTCACAGTGGGCTTGCCTGGAAAAAGTTGGAACAGCTTGCTCAATTTCTTCAGTAGAAAAGTAGAAATGCAACAGTGATTCGCTATTTTGCCAGAGAATTCGGAGTATTTTGCCAATGGATATTAAAAGAATGCTTAATATGTGCAAGCAGGCGAATCGCCACGAAGGCAAGCGCGTGACCATCTTGGGTGCTGGCATTGCAGGTCTGGTAGCAGCCTATGAGCTTGAGCGTTTAGGCCATCAAGTGGATATTATGGAAGGAAGCTCGCGCATTGGGGGTCGAGTCTGGACTCATCGCTTCACAGATGGCTCTAATGCTGCTTACGGGGAACTTGGGGCAATGCGTATCCCCAGCGAACACAAACACGTTCTACACTACATACATGAAATGGGGCTGGCTGACAAGCTCTGCAAGTTTGTCACAGTCTTCGAGGAGCAAAATGCTCTGATGAGTATCCAAGGAAAAGTCTTCCGCATGAAGGATGCACCTCAGATATTTCAAAAACGTTATCCAAGTATTTTCTCGGACACGCGCTACAGTGAAAAAACTAAGCTGTTTGCAGCTTGGTTCAAGACAATTGTGGATGTGATATCTCCTGGTAATCTGCGCTACAGTCTAGAGTGCGACCTCTCTTCAAAATTGATGGACGAGTTAGAGAGGTTAGATTTAGAGCCATATTTTAACGATCATAGTCAAACCATAGACCTCCATAGTTTTATCAAGGCAAACCCAAGCTTGCGGGCGCGGTGCAGTAAAGCACTCGATATGTTCCTGAGTGATATCCTGGTTGAAACAAGCCACGATTTATTGCAACTAGAAGGAGGGATGGATCAGCTCGTCAACCATCTCGCTGCAGCAGTGAAAGCTCCGATCAAGTTTAACCAAAAGGTAGTGGGTCTGCACGTACACGAAGACTACGTAAAAGTGTCCTACTTAGAAGAAGGGCAGCTACGTACACGTCATTGTGATTACGTAGTGTGTACAATCCCCTTTTCTATAGTCCGTCAGATGGAGTTAGGCGGGTTTGACGATGATAAACTTGCCTCTATCCACAACACTTTTTACTGTCCAGCAACCAAGGTTCTGTTTCACTGCACTGAGCCTTTCTGGCAAAAAGCCGGAATTAAGGGTGGTGCTTCATTCAACGACGAAGGCATCCGCCAAATCTACTATCCTTCTGTTGAGTGTAATCCTGCTAGTAGTAGCACGCTGCTGGCTAGCTACACCATCGGTGACGATGCAGATCACTTGGGCATGATGTCCGAACAAGAGCGTTACGCCTTTGTGAAAAATGCTGCGAGCAAGCTTCACCCTGAAATTGAAACACCCGGTATGGTTGTCAACATGGCAACGATCGCCTGGGGTAACTACAAGTGGAGCGCTGGTGGATGCTCTATTCCTTGGGGCGGTGACATCACAAGTGAATCTAACCACCACATCCATTACCTAGAAGCTGCCAGACCCCAGAATACACTCTTGTTTGCTGGCGAGCATTGTTCCAGATTTCCAGCTTGGCTTCAGGGTGCGATCGAGTCATCCATAGAAGCAGTATACGATATTGCCGCCTCCAAGCCTGCTACTAAATCTACGACTCCAACCCCATCGGTGTCTGTCGAAAAAGTCAATGCTCCTACTTTAGTAGGTTACGGGGCATAGGTGAGAGGTTACGGTTTTCCTGTCCCCAGTCCCCAGTCCCAGTCCCTAGCCCCCTGATTGAAAAGCTATGAGCATCTTGGATTTCCCCCGCCTACATTTCCAGGGTTTTGCCCGTATCCACGCGCCCACAGGACAGAAAAACGGTCTAGTGGATCTAGGTAGCAATACTGTTTATATGAACGGTGTTCGCTTCGACCACCACCGTTCATTGTCTGAGTTCCACGAATATTTATATAAATTGGGGCCAAGGTTTAACGCCCAAGGGCAATGGGATGACAATGGCCCTTTTAGCATGGCTATGGGATGGGATTTTGGGGGTAATGGTCATTTTGCCATAGATGCAAAAATTGTCAGCACCCAACGTGAGTTTGGAGAAATTGACCAAAAAGATCCAGTAGTGGGACGCAGCGTTGATATGTGGGGTCACTACAACGAATACTTGGGAACTACCTTCAATCGTGCCCGCATCTTTGATTGCGATCCTGCATCCAACTGGACAACCACAATTATGGTGGGACAGTTAAGCTTTGGGCGAAAAGGCAACTCCCATGAAGTCCCAAATATGTTCTCGGCTCCTGTAGAAGGGATGCAACCTGCCCGCTGGCAGAATTTCAACTATATTCGCGAATTGCCTGCACACTGCCTTAACAGTGAGTTTCAGCGTGCGGCTGTACATCAGTTCACTATCTCTAAAGTAGCCAAAGATTTGCTGTGGGGTGAAGAGACTACACTTTCACCAACCGTATCGTTGTTACGCGAGGCAATGAATCGTGACGATGTGTTGGGACTGGTTGTGCAGTTTGGCTTAAGTAATATGTCAACCCCACTGCAACCCGATTCGCCAACCTTCTGGGAACTGCATGGAAGTATCGGTTTGTGGTGTGAGGGCGAGATGAGTACTTATCCTCACGGGCGATTGTTGATACCAATTCTGTATGAAGATGCGCTGCGCGCAAGAAAGAAAAACGAACCACAAAGGACACAAAGTACACAAAGAGAGGAGGTATGGAGAAAATTTGGCGCGGCTTCACAAAGAAACGGTATGACACCTAAGAAAGAAGTCAAAGGGCAGTGGTTCGACTTCGCTCACCAACCGGCAGATGGCAGTAGACGCGGAGCGGCTTCCGAAGGTAGGGAAGAAAAAGCGCTATCTAACCTTACTGTCCAGGTTACTCATCAAGGTGTCAGCCTGAATATGGTTACAGCAGTGCCGTGTGTGGGGCGGGCAGTGAAAGCGGGGCCGGGGCCAACTCATGCGATCGCTTCTAAACTTGACCTGGGTGAGTTGGAATTACGTACAGTCAAAAGCCAACGTCTAGTGGCACGAATTCCTACAGAAGCTTACCAAAAAGAGGCACATCAACTCACTAGCGGCATTGTAGACATACCGCTAGCAGAACCCTTTGAAAATCTGCGTAATGAAATTGAACAGCAAGGTTTGTGCATTATAGACGAACAAGGACAAATTCTGGTTCAGGAAAAAGAAATCAATCTCCAGGTAGATGACGCTTGTCTATTTTTGGAGTTTCCTGACTGGAAGCGCGGTCAAGATTACACAGAAGAAATAGAGATACGCTCATTTGTCCGAGGGCGTCCTGCGGCAGTCGAAAGCATCTATCTACAACAGTTCTACAATCCTAGAGGATTGCCTCAGCTAGGCTATGAATTTGAACGAGACACCGCTAACTTTGGTCAAACTTTCCACTTCCCCCCTAGTTCTGAACTGAACATCCTACATTTCAAAGGGGGCAAGCGAGAGGAAATTAACGACTTTGCCCCTACGTGCGTAGTTTCAACCAACTGTGAGGGGCGTGGATGGATAACTTTGCACGGCGTCCAACCAGGAACTACACGGGTACTACTGTCGGCTCAACCCGACGAACTACCCTGTAACCCTAACCACCCCGATCAAGCAATTCTCGCCTACGATAACGATGATTTGCTTGGCTTCTGGTCTGGTACTGGTTCCTTTGCTGTGCGGGTGTTGCCCGATGACTGGTACTTGGAGGAAGTTGCGGATGAGGCAGTAGACTTCAACTTAATTTACGAACACATCTTGGCTTACTACGAGCTATGCTTCTCCTTCATGAAAGCAGAAGTTTTTAGCCTCGCCGATCGCTGCAAAGTAGAAACCTACGCTCGGCTAATGTGGCAGATGTCTGACCCCAACAATCGCGGCAAGACATATTATATGCCGCCAACACGAGACCTTTCCCAACCAAAGGCAATGCTCCTACGTAAGTTCCTGCACAATCAGCAGCAAGTGGGCTATGTCCCTGATTCTGAACCTGTGCCAAAACGCACTCAACGCACCATTCAAACTCGCGATGAATTGGTTGTTGCCCTGCGTCATGCCGCAGAATTAGAAGTAGCAGTGATGCTGCAATACATCTACGCGGCTTACTCGATCCCCAACTACGTCACCGGACAAGAATACGTAAGTCGTGGTTTGTGGACGCAAGAACAATTATACCTAGCTTGTGGTAACGGCGAGGAAGTGCGCAATTACGGGATGCGAGGAGTGTTGCTGGAAGTTTCCCATGAGGAAATGATCCACTTTTTGATGGTCAACAATATCCTTATGGCTATGGGTGAGCCTTTTTATCCGGCAGTACCCAACTTTAGCGAGCTAAATCGACGCTTCCCCATTGAAGTGGATTTTGCGCTCGAACCGTTCACTGCCACAACTATACAGCGGTTCATGCGCTTTGAATGGCCTGATTTTCTAGAGAAAGACCTTGCTAACGATATCGAACACAGCGATCCAACAGCCGATCGCCTCCACGGTTATGGCTCTTTAAGTGAGTTATATCGGCAAATTCGCCAAGCGATTAAAAATATCCCAGATCTATTTGTGGTTAAAAAGGGTCGTGTCGGGGGGGAACATCACCTGTTCTTGCGTGAAGATTTTAACAAAGTCCACCCAGACTATCAGTTGCAGGTTGACGATGTGGAAAGCGCCCTGTTTGCCATAGAGTTTATCGTTGAGCAGGGAGAGGGATGCAACCCCAACTCACCCAAATTTGAGCAATCCCACTTCCAACAATTTCGACATCTGGCTGAGGCGCTAGCCCAACAGCATATCACTCCCACAGGCAGTCTGATTCCGTGGAACCCTGCTTACCCTGCATTGCGTAACCCCACACTCCATTATCGGGATGGCAATAGCAGCGTCGTTACTATTCCTGAAACTCGTGCTGTGATGCAAATTTTCGATGAGTGTTACTTCATTATGATGCAACTGATGGTGCAGCACTTTGGGTTAACGCCCACCGCTAGTCTCAGACGCTCAAAAATCATGAACGCTGCCATTGATGTGATGACAGGCATGATGCGCCCTCTAGGTGAACTGCTTGTGAGTATGCCTTCCGGTAAGCGCGGCAAGACAGCAGGGCCAACTTTCGAGATTGCTATGCCAATGTATATTCCTACACCAGAAGTTGCCTGTGAAGCGATCGCCCGTCGATTTGAAAGTTTAGCCCGTAGAGCTAGGGAGTGTGGGGCAATTCACAGCACCGTTTATGAGATGTTCGATTTCTACACGAAATTCTTTGAAGATTTTGCCAAAAATCCTCAGCGCCTACATTGATATAAGGCAGAAGGAAGAAGTTTGTGTTTCTTTCATTCTTCAGTTGCGGCTATTGAACAACTACTTAGGCACTCATCACTAAATTTAATTAGAAGAAATGTATGCGTATGAATAATAACATTATTGAAACAGATGTCCTAATTGTCGGCGGCGGCCCTGTCGGTTTAGCGATGGCGTTGGAACTACGCTATCAGGGTATTGATTGTATCCTCGTTGAGGAGTCTGATGGGGTAATTACTCACCCGAAGGTGGGTACTGTCGGGCCACGCTCAATGGAACTCTGTCGGAGATGGGGTATTGCCCAACAACTACGCGATGCTGGCTGGCCCTACGACCATCCCCTAGATATTGCCTGGGTTACCACTGTTGGTGGTCACGAAATTTTTCGGCTTAATTTTCCGTCTGCTGGCGAAAGACCTTTACCTGTTTATACACCAGAACCAGAGCATCCCTGTCCTCACCACTGGCTTATACCTTTGTTAATACGTAACCTGGGTCAATATCCTTATGGCCCGGTGCGCCTGCTCTGCCGTTTAGAGAACTTTGAGCAGAAAGATGATAGTGTTGTTGCTCAAGTAACTTATCTTGATAGTGAAAATACAGAGACAATTTACGCCAAATACTTAGTAGCTTGCGACGGTGCTAAAAGTCCAATCCGTAAGGAATGTGGCGTTGACGCTCCGGCATATCACCCCACACGGATATTTCAGAATATTCTTTTCCAAGCACCAGAGCTACCGGAAATTCTGGGTTCGCGTAAAGCCTTAGTATTCTATATGGTTAACCCCAAGAGGTTGCGGTATCCCCTCCGCTCAATTGACGGCAAGGGGTTGTATCGCTTAACAGCAGTTCCACAGGAAGACGGCGAAATGCGCGATCCTCAAGAAGCGGTTGAAGAGGCGCTTGGTATCGATACACCAATAGAAATTCTTTCTAGCCTTCAGTGGCACCTTACCCACCGAGTCGCCGAACATTTCCGTAGCGATCGCATATTTTTTGTTGGCGATTCTGCTCACACTCTTTCGCCTTCCGGTGGTTTCGGTATGAACACTGGCATCGCTGATGCAGTTGATCTGGGTTGGAAGTTGGCGGCTGTTCTTAAAGGTTGGGGGGGTTCTAACCTACTTGATACTTATGAAACTGAGCGGCGTCCCATTGCGGTGCGAAATATGGAAGAAGCCAACGTCAATTTGCAACGCACCCTCAAGCGCACCTTGTCTCCAGAGATTATGGACGACTCTGACGCAGGTGAACAAGCACGCAAGCAGATGGCTGCAAAAATGGAGCGCGGTGATGTGCGACGGGAGTTTGAAGCACCAGGAATTCACTTCGGTTTCCGCTACGAGTCGCCTGCTATTATTCCTGACGACTGTCCACCACCCATTAACGATCCTCATCAGTGGACGCAAAGTAGCTATCCAGGCTGTCGAGCGCCCCACGCTTGGTTAGAGCCTGGAAAATCTACCTTAGATTTATTCGGTCACAGTTTTGTGTTGATGTGCTTCCAAGGAGAGCAAGGAGTCGAAAACTTCGAGAAAGCTTGTCAGCAAAGATATGTACCTTTTACAAGCATACAAATCAATAATCCTGAAACTGCCAATCTCTACGAGCGCGCCTATATCTTAGTGCGTCCTGACGGACACGTAGCTTGGAGAGGGGATAAATTGCCGAGCGATCCAACCACAGTAATTGACCGTGTTCGAGGCTATTTTTAAATATGAAATTCTACTACGCTCCTGCCTCATCCTACTCCCAGCGAGTTCTCATCGCTCTCTACGAAAAGGGCATAAATTTCACACCCATCGAAGTAAATCTTTTCAATCCCGAAGCGCGATCGCGCTATACCCAAGTTAATCCCTTTGGTAAAATTCCAACGCTTGTAACTGATCGAGGTCAGGTAATTATAGAGGCTGCCATCATCATTGAATACCTCGAACAGTACTGTCAAAACGAACCTCGCCTCATTCCCAAAGATCCAGAACTTGCTTTAAAGGTTCGCTTACTGGAGCGAGTTATCGATATGTATATCAACGGTGGACGTGAGGTACTATTTGCCAACACCCAACGCCCGGTTGAGGAACGGGATGGCAAAGGCGTCGTTAAAGCAAAGCGGCTGTTAGAAACGGGGTGCACTCTTTTGGAAGAGCGGCTGCAAGGGCGCACTTGGCTAGCAGGTGAAGAGTTCTCCCTAGCAGACTGCGCTGCTGCCCCAACCCTCACCTACTTGCGGATAGTTTATAGCTACAAACATCTGCCAGCCTTAACAGATTATGTAAGGCGTTTGGAGTCGAGACCTTCTGTAATGCGGGTTCAGCGCTCCGGGCACGAGCAAATGGCAAGGATGCTGGCTGCACTGCGATATCCGTTAGAATTGCCACCTTTAGAAGAAGCACCAGTTTACGCGGGCTAGTAGTCCGCCACACCAACTTTGCCGACTAAACCTACTTTTTAATTTCTCTTCTTTCATTCTTCCTTTGTGTCCTACCCTTACGGGAAGCCGCTGCGCGTCTAAAGCGTCCTTTGTGGTTAGTTCATTAACTTGCATGGTCGAACACTAGGACTAGTAGCCCACCAGACTAAATTCGATGAGTAAGAGAACGAACCACAAAGAACACAAAGAGCGCAAAGGAAGAAGAAAAAACTAAAGCCTAATTGGATATTCATAATGACAATTTCCACGATTGAAAGACTAAATCCATTTATATCTGAAGTCATTGAAGATCCCTACAAATTCTACCGACGCTACAGAGAGGAAGATCCGATTCATTGGGGAGTCGCTTCTAATCCCCGGTTGCCTGGTGCTTGGTATCTGTTTCGTTATGAAGATGTAATGCAGGTGCTGGAAAGTCCTAAATTCGGTCGTGAAGCTTCAAAAGTCCGAGATGATGGTGAAGGTGCACCAGTGCCAGCTGCCTATAAAGGATTTCGGTCGATGGTTGGCAACTGGATGGTTTTTCGAGATCCACCCGATCACACGCGGTTGCGATCGCTAGTCAACAAAGTATTTTCCCCCAGGATGGTTGAAAACATCCGTCCAGCTATCTTTAACATTGCTGATAGTTTACTGGATCGGGTTCAAGCCCGTGGCGAGATGGACTTAGTTGAAGATTTTGCCTTTCCTCTGCCAGTCATGGTCATCGCTACTATGTTAGGAGTAGATGCGAGCGATCGCCCAATGTTCCGTGAATGGGCGCTAGCTTTACAGCACGCCAGCGCCTCTCGTCTGACTCCCTCACCAGAGGTTTACGCTCAAGCCGAGCAGGCTACTTGGGGATTTATCGACTACTTTAAACAGGCGATCGGGCAACGACACACCGAACCACGCCAGGATCTAATCACTGCCTTAGTCAAGGCTCAAGACGAGGGCAATAAACTCAACGATGAAGAAGTTCTCGCCACATGCATCCATCTCCTTACAGCCGGTCACGAAACCACGATTAACCTGATTGCCAAAGGAACACTGGCGTTGCTTCGCAATCCGGATGCCCTTAATTTGTTGCGATCTCACCCAGAACTCATTACCGGAGCAGTAGAAGAACTCATACGTTACGACAGCCCCGTGCAAATGGTGACGCGCTGGGCTTTTGCAGACATTGAGATTGGCGGTAAACTCATCCGACGTGGTGACAGCGTAGGGTTAGTACTTGGCTCTGCTAACCGAGATCCTGCACGCTTTGTCAATCCAGATTTCCTTGATATCCAACGTCAAGACTGCAAGCACTCCGGCTTTGGTAGTGGTATTCACTTCTGCCTTGGCGCTGCATTGGCACGTGCCGAGGCGGCTATTGCTTTGAATGTCCTGCTTAACCGTTTACCCGAACTGCACTTGCTAGATGAAAAGGTTGAATGGGCAAACAATATCGTGTTCCACGGGCCAAAACATCTGCACGTTGCTTTTAGGGAACCTATGGTAAACGCATCATAAGTAAGTTCTAAAACCGTAAGGTGGGCACTGTCCACAACGTAAAAAAAGGGTTTGAGGAAAATTAGG
>NZ_AJLN01000101.1 GCF_000317285.1 Chlorogloeopsis fritschii PCC 6912 | reverse complement strand
GCCCAAAAAGTTTACTAATTTACAAGGAATAGAAAAAATGATTGGACAGGATTCGATACAAGCTGATAAAAAAACTTGTCCCCATCTTGGACAGGAGTTCCAGCCCTTCGTTCAACCACAACTTGACGATCCCTATTCATTCTTTAAACGGGCTAGAAATGAGGAGCCGTTATTCTACAGCCCAATATTAGACGGCTACGTTGTCACCTGCTACAACGATGTCCTGACGATATTAAAAGATCCAGCTCGATATTCTTCCGCCGAAAACCTCAAACCTATTGTTCAGTTTACGCCTGAGGTGATTGGAGTCCTCAGACAAGGTTTTCCCTTTGTTGCTGACTTAGTTAATAGCGATGGCGATCTTCACAAACGCTTACGTGCTCCTTTCATGAAAGTATTTGTACCAGAACGGCTGCAAGCGTTGGAAGATTCTATTCGTGCTATTGCTAATAGGCTAGTAGACAATTTTATCAATGACGGACAAGTCGATATTATTTCCCAATTTACTTATCCGTTACCGCTTGAAGTTATCCTCACCATGTACGGTGTACCTCTAGAGATGATGGCAAACATCAAAAAGTGGTGCCTTGATATGACAACTTTGTTGTCGTCGCAACTGACACCAGAAAAACAGCTAGAGTGTGCTCACAGCTTTGTTGCCATGCAGCACGCCGTTGCAGGTTTAATCGAAGAACGGCGGAAAACTCCTCAAAACGACTTAATAAGTGATATCCAAGATTCTGACTTGAGTATGAACGAGCAGGTCATTATTTTATGTGGATTAATACTTGCTGGACATAAAACTACTAGCCATCTCATTGCCAGTACCATTAAACTTTTGCTCGAACAGCCTCAGTTGTGGCAAGCAGTGTGTGATACTCCATCACTTATTCCTGCTGCCGTAGAAGAGGCACTCAGGTATGATGCCCCTGTTCCAGCAATGATTCGCACTACTACTGAAGAGGTTTCCCTAGCAGGAGTTACGCTGCCCCAAGGTACTCGGCTGTTTTTGATGTATGGCTCTGCCAATCGAGATGAAAATCAGTACAGTAATGCGGATAGTTTTGAGATTGAACGCTTTAAACAGACAACTGCTAACCATCTCGCATTTGGTCATGGGGTTCATCATTGTATTGGTTCAAACTTAGCCCGTCGAGAAGGGCGGATTGCTCTAGAAGTATTGTCTTCGAGGTTACCAAATTTAAGACTTCGCTCAAATCAACAACTAACTTATATCCCAGCATTGATGAACCGTAGTTTTACAAACCTCTATGTGGAATGGGATGTCACTTGATTGAAGTTTTCTGAAAATTATTGATATTAAAAAGGCTGAAAACTCGCCTCTAAACTCTCGTTACCAGGTTGAACCTAGTAACGATAAAAGTTTGAAAATTAAATAATAACTTTTTCAGTCTTATTTTTGAAATCATATTGGCTATCAAATAATATTGATAGCCAAATAGTCTAAGTAATTAAGAGGCCATCTTTATTTCTAAATCCATCCAAATCTATATTTTCTCATAAAAATGACTTAGATGAATTTTGTTTTTAAATTATCAAAAATACGAATATTCAGTATCAATAGATAACAGAATTTATATTAAATGAAATATATAATAATGAAGCAAGCAGATGAGTAGCTCTGCCATGATAAAAAAAACTAAACAAGCCAGCAATGGTAATCAAGACAAGAATTTTTACATCATTATTTGCTTGACGCTGATAGCAATTATCGGGGGAACTATTTATAGTCCTGCACTGCCAAGCATAGCAAATAATTTCAATGTTTCCAGTGACCAAGTTTCGCTAGTATCGACACTATTTCAATTTCCAGGTGCAATTGTAACTCCTATATTTGGGGTTTTAGCTGATAGTTTTGGCAGAAAGCAAGTTCTTGTTCCTTCGCTGCTAGTATTTGCACTAGGCGGAGTTTTCAGTGGTCTTGCCCCTAATTTTCGTAGTCTTGCAGAATGGCGATTGATACAAGGTATTGGTACTGCTAGTTTAGAGTCTCTACAACTCACTATCATCAGTGATATTTATAAAGGGGAAAAATTAAACTCTGTAATGGCATTTGTTGCTAGTTTGAATGGAATTAGTTCAGCAATTTTTCCTCTCATTGGTGGTTTATTAGCTTCTTTTAGTTGGCGATTTCCATTTTTAGTATCGTTATTTGCTATTCCAGTAGCACTGATGGTGTTAACAACACTAAAGCTGCCACAGCAGGAACATCATGCACAAAATTTCCAACTCAAACCCTATTTGAAAAATACTTGGGGCAGTATTAACAATCGTCAGGTAATCGGACTTTTATTTGCAGTGATGTCTCTGTTCATGGTGCAAGTAGGAGCCTGCTTAACTTACATTCCAATTTTTGCAGGAAAACAACTTGGTGCTTCTGAGCTATTAATAGGTATCACCCTGACGAGTCTATCCTTGTCTCTTGCTATAACCGCTTCCCGATTGAATTTGTTATTACGGTATTTATCGCAAGTACAACTTATTAAAATCTCTTTCCTTCTATCTGGTTTAGGATTATTGATTATCCCTTCAGTTCATAACATTTGGTTGCTGTTAATTCCCATTTTTTTCCTTGGTGCAGCTCAAGGTATTGCATTTCCATCTACTCAAACTTTGTTAGCAATGCTTTCTGCTCAGGAATCTAGAGCTGGTTTTATGGCGGTGAATTCAACAATTCAGTCGTGGGGACAAACACTTGGCCCTTTGTTAGGAAGTATTGTTGATGCAATTTGGGGAACACAAGCAGTCTTTTATGCTAGTGCTGTTTTTTCTTTTGCCTCGTTTATAGTTTTCAACGCTCTGTTGACTTCCAAACAGTAGGATAAAATTGTAGTGTTTTTAAACGCAGAGAGAGTTTGAGCGTCGCCTTCCGGCGATTAAAGCTTCGGTGGGTACGCAGAGTAAGCGTAATGGGACGCAGAGTATTTTCTCAAGAGAATTCGCTACGTATTAATGGAATGTTTACTGAGTGTTTGGCGATCGCAGCATCCTCATACTGTAAAATCTACGTTGATTAGGATTGCATGATTTCAGCTAACAGCAAATTTTAGTGAGCGATCGCATTATCAAATCTGCTAGTGTTTTGTGTCTTTGTGATCGGAACTAAACCGCTTGATTATTCTTTAACCTACTCTAAGTCTTCTCAAACAAGCTAGTTTAAGTAAAGAAAGTTAAATTGAGTATTCAATTATGGAACGACAACCTATAAAAGTTATTGGAGGTGGACTGGCTGGAACAGAAGCAGCGTGGCAGATAGCCCAGGCGGGAGTGCCTGTAATACTGTATGAGATGCGCCCCAAACGTTTTAGCCCTGCCCATCATACAGAACACCTGGCAGAATTGGTATGCAGTAATTCTTTTGGTGCAGCTAGTAGCGATCGCGCTGCGGGACTTTTACATGAAGAATTGCGTCAACTCGGTTCTATTGTGATTGCGAAAGCTGATGAACACGCCGTTCCCGCCGGAGGAGCACTAGCTGTAGATCGGGGACAATTTGGTCAAGATTTGACAGAAACTTTGTCTCGTCATCCGTTAATTGAATTATGTCGAGATGAAGTACGTACTATTCCGGAAGAAATTGTAGTTTTGGCAACTGGCCCTCTTACCAGCCCTGATTTAGCGGAAGATTTGCACAGCTTCACAGGGATGGAATACTTAAGCTTTTTTGATGCTGCTAGCCCGATTGTGGTTGGAGAAACGATTAATCGTGATGTTGCTTTTCTTGCGTCTCGCTACGACAAAGGCGAAGCTGCCTATTTGAACTGCCCGATGAATAAAGAGCAGTACCTGCGATTTTGGCAAGAACTTTGTGCTGCCGAACAAACGGAATTAAAGGATTTTGAGCGAGAAACTGCAAAATTTTTTGAAGCTTGTTTGCCGATAGAAGAACTGGCACGACGAGGAGAAGATACCATGCGTTATGGGCCTCTCAAACCAGTTGGTTTGTCCGATAGTCGCACGGATGAACGCCCTTATGCTGTCGTGCAGTTGCGGCAAGAAGACAAAGCAGGTCAACTTTGGAACATGGTTGGATTCCAAACTAACCTGCGTTGGGGTGAGCAAAAGCGCGTATTTCAGTTGATTCCGGGTTTAGAAAATGCTGAATTTGTGCGGCTAGGGGTGATGCACCGCAACACTTTTATTAATGCTCCGCAGCTGATGCTGCCTAGCTTGCAATTTAAAAACCGTCCTACATTGTTGGGCGCTGGGCAGTTAATTGGTACTGAAGGCTACACTGCCGCCGCTGCTGGTGGCTACTTAGCTGGCACAAACGCTGCACGGTTAGCTTTAGGTAAAGAATCCTTGATTCTACCACCAACAACAATGATGGGGGCATTATTTGAATTTATCAGTTCAGCTTCACCCAAGCATTTTCAACCTATGCCGCCTAACTTTGGGATTTTGCCAGAACTGGGAGAAAAAATCAAAAATAAACAACAGCGTTATGGACGTTACCGCGATCGCGCTCTTGCTGACTTAGCAACTTGGAAAGCAAATCAACATTTGTCTTAAGCTAAGTTAAGGCTTATGACTTGCGTTGATCTTGAGTGTAATCGTCTCTAGTAACTGCTAACCCATGTATGCCAATAGCAGCGATAATACCGCCAATAAATCCCCAAGTGCTGTTAGTAAATGCATTGATGCGGTGAACAGTACTTCGATGGTAGGCTAAGTCTAGCTGCCTACTATCACCTCTTCTTTCCCTGGCTAGTCTTTCTATATATCTTTCGGTTCTTTCCATCGCCGCATATTCAGCGTTATAAGCGTAAATCGATGTTCCTACTACCATCAAGCCTGGAAAAACCAAAGCAATTAAAAGAATAGCTCTGCCTATATTCATACAACCTCGATCGGGTGATATGTCTAAATTTAATGCTGACATAGCTAAACTTTTGCATTAGTATATAACGAACAAATTGTGGATAAAATTATGAGAGATTATAGATCCCCGACTTTTTAAAAAAGTCGGGGATCTGACCACCTGTGACTGGTCAAAATTAATTTGGTGGAGTACTAGCCCCTAGTCTCTAGTCCCTAGCCCCTATTTCCAATTCAAGTTGGCTAACTCTGCTTCTAGATGAGCAAGCTGAATTTCTTGCTGCCCGGCAATTCCCAGACGACGCAAGTTGAGAGACTGATTCATCGCTTCTTTTTCACCAACAATAGCAATAAGTGGAATCTTGCGTGCAGACAGTTCTCGAATTTTTTTGGCAATCGTGTGATCGCCTACATCGAGTTCCACTCTAGCTCCTATCTGTTTCAGCCTTTTGAAAATCACTTCTGCCCAATCTGCCGACTTTTCGGAAACTGAAGCAACGGCAATTTGAACGGGAGCAACCCAAAGTGGTAAAACTCCATTGTGATTTTCCAACAAAATGCCAATCCAGCGTTCCAAAGAACCAAGAATTGCTTGGTGTAGTATAACTACCTGCTCTAAATCTCCTTGGTGATTAACAAAGGACAAGTCAAAAAGTTGAGGCAGGTTAAAATCAACCTGAATCGTGCCACACTGCCAAAATCTTCCCAGATGATCTTGCATACTGATTTCAATTTTGGGACTGTAGAACGATCCTTCACCAGGCGCTAACTCGTAGGCATAATCCAGCGATTGAACTGCTTCAATCAAAGCAGATTCAGCCCGATCCCACAGTTCATCTGAGCCAAGACGTTGCTCTGGACGTAGAGCAATGCGAATGGAAAAGTTATTATATCCAAATGCTGCATAAACCTGCTTAACCATCCTAAGAAAATTGCCAATCTCATCTCGAATATCGGCTTCTCGGCAAAAAATATGAGCATCATCTTGCACAAATTGGCGCAGGCGCATACAGCCGGATAGCGTTCCAGACGGTTCGTTGCGATGGGCGATGCCGAATTCCATCAATCGCATTGGCATTTCCCGATAACTCCGCTTGTGAAATTTAAATATATCAATGTGTGCTGGACACGACATTGGTTTTAATGCATAATCCGGTTCTGCATCAGCATCAAAACTCCCCACGAAAAACATATTTTTACGGAACTTTTCCCAGTGCCCCGATCGCTCCCAAAGTGCCCGACTCAATGCTAAAGGCGATCGCACTTCCTCAAAGCCGTGAGCTTGGTAAACCCGTCGCATAAAATCTTCAATCAGCCGGAAGAGCTGAAGCCCGATCGGATGCCAAAATACCATTCCCGGACTATGTTCTTCAAAGTGAAATAAATCCATTGCTTTTGCTAGTTCTCTATGATCGGACATTGTTGTATCTCCTGTGAATTGTTTGATATAAAAAAACCCCTCTAGAGCAAACCTAGAGGGGTTGTTGAGTTTAAATTGCAAGGCAGCAACTATCCTCACGTCCCTCCAGGCGCGATTGTGGTGGTAGTTGTGGTAGTGAGGTAAATAAACCAACAAATCGACATTTGTTTGCTCCTAATTGGTGTTGCCGTAAAAACTCAAAACCCTCCTGGGCAATGCCTGGAGGGTAAATGCGGTGCTGTCGAATTTCAAATCAACGCGATGCCTCACAACCCTCCCGAATTGGTAGTTTGGGTGGTAGTGGTAATCGTTGTTAGACGCACGTTGACTTGCATTGCTAGTTGAAAGCTTTTTAAAAGTGGATATTACCTAATACAAATCCATTTAAACAAATTTCTGATAAAAATAGGGGCTAGGAGCTAGAGGCTAGGGGCTAGGGAAGAAAGTTTTTTCATGTGTTCTGGTATATGCAGTTTAATTTCAACGGAGTATTGAAATAAGTGAATCGAATTTTGGGAACACTACTCTTGATGTTTTGAGCGATCGCTTTTCTGACTCTAACAACATGAGAGTGCTATTTTTAGGAAAAAAGAGAACTTTTCGCTATTTATTTGTTGTATTTTGTGTCATTTTATGCTTAATGTTCTTCTCAGAACTTCCAGCACTGCCTGCAAAGCCGGATGCAATTAAGGGACTGCAACAGCAAAAGCAACAAATCGATCAACAGCGTCAGAGTATTAAAAAAGAGCGCGATCGCCTGACGAATTTACAAAAAGTCGTAAAAGAGCAGCTAAACGGCTTGCAGCAAAATCTGAAAGCTACCAATAGCCAGATTCAAAATAGCCAGTTACAGCTAAAACAAGCAACGGAATATCTGCAACAACTAGAAGCTAAATTAGCAACAGCAGAAGTTTCTTACTACGAACAACAAGCGGCAACCATTGCCCGACTGCGCTTTTTGCAACGCTCTCCGACTAATCAAGGGTGGGCAGTTTTGCTGCAAAGTCAAAATGTTGGTGACTTTATCAGCCGTCGTCGTTCTTTGAAATTAATTTTTCAGGCAGACCAAAAAATTTTAGTAAAGCTCGCAGCACAAGCTAAACAAATCAATAAACAAAGAACCGAAGTAGAACAGCAAAAAAATCAAATTGCGCTCATTCAACAACAATTACTAGCCCAACAAGCTAATACTCAAGCCCAAGCAGGATTGCAAAAGGAATTAATGCAGCGTCTCAATAGCGATCGCTTGGCATTAGAAGCAGCACAAACGCAATTAGAGAAAGATTCACAAGCAATAGCAGCTTTAATTCAACAAAAGATAGCAGCCGCCGCAGCCAAAACAAACAGCCGGAAAAACTTTATTCAAGGAACTGGAATATTTGCATATCCTAGTAATGCTCCCACTAGCAGTCCTTTTGGTTGGCGAATCCATCCTATACTTGGTTATCGCCGCTTTCATGCAGGTTTAGATTTTGCCGCTAGCTACGGCAGCACAATTCGAGCCGCAGATTCGGGAACTGTAATTTTTGCAGGCTGGTATGGTGGTTATGGCAGAGCAGTAATTATCAACCACGGTAACGGCATCACTACTCTTTACGGACATTGCAGCGAATTGTATGTTACAGAAGGACAATCAGTACAGCGCGGGCAAGCGATCGCCGCAGTTGGCTCCACGGGGTTATCTACTGGCCCTCACCTCCACTTTGAAGTCCGGAAACATGGTACACCAGTAGATCCGATGGCTTACCTTTGATGACGATACCTCTCTAACTCTTATTCCTCCGCGCTCCCTGTGCCTGGAGTGGTTTTATTCTTCCATGACTCGTGCGTAAGTTCTAAGCAGGTAAAAAATACGTCTGAGTTGATGGCGCGATCGCCTCTTCTTGCGAAGCTCCACCTAACAAGCTATATTTTTGCCACAGTTCCATGCCGATAATGCAGGCAATCAACCACACTAAACCTACAGCATAGCCAGCTGCTACATCAGTAGGCCAGTGTACGCCCAGATACAGCCGACTAAAACCGATCGCAATAATTAAGCCAGTCATTGAAGCAAAAATTTGTCTGCGCCATTGCGGAAACTGCTTTGCCAGTACATAAGCTAAAAAGCCGTAAATCACCATCGATCCCATTGCGTGTCCGCTCGGAAAGCTGTGGTGCCCCACATGAATAATCCAATCCCACAGTGCTGGGCGTGCTCTGCCAAACAGTAATTTCAGCCAATAATTTAAGCCGAGCGCACCAATGGCAGCTATACCCAAGCTAGTTGCTTCCCTACGACGTTTATAAAACAAAGGCCCAATTGCCAACCCTAAACAAATTAACAGCAAAACTGGTGGATTGCCAAAAGAGGTGATACCAAGCATGATGGTATCTAGAATTGGCGTGTGCAGCCTTTGAATTGCTAGTAAAATGACTGCATCAAGTCCAGATGCGTGCATGAGTAGGGTGCAAAAGACCAGGCTAGAAATAACCCCAGATACAATTGCAAGTTGTCTGCCTGCTTTTACTTTTCTTTGCGTAGGCGTTTGGGCTGAGTCAACCATCTGGCTTTTGGCGTAACCAATGGCTGCATTGGCGATCGCAATACCAGTAATTACTACAGCATTAGTTAATCTCCCAGTCGCAATCGATAACCCAGCGGCAGTGGTAAGTAGAGCTACTGACGGCAATTTAAATTTTTGGATAAAAATATTACGTTTTTCTTGTCTTTGTAAATTCTTGGCTTCTGCTAGGACAGTCTTGAGCGAAGTTGTTCTTACAGGTAATTTTCTATCTTCGATTCTGTAATCTAAAACAACATCTAGAATGAGTGAGGCGATCGCGTTTGGGCTTTGAGGTGAATCGAAAATCACAAGAACATTTCCCGTGAAATGATTGGCACGAACCTCTGCGATTTTTTCTTCCTGTGACAATCTCAATTCCAGGTAACTTTTAAGAGCTTGAGAGCCGTAAAGTCCATTTACTTTATATCTAGCTCTGCCTTTAACGGTAGTGTGTATTGGTTGAATCAAAGGATTGTCATTAGGAAATTTATCGATTTGAGTGCCCATTTTTCTAAGTAAACTGATTTTTGTTGTGATTTGGGAGTACAGAATCACCCTCAAAGGATTTTTCAGAACTAAAAAGCTCTTTTCACCACAAGCTGCTAACAGCGAGTTCAGAGCAATATTTAAATCCTATCGCACTCACCTCAACGATACGAAGGCGATCCAACAGACTAGAACTTGATATTCAGATGAGAGCGAAATCTGAATCATCCAGTCTTAATATGCTACAATTTTTCTGTTAAAATCTTATAAATGAACAGTACGAGGGCGCGTAGCTCAGTGGATTAGAGCGTCAGATTCCGGTTCTGTAGGTCGGGGGTTCGAATCCCTCCGCGCTCGTTTTTTGAATGAATCGACCACGGATGGACACAGATAAACACAGATAAATTATCCGTGTGCATCTGTGATCGTTATCGCCTGATTATTTGGTGAGGCTCAAGGTGAGTTCGGCTAATTCACATTAGACGTATTACTTACATTCTAAAGACTCACGAGTAGACACACCTGTTTTAGAATTAACACCACTTGCCTTAGCACAAAGTTTTTTCAGTTCCGAGCCATCTAAAACTGCATTGGTGAAATCGGCACCTGTGATGTCAACATTATCAAAAGTAGAATACAACATCATTGCATCTGTAAAAATGGCATCACTTAAATCCGCGCCCTCAAAATCAACCAAATAGGCTATGCCATTTGTCAAATCAGCACCATGCAGGTTTGCTTCGTGTAACCATGCACCATTAAAAACAGCACCTCGCAAATCAGCATTACTAAAATTCGCTTTCTCCAATTTGACTTTAGAAAATTCCTCAGCAATTAGGGTTTGGTTAGAGAAATCCTGATTGGATAGTTCTTTATAGCCTGCGAAACGATTCATGCTAGAAGACTTTGCTGCTTCTGCGGATAGGGGAAACAACAGCAGCACAGTAGCTAAAACAAAGCTAGCTAATACTCGCCAAAATTTCATAATGCCAACTTAATAAATCTCAACACTCATACCATTAATTATTAAACCGCACGATGAGCGTTAAGTAGTGCTGAGTATTAAGTATTGCGATCGCGTACTCCAGAAAGGTTATTTTTGATGACTAACGTATTTCTAGTGCTTCATGGCAGCAACAACCCGCCACTTCATCTGTAGATTTAACTTTTGCCACAGTCATCATCGGTATTTCGGTAAGCAAGCAAGACGGATAAAAGTGCCATTGCTCAGTTAAGACGTTCAAGTCTTTAATCAAGCCGGTGTGTATATCCAAAACCCAACCATGTACTGCAGGCGCTTTTTGCTCGTGCATCGCCTTCCGCATGATAGAAGTTTGGTATATATTTTTCACCTGTGCCAAGACATTCAATTCCGCCAGGCGGTTCAAACGTTCTTCTGGGGTTGGCAAGGTATCTATCTCGTCTTGTTTTTGTAAATACAACTCTCGAATCGGAAATCCTTAAAGTAAGTGGGGTTTTCAGCTAGTTTTTCCGCTACCCAAGACTGATTATTTGCGAGGAGTTCTTCAATCTTGTGATATTTCATTAATAAGTCCAGAAAGTCATGATTCTAATTTATTTTGCTTGCTAATCTTCGAGATAGTTAGCAAATATGACTTAATCTTTAGCTATTAAAATTTGGATTTGGATAATAAAGTTAATAAATCTGTGGTAGCCATAAGCTTAAGTCTATAGTTTTCTATATTATGGATTTTTAATACCAAGTGGTAAGTCATGAAATGCGTACACAATAACTCAAAAAAATGTGATATTCTTCACTAAACAATTACATAATGCTCCCTAAAGATTGCGATCGCTTGGGCATAAAGTCTAAGCATTAGCCATCGTAACTTTGATCTTCTTGAGGCAGTCTTGAATAAAAATCCCCGACAAATAGCCGGGGAAGTTAGTGTTTTGACACTCTTGCACTTGATTTACCTACGATACTCACTCTTACATCGATAGACTTGCCAAAATGCCAAAACCCATGGGATCAAGTTACGTGGCTGTTTTTTGTCTATATATTGCAATTAGCACTTTATAAACAGATGGAAATAGGGTAAATAGTGTATGAAACACTTCACAACAGTTTATATGCATACTTTTGCACAATAAAAGACCCCTGCGGTTAAACAGGGGAGGAGACTTTTCTAATTCTCTATGTTCTGTGCAAGAACGGATTATTCACCTATAGTACTTTTGCTTCAATCCGGAAAGTTGCCAAAATGCCAAAATCAAATTCCATTGCTTTTGAGTGCATTTACTCTTGAATGAGGATCGAAAACTAAAATCTCACTGAATGTAGGCAGAGAATTATCCCTCAGGTTAATTCCGAATCCTCTTGGATGGAGAGTACTCAAGCAACAGCCCCGCGATCATGGGTATCTAGATGGGGTGTTATTCAGCTTTTTAGCGATTAAATCTGCCGCTACCGCGATCGTCATCCTTGATCATAGATGCTCCCTAACGATCTAAGGTTCTTCAATTCCATCTACAAGCAACAATAACAAGAACAGGAAATTAGGACAGTGAATTAGACAAATCTCAAAAAGAAATCTAAAGAAATTTGTGCATCTTTGATCACAACAAATTTACAATACACAGAGAAGTCAGTAAAAGCTAAAATTTACACCAATAAGTTAATCCTAATTCCAAGTTTTGCTATCTCATCGCATAATTTCTCCTTACAACTACATAGCAAATAATACATAACTGCTGTCGAGTGAATACTGTTGCAGGTAGTGTTGCAGAGTTTGACTGTAACTTTTACAACTCTAGCAGCGTTAAAAATAGCAACAAAAGTTATTCTTTGCGGATGTCATACACTCAATGTTGACTTTCTAATCGCTTCATTTCGTGTTGTACATCTAAGGCTATTTGTAAAGCTTCATTTAGCAGCTTGCCATGTTCACTGGCTTGTTCAGTAACTTGCATGGCTGTTAAAGCGGCTAAATTATTTATAAACAAATCGGTATTTTTAAGAATAAATTTTTTATTTTCTCTTAAAATTCTTTCTGTTTTCAAGGCTCTAATTAAATCTGTTCTCGTTAGTTGTAGTGCTTCAATCACTTTACTTCTTTCTTTGATTTCTACTCCGGAGTTTCCAGCCGCTTCTATTTGATCGTTAATATCTATAGCTTTGACAACTGCATTATATCTATCAACATCATTTAAGAGAATATTTAACGAATGCGTCATATTCTCTTCAAGTATTTTAAGTTTTTGTTTCCAGATTATGTATAGTGAAAGTTGGATGATAGCTCCACCAAAAAAGCAAAATAATATTAATATTATCCACGAAGGTAAATTTGTTAAATTAGCAAAACTTCTGCCAACGAAAACATCAAATATAATATAACTTAAGAGAAAGATAGCCGTTCCAATAAAAACTACTGTAGCACCTTCTGGCCCTTGAATTTTAGCAATCCAATCCCTGATAATTTTTTTGAGAGGATTAATCAGAATTGTCATCTCATTATTAACAGGTAAATTAGTCAATAATTGTAGTTCATTTTGACTAATTTCTAAGCCTTTTAAATCATCACGCACAGTTTCCAATCCCTGTGAAGATAGTTTTTCAGTATTATATCTCAATCCAGTTAATGGTATAAGGATTGAATTACACTTCGGAAATGATTTTCTTAATAAAAATTATTTCTAACTCAGCACTTAATCAGTGCTTCATATTTGAGTAAAATAGCTCAACAAATTGAGAGAAGATATTTCTAAGTAAAAAAATAAACACTATTATTTTAACTGCTAATACCTTCTCTAGAGCTATTGAGTCACAATCACTCGGTTGGTTACTTTACCAATCAAGTCTTTGTCACATCGTCATACTATGTTAGTGTACTGTTCCTATTCTGTATTCATCTGTGAAAAGTTTGTAAACGAGCAGCAGCTTTCCAAAGGGTGTAGACTGGCGTCGGCAACAGGGGATAATTATTCTCCTTGTCTGGTGTATCCCCCTGTACTCTTCAAGCACCCCTAAGATCAGGACTAGCTTTAATACTTCACTTCGTTGCCAATACCTAGCTCTTTTTTGCTGTGTTTTAACTGTTTCCAAAGCGTCTGAATTTGCTTGTAAGCTTCTTCCGGAGAGAGTTTACCGGCAGTTTCGAGAGCGCTAATGTAGCCTACTTTGCGTGCAAATTCTTGCAAATTGGCATCAAAGGCTAAGTACTCTGGTTTAACTTTTCCGTGGTAACGACTCTGAGCGTAAATAAAGTTATTCTTATCTTGTTGATTTGATTGAATCACGTTATGCCACTAAATCTATCTTATGATTGATGAACTATAAATATTAAAACAGTAATACCCAGTCACTATCCTGTATCCTTTTGTAGAAATTACTCTATCTTTAGCTAGATTTTTAAGAGACATAAAATTGTAAAGATAACTACAAATTTATTCTTGGATGTAAATTGACAGAATTGAATAGGGCTGAAGAGAATTTTAGCGATCGCTACCCAGATAATATCAATTTTTCAATCAAAGCGACAAACCCTTCTTACGTGTCTTAGAGAACTGTCAAAGCTCTACCCCTACTCTTTCCTAGCAACATTTTTATATCAGGTTATATTCGTGACTGGGTAACTGAAATAACGTTACAATTTATTTATTATTTAGGATATTAGTAAAAGTCTATTTGCATCTGAAATTATTCTTGTTTATCTTGAAATTAAGAAAATTTTCAACTTCTGTAAGCAAGTAGTGGAAATTTCCGGTGGATATAGATAAGGCAAAAATCGATAAGTTTGCTGAGATGGCACAGGCAATAGACAAACGTATAGCTAACTTATACGAAAATGCTAGCGCCATACCTCCAATGCCCGATATATTACCAGATGCCCTTCTGGAACTTGCTATGGTTTCCCAAAAAATGCACTATGCAATGGAGGAACTATATCACCAGAATGAGCAATTGGTACATACACAAAATATTTTAGAAACGGAGCGCCAGCATTACCAAGAATTATTTGAGGAAGCCCCATTCGGTTATTTAGTAACTGATATAGAAGGTAAGATCCAACAAGCTAACAATACTGTTGTCAGATTATTTAATATCGACAAGCGGTTGTTGGTGAGTAAATTAATGATTAATTTCGTTGCCTTAGAGGAACGTCAACACTTTCGCAATTTTCTCAGACAGCTGAGTGAACCAAATAAAAGCCAAGAATTAGTTATACGCCTGCAAAAACGTAGTAAAGGGTTTTTTGATGCATCATTGATAGTGGTAGTTGCCCGTGACAACCAAGGTAAGCCTCAAACCCTGCGCTGGCTGTTGCGAGACATAACTAAGTACAGGCAAGCAGAATTGGCTAGAGACTACGATTTCGGTAGCGATCGCCCCACTCATAGATATTCTAAAGGTGAAATTGTTCCTCTCAATCCACAAATAATTTGGTATGTTCGTAAGGGTGCAATCAAGCTAACTACTGTTTGTGAAACTAGTGAAGAAATGCTTGTGGGTTTAGCAGTTCAAGGAATGGTTTTTGGCTCTCACATGACTTCCTTATATACTTATCAAGCTACTGCTCTAGTGGATGCTGAGTTAGTATCAATTCATCTATTAGAAATTACAGCTTCTCCACTTTTAAGCCATATTATTCTACCAAAGATAAATCAACGTCTAAAACAAACAGAATCTTTTTTAGCTATTTTTGGCTGCCGTAAAATCAAAGATCGTCTTTACCTTATTTTGCAACTCTTGAAGCAGGAAGTTGGTGAAAAAGTAGCACAGGGAACTCGCTTATCAATTCGCCTAACTCATGAAGATTTTGCTAACGCCTGTAGCACATCGCGAGTAACGATTACAAGATTAATGTCTAAGCTAAAACAACAAGGAAAAATTTGCTTTGATGATAAAAAACATCTCATCTTGAGAAATATAGATTAATTAATCTAAGTAGGTACAAATAAAGCTAACTAGTTAGGATAGTCATTAGTCATTAGTCATTAGTCATTAGTAAAGATTTCAAGTCTATTTACGTTTCGTAACCCGCATTCTGTTTATTCCCACCAACTTACTTATCAAAGTCTGTTTCAAAAGTCTAATTAGGAAGTGCATCCGTAGAAAGATATATCTTTAAGCTTTTTATAAAAAACTTTTTGCATCAATTTCAGACACAAATATTTCTTAAAAAAATAAGTTCAGCTTTAAGGATGAGGCTACAGCATTACAACTTATCTACGATAAAAGATTATATCCATTAGCTTTCGTAAATAAAACTAACTTCATAACCAATCATCATATATAAGTATGAATACTATGTTTATTCAAGATGTACTCATTTGTTTGCAACTATCTGTAGACTGCTTGAGAGCCAAACAGCCTTCTGATTGTTTATCAAAGCCTTTATGTGGATGCGCTCATCCAGGGAAAGAACTTCAGTGTGAAGATTGTGAACATCTTGAGGCTTGTCTATCTCGTTTCCAGCCTCTTCAGTCTCACAATGACTCATGACCAAGGACAAATGACGACCCTTATTAGTTAATTTATACCGATCTACTTACCAGCCTTTTTCTGTTGTGAAATTGAAAGGGTATATGTATGCTCACCTTTAGACAATTCCCCTACATGGAGCGAGTAGGTTCCCTTTGGCCAATAACCGGACATTTCTGGTTTGCCTCCAGAGTAACTATCTGCTAGTACGCAGAAGCGCCCCCCAGGCCCGTCAATCAAAAGTGTTGGCTGTCCAGAGCTTTCCACGGTTAACCTCAAGTAGGGCAGTGATTCTGTCACTTGGATCACTTGACTGGGTGCGGCTCCAATGTTACCACAATTACTGGAGTTTTGACCTCCAGACTGACCTTTTAAAATCAGTGGATCTGGCTCGAAATTAGGATTAATTTTTACAACTTCTGCTTGACTAGAATTAGCATTGATGGCGATCAAACTCATTGCCAAAATCAAGACAGAGGGAACACTTTTAAATAAGGTATGTAGCTTCATAATTTATACGTATTTATGTTGCTCTTGATGATTTCAAGAGCGATAATCAGACTTATATTCTAAATTTACAGACGGTTACAAATCTGTTTTGTTCCGCTGGAATTTGTATAAAATTTTGATTAACTACTGAAAATTGTCCAAGTTAATCAAATAAATACGGAATTTTTAATTAGCGATCGCCAACTTCAAAGCAAGGACTTTCGCTAAGATCGCTAAGACAACAGCTAACAATTAAATGTAGCTGTTCTGTAGTTGAACAAGTTTGCGAACTGAGGCCAAAATATATGAATCCTCAACCTGAAGAAGAGTTGCAGCAACGCCTCCAAAAACTAGAGGCAGAAATAAATTCATCTTCTGAGAGAATATCCCAGTCTCACTCAAAACAGCACTCGTCTCAATCTGGTTTACCAAGTATTAATTCGCCATTGGAGCGATTGTTAGGTTGGTTCAATACCTTATCTGGAACGGGAAAGCTCGTAGCTGTGAGTGTAGGGGTTTTATTAGGTTTTGCCGTTCTGCAAGCTGTGCTGAGGTTTGTAAGTTCGGCAATTAGTTTGGCACTTTTAGCTGGACTGGTGTACTTTGGATACAAATTTATTGTATCTAGTAGCCGACAGCGCAAGCAATAGTATATTAAAACACGCCTAAGTAGCGTATATATAAATTCAGGGAAAAAGGGAAATATGCAATGACAAGCCCAATTGTGAGGAGAATTAGTAATCAATCAAGTCCCAGTCGGTCAAATAATGAACCGGGAAAAAGTAAATCGTCGCGCTTTACTACTAGGCGCATTGCCGCTTGGGCAACGGAAATGACATTAGTAGTTGTCAGTGGGTTGGTACCTTTTAGTCTCGGTGCATATCTTAATTCTAGAAGCGATATCAACCGAGTCCCACTTAACCCTGTACTGATAATTACAGAAAGAGAAGTTGCCCGTCCCTTGGCTTTACCTGTCAGCTATGGTACACGCAATGTCGCATGGCCAACAAATTTTTTGTGGACAGTGGCGATCTTAGCACCCCTAGCAATTTCTGGTTGGCAGCTATATCTCCTTGCTAAGACAGGTAGCAGTACTGGTAAACGTCAGTTTGGTATTCGCGTTGTCAACGAGCAAGGAGATCCCCCTGGGATTGTGGCTGTTTTGGTGCGGGAAGGTATTGGTCGTTGGACTTTGCCTGTAAGCGCAGCCTATTTGATTTGGCGCTACAGTCCATTTTTCCCTTATTTAAGTGCTTTCATTGCTTTAGGTGGCTTATTTATCTTAGCAGAAGGAAGCGGTTTTTCGTGGCAAAAAGGACGCCGTGCTCTGCATGACACGATTGCAGGTACTTATACTATAGATGCTACTAAACCGTTTACACCTGAGCAACTGCAAGAGCAAAACCAAGAGCAGTCTGAGTGGCCAAAAGAAGACGATGAAGACGCGGCGATCGCATCAATTGTGATGACGCCAGAAACAACTCCACCAGAAACTGCAAATCAGTGGACACAGTTTCGACGCAACCCAAATATGAAACTTTTGGGAATGGCGTTTTTGAGCATGACTGGTGTATTGATAACTTTAGTCGGTACTCAAATCTACATCCAAACTCAACAAAATCGCCGGGTAACAGAACAGCGTAACAGCCAACAGTTTCTTGCGATCGTCAACCAATTAAATCCCAACTCCAGTGCAACAATTGAAGAGCGCCGTAGTGCCATTATGGCAATGGGAACTCTCAAAGATCCCCAGGCGATCCAATTTCTTGTAGATTTATTGGCTAAAGAAACCGAACCCACTATTGTAGAAACAATTCAACAAGCATTGGCAAATATTGGCCCTCAAGCCATCCCCGATTTAAAACGCATGAATCAGTCTCTGGCTGCGGATCTGGAGTCCACAAGCAGTAGCCCATCAACCGAACTGCAATTACGACAACGACGGCTACAAGCCAACCAAGAGACAATCAATAAAATTCTTGCACTATATAGTGGTAAAAATAACGATATCGATCTCAGCCGCGCGGTATTATCTCAAACCAGATCTGGAGATACCCCTTTATTCAACTTAGTACTAGACAAAATTGACTTATCGGGAATAAATTTTAAAGGTGCAGAGCTATCTAGTGGTAGTTTTAAAGGTAGCAGTTTCCGGGGAGTGGGTAAAGATGGACGCTGGGATACCTTTGATGATTGGATTGCAGACTTGAGCGGTGCTCAAATCAAAAAAGCCAATCTCAGTGAAGCGAATCTTAGCCGTGTCTTAATGGTGCGTACAGATTTGAGCCGCGCTACCCTCAACAAAGCTAATTTATCCAATGCGCGTTTGGTTGGTGCAAACTTAAGTAGCGCCCAGTTAGTAGGAGCAGATCTGCGCGGGGCAGTCTTAGAAAATGCCAGTTTAACTGGGGCTGATTTAGGCGAAGCAAAATTGAACGATGCCGATTTGTATGCTGCTCGCTTAGGGCGTGTGATTGCGATCGGTACACAATTATCCTTTGCTAACTTAAGCAAAACTGACTGGCAAGCAGCAGATTTATCTGGAGCAGATTTGGATCGTGCCAATCTCAGCCATGCCAATTTGAGTGCAACTCGCTTAACTAATGCTAATTTACGCTCTGCCAACCTAGAAGGTGCCAACTTCCGAAACGCCGATCTCAGTCTTGCAGATTTACGGGATGCAAATCTAACAGGTGCTGATTTTCAAGGCACAATTCTCTTTCCTAACAAGCAAGATCCCGCAGATCAATTTGTTCAAACTCCAACTATAGGCTCACAATCTGCTGTAGTTAAAGGAGTTGATTTTAGTCAAGTGAAAAACTTAGATACCAAGCAATTGGCTTACATTTGTACTCAAGGTGGTATTCATCCCCGCTGTCCCTAAGATTGAGACAAGAAATTGTGAGTTTTCTGGAACCAAGTCGCTTAAAAATAGTGGCTAGGGGCTAGAGGCTAGGGAAGTGGTTTTTCATCAATTCATCGTGTAATGAAATCACATGGGTGTCTAATTTTTTGAACCTTAAAAAATCTCTGATACCCCCTAATTCTCTGTTAGAAATCAAGGAACTAGGGGGTATCATAATTAGGAGGTATTTAGAGAAAAATATCATTCATTACTGATATCTTGCACGCCCATGCAACAGCCTGGCGGAGCCTCCAAACCCTGGTTACCAGGTTGAACCTGGTAACGAGAATTAGAGCCTCTGGCTCTTGTTGAGAATGATGCAAGATGTTCAGATTACTAACCCTTTGGTTTAACCAGTTACTTATGGGAAGTAAATGCGCAGAACAGATTCCCAAAACTAAACTGGTTCACTGCTAACTTTGAATCTAAAATCCCAATGGTGTGAGGAATCGGGAAATGAGGCGTCTTAAAAATTTAGTGTCAGTGCTTTTAGCTGGTTCAATTTTGAGTTTTACTCAATTTACCCTACCAGCCCATGCTCAAGCAGCCTACGGTAGCTATGTAGGTATAGGCCCAGCAGTCGGCTTTGCAGACGGTGCTAGAATCGGAGGAGTTGTTGCCTTTCGTTACAAACTTTTGGAGTCACCTATTTCTCTGCGCGGACAAGCTTTCCTTGCAGATAATGTAGCGCTTGTACCAACTGTTTCCTACGACTTCCCCTTGAATTGGCAAACTGATGGCTATTTGGGAGCCGGACTAATCTTTGCTGGTGGTGATACGCCGTCTCCTGTAGGTAATAAAATTAGTTTTGCCTTGCAACCAGGTATTGATTACGTTGTACCCAATAGCAACACTGTTCTTTTTGGCAACGCGATTATTGGCTTTGATGCTTTGCGTAACGGCGGTACAACATTCTCATTACAAGGTGGTGTAGGCTGGAGATTTTAACTGCTAATAACTAAAAACACAGATCCCGACTTTTGTAAGAAGTCGGGGATCTTTACATTTATACTTAATACTTGATGTAAATAAAAATGCGTTAATTTTATTTGAGATTCGGAGATTTGTAATTTGTTAATATAGAGCCATTGACCGTTAAATATAAAACTTTAATGTAGTAGCGTATTTTAAATTTTCCAATCAAAACATATAAATATAAAAGACAAGCCATGGTACAGGAAATTAGATCTAATGAACCGCAATACATCTGTGTTGTAAAGATTGAACGCATTACAAACAATCAAGATGAAGAAATTATGGCATTTGGTGTATCTGAGGATGATGCAAAAAATCAAGCCCAACATTTATTAGCTAAAAATTATGGATGCAATGAATCGCAAATTCTGGAATTAATTCAAGAGGCGAGAATTGAACCAATAGGCCAGTGGTGTGCTCCTCAAGAACATCAAGACTAGGGCATTTTTACTCCAGAAATTTCTACTTATTTTACACTCCGAAAAGTTGTTCTTATTATGTGGATCTAAATACATATTGGCTTATTCTCATTGCTACTAAATTGTGAAATCGCTCATGCGTCGAATGCTATTTTGGGTAGTTGCCCCTATGAGTGTCCTAACCGGATGCTCTGTTGAGCAGGTAGTTCAACCTGAATCTATTAGTTCTGAAGCTCCTCAAGCCGACTCTGACTTAGTGACAAGGGGAAATACCCTCTCGCCATTGGAACAACAAGTGATTGTCGAAATGAATAAGGCGAGGACAAATCCCGCAGGTTATGTGGTTGTACTAGAAAACTATAGAAAGCGCTTTGAAGGTAATCGAGTCAGAATTTCTCCAAATGTCTATTTACAAACTCAAGAAGGTGTCAAAGCTGTTGATGAAGCGATCGCTTTTCTTAAATCTGTTCATCCTGTATCAAGTTTAATTGCATCCAAAGGTATGTCTTTGGCAGCAAGAGATCATGTCAATGATCAAGGAAAAAAAGGCATAACCGGGCATTATGGTAGTGACGGTAGCGATCCCTTTACTCGCATTAACCGTTACGGTAGTTGGCAAAAAACTGCTGGTGAGAACATTAGCTATGGTTCACACACGGCACAGGATATCGTTATGCAGTTAATTATTGATGATGGCGTGAGCGATCGCGGTCATCGCAAAAATATGTTTAATCCTGCTTTTAAGACTACAGGGGTTGCTTTTGGTATTCACAGCACCTATAGGCAGATGTGCGTTATTACTTATGCAGGGGGATATACAGAAAAATCGGCTTAATATTTTATGACAAAATTAGAAAATATAGAACAAATAAACTAAATATGAGTACGGAAAGATTAGATCGCAAAATTCATGCCACCTCACCTGCTGTTAATCTCAATGTCCACATCCAAGGTACTGGCTTTCCCATTCTTTGCTTACATGGACATCCTGGTTCTGGTTCTAGTCTTTCTGTTTTTACCAATCATCTTTCCAAGCGCTTTCAAACTATTGCCCCTGACTTACGTGGCTACGGCAAAAGTCACTTTGATGGCAATTTTGATATGACTGACCATTTGATAGACTTGGAGGCGCTTCTAGACCGTTTGTCTGTTGATAAATGCTTGATATTGGGATGGTCGCTAGGTGGCATTTTAGCAATAGAATTGGCACTGCGACTACCAGAGCGCGTTAGCGGGCTAATTTTGGTAGCAACAGCTGCTAGACCGCGCGGTAATCATCCGGCTATTAGTTGGCAAGATAATATCTATACTGGAGTCGCCTCTGTTTTGAATTGGATCAAACCAAGTTGGGAGTGGAATATCGAGACTTTCGGCAAGCGATCGCTGTTTCGCTACCTGATCCAACAACATACTCCTACCACCTACAGCTACATAGCCAAAGATGCTGTGCCAGCTTATTTACAAACTTCATCGGCTGCAACTCGCGCTCTGTATACGGCAATTAAAGCAGGATACAATCGAGTCGCCGATCTCAATCAGATTCAGTGCCCCACTCTGGTACTTTTTGGCGATCGAGACTGCCATATTACAGCTGATTCCAGCTTAGAAACAGCTCTACACCTCAACAATTGCCATTGGCAATGTTATGCCAATACCGCCCATCTTTTCCCTTGGGAAATACCCACTCAAGTATTAAACGATATCGACCTTTGGCTGAGAGCGCATCCGCAAGTGATTAGTCATAGCTAATAGCTAATAACTAAGAAAGTATAATTTTAGTTATTAGCTATTAAAACTTAGCAATTAGCCTGTGACTTACATTTGACCGCTAAAGGCAGGCCTTACTTTACGGTCAACTCTTTCCCCCAAGTCTTCGGCAATAGTCAAATTATCCGGTTTACAGCGCTTGATGTTGACAATTATTCCTTGCGCTCCTTCTTGTTCCAAATCTTCTACATAGCCTTTCATGGCAGCTTTTGCATCTGCAGAACTTAAAAATGGGCCAAAGTAGTAGGTGCAGCGGGGATTTTGTGTGACAACCTCTACCCACCAAGCCAAGCCGAAGCCTTGGAATGCGTTAATCAACAATTCCTTAAAGTCATCCAAAATATTTTTCATGGTTTTCGCTGATTTATAGGGTTTTAAAGGTTTGCTGCTAATTTTCTTTTTACATTTCTTTATACTCTGTTACTCTTCTTTTTTCCAGGGAGTTCTCTGTAGTTTATCGAAATGCAGTGTATTTATCCATCTTTTGCGATAAATTTCATACAACGCCATGCCTGCTGCGACTGATGCATTCAGGCTAGGTGTTTTGCCCTGTAAGGGAATTGATACCAAAACATCGCAGTAGCGTTGTGTTAACATACTCAGACCTTCACCTTCTGAGCCAACTACCAAAACGATAGCACCACTAAAATCAACTGTATGTATTGGTTCGCTCACATTAGCAGCGGTACCGTAGATCCAAAAGCCTGCGGCTTTCAATTCTTCTAGAGCGCGGTGCAGATTCACTACTCTAGCAACAGGAAAGTTTTCTAACGCACCAGCTGCTACTTTCATGACTGTAGAAGTGATCCCCGTTGCTCGGCGTTGCGGGATCACTAATCCTTGAGCGCCGATCGCTTCGGCTGTGCGAATAATTGCCCCCAAATTATGGGGATCTGTGATTCCATCAGCAGCCACAATGACTGGATCGGTTACGGCTTTTGCCTGTTCAATCAATTCGTGTAAATCAATGTAGTCATAGGGAGCAATTTGTGCTGCTACACCTTGGTGATTGGCTTGCTCGGTAATTTGATCGAGGCGCTTGGGATCAACTTCGTCCACAATCGCGCCATTTTCCTTCGCTTGTAAAATCAGGGAGTGAAAACGGGAGTCATAGCGCAGGCGGGGAGTAATCCAAATCCGGTTGAGGCGGCGCTGACTTTCCAAGGCACTCAACACTGGATGGCGTCCGTAAATGAGATCGCTATCTTGTGTTTGCCTTCTAGTTGGTTCTCTATCTTGTGTTTGCCTTCTGGTTAGTTCTCTATCTTGTGTTTGCCTTTTGGTTGGTTCGCTATCTAGAGCTTGCTTTTTAATTGGCTCTTTAGCTGGTGTTTGCTTTTTAATCGGCTCTTCATGGTTACCTTTAAAGGTGCGAAGAGTTTTAGAAACGACTCGTTTGCCCTTTAATTTCAAGGTTTGCCCACGATTCGTTTCACCAGAAGTCTTAATTATTTTTTTTGTTTTATGCGCCATAAAAGTCTTGTGTTAAGCGTATGGGTGGGCATCCCTAACTCATCATCTCAATTTACCGAACTAAAATAAGGTATTTGTAACTACTTTTCTAAATGTAGTTTTTGTAATAGTTCAGTTAAACGTTGACAATCAGTGAGATATAGGTAGCCAATTAAAGTTTCTAAACTTGTTGCTTGTTGATAAGTTTCGGGATCAACTCGTTTTGGGCGTCCTGTGGCGGCATTTCGACCCCGTCGGACAATTTCTAATTCATTTTGTTGTAAATGCGGGATGAGCGATCGCAAATGTAGCGCCTGCTTTTCCGCTCTGACTTGTGCCACTACCAACCGATGATAAGCTTCGCTTTTTTGAGGTGGCAGCAAATAGTACATTCTAACATAGAATTCATAAATAGCATCTCCCAAATATGCCAAAGCTGCAGGAGAAAGCTGTTGCAGTTGTGCCTGGGGAATTTGTTGAGATATATGCTCTGTATTTGCCTTCAGTAATTGGCACCAAGATGAATCTGGTTTGGAAGGCTCATCTGGTTCGTATAATAACTTTTCCTCCTTTGCTTTCACAAGTTAATCATTCCTGGCAGTCTATAATTTGGAAGGCTTTATTTGCGGATTTGCTTTTGAGTGCAAACTGTAGCGCAGGTCTATCAAGCATGATCCAGGCTACAAAATGAACTTACTAATTTTAGCGTTTTCATCAAGAATTGGCATTTTGTCAACTGCGGGTTTCAAGAACATTTGGCAAGGAAATAGAAATTTCTGGACGCTGCTGCCTTGTGTTTTCCTACAAGAGCAGTTTTCCTTAGCATAGGACGAACTCTGGAGGTGTGAAACAGAGAGTTTTGATTTTTTATACTTTTTTTGGGATTGTTCTCCACAACTTTTTTTGAACTCTAAAGGCGATCCTCAATTCCCGCGGATAAAAATTAAGCTATCCGATATTTACATCTGGATAGCTAATTTCAACTCATCGGTCAAGCAATCAAGACTACTTGATGTTTTCTAGAGCCGCTTCAACTGATGGTTGCAGCGCGAGAAACTTCTCTAAGCGAACAAGCTTGACAGTTTGAGTGACACGGGCATTAGTGACAATTTGCAAAGTACCGTTGGAGTTCTGTGCTTGCTTGGCTAGCTGCACCAGAGCTCCCAAGCCGGAACTATCAACAAAGTCGATTTGCGAGAGATCCAGAATAATATGCTTTGGCCCCTCGTCAACCTTACTTCCGAGTACTTTGCGAAATGTCGGCTCGGAAAAAGCGTCTAACAAACCTGTGAGGCGGAATAGCTGACAGTTATCCCGGACTTCACGAGTACCTCTCAGGCTCACGGTTAGATTTAGTGGTTCAGCAATAATTCCCTCCTCATAGTTAAGGTGAACGCTCAAGTATAGATGTTTTTTGTGGAAGTTGTCTAGATTGGGTACAGGGGATGGGGGATTGGGGATCGGGTATTAAGCTTTCTTTATTCCTAGTCCCTAGTCCCTAGTCCCTAGTCCCTAGTCCTTTCTCCATTTTTACTTTACTTCAGCCGCTTGTGATTGACGTGCCGATCGCATTGCTTGGACAAACTCTTCAAACAAATAATCGGCATCGTGGGGGCCGGGAGATGCTTCTGGGTGGTACTGTACTGAGAATACAGGTAAGTTCTTGTGGCGTACACCGGCAACCGTGCGATCGTTCAAGTTCAGGTGGCTAATTTCCACAACTTGTTTGGGCAAAGAATCTGGATCAATTGCAAAACTGTGGTTTTGGCTGGTAATTTCCACTCTGCGCTGTAATCCGGCAGGCTGATTCAAGCCACGGTGTCCAAATTTAAGTTTAAACGTTTCTGCTCCCAGAGCGTGACCTAAAATCTGATGTCCCATACAAATACCAAACATCGGTTTTTGAGCCGACAGTAGAGCTTTGGTAGTTTCGATTCCTTCGGTCACAGCTGCTGGATCGCCGGGGCCATTAGAAAGAAAGATACCATCTGGATTATATTTGAGAATTTCCTCTGCTGGTGTATCGGCAGGAACAACTATCACCCGGCAGTTGTAACTTGCCAAGCGACGTAATATATTGCGCTTGATACCAAAGTCTAGAGCTACAACAGTTAATGTTTCCCCTGGATTAGCTGTGGCATCAGGGTTAAATTCCCAAACAGAGTCAGTAGGCTCTGACCATTCATAAACCTTTTGTGTAGTCACTTCACGGACAAGATTTAATCCACTCATGCTTGGAGCTGCTAGTACCCTTTCTAACAGTTCGGCTTCATCCATAATCTCTGTGGAAATTCCACCATTCATAGCACCAAAGTTGCGAATTTTACGCGTAATACCACGGGTATCAATGCCATAAATGCCGGGAATTTGGTGTTGTTTGAGGTAGTCAGGCAAAGATTGTGTAGAGCGCCAGTTACTTGGACGGATGCATATATTGCGGGCGATCGCTCCTCGTACTTGGGGTTGTTGTGATTCTTCATCCTCTTGATTAACGCCTGTGTTCCCCAATTCAGGATAAGTAAAAACCACTATTTGACCACAGTAACTAGGATCGGTCAACACTTCTTGATATCCGGTCATACCAGTGTTAAATACTACTTCTCCAATCACGGTGCCCGTAGCACCAAAAGACCAACCGCGATAACTGGTTCCATCAGCAAGGACAAATAGAGCAGGTGTTGCATCAAGCAGGGGCATAAGCAGTTCTTATTGTAAAGACAAGCAGCAATTCGTCAATTTTATTTTGTCAACGGACTTCAGAATAGGTAAAGCAAAACTTAAGGAATTATAATTCAGAGTTTGAAATACTGAATTTTGTCATAGTTATGCCGCGTCAATCTTAACCTAATTAAACTCAAAATTTTCATGGGTGTCCCCATGGTATATTAAGAATGCGTCAGAGACTGAAAACCCGCTTAAAGTTAAGCTTAAGATATATGAATGGCTAGAAAGTAAGAATGGTAAGAGTGTAGGGAAGTCTTCTGCTTGAAATGCTTAGAAATTTAAATACCGTAAAGTTGAGCATATAATACTGCTCAACCTTTGTTAGCGGACAAGGCAACCGAAGCTGTCTTTTCGACCTCTAATCCTACACCGCAGGGTAAACCCCTGGTTAAGCCCAGTGGGCAATGCATCACAAATTATTATGCTTCAGTCTTCTTTATCCCAAGCTGCGCTAATTTTTCTCTCTACTACAATGGTTGTTTTAGCTGTTGCCTGTCGCGAAGACAAACAAACTGTTGTAACGGCTTACAAGCAAGAGTCTAAACCGACGGCATCCAGTAGAGTTGAGCCTAACACCACAACATCGGCACCAACTGCAAGCCCAGAACCAATCAAAACATCTGCTGAAATGGCAGCCAGCATATTTGAATTGGGGCTAGACAAAGCTGCCAGTGCCCACAGTATTAGCCAATCTGCTCAATCAATAGAGGATTGGAATTTAGTAGCCAGTCAATATCAGGATGCGATCGCGCTCATGAAGCAAGTTGAGCGTGATAGTCCCTACTTCGCTAAGGCTCAAAGCAAAATTCTGGAATACCAACGCTTGTTCAGATCCGCTCAACAGCAAGCCTTTCCTGTTGCTTCACCAGCACCTAAAGTCAAACCACAAAAGTTAGTAGCTGCTGCTCCGAAAACATCTTTCACACCTAATATTCCCCAACTACCTCCACCAGGAGAAGAAGAACCACAGCCCTTTTCAACTTCTTTAGATACTTATACAAATAATCAACAACAAATATTTGTTACTCCTCATACTAAACGTAGTGAACCAGTAGTATTTGTTGCCCCAATCAAACGCCGAGTTGGAGGCACGCCAATTATTGAAGTTACCTTTAATGGCAATCAACAATTTGAGATGATTGTAGATACAGGTGCAAGTGGTACTGTCATCACCCAACCTATGGCTGCTGCCTTAGGAGTTGTGCCTGTGGGGCGAGCAAAGGCAAACACTGCCAGCGCCAAAGCTGTAGAATTTACAGTTGGCTACGTGGATTCAATCGAAGCAGGCGGGATAACAGTCAGAAAAGTTGGAGTAGCGATCGCTGGTTCCGAACTAGAAACTGGATTGCTAGGACACGACTTTTTTGGCGATTATGAAATCACAATTAAGCGTGATGTTGTAGAATTTCGTCCCCCATCCCACTCGCAGCAACTCAATCCTGCAGAAACCGAACTAACTGCTCCAACTTCACCCAAGCCGCGCCGCTTTGAAGAATATCCTTAGCTACTTGTATACCCTGAGCATGATCCAGCAACGGTATTGCACCACCCACTTGCAATGCCAAAGCAGCATTTAAAGCTACTACATCTTGTTGCTCAACAGTTCCTTTGCCTTGAAGCACTGCTTTGAGAATCTCCGCATTTTCCTGAACATCGCCACCCTTGAGTGCTGTTATGGGGGCAGGAGTTAAGCCCAATTCTTGAGGGTTTACTGAAGTTAGCTGGATCTCACCTGCCGATAATACAGCCAACTCAGTGAAATCACCTAAACCAGCTTCGTCTAATTTTTCTCGCCCGTGTAGAACAATTGCCTTCTGCGTACCCAGTTGTTGTAAGGCTTGAGCAATTGTTAACAACAATTTGGGATCGAAAACGCCAATTACTTGCCCAGTTGGATGTAAGGGATTTACCAAAGGCCCTAGTAAATTAAATACCGTGCGCACTTTGAGAGTTTTTCGCAAAGAGGCAACTGCTTTGAGCGCAGGATGCCAACCAGGGGCAAACAAAAAGGTGATCCCCACCTCAGAGAGCGCTGCTTCTACCTTCTGGCTAGAGGAACTCAAATTTACGCCCAAAAATTCCAACACATCTGCGCTACCGACGCGACTCGATGCTGAACGGTTGCCATGTTTAGCAACTGGTATACCATAGGCAGCAGCAACAAAGGCTACTGCGGTAGAAATATTAAAAGTTGAGGCTCCATCTCCCCCCGTGCCACAGGTATCGATGAGAGGGGTTGAAGAAGACACGGAGAGAAAATTCCCCGCGTCTTGTCCTCCAAGAGACTGAGATTGCAATACTTCCGCCATTCCCGCCAATTCTTCGGCACTCACACCTTTACAATGCAATGCGGCTAAAATTGCCCCCGATAATTCTGGAGCGATCGCTTCATTGAGCCATCCTTGCATCAATTCTGCTGCTTGAGTACGAGACAAGGATTGACCATCTAGTAATTGTTGTAACAGGATTGACCAGCTAAGTGAGGATTCTGGGGCAGAAATTGACGAATAATTCATAAATCTAAGATTGATACTCCCATTTTTGGTATGGGGATGCTTGGCAAAAGACGATGTGCGACTGCCTTTGTGTAATTGCGTCTTAAATCATTACACACTGTTTTAGGCTTCTGCTCAAGCTTTGTCTAGATGTTTTGCAAATTTTATTGCCTACTCATGTATCTACTGACATGGATAAAAGTAATAATTAACACGATTTTCTTGAAAATTTATTTAGCAATAGCTGTAGAAAATCGAAAAAATAAAAGAATTTGCAAATTGCCGTGATTTCACTATGGTGTTTTTAAAGCCAAATAAATTACAAGTTTTTACAAAGGCTAATTATCATGAGTTGTTGCAGCCAATCTTCTGCAACAGCAATAGCGGAGAATGAAGAACTACTTTAGTATGCTGACAGATACCGCTTCGATGTTGATTTGGATGGCAGGATGCGACACACTTTGTAACTACTTCAATTCTGTTTGGCTGGAATTTACTGGGCGATCGCACCTGCAAGAAGTAGGCAACGGTTGGCTAGAAGGAGTACATCCAGAAGATAGACAACAACTTTACGAGCTTTATTTAACTGCCTTAGAAAAGCGTCAAAATTTTCAAAGACAATATCGTCTGCGCCGTGCTGATGGAGAATACCGTTGGATTTTGGATACAGTAGTACCACAATTTACAGCAGATGGTAGCTTGATTGGTTATATTGGCTACGCTGTGGATATTACTGATGTCAAATTTCAACTCGCTACAGCATCGGAAAATGAAACTAGTTTTGAGCTGGAACTGGATACAGCCCAGATGGGAGTCTGGAATAGGAATCTTAGAACGCTAGAAATGACACACAACCAGGAAGAAGTTGTTGGTGATTTAGCTAAAACAGAAGATTGCGTAGAGCAAGGGGTAAAAAAAATAAACGAGGATAATGTGCAACTGCAAGATAAGTTTTTCCAACTGTCGTTGGATATGCTTTGTGTTGCTGGATTCGACGGCTACTTCAAACTACTCAATCCGGCTTGGGAACAAACCTTGGGATGGACAGAGGTAGAGCTAAAAGGCTCACCATTTATTGATTTTGTCCATCCAGACGATCGGGAAATAACTCTTGCCGAAGCTCAAAAACTTGCTCAAGGTATTGAAAACGTTTCTTTTGAAAATCGTTACCGCTGCAAAGATGGTTCCTATAAATGGCTGTTGTGGACATCGAAAACATTGTCTGAACAACAACTAATCTATGCCATAGCCCGTGATATTTCGGAGCGCAAACAGGCAGAAGAGTCGCTACAAGCAAGCTATAACCTTTTAAATTCGGTGATTAACAACGCTGCCGATATCATCCTTGTTAAGGATATTCAGGGGCACTATGTGATGGCTAATTCCGCTTTAGCCCGCTTTTTCCAAAAATCGATTGAGGAAATTATTGGCAAAGATGATAATGAGTTTTTTGAAGCAGAAACAGTGGCTCGAATCAGGGAAATAGATTTGAGAGTAATCGCTACAGGAGTTGCCGAAACGTTCGAGGAATTAGTACCCCAAAATGGAATAAATTACACTTACCTGACAACTAAAAATCCTTGGCGTGATACCCAAGGTAATATTATTGGTTTAATTGCCATCACTCGTGACATTAGCGATCGCAAACGCAGCGAAGAATCCCTACAAGCTCTCGTGGCGGGAACAGCCTCAGTCACGGGCGAAGAATTTTTCCCTGCTTTAGTACGTCATTTAGCCAATGCTTTGGGAGTCGGCTATGCCTTAGTTGCCGAAAAATTAGATCAAAATCCAGACAAGGTAGTATCTTTAGCGTTCTGGGAAATAGATAAACTAGGAGAAAACTTTGAGTATGAGTTAGCCAATACTCCTTGCGAACTTGTTTACGAAGACGGAGTACGTTGCTTTGCCCATAATTTACAGCAACTGTTTCCTCAAAGCCAAGATGTAGTGGCTATGAAGCTAGAAAGTTACTTAGGAATGCCGATTTCAGATACATCTGGCAATGTCATTGGTCACTTGTGTGTATTTGATACAAAACCGATATTACAACAAGAATATGCTCAAGCAATTTTAAAAATCTTTGCTGCACGAGCAACAGCAGAACTACAGCGCCAGCGTATGGAATTTGCGCTGCGACAATCGGAGAGAAAGTTTAGAGAACTAGCCTCCAAAGAATCACTACTCAACTGTCTTGCCAGCCAAATTCGTGCTTCGTTGGATATTAATACTATTCTGGAAACCGTTGTCACAGAAATACGCAACTTATTGCTAGTCGATTTATGCGTTTTCACTTGGTATCGTTCTGAAGCACAACCTCCCCACTGGGAGACTGTTCAAGAAGCCAGGAACCCTGCTGTACCAAGTTTACTGGGTTTACGATCAAATACTGAAGAAATAGGGCCGATCGCTCACAAGATTTTCTATAAAGAAATCATCAGGCTAGATGACGTTCAAAATACACCCGATCCCAAATCGCAACAGGTTTTCCTCAGTTTGGGATTAACAGCCATACTAGTACTGCCAATTCATACTCAATCTGGTGAGATAGGTGCTTTATCTTGCAATCACTTTAGTGGCTCCCGACATTGGATGGATAGTGAGGTAGAGTTGCTATTGGCGGTTGCGGATCAAGTTGCTATAGCTATCGATCAAGCGGAACTTTATAAACAAAGTAATATCGCCGCTCAAACTGCTCAAGAGAAAGCGCAGCAGCTAGAAGAGACTTTAAGTGAACTGCAAGCAACCCAAACGCAACTGATTCAAACTGAAAAAATGTCGAGTTTAGGACAGCTGGTTGCTGGTATTGCTCACGAAATTAACAACCCAGTTAACTTTATCCACGGAAATATCAATCACGCAAGTGAATATACACAAGATTTACTGCATCTAGTGGAACTTTACCAGCAGCGCTATCCCAATCCAGCAGCAGAAATTCAAGAGGAAATTGAGGCGATCGATTTAGAGTTTCTCAGTCAAGATTTGCCCAAAATTCTTACTTCGATGAAAATTGGCACCGATCGCATTCGCCAAATTGTTCTGTCTTTACGCAACTTCTCTCGTTTGGATGAAGCCGATATGAAAGAGGTTGATATTCACGAAGGAATTAATAATACTTTATTGCTACTACAAAATCGTCTCAAAGCTAGACCAGAACATCCAGAAATTCAGGTAATTAAAGAATATGGTAATCTCCCACCTGTAGAGTGCTACGTTGGGCAACTCAATCAGGTATTTATGAATTTATTAGCTAATGCGATCGATGCTTTAGAAGAGGGATTAGAGACTAGAGACTGGGGACTAGGAAGAACTTTTCCCGATACCCAATCACCAGTACCCAATCCCCAATCCCCGCCTCCACAAATTCGCATTCGCACTGAACTTCAAGGAAATCTTGTCTTGATCAACATAGCTGATAATGGCCCTGGAATGAAAGAAGAAGTACGACAAAAGTTATTCGATCCCTTCTTCACTACAAAACCCGTAGGTAAAGGTACGGGGATGGGACTATCAATTAGTTACAAAATTATCGTTGAAAAACATCAAGGTCAACTTCGGTGTATTTCAGCACCAGGTAAAGGAGCAGAGTTTGCGATCGCTATTCCCCAACGACAGCCTCAATCCTAATTATTAGACTGAACTATACAGAATTACTGCAAAATATCATTACAAAACTGTGGTAAATGTCATCTATTGTAATGATAGATATACTTTTGATGTATTCTTTCTTAAGACTACGACAAAATATGAAAATTTCGTACTTTCCTTTAGATTTTGCAACAAAATTGCAATCTCTGATAACATCGATTAGAAAACATTAACTTGGTCATTTATACAGAAATCCAGGTATTAATTATTTTTTATTCTTTTGGATAAAAGAACAAAATCTCGGACAAACTTAAGTAAATTTAACCAAATCTTAGTCAAAAATTATCTAATTAGCTGTTAATCTATTAATAATTCACTTTTTGCTGCAACATTTGAACCCTCCAAAACCTATTTTTTGCAAGTTTTGGAGGGATTCTTTATCTAAAGATGAAAGTGTACAGATTCCTATAGACGCTTCCCTGGGTGAGATGAAGTAAGAAGCCTTTATACTTCATACTTAACTTTGTTAAGCTAACTAGCGCCTATGGATTGTGATGCAAGAGTGTTTCCAAAGAAAAGCTGCTCTGTTATAGATACTGCCAAGCCATACTTGCTCAACCAAGTTGCAGTTCAAGCCAACGAGATCGACACTAACCCAAATATTTTAATGGGTGCGTTGCGCGGTCTAGGAGAATTGGGTTTACTAGCATTGCGCGTTCCACGTCATTGGGGTGGAAAAGAAGTTAGCGAAGCAACTTTTGGTGAATTTCAAGAACTGATAGCGCGGTATTCTGGTGCATTAGCTTTCCTGCAAACTCAACATCAAAGCGCTGCTAGTATGCTTGTTGCCAGCAGTAATTCCCCTGTTCGGGAAACATATTTACCTCGGATGGGGAATGGTGAAGTTTTAGTAGGGGTTGGCTTTTCTCAACTGCGACGTGAAGGTGAACCGCTAACTATGGCGGTACCAGTACCAGGAGGATATCAACTAGACGGAATAGTACCTTGGGTAACTGGATGGGGTATATTTCAAGATTTTATTGTCGCAGCCACATTACCTGATGGTTGTGCTGTTTTTGGAGTTGTACCTTTTCACGAAACCGAACAAAAATCGGGAGGTAGAATAACATTTACTTCCCCAGCCCAACTAGCGGCAATGACATCAACTAATACTGTCACTGCCACCTTAACTCGCTACTTCTTGCCTCAAGAACTTGTCATTGATATTAAAACAGTCGGTTGGATTCACGAAAATGACAAAAACAATGTTCTCCGCGCTACCTTTCTAGCTACAGGTTGCGCTCTCGCAGCTCTGGATATTATCGAGTCTACCGCACAGACTAAATCCTTACCCGCGATCGCTAAGTCTTTTGTATCTCTTCAGCAAGAACTAAGTGACTGTCGCAACGCTATTCATCAAGCACAACAACATCCTGGTTTAGAACTAGAAAAAAAATTACAACTGCGAGCTTGGGCAATTGATTTGGCAACACGCATAGCTCATGCAGCTGTTACTGTTTCCAGTGGTGCTGCTAATTATTTACATCACCCAGCACAACGAGTATATCGTGAGGCGTTGGTGTTTACTGTTACAGGACAAACTAGTGCTGTAATGGAAGCGACATTGGAGAGGTTAACGCGTAGGTGGGGAGAGGAAGAGGAGGTGGGGACAAGGAGACAAGGAGACAAGGGGAATGGAGAGGAGGCGGGGAATTTTCTGGCTGCGTACAAAAGTATTACTTACTCACAAATCATTCACCTCAGCCACGTCATTGACTCTGATATACCTCAGTGGCAGGGCGATCCGAATGTAGAGTTTGAGACTGTAGCAGAATTAGAAAAAGATGGTTATTACCTTCGGCGTTTTTCCTTAGGGGAACATAGTGCTACCCATATCAACGCTCCTAAAAGTTTTCACAAGTTTGGTTTAGGCATTGATCGATACCCTGCCAAATCCCTTGTTGTACCTGCGGTGGTAATTAATATTAAACAACAAGTAACAGTCAATCCAGATTATACGCTGGCGATCGCAGATATTTTGGCTTGGGAGAAGCAACACGGGGAAATTCCACCTGATAGCGTTGTCTTACTATATACAGGTTGGCAAGAAAAATGGAGCGATCGCACTGCCTTTATGAACCAAGATGCTCAAGGAAATATGCATTTTCCTGGTTTTGGTAAGGATGTAATTCAGTTTCTACTCAATGAACGTCAAATAGCTGGAGTTGGAATTGATACTCACGGCGTAGATCCTGGGCAAGATACCACTTTTGCCATCAATAGTTTGGTATTGGAGAAACCGCGTATTGTCCTAGAAAACCTCACTAATTTGGATCAACTACCACCGAAAGGAGCTACCCTCGTAATTGGGATTTTAAGGTTACGAGATGGTTCTGGTTCTCCCGTTGGGGTAATAGCCTTAAGCTAGTCACAATTAAATTTGCTAATTTAGGCTGTAGGTTTTTGGAGAGCAAACCTAGACATTGTTTAAGTTGACGGTAACCTAGAAAACCAGCCACAATTGCTACAATTTAGTACAAAAGTTCCAGCCTATCAGTCGGAGTGCTGAATATTATGACTACTCCGCTCATTTGCAATAATTACATTAACGGTGAATGGGAAGGTGCTGCATCGGCAGCTACCCTAGAAAGCCGCAATCCTGCTAACAAGCATGAAGTTGTTGCTACTTTCCCACGTTCAACAGCAACTGATGTAGATGCAGCAGTCAGCGCTGCCCGCCAAGCTTATCGTAGTTGGCGACTTGTCCCCGCCCCAGCTAGAGCAGAATACGTTTTTAGAGTTGGGGAATTACTAAGCAAATATAAAGAAGAACTAGCACAATTAATTAGTCGGGAAATGGGTAAGCCCCTCGTGGAAGCGCGGGGAGATGTGCAAGAAGGTATTGATTGCGCTTTTTATAGTGCGGGTGAGGGGCGGCGGTTGTTTGGGCAAACTGTACCCTCGGAAATGCCCAATAAATTCGCCATGACGGTACGGATGCCCATCGGTGTTTGCGCCCTGATCACTCCTTGGAATTTCCCGATCGCGATCCCATGTTGGAAAGCGATGCCAGCTTTAGTGTGCGGCAACACCGTCATTCTCAAACCAGCGGAAGATACTTCTGCTTGTGCCACTAAACTGATCGAAATTTTTGCAGAAGCAGGTTTGCCACCGGGAGTTGTTAACTTGGTGCATGGAGTAGGTGAAGAAGTAGGAAAAGCTTTAGTTGAACATCCCAATGTGGATTTGGTATCGTTTACAGGTTCCTCTGAAACTGGTGCGGAAGTTGGCGCTACCTGCGGGCGCACTCACAAGCGTGTGTGTTTGGAAATGGGTGGAAAAAATGCCCAAATAGTCATGGAAGACGCAGACTTGCAACTTGCCCTTGATGGTGCAGTTTGGGGAGCATTCGGTACTGCCGGGCAACGATGCACCGCTACAAGTCGCTTGATTCTGCACCGGGATGTCAAGGAAAAATTTACCACCATGCTCAAAGAACGTGCCAGTAAGATTCGCTTGGGCGCTGGCAGCGATCCTAATACCGAAGTTGGGCCGATAATTAATGAAAGGCAACTGCAACGGGTAAATAAATATCTAGATATTGCTCGTGAGGAAGGAGCAACAGTATTAATTGGTGGAGAAATTGCTCGCGAGGGAGAATTACAACACGGTTACTTCTTTGAGCCGACTATTCTCGACAATGTCACACCCCAGATGCGAGTTGCCCGTGAAGAAATATTTGGCCCAGTGGTAGCTTTGATAGAGATTAGTAATTTTGAGGAAGCTATAAATATCTTGAATGATTCAAACTATGGTCTTTCTTCTTCAATTTACACCCGCGATATCAACCGTGCTTTTGCTGCCATGCGCGATATTGAAGCCGGAATTACTTATATAAATGGCCCTACTATTGGAGCAGAAGTACATTTACCCTTTGGCGGGGTGAAGCATACTGGCAACGGACATCGCGAAGCAGGCACCACCGCTTTAGATATTTTTACGGAATGGAAAACAGTATACGTAGACTTTTCCGGCAACCTACAACGTGCTCAAATTGACAATCGGGAATAGTTAGACAAAACAACACAGATCCCCGACTTTTCTAAAAAGTCGGGGATCTTACAGAGCGCATTTTAAGTTTTATATTTAGGACTTACGCAAAATTTCTCTCAAAACCTCTTTCCTCCGTGTCACGGACACTTGCTACAACGGAGGGAACCCTCCGAAGTTCTGAGCCTCCTTCGGAGGAGCTTGCGCTAACGGCGGAAGCCGCCGCACCCTTGCGGGAAGCCCTCCGGGTTCGCCAGTTCCTTTATGCCGGGGAACCCGTCCACCGGACTGGCTCACCGCTCCGCGTCTACAGACTTCTCTCCGCAACGCAGTGTTCTCCCCTGCGCCCTCTGTGGTTTATTATTCCATAACTCGTGCATAAGTTCTTTTGCAAGCTACCCATTACTATAATCACGAGTCAAAATAGAATCAAATACTACTGCAAGCGCTTGGAAATCAGCGTTAATTTTGAGTAGCAATTATTTCAAAATTCTAAAAAACAATGTTAAGTATCTCTCTAAATAAAAATTTACCACGATCGCCTCGTTTGGTAACTTCTTTACCTGGCCCCCGTGCAAGGGATATTGTGGAACGCGATCGCGCTGTAACTTCTCCTTCCTATACCCGTGACTACCCTTTGGTTGTGGCTCGCGGTGAAGGTTGTATGGTAGAAGATGTGGATGGCAACGTCTTTTTAGATATGACTGCGGGAATTGCCGTCACTGCCACAGGGCACGCTCACCCGGAAGTTGTGCAAGCTATTCAAGAGCAATCTGTGAAGCTGTTGCATATGTCGGGTACTGATTTTTACTACGAGCCGATGGTGGAATTGGCAGAAAATTTAGCTAATCGCGCTCCTTTCCCCGATAATGCGAGAGTATTTTTTACCAATTCCGGTGCGGAATCTAATGAAGGTGCAATTAAACTAGCAAGATACTACACCGGACGTTCTCTGATTGTTGCCTTTTTAGGAGGATTCCACGGACGCACCTATGGGGCAATGTCTTTAACTGGTTCTAAAGCAGTACAGAGAGCAGGATTTGGCCCTCTTGTTCCAGGTGTAACGCATATTCCCTACGGTACTCACGCTAGCTTAGATTATCTAGAAAAATATCTATTTCCGGCAATGTTACCACCCCATGAAGTGGCGGCGATTGTTGTTGAACCAATTCAAGGTGAAGGCGGCTACATTGTGCCAGAGGATGGATTTTTACAACGCATTCGCCAAATATGCGATCGCTATGGCATTCTCATGGTAGTTGATGAAGTGCAATCGGGAATGGGACGCACCGGACGCTTATTTGCGATTGAGCATTGGGGTGTGATGCCTGATATTATTACTACAGCCAAGGGTATTGCCAGTGGATTACCTTTAGGGGCAATTCTTTCTCGCTCAGAAATTATGACTTGGCCTCCAGGTTCCCATGCTACTACCTTCGGTGGTAATCCCGTTGCCTGTGCTGCTGCTCTTACTACCCTACAACTTCTAGAAACAGGCTTGATGGCAAATGCCTCCCACATGGGAGAACTCTTGCAAGCTGGCTTGACTCAGTTGCATGAGTCGTTTCCCAGAATTTCGCTGCCACGCGGTAAAGGTTTGATGGTAGCAGTAGATTTACTAGATAAGGAAGGAAATTTCGATCCCAAATTGCGCGATCGCATTATCCAAGCAGCTTTTTTACACGGTTTATTGTTGTTAGGTTGCGGCAAGGCTGCGATCCGCTTCTGCCCTCCTTTGGTTATCGATAGTGACCAAATTCAGATAGCTCTAAGTATTTTCAAGGAGATATTAAGTAGTTTAGAGTGAGAATTTATAACTTGACTAGTCATCCTAAAGTTGGAGCAAGCCGACACCCTTAAGGATGGGCTACACGGACAAAACCAGCCTACGCAGCCTATAACTCGTAGGCTGATCTAAATCGTATGGACAGCGATCGCAACTCAATCCGGGTTCGGGCAATATACTTAAAATCTTCACTAAAAGATATTTTGCCCGATGATAGCAAACACTGAATAAATTCAAGTTTTATGTACCTTTTCTATAAATAATAAGTAAAAATACGGTTTTTTACCTTTAGTTAACCTAAATCAAATTTTTTCTTAATCTTTGACCGATATTTTTCAAAAGTAACTGTAATCGCTAATCGATGTAATTCCAGGTAATAAATTCCCCAAAGTGCTGAGTGGGTTGTTTTTTCATGCTCTCATTTTGGGATCAGGGATAAATCGTACCTAAATCTAATTGGTATCTCTCGGCTCAACGCTCAATTATTTCCGAAAATCATGACCATTAACATCAAAAAGCTTATCGGTTTAGTTGCTCTATCTGCTGCTTTGTTGGTGGCATTGGCAACTCCAGTAAATGCAGTTTTGCTCAAACCTATTGGTACTTATAGCACGGGTTTATTCGATGCAGGGGCTGCGGAAATTCCTACCTACGATCCAAAGACTCAACGTTTATTTGTAGTCAATGGTGCCAGTAATAGCATTGATGTCATTAGCATCAAAGAACCTACTAATCCTTCTTTGGTATCAGCAATTGATATTTCTCGCTTTGGTAGTAGTGTTAATAGTGTCGCCTTTAATAACGGCATACTGGCAGCAGCAATCGATGCGGATAATCCACAAGATCCAGGCAAGGTGGTATTTTTTGATGCTAATGGAGAATTTATCCAATCTGTGACTGTGGGAGCAATACCAGATATGCTCACTTTTACACCGGATGGCACCCGTGTATTAGTGGCAAATGAAGGCGAACCAAATCAAAACTATGACGTTGATCCTGAAGGTTCGGTTAGTATTATCAATTTGTTAGGTTCGAGTCCTGGTAAAAAACCTGCTGCTGTAGTGCAGGGACAAATTCTTAATCATAATGCCGACATTGCACGGCGTTTCAATCCTAGTGTAGTAAATGTTAGCTTTACTAAATTCAATAGTCAGATTGATAAACTACGTGCTGCTGGAGTGCGAATTTTTGGGCCGAATGCCACGGTAGCACAAGATTTAGAGCCAGAGTATATCACTGTTGCTGATGATGGTAATAAAGCCTGGGTAGTCTTGCAAGAGAACAACGCGATCGCAGTTCTCGATTTAATTAATAATGAATTTACCGACATTATCCCCTTGGGCTTTCAAGATCATAGTTTAGGAGAAAATGCCCTCGATGTTAGCGATCGCGATAGCGTCATTAACATTGCTAACTGGCCTATCTTGGGTATGTACCAACCCGATGGTATTACATCCTATAAAGTTAGAGGTAAAACCTACATTGTCACCGCTAACGAAGGTGATGCTCGTGATTACGATGCTTTTAGTGAAGAGGTGCGATCTGGTAATAATAGATATCAGCTAGACTCCAATGTTTTTCCCAATGCTACCGAACTCAAGCGTCCAGAAAATTTGGGTCGGTTGACTGTTACTAACACTCTAGGTGATGTGAATGGGGATGGGCGATTTGAGCAGATATATTCGTTCGGATCTCGCTCCTTCTCGATTTGGGAATGGGATGAAGCTAACAACAAACTTAGCCGAGTTTACGACAGCGGCAGTGAATTTGAACGCATCACAGCCCAAAGATTCCCTAACTTCTTTAACTCTAACCACGTGGAGAACAGTTTCGATACCCGCAGTGATGACAAAGGGCCAGAACCAGAAGATGTGAAGATTGCTAGAATTAATGGTCGCTTCTATGCATTTATCGGATTGGAACGTATCAGTGGTGTAATGATTTATGATGTTTCTGATCCCCACAAACCCGTTTTTGTCAACTACTTCAACAATCGTAACTTCAATGTGCCAACAAACTTCGGCGATCAAACTAACCCAGCTGTGGGAGATCTAGGTGCAGAAGGTTTGCTGTTCATCCCCGCTACAGATAGCCCTAATCGCCAGCCATTACTGGTTGTGGCTAATGAGGTAAGCGGAACAACAACTCTATTTTCCATTGATATTCCCAGAGGGAGAAGATCCTTTAACCAGCCTGGATTGATTTTTGGCATCATAGCCTTTGGTTCCATGGGCATCTGGAAATTCAAACGGCAACGCTAGATTTGGAGTGGGGCATCTTGCCCTTCCTCAGTGCAGAATTTGTGATTGAAATTCCTATGAAACAGAAATTCTGCGCTAGTGTTGATACATGAATTAGGATGTCCCTATGAAGCGTCTACTTGCCCATCACCTTTGGGAATTGCTTTGGCAAGAATATAGCACCAGGGTAAGTTATGCTCGAACCTACGCAAAGATGATAACTAATGCTGGTGGAACTGTCGCCAATGACCATATCGCCTTTCGGTCTTTACGCTTAACGGTGGATAGTTCACATGGTAAGGTGAACCTGGGAATAGACTATCTGGCTCAACTTGCCGAAGCTTTAGGTTACGAAGCCGCAGGGGAGTATACTTTTCCAGACAGCCATCTTTACGCTCGTCATTATCGCCATCCTCAACAAGAAGAATTTGATTTGCCCAAGTTGTTCATCAGCGAGTTGATTGTAGATGAACTGCCAGAAAAGACTGCACAACTCATTCAGAAAACAGTATCAGGTGTAAATCTATTTAGCTTTTCAGCCATATTTGATACATACAGTCACGATCGCGATCGCCTTGCCAAGGAACTGCAAAAAGTTTTTACCTATCATTGGCAACCTCCCCATCGCTCTGTTGTAGAAGAAGTTAACAAAGTCACTCAGTACGGTGCTTGGGTGCTGCTGCACGGTTATGCAGTCAATCACTTTACAGGCTATGTTAATCGGCAAAACACTCCAGAATATCCAGATATCGATACTACAGCTCGTGGTTTAGCTAATTTAGGCGTACCGATGAAAGCCGAAATAGAGGGTGATGTTGCTTGTGGTTTGCGGCAAACGGCAACGCAAGCAGTGACTGAATACGTGACAGTCTTAGATGATATTACGGACACAGAAATTCAAATTCCCTGGACTTACGCTTATTACGAAATCGCCCAGCGTTATATGGTGGAAGTAGAGCCTGGTAAGCCAATGCTGTTTGATGGTTTTTTGGGAAAAAATGCCCAGCAGTTGTTTGAAATGACTCGTGTCAACAGGTAAGGTTTGGTTGAATGTCGCTCGTTTCCTCGTGTCGCGTCTCTACATAAACTTCTTGCAAAAATCAGGATCTAGGTTAATTACAACCACAGATAGACACAGATTTTATCAGTGTTCATCTGTGTCCATCTGTGGTCGATTTATTTAAACTAGAACTTACACACGAGTTATGAAATATTAAACCGCAGAGGACACAGAGAACACGGAGTCAAGAGGTTTTTGGAGGGATTGTACGTAAGTCCTATAAACATAGAATGAGCGCAACGGGTTATCGCGGAAAAAAGTCAGAATAACCCCAATTACGCCGGGTAGAATGAGATGGATCGAAACCTTCATTGCGGGAGCGACGCCGTAAGTCACCTACATCCGGTGAGGCATTGATAGCATCTTCAATACTAATTTGACCAGATAACATGAGCTGACAAAGGGCTTGGTTCATTACCTGCATTCCCTCATGAGTGCTATCTTCCATCAGCTGGAAAGCTTCAGTTTCCTCGCCCTTCAACAAGAAATCTTGCATAGCAGGTGTATTGATTAATACTTCCATCGCTGCAGCCCGCCGACTATCTGTTGTTGGCAGCAACATTTGAGCAATGACTGCAACCAATGATTCCAGGATTTGAACGCGCATTGTTGCTTGTTCTTCGGGATTGTAAATGTTAAGCAGGCGATTAATCGCACCAATAGCACTCTTAGTATGAAGAGTACCTAAAACCAAGTGGCCAGTTTGTGCTGCTTTTAGAGCTGTATCTACAGTCACGCGATCGCGCATTTCCCCAATCAAAATTACGTCTGGATCTTCCCGCAATAGCGATCGCAAAGCTTGGTGAAATTCATGGGTATGCAATCCCACTTCCCGTTGACTAATTAAGCATTGTTGGGAGGTGTGAACGTATTCGATTGGATCTTCAATTGTGATAATGTGTTTTTGGGTTGTTTCATTGAGATAGTGAATCATCGCCGCTAGAGTGGTAGATTTACCAGCTCCTGTCGGCCCCGTCACTAAAATTAATCCTTGCTTATTACTAACAATATGTTTGAGAACTGGCGGCAAGCTTAAATTGTCAATTGAAGGCACCTCAAGGGTAATTAGCCGTAATACCATCGCACCACCGCTTAAGCTTTCAAAACAATTGACACGACAGCGCAAAAATCCAGGATAAAAAATAGCCGTATCCAGTTCTTTAGTTTCTGTAAAATGCTGACGCTGCAAGGGGGTAAGAATCTCTGACAAGTAGGCTTCAAAAATTTGCGGCGTAACTATTTCTCCTGCCTGATATGTCACCATCTGCCCCCCAATCCGAAATCGGGGTACTTCACCAACGCGAATATGAATATCAGAGGTTTTACGGGCATGGGCATCGCGTACCATCTGCTGAATGGAAGGAAATTTTACGGGAGTTTGTCCTATTTTTCCTAAAAGAAAGTGATTTGGTGGTGGTGGTAGTGGCAGATCCGAAAGTTTAGAAGTCCCTACTTGGGACACGATCTGGTCTTCCATTTCTGTTCCCTCTGGCAATATAAATCACATATAAATTTTTCACTAACGGTTTGCATTAAGTTTAAAAATAACAATTTAAACCGTGTAGTTACTTAGATTCTAAATCTTCTCCGTTAATCTACTCATTTTTGAGATTGACTTCATAAAATCTTCAGAAAAACCTTTATTTGTATGAGTTTTAAGCGTAATTGAGTTAGTCTTAAAAGTAAATATTTAGCTATTATTGATTGTTTCGATTTTTGGATACAAGTATTATTTTCAACTCACCATCGTCTGCTTAATTGTGTATAAACTATGAAAATTATTAAACGTATTACTACCTGGTTAGAGATTTGTGCTAGCACCCCTGCATATGGTGGTTGGATATTAGTGGGAATTGCTATTTGTTTTTTTGGAGCTGGCATCAATACAATGGCTGGTTGGCTTTACGTTATTAGTGGTGTCAGTTTTGCTTTGTTGGGTGTAGCAGCTGTTTTACCACCGCGATCGCTCGTGGGTTTAGTTGTCAAACGGCATCCGATTGAGCCAATCACAGCCGGAGACAGTTTGACGGTTGAATTAGAAATCATTAATTCCAAAAAGCAGCCTGTGAGCTTAATCCAAGTTACAGATGTGCTCCCTTTCGTTTTAGGGAAACCACAACAGCAAGCAATAGAAACAATTCCTGCCCAAAAAAGCTACCGTTGGATCTACTATCAACCCACTGTGCGCCGGGGAGTTTATCGCTGGCATACAGTCGATTTGGGGAGTGGTGCGCCCTTGGGATTGTTTTGGTGTCGCCGCCAGCGTGATTGTGCTGCCACTGCAATTGTGTATCCTACAGTGCTACCCCTCACAAACTGTCCCCTCATCGATGAAATTGGGCAAGAAGACAGTCTCAAAGGCGATCCCTGCGGTAAACCATTGCAGACAGCAAACGAAGGACTCGTGCGATCGCTACGTCCATATCGCATTGGCGATCCTATGCGTCTGATTCACTGGCGTACCAGCGCCCGCTACGGAGAATTACGATTGCGAGAGTTAGAAATGATGACTGCCGGGCAAGACACGATAATCGCCCTTGACAGCGCTGCCAGCTGGGAAGAAGACAATTTTGAGCAAGCAGTAATTGCCGCAGCTTCACTGTATTTTTATGCACAGCGACAGCAAATGCAAGTACAACTGTGGACAGCATCTACAGGTTCAATTAAAGGCCATCGCGTGGTTTTGGAAACCCTAGCAAAAACCAATGCAGATGAAGACGCCATAAATGAATGTCCTAAAAGTAACCCCATCATTTGGCTCACTCAAAATCCCTTAACCCTCTCTTCGCTTTCTAGGGGTAGTCGTTGGGTATTGTGGCAAAATTTGACAGCCACACCCGAAAAAGTAGTAGTGAACAGAGATAATCCTGGGATTGTGCTGCAAGCAGATCAACCACTACAACTCCAACTGCAAAAACCGTTGGGTTTATAGTCTATGCAAATTCAATGAATTCATAATTTCAATGCTAGGCGATCGCAACTATCTAGATGCAATGCCTGCTTTGTTTTGATCCCAGTACGCTTAGGATCTGGGCGAAAACACAAATTCAGGTAACTTTGACAAGGCAAAAAGACGGGGAATTCTCCCCAGTTATAGCTCTGTTAGCCTGCGGTACAATGCAAAGAAATGTGTAAATTATGAGTAGCCGATCCTATGATCTCACCAGAGGTAAACACAACATCCAGCGATAAGAATTTAGAAGCAATGCGGCATTTTTCCGAACAATATGCCAAGCGCACTGGAACCTACTTCTGTTCTGAACCTTCTGTTACCGCAGTAGTAATTGAAGGACTTGCCAAGCATAAAGACGAACTCGGATCTCCTTTGTGCCCCTGCCGTCATTACGAAGACAAAGAAGCTGAGGTAAATGCTGCTTATTGGAACTGTCCCTGTGTACCAATGCGGGAGCGTAAAGAGTGCCACTGTATGCTATTTTTGACCCCAGATAATGAGTTTGCTGGTGAAATGCAAGAAATTTCTCTAGAAACCATTAAACAAGTGCGAGACAGCATGGCGTAAGCAACGCAAGGCTGTAAGCCTTTGGCTTCAGCCCTACATAGAGAACTTAACATTATCTAGAATTGACATCTGCATTGCTAATGCTAGCCACAGTCACCTCACAAGGATTTTTATGAGCGAAGATTTGCCCCAGCAATTTTGGCAAGGTATAGATCAGTTCAATACTGGGCAATTCTATGCCTGTCATGACACCTTAGAGGCTCTGTGGATAGAAGCAACAGAGCCAGAAAAAACCTTTTATCAGGGAATTTTGCAAATTGCTGTGGCACTTTATCATCTGGGTAACCATAACTTCAGAGGTGCAGCGATTTTGTTAGGAGAAGGTAGCAATCGCTTACAACGTTATCCATCAGTTTACGGTGGCATTGATGTAGATGAATTATTGGATCAAAGTACTGATTTATTGAAGACATTACAGCAAACCCAGTTAGAAAAGATTGCCTCGGTGAAGTTGACTGAAGAGCAAGCCTTAACCCTGCCCAAGATTCAGCGAGTTGGGGATAGGGGATAGGGAATGGGGGACAGGAAACAGCATAGAGAATGTGTAATTAATTTGGTTTAGGTAATTAGCTATAGGGAAAACTTATTAACATCCTTCAATCCTTGTTAGGATAGAAATCCTAATACCAATTCTTTCAAATCACAGCTAAAACTTTTCTCATTAGACTAGGCAAAGTTTTCAGTCCGTTTTAACTGAGTATCTTGCATTCAATTGAGAGAGCCAGATTGCTCTAGTGTCTTGTTACCAGGTTCAACCTGGTAACGAGGGTACCCCGTACTGTACCCTGTACCCTGTAACCTATTCCCTATTCCCCGTTCCCTATTCCCCCAATCCTGTTAAGAAGTGAAACCTCCAGTTAAGACAAACGTCAATATTTCCCGTGAGTAGCTATCCTGAAAATGTCCAGCTTATGGATTCAATATCTGGATCGGGTACTTGAGATAATTACAATACAAGCTAAAATCTTAAATCCCAAATTGCTATGAAGCCTTCTTATCCATTACCTCAATTTCCGCTGCATCGCTTTGGATTAGCCTTGATGCTGCCATTTGCACTTGTAGGGGCGATCGCTTTCCCAAATCAACTACAAACTGCTACCGCACAAACATCAGGACAAACCTCAGGGGAAAATCGCCCTTTAACCATTCGTTCTGATGTACAAGAGTATGACGCAAAAACTCAAGTGGTAACAGCTCGCGGCAATGTTCAACTTTTATATCCAGCTCGTCAAATTCAGGCAACCTCTGCTCAAGCTCAGTACTTCAGTAAAGAACGTCGCATTGTTTTGAGTGGTAACGTTTATATTTTGCAACAGGGCGGCAATAGTATCAAAGGTGAGACTGTAACATATCTAATTGATGAAGGGCGATTTGTCGCTCAACCTAGAACCGGTCGTCAAGTAGAATCCACTTATATTGTTAACGACAATGACTTGAATCAAGCTACTGCACCAGCACCGCCTACAGGAAATTTTAGGCGTTCTAATTAAGATTGACACTGAGATATTATGGCTAATGGCTAACACCTAATTGCTAAGAGTGCTATTAGCAATTAGCAAGTAACAATTAGCAATCCTGAAAAAGGGTGCAGAGAGTGAAAATAGTCTTAGAGAATGTTCATAAAACTTACGGTAAGCGAACGGTTGTTAATCGCGTTAATCTGTCTGTGGCTCAAGGTGAAGTCGTTGGCTTACTAGGACCAAATGGTGCTGGTAAAACGACTACCTTTTATATAGCTACAGGTTTAGAAAAACCGGAGCGGGGAACCGTATGGTTAGATCACCAGGATATTACTAATTTGCCAATGCATAAAAGGGCACGGTTAGGCATTGGTTATTTGGCGCAGGAAGCAAGTGTTTTTCGCCAGTTGTCAGTGCAGGATAATATCTTATTGGTACTAGAGCAAACTAACGTACCCCGTTGGGAATGGCCACGACGACTAGAATCATTATTGCGAGAGTTTCGTTTAGAAAAACTGGCTAGAAGTAAAGGAATTCAACTATCTGGAGGTGAGCGACGCCGAACTGAATTAGCAAGAGCCTTAGCATCTGGCAGGGAAGGGCCAAAATTTTTACTTTTGGACGAACCATTTGCGGGAGTTGATCCGATCGCAGTTGCAGAAATTCAAGCTCTAATTGAACGATTGCGCGATCGCGACATGGGGATTTTAATTACAGATCACAATGTGCGTGAAACTCTGGCGATTACAGATCGGGCTTATATCATGCGCGAAGGACAAATTCTTGCTTCTGGCAATGCCAAAGAACTCTATACTAACCACCTCGTGCGCCAATACTACTTGGGCGATAATTTCCAGATTTAGTCATAAGTCACTTGTCCTTTGTCCTTGGCTAATGACTTAATGACTAGTGAGCAATGACTAATAACTATTAACTAATGGTTAAATACAAATCTTTCTACACCATTAACTCGCTGCTGCCATTCTCCATCATGGATCGTTACCTGGCTAGCGAATTATTGCCACCGTTTTTGTTTGGTGTGGGGGCTTTTTCTTCCATTGGCGTCACAATTGACGCTGTTTTTGACTTAGTTAGGAAAATCGTAGAATCAGGGCTACCAATAGGTATTGCCTTAAAAGTTTTTTTATTGAAATTTCCGAATTTTATTGTTTTAGCTTTCCCGATGGCTACACTCTTAGCTACATTGATGACTTACAGCCGTCTATCTAGCGAGAGTGAATTAATTGCTTTGCGTGGTTGTGGAGTCAGCGTTTATCGCATGGTGATGACTGCTGTATGTATGAGCTTCTTGGTGACAGGAATGACATTTGTTTTTAACGAACAAATTGCACCAATAGCTAATTATCAAGCAACTCTGACTCTAGACCAAGCACTGAAGTCAGACAAACCCATGTTCAAGCAGGAAAACATTTTTTATCCCGAATATCGGTATATTAGGCAGAAGGATGGGGGTAAAGAAAAGATTCTGACACGCTTGTTTTATGCTGACAAGTTTGATGGAAAGCGAATGTCAGGCTTGACTATTATTGACCGTTCTCAAGAAAGTCTCAATCAAATTGTTGTGGCAGAATCAGCTCAATGGAATGCAGCTCAAAACGTTTGGGATTTTTATAACGGTACCATCTATTTAGTTGCAGCCGATCGCTCTTATCGCAATATAGTGCGCTTTGAAAAACAACAGCTCGAATTACCCCGCACAGCATTAGATGTAGCGCAAAGAAGCCGCGACTACGATGAGATGAGTATTACCCAATCGCTAGAACAACTAGAATTAGAACGTCTAGCTGGTGATGAGCAAAAGATTCGCAAACTCCAAGTACGGATTCAACAAAGAATATCCTTGCCGTTTGTCTGTGTGGTTTTTGGTTTAGTTGGCGCAGCAATGGGAACAATACCCCAGCGCACCGGGCGAGCCACAAGTTTTGGGGTAAGCGTCATAGTTATATTTACTTATTATTTATTTTACTTTATTACTGGTGCTATGGCACAAGCGGAAATCTTTTCTCCTTTTATGGGAGCTTGGTTGCCTAACTTTGTATTTTTGGGGATAGGTATATTTTTATTGAGGCGAGTAGCGCAGCGATGAGGCTCACATTTAACCTTTCAAATAAAAAGCCCACTCTTGGGAGTGGGTTCGGGGAGTTAAGTTAACAGGATTTAGTCTGAGTCAATCTTGCACCTGTTACCTGAAGAATAAGGTTTTTTGCCTTGGATGAAAAGTGAAAATCGTGATTTTAAGTTTTAATTAAAAAATGCGATCGCACTCAACAACAAAAAACCTCGGCGAAACCAACCGAGGCAAAAGAGATACGAATAACAATGAGAGATAGCGAGCCGAGAGGTAAAAAATCTTAGCTAACGCCCAAGAAAAACAAATTTTTGTTATTCCACACTAGAAATAAAGAGTGTAGATATTACAGCATAACCAGCTAAAAAAATAACAGCGGCAAACATATAAAACTCCCTTTTTTGTTTTAGTAATTCAGTAATAATTAATACTTTCAATATATGATTATCACCAAGTACAAAAATCTACTCAAAAGACTATTCTAGTGAATGTCGATTGGATGAGATTTTGTTAAAAAAAGTTGCTTTGTACTAAGTGCGAAGTATATCTGGAGGATTATTGATTACTGTTGCATAGTACTAAGCAATGTTTGTAGGGTGGGCACTGCCTAACTTTCCTCAAACCCTTACTTTTACATTGTGAACAGTGCCCACCTTACTCTTATTGAGAAGGATGTAAGATCTCAGCCTTGCCACTTTTATACCCATATCGTATATCTACCAGCGCGTAGGTAGTCTACATCAAACTATGATTCATCAAAATTCAACTACATCATTACCAGGTTGGACTTTATCAGCGCGAGATCCCCAGTTTATAGAATCCTTAATGCCGATATGGGAATGGCTTTACCGCTACTATTTTCGAGTACAAACTTCAGGTTGGCATCATATTCCAGCTGATGGACAAGTTTTGCTGGTTGGTTCGCACAATGGCGGTATGGCATCTCCCGATTTACACATGATGATGTACGATTGGTTCCGTCGCTTTGGAGTGCAACGTCTGGTGTATGGTTTAATGCACCCTTATGCTTGGCAAGTAAGCCCTTCCATCGCCAGCCTGGCACAAAAACTCGGAGCCATTCCTGCTCATCCAACAATGGCAAGCGCTGCTTTCGATATTGGTGCAAGTGTGCTTGTTTATCCGGGAGGACAATACGATATGTTTCGTCCTCATCGAGAGCGTTACAAAATTCACTTTGCCAATCAAAAAGGATTTATTAAGCTGGCGTTAAAGAAATCAGTACCAATTATTCCGTTGATTTCTGTGGGTGCCCACGATACTTTGATTATTTTGGGTGATTGCTACGAACAGGTAAAACATTTACATCATTGGGGATTACCGTGGTTATATGGTATCGATCCAGGGGTATTTCCCATATATCTAGGTTTACCGTGGGGTTTGGCGATTGGCCCCTTACCCAATATACCCTTACCTATACAAATCCATACTCGTGTTTGTGCCCCAATTGTGTTTGAACGTTATGGTAACCAAGCAGCACGCGATCGCGACTACGTGAATGCTTGTTATGACTTAGTTTATAGGCAAATGCAACGCGAATTGGATATTTTAGTTATGGATGCAGGTTAAGCTTTTAAGGTTTTTATCCTAATATTTTCCACAATAGACCAATACCAATCATTCTCATTTAATAAAGCATGAATAATAAATTTTAGGTTTTCTATATGATTTGTAAACAGAGGTTGAAAGCCTGATTGAATTAGCTTTTGTGGATTTCCCCATGTATGAATAACGTAGTTTTTCATATATTGAGGAACTTCAGTTTCAAGAATGATAGGTTTCATGGTTGATGGTACAAGTTCTTCAATTTGTTTTATCATTTCTCGAACTGAGACGGGTTTACCTTGTCCGATGTTATATGTAAGACTGGAAATATCATCAACTCTAGGACTAGGAGCAGGTAAAGTCAGCAAATGTAAAATTGCGCGTGAAACTTCAGGTGCAAAAATGATATCTCTTGTTTGCTCGCCCGGTGCAAAATAACCTGTTTGTCCCCAGACTTCAAATGGCTTTCTTTTGATTGCATACCAAAGAATTTGAGTATACAGATTGCCAAAATTATTTTTGTGTTGCTCTGTAACACCATAAACAGAAAAAAATCTGCAAATTTGCACTACTAAATCATTAGAAAGGGCTTGTTGAATAGCCATTTCTTCCATCATTAGTTTTGCAAGTTCGTAAAGAGAACCAGGCCAAACCCTTTGTGTTTCTACCGAAGGACGCTGCTTACATAAACTGCTCGTGCTTGCAAATATTAATCTAATTTTTTTAGCAACACACCATTCTACAGTTGCCCTCCACATTTCAATTTCTTCCATCACATCGTTCAAATTTTGAAAGTGAGGGGCACTCGATCGCCCTCCCACAAAAATAACTATGTCCGGCTCGTGTTGGGGGTTTTGTGAATATTCAAGATGGGTTCTTGTATCTAGGCGATCGCGTAAAGGTTCTGGCAAGTTCTCTCGCTTTCCCAACCTTAGATCGTCGTTAATATAAATATTGTCAATTGGAAAGCCAAATTCATATAATTTCGCTATAACATGGGAACCAACTTGTCCGCAGCCTCCCATGACGCTGATTTTTTTGTTTTTCAGTTCCTGAATATTTTCTATAAGTTGATCGTTTACATTTTTGTTGATGTACCAACTTCCTACTTCTTCTTTGGTATATGGTAGTTCTATTTCTTGTTTTGACATGATTTTTTTACTAAAAATATATAGCTACAGATAAAACTGAAATCAGCCTGTATACATAGAAATTGCAGTTGCGATCGATAACCTCAGCTACTTCCACCCAAAATGTACACATACGAACCCAAATTTTCATCATCCGTAGCGACGATCGCACCACCTTCTGCACCTGGAACAAGTTCTATAGCTTCTATTTTGTGGTAATCACAGCGGTAGAGAGGAAAAAGTTGAGGATTCTGCCGCCATGCGATTTTGTTACCGCGAAATCCCAGATAACCAGCAACGTATACACCCGACTGGAACGGCCCGTCATTGCCTGGATCGCTTGCAGAGGTGATATATATAATTCCAGCAGGATCTACCTTCAAATCCGAAATATGGCGAATATTTCCAGATGGAAAGGGTACTTTCAGATTGGCAGAACCAACAGGAATAATTTGATATGTGGCTAAGTCAAGCATTCCCCAGTAAATAATGGCTGGTTGTTCTCCTTCACCCCGGTGTGCCCAAACAGCAACTAATTTACCCTCTATATTTTGTAGGGCAAATGCTTCAAAATTACTTCCTTGAGGAATTTCTGGTAAATTAAATTCCTTGATTAACGAAATCACCTGTTTAGAACGTTCTAGCCTAATGTAATAAGCTTTTCCAGAACTACTTAAAGCAATAAAAGAGGAGTTTATTTTCCCTGGAATAGATGTTAATGCCTCTAAATCGATAGGTAGTTCTATGTTATTTTGCCAGTTCAAAGGAAAGTATTCGGGTTGATTTTTACCCTTAATCCTAATGATTGCTAAACGACCTTGATTTTTTTGTTTGTTGTCATGAACAATCAAAAAATCTAGAGAATTTCTTTGCTGCCCGACTAGAGCCATCCCACTGATTCCAAAAGGAATGCCACCACGAACGGGACGCCAATTTTGTGCCCAAACTTGCTGGGATATAAATAATAATGCTGCCAAGACTACTATGTTTATGATTAACTTAAAAAAACGAGACATATTAATTTATCCAATTTTCCTCACACCGATCGCAGTTTTGCTTACAGAAGATGTTAAATCTTAGCAGCGAACAAACTCTCTACTTACTACTGCTCACTCATTGTCTTGTCGGTAGCATAGCAGCAGTTATTGCTTGGCGTAAGGGCCGTCCTTTAGGATTATGGATATTTTTAGGTATTTTTTGCGGTGTGGCTGCTTTGCTTGTAGCACTATTGATGAAAACAAGGGTTTCAGTTAATTAGGTAATCGCAAACCTACTCAAAATCCAGATTTCCACCTTGATCTATCCAAAGATTTAAGGCACTTCTCAAAGGCGCGATCGCACGTTCTACTCTTTTGTGTTGTTGCACCCATAACCATAACCCCGCAGAAAAAGATTTACCGCACTGTTAATACGACACTTAACTTGCTCGGAATTTGGCACAGGTTCAACCCCTAGTAAAACTCGGCGGTGGAGTTCGCCAAGAACCATATTCAAGAATTGCTCGGCAGCAATGTTAGCATCAATTAATTCGAGCACTCCAAGTTCATTTTGATGCTGGAGATAATTGGCAAGGGCAAAAATAGCACGTGCTGGCCCATTATCATAGTACAGCTTTGCCAATTCGGGAAAACGACTTGCCTCACCAATCACTATCCGCTGCAACCCAATCGCTTCTTGCGATGTCACCCTGGTTATAAGTTGTTGAGCAAAAGCTACAAGCACCTGTTCGATTGGTCGAGTATCCTCGCTCAAATTAGGGAACGGTGCCAAAACAGAATCACTCAAACGGTGAACAACAGCACCAAACAGTTCTGCTTTGTTTCCAAAATGCTGATAAATTGTGCGCTTGGCAACATGAGCTTCACGAGCAAGAATATCAATGCTGGATAGTCCATAGCCGTATTCCAAAAATACCCGTGTAGCCTCATTGAGCAAACGCTCCATACGCTCTTTGGCTGTTCCTTTAGCGGGGCGTCCACCTTTAGAACGACTTTCACTAATCTTCATGCTCTCAATCATGTTGCTGTGCCGCAGCTAGGGTTTTAGCTCTCAGGGCTTGAACTATAACATAATCTACGCTATTGTAAATGAAACGAAACTAAACCGTTTCATTTTTTGTAGGTAAAAGACGAGTATTTATATCGCCCAACCCTTCTAGGGTTTGGGCTATAAGGACTAAGCCCGTCTGCACGGGCGAAGAAGCTCCTGAATAACTGGTTCCCAGCCTGGAGGCTGGGAACCAATCCTGGGAGGCTCCGCACAAGTTAAATCCTCTTCCCTGTTCCCGGTTCCCTTAGTTTTTAAGAGATAAATAGTTATGGCAAAGAACAATATCGACAATGCTTCAGCTTGGGAGAGCTACTGGAGTACTGCTGCACTTAAGTCTGCACCGATTCTTTGGAATTGCGAACCTGCTTTTGCAGCAGCCATTGACTTGCCTCGGTTTCTAGATTGGATGGAGCGAGATCTGCCTCTGATTGACTTCGGGTGTGGAGATGGTAACCAAACTCGTTTTCTTGCCAATCATTTCCTAAGAGTGATGGGGGTTGATGTCTCACCTAGTGCAGTGGCTTTAGCACAAGCCAACAATAACGCCCCAAATGTTGAATACCGGGTTTTAGATGCCTTACTTTTAGAGCAGGCGGCAGCGTTACATTCTGAAATCGGCAATGCCAACATTTATACTAGAGGTGCCATGCATCAATTCGATCGCGAGCAACGCACTTTGTTCGCACGTTCTTTGGAAGTGCTTGCAGGGAAAGAAGGCATTATTTACCTAATAGATATTGGTTATGAGGCAAGCAGCTACTTTGCTTCCCTTGTAGAAATGTATGCAGGGAAATTACCAGAAGAACTTGAAAGAGTGCTCAAGAGTGGAATTAGCAAAGGTAGTTTGACACGGGAAGACATCGCTACTATTTTTCCAAACTTTGAGGTACTAGCTGATGGAGAAGACGTCATCCATACAATTCACATTCTTCCCAACGGAGAAAATGCAAAGGTTCCTGCTTACTATGCACTACTTAGACAAGCACGCGATCGCTCATAAGATGATTTAGTTTGGTTGGGAAGATGGTTTGCTTGTGAAAAATTTCCAGATTCTTTGAATAGCAAATATTAGAATACCAATTACAATGATTCCTGCTACTGCTGGGGTTGCGATCGCGAGTACAGATAGTCCGATGGCAATGACTAGCTCAACAGTTGACAAGATTGGATTGGTTAATCCACCTGAAACACCTGTAGAGGTTATTCGTAAGATATTCATCAATCCCTTAGTTAACCCCGCAGTTCCACCACCGATAACTAAAGCTAACGTCCATTGCACTATTGGACTCATTTCAGGGGCGAAGGATGCTGCTACAATCGTCCCAGCGATAAATGCCGCAGGTGTGGCAACAGTATCCAGGAGATGATCCAGCCAGGGAATGTAGTAGCCGATAATTTCAAGCAAACAAGCGACTGCAAATACAACTAAGGCTTGAGGCGTTTCCACCCAATCCAACTCAGTTGGCAAATTTATGTGTCCCAACACTGATGCCATACTTAATGCCAGCAGTGGTACAAATACTCGAAAGCCAGCCGCCGCACTCAAGCTAATTCCCAGCAGAAACTCAATCAATGTATCGAGATTGAATAAAGTCATATTATCCTCTTGCCGATCAAGTTGAGCGATCAATTTACTTTTGAGTAATCCTGCACTCTAACTCCAGAATGCCCACTCAACAGCAATTGCGAGTTAACACTAACAAATTGTCCTCAAATCTTCATCAGCCTTTAGATTTTGATGAGGGGCTTGGCAACGTTTGCCCCTGCAAGAGTTATGAGAAAAATGAGCTAAAGTTCTTGAAAGCAGCCCCACAGGCGGCGCACCGCTCGTTATGAATGAAATAAACAAGTCAATCCTCTTTCCTACCTACGGAAGCCGCTACGCATCTACTGCCTTCTGCCCCCTGCCTTTTTTCTTCAAAGCATTAGTTATCGTCAGGGAAAACCCATTTGGGTGGTTCCATCAACTTTCTCATCCTTGCTTCTTCAGCCATCTCTAGCATCTTGTCTAAAGAAGTTTCCTCAATAAACTTGGCTGCGGCTTCTCTAAACTCAATATTGGGACATTTATCACCCAAAATGCAGCCGTTCACACAGGCTTCTTTACAATTGATGTTAAGATTACTGTCTTCCATGTAAACCTCCTTGTTTGTGATTCTCCATCGGACAACAGCAGACAGCAATTACGGCTGCTAAGTAAAAATACTTTTCCTAGATAAATGTTATCGTCTCTTTGATTCTATTCATTAATCAAAAAGCTATATTGCTACCCTAGCCAATAGACGTAACTTGATTTTAAAAAAAGCGCTCATGTCAGAAATCTTTGCTACCACTGGAACTATCGCTGCGATCGCCACTGCCATTGTTCCCCAACAAGGCAGTGTGGGGATTGTTCGCGTCTCCGGTTCGGAAGCAATGCCCATTGCCAAAACTCTTTTCCATGCGCCTGGGCGTCAAGTTTGGGAAAGCCACCGCATCCTCTACGGTTATATTCGTCATCCCCAGACACAACAACTGGTGGATGAAGCACTGCTTTTAATCATGAAAGCGCCCCGTTCCTATACCCGCGAAGATGTGGTGGAGTTCCATTGCCACGGTGGAATTATGGCAGTACAGCAGGTATTGCAACTATGCTTAGAAAACGGTGCAAGATTAGCACAGCCAGGAGAATTTACTCTACGGGCGTTTTTAAATGGCAGGTTGGATTTAACGCAAGCGGAAAGTATTGCTGATTTGGTAGGAGCGCGATCGCCCCAAGCCCAAGCGTCTGCTTTAGCTGGTTTGCAAGGTAAATTAGCTCATCCAATTCGCCAGTTACGCGCTCAATGTTTGGATATCTTGGCAGAAATTGAAGCGCGGATCGATTTTGAGGAAGACTTACCTCCGCTGGATGATAAAAGTATTATCTCAGAAATTGAGAGAATTACCGCAGAAATTACCAAGCTACTTGCAACCGCCGATCAAGGCGAACTCCTCCGTACTGGATTAAAAGTAGCAATTGTCGGGCGTCCAAACGTAGGAAAATCAAGTTTGTTGAATGCATGGAGTAGAAGCGATCGCGCTATTGTTACTGATTTACCCGGCACCACGCGCGATGTAGTTGAATCGCAGTTAGTAGTGGGTGGCATACCTGTGCAAGTACTGGATACCGCAGGCATTCGGGAAACAGAAGACCAAGTAGAAAAAATTGGTGTTGAACGTTCTCGTCGTGCTGCTAGTGCAGCTGATTTGGTACTGTTGACTATCGACGCTTCTGTTGGTTGGACAGCAGGCGATCGAGAAATTTACGAACAAGTAAAACACCGCCCGTTGATTTTGGTGATCAATAAAATTGATATTGCACTAGCAGAAATAGTGCAATATCCAGATGAAATTAATCAAATTGTCAAAACAGTTGCGGCACAGAATCAAGGAATAGATGCTTTAGAAATAGCGATTTTAGAGATAGTTAAAATAGGAAAAGTACAAGCTGCTGATATGGATTTAGCGATTAATCAAAGACAAGCAGCCGCACTAGTAAAAGCCAAAACATCTTTAGAACAGGTGCAAGCAACTATTGCCCAAGAATTACCGCTTGATTTTTGGACAATTGACTTACGTGGTGCGGTTCGTGCTCTTGGAGAAATTACGGGAGAAGAGGTGACAGAATCAGTGCTTGATAGAATTTTTAGTCGGTTTTGTATTGGCAAGTAATACAAACATGGTAAAGCTCCTCTAACTAGAAGAACTATTTAACTAGTTAGAAAAACAACCTGAAGAAAATTTATGAAAGCCACCCGACTGGGCTGACACAGCTAATTTTGTGCATTAAACTTCTTGCACTAATTCTATTTGCAAATAAATCGAACACAGATGGACACAGATAAACACCGATAAAATCTTTGTACATCTGTGGTTGTAATTAACCCAGATTTTGATTATTGTAAGAAGTTTATTATATTAGTAGGTAAGTTCTGCTAAGAAAGCACTACGAGTGGGAGCCTTTTCTATGGCATTATTTTCGTCGTGTCAGTCCACTACGTGTTTTTAGAACAGCTTTATCGTTGCATTACAAAAAATCTCCAAAAATCTACTGTAAAATCCAGTAAAAATTAGCTCACTAAATAATGGTGGCTAATCAATTCCAAAGCGCTGCCGTATTTTTTGTATTAGCAAACACATCGTTATCAATCAACAAGCCTAGATGTAAGGCAAAAATTCAAAACAAACACCGAGATTTTCTGATGTTTCTACCAGTGTAATCATTACATTTTGGAGTGAGTAGTACTACCTTAATCCAAAATGAAAGAACTTCCTCCCGCACCACAAAAGCCAGATTTATCAAATCTCAAGCAACTGCGTTGGCAACTACCCACCTTAGA
>NZ_AJLN01000100.1 GCF_000317285.1 Chlorogloeopsis fritschii PCC 6912 | reverse complement strand
TTACAGCAAGAGTTACTAGAATTACGCAGAATACAAGCTCAATTAACCAACAAAAAAGCTGAACTAGAAATACAAATGGCAGAACTACTTCAAAAGCAATCCGAGGTAGACAAGTTAATAGTTAAAACACATTACAAAGAATTGGATCTGCAACAGCAGATGGAAAACCAAGCAAGACCTTTAGTAGAAGCGGACAAAGCACTGCAGATCGAGCTACTAAGCTTACTTCATGGCGACGCATTAGCCGCTTATCGATTGCTCAAACACCAGCAGAACATCAATCCAGGACAGGCACTCGATTGGTATCTAGAGAAGGTTATATGGGATTTGAAACGCGATCGCTGTTAACAATCCCTAATTAGCAATAACATCAACATCGCGGCGACTGAGCAATAAAACAGTCGCCGTTGCTTTTTTTGACTAAGCGATCGCTCTGCCTAGATGATTGATGAACATATTTTCCTGCCAAAAACAACGAGTAAGCAAGCGCAATCATGGATAAATTTATATAATTTTCAGGGAATTCTCAGCCTACAAGCTTATTCTCTACAGTAATCAGGAGCAAATTCCTTAACTATGTGCCGTCTACTTGCTTATTTTGGTTCGCCTGTGTCTTTGGAACCTCTCCTATACAAACCAGAACATTCACTGATAGTTCAGAGCTATCAACCCCGCGAGATGCTTTCTGGAGTGGTAAATGCTGATGGTTTTGGCGTCGGTTGGTATCATCCGCAAAAAGATACTGAACCTTTTATTTATAAAAATACATTGCCGATTTGGAATGATATCAACTTGCCAAGTCTTAGCCGCTATGTAGAATCTAACTGCATACTTGCTTACATTCGCAGTGCCACACCAGGTCAAGCTCTTGATTTTAGTAACTCTCAGCCATTCCAGTATCAGCGTTTATTATTCATTCACAATGGTCGCATTAACAAATTTCGGCAAACATTATATCGCCCAATTCGCAACCAGCTGAGTGATGAAATTTATCAATGGCTTGGTGGAACCACTGATTCTGAACACATTTTTGCTTTACTGTTGCACGAGCGGCAAACTAACCCTGGCAAAAGTCTGGAACAGGCATTACACACAACATTGCTACAACTGGCACAGATGGCACAAAGTTATCAAACCTACGTTTATGCCAACCTAGTTATTAGTGATGGCGATCGCCTAATTGCTTCTCGCTTTGGCACAAAGTCACCTGCTCCTTCTCTTTATTGGATAGCTAAAGATCCAAATTTTCCCGATGCCACAATCATTGCATCCGAACCTCTATTTGCAGGAAATTGGAACTCTTGCCCAGAAAACAGCATTATTAGTGTGGGGAAAGGCTGTGATATCCGAATTGAACAAATCTAATTTAAACGAAATATTTGCTCGTGCCTTTATTCAGTGCCGTACTAAAACTCTTAGCTTGTTCGAGGAAATGGATGAAGCAACTTTCTGTTGTCAGCCCCATCCTGACTTTAGCCCTGTTGGTTGGCACTTAGGGCATATTGCTTACACCGAGTCTTTATGGTTGCTAGAACGCAGCGCAGGCTTGCCGTGTGCATTTCCACAATATCGCAAGCTATTTGCAGCTGATGGTTTACCCAAATCAGAACGTGTCAAATTACCTAATTTAGAGGAAATTCTTTATTACCTAAACACAGTTAGAGACAAAGTTTTAAATTACCTGGAAGTAGCTGATTTAGAAACAGAAGAAAGTCTTTGGCGATTTTTGCTTCAGCATGAAAGTCAGCATAGCGAGATTATTTGCTTTGTGCTGGAAATGTGCAAGAGGCAACAATCAAGTATCAAAAAATTCCCCTACACTCCTAAACCCTTATACCCTTGCACCCCTCCCGTCGAGATGATCCAAATTCCGGCTGGTGAATTTGAGATGGGTAGTGACTCGCCAGATGCTTTAGATAATGAGCGCCCTGCACATCGTGTTTATCTCGATACTTATTATATTGACCGTTACCCTGTGACTTGTAGCCAGTATCGAGTATTCATGGAAGCGGGAGGTTACAATAATCCACAATGGTGGTCAAAAGCTGGTTGGGAATGGTTGCAAACACAGAAAGTAATGCAGCCTCTTTACTGGTGTGACAATCCAGCCTTTGATAATCATCCAGTTTGTAGTGTCAGTTGGTACGAAGCACAAGCCTACTCACGATTTGTCGGTAAGCGTTTACCCACAGAAGCTGAGTGGGAGAAAGCTGTAGTTTGGGATGCAAAAGCTAACCATCGTCGCACCTATCCTTGGGGGGATGAAGAACCAAAACCTGAATATTGCAATCATGATACAGAAATTGGTAAAACTACGTCAGTAGATGCTTATCCTAGTGGGCAAAGTGCCTATGGTTTGTACGATACTTTAGGCAATGTCTGGGAGTGGACAGCTACCTGGTTTGATGGTTACGAAGGCTTTCAGTATTACCCTTACATTGGTTACTCTCAAGTTTATTTTGACCGTCAGCATCGCGTTTTAAAAGGCGGTAGTTGGGCAACTCGCCCTTGGGCGCTACGAGCTAGCTTTCGTAACTGGTATCATCCTGGCGTGCGGCAAATTTTGGCGGGATTTCGCTGTGCCAAAAATGGGGAATAGGGGATAAGGGGAGTAATTGTACAGACGCGATTAATCGCGTCTGTACCCATCAACAAATCACAAATCTTTGCCTATTTAATTGGAAGATCCGAAAAGATAACTATAGTGCTGAATAAATCTAGCTCAGGCGTGATGTTATCAAATATGGCTTTATGTTTCACTATTTCTGGTTTGAGGTTTGCAATCCTTAAGCATCCTGCCAAACCAAGCTAACGGAGGAGTAATGACAAGATCTCAACCTGGCAACAGCGGTATTAGTTCTCAACACAGCATAGAAAACCGCTTACAAATACAATGTTTGCTAGAACCAACTTTGATTATTTCTTCTGGTGTTGGAAGTGATGTGGTTCAAGGATTAACTCAGACGCCTAAAACTTTACCGCCACGCTATTTCTACGACGATCGCGGTTCTGAGTTATTTGAGCAAATCTGTGAATTACCAGAATATTACCTGACTCGAACAGAGACAAAAATTTTACAAATTTATGCCTGCGAAATTGCTGAAATAACTGGTGCTTGTGAAATTGTTGAACTAGGTAGTGGTAGCTCAACTAAAACTCGTCTTTTACTAAATGCTTATCAACAGCAAGGGTTACCTCTGCGCTATCTTCCCATTGATGTGAGTGCAGGGATGCTGGAAAGTAGTGCTATACAACTACTAGCAGATTATCCTTCACTGCAAGTTTATGCATTAGCAGGAACTTATGAGTTAGCGCTTTCTCAACTGGAACCTAGACAATTAACCAGTCGGATGATTTGTTTTGTTGGTAGTACTTTGGGTAATTTGAACCCTCAAGAGTGTAATGTTTTCTTGTCTCAAATCACAGCAGCCTTGCAGGTGGGAGAGTATTTCTTATTAGGAGTAGACTTGCAAAAGCCAAAACATATTTTAGAGGCTGCTTATAACGACGCTCAAGGAGTGACGGCTGCTTTTAACCTGAATATGCTTGAGCATCTAAATTGGCGATTTGCAGGCAATTTTGATCCGACGCAGTTTACCCACTGGGCATTTTATAACGAAACTGCACATCAAATTGAGATGCATCTCAAAAGTGAGCGATCGCAAACTGTCGAATTGAACGCTCTCAAACTCAAAGTAAATTTTGAATCAGGTGAAACTATCCGCACTGAAATTTCCCGAAAATTTAACCTCAATACTATTCAGCAGGAACTGAAAGCCAAGGGCTTGATTCCACAAAAAGTGTGGACTGACGAGAATCAATGGTTTGGGCTGTTATTGTGCCAATTTCAAGCTGTGTAATTGCTTGCTAGTTGTATTTAAAGAACAGCTAGAATAAATTTTTACATCAGGCGATCGGATTATCTCACCTAGCCAATCAAAAATCTTGTAAGAATGTCATCATAGTTAAGGTAAGAACATACTGGAGACAAAACCACGGTTTACGCACGTCCTTTAGCACGGTTAATCGAGCAATTGCAACGCTTGCCAGGAGTTGGCCCTAAAACTGCCCAAAGGCTGGCGCTGCACATCTTGAAACGTCCAGAAACAGAAGTACAGGCTTTGGCACAAGCTTTAATTGAAGCCAAAAAACAAATAGGCTTGTGTAAAGAGTGCTTTCATCTTTCTGCTGAACCGATTTGTGAAATTTGCCGCAACCCCAGCCGTGATAACAAAACTATTTGTGTTGTTGCTGATTCTCGTGATGTAATTGCCTTAGAAAAAACTAGAGAGTACAAAGGCAAGTATCATGTATTAGGTGGAGTAATTTCTCCCATAGATGGTATAGGGCCAGAACAAATCACTGTCCAACCTCTCATACAACGAGTCAGCCAGCAAAAGCCACAAGAAGTAATTTTGGCAATTAGTCCCAGTGTAGAAGGGGAGACAACAACACTGTACATCGGTCAGTTACTCAAGCCATTTACCAAGGTGACGCGCATTGCTTTTGGTTTGCCTGTAGGTGGAGATTTGGAGTACGCTGACGAGGTAACGCTAGCACGAGCTTTGGAAGGAAGGCGAGAGTTGGATTAGGTTTTGGTCATTGGTTAAGAATCAAAAACCAATGACTAGAATTGTCTTCGGTAGGATAGGCTTTAATTCATCAGCCACAAGACAAACCATCTTTTTATTAGAACAGGATTTCTCATGTAGCTTCCGGCAAGTATTTAAACAAGTCATCCAATATCTTATTAGCTCCTGATATACCGAAGCCTCGCCAATTTTCTTGACTGACAACATAAGCTCGATTGTTTTTGACTACTTTTAGACTGCTAAACATGGGGTTTTGGAAATAAAAGCTTGGCGATCGCTCGTCAACATCAACAATAAATAGGACATCAGCATCGTATTTGTTGATGGTTTCAATGCTGAGATTCCACTCGCCACGAGGTACAAATTTATGACGTAGCCCAATATCTGTTAAAACATGAGAAATGGTATCGCTTTTAGCAATTGTCCAAATATAACCCTCACCATAAAAAATTACGGAAACCTCTATTTGCTGTAAATGGTTTCCTAAACGTTTCTTCAATTCTTCAGTTCGTTTTTGGTATTTATTTAAAACTTCCTCTGCTTTTATTTCTTGACCAATTAATTTGGCAATATATCGAAGATTTTCTTTAAAGTAAGTTTTGTTTTCCCAATCTATAGCTGGGATGTCAGCATCATTCGGGACTGAAACAGTAGGTGCGATCGCTGATAATAACTTATATTTTTGATGAGCGTTGCCGAAATCTGAGGATAAAATCAAATCGGGTTTGAGCATCAAAATTTTTTCTAATGAAGGCTGCAATGAGTCCCCGACATTCTTAGTTCCTTTAACCTCTTCAAAAGATACACCAAAAAGACCTTCTTTTCCTCCGCTATTGTAGGATGCAAAACCGATGGGCTTGATACCGAGAGCTGCTTTTTTCCTAATTCTAATGCTTGCACAGGTTGAGCAAATATAGCAGTGATGATTCCTACTGTACTCACCACCAACCAAAGATAAACGTTGAGCGATCGCCAACTTTTCATACCACTCCCCACACAATTAACAATATTATTTATTGCGTATATTTCTTAATTGCAATAAACCAGAGTGTAAAGGAGTATATTTAGTCAAGTCTATCCTCAAACGGCATCACAGTCCCGATACGGACTTTTTACCTAACAAACATTCTCTTGGTGTAATTTCGATTTGAGAAAAGGATGGTACAGATATCTAGCGTGAATTAATATATAGTATGAGTAAAATTTACAAAATTTATCTTGATGTTTGTTGTTTAAATCGAACTCTAGATAATTTAGAACAATTTCGGATTCGCATGGAGGCTGAAGCTGTAACGCAGATTATTCAATATTGCGAAGATGGCAAGTGGATATTGATGAATAGCGATATGATTGAATTTGAGGTTAGTCAACATTCAGACTCATTTAAACAACAACAGGTCAAATCAATATTAAATGTAGCGAATACTTATATTCAATCAACTGAAAATATTGTCTTGAGAGGAGAAGAATTAATGAAGTTGAGCTTCAAATTTTATGATGCGCTACATTTAGCTTTTGCAGAAGCAGGAGATGCTGATGTATTGTTGACAACTGATGACCGACTTCTTAGGAAAGCCAAGCAATATCAAAATATTTTCAGCATAGAAGTCGAAAACCCCATGATTTGGTTAATGAATATTTTGCAAATAGAGGCAGAAAACAATGAGGTTGAGGGAAATTAGACAAAAAGGATATCAAGCCCTAATTGATGCTTTAGGGGTAGCAGGAATGCTGAGGTTTTTACAGCAGTTAGAAGTGGGTTATGGTGATTATACTAAAGAACGTCACCAATGGCTCAATCAACTTACAATAGATGATTTTCGCAATTATGTTAAACAAAAAAAAGTTGAAGAACAAGAATAGAATTGTATATATAATATTTGATTTTTGAATATATACGTAGAGTATGTATAGTCCTATATTTTACACCCTTCTACATAACATTATTTTTTATTGCCGACTTACTTAATACCATACTTTCTCTTAAAGGCTGCTGCAAATCTATAATAGTTCCTCAAAAACTATCACAGTCCCGATACGGACTTTTTACCCAACAAACATTCTCTGGGGGTAATGCCATACCTGCGCTTAAAGGCGGCGGCAAAGTGTCCGAGGTGAGTATAACCTACAAGATTTGCAACCTCGGCAACTGTCATATTAGTTCCGCGCAAAAATTGCTCGGCTTTCTCCATCCGCTTTTGAGTGAGATAACCGAATACAGTTATGCCAAATAACTCTCGAAATCCTCGGCGGAGAGTTCTATCACTCACCCCCACCAATGCAGCTAATTCTATTAACGAGGGAGGGTTTTCTAAGCAAGAAAGAATAATTTGTTTGGCATGATGAATCCGGGCAATGGTATCTGATTTTAATGGTGATGCTTGGGTCAAATCTCCACCCGTGAGGATAGGAGATATTTGTAAAGCGATTAACTCTAGCACCTTCGCTTGTAAATAAATTCGTTTTGTAATTCCTTGATAGGGACAATTAAATATTTGTTGTGTCAAAAATCGCACTGATGGAGTCATTTCTGGATAAATTAGAGTTTGCCAATTATTCTCCTTTGCCAATAATTTTAATTCCGGGGGAATACCTCCATCTTTGCCAGGGAAAAAAGTTGCCAACAACATTTGTACTTAGATTATAAGACGTGCTTTCAAAGTCGAATTCTCGGTAGGAACGATTCAGGGTACGGTTATCTGCTTGCAATGCTCCGGGAAGCGTTCTTTGGTCACTGTAATCACGAAAATTGTAGAGAAAAGCATTACGTAATGACCAATTATCGCTAAATTTGTGTTCTAGTTGGTATCCCAGCCTTGTCAATGATGCGTTTATTTCATCGGATGGTTCACCAACGTTGCGATGACGGGGAATTTTACCATTGGGGTTAGATAGTACAGAGCCAACGACGGGTACGAAAGGTGTGAATCCAGAATCTCTTGTATAGATATAGTCTCCCTCTAAAGTCAAGTTAGTTCTTTCACCGATCGCCACACTGACGACAGGTGATATATTGAAGTGTTCACTATTGTAAAAATCGATAAAACTACCTGAATTTCTGTAGGCTGTGTTGTTGCCCTTGATCTGTTTCTAAAATTACCTCCACACCATTGTCGGTAGGATTGGCTTTCACTCCTGTGATTTGGATGAGTGCGGGTGCTGGGGTATTTGGCTGTTGAGCAAACAAATCTTCCACACGCTTAGAAACCTTCTCTAAATCTCTCACCTGACGGATGGAAATTTGCTTCTGTTGTAATTGTGCTGGTGTGGCAACAGTTGACGGTTCTGTGCGTTGGCATTCCGCGCCGCAGGCATCGCTTGCAACCACACTATCATTCTCTGCCCATACTACTTGTACACCTAGAAGACAAAACATACTTGTTAGAAAAAGCGATCGCTGCCACAAATTCAACACTGCTCACACCAAAGTTGATATTAATTGTCAACAAACTTACTTAATTTCTTGGTGTGATTTGAAGACTTTTTTATCGCTAGAGGGATTTTTTTTTATCGCTGGAAGGATTTTTTCTGCTGCATTTGATATTGCTTTGGACAAAGACCAAATTTTTTCTTAAAGGCTGTGGCAAAATAGCTATGGCTAACAAACCCAACAATGTTAGCAATTTCTGACACTTTCAAATCTCCAGTTTCTAGGAGTTCACGGGCTTGTTCTAGGCGATAGTGATGTAAATAATTAAAAGCGGTTGTGCCAAATACCTGACGAAATCCCTGTTTAAGCAAATAATCGTTTAAACCCACTGCCCTTGACAGTTCCATAAACGAAGGCGGATTATTCAATCGTTTTAGCAAAATATCTCTGGCATGGTAAATTCTTTCTACTACATCTGGCTTCAAAGTGTGTAGGTGGTTATTACCATCCTTTATTTCTATCTCCTGTGCAACCAACAGCCCCATTAACTCTAAAGCTTTACCTTCCAAATACAGGCGCTTGGTAATTCCCTGATAAGGACACTGGATAATTTGCTTTGCAACAGTTCGCATTGCAGGTGTTGCAGTTCCACAGCGGCAGTAATATGTTTGATGAGATGGCCGAATCCACGGTTGCAGTGCCTGGGGTAATTGTCCTTCTGGATTGGCAGCAAAAGAATATAGTAATTTGGGCTGCATATAGATACTTATCTCCAGAAAAGAGTTTTGATCTGAACAATAACTGGTTTGCTTTGGATCTAGTCCACTCCCTAAGAAACTATATTCACCTCCGTTAACAGTTCTGTATTTATCATGATGTTCCCCAGAAAAATGAAAGTGATACTCTAACAACTCATGTTCCTGTTCTGGCTGTATGATGATCATGCGAGTGCGCATTTGTACATTTCCAACAATCAACTCCAACCCTTGACGCAACTCGATTCTTCGCCAGTAACCCTGTCCCAGTCGGCGCGGATATTTGTATACTACGTCCAACTCATCATCTGGATCTGGGTGTTGGGAAGGTTCCACCATCTCATGAAATAGTTCATCAAAAGCTTGCTGGGAAAGGGTGATTGTCATAGCGATCGCTTGAGAGAGATCAAAATTTTAACTCTTAATAAGAAATCATCTCATTAAAATTAGTTGGTTTGGGTGTTGGCAAAGCCTCTGGGGAGGAGAATCGCTTCTGTGGTTTATGAGTCTTTTTAAGAATTGGTCTTGTCTATTAATCTTTTAAGTTAACTTATAGTTAGTCAGCTAATTAAAATGATTCAAGACTGTGGTTACGTTACGCCCCTTTGTCAATCGCCAAGCTTTAGAACAACTTGCCAATATTTTTCCAGAATTAGATCTAGCTTCTGTAGAGAGTTGTCTAGCCTTTCTTGCTACTACTATTGATGTTTATGCAGCTTTAGATGTTCATTTTGCTCGCTATGGTCTTTCGATGGGAAAATTTACTTTGTTAATGCAGTTGTTTGTCGTTGACGAAAAAGGGTTAACACCATCCGAATGTGCAGAACGTGCAGGTGTAACAAGAGCAACTATCACGGGACTTTTAGATGGATTAGAACGAGATGGATTAGTTCAACGTCAACCTTACCCAGATGATCGGCGGATGTTGAGCGTGCAGTTAACAGACAAAGGACGGCAATTACTGTTCCAAATGTTACCAGATCACTTTTGCCGTACCACTGGTTTAATGGCGAATCTGACTGACAAAGAGAAAAAGACGCTGATTGAACTATTAGGAAAGTTAAAGTCTGGAACTCCTGCAATGCTTGAACCGTAACTAGTAGAAGCTAGAAAGCTTATCCTATCCAGTTTTGGTGATAGAGATTTTACATTTAATTATGTCTACCTACTTAAATTAGCTTATTTATTGCCAAAGAGTCTCGCTTATTGTAACTTGTAATTAGGCGCCTAACTATAAGCCAGCTAATTACAACTAGCAAAATAAAATCACTATGAAAAAGCTAAGTGTCAAGCAGAAAAACTGGTTGCTGTCCTTTCATGTTGCCTTTGGAGGGATTTGGTTTGGAACAGCTTTATGTATGATTGCGATCACTTTGAGTAACCGCAACACTCCCAACGGAGATGAGTTGTATGCGATCAACTCAGTTTTAAAACTGCTAGATGACTTTGTGATTATCCCTGCTGCTAATCTGGCATTATTAACAGGTGGGCTGCTCTGCTGGTTGACAATTTGGGGATTTTTCAAACACTACTGGGTAATTGTGAAATGGGTGGCGACTGTAACACTCATTGTTTTTGGTACATTGTGGCTGGGGCCGTGGACAAATGCAATGACTGCCATTTCAGACGTACAAAGGTTACAAGCATTGCAAAATCCATTGTATGTGTTTGACCAAAAAGCAATACTTGTGGGTGCGATAATTCAGACTTCCTGCCTTTTAGCCATCATTGCTATTTCCGTTATCAAGCCTTGGGGGAGACGGAGCGTAAAAAAAGAGGAGCACAAAGAAGTGGTTGCTTCTAGTAGTGTTGAGTAAGGATTGACCAAGAGCAACGGGAATTCCGCCTTTGTTGTTCGGTTCTACGACTTTCATCAGCACCGAAATACAGATAACCTCGTAATTAAGTAGTGGAAAGCCTGCCAAAATGCTGGATGTCGCTGTTGAATTAAGGGGTGAAAACCTGTGTACAAATGGATCTTGCCGAGTCTGAGCGAAGTATTAAACGATAGTCAATCAACTGCGGCTGTTTGTTCATCTGCAAAAGCACAGCAACAGTGGCGTATCAGCCTGGCAGCCACAGAGCAATTACTATTAAAAAACCTAGCGACTATTTCAGCTAATGTCAAACAAGGGTTGGTTTTGGCTGCACCTGCACCTGTCTTCAGCCATTCCCAACTAACTCAAAGCTTGCAGTCAATCACTTTTACGGCACAGCCATTTAACCCACTAGCACTAATGCCCTTTCAGATGCCTGAAGGGGAAGTTGCGATCGCCAATGTTACTGCTCCTAATGAGTCTATATTACCGTTGCTAAAAACAGATCCATTAGCAACAGAGCAGTTTTGCCTGGTTTTTACAGATAAATTCAGATTAGTGCTGGTTTTGGCAGAAGAAAACGACGGCAAAAAAGCATTTTTATTTTCCTTCGATCCAGAGGTAGCTCAACAAGCATGGCGAGCCTTGGGCGCACGGGTAATGTTGAGCAATCCAGATTTATTTGCCGAATTAGAAGATTTGGTACAAAAGTACCATCCCACGACGCCAGATTACCGTACAATCATGCAGTTTAGCCAACTGCTACTAGCGGAGTTACCAGAGGAAAAACCGAACGAGGCGACGGCTGCACAACTCGATCAGGAGAAGTTTTCTCCTAATTCCCCAAATCCTCCTTCTTCCCATTCCCCTTCTTCTCGCTCTGATGTGGAATTACTACAAGCCTTTGCTCATGAAGTTCGCACTCCTCTAACAACCATTCGCACGATTACCAGATTACTGCTTAAGCAGCGCAGCTTGCCTGCTAGCGTAATTCAGCGCTTAAAAATTATTGATCGCGAGTGTACCGAACAAATCGATCGGATGGAATTGCTGTTTCGGGCGGCTGAATTAGAAACTTCTGCCACAGACAAACCGACAAACACTCAGTTAACAGCAATGTGCCTAGAGCAAGTGTTACAGGCAAGTATTCCCCGTTGGCAAGAAGCGGCAAATCGGCGTAACTTGACATTAGATGTGATTTTACCTCAAAATTTGCCAACCGTAGTCAGCAATCCAGCGATGCTAGATCGAGTTCTGACTGGCTTGATGGAAAATTTCACCCGCAGTTTACCTGCTGGTAGCCATATTCAAGTACAAGTAATTCCTGCTGGCGATCAACTCAAGTTACAATTGTTGCCCCAACCTCAGTCAGGAGACAGCGGTACAGTTACAACATCTACCTGTACGCCACCAATTCGTAAAGCCCTTGGTCAATTACTGACCTTCCAACCGGAAACGGGTACTATTAGCTTGAATCTTGCTGCTACTAAGCATCTATTTCAAGCAATTGGTGGTAAATTAATCGTGCGGGAGCGTCCTCAATATGGAGAAGTACTGACCATTTTCTTGCCTTTGGAAGCAGAAGAAAAGAAAGAAAGTTCTAAATTAAAAATTAAGAAAACTTAATAATCTTGTTTGGATTTTTTACACCAAATTGGCATGGGGAGTCTTCAAAATTCTGGAATAGCCAATTAATAAATGGTTTTAATCCAAAATCTAAAATCCAAAATTGGTATTACTGCCACTTACCAATTGCACAGTAAAAGTTGAGCCTTCTGAGGGCTTGCTTTTTACAGTCAGAGAGCCACCACAGCGCTCTAGTAGTTGTAGCACAATTGTTAAGCCCAAACCTGAACCACCTTGCTCTTCACTAACTAGCGGGCGCACGCGATAGAAGCGATCAAAAATTTTGGAAATCTCGCTGTCAGCAATACCAATACCAGTGTCGCGAAATTCTAGTAGGACGTAATCTCCTTGAGTACGGGCTTTTACCCATACTTTACCCCCGCGAGGGGTAAATTTAATACTATTGGAAAGTAAATGAATAACAATCTGTCTTAGCCCTCCATTTACGCACCACACAGGAGGAAGCTCGCTAGATACGGTGTAGGCTAGCATGATGCCTTTTTCTTGTGCCAATGGCTGGTAGGTACTGACTACACCAGGTACGACATCTGCCAAGTTTAACAATTCTAAGGTTGTTTCCTTCAAATCCCGTTCGATTTGCATCAATTCTCTTACACCATTGATGAGAGAAGTCTGGCGATCGCACTCTTGCTTGAGCATTTGTAAATAACGTTGTCGCTGAGAATTTTTTAGACTTGGAGAATTTAATAGACTCAGCGCTGTCTTCATGTGTGTTAAAGGTGTACGCAGTTCTTGACAGACATTGTTCAAAAAGTCATCTTTGAACTGCAAACTGCTGTGCAGCATTTGCTTTTGTCGTTTTATCCTGAGATTTTGCTTCAGTTTAATTTCATGATTAATTTCCTTTTGTCGCTGAAGTTGTTTTACCAACAGTTGATGGATAAGTATTGGTTCGAGCGTGGTGGGGCAAACAAAATCAACGAGTGGACTGGTTAAAGAACCTGCTATAGTTGCCTGTTGGATGCCATCTAAAACTGGCTGAATAATTTTCCCCTCAAGAGTATTTATAGCCAGTAAATTTTGTTGGCTTTTGATGACTCGACGAGCCACAGTTAAACTACAAAACTGCGGCGACAAAACTATCAGAAAATATTCTCGTTGTATCTCGCTATCTGGTGAGAATTGCACGTCAATACAAGAGGATGACAGGCAAGAAGTCTCCTTTGAGTTTGATGATTGTGGCAGAGGAGACATTTCGTTGCGTACAGAAGCCACTACTTGACGAGAAGCTGGATTACGCCTGTCTACGTATCTACCCGCAGGGTGGGAACTGGCGTGGTTTGCCTCATGTAAACGCTCGTAAGGTACGACTGACGTAGATGTGCTTGGCGCGGCTTCTCGTAGAGTATTCTCAAGGGGCAACTGCGTACCTTGCACAGTAGGCACCTGATAAACACCCGGTGCGCGGCTTCTCTGTTCTACTTTCCCCCGATTTGCAACATGACAAGTATAGATAACTACAGATTCACCAAACTTTTGTTGGTAGCGCTCAATTTCTGAGTGCCAAATTTTTCCTGGTGGTAGTTTCACCCACAAAGTGGCTGCAATCTGCTGCTCAATTAGTAAATCAATTTGCGCCCTCAGCAGTGACAGCAAGTTAGCAGGACTTAAAAATAAGGGCGGAGGTGGCGGTTGTACACCCGAAGCCAGGTAATAGATTGACAGTTTCTTAGTCAAAGAAAAATTCATGAGCCGAGCATAGTAGGGCTGTACCAAGAATAATAAAGCAATAATTAATACTGCCTGTTTTTTTATTGTAAGTATTTAATGTTTACAATATAAATTGAAAATAGTTAGTAGTTAGTGATAAAAACTACACTACTAACTACAGTACGGGAGGCAGCGCGTTGCGGAGCCAGTGCGCCCTTGCGCTCTGCCGACTTGTAGCACCTAGCGTCGGGTTAAGCGCGTCGAGTGCGACTGCCGTGCGGGTTAAGAAGATAAATTATCGGTTTGATCCGAAAACCATCAAAAAAACCCGCCCCTACCAATGTACAGACGCGAGGAACATCGCATCTCTACTTCATCCTTTGTGCTAAAGCATCGCGTGCGTGTTCTCTGTCATCAAAGTGAATTTTTTCAGTTCCAAGAATTTGGTAATCTTCATGACCTTTACCTGCAAGCAGGATACCATCTCCGGGTTGTGCTTGTAAAATAGCAGTACGAATAGCGGTAGCGCGATCGCATATAACTATTGGTTGCACTGTTTGGGGTATCCCTGCCAAAATATCTTGCAAAATTCGCTCTGGATCTTCAGTACGGGGATTGTCAGATGTAACTACTGCTACGTCAGCTAATTCAGCCGCTATTTTACCCATTTTTGGACGTTTTGTCCTGTCTCTATCTCCACCACAGCCAAACACGCAAATCATCTTACCGGGGATAAATGGACGTGCAGCTTTGAGTAAATTCTCCAAGCTATCAGGAGTGTGTGCATAATCCACGATTACGCTAATATCCTGCTGTTGACTAATCTGCACTCTTTCCATTCGTCCGGGTACTCCAGGAAACTCAGGAATGGCAGATGTCACTAACTCTAAATCTAATCCTAAGTGTAAAACTGCTCCTACTGCTGCCAGTAAATTTTCGAGGTTGTATTGGCCGACTAACGGTGAACTAAAAGCTGCATCTCCTTTTGGTGTATGCAGGGTACCACTAACACCATTTGGCTCGTAACTTAAATTACTCATCCACAAATCAGCGGTGGAATCGCCAACACTATAACTCCAAACCTTATCTGTATCTAAAGATGATATTAATCGCTTGCCGTAGGGATCGTCGGCGTTAATTATCGCCCTGCCTTTGAGATAATCAGAACTGAATAGCAAAGCTTTGGCTGCGAAGTAATCTTCCATATCCCGGTGAAAGTCTAGGTGATCTTGGGTGAGATTACAGAATACCCCTACCTCAAATTGACAACCTAGTACTCGTCCCTGTGCCAGAGCGTGGGAACTAACTTCCATCACACCATACTCACTACCAGCAGCAACAGCCTCGGCTAGCTGGCGTTGCAGTTCCACAGCAAAGGGTGTTGTGTGTACAGCAGTTTGCGTAAACCCAGGCCACCTGGTATAAAGAGTTCCCATTAAAGCTGTGTTTTTATTGGCTTTGTTTAAAAAATACTCAATTAAGTGGGTAGTTGTAGTTTTGCCATTAGTACCCGTAACACCCACAAGTTTGAGTTTGTGCCCTGGATAATCGTAAAAAGCAGCTGATATTTGGGCACAGGCTTGCGTCATGTCAGTGGCACTAATTACACAAGCCTCTGGTGTGGGAGGGTGTTTTTGGGCTGCACCAGGAGATACGATCGCTGCCACAGCACCGGATGCGATCGCGCTTTGCCAAAAGTCTCCACCATCAACACGAGTGCCGGGCATACCAATAAACAAATCACCCGGATTTGTGGCATGAGAATTAGTTGTCAGCCCTTTCACCTCACCATCTAACGCTGGATGTTCAGGTAATTGCAAAATTCCTTCTACAGTAGCGATTAACTCCCGCAGTTTCATGTTGTCAACCTCGTTAAAAAAGGGACTAGGGGAGCCAGCGCGTTGGGCGGCTTTGCCGACTTGAAGCGACTGGCGTGCTAGGTACTAGGGACTAGGGAGAGAGTGGGGGAGAAATTTTCATTTACATTCCCCGTGTCCCCATGTCTGCTTGTCACCTTTAACCTCCAGACTCTAGCCCCTAGTTTCTTGGGCTTTATTCTGCACTATATTTCTTATTTCTACAAATAGCTTATAGATACTTTTGCAGTATTTTTTCTAGCTGTTGCACTGTCGCACGGGGAGAAGGGCGGGGTATGAGTTGCATATTCTCCTCTTTGGCATCCTGTTTCAGTACAAATAAAACAGGAACTTCATACTGATAAGCACCAAACCAATCTTCACGGGTGGTAATATCCCGAATTTCGAGCTGTAAAGACGGGAGTTCTGCCTGTTGTGGCGACTGCTGTCGCGTCTGTATAATTTGTTCTAGCTTTTCCTGCAAACCCTCACATAAATGGCACCCCGGCTTGCTGTATAAAATTAATCGCATTTGTTTACACCAATTTTGGCTAGATCAAAAACATTTTTCTGCGCGGGTTTTGAAATAAATCAAATTATAGTTGTTGAGAGTTATCTTTAATCCAGACTGCTAAGGTATCTTGATTTTCCGTCTCTTCCACCAAGCCAAGTATCATCACTACAGCCTCGGCTTCTGGTGCTGCCAACATATAGCCATTTAATCGTAAAAATACATCTATGACAGCAAGAGAAATGCGTTTGTTGCCATCTATAAAACAGTGATTTTTTGCCAAACCGTAACCGTAGGCAGCTGCTAAGTCAAATAGGGTTACATTCTCACTGTAGCAAAATGAATGTTTAGGTCTAGCTAGAGTAGCTGAAAGTAACCCTGCGTCTATTAATCCTGGTGTTCCCATGTTCAGCAATTAAGGCTTGTTGAATGGCTATTACAGCCGACTCTGGAACCCACTGAGGTTCTTTCATTTTGCTAATTCACGTAAAGCGTTACGGTAGTTTTTACGAGTTTCAGCAAATGCTTGCATTGCCGCTTCAAAATCTGGATCGTATGGAGTGATTTGGAACCCATCTGTTGTTTCTGTAAGGTAAATTGTGTCGCCTTCCTTAAGATTCAACTTATGTAAAACCTCTTTAGGTAAGGTGACTCCAAGAGAATTACCTATTTGTCTAATTTTGATAGCGTGCATACTATCACCTCCGCAGCTAAGTAGTTATTACGTATGTTATTACATTATTTCTGTTATTGAAGATTTCAAGTTTGCACCGCAAATTCTTCGGGTGTAATGCCCCAATTCACCCAAACTATAGCTTCCCGCGCTGATTTTACATCCGGTGGCACGCGCAACACATGAATAAATCCGGTACTCGGACAAGTCATTTTTAATAGATAAATTGGCTCGACATCAACTTCGTTTTCTATTTTTAACAATGTATATTCTTGATATGAATCTAACTTTATTGCTTGCAATTCTGCAATGATACGCGCGTAGCCAATACCCTGAATCAACACGCGCCTGAGTTCAGCATTTTTTTCTGCTAATAACCACGAAGACTGCCATTGATGTGGATGTAACTTGCCGTATTTTTCTGGTAAGGTGACACCATGATAGGCGTAAAGGCTGTAGCCATCTGCAAACTGGATGGCGGGTTCACCTTCAGCATGGAGGCGGTTTTGATTGTCGAAGCAGAGTTTAGTGGGGCGATCGCACACTACTGCTACCCTTTGATAAGGAAAAATCCAACCGCAAGACTCTGCTACTAATTGAAAAGTTTGTAATAGTTTTTGATCGCCGCTGTAATTTAATCCGGAACTCCAATAATCTAACCAACTGCAGTAACTACAAAAGCTAGCAGCAGGAATAAAGTTACTATCATATTGTTCCCCTAATTGCTCTGTTAATTGATGATATAGTTCTGTTATGTTAGTGTTGATTTGTAACTCTATGGCATCTGCTATGTCAATTTGTAATTGCTGACATATATCTTTCATTTGTAAAATAAATTGAAAATACAATGTTGTTTGAATATGTGTATAGATATCACTAGAACGTTCTAGAGCTAAATTATCTATATAAATTTCCTTTCTTGGCGAAAATAAATTTAAGATACCAAAACGCAACTGCAAAAATCCCCAGTGTAGCGGTTGAATAATAAGACGTTCCAGCTTTGGTAAAGTCTTACTCATCGCCTCATAAGGACTTTCACAAAAGACAACTTCTGGCTCATCCAGATTGCATAATCTATAAATTTCTTTTACTGCTAAGTCTGCTTGTGGTCGATTTATTCTCTCGGTTGAAAGTGCTATATTCCTCCACTTTTCCTGGTAGAATAAAATCAAATTCTCTTGTTCTGGAGTTAGCTTGTCTAACATACTGCTATTCAGAATACATCTACTTTCAAAATAACTCTAGCGAGAGAAATGTGCTAGGGGTAGACTTTTACAACACTCCAGCCACAATAATCTACCTATCGCGCGCTAATGCCCTGGTTTACAATCGAAGTAACCAGGGCACAGCGGTTCTTTTGCCTTATTTTAGTGACATTTTTCAATTGCAGAATATGTTGGAATATCCAGAGCGAAAAGAATGCACGCTTTCTTTTTCTGGGTGAAACTGATGTCGCCAAATGCAGCCAGTATCGTTGCCAAGAACATGAATAGATACTGAAGGTGCAAAGATTGTTGTTGTTTTGACTGCATGGATGTAATCATCTGGCGGTAGAAGTTTGTAGATATCACCTACTTTCAGTTGTCGCACTCCCACTATTTCTAGTTGGGCATATCCTTCTACATCGCCTTGATCTACACGGCGGTAAACAGTTTCTTCTTGTTTGCCTTTATACAAGCCAACTAATCCCCAAGCCAAATGATCGTAAACAGGAGTAGTTGAATTAGGGGGGATTACCAAACTAAATACGCTCAACGAACGATCCTTAGAACGATACAGTAGCCATTGCCCAATACCACCACCCATTCTGCTGTCAGGATTTGGTTGAACAAAACGCTCTGATAGCCAATTTTGTGTTGTCAACAGTTGCTTGAAATAAGGTTCAAGCAGGCTAAGTGTTTCCGCGCGATCGTAACTTGTGCGAGAGCTTATCTCATGAACTATAGTCACAAATTGCCGTAGTTCAGAACTATCTATAAACCATTGGTCTTCTGCAAGCGGTTCCTGAATGGTAGTGTGATTCATGGGAAATTCCAATAAAAATATGGAAGTACAATGTCAATTTAAGATTTAAAATTAGCAATTTTTAAATCTTTGAATTTGCAAGAAGTTAGTTGCTGTTTGTTGCTTTCTTCGTTGGATTTCTATACATACCAGCAGGATGAAATTATAACCTTGATCGATAACGTAGATGTAAATAGGCTCGCTTTGTTTATTAAGACAAATCTTTATATTAGTAGAGCCATTTACCTCTGCTTGGTAGTAAATCAAACAACTGCCCTATTACCTGTTATAGCATACCCACAAATCTTACTGCTTTTACTTTCTGGTGCTTTTGCAACAACTAATTTGTTTACTTTTGGGCATTTAATTAACTTTTTTTAAGAAAAGCTACAACATATTGATAAACATATTGTTGTATCTGGAGATGATAATTTCATAAATATTGCTAAAATGCAACAGTATAAGTTAAGTCAAAATTTGTATTAAGTTATAAAATTGCAATCAAAAATCTCAAATAGGAAAGGGGTATTCTTTCTAAAACTAGAAGAATATCACGAGCAACTTCTATCTTGTGATGTCACAATATATTTACTAATTTGGTTCGGTAAGCTAACTGTAACTTTAGTTCCTTGCTGTATTTGACTTTCTAAAGCAATACTACCGCCATGTAATTCTACACAAGCTTTAGTAATAGCTAACCCTAAACCAGTTCCAGGAATAGTGTCAACATTACTGCCTCGGCTAAAAGATTGAAACAAGTTTGCCCGATCTTGTATAGGTATACCAATTCCTTCATCTTGGACGTAAAAAATCACCTGTGAGTTTTTGTTAATAAGATGGAATTCTACATTGCCACCTTGCGGTGAGTATTTAATTGCGTTAGACATTAAGTTGGAAAAAATTAGCCGCAAAAGTCCTCGATCGCCCCAGAAACCTTGATGATTGCCTGTATTTCTAAAAATCAATTTATGGCGATCGCTTGCTATTTGGCGCTGTTCTTCTAGCAAGTCAGAGAAAAGTTGGCGCAGATCTAACACAATAGGCTTAAATTTGGCTTTGTCCAATTCTAATTGGTCGATGACAAGCATATCATCTACTAATTTGGACAGATGACGTGTTTTTTGCTCGATAATTTCTAAGAATCGTTGTTGTTTAAATTCGTCTAGCTTATCTTTATTTTGCTTAAGTGTTGATGCTGAAGCCAAGATAGAAGCTAATGGCGTTCGATATTCATGAGAAATGGTAGTGATAATTTGGGATTTAAATTTGTTAAGCTGCTTTTCTTTGACAAGAGCTGCTTGAGTTTTGGCAAGTAATTCCGCCTGCTGGATCGCGATCGCTAACTGCACTGATACTTGATGGAGAATCTCTAATTCATCGTTTTGCCAATGTTGCTTGCCAGAACATTGACAAGCCATCAAAAAGCCCCACGGTTTGCACTGTGGCTGTTCATTTTTACTTAGGGTAATGGGCACTACCTGATTTGCGCCAGTATTGGATGCTTCTAACAGGTTGGAACAGTCATAATTCCAGCTAGTCTCATTAACTTTGATGACTGCATATTGACAGATGTGACAAATTGTTGAGTCAGATTCCATCTGCTGGCAAATATCTAATGCACCATCTTTGAGCAATAATTGAGAATTATTTACTGACTCATCTTCTGATCGCGCAACTTTACAGCAGCTATTTAGAAGGTTGTTACGATCTGCTGTTGTTTGGGGCTGACTTGAGCAGGCAATCTTGGCAATACTTTGATCTGGCAAGAACTGATATACCATTACGCGATCGCACTTCAAAAGTTGCTGTACCTCTGTTACAGCTGTATGTAAAATTTGCTCCAAATCCAGAGACTGACGAATTCTCAGAGCAGTCATAGCAATCAAGCGCTGCCGCTCCTGAGTTTTTTGCAATTGCGCTTGCAAGTACGATTGCTTGATCGTGTTGCGAACAGCAAGTTGCAGTACATCTTGTGTCAAGTTTTGCTTGACTAAATAATCTTGAACTCCTTTTTTCATCGCTTGCACAGCGATCTCTTCATCGCCGCGCCCTGTAAGCATAATCACAGGGATAGAAGTCTCTAATCTTTGCTGCTTGAGGCGATCGAGAAATTCTAGCCCGCTCATATCAGGCAGACAAAAATCCAGCAGAATCAAATTGCATCGCGTTTTTTGACATAAAACAAGTCCATCCTCTCCACAGTCTGCCTCTAAAATTTGATAAGACTGTTGAGCGTCTTTCAAAAGATATCGACGATAGATCTTCCGATCCGCTGCACTATCATCAATAATGAGTATCGTCCAGGCATCTGGCATAGAAGTTTAAGAGAGAGATTGAAAGCTCTTTCTCTTAGATTGTCATAAATGGCAACATTTGGAAGAAAATCTAAATAAAATATAAAATTTCCTATCTCACCTGAGGTATCCACATCAAAAAACATCGATTACCTTTTTGTTCTGTAATCTTTGCGCCCAAGCGATGATAAAAACTCAATCCGCGAAGGTTGCGAGCATCAGCATTCCACGCTAGATGGGTACAGTCATTTTCCTTGGCAACTTCAGCAAGATGACTCATTAATGCTGCTCCGGCTCCCTGGCTTCTCATCTGTTCATCCACATATAAGTCATCCAGCCAAAGGCTCGGTTGCCCTGCGAATGATGAGTACCTAAATCCATACAAAGCAAATCCAACTTCACGCCCTGACATCTCTGCAAACAATACGTAAGAAAAAGGAACTGCTCCAAAAAGAGTTTTGCGTATTTTTTCCTCAGATACCCCCAACTCGCCAGAAAAAGCACCAATCTTGCGATCGAAGTCTGCTTTCTTCTTGATAAACGAAAAAATCAGCGACACGTCATCAGGATTAGCAGATCTAACTCTCATTTGTTAAACCTCGATCGCTTTAGGTTTATTCATAGTTTAACTGTAGAGCGCTCGCCCGCCGCAATAAGGTTGTTATGCCGTAAATCAAGATGTTGGTATCAACAGCGTTCATGCAGCATATCCCGCGTGAAATAAGGAGCATTCAGGGGAATGGGGTTTTGCTGCATCCTTTCAACTAGTGCTTTAAGAAAACGCTGTTTAGTTTCAGGATCGGTGATTGAAGGTGATAGAACTTGAGGGCTTTGAATGAATAGCTCAACCTCAGCCCCTTCTGGTAAGTTGCAAGCTGATTGTAAAATAAATGTGCCGTTTCGGTAAATTGCCTTGAGAGCTTGGGGCATACAGACAACTCCGCACTAACTATGTGTTGTTGCACTTTCAAGCATAGCCGATCGCTCCATCGATCGCCTCAAAACTACGCCTCCACTAATAACTCACAGTTGCAAAGGCGATCGCTCATAAACTTGCTTCTATATTGCAACTAGAATTAAAACAAACTTAGTTTATAGACTTAGTTTGATCGTGGGAACCGTAAACATCCATCAAGCTAAAACTAATCTCTCGCGGCTTTTGTCACGCGTTGAACTTGGAGAAGAAATCATTATTTCCAACCGAGGCATTCCCATCGCAAAGTTAGTTCCGTTTCGCTCCTCATCAAATCGACGAAATAGTTTAGGGCAAGATCGAGGGCGGTTCACAGTACCAGAAGACTTTAACGCTCCCTTACCGGAAGACATCGCTAGAGATTAGAGCGCCTCATGCATTACAAGCGGCTACACTACCCTTACACCATCGAGATCCCTTTGATCGGATGTTGATTGCACAAGCTCAACTAGAGGATATGGTGATTTTGAGCGCTGATTCCATGTTTAATCAGTACGACGTTTCCATGCTTTGGGCAGCAAATTCTTGAGGTTGGAATTCAGCCTATTGAGGCTATACTAATGCGTGCAGTCTCACAGCAACTTTAGACTCTCAAACTAATTTTCCGTAATCTAGTTTAATAACTCGGTCAGCTAAATGAAAGTAGCGATCGTCATGAGTAATTGTCAGTACTGTTTTTCCCTGACGTTTTAATTCCAAAAGAAGCTGATTGTAGAATTTCTCCCGAAAGGATGGATCTTGATCGGCTGCCCATTCATCAAACAGATAGATGGGACGATCTTCCAAATATGCTGTCAGCAATGCTAATCGCTTTCTCTGACCTTGCGATAATTCAATTGTAGAAAAGCGATCGCCATCAATTTTGACTTTTTGATTGAGCTGAAACTGCTCAAGATAATTCTGAGCTTTTGTATCTAGAAGATCCGGGGCAATGCCCAGAAGTTGCTCAAACAGGTAAAAGTCGGAAAATACAGTAGAAAACAATTGGCGATATTGTTCCCTGTTTTTATCCGTTACTGGCTGCTCATCCCATAAAATTTCTCCTGCTTGTGGAACATATAAGCCTGTAATCAACTTCGCAAGCGTTGATTTTCCACTGCCATTACCGCCGATAATAAAGACTAGTTCACCAGGGTGAAACATTAAGTTGATAGGGCCGAGTGTAAAATTTTCTCCTGATTCCTGCTGGTAAGTGTAACAAACGTCCACAAGGCAAATTTGTTTTCGGAAGTTGAGTGTAGTAGGTTGAGCAAGAATCTCTTCAGAGCGGCTCGCGATCACCAAGCCTAATTTTTCTATCTTCTGCAACGCTACACTACCACGACTTAAACCGGGTAGTATTTGCAAAATTCTTTGCAGTGGATCGGTTAAGTAAGTTACGACTAGGATATATGCTGACAAAACTGTAACATCAACAGATGTAAACCTCGGCAATCCGAAAACCAGAAAACCAGCAATTACAAAAAACAGCAGTTGACTAACGCCAAGAGAAACACCCAAAATTCTCATACTTGTAGTATCGTAGCGACGCGATGCAGCTGCTGTTCTTTGCAGGTTCTCAGCCACAAATGCTTGGCGGCGTTGGACATTCAATTTTAGCTCTTTGATTCCGTCTGTAATAGCACGAAAGTGTTTGAACAGGCGATCCTGCTCTTCACGGGCACGTTCGAGCAATCCATAAGCTGTTGCCACTAAAAGCTGAATGCAAATCATTGCTCCTACCAGCAATCCCGCAGTTACTAAAAAAACACTCCAAGAAAGCCAGCAAAGATACACCAGGCAACTCACAACGATTGCGAAGTCAATGCATAAAAAGGGAACGACAGCAATTGTGTCAGCGATCGCGTTGGTATCTTCGGTTAAGGTGGCAAGAATTCGATTCGAGCCTTGTTCTTCAAGATGTCGTAAAGGACAAGCAAGAATCCAATTACTCAGTTGCAAGCGCAATTTATATACTGCTTCATAAGATAAACCTGAGAGCAGAAACTGAGAGATTAAGTTGGTGGCAAGAGCAGCGACTACTAACCCCAGAAACCTCAGAAAAAGTTGACTCAACTCAGGATCGCTGGCGCGAATAGCAGTATTGATTGATGCAATCAAAGCAGCACTGCACACACCACTAATTGAGCCTGCTACTCCTGCGATCGCTACATTCAGCCAAGATGAGCGCAAAAGAAACCAAATTAAATTCATATTATTACTCGGTACTGGGTACTTGGTACTGGGGACTAGGAAAGAAGTACCAGGAGCAGAGGGGAGGGAAGAAGAGAGCAGGGGGAGAGGTGCAGCAGGGGAGGCAGTGCGCCCTTGCGGGTTAAGAGACTTGTAGCAACTGCCGTGGAGAAAGGGGAGAATCGTTATTCACGTTTACTCCCCCAGTTTCCCCATCTCTCCTTGTCCCCTTGTCTCCTTTTCCCCTTGTCCCTTTTATTTAGTCTCCACTCCCCTTTACGCTGGAGGAGTATTAACTTCCAGCCAGTAGTCTACAAATGCCTGAACAATTTTCCGAAGCTCTTGAGCATCCATTGGTTTAATTAAATAGCCATTCGCGCCTTTTTCATAGCAGAATTCCACATCTTTGGGATTGGAAGATGTAGTAAAGACAACAATGGGGATTTCCTTAAAACTAGTATCTTGCTTTAACCGCTCTAGAACATTACGACCATCAATTCCTGGCAAATTCAGATCGAGTAAAATTACAGAAGGTCGTGGTGCTAAATCAGGATTTTGATAATTTCCCTCTTGATAAAGGAAGTCAAAAACTTCGTCTCCACTACTACAACGATAAATTGGGTTTTGAACAGCCATCCGCCGCATCAAGCGTTGCAGCATCTTAAAATCCTCATGGCTGTCCTCAACAACGAGCAGCGAGTCTTTAAGTTTTGTTGCCATTAGTTGTCTTCGGTCTTAAATTTTGGTATTAAAAAGGTTTTTTATGTATATTAAACTATTCCAGCGTAAAGTAAAATGTTGAGCCTTCACCTACGCTAGATTCAACCCAGATCCGACCACCGTGACGCTCTATAATCTTCTTGGTAATGGCTAACCCCGCACCAGTACCACCACCGTACTTTTCCTGGGAGTGAAGCCGCTTGAAGAGCTTGAAAATGGTTTCTAGGTGATGTTTTTGAATGCCAATGCCGTTATCCTTGACGTAGAAAGTAATTGGGGATTGGGAAGAAGATGCCAAGAGGTTGAGATGCAAAGACGCTTCTGAAGACGCGGAGAAATATTTTCCCCTTGTCTCCACGCCAGTCGCCCCAAGTCGGGAAACCCGCCCACAGCGCTGGCTCCCCTCTCCCACTCTCCCCCTCTCCCACTCCTCTTCATCCACGTAGCCAATCTCAACCCATTTTTCTGCCCTGTCATTGTATTTCAATGCATTAGCAATTAAGTTACTAAATACTTCACCCATCAGAACCGAATCGCATTGAACAGTTGGCAAAGGTCGAGGAATATGAATATGAAACTGAGCTTGCTGGCGACTAGCATCAAAGACATTAATAACTTCGTTGAGTAATTGGTTAAGGTTAGTTGCTTGCAGATTTATTTCCGCTTTCCCTAACTGCGACAACCGAAGTAAAGTATTAATGAGAGTTTCCATCCGCACTGATAAGGATACAACAGTCTGTAAATACTCAATTCCATCCTCATCCAGCACACAAGCGTAGTCTTCTAGTAGGATTGTCGAGTAGTTATAGATACCCCGTAAAGGTTCTTTGAGATCGTGGGAAGAAGCATAAGCAAAGGAGGCTAGCTCTTGGTTGCTACGCTCTAATTCCTGATTGAGCTTGGCTAACTCTTCTGCTTTTTTGAGCACAATACCAACTATTGCATTCCTCAAGGCGAAGGCACTATCAATTTCAGATAATTTCCAAGGTTCTGAGGTGAACCTAACTGTTTGCTGCCACTGTTCAAAAGATTGGCGGGGGCAAAGAGTTACACTGCCATCTGCTTCAACTTTGATCGATTCGTTTGGATTTCCTGCCCAATTGACTGTACGTAGAACTTCGGGACGAAACCAGAGAATATAATACTGCTTGACTTTAGAAATTTGCAGCAGCAGCAAGCCACTGGCTGTATCTTTGAACGTTTTTGCCTTTGGGTAAAGCTTTGACAGAGAATCGGTGTAAAACAAGTTCTCCCTAACTTGGGTGTTTGCCCAATCAATCAACTCCCAAACATCCTCCACCTCAGGTGTGGAGCCAACCAATGTAATTTCACCATCCAGGCAAACTGCTGCTCCTTTGGCACCAACAAGATCTAGTAAGCGGGGTTCAGGCTGCACTAGTGCATCTATAAAGTCATCTGCCTGCGAAATCGATTCTATCACCTCAGAACGCAGTGACTCCAGTTTGGCTTTATAGTGCACTTCCTCTTGAATCACTTTGTTGGCTAGCTCTGATGATATGAATTGTCCCAAAAATTCGCAAGCACTCCGCACCTCACTCGTGATATTTTTTGGTGTTTGATGATGACAAGAAATTAATCCCCAAAGTTTTTCATCTTTGATGAGTGAAATCACTACAATAGCCGCAGTGCCCATATTCTGATGAAATTCAACACAGCAGGGATGAACACTTCTGAAGACAGATAAACTTAAATCGAGTGGCAGAGAATGAGTTTCATAATTCTCAATTGCAACTAACTCGATCGCTTGAGCTTTCAAATTGGGAATTACCCTCACCAAGCCACGCCGATATAACTCCCTTGCCTGTTCTGGAATATCTGTTGCAGGATAGTGGAGTCCTAAATAGGGTGATACCTCCTCTTGTTTGGCTTCAGCAATTACCTCTCCTGCTCCATGCTGATCGAATTGATAAACCATCACCCGCTCAAAAGCCGTAATTATTCTGAGTTCTTGTGCCGCTAGTTGTAAAAATTCTTGCAGTGTTGATGTTCGTTTGAGTTTAGCGATCGCCTCTTTTACTAAGTTATGAACATTCCCAAAAGTTACCTGAGCAGATGAATCTGTGGGTTCTAACTCCAGAATCACACTATTTTTTGTCCGATGTATAAATCCATCAAAAAATTGCCTGTCTTCGTCTGTGCAGATGAACAGCTTCAGGTAATTGACACCACTAAAATCTTCCAGCAAATACTGTTTGATAACTTCGACTTGCGTAGGATCGAACAGAAAGCTCAAAGGTTGGGCTAGCAAATCCTGAGGCTTTCTACCCAAATAGGTTTGAGTATTATTGCTAACTTGCAGGATTAGTAGTTCCGGCTCGCTGAGTGCCAGTAACACGCCATGAGGCTGGATCGAGCCGGGGGTATAAAGTGATTTGTAATCGCGATCTGTTGAAAACAACTCCAAAAAATGAAATTTTCAAAAAACGTTATTTTATGTTGGATTTCTAAATCTGTTTGATAGCAAAAGCCACAAACAAAAGAATTTTTTCTATATTTTAAAATTTTTTAATACTTTTTGGATCGCGATTCGCTTAACTCAATATTTACAACTACTGCCTGTAACTCTTTCGCCTTCTCCTCTGGTAAGGCATCATTGGCAAACATCCCTGCCGCAAGTTCCGTCCCCGCTAAATACTTCAGCTTGTCGCTGGTGCGATATGGTGGATAAAACTGGGCGTGTAAATGAGCTTCGGGATGTGCTTCCCCATCAGTAGGAGCACCAAACCAAGCCATGAGATAAGGAAACGGACGATTCCACAAACCGTCATACTTGAGAGTTACAGTTTTTAACGCCCTAGCAAGTCCCTGACGTTGCTTGCAGCTAAGGTCATAAAAGGTAGACACTGGTTCAATCGGGGCAATCCAAACTTCATAAGGGTAACGAGCGCACACAGGAACGAATGCGATCGCATAATCATCCTGATAAATAATCCGTTTGTTGTCGGCTATCTCCTTTTGAATCAAATCTTCCAGTAAACCGCGCTGATGCTCTTGGTAAAATCGCCGCTGTTGTTCCAACATCCTTGCTGGAACAGGCGGGACAAAAGGATAGGCGTAGATTTGCCCGTGGGGATGGTGCAGTGTTACGCCTACCTCCACACCTTTGTTTTCAAACGGCAGCACGTACTGAATTTGAGGATTTGCGCCCAAGACGCGGGTGCGATCGCCCCACACTTGCAACAGCAAATCTAGATGATCCAGTTCGAGTGAACTAAGGGAGGCATGAGGATCTTGAGTAAAAACTACAACCTCACACGCCCCATTAGCAGGCAAAGTTTCCACGATGCTAGTTGGTGGATCGTGCGCCGCTACTGTCATCGACGGAAAGCGGTTATCAAACACCGCCACGTCATACTTACCTTGGGGCAGTTCCGTAGGAAACTCCGGATTGGTGGTGGGTGCGAGGGGATTATACTCTGGAGGCGGCATAAAAGTCCGCCCCTGACGGTGACTGGCATACGCTACCCATTCGCCCCGCAAGGGATGCCAGCGCAGATGCGGATTTGCTTGCACTGGCTCGTTGCTAGGGCTAGTAGCAATTATGTCTTCTGGAATGGGGTAGCGACTGTATAAGGTTAGTTGGCGTCTATCTGGCTTTAACAGTGTGTGGGAGTACATAATCCCTCTCCTGAAAGAGTTGCAGCGCGGATCGCCTCCAGGGGAATTTTCGGCGTGCGATCGGCGTACAACAACCCGTTAGCTTCTTGGAAGGTATCAGCGAATTGCGTGTAACAAAATCCGCTGAATATCTCAAGGTTATTGATTGTTTCCAGCAGAGCAGCGTATTTCATTTGTAGCTCGGAAATATTCCAGCAACGCTCATATCCCCAGACTTTGTTAGCATCGGGCTTGTCATCAGGAGCATAGGCGATGCCGCCAAACTCAGTTAGCATCACTGGCTGTCCTTGATGAGGATAGTTGTCCAGCGTTAGGATACGCCCTCCGGGACGCTTGCGATCAAATAAATCTGATAGCTTCACTTCTGGGCCGTAGCGATGAGCTAAGTGTTGGGGATTGGTATCGTAGTCATGGATAGCGAGAATGTCAGTATCTGTACTCTCCCAACCATCGTTACCAATTACTGGGCGAGTCGGATCTAGCGTCTTTGTTAAGTGATACATTGCCAAAACATAGTTGCGGTGAGCTTGTGTCTCGACTAGATTCGGAACTCCCCAAGATTCATTGAACGGCACCCAAGCCACAATACACGGGTGATTGACATCACGCTTGATGACTTCAATCCACTCATGCGTCATGCGTTCCACTGCTTTAGGTGAGAAACGATATGCACTGGGCATCTCCTCCCATACTAACAACCCCAGCACGTCTGCCCAATATAAAAAGCGCGGATCTTCAATTTTTTGGTGCTTGCGTACTCCGTTGAAACCCATTGCTTTGGCAAGTTCCACATCCCGCCGTAAAGCCTCATCATCGGGTGCAGTCATGAGGCTATCAGGCCAATAGCCCTGATCGAGAACCATCCGCAAATAGTAGGGACGTCCGTTGAGCATAAAGCGATCGCGTTGTATACTAACTGTCCGCAAGGCAGTGTAAGATTTAACCGCATCCAATAGTTCGCCTTTATACCACATTTCAATATCAGCATCGATGAGGGTTGGCTTTTCTGGACTCCATAGCATTTCGTTGCGGTAGTCATCGATACCGGGGTCTGAAAGAGAGATGCGGCGGCTAATCTCGCCGTTGAAGACTTCATAGCTATCGTTCGCCAGCACGCGATCGCCAACACTCAATTTCACCTTTATTTGTATGCCCGCAGCAGGCACATCACCCGCAAGGGCAGCGTAACAACCAATTTCCCACCGCTCAAAATCGGGTGTCCAGCGGATGTGATCGATATAAGTCGTACCCACGCGCTCAACCCAGACTGTCTGCCAAATCCCGCTGGTGCGAGGATACCAAATACTGTGTGGTTGCAACTGCCAATCCTGCTTGCCACGAGGTTTAGCAAGATCGTGAGGATCGTCTTGCGCCCACACTGTCACCTTCGTTGTACCACTGTCATTCAAGACATGGGTAATATCGAGGGTGAAAGGAGTATGTCCACCTTCGTGCTCTGCTATGTATTGGTCGTTTACCCAAACACGAGCGCGATAGTCCACAGCACCGAAGTGTAATAGTAATCTGCCCTCTCCTGGAGGTGTTTCAAATTCCCGCTCATACCAGCAATTGGGGTGAAAGCCCGGATCGTCAATCCCACTTTTGGTAGATTCAGGGGCAAAGGGAACTTGTATATGATGTGTCCATTCGCTAAGGTCGCTGGGTTGAGTGCATTTGCCTTGGTCATCAAATGCGAATTTCCACCGACCGTTGAGACTTTGCCAATGCGAGCGTCTTAACTGGGGACGTGGGTATGCCGATTCTCTCAACGCGAAATTCGTCTTCGTATTGGCATCAGAGGTTAATTTCACCGCGCTATTTTCCAACTTCAACAAGTTCATCGAAATTTCTTCCCAATTTTGCAACAGAAAAATTTTTGGAAAACTTGCCTATTCTCAAACATTCCAAGAGTTCTGCCTGTACAAATACCTAAAGGCATCATTCACTTCAAACCACACTGTCCCCTAGTAGCGAATGCCTAAGGTTGGAGCTTGGCTGTAAGCAAATAGCCAAATTTACCCCCAAGTTAGTTGGAGGCATCAAATTAGGTATTAGCTTTCGGCTCGTGACATTATGGCATACTTGAGATGAATTTTTAACATTAAAATTAACATCAAAAAAGAATACAGAATCGAGAATATAGATTTCAGAATCAATATAGTTAAATTTTTAATGTTTGATCTAAAAATATCACCTCATACTATCTATTTTAAGGGTGAATTTGTGTAGATAAACTGTGGTTTGAAATTTATTACTATACAATGTGGCAGCAGCTTATAGGAAGCAATCGTAGCTAAAATGCTTGGAAAGCGTTTTTTATGCATTAAAAAGCGAGAAATTGATAATTATTGTGATTCTTATACTGCCTGACTCAGGATTCAGTAGTGCTGTAAACAGCAGCACCCATCCCTCGCGTTTCCCGTAAGTTGTGTTGAGTAGAATACACTTTATAACTCAGCACTTAGAAATACACTTTCAACGGTTCTGTTACAATCGCTCATCTACGGCTTGGCAAAGTTCCTTGATACTCTGAGCCAAAAGTTAGACAAAGACTGAATTTAAAGAAGGCGATCGCTATAAGCTTGTGCTTATTCTTAGGGAATGCCTGATTTCAATTTTCTAAATTAAATCTACAAATCATCTCCTCTCCTACCCTGCTGCCCATGGGTAGCGCCCTGAAAGCGAAATGGGATTATTTGTATCAGTGGTAACCGAGTGAGTTAACACAGAATTATTCTTTTAGTAGAGACAAGAAAAGCTGTAAGGATGAAGCTGTAATTTCTACAAATCCAATAATGTTAATAATTAAGAGAAGAAGAATTCACCAAACCTATTGAAATTAAGAGGTTACCATTGTGTTTAACATTGGTGATTATGTAATAAATCAAAAAACTGGGAACCTTGGCAAAGTAATTGGTTATGGACACCAAATACTCAGCAGTGGTTATGAAACAACGCTTAAAGTCTTAGTAGCTAAATCTGCAACTTGTCATAAGAAAGGATTTTTAGAGGAAGACTTATATTCACAATGGCTTCAATGCCAATGACTAACCTATCCTAGACCTACGCTTAAATATCACAATTAAGGTTAGAGCTAAAATTGTGACTTTACTACGCCTTAAGTCATAAAAGAGGAATTTATTATTAAGTTCTTATAACTTTAATCAAGATGCAATTGTATTCATGAATACATTGAAATTTAACAATTTTCACTTCATTTTATAGATGCTAGCTCTCCAATCATAGAATTAAGATGTTTGGAAGTGGCTATATTGATTTTAAATTGGTTCCAATCTTTATTTTAGGAGAATAAATATGCAATTTCAAATAGAGTGTAATAGTAAAAACAATAGCCAAAAATGTTTAATTTGCCATCAACATTTTCAAATGAATGCAGCTAGATTAATTGTATATAATGATCAAGGTGATAGTTATGGAGATATTTGCCCTCAATGCATAGCGAGGGGTGGTAATTGGATTAAAATTCAACTTCACGCATTTAGCCAACGCGGAGTATAGTAATGAATTATTTGCTTAGGCAATAAATGTAATTCGCACTCCCAAGGTTGAATTGGTAGAACTCTCACTAGCATTTATTTAAGATTTTACCTAGACTTTGGTCTTATTCATATGTGGATAATGTCGCTGCTTTGTGCGACAACTTACCCCAGATATATGCATATTTGATTGAAATGGTATAAATGATTAAATAGACAAAAATTAACATAAGCTTACTTGATTCAATCCTACAGATATAGACAAATATAAATAATTTTAGACTTTTGGTAGAAGCTAACAAAACAAATTAAAAATTAATGTACAAAATAAGCTTTATTAACAGGGATTTCCATCAAGGTATAAGGATTGACTAGCTTATCATTACTTAGCTTGCCTTCTTTGAAATAAGGTATGAAAGCCTTGATTCACTTCATTGGCTTCATTGGCTAGAACATTTCTGAACTATTTGATTTGTCAGTAACGAAAATAATCTGAGAACAAACATATATGTCCAACAAAAATACTCAAATAAAAAATAACGGCATCGGTAATAGTAAATCATTAAATATGGGTGAAGTTAAGCGAACAGATTTAGCTGAACCGTTGTCATCAACTGCATTATCACAAAATATATCTGTATCCAACAAAAGCTCTAAAGAAGTTTCTACAGATACACCTGATATAGTTTGTCTATCTCATTTGCGGTGGAATTTCGTCTATCAAAGACCGCAACATCTTCTTAGCCGCTGTTCTCAAGGGAGGCGGGTGTTCTTTATCGAGGAGCCAATTTTTACACCTGAAGAGGTGTGGCGGTTGGAAGTCAACCAAGACAAGAGCGGAGTTTGGGTTGTGGTTCCTCACCTGCCACAAAATTTAAGTGAAGACGCTATCAACCCAGATTTACGAGTGCTAATTGATGAATTGTTTGCAGAGCATAAGATCCGCAAATATATCTGTTGGTACTACACGCCAATGGCACTTGGTTTTACACACCACTTGCAACCAGAAGCAGTTGTTTATGATTGCATGGATGAATTGTCCGCATTCAAAGGAGCATCATCTGCTCTAAAGAACTACGAAGCCGAACTTTTCCGCCGTGCAGATTTGGTATTTACAGGCGGACAGAGTCTTTACGAAAGCAAAGTGAACCAGCACCAGAACGTGTATGCCTTTCCCAGCAGTGTGGATGTAGCACACTTTGCGCAGGGTAGGACAATTCAAGAAGAACCATCAGATCAAGCGAATATTCCCCACCCACGCCTTGGGTTCTTTGGGGTGATTGATGAACGGATGGATATTGAACTGCTGGCTGGTATTGCTGATGTGCGTTCTGACTGGCATTTAGTGATGATTGGGCCTATTGTGAAAATCGATCCAGCAACTCTGCCACAGCGGGAGAATATCCATTATCTCGGTGGTAAAGATTATCAAGATTTACCTACATATTTGGCGGGTTGGGATTTGGCGATGCTGCCGTTTGCGCGGAACGAATCAACACGCTTTATTAGTCCGACAAAGACTCCAGAATATCTTGCCGCAGGTAAACCTGTAGTATCTACCTCGATTCGGGATGTAGTGCGTCCCTATGGAGACTTGAAGTTGGTGCGAATAGCAGACACGGTTTCTGAATTCGTTGCCGCAGTAGAAAAGGCTATGCAAGAAGACACTCCAGAATCGGGTTGGTTAAATCGGGTAGATGTCTTCCTAGAGCAGATTTCTTGGGATCGAACTTGGGCATCAATGCTCAAATTGTTAGACTCTGCGATCGCTGCCCGTCAGGATACTACAGTTACAAATATCCCCCAAGCACCAAGTATTATTACCAGAGAGTTTCTATTTGATTATTTGGTGATCGGGGCGGGGTTTTCAGGAAGCGTAATAGCTGAACGTTTAGCAACTCAGTCTGGCAAGAGAGTATTGGTGATTGACAAGCGCAACCACATTGGTGGCAACGCTTACGATCATTATGACGATAATGGCATCCTCGTACACAAATACGGGCCTCACATCTTTCACACTAATTCCCGCGAAGTCTTTGAATACCTCTCACAATTCACCCAGTGGCGGGCTTACGAGCATCGTGTCCTCGCTAGCGTAGACGGGCAGCTTGTTCCTATTCCCATCAACCTCGACACGATCAATAAACTCTATGGAATGAACCTCAATTCATTTCAGGTGGAAGATTTCTTCAAATCTCTAGCTGAACCAAGGGAATACATCCGCACCTCAGAGGATGTGGTGGTGAGCAAAGTTGGTAGGGAACTATATGAAAAGCTCTTCCGCAACTACACTCGCAAACAATGGGGACTAGATCCATCGGAACTTGACAAATCAGTAATCGCCCGTATTCCCACTCGTACTAATCGCGACGATAGATATTTCACAGATACTTACCAGGCAATGCCGCTACATGGCTTTACCCGAATGTTCGAGAATATGTTAAATCATCCGAACATCAAGGTAATGTTAAACACAGATTATCGTGAAATTGAAAAAGCCATACCTTGCCGCGAGATGGTTTACACCGGGCCTGTTGATGAGTTCTTTGATTATCGCTACGGGAAACTACCGTATCGTTCACTCGATTTCAAACATGAAACACATAATAAACCCGTGTTCCAGCCAGCGCCAGTAATCAACTATCCTAACGAACACCTCTATACCCGCGTTACAGAGTTTAAGTACCTAACGGGACAGGAACATCACAAAACTAGCATTGTTTACGAGTTTCCTAAGGCTTTTGGAGATCCATATTACCCCGTGCCACGTGCTGAAAATCAGGAAATTTACAAGAAATACAAGGCACTGGCTGATGCAACGCCAGGTGTGTATTTTGTAGGACGGCTAGCAACCTACAAGTATTACAACATGGATCAATGTGTTGCTCAAGCTCTGTCTGTTTACAAACAAATTGCGGTTGAAGCTTGAGTTGTAGGGTGGGCAAAAATGTCCACCTTACTTTGTGTCTTTGTGGTTAATAACACGAACCGCATAGATACTGAGACACAGAGGTAAAAAAAAGAGAATATCAACTAGAATTTTAACTTATGGCTTCTGTCTTAAACTCAACACTTCCTTTAGAGGTGTGGGCTGGTGTAGAGTGTACAGTAAATCGTGTGGGTGATGAGTATTTCGACCAGTTGGAATACAACGGTCATGCAACACGCTTGAATGACTTGGAATTATTTGCCGAACTAGGAATACACGCTATCCGTTACCCTGTGCTTTGGGAACGGATTGCACCTAACGGATTGGAGAATGCTAATTGGTCGTGGGCGGATGAGCGATTGGAGCGGTTGCGCGAACTCGGCATTCGTCCAATTGTGGGATTAGTACATCATGGTAGCGGGCCGCGTTACACGAGCTTGGTAGATCCAGAATTTCCAGAAAAATTAGCTTTATATGCTCGTGCAGTTGCCGATCGCTATCCTTGGATAACACATTACACACCCGTAAACGAGCCATTAACAACGGCACGATTCAGTGGAATGTACGGCCACTGGTATCCTCACGGTCGAGATGATTTAACTTTTGCTCGTGCTTTACTGGTTGAGTGCCGGGCGATCGCTCTTTCAATGCAGGCAATCCGGAAAGTCAACTCCAACGCCCAACTTATACAAACCGAGGATTTGGGTAAGGTTTACAGTACGCCAAAGCTAGCTTATCAAGCAGAATTTGAGAACGAGCGTCGCTGGTTGAGCTTTGATTTATTGTGCGGTCGAGTCACCCCGACTCATCCTATGTGGGGATATCTGCACAAGTGCGGTGTGAATGATACTGATCTAGAATGGTTTCTAGAAAATCCCTGCCCGCCAGATATAATCGGGATTAATCACTACCTGACAAGCGATCGCTTTTTGGATGAGCGCAAAGAACGCTATCCGGCTTGTTCCCATGGAGGCAATGGACGGGACGAATACGCAGATGTAGAGGCAGTGCGGGTTTGTGCCGAAAGTGCAGCAGGCCCGCGCACCTTACTACAAGAAGCATGGGAACGCTACAAACTACCTCTTGCGGTTACAGAAGCTCACCTTAGCTGTACCCGTGAGGAGCAGTTGCGTTGGCTGTACGAAATCTGGAGTGCAGCACAGGAATTGCGAACTCAAGATGTAGATGTCCGTGCTGTCACAGCTTGGGCTTTGCTCGGTAGCTACGATTGGAATAGCTTATTGACTCGCTTTGTTGGCTACTATGAATCAGGTGTGTTTGACTTGCGTTCGCGTAGCATCTCCTCTGGAGAATCGCCACATCCACGACCAACAGCAATTGCCAAGATGGTGCGCGATCTAGCCGCTGGACGCCAACCAGATCACCCGATACTAGAAACACCGGGATGGTGGCGTCGGCAAAGTCGGCTGTTATACCCACCTGTGAGTTGCCAGAAAATAGAAGAGGACAAGGGGAAGGATTCTCCCCCTCTCTCCCTCTCTCACTCCTGTTCTCCCTTAGCGATCGTGGGCGCGACAGGAACTCTAGGTAGGGCTTTTGCACGGTTGTGCGAAATGCGTGGTATCACATATCGCTTACTCTCACGCCAAGAAATGGATATCGCCAATCCTGACTCTGTCGATAGGGTTTTGGATGAGTTGAAGCCGTGGGCGGTTGTAAATGCTGCGGGATACGTGCGGGTGGATGATGCAGAACACGAACCTGAGGTTTGCTTGCGAGTGAACACCACGGGGGCAGCGATGTTAGCTGCTGCTTGCGCTAAGTATAAGGTGCCACTGGTGACTTTTTCGTCAGACTTGGTTTTTGATGGTGTTGTATCCAACCCTTATATAGAAAGTGATGCCGTTGCTCCTCTCAATGTGTATGGATGCAGCAAAGCTTTGGCAGAAAAGCTAGTATTAAAAGCTAATCCTTCATCCCTAGTAATTCGCACTAGTGCATTTTTCAGCCCTTGGGATGATTACAATTTTGTAACCATTGCGCTGCGTCAGTTAAGTGCTGGCAATAGTTTCGTCGCCGCAGAAGATACTATTGTTTCGCCTACCTACGTGCCCGATTTGGTTCATGCTAGCCTCGATTTATTGATTGATGGCGAGAGTGGCGTGTGGCATCTGGCAAACAAAGGTGCGATCGCCTGGGCTGATTTGGCGCGGCTAGCGGCGAAAAAAGCAGGCGTGAGTGTCAGCAATCTGATTGCTCTGCCGATGCGAGAACTGGGTTTAATTGCTCCCCGTCCATCTTACAGCGTTCTTGGTAGCAACAGAGGTGAACTACTATCTTGTCTTGACAGTGCAATGTCTCGCTACTGCCATGAGTGCGAATAAAAGGGAACGGGGAACAGGGAACAGATAATTTTAAGGATAAGGTGTGTAAGGGTGTAGAGGGAAACAATTCACCTACACCCCTGCTCCTAGTGAATCACTAATTTTTCAAAATAGTAGCAAGTCATGACAACCATATTAGTTACAGGTGGAGCAGGATATATTGGCTCCCATGCAGTATTAGCCCTGAAAAAAGCAGGTTATGAGGTAATTGTTCTTGATAATTTGTCCTATGGACACCGAGAACTTGTGGAAGAGGTTTTGCAGGTCAAATTAATTGTTGGTGATACGAGCGATCGCGCTCTTTTGGATAATATATTTATAACCCATAATATAGCTGCGGTGATGCATTTTGCCGCTTATATTGCCGTGGGTGAATCTGTTATTGACCCAGCCAAATATTACCACAACAATGTCACAGGTACACTAACGCTTTTAGAAGCAATAGTTAGTGCTTCTATCAACAAGTTTATCTTTTCTTCTACTTGCGCTCTTTATGGTGTGCCCAAATTTGTGCCAATTACCGAAGACCACCCACAAGATCCTATCAGTCCCTATGCAACTAGCAAGTGGATGGTGGAGCGAATTTTGTCTGATTTCGATACAGCCTACAACTTCAAGTCTGTGAGATTTCGCTATTTTAACGCCGCAGGTGCTGATCCTAATGGACTACTGGGTGAAGATCACAAACCAGAAACTCACCTCATACCACTGGTGCTATTAACTGCTTTGGGTAAGCGGGAATCCATTTCTATTTTCGGCACTGATTATCCTACTAGAGATGGTACTTGTATTAGGGATTATATTCACGTTGCTGATTTAGCACAAGCTCATGTTTTGGGTTTAGAGTATTTGTTGAACGGAGAAAATAGCGAAGTATTTAATCTGGGTAATGGCAGTGGATTTTCAGTCAGAGAAGTAATAGAAACTGCCAAGCAAGTAACAGGAAAACAAATAAAAATAGTGGAGTGCGATCGCCGACGAGGCGACCCACCAATTTTAGTAGGTAGTAGCGACAAAGCACGTCAAGTATTGGGTTGGCATCCCCAGTACCCAAGCTTGAACGAAATTATTTCCCATGCTTGGCAGTGGCATCAACAGCGTCATGGATAACGCGGCTAATTCGACTCACCAGAAGCAAGCTGCTGCCTTATGCACGAGATTACAAGACAATGCAAACCGTCTCTTCACTGATCTAACGACGGTAATAGACACTATCAGAGGTAACCGTAAAGGTAGCCAACGCTATTCGGGCAGCGATCGCGTTAGCTACCTTTACTGGCTTTTCCATGTTTATTGGCTTTTGGGTGACAACAAAGGGAACATTCCATTGCTTGCTTCTAAAAATATCACCATCTAATGCAATCAAAGCAAGAGCAATATTTTCATTTTAGAAGATTAAAAACTGATACTAATTTCCCATGCAGATAAGCTTAATATTTCGTACAAGCTTGTTTGAAAACCTTTTTTTATTAACAAATATTAAGCACAAGTTTATAGAGAATTTGGTATGAGTGTTGAAGCCTATATGTACTTAATCATTGAGATTCCTAAAATTAATTTGTTGTATTGACGGTTACAAACTTATTTAATACGAATCTCTCTCCTTAGTAGGAAATGCTATTGAAGTAGTGATAGTTAAATTTGTTTATTACTTACATGAAACTGAATTGCATTGTCCTGCATAGGAAGGCAACTCCGAGAATAAGTTTGTTTTATTCTCATATTCGTCAGTTTTTCTACTTTTTCTATTAGTTTGGCCTCCGACTTGATGCCGCAAGGATATTTATTCAATTGCTAGGCATTGCTGGTTCGAGTGAGCCAGCAATTTGGATTAGCTAAAAGGAGGATGTAAAGAAATAAATGGCAACAAAATTTCCAAAATTTAGCCAGGATCTCGCGCAAGATCCGACAACGCGTCGAATCTGGTATGCGATGGCTCAGGGCAACGATTTTGAAAGCCATGATGGGATGACGGAAGAAAATCTTTACCAAAAGATTTTCGCTACTCACTTCGGTCATGTGGCAATCATTTTCTTGTGGGCTTCTAGCTTGTTGTTCCACGTAGCCTGGCAAGGAAACTTTCAACAATGGATTAAAGATCCCATTCATATCCGCCCGATCGCCCATGCGATTTGGGATCCCCACTTCGGTAAACCCGCAGTAGAAGCTTTCACCCAAGGTGGAGCTAACTATCCGGTAAACATTGCTTACTCTGGCGTTTATCACTGGTGGTACACCATCGGGATGCGAACAAATGGTGACCTGTACATGGGTTCAGTGTTCCTTCTACTGTTGGCAGCAGTGTTCTTATTCGCTGGTTGGCTGCACTTGCAACCCAAGTACCGTCCTAGCTTGGCTTGGTTTAAGAGCGCTGAACCTCGCCTGAACCACCACCTAGCAGGATTGTTTGGTGTTAGCTCTCTGGCTTGGGCTGGTCACTTAATTCACGTTGCTATCCCTGAATCTCGCGGACAGCACGTAGGTTGGGATAATTTCCTGACAACTCTGCCCCACCCAGCTGGCTTGCAACCCTTCTGGACGGGTAACTGGGGTGTTTACGCTTCTAACCCCGATACTGCAAACCACATCTTTGGTACTTCCCAAGGTGCTGGTACTGCAATTCTGACCTTCTTGGGTGGCTTTCATCCGCAGACAGAATCGCTGTGGTTGACTGATATGGCTCACCATCACTTGGCGATCGCTGTTATCTTCATCATCGCCGGGCACCAGTACCGGACGAACTTCGGAATTGGTCACAGCATCAAAGAGATGCTCAATGCCAGAAAATTCTTTGGCATCCAAACTGAAGGTCAGTTTAACCTGCCGCACCACGGACTGTACGACACCTATAACAACTCCCTTCACTTCCAGTTAGGTATTCACCTAGCTGCTTTGGGAACAGCTCTGTCCCTGGTAGCGCAGCATATGTACGCAATGCCTCCTTATGCCTTCATGGCTAAGGATTACACAACCCAGGCGTGTCTGTATACTCACCACCAGTACTTAGCTGGCTTCTTCCTGGTTGGTGCATTTGCCCACGGCGCCATCTTTTGGGTGCGGGACTACGACCCCGAACAAAATAAGGGCAACGTGCTGGAGCGTGTACTGAAGCACAAAGAAGCGATTATCTCGCACCTAAGCTGGGTGTCGTTATTCTTGGGCTTCCACACCCTCGGTTTGTACGTACACAACGACGTAGTAGTTGCATTTGGCACACCTGAGAAGCAAATCCTGATTGAGCCAGTATTCGCTCAATTTATCCAATCTGCTCATGGTAAAGCGGTGTATGGCATGAATGTATTGTTGTCTAATCCAGACAGCATTGCCCATACTGCATGGCCCAACTACGCCAACGTCTGGTTACCAGGTTGGCTAGATGCAATTAACGCTGGCACCAACTCTCTATTCTTGACCATTGGGCCTGGTGATTTCCTGGTTCACCATGCGATCGCTCTCGGTTTGCACACTACCACCTTGATATGTGTCAAAGGTGCGTTGGATGCCCGTGGTAGCAAGCTATTTCCAGATAAGAGCGCTTTTGGCTTCACTTTCCCCTGTGATGGCCCTGGTCGTGGTGGTACTTGCCAAACTTCCGCTTGGGAGCAGTCTTTCTTCCTCGCTATATTCTGGATGCTGAACCTGCTTGGCTGGACTACCTTCTACTGGCACTGGAAGCATCTAGGTATTTGGCAAGGCAACGTAGCTCAGTTCAACGAGTCTTCTACATACCTGATGGGTTGGCTGCGTGATTACCTATGGGCTAACTCTGCTCTGGTAATGAACGGGTACAACCCCTACGGCACAACTAACCTCGCTGTCTGGGATTGGATGTTCCTGTTCGGACACCTGGTTTGGGCAACCGGTTTCATGTTCCTGATTGCCTGGCGTGGTTACTGGCAGGAGTTGATTGAAACTCTCGTCTGGGCACACGAACGCACTCCATTGGCAAACCTGGTTCGCTGGAAGGATAAGCCTGTGGCTCTATCTATCGTCCAAGGTTGGTTGGTTGGTTTAACTCACTTCACGGTTGGCTACATTCTTACCTACGCAGCCTTCTTCATTGCCGCAACTGCTGGTAAGTTCAACTAAACCGTTTTGATATCCTCTGACTTAGCCATTTTTCCCTTCTACCCGACAGGATAGAGGGGGATTTTTTTATCAAGAAAGAAGTCAGGAGCCAGAAGCCAGAATAAATTCTTCATTCTGGCTTCTGGATTCTTTTCCAATTGAATCTTTTCCAATTGAATTTTGTATGTAGGCGTGGATGAATAAGCGGCGTTTTTACACCCCTGCGCTGATATAATCCAGGAGCCAGGAGTCAGAATATTCTGAATTCTGACTTCTGGATTCTTCTTCAATTTTCCAAACATAATTGCTCATAGCGCCTACCAGCAATATCCCAAGTAAATTCAGCTTCTACTAACTGTCTGCCATTGCGAGATAATTCTTCTCTTAATTGTGCGTTAGTAAATAAATGACTAATAGCATTAACATACTCAGGCGGGTGATTCGCTCGTAAAGCTGTAAGTAATACATTTGCACCATCTACAGCTAGTCCTTCTAAACCGCGATCGCTTGCTACTATCGGTACACCTGCTGCCATTGCTTCTAAAGTTTTATTTTTAATTCCAAATCCTGTTCGCATCGGTACAACGCAAACAGTTGCTTTGTGCAAGTACTCTGCTATAGAAGGAACTTTACCAGTGACAATCACCCCTGGTTTTGCTTGCAGTGCTAAAACTTCTGGTGCTGGGCGAGAACCAACAATCTCGAAAGTTGCATCTGAATAACGTGCTTGAATTTTTGGCAAGACTTCATTGCAAAAAAAACAGACAGCATCAATATTTGCCAAATTATCCATTGCACCAATAAAAATTAAGCGATGTCCCCCCGGATCGTTGCTGCGATAAGGAAATGACTCTAAATCTACACCATTGGGAATGACAGTAATTTCCTTGTGGGGGTTGAATTGTTGCAGTTGAATTTTGTCCTCTTGTGTTGTCACAGCGATCGCCGAAAATTTTGAGCAGTAATTTTGCTCGTAGCGTCGCAGAAGCGGCAAATTAACTTTATCCCTGACAGGGTTAGTGGAAGTGCCTGTTTCAAGTTGATTGCGACAGGTGCAGTAGATAGAACTATGCACATTAACTAATGTTCGTACTTGTTTTTGGAAATGGGGTCTAACATAAATTTCATTAACGCTGTGCTCGCAAGTAATGACATCACATTTTCCTGCCTCTACAAAATTATCAATCCAGTTCTGCATCTCTGGTGAGTAACGATTTAAGACATTAGGCGGCACCCCATCTTGCAAAAATAAATTTAAACGCTGGAGTTTTTGGAGCATTCCTTTCTGACTTCCCAAATCTGGAGGGCGCTCAAAAATAACTAGACGATCTACCCAATGTTGTAACTCAGCTATTTCTGTGTCTGTGACATGAGCTTCCCGTTGAGTTACAAGCGTGATTGCATGGCGCTGACTAAGATATTTGAGTAAATTAAACGTGCGCACTTGAGTTCCCCCTTGTGTGGGCGGATAGGGGAAGGTAGAAGACAGCATCAAAATGTTCATAAACGCAATTATTTGGGAATAATCTTAATAAGTACAGCAATGTATATAGAATGACTTTTGCTACAGTATATGCCAGCAACCGTCTATCTAGTAAGAATTGAAATATTTATAATCGCATATTCAATGTATTTTTTAATATTTCCACCAATTTTTTTAAAGTATTGATATGCCAAAAATTAGTGTTTGCATTCCTACTTTTAATCGAATTAAACTGCTTTCTGAAGCTATTCAAAGTGTATTGCAACAGTCTTATCAGGATTTTGAAATCATTGTTTGTGATGATGGTTCGCAGGATGGTACACCTAAATTAATCTCGCAATATACAGATAAACGTATTAGATATATTCGTCATTCGCAACATATTGGGAAAAGTAATAATATGCGCTCTGGCTTTAAAGCGGCAACAGGCGAATATTTTGTTAAATTTGATGACGACGACAGGTTAACCCCAAATTTTCTTGAGCGTACTGCCGTTGTTCTAGAGCGTGACTCTAAAGTTGATTTTGTAAGTACCGATCACTGGATCATAGATATTAACAATGTTCGAGATGATGCGAAAACTCAAGAAAATCGAGAGCGTTGGGATAGAGTTAATTTACCAAAAGGCGTGGTGAATAACTTAGTGGAAGTTGTATTTGTTAAGCAAAGTTTCCAAATAGGCGCAACTTTATTTCGTCGCCGCTGTCTTGAAGAAGTTGGATTTATGCGGTCTAATTGGCAAAATTGTGAAGATAATGATTTATTTGTGCGACTGGCTTTGGCGGGTAAAAATGGTTATTATTTACCAGAATTATTAATGGAATATCGCGTACATTCAGAACAAAAAGGACTGGATCGAGCAATTGCTTATTTAACTGATAAGTTGCGGTATTTGGATAGTTATAACTTTGAGTCTGAAAAATTGGAGTGTATCAGGCGAAAGCGGCTTGCAGAAACGCGGTTGTTGTTGGGGCTGCGCTTGCTGGAAAAGGGAGAAACACATAAAGGAAGGGAGTTTATTTTGGCAGGTAAGTCTTTTGCTCCGATGAAAGCGTGGACTGGATTAGGGTTATCTTTGTTGCCAACAGGGGTAAGGGGTAAGGCGTTTGAGTTAGCGAAGATGGTGCAGAGGTAGGATTGGGTAAACGAAAAATATAGCGTTTTAGACGGAGTTGCTGAATCACAGTATAAATCTAGATGTAGAGACGCGAAATTTCGCGTCTCTACAAGGGTTTTGGTATCTAACAAAATTATTCATTACCCTAAATCAGCAATGCTTTTTAGACTGAGGAGGGTGCAAAGGTAAAAAGAGGATAACTATAACTAGCGATTTTGAGGAAGAGGAGTAGGTTGGTACGTTGGCTTTAGTGTCAATTGGTTTATAGCAAACAATGCACCAAGAGCTAAAGAAACGGATATAGCTACTATTGCTAAGATAATATTTTTTCGAGTACTTAGTTTTCCTTCCTGATAAGCAGAGTGAGCTATACTAGTTTCTCTTTTAGACTGCTCCAAAATTGATTGGAGAGCGTTTATCTCATCATCATCTAGTTTGCTAAATAGCTCTTGTCTAAAAGCATTCTTTAAAATTTTTACTTTCTCCTCTGGTGAGGCTTGGGCAAGTTCTCTTTTGATAACTTCATATGGATTATTATGCTTGATAGGTTGTGATGATTGAGTTTGAGGCGTTGGCTGTTGAAGTTGGCTATTTTGTTGAATCTCTTGTTTAGTAAATCTATAGGTGTTAGCTTGCCTTACAGATTGTGATGATTCAGTTTGACGAGTTGGTGCTTGAGTAGAGGGATGAGGAATATTAGTGATTTTAGTTGTTTTTAATGACCATCTGTAATCGCTGTCTTGGATAACTAGATGCTTCAATGAAGAGTAGAGGTAGTGGTTTACTTCTCGCCTTTCTACCTTAAGGCGGTTAGCAATTTCTATTGCTCTTAATTGAGTGCCTTGTTTTAAAATTTCGATGATTTTTGATTCCAGAGCATTCATTTCAGCCTCCAAGTATTGTTCTGCAGAACCCAGGTGAGATACATTTTCTACAGATTACACTTTATTAGCTCATATCATTATTTGTTAGTTTATTTATTAGTTATTTACTACTTTCAGAAAAATTATCAATTATTTTAAGCATTGTTTTATCGCCTAAACCTTTAACACGTTCAACTACATTGCTAAAAGATATAAATTTACCTTTCTTACGTTCACTGACTATTGATTCAATTATTTTTGTTTTGCTATTAATATTCACACTTTTTAGTTTAGAAGTCAGAGCAGCTAAACTTAGAGTATTAAGCGCCTCCAATAGTTCAATAGGTTTAGGCATTTTGCTTTCAATTTCATTCAACCTATCATTAATTTTCTGAATTTCATACCTAAAATTGACTTGTAGTTCATTTGTCCGATTTTCAAAACGAGATTCTAGATTTGTCATACGAGTTTCTGCATTTATAAATCGCGACTCCATATTTATTGAAATAGATTCTTTGCTATCTAGAATAACAAATTCATTACTAGGAAGAACAGGCTGAGATTTTCTAAGTAGTTGGATTTGCTTTGTAATATTTTCTTCATTTTCAGGTTCAATGATAAATACTCCTATCATCTCACCTTTATGAGAATCTATTTCTCTAGCTCTAGCAGCAGCATAATACTCAAAGTCTCCATCTACTACCTCGTATGACTGAAGGCTTGTTCTGCGAACCACTATAGGGTTAATCACTCCTTCAGATTCTAAAATTAATTTTGCAGCTTCTTCTAACTTATCATCATCAAAACTTGAACGAGGCTTATTGGAAGTAATCTTCTTGACAGCAACAAGTGAAGTAGGGAGTTTCATGTAGTCATTCCTATTTTTTGTAACACTTCTTTTGCTAGTAATTCAAATTCTTGTGCTGAAGTTGAACTAGGTTTAAAATCCAGTATCGATATTGGATCAGCGACTTCTATATTACCGAGAATCTGAAAGTTTTCTGAACACTTAGCTAGATCGTCTCTTTCATAAATAACTGTATCCATTATGTTTAGTCCATATCTTTGTGGAATTTTTTCTATTCGCTTGGGCAAGGTATGTTTCACAAATTGATTATTTGTTGAAATTTTACAGGCAAGAACTCCTATTATTTCAATAGATGGTTTTTTGATTTGCTTTCTAAATCCATTAACAGCTTTAACAAACTCTTTTACATTTATTAATCCTTGATTAGCAAATGGTTTCAAATCTGATGGAATGATAAGATAGTCAGCAGCTATCAAGGCGATCCTTGCATACAAATTTAAAGATGGAGGTGTATCAATAAGTACAACATCATATTTATCTTTTACTTGCTCTAATTTTTCAATTAGTATTAATCTACTATAGTCAAGTCTATTTAAATCCTGCTCATTCTTCATTAAATCAATATGTGATGGAACTACATCAATTTCCGGATTAGAAAAATTAGATTTTCTAGCTACCTCTAAAATAGGAAAATGTTCTTCCGATTGTAAGATTTGAAGAATATTTGAATCTTTAATATCATCTAAGTCCTCATCATCAAATTTTACCAAACCTGTAGCAAATGTAGTATTAGCTTGACTATCAAGATCAACAACTAAAACTTTTTCCCTTTTTTCTAATAGCAGCTGCCAGGTTTACTACAGTTGTTGTTTTACCAACGCCGCCTTTATTATGATAAACAGCAATTACTTTCATTGAATGTTGCCTCTTAGTTTCAGAACTAGGATCAGAAATTGTTTGAGGATTTGGTTTATTCTTCTCAGTAGTTTGAGTCTCTGAATTGTCTGTGGATTTTTTCTCTTTTAAGCTATCCCTGCCAATTAAAGCTTTTATTTCTTCTATTCTGTGGTCTAATTCTTTGCCAGCACATTGAAATACTAGCTGAATATCATCTTGAGATTTTTGATAAATTCTAATTTCTTTGCCATTTGTAAGCAACCCATATTCTACATTCAAGCTGATTAAATAATTCTTAAGTCGATGAACATGATTATTTAAATTCTGCTTGGGACTTTTTGCCTCCATTACCAAACTCAAAGGTGAGTTAGCATCCAACACAAAGGGAATAGCCTGCGCGGCAAAAGCTAAAAAATCTAAACGAATCTTGCCAAATGTAATCTCTTGATGCCAGGTATCAGGAGTATAACCCAGTTGTGGTAGCAAGTATTGGACGATTAGTTTACTTTCAACTTCGCTTTCGTTACGGCAAAGTTCAGGATTAAAAGACAATCTCGTTCTACCTCTAAAAAATAGGAACCATTAGTAAGTACTGATAACTGAATGCTTCTCGGTTATTTAATGTTTTTCTTGGACTTCCTATCTCTGATTAAATTCTAGAGAGAGTAAATTCTTCTATGTTTTAGTTAAGTAAGGGTAAGGATAAGCCTTGAGTTAAAGTGTTATTTAATACATTATATTTTATTGCATCAAAAATGATTTTGTGTAGTATAAATTACTTTTAAAAAAGTAAAAAAATGATAAATGGCTAAATATTTTTTCAATAACTTATAGATATTGCTTAAAGTACAGTCATGTTCAATATTTACTGGCTAGGGGTATAAACTGTAAATTACGAGCTATTGTGAGAGCAAAAACATCCCTTGACTGGTATAATCTGACTGCTTAACCAAGGCACTACCACCGACGCTAAATTGTTGAGTGTCGGAAATGTTAAATTTAGCAAAAATTTTTACGGGATAACAGGACGTGTAAGCTACCTAGATGGGAATGCTTCATCAGAGGAATTAAGCAATGGGATATGTAATTGCAACTGCAAATATGAAGGGTGGTGTCGGCAAAACGACTCTCAGCGTCAATTTGGCAACTTGTTTAGCGAAAGAGCATGGCAAGCGGGTGTTAGTTCTCGATTTAGATACTCAAATTAGTGCAACACTCAGTTTAATGTCGCCTGTAGACTTTGCCAGACGCCGTAAACAACGAAAGACTTTTAGGTATCTAATAGATCAAATTATTAATCCGGAGCCTCAACCTAAACATACAGTTCCAGAAGTTATTGAATCACAGGTTTGTAAGCTCGAAGGACTAGATTTGTTACCAGGAGATATTGACTTATACGATGAATTTGTGATTTCAGAAATGCTGCACAGACAAGCAGTGAATCTGGCAGAAAAAGACTTTGAAACAATTTGGAATCGTTTTGAAAGAGTCTTGCTGGCTAAAATCATAGAACCAGTACGTCAAGAATATGATTTTATTATCCTAGACTGTGCCCCAGGCTATAATTTGCTGACTCGTAGTGCTTTAGCAACTAGTAATTTTTACATACTTCCTGCTAAACCAGAACCTCTTTCTGTAGTAGGTATCCAGTTGTTGGAAAGACGCATTGCTCAATTAAAAGATAGCCACGAGCAAGAGGCAAAAATTGATATACAAATGCTAGGCATTGTCTTTACAATGTCCAATGCCAATTTGTTAACTGGCAGATATTACAAACAAGTCATGCAGCGTGTTCATCAAGATTTTGATCAAGAAAAAATTTGTCAAACACAAATTCCAGTGGATGTAAATGTTGCTAAGGCAGTTGATAGCTTTGTACCGGCTGTTTTAAATGCTCCTCAATCAGCAGGATCAAAAGCTTTCTCTCAGTTAACTCAAGAGTTGATGAAAAAGTTGAGAATGCACGCTGCTATTAGTTGACGTTCGGTAAAACCTGACAAGTACGATTTTGTAAAAGTGCTTGCGATCGCCAGAAGTTCGAGGAAAGATGGCATCGGTATCACATTAGTTGCCTGCAAAGCAAACTAACGCATGGCAGTATGAGGGGAGCTACTGTGTTGCCTGAGCCATCATTTCCTCACATTGGCTTTTTCGGCTCGTGGAGCTACTGCATCCTTGGAAGTTTCCTCGTTGAGTGCAAGCAAACCCAACATACTGTAAATGTTGGGTTTCGTATCTTCAACCCCATCTACAAAATTCCTCGCATTAAATTCGACGATCGCCCTAGTGGATGCTTTCCTACTTTGGGAAGACGAGAAAAGCTATGTAATTGCAAATACTTACTTAAAAGGTATTATAGATTACTTATTTATATAAATTTACATTTTGTGCGAGCGCTTTCTCTAAATATGTAGCAAGTAGATGCTTGACTAAATAGCAGCAATCGCCGAGAATCCAAAAGCAGATGCAATTACAGTACTCAATTTAATAAGATTGTGTGTACTGTGTGTAAAGTGTTAGTTGCATTTTTAGTAGTTTTTTCTATATTGACAATTCATCATCGTTACGGTGGTTTGCACAAAACGAGATGAATTGTATGGCACATAACACATTACGCTCAAGATTTAATTTAGCTTGGGTCTTGTTTTACAACATTTTATTTTAAGTTTTATGTTAAATTTCAATTATTTTTTATAATCAATGAAGAAATCTTTGTATCCCCCAAAGGTTCTTATTTATCCTTAATAAGTAGTAATAAACTTTTAATAATGCCGAGGATTCTAGTCATAGACGATGACCCAGCGATTTCAGAGTTAGTTGCCGTCAATTTGGAAATGGCTGGTTACGACGTCAGTCAAGCCGAAGATGGTATTAAAGGTCAAGCACTGGCTCTCCAACTACAGCCAGATCTAATCATGCTCGATCTGATGTTACCTAGAGTAGACGGATTTACCATTTGTCAACGCTTGCGACGTGATGAACGGACTGCTGAAATTCCTGTGTTGATGTTAACTGCTCTGAGTCAAACTCAGGATAAGGTAGAAGGCTTTAATGCGGGCGCGGATGACTACCTCACCAAGCCGTTTGAAGTTGAGGAGATGCTGGCACGGGTAAGGGCACTGCTGCGACGCACTGATCGGATTCCTCAAGCAGCCAAGCACAGTGAAATTCTTAATTACGGGCCATTAACTCTCGTTCCTGAAAGGTTTGAAGCTATATGGTTTGGTCAAACAGTAAAGCTAACTCACTTGGAATTTGAGCTACTCCACTGCCTACTACAGCGGCACGGTCAGACCGTTTCTCCGAGTGAAATTCTTAGGGAAGTCTGGGGTTACGATCCAGATGATGATATTGAGACAATTCGAGTTCACATTCGCCACTTGCGAACTAAGTTAGAACCCGATCCCCGTCATCCCCGTTATATTAAAACGGTGTATGGTGCGGGCTACTGTTTGGAACTACCTAGTACACCCCAATCTGCTGAGAGCGTTTCCACCTCAAGGGTTGAGTAATATAATTGGCACTCATGAGCGCGATCGCTTTGGGAGTGCCAGTTATATTTTAGACATATCAATAACTTATATGCATAATTTTTTACAACTAATTTGGCAAATATTTTTAATCCTTTGACTAACTGGGCAGATTCAGGATATATTTCTTTCAAGATGGGCAATTTTATGCCTTTTTAAATCAGAAAGTTTAACCAAAAATCTTCCTTGCACGCTCGATTGAGATTAGTTTTAGGCAAAGCGCAAAGATGTGATATTTTTCAAAGCATCTTTGCGTTTTTGCTTTGGTTTAGCTCATCTTAACCAAATTATCCAACTCTTGCTGCATTTTACTGCGGACAAGCTCATAGCAGGCATGAACATATTCGCGATCGCACGCGGCTTGACGACCGTAGCGTTCAAATACAATCGGCGGGCAAACTCGCGTATGGATAGGTTTTGGTAAAGGAATATTGGGCAAAGGGCCTAATGCTAATCCCCAAGGTAATCCCAAATAAATAGGGAAAACTTCTGGATCGATTCCAAATAGCCAGGGCATTCCCCAGTTATGGAGTTGCTGCACAATTTTATAGCACTCAGCAAGCACAATCAACGTATCGTGAGCGCCAGTGGAAACTACAGGTACTATTGGCACTTCTTCTCGTAGTGCTAGCTTAATAAATCCGTGACGATTGGCAAAGTAAATTTTGTTGCGCAGAGAATGCGGACGGAAAACATCTTGCGCCCCACCTGGATAGACAAGTACGCTAGCTCCAGAACGCAAGGCAGCGATCGCCATTTTTGGATGTGCTACAACGGCTCCTACCTTAGCAGCCGCTTCCGCTACTGGAGGAACTACTTTCCACATTGTCGGATGCATCAAACCATAGACTGGTCGTTGCACACCATAGCGTTGAAACCAGTCGTACATCATCATAAACATATCAGGAGCAGCGAGTCCACCATTATGGGAACCGACGAATAAAACTTTTTTGTGAGATGGGATATGCTCCCAACCACTAGTTTGGACATGAAAATAGTGGTAGTAAAGCCATTCCCAAATCGGCATTAGAGATTGGATAAATTGCGGATCTCGCCGATCCAAACACCATCCTAGTTGTTTTTGTAACGGTTTTTGCTTGTCAGTATATGCTGGCATTTCGCCTTCTAACTCATCTCCCTCTCAGAGGTAATCGTACATTGGAGGGTGGTACGTAATTTTTTATCCTAGATTTTTTACGTATAGTCAAGATTGCAGGAAGAAAGGCAGAGGGCAGTAGACACGTAGACGCGGAGCGGCTTCCAAAGGTAGTGGCGTATCCGTTGGTAGGCAGAAGGAAAGAGGGAGACAAGGGGACAAGGGGGACAAGGGGAGATGGGGAGACAAGCAACCTATTAACTGCTGTACGGGCGGGTTTAGAAGATAAATTGTCTGTTTCAACCGAAAAATCATCAGCAAAACCTGCACGGCAGTCGCTACAACGGAGCGGAGCCGGAGACGTTTCCGTTAGCTCCTCTTAATCTCCAAGGGCGCGCTGCCTCCCCTACTAACCACTAACTAATGACAAATGACAATGACTAATGACAAATGGCTAACCACTAACAAAATCAAACAAATGGTGAGCTAGCTGCAATTTGCTACAAGGTGGAATCTTGACTTGACGACCTTGTTGATCTAAAAATACGGCTTGATTGTTGTCACTGCCAAAACCACTATCCGGTTGATCTACCGGATTTGCAACAATTGCGTCTAAATTTTTTCTCTGTAACTTTTCTAGCGCGGGGGCAACAATATCTCCCGTCTGGGCAGCAAACCCAATTAATGTTTGATGCGGTTGTTTGCGCTTGGCTAATTCTGTAATGATGTCTGGTACTGCTTCTAAAGCTAAAGCCTCTGGAAGCGATCGCTTTGGCAATTTTTCGTGAGCATATTCCCGTGGCTTCACATCTGCTACAGCTGCTGACATAATTATCACATCAGCGCTATGCAAATTTCCTAGCATTTCTTCTTGCATTTCCTTGGCACTGACAACAGCAATTACTTCTATCCCCAAGGGTATATCAAAGTTTGCCGGGCCATGTACTAACGTTACCTTTGCTCCTCGGTGTAGTGCTGCCTGTGCTAAAGCTAACCCCATTTTTCCCGTAGAGGGATTACCAATAAATCTGACTGGATCGAAATGCTCTCGCGTTCCCCCAGCACTAATTAACACTCGCTTACCTACTAAATCTCGCTTGCCTGCAGTGTGTAGCAATGATTGAATGTATGCCAAAATTTCCGGTGGTTCTGCCATCCTGCCAGCACCGACGCGATCGCACGCCAATAACCCCGATGCTGTTGGCAAAGTATGAAATCGGCTATTTGTCGCTAACTGCTGCCAATTTCGCTGCACTACTTGCTGTTCCCACATATCGGTATTCATTGCTGGTGCTAACAATACCGGGCAAGTGGAAGCTAACACCGTATTGGTAAGCAAATTATCAGCCATCCCAAAGGCTAACTTGGCTAACGTATTAGCTGTTAAAGGCGCGATCGCAAAAACTTCTGCCCATTCACCCAATTCTATGTGCAACGGGCGAGAATAAATTGGTTGCCAAAAATTTTCATCTGTATAAGCAGGATGGCGAGATAAAGTGGCGAGAGTTAAGGGCGTGATAAATTTCTGTGCAGAATTAGTAAGAATTATTCGCACTTCTACACCATTTTTAAACAGTGTAGAAACAACTTCACAAACTTTATAAGCGGCGATTCCGCCACCAATACCAATTAAAACCCGCCTTGGTTGTGGAGTTAACATAATTTTATTGCTAATAGCTAATAGCTAATTGTTTTCTGATAATTAGCCATCTCCATAAATTAATATGCGCGTTGTCTAAAATCCTTGTAGAGACGCGAAATTACCCTCCGGGAACGCCTGGGGCGTACGCGTCTCTACATTCATTCTATTTTTGGAGATGTCTATTAGCCATTAGCTCTAATTAAGCTTCATCGTAAGGTTCTAAATCTAAAAGGTGGATATAGGGTTCAACTAGCTCTGGGCGCTGAAATGCGATCGCACGCAATAAGTGCCAATCATTCAAACCTTCAAAAGCATTACTGTAGTTATCTTGCTCCAAACGTGTAGCTAAATTTTCTACATCTTGTGGAGTCATGGTAGCAATGTCTGTTTTAGAAATGCTTAGAGTTTTCATTTTGCTCGCCTCTCCCGTTAGCAGCACTTGCATCCAGCATGGGTTACGTTGCGCTCGACGCAGCCACCCAATATATCTTACTCATTTGAGGACGCCAATTTCATAAAAATTTTCCGGATTTATACCGGATTTTGTAAAACTTTTGTAACCAATCCTAGTAGATATATCATCAGAGCAGCCTGGTGATTTTTTAAATATTAATCACAAAATTCCGTATTAAATCCAGCATATGCGGTCGTATTTCATGACCGATGTCAAATTCATGGTATTGCACTCTAGTTCCTAACAATTCTAAAGTGTCTCTTGCTCTTACTGCTGCTTGTAAAGGCACAACTTGATCGTATTTGCCATGCATGATTAAAACTGGAGGTAAAGCTGTTGATTTTTGGGTTTCTACATCTGCGATCGCGCCGGGATGTAAATATCCGCTCATGACAACTAAACCAGCAAAAGGCAACTTCGATCCTACATCAAAGGTCATGGCACCACCTTGGGAAAAGCCACTCAAAATTGTCCGCGATAAAGGCACACCGATGCTGCTTTCTAAAGATTGTAACCAATCGATTAGCAATTGCCGACTTTGTGCTAATCCTTCATACATATTTTCCATGCTCAAGTCATACCAAGCCCTACCAACAGGAGAATAAGGATATGGAAAAGGTGCATTGGGAAACACAAAATGATAATTCGGTAAATTTAAAAACGGTGCAAAAGATGCCACATCCTCCGCATTTGCGCCCCAACCGTGCAAAGTTATAATTAGTCCCTCAGGTGCTTGCCCTGTTCTTGGAGGGATCTCAATGAATTCTAAAGACAGAAGCTTTCTCCTATAATCTAATTTTCTTCATTTATAATTATGCAAGCTGCATTTGTCTCTAGCCCAACAACTCTGCGTGTTGCTTTTTTGAGTGATGGCGTCTGTGTCTAAAATTGCTTGATATTAGATTGATATAAAATATATTTTAACTAAAAACACTCATCATTCCGGAATGCTAATTATTTTTTATGTGAATGAAAACATGGGTTTGAGTAAAATGAAATACTAATGAGTAATATTGGTCTGCTGATGACGGGCGCATTAACAACAGGACAACCTTATTTGCCCAATTTTCCAGAAAAGTTACCACCTCAGCTAGACAATGATGTAAAAACGTCAAAACAAAGTCAGTTATTAGAAATAGCTCCCACAACTCAAATCACGCCGCCTGAATTTATAGTGGTAGATGAGAAACCTTCTGTTGTGCAGATTGCGATCGCCCAAAATTCAGCAGAGCAAGTTAGACAAAAGCTTCATTCCCAGAGTTTTTCTAATTCTGTCAAGAAATTAAAAGCTGTAAACAAAGATACGATTGGAAAAAGTTCTCGCTCTCGTCAGCGAAAATATACTGTAGCGAGTGATTTGCCACAGCAGCGTTTCAAAAATAAGCCAATCAAAAAAAATAATCAGGTGACAAAACTTTCAAGTTCTAATAGTCACCATTTGCCGACTTTGCGTTTTGGTACAACTGGTAATAGTGTGAGAGTACTGCAAAGGTTATTATCATCTCATGGCTATGCTATTCAAGTTGATGGAATTTTTGGTGCTTTGACAGAAACAGCTGTCAAAGCTTTTCAAAATAGAAGAAATCTAGCTGTAGATGGAATAGTTGGTCAAAAAACTTGGTATCAGTTAACAAGGTAGTCATTTGTCCTTTGTCATTCGTCCTTAGTGAGCGGCAAATGACAAATGACTAATGACTAATAACTAATGACTAACTACCGATACTGGTGTTGCTCTAATAATTGTTGCGCTCTTGGCTTATAAATTAAATAGAACAAAGCCTCAATATAACGCAACAAGTCTTCTCGATTTTCTTTGGAAGTAAAGTTCCAGAAAGCGTAAATTCGTGCTAAAGATAGCAGCTTATTCGTATGAATTTTCCAGGTATAAGTGCTGTAAACTCTATCAATAGCTCGCCCAGAAACTTGATACCAGTAATCTGGTTTCTGTTCGCATTTCTGGACAAAATCTAGAATTTTTGCGCCTGTCTCGTCTAAATTGGTAGGATTGATGTAAAAGCCATTTATCCTATCTTGAATAATTTCTAAAGGCCCGCCAAACTGTGTTGCAAAAGTAGGTAATCCGGAAATCATTGCCTCTAAAATAGTCAAACCAAACGCTTCAAATAAAGCGGGTTGAACAAAAATACCTTGATGCTCGGCAATGATACGGTAAATTTCTCCAGAGTCTATTTTCGACAAACGTACACCCAACCAGCGAATTTTGCCTTGAAGATTGTACTCTTCAATAATTCGGTAAAGTTTGACTATTTCTTCGCGTTCTTCATTGTCTCCTGATTCTTCAACGCGCAATTTCCCCGCCACTAAAATTAAGTTGCAATGCTCTTGTAATTCTTTATTTTGACCAAAGCATTCAGCTAACCCCGTGAGATTTTTGATGCGATCAAGACGTGCCATTGAGAAGAGAGGACGTTTGCTGGGATCGTCAAGCTTACCAAATACTTGAGTCGGATCTTCTAATGTAAACAGCATTTCTTCAATGCGTTGGCGATCGCTTTCGACTCGATCTTGAGTATGGGTGTAGGGAAAAAAGTAATTTTCATTCACTCCTGGCGGCACAACATTGAACTTAGGACTAAATAGTTCAATACCATTTACCACATGATACAAATCCGGCATAGTGAAGCATTTATAGGATTCGTACTGTCCTACACTATCCGGCGTACCGACAATTTCTTGGTAAGTGCTGCTGATGATGAAATTAGCAGCATTCATCGCCAGCAAATCAGCGGTAAACTGTAATGAAAAATGATATTTATCCTCTAAATCGTTCCAGTAGAGGTTACTGAACAAATATTTAGTCTTTTCAAAAGCGTGGGCAATATTGCACTGCGTTACACCCAAGCGACGTGACAACAAAAATGCCACCAAATTACCATCAGAATAGTTACCAACAATTAAATCTGGTCTACCCTGAAATTCTGCCATCAATTCTTTTTCGGCATCAATGGCATAAGTTTCTAAATAAGGCCAAATTTCAAACCGCGACATCCAATTTTGAGTCATGTTGGGATTGAACTCCCGCAGTGGCACGCGCAAAATCCAGGCATTTTCTGTACCGTAGACTTTTTCTAAACGTTGATTGCACAGAGTGCCATCACTATTGGGGATCAAGCGGGTGAGAATAATCACCTTTGGTTCAACATTCAGTCCCTCTAAACCTGCTTGGATAGAGTCTTCTTGGAGCTGCTTTTCTAAGCTTTTTGCCTGATCGAGCAGGTAAACAACTTGTCCACCAGTATCGGGACGTCCTAAAACTCCCTCTTGCCCAAACCAACCGTGGGGAGATACCAAAACGATTCTAAAAATGATCGGAATGCGGGAAATAAATGCTTCTAGGGTTTGGTGATCGGGAGAGTCGATTAATTGATCGAGCATCTCTAGGGTTTCTTGCACGCGGGCGGCGGTATTACCCCAACCAGGTTCAAACCCCATTGTTTGTAAGTGGAAGCGTAATTCTTCGTAGGGTTCATCACTAGGACGATTGCTCACAAATGCGATCGCGCTTTTGACTTGCTCGGAAAGTTGCTTTTGAGATTTAATGCGATTGTTGATCAAAAGTTGGACGCCATTATATTGATGCAAGCTTAAGAACTCAAACAAGCTTTGCAGCCATTGCTTGGGATCTTGGAGAAGTTTGCTAGAAAGGTAACGATTGAGAAACTGTACTCCCTTACCAATATTTTTCGGATCGCGAATCATTGGGGAGTAGTCGTAGAATGGGCCAAAATCCAATTCCAACAAATCGCCTTCATTGGGATGGAATCTATTGACGAAGCGATCGCGCAGATCTAAAAGTTCTTGGACTGTCATTGGTTCTACACTCAAATCTGCCGTGAGCCGATAAACTTCTTGGCTAGCAATTTTGGGGCGGATAATCAAACAAAAGCTAGACTCATCTTGAATAATTTCCTGGGTGTAGTAAAGTAATTTACCTAAATGCGATGAAGTGTAAAATTGCTCCGGTTTTTGATAATGAGAGCAATAATCGCGATATACATTTTGAATGTCATTGCGTAACAAATATTTTTTATCTTGATGACGTAAATCGCTCAGAAATGAACGTAAATCAAGTTTTTCTTCACTGTTGAGGACTGCTTGAATTAATTCAGACATGGAAATCTACCAAAAGATATTGGAGCTTTGATGTTGAATTTACCTTAGAACGAGAAGAGATTTACGAGTTTTGGCATAACAAAGTTCTTAACTTCTAGCGTTTTTCAAATTTCATATCTTGCACTACTAATGACAGCCACCAGGCGGCAGCCTACAAACCCTCGTTACCAGGTTTAACCTGGTAACGAGAACTAGAGCCTCTGGCTCTTCCTGAAAGAAATGGAACAAGTGCAGATAAATGCAATTGAAGAACTCAGAATTCAAAACGTAGGAGTCAGAATATTGATTATTTCTGGCTTATGTACGCTGATTTTCAACCAAAAGTCATAAATTCTTATCCATTCCTCTTAATCTCATTTCCTTTCTAGGCCTATCTTAATTTCTGACCCTTTGTACTCTAACTAAAGGCATACGTTGACTGGATATTAGGTATCAGTTATCCTTCACTGTTTACTGATTACTGTTCCCTGTCCCCTATCCCCTGTTCCCTGTCCCCTATCCCCTGTCCCCTATCCCCTTTAATAGACTGACAATTGCCTCAATCAACACCTTTGGTTCCACAGGTTTAGCAATATGCAACCGAAAACCTGCGGCGATCGCCTGCTGCTGATTATACTCTCCAGCATAAGCAGTCAGGGCAATTGCAGGTATTTGTCCTCCCAGTTCTGATGGCAAAGCCCGCACCTGACGCATTAACATATAGCCATCTACATCTGGCATACCAATATCAGCAAGCATAATATCCGGTAGTTTTTGCCGCAAAGCTGCAAGCGCTTCATTAGCTGATGGTGTAATGGTGACATCAGCTCCTGCATCCTTTAATATCCTGGCTAACAATTCCCGTACATCTGCTTCATCATCTACAACTAAAATGCGCAGCCCACTTAAACTCATCTGCGCTTGAGTTGGCTCTTTTTCTCTAATTTCTTCACACTCAGCCGTCACAAATGGCAAAGTTACTGTAAATGTTGCCCCTAAATTCTCTCCAAGACTTTCTGCTTTTACCGAACCACCGTGTAGCTTAGTCAAATAATGAACAATTGATAACCCTAATCCCAGTCCACCATATCTTCTGGTTGTAGAGTTGCTTTCTTGAGAAAAGCGTTTAAAAACATGAGGGAGAAAGTCAGGGCTGATACCTTTACCTGTATCACTAACTTGAATTTGGGCGTAAGAGTCAAAATACTCTAGCTTGATTGTAATTTTTCCTTCTTCTGGGGTGAACTTTACCGCATTGGAAAGCAAATTCCAAACTATCTGTTGTAAGCGACTAGGATCTCCTTTCATTTTGTGGGGAGTGTAGTCCAAAAAGGTTTGAATTTGAATTGCTTTAGCTTGGGCTGTGGAACGTATTGTTTCCAGTGCGCCTTGAATCACGAAAACCAAATTGACAGATCTAACATTTAAAGTCATTTTGCCCTGGATTATAGAAGATACATCCAGTAAATCGTCGATCAACTGAGTCTGTAACTTAGCGTTGCGCTCAATCGTTTCTAAGGCATAGTCGGTTGTTGTGGCATCAAAGTTCTTTAACCGCAAAATTTGTGCCCAAGCAAGGATGGGAGTGAGGGGAGAGCGGAGTTCATGGGAGAGAATAGCCAGAAATTCGTCTTTAATTCGACTAGCTGCTTCTGCTGCTTCTTTTGCTTGCTGTAATTCCAATTCTGCTTGTCTGCGAGTGGTAATATCTCGACAAACACAGAGAACAGTTTTAACGGAACCATCCTCAGCAAATTCAGGTACAATCCGAGACGACCAATATCTCATTCCCGTAGCAGAGGGAAACTCCGAATCGTAGAATAGTTCCTGTTTGGTTTCAAAAACTTCTTGCAGTGCTTGATGCCAAGGATTGACAATCGCTTCGGGAAAACCTAGTTCCAATAGGGTTTTACCAATCCATTCAGCTACTGGAATACCCATCTCTAACTCTACACGAGGATTGACATATCTAAAACAAAGGTTTCGATCAAATCGAGAAATCATATCTGGGGCATTTTCAGCCAGTGCTCGAAATTCTTGTTCTCGTTGCCGAAGCGCTTCCTCTGCACGTTTGATATGTGTGATGTCGTGAGTAAGGGCAAGAATTTGCTGGATATTTCCCTGACTGTCGAGTAGGGGTACATATTTCACAATAAAAGTGATTGGCTCGTATTTCTGGCATTCAAAGAAAGTGATTGTACATTCTCCAGTCTCCAATTTTCCGGTTTCGACAGTTTTTAGTAACAAGGGTAAATAGGCATTGGTAACTTCAGGAGGAAAAACTTCTTCATCCCGATGCCCAATAAATTGTTCTAGAGTTCTCCCGCTTAGTTGTAATACTTTGGCATTGACAAACTGAAATCGACGTTGAGCATCATAAAGCATGAATACTTCTGGGAGATTTTCCACTGCCAGTCGAAATCTTGCTTCCGAAAGACGTAATGCTTCCTCTACCTGCTTGCGATCGCTAATATCCTTGGTAAAGCACCGACTGTAAATGAAGCGATCGTCTTCCCACAATACATTAGAGTTGATTAAAACATCTTTAATCGAGCCATCCTTGCACCTCAGCCTAGCTTCATAGTCAATCAAAGTTTCCTTCGCTGTTAATCTTTTGAGGATATCCTCTATGACGGGTTGATTGGCATGGAAAGTAGCAATGTGCTGCCCAATGTACTCTTGATGAGAGTAACCAAGCAAGTCCAATTCAGCTTGATTTGCCCACAAGATGGTTCCGTTTGATGATACACAATGTATGCCAATGGGTGCATTTTCAATAAAATCAGCAAGTTCCTGCTCTTGACGACGTAATTCTTCTTCTAGGTGCCTGCGATCGCTGATATCAAATGATGTTCCTATCAGTTTAATAACTTGCCCCTGCTCGTTAAATACAGGCTCTCCGCGAGAATCGAGATATCGAATTGAACCATCCGGGCGCAAAATTCGCATATCAAAGCCATAAGGAATCCCTTGTGCGATCGCTCGCTCCACAAATTGTTGCAGAATTTCTCGATCATTCTGGATAAACCCTCTCTAGCAATTCGGCATAGCTCGGTTCGCTTTGGGTTGGCTCAAATCCCCAGTGCTGGAACGTAGTTTCTGACCAAATAATTTTTTGGCTGGCTAGATCGAATTCCCAACTACCGACTTGGGCAACTTTTTGAGCCATTGCTAAATGAGCTTCACTCTGGTGCAGAGCTTCCTGTGCTTGCTTCTGGGCAGTAATATCTAACCCTACACCTGTCATCCGAATTGGTTTACCATTTTCATCGCGGTAGACGCGCGCCTTGGATGCCAGCCAATGAACTGTGCCATCTGCCCAAATAGTTCGGTACTCAACGTTATAGTCATTCTCGCCTGCGATCGCCTGCTGCACTGCCCGTTCAACTCCCTCGCGATCGTCTAGATACACAGCATTAAGGAAAATCTCATAAGTCATCTTGGTATCAGCAGTTAGCCCCAGCATAGCTTGGCTGCCATCTGAGCATATAATCTGCCCAGAGACAAGATCCCAATCCCACATTGCCAAACCAGCCCCTTCTATAGCCAAGCGTAATCGCTCTTCACTTTCTCGTAACATTACTTCGATACGCTTGCGTTCGGTAATATCACGTAAAAAAACATTCAACCCATCTTCAGATGGATAAGCGTGGATTTCCAACCAAGTATTGAGAGGTTGACAAGGAACTTCAAAATGGACTGGTACTTGCTCGGCAACAGCACGGTGATATTCTTGTTCTATTTGCGTTCCAGCCAGCCAATGCCAGTGTTCCCAATGATTTTTGCCAACAATCTCGTTGGGCGTTTGTCCGTTTTTCCTAGCAGCTTTTTGATTGATGTATACGATTCGCCAGTCTTTGTCTAATGCGATAAAGGAATCCGTAATACTTTCGAGGATAGAGTGAAGCTTGCCAGGTGTTACTTCGCTAAGTAACCGTAACTGTCGCTCGTACTCTGTAGTTGATTGAGGAAGTTGGGCGACTCTTTCTACTTGTGCCGAGGCTTCGGTGCGTTTGCGTTCTTCTTCACGGGCACAAGCATTGGCGGCAGTTTGAGTTGTTTCGATACAGGCAATAAAAATACCTCCTACCAAGCCGTTGTCATCACGGATCGGACTGCAGGAGAAGTTTAGATATACTTCTTCTATATATCCGTTGCGCATGACAAACAGTTGCATATTTTCTAAGAAAGCACCCTCTCCTGTATCTATGACTTTTTGAAGCAAGGGCACGATCCCAGACCAAAATTCCGGCCATGCCTGGGGAATTTTTTGTCCAAGGGCGTGGGGATGTTTATCTCCAAGCAAAGGTATGAAAGCATCGTTGTAGAATTGGAGCAACTCACAACCCCAAGCAATAACCACAGGGTAATGGGAATTGAGTAAAATACCGACAGATGTACGCAAGCTTTGCGACCAGTTTTCCACAGAACCAAGGGAAGTGCTTGCCCAGTCAAAGTTACACATCAAGGTACCCATCTGTCCACCGCCGGCAAATGTGCCTTCAAGGAAATTTGCTTGCTTTTGGGTCATTTCAAGCGCTCCTGATTGGACAAGAATATAATTGGGTGTAATACCATGATTTTTTGGAATATTTGATTGTTATGGCGTTAATCTTTAAAATACGTAAAGAAAACCAGACAAAATCAAACATTTTTAAGCCAATTAGGCAGATTTTGAGCTATTAGTTGTGACTCCTCGTGGTCAAGGGAAATATGAAATAGGACATTTCAAACATCCTCTTAGACTTTCCCATAGAGGTAATATTTAATTCTCTAATCTTAATATCTTTACATAGAAAGCTTATACCAATTTGAAAAAAGAATGCGACAAATAGACATTGTAGAGAGGTGCCATAACACGTCTCTACATCAGGATGTGTTGCAAACATTTTATGAATCGGTATTATTCTCAAGATGTTATTGCATCTATCAAAAGATACAAATACTAAAACTAGGCTAAATATGCTGCTTAAGCTTGCGTATTCTGGGTTCTAATAAAAAAGTTATATGTTATTGATTGGTAATTAGTATGAATAAATTTTCACTAATTACTTGTTGCAACAATAATTCATCTAACTTATATGACTATTACTATAAATTTAAACATAGATAAATTTAATTCAAGTTTCCTATTATACAAACAAAATAACTAGTTTAACTACTTATAATTGCAGCATAAACTATTAGAAGATAAGGTTGATTAAAATGACTGACCATACTCACAATACAGTAGAAGACCACAGTGTAGGTAACATAATTATTATTTCCCTTCTCGCCTTGTGTGGTTTGACATTCATTTTTCTGTTAGGAATTTTTTAGTTAGGAATCAACGATTTTGTATTGGCTAAACTCTTTATCAAACAGCAGTCCAGACATTTCAAACCGTGGGCTGCTGTTTCATTTTGAAGATAAGTATCAAAGTGGAACTATTTTTGTTGAAATTAACTCTGAGCTTCAAGCCAGATTGAAAAAGCAAAAAGCGCTCAGGAGTGTTGCCGTGTTTCCACCCTCAGCGCTTTTTGATTTACACTTGCTCCTCACACACAACTAAAAGATATCACTGCTTTTATGGCATTACAAGTACTTAATATGAAGATTCTGTAAATTATATAAATTCTAAATTAAAAAGCGCTTAAGAGTGTTGCCGTGTTTCCACTCCAAGCGCTTTTCGTTTCAAACTTGCTCCTCACACAATAAAAGAGTAGCATCGGCTCTAAATCTCTACTTTCAGATTAGTGACACTTTCGCGAGTGTACTAAGTAGGGACTAGGGGCTAGAAAATTAAAAATTTTTACTTTTTGATTTTTAATTGATCTGTCCCCGTGTCCTCTTCTTCCCCCTACACTCTATTTAATGCAAAAAGTGACGCACGCCTGTGAATACCATAACTAAACCCAGCTCGTTTGCAGCTTGAATAGAATCTTGATCTCGCAAGCTTCCACCTGGTTGAACGATCGCCGTGATTCCGGCAGCAGCAGCTGTTTTGACGGAATCATCAAAGGGGAAAAATCCATCACTGGCAAGAAAGGCTCCTTTGGCTTTTTCTTGGGCTTGTTCAAGGGCTATTTTTACTGAACCAACACGGTTCATTTGCCCTGCACCCACACCTAAGGTTGTGCGATCGCTACTCACAACAATGGCATTCGATTTGACGTGTTTGCAAACTTTCCACGCAAATAGCAATTCTTCTAATTCGGTTGGGGTGGGTTGACGTTCGGTAACGACTTGCCATTTACTAGTGTTGGCAACAATGTCATCTGAAGCTTGAACGAGAAAACCGCCTGCTAACACCTTGACGGTATCTTTAGGGCCGCTACTCAAATCTGGTAAGATTAATACCCGCACTTTTGATTTGGCTGCCAGAATTTCTTTAGCATCCTCTTCGCATCCTGGGGCAACTACACATTCTAAGAATGTCTTTGTTAATTCAGTTGCAGTAGCGCTATCGATGGGATGGTTGAGTGCAACAATGCCACCAAAGGCAGACACGGGATCGGCATTCAATGCTTTTTGATAAGCTTCTAAAATAGTGTTTCCTAGCGCCGTGCCACAGGGATTAGTGTGTTTGATAATAGTTGCTGCGGGAGTGTCGGTGAATTCTGCAATAATCCGACGGGCTGCTTCTAAATCAACTAAGTTATTGTAACTAAGTTCTTTGCCTTGGAGTTTGGTAGCGGCTGCCCATCCGCTTGGAGTTGTGCCAGTTTGATACCAAGCCGCACTTTGATGGGGATTTTCCCCATAACGCAGAGATTGCAGTTGTTGTCCGGCAAGCATAAACTGTGACGGTAGCGTTGATTCTGAAGCAGACTGCTCGCTCAAATAAGATGCGATCGCTTGATCGTAACTAGAAGTATGCAAAAATCCTTTCAACGCACACTTTTGTCGAAATGCCAGCGAAGTTTCGCCGCCATGTTGCCTTAATTCTTCTAAATATTCGCCATATTGGGCGGGATCGCACAATACTGTTAGATGAGCAAAGTTTTTCGATGCTGCTCTCAGCATAGCAGGGCCGCCAATATCAATTTGTTCAATTGCCTCAGCTAAAGTCACACCCTCTTTAGCAATAGTAGCTTCAAAAGGATAGAGATTCACTACCACTAAATCAAGCGGACGAATTTGGTTATTTTCCAAATCTGTCATGTCTTGGGGCATATCTCTTCGCGCTAAAATACCGCCGTGAATGCGAGGATGCAGTGTTTTGACTCGCCCACCTAATATTTCGGGAGAGCCTGTGTAATCGGCAACTTTTGTAACTGGTAATCCTGCATCTTTCAGAGTTTGGGCAGTGCCACCACTACTGATAATTTCAAAGTCAAATTCTTCTACCAATCTCCGGGCAAGGTCAATTAAACCTGTTTTATTAGATACACTCAATAGTGCCAGACGCGCCATAATTCCCCAGCTTTTTTAATCAAGATCATCAAGAGCAGATGATTATTGTATAAAACTTGGTGGGAAGGAAGCGCAAAACTTTTAAGACTGGCTTGAAATTGGGCGTTGCTGATTCAAAGTATGAATTTGTCTCACGCGGAGGAGCCAGTGCGGTGGACGGGTTCCCCGGCATAAAGCACCTGGCGTCAAGTGGCGTCCGCAAAGTCGCAGAGAGTAAGAGTTTTAAATGCCTAATTTTTAAATTTCATACCTCTATGTCAGCAATGCCCGAAATTATTGTTATTTTAGTTTTTGAGAGACTTTAGTAACTGTATGGGACGTACATTTCTCACATTTAGATAAAGCTTTGGATGGTGGATTAACATATAGTGCTCATATTCGTACCAATGCATTTCCCCTTTTTCTTTGTTACATCTTTGGCAAATAACCCATAAGTTCTTGAATTCCATTGCCAACCAAGGATATTGCGATCGGGGTAACTTGTGATCGATTGTTTTACCATCCCTTAGAGAGTATTTTTCCTCACAGATTGGGCACAACCAATCTGAATTTTCTTTCACCCAGTCTTTACTCTCTTGAGTTGTTCCACACTCACTATCACCATTGATGTAACGCCACTTGTCAAATTTTCGATAATCTTCAAAATCTTGACGAGTTAGTTTGTGATATCGCTTTTTACCAATTTTGTCTGCGAGTTTAAATAATTCCTCAAGCTCTTTGTCTTCTAAATTCACAGTATCTCTCACTAAAATTTAACAGTTCGATATGACTTTTGATTGCGTTTCTTTCGAGAGTTATTGCTATTTTTTTTACTGAAGTCAATAACTTCTATTTCAGTGTCAGGAAACTGCCTATCTATCTCTTCCGCAATCTCATTAACTTCTTGAGCTAACTTTTGATTAAATTCTTCTCTTTCTTGAGCAGTTAGATATTTATTCCCAATGCGATCAGCTTCTATAAATAATTCTTCAAGTGTTAAATCCTCAAATGGATATCTGTCTACAATCTCTTCAATTTGTAACACTCACCGCTTACCCTGACACTAAGCGAGTGATTTAGGTTCCTAAAGATATACGATCGCGTCTTGTCCGTTAACAGGTAGGATTTTTAATTAAGCGATCGCTTCCTCAACAGCTTCTACTAACTGTTCAGGATTTTCAGGTGTGATGAGGACGCTTTTTTCTGTTACACGCTCGATCAGTACAAAGTTGTCGAGTTGTGAAATATAGAACTCTAAAAAACCTCGACGATACGTCCACAGCCAGCCGAAGCCGCCCCACAATCCTCCCACACCGATACGCATAGCCCAGCCAAACTCCTGTTGAAAAGCATCGTTGCTGATAATGCGGATACTGGATACATCTTGCATGGGGATCTTGCGCCGCCGGCCAGGAAACACAATCTCCACATAGTTGCGGTAAACTACAAAGCAAGATGGTCGGCACCATAACCATACAACCCCATAAAGAGTTATGAGGAATAGAAATACGATGCCTGCAATTAGCTGCCGCGATACAAGCGCAAATATGCCAAAGAAAAGTGGCAATGCCCAGAGTGCGATCGTCAGCCCTCTGATCAAAGGCGACATTGGTGCAAGTTTAAAGTAGCGACTCAAGCGAAAAATCTCTCTAAAGCGTGTATTATAAGTTCATTATATTATGCAGTTATTTATGTATATTTACTGAAAAAATTGCTTGGATAAGTCTATAATCTAACAATCGCTTTTTATCTTACCAATTGGCTGATGTAACACTTTCAATTCTCCAGTTTCTATCGAACTAAGTTGTCTGTGACTCTGAGGGTTTTGATTTAAATATCCAGAGATGAGAATTTGAGCAACATCACCGTGAGTGACAAAAATTATTTGCTTCCCTTTGTATAGACTGTCAATTTCTCTCACCGCAGACGTTACACGTTCTAAAACTTCATAGGTGCTTTCAACACACCACTTTTTATGACACGGATTCTGGTAGTCTTCTAGCCAAACTTTTTGATAATTAATGTTTTCTGTGAGTTCCCATTCACCAAAAAAACGTTCTCGCAGACGACTATCGTAATAAATTTCCTGAGCTAAGATAATTTCTGCAACCAACAATGAAGTTTGAACTGTTCTCAGAAATGGAGAGCTATAGATGATATATTCACTTTCAGTATGGGTAGCTGTAATTAATCGGTAAATACTATCTTTAATTTCTTGAATACCTTTTGCTGAAAGGCCATAATTTGTGATGCCATTCTTAATATCGCTGACAATTAATCTTTGCTCGTTAGCTTCACTATGTCCATGCCGAAGAATGTATAGAGTATTGGAGGAATTGTGTATACTTCCTAGATGGTTGTACATCCTCCAATTTAAGCAAGTAATACAACCTTCATGGTTGAGAGAATTGTTGCTGTCATTGGCATTAATATCATGAAAAGTATTGTTCACATTACTTCTTAACTGAAATCTATTTATACCTATTCGCTGTATTGTAACTGCTGAACGAGTTGGTTTTCAAAATAGGAAACAATAGAGCGATTAATTGGTTAGAGTTTGTGAGTTGCGAGATTCAGCCAATGCTCTAGAAGATAAAGCAATGGCGCGATTAGAGGCTATAATCTCAGTTTGACGTAAAATATGTCAAACATATTTATTTTTTTCGGGTGCATGTCAGAAGAAATCAAATTTCGTCATTATTTTGTAGACGAAGCAGGTGATACTACATTTTTCGATAAAAAGGGACGCATAATCGTAGGTCAACCTGGAGCATCTAAATTCTTCATGCTTGGTGTTGCTCAAATTGGTAATCCAGAACAAGTTACCTGGGAACTGAATACACTACGCGCCAGCTTGATGACTAATCCTCGCTTCAAAAACATTCCCTCTATGCAACCGGAAGTGAAAAAGACGGCGATTACCTTCCATGCAAAAGATGATCATCCCAAAATTCGTGAAAAGGTTTTTGAACTTATCCAGTATTTTGATATCAAAGTTTTCATTGCAATTCGGAGTAAAGCTGAGATCGCAGAATCAGCAAAAGCCGACTTTAAACGCTTAGGCAGAAAGTTAGAACAGAACGCAATTTATGACGATCTCATAACACGGATATTCAAAAATCTGTTGCATAAAGCAGACATTATCCAAATTGCTATTGCTAGACGCGGTAAGGCAGTACGCGAAGAAGCATTAGAACAAGCTATTAATCAAGCTCAGAAAAACTTTGAGTCTAAATGGAAAATTAGTTCAAATAGCTCGATCATCATTGAGCCTTGCTATCCATCTGAAGTTGCTGGTTTACAAGTCATTGATTATTACCTGTGGGCTGTGCAGCGATGCTATGAGCGCAATGATGACCAGTTTTTTCTGCCCCTTGCTAATAAATATAGACTCATCATGGATTTGGACGATAAGCGCAACAAGCCTTATGGAGAGTGGTACTGCGATCGCAACCCATTAACACTTGAAAAATTAAAAGGGGCTAGGTCTAAGTAGGATTACTACTCGGACACACGGCATGAAGCCGACGTTCGCCCCTCTACATACTATTGTACAGTATATAAATCCAACTATTAAAAATTTCTATTATAGCGATTTCATCACTTAGTGTGCTGGCAAACTTGGAGAATTTGCTCGCTAGAGTTTATAAAAAGGAGTAATTCCACGCAATGCCATCACTTACTGTGCGACGCTCTTGTTTATTCAGTTCGATGAAGTTTTCCTCTCAGGAGAGTTTCTACCTCATTCTCTGGATTCTCAAGCTCGAAAGGATAAGGTTGCTGTGTTGCGGGATCGCGACGACTCATCGAAACTTACAATGCCGCCCGAAATGCTTCCTCGTCATTTCTATGTTCTGAAATAAACCGCTTTAACTCAGTATTAGTCATCTGGTTTAGGTTCTGAATCATAGAACATCGCACTCCACCAACCTTCAGGCAGCACTTTCAAAAATCAAGTTAGAATTTTACCACTTTTTATATGGTAAAAATTTGCCAGACATAATAACTTTGATGCGATCGCCTTTTGGATCTTCTTCTTTCTCTACATCCAAAGTAAAATCAATTGCACTCATGATCCCATCGCCAAATTTTTCGTGAATTACCGCTTTCAAAGGCATTCCATATACTTGCATAATTTCATAAAATCGATAGATGAGGGGATCGGTTGGCACAACCGGGCCTAATCCTTTGATAGGATATTGAGTCAACTCCTCAATATAATTTGCATCTAGCCCTAACGCTTCAACTAGTAACTTTGCCTCTTGGGGTGAAGCGCTTGCTTGACGGTAGATGACAGCTGCAATCCATACCTCATCACGTCCTAGAATCTTTTCTAAATCAGCAAAAGAAAGTCCTTTTTCTTTTTTAGATGCTAAAAGCTTTTGAGTGATTTCGGGAATAGACATTGAAAACCTCAGAAAGTGATAGTTGTAATGAAAGCAACTGACTAACCTTTGCAAGAAGTTTACTGGTTCGTTGTGGTGTAATGCAAGTTTTCTCAAGCGCCAGCATTAGAATTAAAAGGCAGGCTCATAACCACTATCAAATCTTAGTATCATATCAAGTTCGGCTAATCAATTACGATTAAAATTTCTCCGCGTCTTTTTGTCTCCGTGTCCCCGCGTCAGCCTTAATGATAAGTCTTTAAGCGGACACAATGTCATCCTGCAACTCAAGCTATTAAGTTCATCAACGATGTCGGGGCTGTCAAAATCTTTGCAGTAGAATACTCTATATACGCAAAGACGCCCTATGGGCGTCTACAGCACTTTCTAGTTAATTTCTACTATCCCATGCCATCAACCACTGGATGGAAGTAAAAAGCAAATCCCAAAACTGTGTAGGCAGCTAACAATAAAGTACCTTCTAGCCAGTTTGATTTGCCATCAGAACTAATGGTGTTGGCAATCAAAACCGAGACAGCTACAGCAACTAATTCAAAGGGATTAAAATCCAAATCCATCGGTTGTCCGAGCAATCGCCCCGCAATCACTAACACAGGTGCGACAAACAAGGCAATCTGCATACTCGATCCCACTGCAACCGAAAGAGAAAGATCCATCTTATCTTTCATTGCCACGGTGACGGCTGTGGCGTGTTCAGCAGCATTACCTATGATCGGCACGAGGATCACCCCTGTAAACAATGCTGTCAAACCGAGTTGGGAGGTGGCAACTTCCAAAGAATCCACGAGTAATTCTGACTCGAATGCCACCAGAAGTGTACATACTAACAATACCCCAACCCATAACAAAACATTGGGTTTTTCATGAGAAGTTTCTAGAGCCTCTGTTTCTGCTACTCCCACTTCGTAAAGATAAGAATGGGTTTTCATAGAAAACAGCAGAGTCAAGGCATAGACGAGAATTAATACTACAGCCACTGCTAAGGACAAATTTTGCAGTGTTTTTTCATCAATTCCTGGCGAAGTAAAATCCATCGCTGTTGGCAACAAAATAGCAACCACAGCTAAATTCATTGCAGCAGCATTCATTCGTGCCACAATCGGCTGAAATGTCTGCTCTTTGTAACGCAGTCCCCCCAACAGCATCGCTAGTCCCATTACCAGTAGTAAGTTACCTATAATCGAACCGGTAATACTAGCTTTGACTACATTCACATATCCAGCTTTTAAGGCAACTAGAGCAATAATTAATTCTGTTGCATTACCAAAGGTAGCATTTAAGAATCCCCCTAGTGTAGGGCCAACTACTACAGCTATTTCTTCTGTGGCTGTACCCATCCAAGCTGCCAAGGGTAGAATTGCTAACCCAGCTGTGATGAAAACTATTAAATCTCCCCATTCTAAAAAGTGAGCCGCCAAGGAAATGGGGATAAACAGTAACAAAATTAAAAAGAGAAGATTTTTACCTGACATTTGCCATTTCAATTTGAGGGTATCAGTCACAGATGTATCTACAACCAAAAGCCCAAAGCTGTTGGCTGTTAACTATGGACAACCTTAACGCAGAATTTCAAAAATTCAATAGGTGAGTCTGATTGCAGACTCCAGAATACTCTTAAATAGGGGTTTAGTTATTCAAAAATTTTCTTATTTCAGTATTGACAGCAAGGTTTATAAAATTAGGTTGCTTTTTACTGAGCATTTGTAACTTTTTGTTATAAAAGTTTTTAATTTTCCGGAGATGTTACACCATCAAATATGCTTAATATATTAAAAGACAATTAAATTTTGTAGCACTGCCAATGAAAAACTCATTCAATTATGGACTTTTTCAATGGCTTGTTCCTGCCTAGTTTCGGGGAAAAAGGCTGCTTGTTAATCTAGACTATCTCCAATACTCAGATAGCTTTTTTTCCAATTTGCATCTGTTCTTATAGATTTTATCTAAGCTAACATTTGTAGGATGCCGCTATAAAAGGTAGATGGATCGTTCTTTGTCGGCACAACTGCAAGTATTCTTGATTTTGGATAACACTACATGACTTCTGCTGCTGAACTGCCAGCCGGTGCTGGCGCAAATTTGACATCGCAAGAAAATACTAAACCCACGAAAATGCCTGAAAACAGGAAACTGGCTACGGGTGTTTACGTCACTGTACACGGCCATTTTTACCAGCCACCACGGGAAAATCCTTATTTGGATGCGATTGAGCGCCAAGGAGGAGCAGCACCTTTCCATGACTGGAATGAGCGAATTCACCACGAGTGCTATCGCCCTAATGCCTTTGCTAGGGTGTTAAACGATCGAGGAGAAGTACTGGGGATCGTAAATAATTACGAGTATTTGAGCTTTAATATCGGCCCAACATTGATGTCATGGTTAGAGCGCCACGATGTCGAAGTTTATCAGCGAATCTTGGAGGCAGATCGCAAAAGTTGCGATCGCTTGAATGGACATGGCAATGCGATCGCGCAAGTATACAACCACATCATCATGCCTCTTGCTAACGAGCGTGATAAATACACGCAGATTCGCTGGGGCAAAGCAGACTTCCGATCCCGATTTGGACGCGATCCCGAAGGAATGTGGTTGGCGGAAACTGCTGTAGACTACCCAACTCTAGAAGCTTTAGTCAAAGAAGGCATTCGCTTTATTGTTCTGGCTCCTTCGCAAGCCCAGCGCTGCCGCCTCCTACCTACCCATGAAAATCCTCATCCAGAATGGCACGAAGTTGGTGGTAGTCAAATTGATCCCACACGCCCCTATCGTTGCTATCTCAAATCTACACTTAGCACTGCATCCTCACCGTTGAGTGCGGTTTCTTTGTCTCCTAGAGATGAAGACACGGAAAATGATGGGAGCTGCGCATCCAGCGATCCCGAATCTCTGCCTTACATTGATATATTCTTCTATGATGGCCCGATCTCGCGCGACATGGGATTTAGCGACGTCTTATTCAATTCCCATCACTTAATGGGGCGGGTTGGTGCAGCAGTACGCGGGGATCATCGCCCCGCCCAATTAATTTCTGTGGCAACAGATGGAGAAACCTTTGGACACCACAAGGGAGGAACCGAAAAAACTTTAGCTTACGCTTTTATAGAAGAGTTTCCCCGTCAGGGCTGGGAAGTTACGAATTTTGCCCACTATCTGAGCTTAAATCCTCCCACTTGGGAAGTGGAATTAAAACCAGTCACTGCTTGGAGTTGCGCCCACGGTGTTGATAGATGGCAAGATAACTGCGGTTGCGGTGGCGGCGGCGAGTGGCATCAACTATGGCGTCGCCCGTTAAGAAATACTTTAAATTGGCTGCGGGATCAACTTATAGAAGTATATGAAGAACATGGCAAACTGTTTTTTAACGATCCCTGGCAAGCACGAGATGAATATATAGAAGTAATTCGCGATCGCTCTCCTGCCAATGTTCACCGCTTCCTCTATCGCCATCAAAACCACAAATTATCGGATGCAGAACGAGTAGATGCTTTGCGCTTATTGGAAATGCAGCGTCACGCGTTACTGATGTTTACTAGTTGCGGCTGGTTTTTTGAAGAAATCTCACGCCCAGAAGGAACGCAGATTCTACGTTATGCGGCTCGTGCCTTGGAACTAGCAGGAGATGTGGCAGGAGTGCAATTAGAAAAAGGTTTTCTCAAGCGCCTCACTCTTGCTCCCAGTAATGTCGATCTGTTCAAACACGGTGGCGAAGTATATCGCCAACTAGTGATGACTTCGCAGATTACCTTTAAGCAAGTTGCTGCCCACTATGCGATCGCTTCATTATTTAACAATCACAAAGCCGAAACCCGTAATGGAGTAGCGGCAAACAATGGTGCCGCAAAACATCACCACCTCTATCAAAAGCGCGTCTATTGCTACAATCTTCACGAGCAAGATTACCAGCTACAACGCTTGGGATCGTTAACAATGGCAATAGGTCATTTGAAACTGGTGTCAGAAATTACATGGGAAAGCGAACATTTGGTGTTTGCAGTTCTACATTTAGGAGGGTGGGATTTTCACTGTTGCATTCAACCATTTCAGGGAAGACGTGCTTACAGTCAACTCAAAGAAAAACTGTTAGCGTCTATGCAACAAGCTAGTGCAGCTCGCACGATTGCAGTCATGATGCAGTTGTTTGGGGATCAGGCATTTGGCCTAGAAAATCTCTTTGCTGAGGAACGTTACCGCCTGATGCAACTGCTCAGTCAGGAAACTCTGTCTCGTTTAGATCAGCTTTACACACAAACATATCGAGACAATTATGGTGTGTTAATGGCGTTCCACCGGGATGGGCTAGAAGCACCGCAAGAGTTGCAGGTAGCAGCAGAAATTGCCTTGGGTTATCGATGTATGACAACATTGCGATCGCTAGAGCAAGAGCTAACCGAACTGCAATTAAGCATGAATTATATAGTGGAATTAGAAGCGATCGCGAACGAAGCAAAACATTTGCGCTGTCGGTTGAATAACCTCCAAGGCAAGCAGATGCTAGAGCAGATCATTTTGCGATTGCTTTGGCAACTGTTACACGATGCTAACGGTACCTTTGATGCAGATTTGTTGCGGTTGGAAAGGTTGATTGATGTAGCGTATCAGCTAAATATCGGCATTTCCTTAGCTCGCTCTCAAGAACTTTATTGGAATTGTCTGCAAAATCAAATTCCATCCCAGTACAACTTGGAAATTGGAAAAAATGAGGATTTAACTAGATGCCGTCAATTGTTGAAGTTAGGGCAGAAGTTAGGCGTTGATGTTGGTTGTTATTTGAATCAGTTGGGTTGATATTTTCTTAAATTGGGCTGACGCCTGTAGGCGTTAGCCTTTCGATAGGAGTAGTCGGAGATTTATATCAAATTGTCCTTGAACTGGAGATACAGACAGGTATGGATGGGGATCGCAACCCCACCCAACCCGTAAAGAATTTTCCTCCCAATCATTAGCACACTGAATTCTTTACCAAGATTAAAGGGTGGATCGGCATAGTAGTAGCGCCCAAGTTTGCGAGCTATAATCTGACCATTCTTAATTAAGTCGTGAACTCGCTGACGGGTTACACTAAGTAGCTTTGCAGTTTGGGCTACAGAGAGTAGTTCAGGATTGTCATTTGAACTGGAGTCTGTCATAAGATAAGCTGAAGGTTGCTTTGATCCCAAAAATCAGTTTTCCCTATATTGCACCCTCAAGCGTAACTCAAGTCCTGCAAGATCAGCACAACAAAAAGCATACGCCAGTAAGCTAAGACTGACTTGGAGCAGATTGACAAAAGAACTTGGTGAGCTTGCAAAGGTTATTTGCCCTCACTTAACTCTGCAATGAACTTAAAGAGCATGGCGAACAGCTATACAGTTCAGTTCGCCATTTACAACTGATTGTATTATCCCAATCCGGCCATAAGATTTTTGTACCCGTAGTGATACTGTTTTAACGTACCGTTAAACAGGTTGAGGTTGTTTTTGACAGAAAAGATAATCGCAATATACTGCCCAAGCAGCTCCAAATAAACCTGTCAGAGAACCTGCGATCGCTGCTCCAACTGCCCACCCCATCGGCCCAAGCCAGTCTGTAATTTCACATAATACAGCGGTGCTAACTTTAGAAACAACATAAGCTGTACCTGCTGCTGCTACCGTTACTAAACCTAATTCTGCCAGCATTTCTATGACATTTTTATCTGATAAATCTTCTTGAAAATAGATTTTCCAGATCGAAGTGTACATGGCAATATCGGAGGCAGTTAAAACTACCTGTTTTGGAACTTCGATGCCAGGGGTTGGCGCTGCTGAAGCACCACCACTACCGATCGCGCAAGTGGCGATCGCTAAAGCAACTTCTAATCTTTTTTTGCCCAGGCTACTCACAATATTATCTCCTGCGACTATTGCGGAGGTTTTGAGGGTTGCATTCATACATCAACCCTTGACAATCATTTTCCCTAACTAGGGTAGACTATTTTTTGAGAGGGCTTGTAGTTAAGAAGCCAATTTTGAAACTCATTATTATTGTTTTCATAGGCGATCGCTCGTGCAGTGTTAGCGACGGTTGGTTTTGAGCGATGGCAGCCGAAGCGATCGCTCACCCTTTCAGGTGATGTCGTCGATATTTTCTGAACGATATCTTAAAAGCATCTAGAGTTAATGAACTCTGGAGGCTAATTTTATGAAAAAAATGATTATGGCTAGTGTAGTAGCTTTAGCTACTACTACTGGATTACTTGTCAGCAATCAACCAGCCCAAGCTCATCGGCGTTACTCTTATTATCACCCGTATCCTATATATCCATTGAGATACTGCCATCCGGTTACTCGATGGTTTGTTGATGAAGATCCTGCCTATCATCCTCAAGCTTATGCTGATGGTTACCGTCAAGGAAGTCAGAGAGCTAAACAAGGAAAGGCTTACAAACCACGTACTGCTGGGGGCGAATTTGCTCGTGGTTTTGATGATGGGTTTTACCGAAGGGAATTTGCTGGGCAAAAACAAATCGTTCCTAATGTATATAAGCCATACACCAGCACAAACTGTGGTTGGTTTTGATTCTTCTTTTTTTACAAAACACCCCTCTCCAACACAGAAGAGGGGTTTTTTAATAAAAAGAGAGATGCGGGTAATTTTTTGCCTCAGATAGTTCAAAAAGCAAACTCTATTAATTTTTTGCTTGGGGTTGTGTTGAACCAGGAATTGTCACATCAATGGGCGTTACTTGTGTAGCTAGCTGTGTCAGTGGCGGTTTAATAGCAGTTTGATTTCCTACTACCAGAGTTACCAAATTTTCTGGTTTGAGATATTGCTTGGCTACTCGCTGCACATCTGCTGCTGTGGTTGCTGCTACGGCTTTTTGATAGCGGAACAGAAAATCACTAGGGTAGCCATAATATTCGTACCGCATCAGTCGCAACAAGGTTTGAGCAGGATCTTCAAAATTGAAAACAAACGAGTTGAGAGTAGACTCTTTTGCAAAAGCCAATTCTTTGGGCGTTACTGGTTGAGTTTGCAAGCGCTTAATTTCTGCTTGCAGTGCTTTGACAAACTGTACGGTAGCATCTGATCGCGTTTGTCCACCAGCTATAAATATACCAGGAAAGTCATAGCGAGGACTCCAAGCGCCGTAAACCGAGTAAGCTAAACCTTGGCGCGATCGCACTTCATTAAACAAACGCCCGCCAAACCCATTTAATACCCCATTTAACACATCTAGCGCCGGATAGTCGGGGCTGTTAAACTGTCCACCCAAATGCCCAATCAGAATATTACTCTGAGTTAGTTGTGGTTGATTGACAACAAAAACGCCGCTGCTTTTAGCTTGCGTTACTTTTGGCAATTGAAGTTTAGTTGAATTTGGATTGGGTTTCCACTCACCAAATTTGGCTTGAATCAGCGCTTTCATTTTCTTGGGTTCAAAATCTCCCACAATCCCCAAAATCATGTTGTTGGGGTAGAAGTACTGCCCTTTAAACTTCACCAAATCTTCGCGGGAGATACTATTCAGTGTTGCATACTCTGTGGTGCGTCCGTAGGGGCTATCCTCACCGTAGATTAATTTTTTAAATTCCCGTTGAGCAATCTCATCTGGACTATCATTGCGACGAGAAATTCTACCACGTTCTTGCGTCTTTGCTAATTCTAATTTATCTTCAGCAAACACAGGCTCTTGCAATACTTCGGCAAACAACCCCACCACTGTTTCTACATCTTCACTCAGAGAGTCAAAACTAGCAGTACCTACAACTTCATTAATACTAGTTTCTACTGAGGCGGCTCGTTGTTCTAAAATCTGGTTAAGCTCGTCTGCTGTATGCTTTGCGGTTCCGCCAGTGCGCATCACAGTGCCTGTTAACTGTGCCAAACCAACTTTATCTGCTGGCTCTAGGCGATCGCCTGTACGAATTAGTGCTGTACCCTTTACCAACGGCAGTTCACGGTCTTCCATCAAATAAACTACCATACCGTTATTGAGCACATATCGCTCATACTTCGGCAACTTCACCTCAGGCAGTGGGGCAAACTCCAACTCTGTATAGTGTTTTGCCACAGTTGCCGCCCAAGAAAAATTAAAAGTCAAAAGTACAAAGGCAAAAGCAACAACCAATGCATATACAAATCTTTTCCCATCTGGGATTTTGAACTTCAAATTGTGGATGTTCATCTGCTTTTTGCCAGTTCCCTTATACCTGTTCATATTTGTATTCCTTGGCATACCCCAATCTCTATTGCGATAACAGCTTGCCAATAGTACGGTTTTGGGGCGTAAACGTCGCCTTTGCTACTCGCTGAACATCAGCAGCCGTTACAGCCTCCAGTTGATTCAACTGTTTGAACAAATTTCGCCAAGAGCCAGTTTTTACCTCATACTCCAACAACTGCTGTGCCATGCCCATATTAGAATCAAGCGATCGTAATAATTCTGCTCTAGCTTGTGTTTTAACTCGATCCAACTCCGTCGCCGACACAGGTTCAGTTCTCAAAGAGTCAATTTCTTTGCGCAAAGCCACTGCCACTTCATCAACCGTGTGACCGGGAGCGGTGAGAGCATAAAATAACATCAGATTTGGATACTTATCTCCTGGAAATCCACTAAAGCCCTGTGCAGAAAGAGCTAATCGCTGCTTTTCGACTAAAGATTTATATAATCGTGATGTTCGTCCGTCACTGAGCAATCTACCAATAATGTCATAGACTGCATTGTCTGGATGGGTAATTGCTGGGCGGTGGTAGCCTTCCAAATACCAAGGCTGAGAATTTAACTTTAAAGTCACTTCTCGCGTTTGTGTTTGCTTTGGTTCTGTTGGTATCTGCCCATCAGCTTTTGCTTTAGCTTTGTAACGCCCAAAATAAACTTGCGCCAGCCTTTTAACTTCAGCAGGGTTGACATCTCCGACAACAGCCATGGTTAAATTGCTCGGTACATAGTGCGTATCAAAAAACTGTTGTACATCTTCTCTTGTCAAATTGCGGATATCTTCGTCGTAACCAATTACTGGGCGTCTGTAAGGATGAACTGTAAAAGCTGCATCATTAAACTTTTCAATCATCATGCCAATTGGTGAATTTTCCACCCGCAGGCGTCGCTCCTCCAAAATCACATCTTTTTCTTTATAAAACTCCCGAAATACAGGTTCGAGAAATCGCTCCGATTCCAGTGACATCCACAATTCCAACTTGTTAGCAGGGAAGCTGTAAAAATAACGAGTAGCTTCACTAGAAGTATTGGCATTTAAGCCTACGCCTCCTGCCTGTTCTACAATCCGCCCCAAATCATTTTGCTTGACTAGCTTGGCGGCTTGTGCTTCCACTTTCTCAAATTCAGTTGTTAATTGGGCAACCTCATCTTTATTACCAGCAGTTTTTGCGCTTTGTATTTGAGCAGCTAACTGATCCAACCGATCTAGTAGCGGCTTTTCTGCTTTGTAATCTACTGTACCAATCCGTGTTGTCCCTTTAAAAGCCAAATGTTCTAGAAAGTGTGCTACACCAGTTTTCCCATCTGGTTCGTCTACACCACCGACATCAGCATAGGTAAGAAAAGAAACCACTGGTGCTTGATGACGTTCTAAGACAATAAACTTCATCCCATTATCGAGACGAAATTCCGTCAACTGCTTAATCACCCGATCTAAATAGGGTTGAATTGAACTTTGAGTAGCTGGTGGAGTTTGAGTTCTAGCCCAAGCAACTTCTGGTAGCAATCCCCAGTTCAAAGTTAGTACTAAAAGCAACGCGACGATCAGCCGACCAGCGGGTTTTTTGATTTTTATTAGGTATATGCAATCAAGCAGGTTCATAAGCGAAAATGAAAGTAAAGTTTCATAACTCAAGTATCAAGTAGGGCGTTAATCTTGTATTAAGCTTTCTGTGCTTTTTGTACTTCTCGTAAGACAATAATGCTACGAGTCCTGTTCCGGATATCTCACTATAACTGTTATGCGTGTCTTTAATTCTCCTCCGCCATCAGAGGCACAAACGCGTAGTCGTATTTTACAAGCAGCACGACGCTTATTTGCCTCCCAAGGATTTGATGGTACCACCACCCGCGACTTAGCACAGGCAGCAGGCGTTGCGGAGGGGACGCTATTTCGTCATTTTCCCAATAAAAAGGCGATTTTAGTTGAGGTAGCAACTCAAGGATGGGTTGAGATTCTTACTGATTTACTCACAGAGTTGAGTGAAATGGGCAGCTATAAAGCTGTAGCTCAGGTAATGCGCCGCCGGATGTGGAATATGCAAAAAAATGCCGATCTGATGCGAGTGTGTTTTATGGAGGCACAGTTTCATCCAGATTTACGCGATCGCATTCAGTCGGAAGTAATTGCCAAAATGACAGATGTTGCCGAAGCCTTCTTTCAAACAGCTATGGATAAAGGAATTTATCGCAAAATGGATGCAAATTTGGTGGCAAAGGTATTCTTGGGAATGTTTGCAGTCGCAGGCTTCTCCCACAACACATTAATGGAACCAGATGCCTCTCCCCAAAAAATGCAGGAAATGGCAGAAGGGCTTGCTGATATCTTCCTTAACGGCGTATTAGTTAGGGACTAGGGATTAGGGATTAGGGACTAGGAATATTAGGGACTAGGAATATTTATTTGGAATCATTATTTGGAGACTAATTCTAAACTCGCCCCTAGCCTCTAGCCTCTAGCCTCTAGCCCCTAGCCTCTAGCCCCTAGCCTCTAGCCCCTAGCCTCTAATCGACTTTGCCTGCTGGCTCCACTGCTGCACTTGCTCAACAGTAGGACATAAATCTCGCCGCTGCATTGTTGCTACTTGCAAGCGTAAAATTTGCTGATGCAATCTGTGGGTAGGAATATTAACCAATTGGGCAACAGAACCCACACCAGCATGAAGCAATAATCCGCAATATTGGGTACCGACGCTAGGAATTCGTGCTAAATCAGCCAAGGCTACCCATTTATTTACATATTGAAGATGGACTTGTAATTTATTTGCTAGGGTGAGGCGAGCCTGTGGAGTTTTGCCTTCTTTGACCAGCACTTTTGTGGTTGTAATGCCGCAATTTTTGAGTTGAGATGTTTCTTCTGGGGATAATCCCGGCAATTGTTCAATCGGCCAGTCACATGATTGTAAGACGTTAACTGGCGGTTTAGGTTTAGGAGGCATTTCTGGAAATAAAAAATAGGCTTATTTAAATATTGTGACAAATACGCTAAGAAGACTGGACAGCAAAAAATCATAGTGGCTCCTTTTAGGTGCAGCGATCACTATGCGGACACGATCGCCAGCACCAACTCACCCATTGTACCCAGCCAATTTCTAACTCTGGTTCACCGCTTCTAAAAATTTCGTGATGTGGGGAAGCACCAAATCGCTTTTCGCCATCGCCGCAAAATGATCGCATTCAGGGAAAGAAACGAATGTTACCTTAGGCATATGTTTGGCACATTCCTGAATCTCGGCATACCTGAAGTCAGTTTCACCTGTAAACAACAAACACGGCATTGTCATGGTTGGCAAAACATCTTCTATAGAGTCTCTATCCTGGGCAAGCGCCATCAAAGCCTCTATATCGTTGGACATCAACCGCGTCTTACCAGCAGGAGTCAGCCACTGTCCGAACATCGCCTCAGCAAAACTAACTAAACCCTCCATCCCTTTGCTCATTGGCTCTCGGAAAGGCTGCATACTTTCTTCATAGGGATGAGCACCACCGATAATGAGGCTGTGCAAGCGTTCTGGAGCATATTTAGCCATGCCAAACCCTATCCATCCACCCATCGAGTAACCAAAAAAGTGGGCTTGACGAATATTGAGATCGTCTAAAACCGCAGTCACATCCCCAACTCTCAACGGCAATGCATAAGCTGCGGGATCGTGAGGCTTATCGCTAGCACCATGCCCGCGAGCGTCAAGCAAGATGAGTTGATAGTCGCGGCTGAGGGCTTTAGTGTAGCTCTTTTCTTGCCAATCCTCCCAGGTCTGAGTTATACCGTGATGGAGGATTAGCGGTGGGCCGTCTCCCTGCACTTGGTAGTGAATACGGATTCCTTGGTTGTTGGCATAGGGCATAATAATCACCTCCTTTCTCTGGCAAACTCGTGAAAATGTTGAATTGATACTCCACAGAACTAATCAGCCCTTTATATTTGTCAAGCGATCGATTCAAGAACAGCCACCAGGCAAGCCCACCACCCTCGTTACCAGGTTCAACCTGGTAACGAGAATTTAAGAGCTTCAGGCTCTCCCACTCGTAGGGCGTAGCACTTCCCGCAGGGTATGGTGCTAAAGGCATTAGAAAACCCTTTTCCCATAAGAGTGCAAAATTTACTTTTGCAAGGAGTCTAAGCTGTGGCTGGCTTGATATTTTGATTGACGCGGAACAGATTTGTCGGATCGTACTTGTTCTTAATAGCAACCAAACGCTCGTAGTTATCACGGTAAGTTGCCTGGACACGCTCTTGCCCTTCCTCCATCATGAAATTTACGTATGCTCCGCCGCAAGTATAAGGATGCAGAGCATTCCAATACTCTTTTGCCCAGGTAGTAATTTTTTGAGCGTTTGCCGGATCTGGATCGATACCAGCCATCACCATCGACCATTTTGCCTCACGGAAACTAAAAGCTGTGTCATTTTTGCCGACTCGATTTACTGCGCCATCAATCGGATACAGGTGCATCGTTGACAACAAGCTTGGGAGTTGCGAACCATATTTCATATGTAAGGCGATCGCTTCGTCACTCAACTGATTCACAAAATCACCTTTCCAATACCACTGCATCCCTGTTGGCATCAGCGGATCGAACATACTTTGTAATTCTGGATAAGGCATTGGGCCAATGTGTTCAAATGCCGGAGTAGCAAAATTGTGGATCGGTCGGAACGCTTCCTCTACTTTTTCTTCCGCTCCGGTATAACACCAAATTATGCCGCACATTGTCTTTGTGTGCAGGTGTTCGGGAAATGGTGGCCCCGGTGGTACTTTCAGGAAGGCAAAAAAGCCATACAGGTCTTCCGGTGCGTTGGTGATAAAATCCCGATACCATTGCATCAACTCGGTTGCCCGATCTAAATGCCACAGCGTCGGCCCAGCATAAACCGTGCTAACGGGATGTGCCTGGAATAAAAAGGAAGTGACAACGCCAAAGTTACCTCCACCGCCACGGATTGCCCAGAACAGATCCTCGTTCTCGTTTGCATTGGCAGTAACGAAACGCCCGTCTGCCAGTACTACATCTGCTTCCAGAAGATTATCAATGGTTAAACCATACTTGCGAGTCAGATAGCCGTGTCCGCCACCCAAGGTCAGTCCAGCAACACCGGTAGTAGAGTTAATTCCACTAGGTATAGCCAGACCAAATGCATGGGTTGCATGATCCACATCCCCTAAGGTGCAGCCGCCTTCGACCCTCACCGTGCGAGCCTGCGGGTCAATGCGAATGCCCTTCATGCGCGAGAGATCGATGACCAAGCCATCATCGCAAGTTCCCAAACCTGCACCATTATGTCCGCCACCTCGAACTGCAAGCAGGAGTTTGTTTTCGCGGGCAAAATTGACAGCATTGATGACATCTGCCACATTTGCACAACGGGCAATCAAGCAAGGATGTCGGTCAATCATGCCATTGTAGACTTTGCGGGCGTTTTCATAGCCTTCATCGTCAGCAGAGAGTAGTTCACCACGCAGGTTGGATTTAAATGCTGTTACTCTTGCTTCCTCCAGAACAGTCTCTTCACCCGTGGTGGTGGCAATATGTAGGCTGACCATAATATTCCTCCTTCTAGGTTGATCCGTGAATTTACCTATATACCTTATGAATCAAGGGTAAAAACCTAATTTACGGATATGTCTTTTGCGTGCTTTCACGGTAGCCGAGCTACATTTCCTCAGCCGAATGCCAATTCGCCATATGTTGAGCGTGAGTTTCTAGATATGCTCCTGGCTGGAAGTAATGGTCGTAGAACTCTAAATCTAAGTGATGAGCCTGAAGATAAGTGAGAATAAACACGCTAGGTACTGTACCGGGGAACTTACCGAAGCGATCGTAGATGTATTGAGCCATCAGAGCTACACAGTCTTTGAATTCTTCACTATGAATCTCTGCACTTGCTCGGATTTTGGCACTTTCTTTCCAAGGGCCTTTTGTATCGGGGTGAAATGGCCCGCCTACACCAAATTTCCGCTTCGCAAAAGCTTCCACAGCAGCACGCAGATTGGGATAGTGGGGCGGACAAAAAGCCTCGAATACTCCCGGTAAGCCAGTCGGGTTGGGAAGTGACCAGCGTTCATCGGTGTCGTAGCGAAAACCTAAACCCGGCACCTCCGGATTTCCACTGGCACCCAATACAACATGACGATCCATGCCGTCAAACATCCAACCACCCAAGCCCATTGCTTGCAGCATCAGCATCCCTGCGTAGCAACAAGTCGAAAGTTCAGCAGTGGATTCTGTTAGGGAATACTGTTCAATAAAAGTCAAGGGGAAGGGTTCGTCTAAATTCACTAAATGTTTGAATTTTTCTAGTCCTGGAATTTGCTCGTGATTGACATCGTCATAGATACAATAGCCGTTCTGTACCAAAAAGCAGAGATTAGCTATCATATGCTGGGCAATATCAGCTACCGGAATAATCAAAAGACTGCCCGGACGATTGACACACCAGGTATTGTGCCCTTCCATGTAAGGTTCGGCTGGTGGAATATACAACCGATGGTTAGCTAATTTGCGAATTCGTTGGCGATGGGCTTCTAAGAGAGCATCCAGATTTATTTTTTCGTCCGCTTGCCGTTCTACTAAAGCGTGTGCATCGCGGGTTGGAAAGAAGTAGATGCCATCGTCGTTGGTAAAAAAGATTTCACTAGTATGGAAACCCGCAGCTGAAGGAAAAGTACGCCCTCCAGCAGCAGCAGAATAGTTGGACAGATGGGGAGCATATCTGGCATGACGCGTAATCATGTGGTGCCATCCGGTATTGCCAGCAGCTGCCGTTAAAACCATCATTTGCTCTAATTCAGAAAGGGGAAAGGGCTGATGACGAGACGTAAACGCCAACGGGCCATCAGGAATTGAGGCACCCAAAGAAAACCGTCGAGCGCGTCTGCCAAATAGTGCTTCTACTAACGGGAATTCTAAAGCGGTTTTCAAACCAGGCGGGTATATGCTTGTATCCATATATTTATGTGTCTAAAATTATGTGTCTAAAATTTGTTAGGTTAATAAGCTGATTGAAAAAGGCAAAGGGCAGAGGGCAGAAGGTAAGACTTGGACAAGGAGCAAGAACGTCATTCAGATTTCCCCGTGTCCTCTTCTGTACACAATTTGGCAAGGGCTACTACCTATGACTCTGCCTAGCTGATTCTGTTTTGAATTGGTTTGCTAATTTTTTCATCTATCTTAAGACTATATTTCAGTTCTATCTCTTTATTGGTTTGCCAAATCTGTACACGTCACAACCACGATATAGCGCGTAAGTTCCCTTCTGCCACGCCACATATTTCAAGTCGGCACTAGACGCGTTCGCCGTCAGGCGTTGCGTTAGCTAGCGGCTACCCTCCGGGAAGCCGCAAGGGCGCAGTGGCTTCTCTGCCTCCAGCATAGCTGCCTTCATGAATGTAAACTGCGGTTGAATGTATAGATAGTTAGCGAGCCACTAGCAATTAAGCTGTTTTAGCTGTATCAATTATTTACTTAATGGTTTTAGGAGTAATAGCTTGCTGCCCCCTACTGCTGAAAGAATTATGGAGGTTGGATTTGGCTTCTGGGCTTCCAAGGTGCTACTGAGTGCCGTCGAAATAGAGGTGTTCACAGAATTGGCTAAACATCCAGGAGATCTTGAGAATTTGCAGACTCGGCTTGGTTTGCATCCAAGATCGGCACGGGATTTTCTGGATGCGCTGGTTGCCATGGGGTTCCTGCGTAGAGAAGGAAACATTTACCATAACGCTCCCGATACCGATATGTTTTTAGATAAACAAAAGCCTTCTTATATCGGTGGCATACTGGAAATGGCAAACCATCGCTTATTCGGTTTCTGGGGACACTTAAGCGAGGCATTGCGGACAGGCGAGATGCAAAACGAAGCTAAGGGTGGAGAAAATTTCTTTGGGACACTTTACGCCGATCGCGATCGCCTCAAAGAATTTCTTCGGGCTATGTCTGGGGTTAGTCGTGGGGCGAATATTTGTATTGCCGAGCGTTTGCCTTGGTCTAATTACAAGTCTTTTGTAGATGTTGGCACAGCCCAAGGTGACTTAGCCGTGCAAATTGCTAAAGCTAATCCACATCTGAGCGGGATTGGGTTTGATTTGCCTGTAGTTGCTCCGGTGTTTGAAGATTATGTCGCCGAGCAAGCTCTTAGCGATCGCATCCGTTTTATGGGTGGTGATTTCTTTCAGGACGATTTGCCCAATGCCGATGTGATTCTCATGGGTCATATTTTGCATGACTGGAGTCTGGAAGAGAAGAAAATGTTGATTCGTAAGGCTTATGCATCTCTTCCCGAAAACGGACTTTTAGTTGCTTATGATGCTGTGATTGATGATGAGCGATGCAAGAATCTGTTCGGTTTGTTGATGAGCTTAAATATGCTGATTGAAACCCCGGCAGGATTTGACTATACAGGCGCTGACTGTTGCCAATGGATGAAAGAAGCCGGATTTCGTGAAACACGAGTAGAATACTTAATCGGCCCAGACTCGATTGTGGTGGGCATTAAGTAATATCGTGTCCGGTGAAAGACTGATCATGAAAGTCGCAGGAAAGCAGGGTGCAGGGGGAAAGAGGGTTTTCCATTTCTCATTACCGTGTCTGCTCATGATTTTAGGCGGAGCCTCAATCAATGCTTTCCCAGGCTCCAGCCTGGGAAAGAGAAAAAATCAATTTGTGTATAGACCGTAGCTCAGTATAGGGGGCAAACACCTCTTAATGTTTATTTCTATTTACATTTATTTAAAAAAATTACCATAGAAAACAAAGCTTGCCGTTGCAATTGTGTGTTGGCGATCGCTTTGAATTTACTACTATCTAAAATGCATTCTCGCATTAGTGTAGAAAGTAAGTAGTTTTTCTTCAAAGGATAGAAATTATGTTCCGCACAACTGAGGGCTTGAAGAAAAAAGGCATTGTGGGAGGTATTCTTGCTATTGCTAGCTTAATCATATTTTCAACAGGATTAGCCAGTTGCAACTTAGGCAGAGTAAATCCCGCAGGCGAACGTCAAGAAGAACGAGAGGGTTATGAAAATCCACGTCGCTCGGATGATGACGATGATGAGAACAACGAAAGAAGAAATCGACAAGAAGATAGGGAAGATGAAGAGGATGATGATTAAAAGTCTGCAATCAGATGTAAATCTGATTTACAGCCATTTTCAGAGAAATAGACCACACTATACTGTAAGGGCGGGTTTTGTTTCAATCTCTAGCTAAAGCCGAAAAGATATCTGCTAAACCCGACCCTACAAAATTTTTGTTGAAATAAAATTTGCTGTATAAACTTTTCATCCTTGCTTGCTCATGGATATACAAAACTTTTCTAGTTCCCTCGTCGATACTCTCCGTCAGCGACGACAAAGACTAGCTGCCCGCATAGATTTTCCCGCAATTTTGTGGTCAGGAAGCAGTAGTCCGCGCAACTATCCAGCCAATGTATATCGCTTTCGTGCTAGCAGTCATTTCCTTTACTTTGCTGGGCTTCCCCTGTCTAATGCGGCAATTCGCTTGGAAGCAGGCAAGCTGACATTATTTATGGACGATCCCGCACCCAGTAGCGCCCTATGGCATGGAGAAATGCCCAAGCGCGAAGAAATTGCCCAGGCGATTGGGGCGGATGCTGCTTTTGCGATCGCTGAACTAGAGTCATACTTAGAAGGAGCAGCAACAATTGCCGTACAGGATGCTGCCACTTGGACACAACAGTCGCAGTTGTTAAATAGATGGGTTTTACCGCAAAATCAATTGCAGGGAATTGATTTAGAATTAGCCAAGGCTATTGTTGAATTGCGCCTCACCCATGATGCAGGAGCCTTGGCAGAATTGCGAAAAGCTGCTGCTGTTACTGTCGAGGCACACAAGGCTGGGATGGCGGCAACAGTGAATGCCAAAATAGAGGCACAAGTGCGTGGGGCAATGGAAAAAGTCATTATCGCTCATAATATGACTACTTCCTACAACAGTATTGTCACTGTTCATGGTGAAGTTCTGCATAACGAGCAGTATCACCACTCTCTGCAACCAGATGACTTACTGCTTGCTGATGTTGGGGCAGAAACAGAGATGGGTTGGGCAGCAGATGTTACTCGTACTTGGCCTGTGACTGGTAAATTTTCATCTACCCAACGAGATATTTATGATGTAGTGCTAGCAGCTCATGATGCTTGCATTGCTAAAATACGCCCTGGTGTTGAGTATGGAGAGATTCACTTATTGGCGTGTACGGTGATTGCAGAAGGTTTAGTAGATTTAGGTATTTTGCAAGGACAGCCTGAAGATTTGGTAGAGCGGGATGTTCATTCACTATTTTTCCCTCATGGTATCGGTCATCTTGTAGGTTTAGATGTTCATGATATGGAAGATTTGGGAGATTTAGCCGGATATGAACAGGGGCGCAAAAGGAGCGATCGCTTTGGCTTGAGCTACCTGCGTTTAAATCGCCCACTCAGAGCAGGAATGTTAGTAACAATAGAGCCAGGTTTTTATCAAGTGCCAGCGATTTTAAATAATAGCGAATTGCGCTCTAGATATCAATACACGGTAAATTGGGAACGTTTATCAGAATTTGCTGATGTACGTGGTATCCGCATTGAAGATGATGTTTTAGTAACAGAGCAAGGTAGCGAAGTTTTAACAGTTGCTTTGCCAACGGATGCGAGTGCTGTAGAGGAATTGGTTAGTGGTTAACTACTGTGGCTAATAGCTAATGGCTAATGGCTCACACCAGCATAGTTTTAGGATTTATATCAATATTTTCCCTTCTGCCATCTGCCTCTTTGCAGTCGCACTCGACGCGCTTAACCCCCAAGGGCGCTGCTCTCTGCCCTCTGACTTCTACTTACAAAGCTTTTAATACCTCTGTTTGAATCCACAAGAGTAATTCCCTGTTTACTTGTTCGGGATGTTCATCATGGGCGCAATGCCCGGCATTTTCCACTTCTATTAATTGTAGTGCTGGGTTGTAATTTAAAAAGCGCTTTGAGAGGGTAGGGGGAATCATGCGATCGCCTTTACCCCATAACAACAACGAAGGAATCTCTAAGCTACTCAAACTAGACTTAATGCACGGATAAAATTGCGGACTGAGCATTGCTTTGATAATGGCACAAAATGCTCTCGCAGAATAGCGATCGCGAGCAGGTGCGCTCAGAATTTCAATCAGTTCTTCGGTAATTGCTTCTTTGCGAGCATACGCCATTCCTAGCCAATGCCTGAGAATGCAAGGATAACGCAATAAGTAAAATAGTGGTTGCAGTAGCAAAGGTGAGGAGCAAATTCTCTTAAGGCGATTTATTAATGGGCGTATAGGTTTTGGGATTAATTCTTCTGTGCTAGATGTATCCGGCAAACTAATCATCGCTACACCTCGCACCATCTCTGGGTGAGCGGCTGCCGTTGCCAAGCAAGTTACAGAACCAATAGAATTACCTACTAGTACAGTGGGTTCTTTGATAAATGTCTGCCAAAACTCATAAACTTGCTCTACCCACAATCCTACAGAATAGGAAATATCTGGCTTGGTAGAGGCTCCAAAACCCAACAAATCCAGTGCATAAACATTGTAATACTTTGCTAGCTCTGGTATATTCTGTCGCCAGTGACCGATAGATGCACCAAAACCGTGCAGTAAAATCACTGACAACTGACTTTTAGGGTTAGATACAAAAGTGTAACGAACCTTCCAGCCTCGCCACTGCCAGTCTTTATGGTTACCACGCTGCTGTATTGCAGTAATACCCCTTTCCTGTACAGGTTTTTTGACAGACTGCAACGCCGTATTTTCTCGATTCAACGTTGCCATAAACGGTAAACCGACAATAATACAGGCTGTATAAACGTAGATATAGAAGCTAATGATATCTGATTGATTAATAGCAAAAGTAATCAGAAATATTGAGAAAGGAAATGCTGACAACAATACAATTAAATAGCTTGGTATACCAAATTCAGGATAATAGAACTGAGTAGAAGTATTCATGAACTCATTACACCTTCAATTTCGGTTTCATAAAGTAGAATTGTTGTTTCACCACCTAACCTGCCCATTTCTGGTACTTCACCCATTTCCAATTCAATGGCGTAAGTCCATGTACCAGAAGTAGGCTGTAAACATAAGACTTTACCTACACCACCAATAAAGGAAACTACTTGATTAGGGCTGTATCTGGGTGAGTGTATAGTCAACATTTTTATACTCCCAATCGGATTACAATGATTGAATTAAATGAATAGACTTATCTTGCTAATTGTTAGTTTCAAATAATAACTATAAACACCTAATAATTAACAATTTTTAACTGAAAACTAATACTTAACTATCTTAATTGTTTATGTTTATTTACGCTCATTTATTTATAAACATGACCTATGTATTTCGATACTATTTCTTGTCAATACTGAAAAGCCCTATCAATAGGCTTAAAGCTCACATACCCTAAAGGATGATTTTGGTAGGAATTTAAATTGAATAATGCTATACAAGTAAAAACTATAGGGGCAGGTTTAGCAGATAAATTATTGTTTGCTAGTGTCACGCCAGAACTGAAGTACCCTACGGGAAGCCGCCTCCTGTGTCTACAGGGCTGCATAGCACAAGTCTACTAAAGAGGGCTGAAATATGCAGCGAGTCTCAACTTATATCTTGCATCCACGCTCTTATCCGCCAAGAAATTTATTTCTTGGCTTAAAGCTAAAGTCTACTAAAGTAGACTATGTAAACTTTTTAGTCAGTTTTAACTGACTTGAACGATAAGAGAGGAACTTCAGTACCCTACGGGAAGCCGCCCACTCTCCGAGAAGCCAGGCTACGCCTGTCTACTGGGCGTCTACCAGGCGTTTTAGGGGCGAGATGCAAGATGTGAATTAAGTAGACTTTAGCTATTAGGTGGGAGAATTAATTCTACGGCTGGATGGCAACGAAGCGAAGATTTAAAAGATGCGGGTAATGACAAGTATTGGAAGGCTGGGGCTAAATGAACAATAATTATGTATGCTCATATCGAAATGTTATTACGCCTAAAGATTAAATAACCAATCTTGTGTTGCTTTTGGAAAATGCAAATAGACATCTCCGCAATATAAACAAAATCAGATTAATTAATACTTAACAATTTTTATGCAAGTAAGAACATGAGTACTGTATTAGAGTGCATCGAACAAAATTCCCACGAGACACAGCGATTGGTTGATCTAAAGTATGAGCAGCTAGAGCAGCTAATTTCAGAAGCGATCGCATTACATAAACTTACTGGGTATTATAGGCATCTTATATTTGATTTCTGAAAAAGACTACGAGATAATACGGAAGGGTGGAGTTTATCTGCCAGATCGCCTGTTGTGGAAGAGTGAGCGATCGCATTTTAGCATTTATCAATTAGGTAGACATCAAACGCCATCTTGATCGAGGCATAAAATGCCAGCACCATAGGTAATTTTGGCATTAGATACAGTACCACCACTAGAAGTATCAATTAAATCTACACCTAGAGACTTGAGTTTATCTGCCAAGGCTTCTGTACTGCTTGGAGTACAGAACTCAGATGGGATGGTTGATAGATCCGAAGGAACAATCTGTGTTTGCATATTTGTCGGATCGACCTACTGCTGTTTACGATCAACCAAAAGCACAATTACCAGTGCCTGACTTTGCCAAAGATTTTAGTCTTACGGTAGAAGATTTATTCAGTTGGCTACTTGATGAAAAGAAATTGAAACTGATCTCTACCACTAATGCTTGCGATCGCACTTGATCATTTGGGTAGTGCTGCAGTCCACTATTTTATTTTTTTTAACTTATCTATAGATTTTTTAATATTTGTTTACAATTGACTCGTGCAACAATAGGTTAAAGAGGAAGAAATACTCATTCGCTATGGAGGGGAGTAATGGTAGCACTCGCCGAAAATCCAAAAAAAAGACTGACTGTACAGGTTGCTGAAGTTGCGCCGGAAACGACGACTATTCGTTCTCTAGATTGGGATCGCGATCGCTTCGATATCGAATTCGGTTTGCAAAATGGTACTACCTATAACTCGTTTATCATCCGCGGTGAGCAGACGGCATTAGTCGATACTTCCCACGAAAAGTTTCGTCAGTTATTTTTAGATACTCTTAAAAATCAAATCAATCCAGTAGATATTGATTATTTAATTATCAGCCATACTGAGCCAGACCACAGTGGTTTAGTTAAAGATGTGCTGCAACTTGCTCCGGATGTTACCGTTGTCGGTTCTAAAGTGGCAATCCAGTTTTTAGAAGACTTGGTGCATCAACCCTTCAAGCGGCGAATCGTCAAAAATGGCGATCGCCTAGATTTGGGCAACGGACACGAATTAGAATTCGTGATTGCACCAAATTTACATTGGCCTGATACTATCTTTACCTACGACCACAAAACCCAAATCCTGTTTACCTGTGATGCATTTGGGTTGCACTATTGCTCGGATGCTACTTTTGACGAAGACTTAGAAGCAATATCCCCTGATTTTGAATTTTACTATGAATGTTTGATGGCTCCTAATGCCCGGTCTGTTTTATCTGCCCTAAAGCGCATGGGCGAACTAGAAAAAATCGGCATGATTGCCACAGGTCACGGGCCTTTACTTTATCACAATGTTGAAGAACTAACCGGACGCTATCGCAGGTGGAGCCAATCCCAAACCAAAGCAGAGACTGTTGTTGGCATATTTTACGTTTCAGAATATGGCTTTAGTGATCGCCTCGCTCAAAGCATCACCAACGGTATCACCAAAACAGGCGTAGCGGTAGAATGGGTAGATCTCAAGTCAGCAGATTTGCAAGAACTCCAAGAAATCGTCAGTCGGTGTACGGGAATTGTCGTAGGAACACCGCCAACGTCTGATACTGCTGCTCAAACTGCTCTGAGTGCGGTTTTAGGTGCTGCTAAAGAGAAACAAGCTGTAGGCATATTTGAGACAGGTGGTGGCGATGACGAGCCAATCGATCCACTGTTAAGTAAATTCCGAGATTTAGGTTTAACACCAGCCTTTCCGGCAATTCGGATCAAACAAACGCCTACAGACAATATTTATAAACTGTGTGAAGAAGCAGGGACAGACTTAGGGCAGTGGGTGACACGCGATAAAAGCATCAAAGCGATGAAATCTCTTGGTGCTGATTTAGACAAAGCTTTAGGCAGACTTAGTGGTGGATTGTATATCATTACCGCCAAAAAAGGTGATGTGAAAAGTGCGATGCTTGCATCTTGGGTAAGCCAAGCTAGTTTCAAGCCTTTGGGAATATCAATTGCGGTGGCGAAAGATAGGGCTATTGAATCACTCATGCAAGTGGGTGATAAGTTTGTGCTCAACGTTTTAGAAGAAGGCAATTACCAAGGCTTAATGAAGCATTTCCTCAAACGTTTTGCCCCTGGTGCCGATCGCTTTGAAGGAGTCAGAACCCAGAGTGCCGAAAACGGTGCGCCTATTCTCACCGATGCTTTGGCTTATATGGAGTGCGAAGTTGTTAGCCGAATGGATGGTGGTGATCATTGGATTGTTTACAGTACCGTATATGCGGGAAGAGTGAGTAAGCCAGATGCACTAACTGCCGTACATCATCGTAAAGTTGGAAATCATTATTAAGAGGGACTAGGGACTAGGGGCTAGGGACTAGTAAGAGCAGAGAGTTAGAGAAAATCCTTGTCTCCTCTTGTCACTCCTAGCTTCTAGCCCCTAGCCTCTAGCCCCTAACCCCTAGCCCCTATTTCAGCCATGACATCTACAAAACCCCGTGACGTTCAAGTTCTTCCCATTGCTACCGATACGACAATATTGCGATCGCGCAGTTGGACAAGACTCCGATTTGAAATTGAATACGCCCTAGCTAAGGGTACGACTGCAAATTCTTATTTAATTAAAGGGGAGAAAACTGCCCTTATCGATCCTCCCGGAGAAACTTTTACGGAGATTTACTTAGATACATTACAGCAGCGGTTTGATTTAAAACAAATTGATTATGTGATTCTCGGTCATGTCAATCCCAACCGCGCCGCAACTCTCAAAGTATTACTAGAACGTGCGCCACAGATTACGTTTGTTTGTTCTAATCCTGGGGCGATCAATTTGCGGGGGGCATTAGAAAACCCAGATTTGCCTATTCTTGTCAAACGTGGAGAAGAAACCCTGGATTTAGGCAAAGGTCATCATTTACAATTTATTCCAACGCCCAACCCACGCTATCCAGATTTGCTTTGCACTTACGATCCGCAAACAGAAATTTTATACACAGATAAACTCTTTGGAGCGCATATCTGCAGCGATCAGGTGTTTGATGAAGGTTGGCAAATTTTTCTCGAAGATCGACGCTATTATTTTGAGTGTTTGATGGCTCCCCATGCCCGTCAAGTCGAAACTTCCCTAGAAAAGCTTGCTGATTTGCAAGTCAGAATGTATGCACCCAATCACGGCCCTTTGGTACGCTATGGCTTAATTGAACTCACCAAAGCTTATCGGGAGTGGAGCCAACAACAAACCTCCCAAGATACGACAGTAGCATTAATTTATGCTTCGGCTTACGGGAATACCGCAACCTTAGCACAAGCGATCGCCCACGGTATCACTAAAGCTGGTATCAGCGTCGAATCTATTAATTGCGAAGTCGCCGCTCCAGAGGAAATCCAGGCTGCCGTTGAGAAAGCAGCAGGTTTTATTATCGGTTCTCCAACTCTTGGCGGTCATGCACCCACGCCTGTGCAAACAGCTTTAGGTATTGTACTTTCCACTGCTGCCAAAAGTAAACTTGCTGGTGTATTCGGTTCCTATGGTTGGAGTGGCGAGGCGGTTGATTTACTTGAAGGCAAACTCAAAGATGCTGGCTATCAGTTTGGCTTTGACACCATCCGCGTCAAATTTAAGCCGAATGATGCCACCCTACAAATGTGCGAAGAAGCGGGCACCGACTTTGCCCAAGCTTTGAAGAAAGCCAAAAAATTGCGTACTCCCAGTCAACCCGCGACTACAGTTGAACAAGCCGTTGGCAGAGTAGTTGGTTCTTTGTGCGTTCTCACTGCCAAACAGGGTGATATCTCTAGTGCGATGTTGGCTTCTTGGGTATCCCAAGCCAGCTTTAATCCTCCTGGTTTTACGGTTGCTGTTGCCAAAGACCGTGCAGTAGAACCACTGACGCATTCAGGTAATAAATTTGTCATCAACATCCTCAAGGAAGGCAATCATATCGGTTTGATGAAGCACTTCCTCAAGCCTTTTAGCCCGGCACAAGATCGTTTTGCTGGAGTAGCTACTCAAGAAGCCGAAAATGGTAGCCCTGTTCTTGCAGATGCCCTAGCATATCTGGAATGCACCGTACAAAGCCGGATGGAAGCTGGCGATCACTGGCTTGTGTATGCAGTTGTGGACAATGGCAAAGTCCTAAATCTTGATGGTGTGACTGCCGTGCATCATCGCAAGTCAGGGAATCATTATTAATTCATCGCTAAAGCCATTAGAGTGAGTTGCCTTGTCTTCGTTCTTTAGGCGATCGCTCTTTCAAATCGGCGTTGCTGAATCGCGGTATGAATTTGATGTGTAGAGACGCGATATATCGCGTCTGGGCAGGGGTTTTGGCATTACGAAAAATTATTTTCATAGCCTAAATCAGCAACGCCTTCAAATCAGAATTTCACGTGATAAATTATACAATAAGGGAGTGAAAATCTCTTTTCTCTAGCCCCTATTTTCAAACAATTCGACCATAGATGGACACAGATGACACAGATTTTATTGGTGTTCATCTGTGGTTGTAATTACAGCAAATTTCATTTATTTGAACCACGATTTTTTGTAGGGGCGGGTTTAGCAGATCTCCTTTCGGTTTGAGCTAGAGATTGAAACAAAACCCGCCCTTACAGTATTGTGTGGTCTATTCATCTGAAAATGGCTGTAACCTAAATCTTAAATGTGAACAAATTACCTACATATTCACTATTGGTTTTGCCCACTTGTATGGCTGAAATTCCTTATCTAAAGGAGTTTGAGCTATGTGATTTGTATAGTTATGCATGATTTTGATGGCAATGCCCAAAATTACTTCTAGCACTTGTCTTTTGTTATAGCCAGCCGCGATAAACTCCTCAATTTCACTATCTTCAATCCAGCCACGAGCCTGAATCATACGTTGGGTAAAATGGCGCAGTGCTTGTAATTTAGGATTGCCTAATGGTGTACCTTTACGAAGCGCTTGAACATCATTGACTGACATTCCAATCATTTTTGCCAAGCCGGAATGTGCTGCCATGCAGTAATGACATTCATGCTCATAGTTAGCTGTTAAATAAATTACTTGTTGTTCAATCGGGCTGAAACTGGTGGTTGCGAACAAATCCCATAGCGTCATTGAACCTTTGAGCAAAGCAGGAGCCTCAGCAAAAATACCTTCCAAATTTGGAATAAAACCAAACGTCTTTTGGGCGTGAACTAAAGCTTCTTTGGAGTCTTCTGGAGCTGTTGCAATTGTGTGAATCGTAAATTCCATTGGCGAAAACCTCCAACTACCACCAAGTAGACAGACTTGTCTACCCAAGATAGGTGCTAGTATATCCCTAAGGAGACAAACTTGTCTACCCCAAAGGATATGGCTCACGAATCTAGTCACACTCGGCAACAAATTCTAGAAACAGCTTCTGAACTTTTCTATCAGAAGGGTATTCAGTATGTAGGCATTAATGAAGTGATTGCTGCTTCAGGCGTTGCTAAACGAACACTCTATCGTTGGTTTCCTTCTAAAGACAAGCTCATTGAAGAAGTGGTGAAATATCGAGCATCTCAATGGTTGTGTTGGTTTGAAAATGCTGTCAAAGAACGAGGCAATACGCCTAAAGAGCGTTTATTAGCAACATTTGATGTGTTGCGTGACTGGTACGCTAGTCCTAATTTTCGTGGCTGTCCTTTTATTAATGCCGTTCTAGAAATTGCAGACGCATCTCACAAAGCTCATCAGGTTTCGATTGATTTGCGTGAGTCTATTCGACAAATCATTATGCGGTTAGCAGCTGAGGCTGGGGTGCAAAATCCAGAATTTTTTTCGCAGCAGTATCTTCTTTTGATTGGGGGTGCAAGTCTGATGGCAACAATTGAAAAGTCACCTGATGGAGCAAATATTGCTCAAAGTGCGCTTTCGGTGTTGATTGATGCTAGCTTGCAGAATTAACAATTCTTCGACATGGGTGTTTGGGTGTTGTTGATCCAAAGTATGAATTTGCCTCACGCAGAGCCGCAGAGAGTAAGAGTTTTAAATGCCTGATTTTGTGATTGAACTCCGTTGTGAGTGCGATCGCCTCTAACCCCTGCAAGAGAAAATGCAGGAGTACTTAGAAAATGGTTTGCGCTTGGGTTGGCTGATTAATTTTCAAGACGAACAAGTAGAGATTTACCGATCGCGGTAACCTGTAGAAGTTGTTCAAATCCCAGCTGTACTTTCTGGTGAAGAGGTTTTACCTGGGTTTGAGCTACAGTTGTAAATGGTTTGTAGTAGGTGCTTTAGCGCCAAAAACTAAAAATTTAATGTTGAGAACCCCTCCTGAATTGTTGCCCATCTCCTCCGAAACTTTTCGCTCTCCATCACCAACAAGAAAATGTGAGCTTCCAAACATGGCTCATAAGAATGGTGATGACATAGAATTAAGACAGATAACCCCATGTTGACCCTATGCCCAAGACATCATCGCTTGATGTAATTATGCAACAACTAGATGCCCTTTCTCTAGCAGAACTGCTGAAAGTTAGGGCTAAGGTCAATGCGTTGATTAAGGGAAAATCGTTACCGTTGTCCAATAATTTTATTGCTGGAAGCTATCAGAGAGTGACCTTTGTTTCAAATGATGAGAAAGACATTGATATCAGTGTCATCTTAGAAAACATAAGACGCAGTCAGTTAAATGAAGATAAAGTTGTCCAATGTTCTGAATTAGAAACAAAAAAGGATGATTCTTTGAAAAAAGTCATAGAACTGGTTGATGAATGGATGGATGATCAATCAGGATACGATGAGGAAACCTACCCTCAATTGAGGCAGCTTTAAATCAGAATCATCCGTTTTTGTAAAAGCTCAGATGAGCAGAGTTATATTACTAGATACTAATCCGTTAAGTGCAGTAACGCATCCAAAAGCAGAGCCGAAAGTCAGACAGTGGCTAGAATCTTTACAGAATAATGAAACTGTTATACGTGTGCCAGAGATAGCTGACTATGAGCTTCGGCGAGAATTGTTGAGGCAAGGAAAGAGTAAGAGCATAGAGCGCCTCAATAAACTTAGTCAAATTTGCCTCATACCACTAACGCCTGAAACAATGCGAAAAGCAGCAGAACTGTGGGCATGGGTGCGAAACCAAGGAAAGCCGACTGCAAGCAATGACAGCTTGGATGGTGATGTAATTCTTGCTGCTCAGGCTATTCTCCAGTTGCCGAGTTTTAATGAAGTCGTAATTGTGACAACAAACTTAAAACATCTATCGCTTTTTGAGAGCGAAGGGATATGTGTAGCAGATTGGCAGCAAACTCTCAATGATTTAGCCTGATGAGTCCAAGATTGTTCGCCCCAAATTAACCTGCACCTTTCTTGTAACAGATAGTTTTTATCTCTGAGTTATTTCTAACGCTGCCATTGCTGGCACTGGTACTCTTATTTCTATGTCAGGGGCAATATCTGAATGAAATAAATGGAAAGGGGTTCCATCCTGGATAAATTTCCCCTCTGACTGTTTCTCTCCCATCCCTACATTGAGATACAGCCCGTGATAAAACCAATATCCAAGTGAATCACCTCCTGTAGTAGCGATTTTGTATAACTTGCCTAGTGTAAATTTGTTATTCATACACATCTAGTTCATATGTACCAGTAATTCTTTGAAGTTAACCTATCATTAGACAATATAAAAAATCAAGTTTAATATCATTATTTTTTATTATATTTTTCTGAATATTTATAGATAAAAGCTATCTAAATAAGCAAGAACCATTACCGCACAATAAGCATGAGCAGTTGTGGTTCCTATAATATATCTTCGCGTCTAGTTGTCTCCGTATCCCCGCGTCCTCATCTGTTGCTTCACGGCGGTTCATTGCGTATTCTCCACCGATTAATTTCACAAGCTTGTTGATTCTTCAATAGCTTGCAACTAATCGAAGGGTACGTATAAAGTATTGTGATTACAACTACTACAAATAACCAGGTAACACAAACCATCCAAGACTTTACACGAGATGGTTTTACTCCCATAATAATTTCAATGGAGCTATCTAAATCCTTTTTTCCAAATACTGTCCAATCATTAACTGTTCGCCTGCACGAGAGATAATTGACTGGCGCGTTCGATATTTACTACCAACAAGCTTTAATTCTTCCTCAAATACCGAACCATTGTACTCAGTTCGCAAACAGAGAGTAGTGGGGTTGGGAAAGAAATACTGGGCTGTGACTGGTTTGGTTGTAGCGAAACCGCGATCGCGGTACAAGGTGTTTCCCTTTGCCCCAAATAAAGTTTTCCCCTTAGATTCCTTTCTCCCCGAAATAGAATCAGTACTTTCCCATATCACTTCGGCACCACATACCAAACTCATCGTGTCAGACAAATTGTGCATTTGAGCCAGCTTTTGTAATTCATCGCATCCCTGCTCTAAATACCGGATAGTAATGATGCTAATCATTTCCTTTGTCTCTCCCTCCGGCAATGTGTAGTAGCGTCGTTCTGAACGCCACTTACCTACTGATGCTTGAAAAAATTCTCCAAGCAGGGATTCGTTAGCTGTTCGTACAAGTTGTCGTGGTGATAATGTCACTAGTAGCCTTCCTTGCGCAAAGTGAATTCGCACTGAGTTCTGATAGGACATACATGATGTGTGCCCCTTATTTCTAAAATTTCACTTTTCTTAATATAAACTAAATATTGGAATAATTACTGATAGTTTTGCTACAGTGCCCTAAATGATTCTTTTTGCTCAGAACTTCCGCTACTGCGATCGCGTCACCGTATTCTTTAGACTTCTTCTAGAATATGGGCTTTTAGTATTAGCCTCAGATTTGTCATTGTCAAAACATGACTTTAGTCACTGTTACATACGTGACTTTCTTGCCATGTGTTTTCCAAGCTTCAGTCTTTAGGATAGAAATAAAGAAACAAACTAGCGGTAAAAGGCTGATTTTGGTCGTTAAAAGCCTTATACCAACGAGCAGATGGAAAGTCAGTGAAAAACATTTATACTTTCTTTTTAGAATCGCTAATAATTCCATCGGTTACTTAGGTTTTTCTGTATATGACCAATTTGAATAGCATTAATCATTCTGTAAATAAATTTACTATGAGTTGTAAATTATACAAAGTATCTACATAAAAATTGCTAGTATATTTTTCATTTTGCAAAAGATTCTCTAGTGTCTATGCCGCAGGTTAATTTAGTTGAAATTACTTGGAATATGAACGGGCTTGATAGCTAAAAACTTCCTCGGTAGGAGCTAAATCAATGATTCGCGAAGGAAAACAGCCGCGTAAATTTGTCAAAAATCCCGCTTTTGTGTTGGGTTCATCTATCTATTGGCTGGCTAGCTTGCTAGGTATTGCATTGCTAATTGGAGGTTGCGGCTCGCTTCCCAGAGAATCAGCTGAAGCTCAACAAGAGCGTCGTAGCACAGAAGCAGGTGGTGCAACGCCTGTGGATGTGGCGATCGCTCGCAAGGATTTATTGCAACAGCAATTAGAGTATACAGGTACTACTACACCATTCCGTACAGTATCGCTGCGATCGCAGGTAGAAGGAAGGCTTGTGGCTTTGAACGTAGATGTGGGCGATACAGTTGCACAAGGACAAATTGTTGGGCAGGTGGATGATGTGCTTCTAAAAACGGCATTAAATCAAGCGGAAGCGGAACTAGCCGCCCTGCAATCAGAAGTAGCCAGAGCAAATACTCAAGTTAGTAATGCTCGTGCGGAAGTAGAGCGGGCGCGGCTTGAGGTGAAGCAAGCTCAAGCAGATGCACAAAGGCAAGAAAAACTTTTTAAAGAAGGAGCGATCGCCCAACAAGCGGCTGAACAAGCACGTACCACCGCCGAAACAGCTGTGCAAGCATTACGTGCCGCCGAAGAGCAAGTACGCACAGAACAGCAAGCCGTCGCCGCTGCCAAAGGTAGATTAACCGCCCAAAAAGCTGTAGTGGCACAAGCAAAAGAACGCAGATCCTATGCAAGACTCACATCTCCGATTGCTGGTGCAGTTCTAGAAAAGGTGACAGAACCGGGTAATCTTCTCCAACCAGGCAATGAAGTATTGAAAATTGGTGATTTTAACCGTGTAAAAGTTGCAGTTCAACTTTCTGAGTTAGAACTGGCAAATATTCAAGTGGGGCAATCTGTGCAAGTGCGTTTAGATGCTTTCCCTAACGAAAAATATATTGGCACGGTAACCCGGATTTCCCCAGCAGCTGATACTACCGCTCGCTTAGTACCAGTAGAAATAGTGATTCCGAACAGTGACGGTAGAATTGGTAGTGGGCTGCTAGCCAGAGCAACTTTTGTCAGTAAAGAAGAAGAACAAGTAGTGGTGCCGTTAACAGCCATTCAGGGAGCAGAAAAAGCACAACAGAGACAAACAGCGGAACAAACCTCAAAGTTAAAATCGACAGATGAAAATACTCAGGGGCAAGTATTTGTGGTAACGCAAACAGAAGGTAAAACAAAAGTTGCAGCGAGAACCGTCACGTTGGGAAAACGTGGTGATGGCAAAGTTGAAATTATATCTGGCTTGCAACCGGGTGAAGCTTATGTAGTGCGGAGTGGCAAGCCATTAAAAGATGGCAGTGCTGTAAGTCTTTCAATTCTCTCTGAAAAATTAGAATTGACTTCAACAGGAAAATAGAAATCATTGTTGTCTGAATTTTAAATTAGAAAAATGCAGCAAACAACAAAAATTGGGGGATTTAGTATCAGTGCCCTTGCTATCCGCCAACACATTGGCACACTCATGCTTACTCTGGCAGTGATTGTAATGGGTTTCTTTTTCATTACTAAACTACCAGTGGATTTGCTGCCATCAATTACATATCCCCGGATTGGGGTGCGGGTACAAGCTCCTGGAATTTCGCCTGAAGTAGGGGTTGATGAAATTACTAAACCATTAGAAGAAGCTTTTGCCGCGACAGAGGGCGTGGTACAGGTTTTTTCCCAAACTCGTGAAGGGCAGGTAAATTTGGATCTGTTCTTTTTACCAGGAGGCAATATCGATCAAGCTCTCAATGATGCGACAGCGGCATTTAACAGAGCCAGAAGTGGATTACCAGACACAATCGAAGAACCCCGCATATTTAAATTCGATCCTTCCCAATCACCTATTTACGAAATGGCGCTAACTTCGCCTTCTTTGGAAGGTGTTGATTTGCGGGTATTTGCCGAAGAAGAATTAGCCCGCGAACTAAGTGTAGTGTCAGGAGTGGCGGGGGTAGATGTATCGGGAGGGGTACAAGAAGAAGTCAGGGTAAATATTGATTTGGATCGCTTGCAAGCTCTTGGTGTTGGTTTAACAGATGTACTCAATGAACTGACAAGCCGCAACCAAGACATTTCTGGTGGTAGAATTTTTGGACAAAATTCCGAACCTCTCACCCGTACCGTCGGGCGTTTTAAAGACGCTAAAGAAATCCGCAATCTTTCTTTTGAAGTTTCTTCACCTTCTTTGGCTTCCTCTACTTCAGAGCAGGCACAAGGCGCTGCCCCTAATCGTCGCGTGTATTTGCGTGACTTTGCCGAAGTAATTGACGGTACCGAAAACCAACGTCTGTTTGTTTTACTCAACGGAGAATCGGCAGTAAAAATTAGCATTCAAAAGCAACCAGATGCCAACACAATAGACGTTGTTGATGGAGTGAAAAAGCGACTAGAAGAACTGAGAAAATCTGGTGTCGTTCCAGAAGAGGCAATTCTCACACCTACTTTAGATGAGTCAAGATTTATCCGCAATTCCATTTCTAACGTCACTACTTCTGGGTTGATAGGAGCAGTACTTGCGGCGATCGCTGTATTGTTATTTCTCGGTTCGGTAAGGCAAACTCTAATTATTGTGTTTGCGATTCCCTTAGCAACCCTTGCTGCAATTATTTTGATGGGGTTATTTGGCTTATCTCTAAATATTTTCAGCTTAGGTGGTTTGGCATTGGGTGTCGGGATTGTCGTGGATAACTCCATCGTGATGTTAGAAAATATTGCCGAGGGTGCAGGCATGACTCCCGGCAAGGATACGAGAACTCGCCTCAGCCCATTACGACTTATTCAACAGGCAGAACAAAGCAGTCAGGAAGTAGAATCAGCTTTGATAGCTTCTACTAGCACCAACTTAGTAGCCGTATTACCGTTTTTGCTGATTGGTGGCTTTATTTCCCTGCTATTCAATGAATTAATTCTCACCATTAGCTTTTCTGTTGCCGCTTCTATCTTGATTGCAGTAACTGTAGTGCCGATGCTTACTTCTCGAATGTTGGCATGGCGTTTTTCTAGTGGTGTAAGTGATTTTTGGTTTCTACGGGAGTTTAATAATCGTTTTGATGCCGCAACTAGAGGATATAGCGCTTTTTTGAGTAAGATATTGCGTTTTCGGTTGTTAACAGTAGCGATCGCTATTATCCTACTTGGTGGTGGTAGTTTGTGGATGATACCGCAAATTTCTCAAGAAATTTTACCCCGCATCAACACCGGGCAAGCCAACTTATTCGCCCAGTTTCCTCCTGGCACTCCTTTAGAAAATAATCAAAAAGTCATGGCTGCGGTTAATGACATTCTCCGCCGTCAGCCAGAAACGGAATACGTATTTTCCACAATAGGTGGCTTCTTATTTGGTAGCAACACTACAGAAAATCCTCTGCGCAGTTCTAGCACCATTACTCTCAAACCTGGTTCGGATGTAGAAGCCTATGTCGAACGAGTTACTCAAGAATTTAATAAACTAAATTTAGCAGGTATTCGCTTGCGTTTAGCCCCAGGACAAGTACGGGGCTTAATTCTCACCAATTCACCTGTTCGTGGTGCTGAAGTTGATATCATCCTGCAAGGAAATGACGCAGACACCTTACAAAAAGCTGGAGAACAACTGCTGGCAAATTTGGAAGAAAAAGTCACCTTAGCAAGATTTCGTCCCGATGCAGATGCACGTCAACCGGAAATTCAGATTCTTCCAGACTGGGAGCGGGTTGCCGCCTTGGGATTGACTACTAGAGAAATTGGTGACACGATCGCAACTGCAATTCAAGGCAGTGTACCCACACAGTTGCAACGGGGTAATCGTCTTGTAGATGTGCGAGTGCAATTAAATGAAGAATCTGTGCAAACACCTTCGCAACTACAAAGATTACCTTTATTTGTAGAAAATAATCGCCAAGTGCGCCTTAGCGACGTGGCAAGTATTGTGGATGCCCAAGCCCCCGGAGAAATTCAGCGCATTAACCAGCGTCAGGTTTTTATTATTGCTGGTAATTTGACTGAAGGAGCAAGTCTTAGCGATGCTCAAGCACAGGTAGATAATGTATTAAATAATTTCCAGTTTCCTCAAGGTGTCAGCGTCTTACCCAGTTCCACAGCAGAATCGAATCGGCAATTGCAAAACTCTCTAGGGTTGTTGGGGGGATTGGCTAGCTTTTTAGTTTTCGTAGTCATGGCAGTGCAATATAATTCACTGATTGACCCATTGGTAATTATGTTTACAATACCGCTAGCATTAGCTGGGGGTATTTTTGGACTTTACATTACCAGAACTGCCATTGGTGCAACAGTGATTGTCGGTGCTGTGTTGCTTGTTGGTATCGTTGTTAACAACGCCATTATCATGGTTGAACTGGCAAACCAAATTCGGGAACGCGAAGAAATTAGCCGTAAAGCAGCAATCTTACAAGCAGCTCCCCAGCGTTTACGCCCAATATTGATGACTACAATCACCACTGTTTTAGGTATGTTCCCCTTAGCATTGGGAATAGGGGAAGGCTCAGAATTTCTCCAACCTCTAGGTATTGTAGTATTTGCGGGGTTGTCTTTGGCGACACTATTAACGCTGTTTATTATCCCCTGTTTTTATACTCTGCTGCATGATGCTTTGAGTTGGAAATGGGTGAAGCCCATACTAATGCAATTGCGTTTTTTCAGGAAAATGTAATCCGAGAAGCTACCAACTACCCCCATCCCACCACCTCCACAGTTATATAGTTTCACTTTTGATTCTAATTTTTCCATTGGCTGTCTGCGTTTGGCGCATTTAGCCACTTAATTTTTGTGGCAAAATTACTTCAATGTCATAGCTTTAATTTCTACTCTGCGATCAGGTTAAAAAATTAGAAACAATACGCCGTTATTTTTTCCTTGTTGGAAAGATTGATTTTGCTCACTGCATAGGTAGATATACAATTGCTTTACATTTTGAAGATTTATACCATGACTAAACAAGCAAGTTTTTTCAGAACATTTTAAATCATTGGGCTTAGAAAATAACTATATCTGTAGCGGGAGGACTTATAGACTCCTGTTTAGCTAAAGGTGTAAGGGTGATTTAAAAGTAGGAATTTACTATTTTTTGATTGCAATATGTGTGGTATAGGGGCAAAACAAAACAGTAAACATCATTACATTCTGATCTGTGATGATGTTCCTGAAAACTGCTTTTTTCTCGAAACGGTTCTTAAATTGGAGGGTTATGATGTTGAAATTGTAAATAGTGGAACAGCAGCACTAGCTAAAGTTGAAGCTAGTCAACCCGCTCTGCTGCTCCTAGATTTGATGATGCCAGATATGGATGGATACGAAGTTGCTCGTCGAATTCAGCAAAACCCTGTTTTACAATCTCTTCCTATTCTGTTGGTTACAGCTTATGAAGAAGCTTTGCTCGGCGAAGAGTGCGAAGTAAAGCTAGCTGGCATTATCCGAAAGCCCATAGATCCGGATGAATTATTAGTTCGGGTTCAGGCGATTTTAATGCATAAAAATTAGTTCCAATCTGTTTTTAGGCACAAGATAAAAAACGAATTTTAATTAATTACGTAACAACCTTTGGTAATATATTTACCAAAGGCATTATATTTTTTAACCTGTCAAAAGATAGTAGAACTAAGGGCTTAAAAACGTTATATTTTAATTGATAAAAACCGCTAGCTAGCATATATTATCTTTAAATATATTTACTGAATGACTGATATAATTAATATTCCAAATTGATTTGTAAACAACAAAAAGCCAAATTTACCCAAGAAATCGTACTTTTGATTGCCTCAATTCTCACAAATCAAATAGGATAGTCGTAATAGCTATTAAATTGTGCAACATCTAGCTGTTACTAAACATCAACCTCTGGTTTGGAAGCTAAAGCGATCGCTAAAACCAAAATTCCCCATGCATATGTGCTTTTGTTGTGAGGATAGCAGTGGCATTCCCAACAGATACAATTCCATGCTGGTGAAATTTTGAGTAATTATTCTTAGTTCGTAGCAGTTGATATAGGTGTTGGCTATAGTATCCCAATTGGTTGATATAATACCCTCTGTAAGATACCCGATTTCTTGCCAGAAGTCGGGTATCTGCGTTTTTAGATTAGTTGGGGATCTGAGATCTTGCACCCTTCGGGTACTCTACGAGAAGCCGCCCACTCTTACGGGAAGCCGCTCCGCGTCTACGGGCGTCTACGCCAGTTCACGTCACGTGACGCCAGTCGCTACCAACGGATACGTCGCTACTCTACGAGAACGCTTCGCGAACGCGCCTACAAGGAGGGCATTGCCGTCCAAGGCGCTGGCTCCTTTATGCCGGGGAACCCGCCCACCGGACTGGCTCACCATTCTCAATAACCGTAGGGTGGGCAATGCCACAAGGTACAAATAAGGGTTTTAGTCAACCAATAGCATTGCCCACTCTACAAAAATCATAATTCAGCAACTGATGCAAGATGGGAGGGATCTGTGTTTTTAGGTTGTTTATTGTTGACTTACTTAGCTGCATTGCCCTCAAATACAAATTCTGGACTGTTAACAAGGATAATGCGATCGCCTGTATGCAGTTCCTGGTTATCCTGCAACAAAAACTTAGTTATTTCAGTTGCTCTTTTGCTTCATCAATAGTAATTATCTATACATATAAAATATCAATTCTTTACATACAAAATTGAGAAAACATAGTAAATTTTTAGACATTAAGATATTTGCATTATTATGTTAAACAGTTTTCAAACTGATTTTATGCAGCTAGAATAGCAAACATTTTTAACCATGACTAGCCATAACTAGTTATCAATTCAACTATAAAACACTTTTCTATTAAAAGCAGATGGAGAAAAACAATAATCTTTTCAAGACTAATTTAAACCAGAATAAATTTAGTAAATTTTGTGCTTTTAATTCCAGAGTTTGCAATCAGTTAATTTACAATAAAACACTTTTAAATAAAGTAGTATAGAGGTTGAGGAATCGATGTTGCAATCAATAATTAACAATCGTTACAAGATTGTTAAAGTCTTAGGAGAAGGTGGTTTTGGTAAAACTTTTTTAGCAGAAGATACACATTTGCCTTCTGGTCGTTTTTGTGTCATAAAACAGCTAAAACCTGTTACCAATAATCCACAAATATACAAAATGGTTCAAGACAGGTTTGGGCGAGAAGCGGCTATTTTGGAGGATTTGGGCAATAGTAACAATCGAATTCCGAAATTGTATGCTTATTTTTCAGAACAAGATAATTTTTATTTAGTCCAAGAATATATTGAAGGCAAAACTCTCACTAATAAAGTACAAACTGAAGGGGTAATGAATGAGAGTGCTGTGCGAGAAATTCTCAAAAGTTTGTTATATGTTCTTAACTTCGTCCACAGCAGACATATTATCCATCGGGATATCAAACCAGACAACATAATTCTGCGGAATTCGGACAACATACCAGTACTGATCGATTTTGGTGCAGTGCGAGAATCGATGGGTACAGTAGTAAATTCTCAAGGCAATCCTACCAGCTCAATTGTAATTGGTACACCAGGATTTATGCCTCCAGAACAAGCGGCTGGTAGACCTGTTTACAGTAGTGATTTATACAGTCTGGCATTGACGATGATTTATCTACTGACAGGGAAAATGCCGCATGAGTTGGAGACAGATTTCAGAACAGGAAGCATTATCTGGCATCAATATGCGATGAATGTCAGTCCAAATTTGCGGATGGTTTTGGATCGGGCGATCGCTTACAACCCAGGCGTTAGTCTAGCTCCTTCGCAGGAGGCTCGCTATGCCACTGCCAGAGAAATGATTGATGCTTTGCAGTCTCCTGTTGCTAACTATGTTACTCCTACAGTACCTTCACCCCAATACAATACACCAGCATCACCAAACTCTGGTGGTTACCATTCTCCACCGCCTACAGTTGTAAATTCTGGTGGTAATCCACCTCAATATATTTCACCTGGCACACCTACAAGAGGCATTAATCCTCCACAGTACATCTCGCCAGGTACATCAACAAATTCTGACTCAATGTGGATAGGTGGAGGCGGTACATTTAATACTTCTGTTCCCATACCACCCGAAATTCAAGGCTGGAACTGGGGAGCATTTCTCATATCGCCTTTGTGGTGTCTAACTAACCAAGTCTGGATTGGTTTAATCTCCTGGATACCTTACCTCGGTTTACCAATGCCCTTTATCCTCGGTGCAAAGGGAAATGTTTGGGCTTGGAGAAGTAGACAATGGCGGAGCATTCAGGATTTTAAAGCCCATCAAAGAGCTTGGGCAAAAGCAGCGATTATTATTTACTCAAGCTTTGCAGCTTTATTTGTCCTCTTAGCTTTTATTGGTGCTAATCTTCCAGAAGAAGAAAATTCTTCTGATACCACCAATTCTACTCCTAGCCAATCAGCGCCTCCAACTCCTTCCAACCCCACAACTGAACCAGGTATATTTGAGGAAGTTGAAATCAGCAATTTGGAAACGTACACCTATAAAACAGGTTTATTCTCAATCGATATTCCCCAGGGATGGACTGTTAAAGACAATAGCACTTCAGATGAAGTAATTATATATTGGCTTGACGATACTGAAAATGCTCTAGTTCAGGTTAATGTCTTCATTGTAGAACGGGAGCTAGACCAAGAACAGTTAACCACGATGTTAAAAAATTTCATCAACAAGTTTGCCGCTTCACAAACAAACTTGACGATGAATCAACCTGTACGCCAATCTGATGGCAGTGTCAGAATTACTTGGAGTTATACAAATCAAACTCAAGGTGTTTCTGGAAGACTAACAGTCAATAGTTTTATCAAACATCAAAGCAATAAAGTTTCGATTGACTCCTATGTTGTACCTAGCGAGCAATACCAAAAACTTCTACCAGCAATTAACCAAGTTATCAGTAGCTACAAGCTTAATGCTTCGGCTCCTTTAAATCTTTAGTGGTTAGTAGTTGGGAGGGGCGGGTTTTATTGATTAACTTTGGTTTAGAATCGAAAATTTATATTCTAAACCCGCCCGTACAGTGGTTAGTGGTTAGTTGTTCTCATGGTGGTTAATTGTTCATTAAATATAAATATCCATTAGCCATTAGCTATTAACTATTAACAGTCATTTTTTAATTAACTCTAAATACACTGCTAGATATTCTTGATGAACGCGAGTAATATTCAACCACTCTAGATTTTGATGTGCTTTTGTTCTCCACTCATTTAAGGTATCTGAATTACTTAATAAATTTATGAGTGCAGCAGCTAAAGCTTTGCTATCTTTTGCTGGTACCAGAATGCCGGCTTGTCCATTGTCTAAAGCTTCCGGTATGCCATCTACCTGAGTTGCAATAATAGCACAACCAGCTTCACGTGCTTCTGAAAGCACAAGACCAAAAGGTTCGCGGTGAGATGCTAACACGAATATGTCACAAGCTAACAAATAGCGTTGAGGTTCAGCTTGAAAGCCTTCAAAATGAATGCGGGAGGTGAAGGCAGTTTGGCTTGCCTGCGCTTCAAATATTGGGCGATCGGGGCCATTTCCAATAAGATACAAATGGACTTCAGGAAAATCTAAAGCTATTTGCTCAAAAGCTTCTATTAACTCAGTTATGCCCTTACGCTGATACATCCCTGCCACAGTAGCGATCGCGGGACGTTGCAAAGGTAAAGGTTGATACTCTTGTAGCGGACGATTACGGGGACTACCGAGAGTACCATTACATATCACCCGTAACTTTTCTTGAGGGACACCACGCCGTACCATAGACTCGGAAACTGCTTTACTGACAGCAATTACCCTATCGGCAAGCCCCATCAATATGCTGGCTCGTTGAAATTCGTTGTGTACAGTGGAAACTAAAGCGTACCCACCTTTATTTCTGAGTAAACCTGCTAGCACCACTCCCGTCATCATGTGGGCATGAACGATATCCGGTTGAAACTCTTGTACAATTGCCCGATAACGTACAGCCGCTTTAATAATATTAATTGGTTTCCTACTCTGATCTAAGTGATAATGCTTAACACCAAAGCTTGCTAATAAAGCTTCGTATTCTCCCCCTCCAGAAATGACTGCTACCTCGTAACCATTTTTTGCCTGCAAGCAAGCAAGGTCTACAGCCACATTTACAATACCGTTACCAATTTCTTGAATGTGATTCAATATATGTATTATTCGCATAACATTTCAACGGAATTTAAGAAATTAACATAGCGTTATATACAAATACCTTAATATTAATTGATGAAATGAGTTTAGCTTTATATAAATTTAATCAAACTAGAGCTAATATTAAGTAAATGTATAGCTGCTATTCTTAGAGATAAAAATAAAAATATGTAAGGTATAGCAATTTCAAATAAAAATAAAAAACCTAGATCCCCAGATCCCCGGCTTCTTTAAGAAGTCGGGGATCTATAATTACAAATTGGTATGAAACTGGCAATTGAAAAGTTAAAAAATCACTATGTTTTGTAACAAAAATATGTATCAAAAATAATTTTATATACTTAATACCTTAATTGCTGTGCATGGTAATTTTGATGAATATGTTCTGCATTGTGCGTTTTTTTTGGTGAATCATTTAATTAATACATATTTTTGAATTTGAGTACTGCCAAAATTTTGCCGATTCAACAAGGCATTAAACAAAAGATGCCAAGCTTGCCAAGAAAATACAGCAGGAATAGAAGAAAATAATATACTGTTTATACTTTGAAAGTTTTTTTGTTTCAAGGCTACAATGAGCCAATGCAATTTCAAATAATTTTCAATATCCTTAAGAGCAGGAATATGATCACGATGCTTTTCATCAACTAAAGCGTAAATCTTCTCCTTCATCACAAGATTAGTATTTAAGCGTCGAGACAGAGAAAACTTCTGATTGCAAGCACCTTGCCATACAGTTCGATAAGCAAGGCAGTGATTGATGAAAATTGCATCACCAAACTTAGCAATATTAATCCAAGAATCAATATCATCACAATTGGTATCGAGTTGAGAATTCCAACCGCCTGTTTGGAGGAAAACATCACGACGACAAGCTACCTGTACAGGTGTACCAAACGGTAGAAGTTCGAGCAACATACCGTAATGAATATCTGCTTGCGGGGTGTAAAAAGCTAACCCAGTGCCTAATTGTGGCGTGCGGCTAAGTTCAACTTCTTGTTCGTTAATTTGAGCCGCAATACAAGATACGATCGCTGCTTGGGGATGAAGTGCGATCGCTCGTGCCATTTCCTCCAAACAATTAGGAGCTAAGTAGTCGTCATCATCCAAAAATTTAATCCAATCACCAGTGGACTTAAGAACACCAGCATTTACAGTTGCTGCATGACCAGAGTTAACCTCATTGCGATGGTACACAAAGCGAGAGTTTCCACTCTCGAAAAATTTTTCTCTACAATAATTTAAGTATTCTTGTGTGCCATCCAAGGAGCAATCATCAGCAACAACCACTTCACATGGAATAGTTTGCCTCAAAGCAGAGTCTATCGCTCTTTTGAGCAAATGTAAGCGGTTGTAAGTTGTAATTACAATGCTAAATTTCATACGTTTTCTACCTATGGCACAGTCTTGTGACATCACATTTTCTTAATTTGATGCCACAACAGGTGAAAACGTCATCAGTTTAATCCACTAGACTGATATAGGGTTGTAGATTTATTATGGATGATCGTGAGTTTTTCTGTGGACTATGAACGCTCAAGAAGTAATCCGCTCTATTGAAGCGGAACAATTAAAATCGAATCTGCCCGACATATATGTGGGCGACACCGTTAAAGTGGGTGTCAAAATCAAAGAAGGAGACAAATACCGCGTACAGCCCTACGAAGGAGTTGTGATTGCCAAGCGTAATGGTGGAATCAATGAAACCATTACAGTTCGCCGTGTATTTCAAGGCATTGGCGTCGAGCGGGTGTTTTTAGTTCATTCTCCTCGCATAGACAGCATCAAAGTAGTGCGTCGTGGTAAAGTCCGGCGTGCTAAACTATACTACTTACGCAATCGCGTTGGCAAGGCTACCCGAATTAAACAGCGCTTTGACCGTGCTTTGTGATTGACTAAGTAGAGTATGGGACAAGGATTCACAAAAACAGCGGCATCAGCCGCTAATTTGTCTCCTCAAGTCAAAAATAAAGTTAACAAAAAATGCCAAATTGCGTTAAACTAGAAAAAGTCTGAACGCAATAACTGAATCAAAGACAACGTGCGCTCTTAGTTCAGTTGGTAGAACGCAGGTCTCCAAAACCTGATGTCGGGGGTTCAAGTCCTCCAGGGCGCGCTGTAAACAAAGACCCGAATCGAGTGCAATATGTGGTTGAAAAGATAAGCAACCAGCACTTTTGATTTCGGGTATAATTGTTTTATTTGCAGCTTTTTTCAAGCAATTATTTAAGTTCAGAAATAAAGTTGCGATCGCCTATAGAAATTAGCTTTATCAGCTATGGGGGGAGTAAAAGTACCGTGGCCAAGAAAAACGAAGCAGAAATCCAAGAAACGACCAATGGGTTTAGCTTAGGCAACTTCTTTCAAGGACTGAAAGAAGAGTTTGAAAAAGTGGTTTGGCCCAGTCGCAGACAGTTAGTGAGCGAATCAGCAGCTGTCTTGCTGATGGTATCCCTATCGGCATCTGTGCTTTTTTTGGTCGATAAATTTTTTACTTGGGCAGCACAACAGGTATTCGGATGACTTCTGCAACAGACGAAGAACACAATTCAATTGTGCACTCAGAGGAAACACAAGAACATACGGCAGCAGAGCATGAAGCTCGCTGGTATGCCGTACAAGTAGCCTCTGGTTGTGAAAAACGTGTGAAGACTAACTTGGAACAGCGCATCCAATCATTTGATGTAGCTGATAAAATTCTCCAGGTAGAGATTCCGCACACGCCAGCAGTAAAAATCCGTAAAGATGGCAGTCGCCAACACACAGAAGAGAAAGTCTTCCCTGGCTACGTGTTAGTCAGAATGGTGATGGATGATGACTCCTGGCAGGTAGTACGGAATACCTCCCACGTAATTAATTTTGTGGGAGCAGAACAAAAACGTGGCGGTGGCAAAGGTCGCGGTCACGTTAAGCCAGTGCCGCTCGGTCATGCGGAAGTAGAACGAATCTTCAAACAGACCAGCGAACAAGAGCCAATTGTCAAAATTGACATGGCGACTGGTGATAAGATAGTCGTGCTTTCTGGTCCATTTAAGGACTTTGAAGGCGAGGTGATAGAAGTTACTCCAGAACGAAGCAAGCTCAAAGCTTTACTTTCGATTTTTGGACGAGAAACACCTGTAGAATTGGAATTTAATCAGGTTCAAAAACAGAGTTAATTAGAAATGGCGAAAAAAGTAGTAGCGGTCATTAAACTGGCCCTTAACGCTGGGAAAGCCAACCCAGCACCGCCAGTCGGCCCTGCCCTGGGTCAGCATGGCGTTAACATCATGATGTTTTGTAAGGAGTACAACGCCAAAACAGCAGATCAAGCTGGGACGGTGATACCTGTAGAAATTTCGGTTTATGAAGATCGGAGTTTCACATTTGTACTCAAGACACCTCCAGCATCGGTGTTGATTACCAAAGCAGCGAAAATCGAAAAAGGTTCTAGTGAACCCAACAAAAGAAAAGTTGGGTCAATTACAAAAGAACAACTGCGGCAGATTGCTCAAACTAAATTGCCCGATCTCAATGCCAACGATATTGATGCGGCAATGAAAATAATTGCAGGCACTGCCAAGAATATGGGTGTAACTGTAACAGATTAGTTAATGGTTAATAGCTAATGGCTAATCGCAATTAACAATTAACAATCAACTACCAGCAAATTTTATCGGGGGAGAGAATTTACCTCGCTAAATACCCCAGGAGAGAGAAATGGCAAAGAAAGTATCGCGTCGTTTGCAGGCGCTATTAGAAAAAGTTGAAGATAGGGAGTATGCTCCCGTCGATGCTCTAAATCTTTTAAAAGAGACAGCAACAGCAAAGTTTCCCGAAGCAGCTGAAGCACATATTCGGTTAGGAATCGATCCAAAGTATACCGATCAACAGCTGCGGACAACAGTAGTACTGCCCAAAGGTACAGGACAAGAAGTGCGGGTGGCAGTAATTGCAAGAGGAGAAAAGGTAACAGAAGCAACTAATGCAGGTGCTGATGTTGTCGGTTCCGAAGAACTGATTGACGAAATTCAAAAAGGCAGGATGGACTTTGACAAGCTGATTGCCACACCGGATGTGATGCCGCAAGTAGCAAAGCTTGGTAAATTACTCGGCCCTCGTGGCTTGATGCCATCGCCAAAGGGTGGAACAGTAACATTTGACATCGCAAGTGCGATCGCTGAATTCAAAGCTGGTAAACTAGAATTTCGTGCCGATCGCACAGGTATCGTGCATGTTATGTTTGGTAAGGCATCATTCTCACCAGAAGATTTACTGGTAAACTTAAAGGCGTTGCAAGAAACTATCGACCGCAACCGTCCTTCAGGAGCCAAAGGCCGTTACTGGCGCACAGTGTATGTGTCTGCCACAATGGGGCCATCAATCAAAGTTGATATCAACGCCCTGCGCGATATGAAATTAACTGAAGCGGCATAAATTAGTCATTAGTCATTGGCAAAAAACAAAGGACAAATGACTATTGGCTAATGACAAAACTGAATAACCAAAGCCGGAGACAGCAGGTGCCATTGGCTTAATATCCTGCCGAGGTTTGTGTTCCAATTGCTTGAAGTTTCACCTAGTGAGGGTGTGAGCATTCTGGCGTTAGGAATCAGGCGTTTCAAAATTCGCCCCTCAAGTTAAACCCCGGCTTTCACAGCTGGGGTTTATTGTTTTTGCGGTTAATTGCTAATTGTTAATGGCTAATAGTAAATCGCAATGAACAATTAGCAATTATCAATTAACAAATCCCTTTCAAGGAGGTGAAACAAGGATGGGTAGAACCATAGAAAACAAACAAGCGATCGTGAGCGAACTCAAAGAAACTTTGGGTGAGTCACAATTAGCACTAGTAATTGATTATCAGGGGCTAACGGTTGCTGAAATTACAGATTTACGCAGGCGCTTACGACCGACTGGTACGGTTTGTAAAGTGACGAAGAATACCCTGATGGGCATTGCCATTCAAGAAGATGAAAAATGGCAACCGATGTCGGAATTGCTCAAGGGTTCTTCCGCCTTTTTGTTGGTAAAAGAGGATTTCTCTGCTGCAATTAAGGCTTACCAAGATTTCCAGAAAGCTACCAAGAAGACAGAACTTCGTGGCGGCGTCATGGAAGGGCGTCTGCTCAAAGAACCAGATGTCAAAGCGCTAGGAGATTTACCCTCAAAAGAACAACTCATGGCGCAAATTGCTGGAGCAATCAATGCTTTGGCAACAAAGATTGCCGTTGGAGTCAACGAGGTTCCCAGTTCGCTGGCTCGTGCTTTGCAGGCATATGCCGACAAAGACAAAGGCGGCGAAGAAGTGAGTGGTTAATGGTTAATAGCTAATAGCTAATGGCTAATTGCAATCAACAATTAACAATTAGCAATTAACAACTACGAACAATCAACAAATCCACATTACAGGAGTTATATCAATGTCTGCTGCAACTGATGAAATTTTGGAAAAATTGAAAACCCTAACTTTGCTCGAAGCAGCTGAGTTAGTCAAGCAAATTGAAGAAGCCTTCGGTGTTAGTGCTGCTGCACCTGCTGGTGGCATGATGATGATGGCTGCTCCTGGTGCTGCTGCTGCACCTGCTGAAGCAGTAGAAGAGAAAACCGAGTTTGACGTTATTCTTGAATCTGTTCCAGCCGATAAGAAAATTGCTGTACTCAAGGTTGTACGGGAATTAACCGGTTTGGGTCTCAAAGAAGCGAAAGATTTGGTAGAATCTGCTCCTAAGCCAGTTAAGGAAGCTATTGCAAAAGACGCTGCCGAAGATGCTAAGAAGCGTATTGAAGAAGCTGGCGCTAAAGTGACTGTGAAATAGTCAGTATTTATTGTCAGTTTTGAAAGATTTGAAGGAGCCTAACTGAGGCTCTTTTTTTGGCGTTGCTGAATCACAGTATGAATTTGTCTCACGCGGAGTCGCAGAGTCGCAGAGAGTAAGAGTTTTAAATGCCTGATTTTTAAATTTCATACCTCTATTCGGCAACGCCCCTTTTTTAAATCCCTATAAAACAGATCTAACACTTTCTTGCATCAGCAGGATTGACAAAATCATGTAAATCTGAATCCCATATACTGATATAAATAAGCCCGCACTCTTGACGCACAATTTGACCTTTTAAAGAGCCGATCGCAAAACGAAAATTATCCAACCGCCGCTGTAGCACTTGTAGCAATCCCTGTCTAATTTCTTCTGTTACTTGACGCCCTAACATTCCCTCCAAAGTTGTTAGCATTACTTGAAAGTCTATAGATTGAGCAAAAGCTACCTCTGTTTGGCGAATCCTGCCAGAATTACGGTCAAATAAGTAGCCAAGGTGAATGCGATTTGGCGCTAATATATAACTGACAGCACGAGTATTGCGCCAAATACCTCTTGAATCTTGGCTTGGTTTGCCAAGGGCAGCTTCTACAGTACTTCTTTGCGTACCCACAGAAAATCCTGGAACTTTTTGCGTGCCGATAGTGCTAGGTGATTGATTGCGAGGCACGTTCTCTTGTGGCTTGGAAACCGTAGCTGGCGGCGCTGATGCTACTGGAAATTCAGCAGTATCTTCAGGCTCTGATGGAGTAGGTACAGAAGGAGCAGGATTAGATTGCTGCTGTTTTGGTGGTGATTGCGAATTTACTGGTGGATTGGCTTCCTCAGAAGTAGAAGTCGGAGGTTCTGGTGAAGGAGATAACTCTGTTGAAAGTGGTGTGGGAGTGGGTAAAATCGGTGAGTTGGCAGACTCTGGCTTGCGGGTGATATTAACGATCGCGAGCGTACCGATCAAACTAGCTATAACCAAACTGCCAACAATCCAAGTCGGCTTTTGCCAGTTTCTAGGAATGGAATAGGTGAGGGTAACTGGAGTTTTGTGATGAGAAGGCAATAGTTGAGTTTCTTGAGATGCTGCACTTACAGCAGGGATCGAGGTGACGATTGGTTGAGTTACAGTTGTTGGCGTTGGGATAGGGGGAAGAGACTCTAAGGCATCTAGCATTTTGCTTGCGGTAGTGTAGCGATCGCTAGCTTGGGGTTTAATTGCTCGATTGAGTATCATTGCAAATTGCGGCGATATGTCAGGAGCATGATGTTGCCAAAGTATTTCCCCGGTTTGCGGGTTGGTTTTTAACTCTCGTGGGTGTTTGCCAGTCAGTAAATAAATCGCTGTTAAACCTAAGCTGTAAATATCTGTAGCATAAACTGGGCGTCCTACAACTTGTTCGCTGGGCATATATCCTGGTGTACCCATCACCAGCGATTGAGTGGTGTATCCTGGCGAATTCTCTACTGAACGTATTGTTTCCTTGACTGCACCAAAATCGATCAGCACCGGCTTGATATTAGAGGAGCAGAGAATGATGTTATCTGGCTTGATATCTCTGTGAATGATGCCTTTACTGTGAATGTAATCTAAAACAGGCAGCAAACTTAATAAAATTTCTCTAACAGCAGCTTCGCCCAGTGAACCTTGAGATTTAATAATACTTGACAAGGTTTGGCCTTTAATCCATTCCTGAACAAGATAAAACTGTCCATTTTCAGAAAAGTAGGCATAGAGCTTGGGAATTTGATCGCTGCCTTCACCCAGATACTCTAAAGTGGTTGCTTCCCGTTCAAATCGCCGCTGAATCTTGGGGTAAATTTTTGGATCGTTTGTGATTGGTTTGAGCTGCTTTATCACGCAACGACGGCGAGAAGGCAGATGGGTATCTTCTGCCAAAAAGGTTTCACTAAACCCACCAACACCCAGCACCTGGATAACTTGATAGCGATTGTTCAGCAGCGTTGTCATGCTCCGTTCATAGTGTTAGTGAAACTCCAATCTAGGAGGCTCGCCTTTTGCAAATGCGCCATTACCAATCAATTATTGCTATGAGCTTATTAATTTTCTGAAAAAAACGTATCTATCTAAGTAAGTGAAACATAATGAACCATATCTATGTCATTGGTAGTGCAACCTAGATGCACAGATACCCGGTAAATGTCCGTGATGCAAGCTGATGTAAGTGAAATGGGCAGAATAACTAGAGAACTTCAAAATACGCTTGTATAAATTATTATGGACGAGCAGCTAATGACAGCTATTAAGTTGCGTAACCTCTAGCGTGTGATAACTACTTGCTGCTAGCGCAAAACCAAACGTTATAAAGGGCGAGATAACGGCATATCAACTTGTGCTAAGGTGTGCTAATCTGCCTCCAAATTTTACGGTGAGCGTATCAATTATTTCTTTGAGCATTTTTTTAATAATGTAAATTTTTCACCATCATAAAATATGTCATTTTCATTGATATCTCGGAAAATAATTCCGCTTGGTTTGGAAATCTCTATTAAACTATGTGGATATTGCTGTTGCCAATCAACTAATATTGAAGCTATTCGTTGATTAGTCTTTAAGAGTTTTATGTTTTTTCCTATAATTTCATAAGTAAACAAGTTTGAACTACCAAACAATGTTGGGCTATGACCAGTTATAAATATACGATCTAGTACATAACTATAGTGGCCTTGCTCCAGAAGACAGTTACCCAACCATTCCTCTATCAATGAACATGGCTTACTGTAAACTTTAGGAAGAGGTATCAGCTTTTCAAGCTTGATTGAAGTTTTCTGAGTATTTATTAAAGCAATATAATCAGTTTCATCGCCATTAACCCAGAGCCAATTACCACTCTTGCTCAAAACTAATTCATTAATTTCTCCATATTGATATTGTTTAGCTTCCACTTTTTGGAAAATTTTCTTCTCTCCTTTCTGCTTTACTACTAAATAATCATTGTGCAATTTACTTATATAAAATGTACTATCATTATTAACATGGATAGCAATTTGTGTTGCTGGTTTGGCAGAAAGATTACCGCTTTTATATTTCTGCGTTATCTCAGAGAGGCAATATTCACTAATAGACTTAGAATTAGCAGAAGGTACTAACACTAAGGCAGTTGCCACTATGCTTATCAAAATCTGATTGATGTGCTGCACAATTCGCATTTTTACCACGAGGGATGGTGAGGGAAATTGCTCCATGATTAGGCAAAATCCCCAACAGCTAAACTTTAAACAAAAGGCAAGTTTGGGATTATATATTTAGTATGCTTGCACGCTCAGAAGTTCAGTTTAATGCAAGTCTGCATCCCAGACACCGATATAAATTTGATCCTCTTTGTTGCGTTGAATCACACCTTTTAATCCACCAGTGTTAAAAGAATATTCATTAATTTGACGCTGATATACTTTTTGCAATCCTTGTCTAATTTGACTGGAAGCGCTACCCCCCAGCATTCCCTGTAAGGTGGATTGCATAACATCAGGTGAGACAGATTGAGCAAAACTTACTTCCGTTTGCCGCAATATGCCTGATTTGCGATCAAATAAATAACCAAGATCAACACGATTTGGCTTTAACCGATAAAGATAAGCACGAGTATTCCATAAACCTTTGGAAACTTTACTTGGTTTTCCTAATGCTTCTCTAATCGTACTTTCAGAAGTACCTGTGGGAAATCCAGGTACACTGCCACTAGTGATATTTGTGGCAACTTCTTGCTTATTTTCCTGCTTTGGTGGTGGGTTGTCTGCTTGAGGTTGTTTCTTTATTGGAGGCTCGGAATCTTTTGGCTGGGGTTCTGGTGCTGGTTCAAAAGTAGTTGGCTGTTGAGGAGGTTCTGGTGTAAAAGCAATTGGAGGTGAAGAAGGAACAGCAGCAACTGGTTTTTGTGGGGAGGTAGGTTCAACTAAGGGAGGTTGGGAAGCAGCAGGCGTATCGTCGGGTTCGGTTGTAGGAGCAACAGATTCTGGTGCGACAGTTGGATTTGTTGCGGTAGGTTCTTGTGTAGTTTCTGGTAGAGGTGATGTAGCAATAGTCGCTTCTGGCTGGGGTTGACGAGTGATGTTAGCGATCGCTATCCCACCAATCAAACCACCCATAACCAAACCACCAAAAATCAAAGCGGGTTTTTGCCAATTTCGATCTGTGGCAGCGGCAGGAATAAAAGCTGATTTTTGGGAAGAAGGTAAAGGCTGAGTTTGTGCAGTGGCAGGAGACAACGCGATTGTAGATTGAGTTGACTGGTATGAGGGTGTGGGAGGAATAGAACCTAGAGATTGCAAAGCGTGTAACATTTTGCTCGCAGTGGAGTAGCGATCGCTAGCTTGAGGCTTAATTGCCTGGTTGAGAACCATCGCCAATTGAGTTGACACTCTAGGGGCAAGATCCTGCCATAAAATTTCCCCAGTTTGCAGATTAGTTTGTAATTCATGGGGCGGCTTGCCAGTCAACAGATAAATTGCCGTTAAGCCCAAACTATAGATATCAGTAGCATAAACTGGGCGTCCTACAGCTTGTTCGCTAGGCATATACCCAGGTGTGCCAATTACTAAAGATTGGGTGAGGTGCCCTGGAGAAGTGACTATTGAACGTATCGTTTCCTTAACTGCACCAAAATCAATTAAAACAGGTTTACCATTGGCAGCGCGAAGCAGAATGTTATCAGGTTTGATATCGCGGTGGATAATACCTTTGCTGTGGACATAATCCAAAACTGACAACAAACTCAATAAAATTTCTCTAACCTTATTTTCACCTAATGGCCCTTGAGCTTCGACAATATCTGTTAGGGTTTGACCTTGAATCCATTCTTGAACTAAGTAGAATTGCCCGTTTTCAGAAAAGTAGGCATAAAGCTTAGGTATTTGATCGCTACCTTCACCCAAATACTCTAAAGTCGCCGCTTCCCGCTCAAACCGTTGTTGAATCATTTTGTAGGTTTGGGGATCGTTTGTCACTGGTTTGAGTTGTTTAATTACACAGCGACGGCGGGAAGGCATATAAGTATCCTCTGCCAAAAAGGTTTCACCAAACCCACCAGCACCCAGTACCTGAATAACTTGATAGCGATTGTTTAGCTGTGTTATTGTCATGCTCTGTTCAAAGCGTTAGTGAAACACCAACCTAAAGGATTCGTCTTTTCAAATGTATATTAAATACCCAGACGAAAGATGTGAGTTAAAAGTTACGGGCAAGCTACTTAGCATCAGCAATCACCCATCCACTACTTTCGGCATCCCATAAAAGGGAAAAATTTACAGAACTAGAAACTACTTTTCCATTTTTCATCAAATATTTCAACTGAGCATTCACTGTGGCTGTTTGTGTACCTGTTCCTAATAAACTCACTCGATCTACTTCTACTTGTTGCACTCTACCTCCCCACCAATCGATGTAAGAAAGATAACCTTGAGGGTGAAGGCGTTTATTACTTTGGAAACTGGGGGCTAGGTAATTCCACGTCTGTTGATATTCTCCTTGATTAATAGTTGCATAATAATTTCGCACAAATTCTTCTGGAGATGTTCTGTCAACTTGTGGTGCTGTTGTTTGGGTAGCTTGAGGAATGGAAGTTTCTGGTGTTGGCTCAGATAATACAGTTTCCTGGGGTTCTGGAGTTTGTTGGGAAGGTTCTGAAATTGCAGGATTGTTTGCTTGTGGTTCTGATTTAGGTTCTACAGGGTTTGGTTCACTCGTTGACTGTGGGGTTTGTTGTTGTGCGATCGGTTGGGGTTGTTGCCTGTTGCTGAGAGCAAAACCAATAATTACAGACGTGCCAATCAAAGCGCCTGCAATGATACTACCGAGTAAGATTCCTTTTTGCCCACTCCCACTGCTTTGATTAACAGGAGTTTGATTGGAATTACTAGGGCTGACAGCTACAGTGTTTTCAGGTATTTGCAAAGACGGTACAGTTGCCACTGGTGGTTGACTGTAAGGCATGGTAGGAGGAAAGGGGGCAGCACCAGATTGTAAAGTCTGTAGCATTTCTCTGGCACTGATGAAGCGAGCCTCCTGCGGAGGAGCTGCGCTAACGCGTACATTAAACTGAATAGCTTTATTCAAGACTGCTGCAAAACTGGGAGTCACATTTAAAGCGTATTGCCGCCACAACAGCGCACCCGTAGCCGGATCTGTTCCCATTTCTTGCGGCATTTTACCAGTGAGCAAATAAATCGCTGTTAAACCTAAACTATAAATGTCGCTGGCAAACATCGGACGTCCCGCCAATTGTTCGCTAGGCATAAACCCTGGTGTACCAATTACAATTGATCTTGTAGAATTGCCGGAAGGAGTAACTACTGTTCCAATCGTTTCTTTGACTGCACCGAAGTCAATTAATATTGGTTTACCATCCGCATAACGAATCAGGATATTATCAGGTTTGATATCCCGGTGAACAATACCTTTACTGTGAACATAATCGAGAACTGGCAAAATACTAATTAAAATCTCTTTCACAGCACTCTCACTCATCAATCCCTGCTGTTGGATTTTCTGTGTGAGAGTTTGTCCTTGAATATACTCTTGTACTAAGTAAAACTGCCCTTTTTCCAAAAAATAGGCATAAAGCTTGGGAATTTGTTCGCTGCCATCGCCCAATTCTTCTAAAATCGCTGCTTCCCGCCTAAATCGCTGCTGTACCAATTGGTAAACTTGAGGATTATCCTGAATCGGTTTTAATTGTTTAATTACACAGCGGCGACGAGAGGGCATTTGGGTATCTTCTGCTAAAAATGTTTCTCCGAACCCGCCGCTTCCTAAAGTCTGAATCACTTGATAGCGGTTATTGAGCAGCATTGGCATAAAAAATCTTCAGGGTAAGAAAAAAGGCAGTTATATATTTTACAAATTTTCTCAAGTTTGACACTTCGTCTTTTGACACTGATAGCGATTAGCGAGAAAATCTTACAAAATCTACAAATAGTGCAATAATATTGCCGTAATTCCTTATTTTTGGTTAAGCGATAGATGATTTGGTTTGATTTTATTGCAGGTTTATCGATAATTGGATTTATTATCTGGTCAGGATTAATTCTTAAAGAATGGCAAAAGGCTTATGTCTCTAACTAGGTTAAAGTCCATTTGTTTAGTACTAGTATTGATATTATCTTTTGCAATCGCTCTTCCTGCACAAGCATTTACCTGTCGTAACTTTAATAACCACTCAATTTGCATTATTAATATCAAACGCAGTGCTAAGTATCACTGGGAGTACAGAGCAGATATTAGTATTGATGGTGTAAAAAGACCAACAGAAGTATATAACTGTCGCGATCGCCTTAGAGTTCGTAAAAACGGAACTATTGTACCATTTGAATCAAATGGGGCGGGAGAACTGATCTGTAATCTGATCGACAAATAGTAATTAATTCGTTAGTATCCCTTCTGCTTTCTACTTACTTCTTAAAATGTCTGCGATTATTACGGTCTTGATATTTTGAAATATAATCAACATTTTGTCGTTCTATTTTTGATAATAAATTTGTAGGAAAGTTCTTTGGTAAATAGATTGGACGATACCACGGTTGACGATCAAAATATTCTTGTAAACCTGGAGTATCAAAACGCCGACCGTGACGTGCAAAAATGGAATTGCGCATGATATCTAGCTCAACACCGTCTTTATTATCTAAGTCTGCATTTGTTACTAATCTTTGAGAAAGCCAAGAATAATCGTTGATTGTTGTAGTAATTTCTGGTGGTTGGGATGTGGTTGCAACAGATGGAGTAGGAGTAAATATAGGTTGGCTAATTGATGTAGGTTTTATGTTAGGAGTTTCTATAATTTGAGGTGTTGATTTTAAATTGGGAGTTTCTGTAACTTGAGGTGTAGTAGTTGGTAAATTAGGTGAAGGTGAAATTGTTTGTTGTGTTACTGGTTGAGAAGATTTTGTTAATGCAAAACCAATAATGACAGATCCACCAATTAAACTACCTGCGATCGCACTCGCTATCAGAATATTATTGTGATTATTGTCCTGAGTTGGAGATGGTGTATTTAGATTTACCGTTTGCGGAGTATGGTTAGGTAGCGTTGGCGGTTGGGTGAGAACAGGTTGTGTGGGTGGAATTGGACTCACTACGCCTTGTAGAGACTCTAACATTTCCCTGGCACTAGCAAAGCGATCGCGTGGATGATACTGTATGGCTTTATCGATTATCCCCAGCAATGTAGGACTAACATTCATACCATAGCGATGCCAAAGAATATCTCCTGTTCGTGAGTCTGTCTCCAGTGCTTGTGGTGGTTGCCCTGTCAGCAGATAAATCGCTGTCATTCCTAAACTATATAAATCGCTAGAATACACTGGTCTACCTGCTGCTTGTTCGCTGGGCATATATCCAGGCGTACCAATTACAATCGAACTGGTAGGATTACCTTGAGAATTTAGCACCGTTCCCATTGATTCTCGTACCGCACCAAAATCAATGAGTACGGGTTTGCCATCGCGATGACGCAAAATGATATTGTCCGGTTTGATATCACGGTGAATAATCCGCTTCGAGTGTACGTATTCTAAAACTGGTAATAAATTTGCTAATAACTCTCGAACGGCACTTTCGCTAAATAAACCCTGTTGTCTAACCTTTTCGGTAAGCGTGTCACCTTCAATCCACTCTTGAACTAAGTAGAATTGACTATTTGATTGAAAATAAGCATACAAAGTTGGAATCTGGTCAGTAGATCCGCCTAAGTCTTCTAAAATTGCTGCTTCTCGCCCAAACCGCTCTTGTACTAGTTGGTAAATCTGGGGATTATTTTGAATTGGTTTGAGTTGTTTAATCACACAGCGACGGTGAGAAGGCATCTGGGTATCTTCTGCTAAGAAAGTCTCACCAAATCCACCACTTCCCAGAGTGCGAATTACTTGATAGCGCTCATTGAGCAGCATCTGCTAACATCCTCTTGCTGTCAAATCGAAAACATAATTTTCATTATCGTTCTAAGTGAATGCAAAGGTCACTAGAATTTTTGACTATCAGCAATGCTAACTCCAGAAAGAATCAGTGAAGGTATCTGTGCGATCGCATTGGTACTTCCCATTTAGTGAATGTGAGTGATGTGAACTAGCGATCGCATTTCGAGTGATGAGATTGATGTGGGCGATCGCCAGTCAGTATCAATCGAATTGAAAAATCACAACCTCTTGATCGGGAAAACGCGCTATGATTGTCAGACTTCCGCCAAGAGATTTAATGTATCGAGAGAGCGCAGCGACGATAAAGCGACTGAATTACAGCTTTGATTTGCTCTTCTTTAAAGGATGCTTTTTTCAGTAAATTAGCACAAACCTCATTTACAACCTGTGTACTGATAATTATTCCTTCATATGACGTAATTGAAATAGCTATATTACGCTTTCTTTCTCTCTCTATTTCTTCTATCTTTTTGTCATCAAATAAACGATAGAGCCAAACATTAGTATCAATAAAAGATGGAACACCAGTCATAACTGGCGACTGTAAATTTCTTCACGGCTGAGTATACCATTGACCTGAATAGGATTCTCAGTTAATTCATCAATTATGTCTTTGTTTTGAAATGATTTTTTCTTTACCAAAACAATTACTTTAATATCATCGCCTTCACCGATTTCTTGTTTGTACTCATCGGGAATCTGAATTAAACCATTTTGAATTTTTGCTTGAAACTCTACCGCATTTAACATCTTTAAACCTCTTAATATACCGATACAATTCAATCTTAGCCCTATCCCCCATATCTCTAATAGAGAATAATTCACTTGGCTTCTTACTTACACATATTTTAATGAAAATATCACCTTTAACTCATATTATGACTATATCTGACTATATCTGTGCGGAGGCAAGTCAAGAAAGAATATTCTTAAACTTGGCGATCGCACCCTTGATGTTCATACTTTTGTAAAGGCGATCTACCTTCAGGGCTTTCATGCACTCAAGAGTTTCCACATTCTAAAGCTTAATTCCCACATCGGGGCTAGTATGAACCAAAGTGATCGATGAGCACTTGCCATACGACCATAAAACACAGATACATCCGGTGCTTCACCCCAGTCATACTGAGGATTTGCGCTTCGGACTTCCAAATCGTTAGGAGGACTAGGTTGGGTATAATCGCTTTTACACAACTCCAACCCAAAGGCAGCGAAGGCAGACTGCAACGAACTTTTATCTACAGGTTCCAAGCGCCCCAAGATTTTGGAGATAGTGTGCAGAGCTAGGTGCGTGCGATCGCTCAGTTCTTCTAAACAAAACTTATCTCCACCATTCTCATCAAATTCAGCTTGAGTTTTGGCAGCTTGAAATTTATCCCAGCCTTGTAGGGTGAGGATTACACTCCGCCTGCGTCTGTTTGGTTGCTGTTGCATCAGCGTCACCTAAAACGGAGTAGATGTATTTCAATAGAGAAAATTCTGAAAGGAAATAGAAGGAGATGGTTTCACAATCAACCTTGACAAGTTAAATAAAATGTGATATAATAGATAGTCTTTAACCTAAATTTTTTCTTTCAACTTGATCGGCATCTCCAAAAAATGCCAATACCTCTCAATCGCTGGCTTTCAACAGGCGATCGCAACTGTCAAAACTTCAGCCTATTTCAAGCCAAAATCACGGTTTTAGACGGTTATTGTTGATAATAAGGCAAAAATAAGTATTTGTATACTCACTTCCAAAAGTTTGCTCAGTACTCAATGTCTGTCATGCAAATTGAACGCATAGATGCCTAGAGAAAATTCTTACAGATGCGATCGCCCTTTGTTATTCACAGATTGCGGTTACGCACAATTGTTCTGCCACTCACTTTTGAGAATCCCATAATCAACAATATCTAAGTATTCACCCCATTTAAGTATGTGTTGGCGACGACAACCCTCATAAACCATTCCAATTTTTTGCATCACTCGTCCTGATGCGGGGTTATGGGAAAAATGCCCGGAATGAATGCGGTGAAGTCCTAGCACTTCAAAGCCATATCGCAATATTTCTTTTGCTGCTTCCGTACAGTAGCCTTGTCCCCAATAGGGTTTGCCTATCCAGTAGCCCAACTCAGCATGATTATGCTCTTGGTTGATTCCCAAGCCGATCGCACCACACAACAAACCAGTATCGCGTAGCACAATTGCCAAGTTCACATCTTTTCCCTCGTTAAAGGCTGTTGGATGGGTTTTAATCCACTCCTCGGCCATGCCATCTTGGTAGGGATGGGGAATAGTTAAAGTCATAGCGGCAATTTCTCGTGCGCCAGCCAAACGTTGTACATCTGGTGCATCTGCAAGGGTGAAAGCTCGCAAGATAAGTCGTTGTGTGTGGAGAGTTGGTTGTTCAGCTATGTAAATTCTGTTATTCATCAACAAACTTTTTCGCTCCAAAAACCTGATTGTTGTAACTTGATATATAGAGTTACATCAATGCTTCACCATTAAAAATAAGATAGAACTTTGTCAAAAGCAGGTGCAAAATAAGCGAAAATACTTATTGAGAGCGACTTTTACGTCAAACTCGAAAAGAGCAGCGTCAACTAAAATATGCATCTGTATCAGCAATGCCAAAATGCTTTGAGTCATGGTGTGTTCTGCATCATAGCAAGCCACAAAAATTGAATATTTCTGTACAAATGCAAAATACGAGCAAGTTAGTGCTGAGTGGGTTGTCAAAACTTATTCATAATCTTATCGATTTAAAGTATTTGACTGAAAGACCAAGGGCTGGTTAAGTTTGAGCGAGAATGAAGTACACGCTCAAACTAGTCCTAAATGCCATTGGCTGGTTGTTTTTTGTACCAACAGTACTACTAATTAGTATCGGTTAACTAAAGACTTTTAACGACAGCGAGCAACTAATCCTTATTATCACCTTTGGCGAAATATTAGAAGCCTTGCGTACAGATACTGAAATTTCATCCTTAAATTGCTTAAATGTTCACATTAATAATTTAACTTCACCGCTTGAACTCTAGCTTGATTTAGGCGTAGAATTTTTCAAAGTCTCACAGTAATAGTTGATTTTTTCAAAAATTTTTCAAAGATTTTTTCAAAAATAATTACGACCGACCCTTACCCAACAGGCAATTCCCGTGTTAGAAGCATGTGTATTCGCAACAATATTGTGTGGATTTTTCGGCATCATTCTTAAAAAGAACCTTGTTATGAAGATTATCTCGATGGATGTGATGAGCACGGGGGTGATCGCCTATTACGTGTTGATTGCATCGCGAGATGGTTTGTTTACACCTATTGTGTCAAAGGTCAAAAATGTCGCTTACGCTGATCCGGTTCCCCAGGCGGTGATATTGACGGCGATTGTAATCGGCTTATCAATTCAAGCCTTAATGCTGGTTGGTGTCATGAAGTTGGCACGGGATAATCCGACATTGGAAAGCAACGAGATCGAGAAGAGCAACACCCCATGATTAACCTGACAATTGCATGGATCGCACTCCCGTTTTTTGTGGGGTTCGTCATTTATCTGCTCCCCAAACTTGATCGGTATCTCGCACTGGGCATGGCTCTTGTTTCGGGCGGATATGCATTGCAGCTATTTGCCGAGCCATCGCTAAAGTTGCAACTGCTGGATCATTTCGGTGTCACATTGACGATTGACCAGTTGAGTGGCTATTTTATATTGACCAATGCGCTGGTTACAGCAGCGGTTATCCTTTACTGTTGGGACAGCGGTAAGACGGCTTTTTTTTATGCACAAACCATAATTTTGCATGGCAGTGTTAATGCAGCGTTTGTCTGTACAGATTTTATTAGTCTATATGTAGCGCTAGAGGTGATCAGTATTGCCGCGTTTTTGTTGATTGCCTATCCCCGGAGCGATCGCTCGATTTGGGTGGGCTTGCGCTATCTGTTTGTCAGCAATGTGGCAATGCTGTTTTATCTGGTGGGTGCGGTACTGGCGTACAAGGCAAATCATTCATTTGCGTTTACAAGTTTGAGCGGAGCACCTCCGGAGGCACTTGCCCTCATCTTTCTGGGACTTTTGGTTAAGGGAGGGATCTTTGTATCGGGATTGTGGTTACCGTTGACTCACTCCGAATCCCAAACGCCAGTGTCGGCTATGCTGTCAGGAATTGTGGTTAAAGCTGGTGTCTATCCGCTGGTGCGTTGTGCTCTGCTTTTGGATGAGATCGATCCGATCATCAGGCTCTTCGGAGTTGGGACGGCGCTTTTGGGAGTTTTCTATGCCGTCTTTGAAAAGGATACTAAGAGGATGCTGGCATTTCACACAGTTTCGCAGTTAGGCTTTATCCTTGCTGCACCTGGGGTGGGTGGCTTTTATGCGCTGACACACGGACTAGTCAAATCGTCGCTGTTTCTGATTGTCGGAGTTTTACCGAGCCGAAATCTCAAGGAGTTACAACAGAAGCCGATTGATACCTCAGTCTGGATTGCTCTGGTGATGGCTAGCTTCTCAATATCGGGCTTTCCCTTGTTGTCAGGATTTGGGGCAAAGGTTTTGACGACAAAGAATCTGCTGCCCTGGCAACAAATTGCTATGAATGTTGCAGCTTTAGGAACGGCAATATCGTTTGCCAAATTTATATTTCTGCCTCATGAAAGACGAAAAAGACAAGAGGATGTACAACCCGGTTTCTGGGCAGCAACAATCTTGTTAATCGGTGGGCTGGTTTTGGCAAATGTTGTGTATTTCGAGGCGTATACCGTTGCCAATGTCATCAAACCACTTGCAATCATTGGCGTGGGATGGTTGGCGTATTTTTTGATTTTTCGAGGGACAGTCCTCAAGCTGCCGCGCCTACTTGAGCAATTTGAGCATCTAATCGGTGTGATGAGTTTGATGTTGATTCTGCTGTTCTGGATGGTATTTGCATGATTGGGTATTTGAATCTAATATTGCGACTGGTCATCTGGTTTCTGCTTACTGCTAATCTGAGTGTGGCAAATATCATTATTGGCGTCAGCATCGCACTCCTACTGCCGCACAGACACAAAGCTGCAGGAGCATTAAAAGATTGGCTGCGGGCGCTGGGTGAGGTGCTTGTGGCAATTCCACAGGCATATATTGAAGCATTTGAAATCATCCTCCGTCCGCATAATGAAGAAGATGTCACCTTGGAACGAGTCAAACCGCGACGGACACCCGGACTCATATTTTTAGATATCTTCCTGATTACCTTTACGCCAAAGACAATAGTCTTGAAATACCACGAAGATGGCTGGTATGAAGTACACAGGGTTCGACGGAGGAAAAAAGCATGAATTTGAATCTGGTACTGATTGCAATGATTTTGGCCTTGCTCATTCCCATCTACGAGGCGTGTAAGGATAACAGTATCTGGCAGAAGATGTTGGCATTTTCAAGTATCGCTACCAAAACGTCAGTCATGATCTTGGTTGTATCCGTCTTGCGTGATGATTGGATGATTGGTGTTGTCGGGGTAATTATCCTGAGTGTGGGAAATGCCGCGTTAATGCTTTTGGCACATATACTGAAACGAATGAATGATGTAGGGAATAGGGTTGGGGGGACAGGGAAGAGCTTTAAAAATGTGTAATTAATTTTGTTGCAGTACTTATGATGATAAACGTGTTTAGCTATACCTGCATCGGTGTAGGCATTGTTTTCTGGTTTTGGGGAACTTCTCACCTGCTTGGCAAGCGATCGGTGTTATTCAAACTGCATAGTCTTTCAGTTGCCGATACGCTCGGATCGATGAGTATCATTGTCGGGTTGCTTCTCAAGATACCCAGTGAATGGCCGTTACTTATCCTGGCCATTATCTCCTTGGCTATTTGGAATACAATGCTGGGGTATGTGTTGGCATACTGTTCGAGTAGTGGAGGCAACCATGAATGATAGCTATGTCTATATCATAGTCGCTCTACTGCCCTTGGCTGCCTCTATGGTGGTACTTCAGGTCAATCCATATCATGCTCTGGTAATTCGCGGTATTTTAGGAGCAGTGGCAGCGTTGGTATATGCAGTTTTAGGGGCAGCGGATGTTGCCTTAACTGAAGCATTGGTAGGTACCATGCTCGCGATTACTCTCTATGCGGTTGCGGTTCGTTCATCGCTGGTTATGCGTCTTGGCATACTTAATGATGAGTCAAGCGAGGCAGATGATGATGGCTATTTTGGACAGCTGATGGATAACTTACGAACTATTTTTGGCAAACGCCATATGCGGCTTGAGGTGGTGCCGTATACAAATACACAGGCTTTGCACCGGGCGCTAATGGACAAGGAAGTTCATGCGATCTGTGCTCCCTCAGAACAAAGCTATCAAGACGATGCATTGCCTGGCGACGAAAAGCAACCCTATCACACCGCGATCAGGGTGCAACGCATCTATGACATCATCCAAAACGAACTTTCATCACCAGGGACAACCCTAACTTACGTAAATACACCGGACTCAGGGGAGAAGCATCCATGAAATGGCTGTATATTATAGCAGGAATAGCGCTATATGTCAAAATGCTTGTCATTCCCAACCCAGCACCAGACTTGTCGATCTCTATCGTCGAGTCAGTTGTACAAGATAGTGGGGTGCCTAATGCAGTTTCGGGTATTATTTTCAGGAATCGCCTGTACGACACTATCTTTGAGGTGGTGGTATTTACAATTGCGATTTTGGGTGCCAATTTTCTACTAGCGAATGAAAGGCCGTCCTGTACGATTTATCAGTTTACAGATCAACCATCTATTGTTCTGGCACGTTTGGGAGCGACGATCGCCGCGTTGGTGGGAATAGAACTGGCAATTCGGGGGCATCTGAGTCCGGGCGGTGGTTTTGCAGCTGGGGTGGCAGGCGGAACAGCGATCGGTCTGATTGCGATTACCTCATCATCCGAATGGATGCAGGGAATTTACAAGCGCTGGCACGCCGCAACATGGGAGAAGGTTTCAGTTCTTGTTTTCATTGTGCTGGCGGTGATAACTTTAGCAGGAGTGGAACTACCACACGGAGAGTTGGGCGCACTTGTCAGTGGTGGAGTTCTTCCCCTGCTTAACATTCTGGTTGCAATTAAAGTCGCGTTGGGTTCATGGGCGGTGATTTTGGTTTTTATTCGTTATCGGGGCTTGTTGTGAGAAGGGAGAAATCGGCATTTTTCCAAGCGGTGGTAAAGCGTTTTTGCACTACTTGAGCTTCTTTTGTTTTGCCCTGTGCTTCTAGACTTTTTGCAAGTCCAAATAACGACCAGCCATTTTCAGGAAACAGATTCAAGTCTTCTCGATAGGCAATCTCAGCTTCTTGAGGACGATGAGCTTGAAGTAAAATTGCTCCTAAAGATTGACGAACAGGATAATACCAAGGTCGTGGTTCGTCGTAGTTGAGTTTGTCTTCCAAAGTGACTGCTGTTTTAAGATGAGCGATCGCATTTTTGTAGTTGCCCTGTTTGGCAGCTAGTTCCCCTGCCAAAACCTCAGACGCAATTTTCAGCAAACTGCTAGTGGTGTTGATATCCCGAATAGTTACTTTTTCCAGTTCCGGATCGGCAGCGATCGCTTTTAATTTTTTTAGTTCCTGTCTTGCTTCCTTGAATTGAGCTTTGGCTGTAAATGCTGTTCCCCGTGCATAATGCCAAACTCCTGTGGGATACTTCAAATCTTTGGCTGGGGCTGGCTGTGCAAGAATATCATCCCACTTACCAAAGCGAGTTAGGGTATAAAGTGGCATGGAATAGAAATGCTGTAATGTTCCATATCCAGGTTCCCGCATTTTCTTTTCATCTACCATTGCTGCGGTATCGCGGGCAGCTTGCATTGCCAATTTTTGGTTCCCTTCCATCGTGGCAGCAGCCCACAGAAAATGGTGATTGTGCGGCATATAACCCAGAGTATACAGACCTTGCTTGTGGTATTGGGTAATATATGCTTTATCTGCAGCAATAGCTTTTTGGTTGGCAATGGCAGCATCATGGTAGCGCCCGACACGAATGTAGATGTGGGAAGGCATATGCACGAGGTGCCCGGCACCCGGTACTAAATTGCCCAGGCGATCGGCTGCTGCTATACCTTGTTCAGGTTTTGCAGCTTCCACTGCATGAATATACAAGTGATTCGCTCCAGGATGGTTGGGATTTTTTTGTAAAACTGACTCCAAACTCGCAAGCACTTCTTGAGTTTCCGGCTTCGGTTTACCATTTTCTTGCCAGTAATCCCAAGGCATAGTATTCATCAGTGCTTCAGCAAACAAAGTTGCAGCATCTAAGTCATCCGGATAACTTTTCGCTACCTCTCGCATTGCTTTTGCATAAGCAATCTCTAGAGATTTACGGTTTTTCGTCGGTTTTTGCGAGTAGCGCTGTGTCAAAGCCTGGATGTAAGCCTGCTCCTGCTTACTAGCTTTTTTACTCAGTTTCACTGCTTTTTGCAGGGCTTCCCATGCCAAAGACACAGCTTCGTCATCCATAGGAGCGTTAATGTTTGAGCCAAGCACGAGGGCAATTCCCCAGTTACAGATCGCACAATTTGGATCGAGCTTGGCTGCTTCCCGGAAGGAACGCTCTGCCTCGGCATGGTTAAAACCGTAAGCTAATATTAACCCTTGGTCAAAGTAACGCTGGGCAAGTTGCGATTTTGTAGAAATGGGATGATGATAGTTGCCAAGATTATCAAACAAAGGTGCAGTGCGAGCGTCTGTAGCAGCACCAGATTTGAACGGTAAAAACGGACTTGATAGTCCAACCGTTACAATTAGAACCAACGTGAATAGGATGCGGTACACTTTTATATCCTCCGCAAGTAATGAAGTTTGTTTAGGCTGTGAGATGCGGCTTCATATAAACTTCATTTCCAATTCTGTTGATTCTTGAAAAACTAGCGATCGCCAGTAGTTCTGTATTTGATTGCTACAACTACAGCGGTTTGCGGATAAGTGAGGTATAAATCTTCGTCTCAAAGCCTGAACTAACGCCTGTTTTCCTTCTGAATTCTGACTTCTGACTTCTACTGTATGTTTCAAACTACTCGTCGCCGTCTTGCTCTTTGGTATACTGCTATAACTGCCGTACTATTACTGTTATTTGCCATTGGCGTATATTTGTATGTCCGCAGTACATTGATTGAGCGGATTGACGATACTTTAAATCATGTGGTGGAAATAGTAGAGCGATCGCTTGTCATTGAATCTGTTAACTCTGACACTGGTAAATACCGTATAAATGTGGAGGCGAGTTTTCGTGGCAATGCTGATACCGCAGAAGACGATCATATTGACTTAGAGTGGTTTAGTCCCACTGGTGAATTACTTTGGTCAACTTTATCAGAACCGCTAGATATTCCCATTCACGTCAATCGCACTGGAGAAACTGTGTATGTGGTGAGGGGAGGAGGGTTGGGGGGACAGGGGACAGGTGATAGGGGACAGGGAACAGGGGATAGGGGACAGGGGATAGGGGACAAGGAGAAGAATATTCCCACTTTCCCACTCATCTCATCTGCTGGCTCAGAATTTAATGCTGAGGAATCAGGAATTTTACTACGGCAAGTCACGCAACGGGTAGAAATTGGAAAACAGGTATTGGGATATCTGCGTGTTAGCCATCCCTGGTTTGAAGTCACAAAGCCGAGTCGGCAGTTGATTTTTGATTTGGCATTGGGTACCGGGTTAATGGTGGTTTCTGTTGGGGCAAGTGGTTGGTTCCTATCTGGTAAAGCGATGGAGCCTGTACGAGAGTCTTATCAACGTCTCAAGCAGTTTACTGCTGATGCTTCTCACGAACTCAGAAGTCCCATTACTTTAATTCAAACTAATGTGCAAGTTGCCTTAACTGACTTGGAGTTAGCACAAGACAGTCCTACTCTTGTACACTACAGACAACAATTAAAGTTAATAGAACGGTTAACACAACGCTTAGGTAGATTAGTTAACGATTTACTCTTTTTGGCACGGCAAGATAGCGGTATTAGTAAAGAAAGTTTTTCTCCTTGTCCTTTGGATGCTTTGCTAATGGAAGTTGTAGAAGAACAGCAACTGTTGGCAACTGAAAAAAATATTACTCTTACCTTCCAATTTATTGATCCTCACAGCCCAGAAATCAGCCCTGAAATGCTAGAAAATTGGTTTTCATTAATGGGCAATTGGGATCAGCTAGTGCGGCTATTTACAAATTTAATTGGCAACGCCTTACGTTATACTCCATCTGGTGGACGGGTAAATGTAGAACTAGCAAGGATAGAGGGAATAAATCGCGTTTCTGGACTGCTTTACTATAGCGGCCCTCACTTGCAAATTAAAATCGGTGATACTGGTATTGGTATTCCAAAAGAAGCCTTACCTCGCTTATTTGACCGTTTTTATCGAGTAGATCCGGCACGCACCCATACCAATGAGAAGACAGCAGCAGAAAATGCCACTGGTTCAGGATTAGGTTTAGCGATCGCCCAAGCTATTGTGGAAAATCATCAAGGACAGATTCAAGTTGATAGTGTTGTTGGGGTGGGTACAACTATTACCGTGACTTTACCAATAACTGATGAGACTTAATCTCAACTATGGAAAAACACAAACTTCACCTTGCTAACAAGATGAAGTTTGCAAATCTGTTATGGATGATATTTCAAGATTAACTAATTAAGCTTGTTCCCAAAGTTCGCGCACATGATCGGGGAGCCAACTTGCGATTTCCTGAATCCGTTCCTCGGAAAGTTCATCTTTAGTAGCAGAAAATACTGCTTTTACTGCCTGCTCTCGCTCAACGCTTCGCGGCATTCCTGATTCATTGGCAACCCGAAACAGAAAGCGATCGGAATCAATTTTGAAGATGCCTGGGCCTTGCCAAGGTGGACGAACTCTGCTTAAAAATCCCACAATCGGATTAGTGTCCCTCCAAAGTTCAGCAACTTCCATTTGTAGGGCTTTTTCCTTAGTAGGTACAGCCTCTTGATGCAGTTCTGCCTCGACGCGATCGGCTGTTTCTGTCGTCATTAAGTCACGCATGACGCGAAACACAACTTCGGTAAAGTCTCTTGCATCGTATAAATCTGCAAATCCGGCTTTGACCATCACCTTCTCAAGGAAAGATCTATGTTCATCAGCGATAAAAGTTCTGGTGTCTTCAATCTCTGTTGGATCAATTTCCGGAATATCTTTTCTTATTGTTTCGTCTGGCATTGTTTTTTCCTGTGCTTCTTAATATTTACTTTTTTAAGGTGTGTCTGCTTTCTTCATAACCAAGAGTCGCACAGGTCAAAAATACTTAACATCTTCCAGAAGTTGATAATGTTATGTATCCAAAGTTTGAGTTACGCGATCGCCCATCCGTGTTTGCAAATTGACACACAATTTCTATTAAAAATTTTATTTATAAAGTCATCTACCTTGAGAATTAAAATAAATCTAATACTCAAAGTAGATGTATATTAAAAAATACAATTATTCTCAGATATAGCATTACATTAACTAATAATTTAGAGCCATAAACAATAAGATACAAAATCAACCGACTCTATCATTCTTTTGGTTGAAACAAATATATAAATTTTTGTTTATTTACATCTCTTCAGTTAGAGGAATTATATTTTATTCATCTGTTAATTTATAAACTAATACTTTAGATTTATAAAAATCAAAAATTTTTAAACAACTTAGTGATTGATTGAGCTTTCTTTAATGTTTTGAGGCTAGAGGTATAAAGATGAATAAAATTATTCGTAAATCCACTGGATTACTGGGTGCTATTTGCGGAGGCTTGCTGATTGGCTTGCCAGCAACACCACGTATGGCGATAGCTCAACAGCAGCCCTCTGTTCGTCCGAGTTCTCAAGTTAATCCCTGTCCTAGTATTTTTTACGAAGAGCCACACAATAGTAGAGTTTTGGTGCCGCAAGGATGCCCGCCTAATGCTTTCACGCAGAGAGTGCAACCACAAGCAACCGCACCAGATCCGGAAGCAGAAGCAGGAGTTCAACAAGCCGAACCAGGTACTCCTGACACAACAACCACTGCCCCCGTTCAACCACCTTTACCACAAACGCAACAAGAACCCATCGCGACGGTGACACCCACAGACGGTAGAGTCAATGTGAGACTTAAAAATAATACTAATGCTGTCGTTGCGTATGAAGTAATCGGTCATACTGGAAAGCGCTTGCTGCCTGGTAGAAACGAAGTTGTGCTGCGAGACTTACCAGTAGCAGTTACGATTACTGCTGTTCGCCAAGATCGGGGATTTTTGAGGTTTACTCCCACAAAATCCGAGTCTGGTTTGTTAGAACTGTCTTTGGATGAACAGACAACAGCTACTAACAATCAAGGTGCAATCAGAATTCAAGAAAATGGCAGTGTCTTTTTGAACTAACTCTAAATTTACTACTTGTGACGTACTCACTCCCGACGCCGAACTTGATTATCGGCGCGGGTTTTTGTTGTAAAACCGTAAGGTGGGCACTGTCCACAACGTAATCATAAGGGTTTGAGGAAAGTTAGGCAGTGCCCACCCTACAAAAATTGCTTATTACAGGGATTGGGTATTAGGAAGAATTGCAGAATCAGCTAAGATAAAACCCCTGATATTGCTACCAGGGGTAAAAATTTACCAAATTGTTGCTACGGTTGCTTTGTTCCCGACATGGGGAATAGAAGTAATTGCAAATATTAGCTAACACTTGCTAAAAGCAACTCTGGTTTTTCTGATTTACGTACTGTTACCTGACCATCATCGTCAACATCTACAACGGCTTTATCACCTGCTACGATTTGACCAGATAGCATTGCTTCAGCCAGAGAATCTTCTAAGAGGCGCATAATTGCCCGACGTAAAGGTCTTGCACCGTAACTGGGGTTGTAGCCTTCTTGGACTACACGTTCTTGGAAACGTTCTGTAACTTCCAAGGCAATATCCTTTTCAGTTAAGCGGCTAGCAACTTCCTTGAGCATAATCTGTGCGATTTGCTTGACTTCATCTCTCTTGAGTTGAGTGAAGACAATTATTTCATCAAGACGGTTGAGGAATTCTGGACGGAAGTAAGCTTTTAGCTCTTCGTTCACCAAAGACTTAATGCGGTTGTAACTTGCTTCGGCTTCGTCTTCGCCAAACTGGAAGCCTAAACCACCGCCGCCTTTTTCAATGACGCGAGAACCGATGTTGGAAGTCAAAATGATCAGTGTGTTTTTAAAGTCCACTACTCGACCTTTGGCATCGGTGAGACGACCATCATCCATCATTTGCAGCAGCATATTGAATACATCGGGGTGTGCTTTCTCGATTTCGTCGAACAGCAACACTGTGTATGGTCTGCGTCGCACTGCTTCGGTTAATTGACCGCCTTCGTCGTATCCTACGTAACCAGGAGGTGAACCGATCAGCTTGGAGACGGTATGGCGTTCCATGAATTCAGACATATCAAGCCGAATCATTGCTTCTTCGGAACCGAAGAAGTAAGCTGCTAAAGCTTTTGCCAATTCTGTCTTTCCAACTCCAGTCGGCCCGGAGAAAATAAAGCTAGCAATTGGTCGATTCGGATTTTTCAGGCCGACACGAGCGCGACGGATGGCACGAGATACTGCCGTTACTGCTTGCTCTTGACCGATGAGCCGCTGATGCAATGTATCCTCTAGATGCAACAGCATTTCGGACTCAGATTCGGTGAGCTTGTTGACTGGAATGTTAGTCCAAGAAGCAACGATTTGGGCGATGTCTTCTTCATCAACAACAGGCCGATTGACAGATTGACCATCTTGTGGTTCTTCGGCTAGTTGAGCTTCTATTTCCAACTCGCGATCGCGTAAGTTTCCTGCTTTGTCAAAGTTTTGCGCTCTGACGGCTTCGTCTTTAGCTTTGGTAATCGTGGCTAATTCGCGCTTGAGTTCGCGATTGGCGACAGCGGTTGAGTGCCGCAAACGGACGCGAGAACCAGCTTCGTCAATCAAATCGATCGCTTTATCTGGTAAGAAGCGATCGCTGATGTAGCGATCAGATAATTGAGCGGCAGCAACTAATGCCTGATCCAAAATTTGGACTCTGTGGTGTTGCTCGTAAGCTGAACGCAAGCCGCGGAGAATTTCGAGAGTTTCTTCTACCGAGGGTTCACCAACCATAATGGGTTGGAAACGGCGTTCGAGTGCAGCATCACGTTCGATATGCTGGCGATATTCATCCAAGGTTGTTGCGCCAATACACTGCATTTCACCTTTTGCCAATGCTGGCTTGAGGATATTAGCAGCATCCATGCCACCTTCTACACCACCTGCACCAACAAGAGTGTGCATTTCATCAATCACGAGGATAATGTTACCAGTAGAACGGATTTCCTCCATGATTTTTTTGAGACGTTCCTCAAAATCGCCCCGGAAGCGAGTACCTGCTACCAGCAAGCCCATATCAAGGCTGATCACTTGCTTGTCTTGGAGAATGTCAGGGACATCTTGGTTAGCAATACGTTGCGCTAATCCTTCAGCGATCGCTGTTTTACCAACACCAGGTTCGCCAATCAATACTGGATTATTCTTTGTCCGACGACCAAGAATTTGGATCGCACGTTCAATTTCCTTCTCACGACCAACTACAGGGTCGAGCTTACCTTCTTGTGCTAGCCTAGTAAGATTTCTACCATATTCTTCTAGAGTAAGTGTTTGGGTACGTCTGGGGCTACCACTGCTACCAGCGCCGACAGATGTTACTTCACCCAAACGACGAATTACCATAGTGCGGATTTGCGAGAGGTCAACTCCCAAATTTTGCAATACTTTGGCGGCGACTCCTTCACCTGCCTCAGTTAACCCCAAAAGCAAGTGTTCTGTACCAATGTAATTGTGTCCGAGACTGCGAGCTTCTTTAAATGATTGCTCGAACAAAGTTTTTACTTTGGGGGTAAAAGGAATTTCTGGTGGTACAAAACCAGAACCCCGACCGATAATTCTTTCGACTTCACGACGTGCGTCTTTGAGAGTAACGCCCAATTCCGTCAGCACTTTGGCAGCAACCCCAGTTCCTTCTCCCAGCAAACCCAGGAGAATTTGTTCTGTCCCTACAAAGTTGTGACCCAGCCGACGTGCTTCCTCCTGGGCGAGCATAACTACTTTAATAGCTTCGGAAGTAAAATGTTCAAACATAGCGGGTCTTGCTCCCTTGCTGCTTGGGCTATGGGCAAAATTATATTCACCCTCACCTGAACTTTTGTTTAATGATTGTCCTTACGGATAATGTATCTTTATTTCCAGTGTAACCGCAGTGAGGAGAGCCGTAAGGGCAAAGGTGTGTTTGCCACCTATTCCTAGAGAGAGAAAAACGTATGAAAAAGTGGAAAATGGCTAATAGCTAATAGCAATTAACAATTAACAGTTAACAACTACCAACCATATCACAATATTATGAGCACAGAAGCTAAAGACCAACAACACCCTTTATATAATCGCGATCGCCCTCTAGTTAATAATCTCATGGCTCAAGAAGCAACAGACTATAACTTAGTAGAACTAGCAAGGCTGCGCATTCGCTATCAAGGTTTTCCTGGGGCGCGGGATATTCAAAAGGATTTAGAGCAAATTATGCAGCAGTGGGGTTTGAGCGAAGCGGAGTTATTTGAGAAAACTCGTGCTCTACATGATGCAGGTGGAATGTATAAAAGTCGTGCCAAGAGGGAAGAACAAGATTGGAATTAGTCATTAGTCATTGGTCATTGGTTGTTTGTTACTCCTTGTCCCCTTGTCCCCATCTCCCCATGTCCCCGCGTCCCCATGTTACCTACCTACTTACTCCTCTTTATCCTGAAGACCTTCACGTAAACCGATCGCAATCTTACTGTGTTTTTCAATTTGCCCCATTACTTGTTTAGCCCGTTGAATTACAACTTTGGGTAAACCTGCCAACCTTCCTGCCTCTATACCATAGGACTTGTCAGCACCTCCCGGTTGAACTTGGTGCAAGAAAATAATTTGTTCTGGCAATTCCTTCACAGTCACTTGATAATTTGCCACATTCTCTAACAGCGATGCCAATTCATTCAACTCGTGGTAGTGGGTAGCAAAAATTGTTCGTGCTTGAATTTCCGTTGCTAGATACTCTGCTACTGCCCAAGCAATAGAAAGACCATCAAAAGTTGCCGTTCCCCGTCCAATTTCATCTAACAACACCAAAGACCGCGATGTAGCATGGTTGAGAATATTTGCCGTTTCATTCATCTCCACCATGAACGTAGATTGACCGGTTGCCAAATCATCCACCGCACCTACACGAGTAAAAATGCGATCGCATATTCCCAACCGAGCAAAGCTAGCAGGTACAAAACTGCCAATTTGTGCCATTAACTGAATTAACCCTACCTGCCTTAAATAACAACTCTTACCACTTGCATTCGGCCCAGTGAGAATAATTAAGTCAGGAGTGGGAGAGTGGGAGAGGGGGAGAGTGAGAGAGGGGGAGAAATTTTCATTTACATTCCCCTTGTTCCCCTGTTCCCTGTCCCCTGTCCCCTGTCCTCCCAACCCTAACTGCGTCGAATTTGGCACAAAAAATCCCGCAGGCAAAGACTGTTCCACTACCGGATGCCGTCCATCCACAACATAAATTTCTCGTCCTTCTACCATTTCCGGACAACAATAACCTTGATGCACAGCCAATTCAGCCAAGCCGCACAGCACATCCGCCGCAGCTACTGCACGAGAAAGATTCCGGATTACCTCCGCTTGCTGCCCCACCTCTTCTCGTAGCGCTACAAAAATTTCATACTCCATCTGATTTAAATCGTCTCGCGCTGTGAGGATGCGTGCTTCGCGTTCCTTCAATTCCGGAGTAATGTAGCGTTCCTCATTCGTCAATGTTTGTTTGCGTATATAATTTGACGGCACTTGGTCAGCTTTGGCACGGGAAATACTGATGTAATAACCGAAAGTTTTATTAAATCCTACCTTTAATGTTTGAATTCCTGTTCTTGAGCGTTCCTCTACTTCCAAATTGGCAATCCATTTTTGGTCTTCTTCCACCAAAACACGTCTTTCATCCAAGTGCTTGTTCACTCCAGGACGAATCAATCCACCTTCTTTAATATGTACTGGTGGCGTCTCGACGACGTGAGCGCTGATTTTTTGTGCCAGTTCTTCTAATACAGGCGGCACTTTTTGTAAGGCTTTGAGAAAAGGAGAACGAGTTTCTGCAACTAACAGCGCTAGCTCCGGTAATTTGGCAAGCGAATCTGCCAAAGCTACTAAATCTCTGGCGTTAGCAGTACCAGAACCAGCCCTTCCCGTGAGGCGTTCCAAGTCATAAATTTGCCGTAGTAACTGCCGCAAATCTTGACGTAGGGGAGTATTTTCTACTAGTTCTTGAATAGTATCTTGCCGTGCTCGAATGCCTTTAATATCAAGTAGCGGTTGTAACAACCACCGCCGCAAGGCACGACTGCCCATAGCTGTACTAGTTCTATCTAACGCCCACAATAAGGAACCGTGAAAACTGCCATCTCGAACTGTTTGCGTAATTTCCAGGTTGCGGCGAGTTTGATGGTCAACAATCAGGAAATCAGTAATCGTGTAGGTACGGAGAAGTTGGAGAGGAACTGAGTTATGTTTTTGGGTTTCTTCTAAATATTGTAGAAGACCGCCCGCAGCACGAACTGCTAGAGGAAGATGTTCGCAACCCATGCCTTCAAGCGATCGCACTTTAAACTTCTGCAACAATCTGGCTCTAGCTTCTCCTGCCGAGAAAGGAATTTGCGATCGTAGAGCATAGCAAAAAGCAGGTGGCAAACATTCCGGTAAATGCTCAGATTTTTCACCTGGGCGCAATAAACCTCCCAAATCGGGAGCATTGGTAGGAATTAGAACTTCCGCTGGCTGCAAGCGCATCAATTCCTGTGTGAGATGTTCTGAATTGCTGCTTTGAGTAGTGAGGAATTCACCTGTAGAGATATCCGCATAAGCCAAACCCCAATGCTCTCCAGCTATTACCACAGCAGCCAGGTAATTATTGCGACCAGACTTTAGCATTCCCTCTTCCAGCAAAGTACCGGGAGTGAGAATGCGCGTTATCTCCCGCCGCACCAATCTGCCAGCCGCTTCCGCCGCATCTTCAACTTGATCGCAAATGACAACCGCATAGCCTTTTTCCACCAACAAAGTTGCATGACGCTCCCAGGCATGGTGCGGCACACCACTCATTGCTACCCTGCCCACTTCTCCGACTGGCTTGCTAGTCAGGAATAATTCTAATTCCTGTGCCAAAGTCACAGCATCTTGGAAATAGCATTCAAAGAAATCTCCCACCCGATACAGCAACACAGCATGAGGATACTTCTCCTTCGTTTCCACATAATGCTGGAACATTTGAGTCAGCTTGCTGCGATCCACCGCTCGATAATCAGAAATAGGCGCAATCGCATTGTTGTTTCCAGTGGGTTGGGATGCAGAGTGAGAAGCAGTCATCGATAATTTAACAGTACAGATGGCAACTGACACAAGATACGATGATATCGCGTTATTAGCGATACTTTCATTTTGTTCAAGGTTTGTTAACTAATTGAAAAGCAATCTGGTTTTCTCAGACGTTAACCTAGAACTCATACTATTTTGAATTTTAGATTTTAGATTTTGGATTGGAAATTACCTTCTGTATCCGGGTTGGGTGAATCCATCTGTCGCAATCATTTTTCAAATTGGATCAAAACTCAGCGAGGTTTTAACTTATGATTGCTTCTCCTCAACAAGACTATCTCACTGCCGAAGCATACCTCGAAATGGAGGAAAACAGCGATGTCAAGCATGAGTACATTGACGGGTATATCTACGCAATGGCTGGAGCGCTCGATCCTCACGTTACTATTGCCGGAAATTTGTTTGCTCTGCTCCGCAATCATGTACGCGGAGCTGGCTGTCGTGTGTACATTTCTGATATGAAAGCACGAATCGAATCCCTGAATCGATTTTATTATCCTGATGTGATGGTTACTTGCGACCAACGAGACCAAGAAACGCCAGCTTATAAAAAATATCCTTGTTTAATTGTCGAAGTTTTATCTGACTCTACTGAAGCCTTCGATCGGGGCGATAAGTTTGCTGATTACCAAGTATTGGAGAGCTTACAAGAGTATGTTTTAATTAACACTAAACGTCAGCGAGTAGAGTGTTTCCAGCGTAATAGTGAAGGATTGTGGGTTTTGCGATCGTATACTTCGCAGCAAGAAATTTTTCGACTCAACAGCATTAATTTTGAAGGAACTATGGCAGCACTTTACGAAGATGTGGTTTTTGAATAGTGATTTAGATGTCAAATAGTAACTTCAATAAATTTAGCGATGATTTGCCCTTCTTTTTACAGCTTCTTTTGGATAATCACCCAACCATTCAGATTTAGGATTTAGTTCAAACAGTGTTGCTTCTAGTATTGATAAAAAAAGAGGTTTTCGCCTCATAGTTTGTTTGCGGTAAATAGTAGCTTGTTGCTCTAGGTTTCTAAAAGCAAACCACGAAACATCTGTAGATACAGTGATGCCTAAATCATCGAGCATTTGCTGACGAAATCTTAGGTGAGCCTGCAAAAATTCATCAAGACTGATATTTGGATAGTAGGTTCCCACTTTTTTAGGGTGACGCCAGATGTATGCAATCCCATCATTTTGATTAACTTCTCGATTAATAGCACCGACTACCCAATCTTGTTCCAAAATACTAAAAATAGAAATGCTTTGTACGATTGTCTCTCCATTTTCCCCAAAAATCTGACAAATTTCAGCCAAGCAATAATGTTGTAGGTGGGCAAAACACCGCGCAAATCCAGTATCCGGTTCAACTTTATAATCCATCAACTGGACAAAGCCAAGAGATTCTAAAATACTGGTTTGCTCGCGCAACCAACTGAGATTTAAAAGTGGGTAATCTGCAAGCACTGCTACTTCAAACTTCCATTCATCTGGCAGAGCCTGAAGCAACTGGGATTTGAGATGAGACAGGAACCAAATTAAACGAAAGAACACTAAGGAAAAACCTACTATGAAACCTACTAAAATTGGAAAATTTAGCAGATTGGAAAATCTCCAGCCACTCAACCACAGAAGAACTAAAAATACAACTAAACTTTCAAAGAGGAAATTGCTGATTTGAAGCCAAAAATTTTGTATGCCTGGGCTAAATTTCATAGCTACTCCTGCGTAGTACTTATAGTTAAAGTACCCATCGCAGTAGCATCAATAACTTTTGATTTTATTCAAAGTTTCTTCACTCTTCGGCTACTTCGCCTCACGGGTAGTGCTGGTGGAGGTGCTTCTTGTGATTTGAGTATGCGATCGCCAGTCTGTTGGGCGTGCCATGACACGTCTCTACAAATCTAAACTTCATCAAATAATATTTCCTATCCTAATTTAGTATCAGAAATGTGGTTAGCTTTAATGATTGGCAACTCTCGGTTGCACTGGGGTTTATTTGAAGGCGAAACTCTTTGCCAAACTTGGGATACTAATCATCTACCTGAATCTTCTCTACAGCAACTAGCGATCGGGCAAAGCCTTGACGACTTACTAAAAACTATCTCCCCTTCCCCCCCTCTCCCACTCCCCTCTTCTCCCCCTCCTCCTCTCCTCCTTGCCTCAGTAGTTCCCAAACAAACTGCACTATGGCAAATTTATCCAAATGTTCGCATTATTACCTTAGAACAAGTACCTCTCCAGGGATTGTATCCGACTCTGGGAATTGACCGTGCTTTGGCTCTATGGGGTGCAGGCAAAACTTGGGGCTTTCCCATGTTGATCGTAGACGCAGGCACAGCATTAACCTTTACGGGTGCGGATGCTAACCAAAATCTGAACGGGGGTGCAATTCTTCCGGGATTGAGTTTACAACTGGCGGCTCTTGCTAATAGAACTGGGCAACTACCAAACGTAGAATTACCCCAGCAACTTCCACAGCGGTTTGCTTTAACTACTCAAGAAGCAATGCAAAGCGGGGTGATTTACACCTTATTGGCTGGAATCAAAGATTTTGTAGAGGCATGGTGGCGCTCGTATCCTGAAAGTAAAATAGCGATTACTGGGGGCGATCGCACTTTGTTAGTAAACTATCTTCAATCCCAATTTCCAGAGATTGCTAATTGTTTGATAGTAGAACCAAATTTGATATTTTGGGGAATGCGGGAAATAGTCATTAGACATTAGTCAATTGTCATTAGTCATTTAATTAACAACCAATAACCACTGTACGGGAGGCAGCGCGCCCTTGCGGGTTAAGCGCGTCGAGTGCGACTGCCGTGCGGGTTTAAAAGATAAATTGTCGGTTTTAATCCAAAGTTAATCAACAAAACCCGCCCCTACTAACCACTAACCCTTCTCACAAAATCCTTAATATCTCCAGCCACTACCTTAGTGCATTTTTCTGGTAAATTATTTCCGGTATGAGCAATAATTTTTAATTCAGATTTTGGAGTTTCTCTAGCATAAATTTCACTTTTAGCTAAGGACTCTGGCAAATCTTTTTCTCCTTGTAAAATTAATACTGGAACTGTAAGAAAATTTAATTTATCTTGCAATAATTCAGCACGAATTTCTGGTAGCTTTCGCAAGAATAATAACTGACTACCTGTAGTGTATTGCAGCATTATTTGCCGTTGTTGCCAATCTTCTTCAAAGTTAGAATTTAAACCTAGTTTCTTGGTTAATGGGCGAAGCAGTCGCAATAATTTAAATATCCAAGGAGGACGTTTCATCAAATTCTGTTTTGTCTGCCAACGCTGTTCTAATCCTTCGATTTCTACACCCTCTGGTGCTAAAAGTACCAACCCACAAACTTGTTCTGGATATTTCAAAGCATAGCTAGCAGCAATCCAACCTCCTAGTGAATGTCCTATGAGGTAAACTTTCTCTAATCTCAAAGCGTGCAGAAATTCAGCAAGGCATTCGACTTGTAAATCAATAGAGTAGTGGATATTAGGACAATCTGATTCACCAAATCCAAGTAGATCTGGTGCCAAACAATGAAAATTTTGTGATAGGAATTCCATTACCGCTACCCATTGGCTGCTATCATTCCAAGCATTATGTATGAAAATTATAGGAACTCCTTCACCAGCTTCACGCCAGAAAAACAACCCTTGAGAAAGTTTTCTCCGGGAATTACGAAATAAACTATTCATATTTTTAAGTAATAGTAGATAGTGGCTAATAGCTAATAGCTAATAGCTAATAATTAATAGCAATGAACAATTAATTCAATATAAATTATGCCAATGTTGTCAAGCCTTGCAAGTAGTCTTCTAACTGACGACTGTGATCGTGAGACATCTGTGGGGGTAGGGAGTTAAGATGAAAAGCTTGAATTTCCATGACTTCCAATGTGTCTTGAATTTCCATTTTTCCTTGCACTTCTGCTTCCACAACAATACAAATTGAGTGGATTCTAGGATCGCGATCTGGAGCAGAATAAACACCGACTAAACGTCTTATCTTTACTAACTCCAGTCCGGTTTCTTCCGTCAACTCTCGTCGAACGGCATTAGGTACATCTTCTCCCCAATCCACCATACCTCCTGGTAAAGCCCAACGACCATTATCTCGCCGTCGAATCAGCACAATCCGTCCATCAGGCAAAATCGGAATAATGCTTGTGCCAGGGATTGGATGGCGGAAAATAATCCCTAGTACGGTTTGTCCATAGCGCCATAAGTTACGTGTGGATTGAATAGCCACAATAAAAACAGCCAGAATGTTCAACTTTTTAATCTTAGTAAATATATACGTTTTACTTTACTTGATAGTAGATTTCTATTTATATCTCCTCGATTATTCTACAAGTTAGTATTTTTTTATACGGATACATATGGTTTTTGTCAACATCCAGAAGAAATATTCCTGTTAAATTCTAACTTGTGTCTTTGTGCCCTGATAAGCCAAAGTTAAACTTCCTAAGGCTTTATGAATAAAGGCTAATTACCTAAAAATTTAGCTTAGATTTAATTTTTATAGCTAAATAATAAATGTGTGTATTTTGAATTGCGATGATAAGATTCAGAAGCAGTTTTACGCGAAGTGTAAAATTTAGTTGGCTTCAAGATCTCAGTAGTAATAAATACATAATTTTCATGAATTATACTGAATTGATAGCTAATTAAGATAACGATACTAAATTGTCGTTGACACAATAAATGAGAATGCGATAATCTAGATTGCTGTTTAAAATATGTTCATAGCTAAACTAGGCTGAAACCATATCAAAAACATTGGTAGCTGATATTGCCCATATTATGCCTAGCTAAAGCTTTTTGTTGTTTATTCATGAGGTGAACATGGCTAAGCGCCGCAATCCAAAAAAAGAAAAGGCGCTACGGAACCAGGCATATGCCAGAAAGTTTCGTAAACGAACTACAACAGGACGTTTCCAAAGAAGGTTCCAACAAAGACCGCCCAAGAGTGAAGAAGATGAGGGAGCAGCAGCAGTTGATGCTGAATAGTTTGCCTGTTGAGATGCTCACTCTTGAAGCTTTTTAATGGTGTTGGCGTACAAAAAGTACGCCTTCTTCGCCTTTATGGGTGTTTTATTTAATTGTTTAGCTATCAACTTGGGCACGGGCAGCAAGCAATTCTTTTCGGACTTGCTCAAAGCCTGTACCACCATAGCTGTTACGGACAGCTACTACTTGCTGGGGTGATATTGCTTCATAAATATCAGCTGCAAACGCCGGATGAAGTTGTTTCCATTCCTCTAAAGTCAAATCTTTAAGGAGTTTCCCAGCGGCAATACTGGTTTTTACTACCTTGCCCACAAGGTTATAGGCTTCACGAAAAGGTACCCCTCGTGCTGCTAAATAATCTGCTACATCAGTGGCATTAGAAAAGTCTTCCGCTACCGCTTGTGCTAAACGTTGAGTGCGAAACTTTAAGCCTTCCCGTAGCAAAATAGTCATTGCTTCCAAACAGGCTTTGACAGTGTTAACTGTGTCAAAAAGTCCTTCTTTGTCTTCTTGCAGGTCTTTATTATATGCCAGAGGTAATCCCTTCATAATCACCAATAAAGCTTGGAGATGACCAAAGACACGACCTGTTTTACCCCGCACCAATTCTGGAACATCGGGGTTTTTCTTTTGAGGCATGATACTAGAGCCAGTGGCACAGCTATCTTGAAGGGTGACAAAACCGAATTCTTCCGATGCCCAAAGAATTATTTCTTCTGAAAGGCGGCTAAGGTGAACCATGACTAAGCTAGCAGCACATAAAAATTCGATCGCAAAGTCGCGATCGCTCACTCCATCCAGACTGTTAGCATAAATCTTATCAAACTGCAATAGTTCGGCTGTGTAATGGCGGTCAATAGGGAAAGTAGTTCCTGCCAAAGCACCACAACCCAGAGGCGAAATATTCACCCGGCGACAAACATCGCTCAAGCGTTCCCAGTCACGTTGTGCCATCTGAAAATACGCTAGTAAGTGATGGGCTAAACTTAGGGGTTGAGCGCGTTGCAGGTGAGTATAGCCAGGAATTAGGGTTTCAACGTTTTTTTCGGCAATATCTAAAATAACGCTTTGAAACTCTCGTAATTGCTTCTGAATTTGTTTAATTTGGTCGCGCAGATACAATCTGGTATCTGTACCAACTTGATCATTGCGGGAGCGAGCAGTGTGTAGTTTTTTACCAACATCGCCAACAATCTCTACAAGGCGGTGTTCGACAGCAAAATGTACATCTTCTGCGTCGATACCTGGGCTAAATTTGCCTTGCTGATATTCCTGGCGAATTTGCTCTAAGCCAGCAACTAACTGCTCTCCTTCTTCTGGAGAAATAATGCCGCATTTAGCCAGCATTTTGGCATGAGCAACAGAGCCAGTCAGATCGTATTCTATTAATTCAATATCAAAAGTGATACTCGCATTAAAGCGAGCGATCGCAGGATGCAGCGCTGATTCAAACCGCTGGCTCCAAGTTTGCTGTTCAGTCATAAATTGGGGAATGATGAATGATGAATTCTAAATTATGAAAAATTTTTATCATTCATAATTCATAATTCATAATTTTTTTAGCCGTAGCTTGTCAGACTCCGAATCATATAACCAATCGCTAATCCAATCAATAGCGCCCAAGCTTGACCAGTCTTTAGAAAATGAGTAAAAGCTCTTTGCATTTGACCTATGATATCTGGATCGGTAATGTTTTGAGCCAGAACCGCCCAATCAACAGGCGAATGTCCAGCTAGCTGAGATGCCAAATCACTAAAAATGTTCATATTTTTTAATAAATCTCAATAATTAGAAGGCAAAAGGCAGTAGACACGTAGACGCGGAGCGGCTTCCAAAGGTAGTGGCGTATCCGTTGGTAGGCAGAAGGTTAAGATTTTTATACTTTAAAAATATCGATAATCTTTTCTCCTTTGCCCTTTAACCATCTCTTATGTCGATATACAAATTGTCAGTAAAAAACTCAAGGCAAATGCAGCCAATGTTACCCAAAGTTTCATTTTTTACTTACGTGTTAAGTTGACATCACCGTCATAACTTAAGAATCAGAGGATGCCAACCGCAATTTCTCGGCTGTTCGCAAAATTTGTCCTGCCAAAATTGCCGCGCCAAAACCATTATCAATATTTACTACACCTACTCCAGCCGCACAAGAATTTAGCATTGTCAACAGCGGTGCTAAACCCCCAAAGCTTGCGCCATAACCAATGCTAGTAGGAACGGCAATCACCGGACAATCTGCCAAACCGGCAACTACGCTAGGTAAAGCGCCTTCCATGCCTGCTACAACAATTAAAACGGATGCTGATGTCAGGACATGGCGGTTATTTAGCAAGCGGTGGATGCCAGCAACACCTACATCCCAGAGGCGCTGAACGTGAAAACCAGAAAGTTCTGCTGTGACAGCAGCTTCTTCGGCTACGGGTAAGTCGGCGGTACCAGCAGAAATAATGCCTATTGTACCGGGATAGCGTGGTTCGATTTCAGGGGGTGTAATCGCACAAATTCGCGCCGACTCGTAGTAGCGCAAACCTCTAACCCTAGATTGCAGTGCCGCATATACTGCACCTTCAATACGAGTTGCCATCACCACTGGATTGCGGAGGCGCATCACCTCCATAATTTGAGCAATCTGATCGGGAGTTTTACCTGGACTCCAAATAACTTCTGGGAAGCCAGTTCTTAAAGCACGATGGTTGTCAATTTTGGCAAACTCACCCACAGGTTCGTAGGCTAAATGCTTGAGTTTGTCTACTGCTGCATCTGGGGAAACGTTACCATTGGCAACATTTTCTAGGAGCGATCGCAAAGTAGTTTCATCAGTCATTATTTGGTTAGTAGTTAGTGGTTAGTAGTTAGTAGGGGAGCCAGTGCGCCCTTGCGGGTTTTCCGCGTTGTAGCAACTGGCGTGCGGGTTTTGCCGCTCGTCTTGACTTTCAAACAGATAATTTATCTTCTAAACCCGCCCGTACAGTGGTTAGTAGTTAGTGGTTAGTAGTTGATTGTTAATTTTTCATTGCAATTAACCATTAGCTATTAACTATTGGCCACTATCCACTATCCACTAACTAATCACTCATCCGTGACTTTGATTTCATGAAGGTTCCAGAAAGCACCACCGAGAGCAGAGTATTGAATGCCTGCAAAGCGATCGCGTACTGCTGCCATTGAGTATTGGTTAACTAAGTAAATAAAAGGTAAATATTCCTGAGTTAGCCGTTGAGTTTCAGCATAAATCTGTTTCACCTTGGCTTCGTCAAATTCCTGTGCGCCTTTGATGTAAAGTTCGCCAATTTGTGCTTCCCAAGGAGCCACCTGCCATCCTTGAATCGGTTTTTGTCCGGGTTGGGGTTTCTGATTAAACATATGCAATCCGCCTTCCGGAGACCAAACATTAGCACCATCATTTGGTTCCACGCCACCTGTCAAACCTAGTAAGGCGGCTTCCCAATCTAAAGTGTTAGACAGCTTGTCTGTATAAGTATTCCAAGCAATGGGAGTGAAATCTACTGTCATGCCGATTTTGCGCAAATCTCGTTTAATTTGAGAACCCATTGCTTCCCGAATTTTATTTCCAGCATTAGTCAGCAGAGTAAAGCGGACGTGATTGCCTTGGGCATCTAGCAACAAACCTTTATCATTATACTTAAATCCCGCTTTGAGCAGCAGTTGCTTTGCTTTTTCTGGGTTAAAATCGTAAACTTTTAAGCCTTCTTTCGGCGAAAGATAGTAAGGACTTTGCACGGAAATAGGTGAATCTTGCGGTTGACCTAAACCACGAAAAGTGTTGTTAATCATCGTTTGGCGGTCAATGGCATAGGCTACAGCCTGGCGAAATTCGACTGTATTAAACCAACGTGATTTGATTGGATTAACGAGCGGTTTACCATTCCTTTCGCCTTTATTAAGATTAAATAAAACAAACGAAGTACCTGCCGCCGGGCCACCATTGTAAGTTTTGAAATTACCTTGTTTTTCTTGCCTTTTTAATAAAGAAAAATAGTCTGGGGATATGCTAATAGAATCCAAACCGCCAGAACGAAATTGCAGCAAAGCAGTATCTGTCGATTCAACAATTTGCCAAATGATGCGATCGATATAAGGTTGAGGATTGCCTTGAGCGTCTTTACGCCAGTAATAAGGATTACGCCGAAATATAACACGTTGGTTAGTGTCGTAACGCTCTAGTTTATAGGGGCCATTAACAATAACTTGTTCAAGTGGAGTATCAACACCTAATTTTTGTAGAAAGATTGGTTTACCTTCACCATCTTTTTGTTTCACATATTTTTGTAATGAATGAGCGGGTAGAATGGGTAGTCCGAGAACACGCAAAAATGGTCTAAAAGGTTCAGGCGTTGTAAACTCAACTCGACGCTCATCTATTTTTCGTACAGAAGGTAGTTTTCTGCTTTCACCAATTCGGAGAATATCTCTGGTATCTGTAGGAATAGCTTCATTCAGGTAGATATCATTGTAGGTAAACACTACATCATCTACAGTTAAAGGTTTACCATCAGACCATTTCAAACCCTCGCGCAAAGTGAAGACAATTCGCAACTTATCATCAGAAATTTGCCAAGATTCTCCTAAAGCAGGCTCGACTTCACCACTGATGGGATTTTCAGTAATTAACCCCTCATAAATAAGTCCAAAAACGTTGGGAGACTCGGAACTGAGAGCATAGTTAAAAGTTTTGGGATCACTGAGAACGCTAGTTACCAATTGCGGTACTTGAGCAGCTTGCGTTTGAAAACTAGCTGGGTTACAAGCAGCAACAGTGAATGCTGTGATTAAAGCCAAAATTCCTGGTAAACGAAAACTCTTAATTATGGTAAAGGTACGAGCAAATGCCATCATTTTAAAATTTTTAAGTAATCAATTAGCCGCAAAATAGCATATTCTTGATTTTTTGTATCTTGAAAGTTGAATGGAAAACCTTTAACCTCAGCAATCAGCAATAAGAACAACTTGCCCTTCTTTGTCTAAAGTAACAACATCTGGACGGTCTAGATCTTCTAAATTTATGGCTTGCATGGCTCTCATTTTCCACCCAGTTAAGGTTAGTTGGCTGTTCCCTATTTATTCCCATACTAGCTATTGTGAAATTGCTTCCCGCTCAACTAAACAAAAGTTACTAGGAAGCTGTTAGCAAGACAACAGCATAAGCACATATACCTTCTTCTCTACCAACGGGGCCTAATTTTTCATTGGTAGTGGCTTTAATTCCTACCTGATTTGGCAATAATTGCAAAACAGCCGCTATATTTTCCCGCATTTTTTCAATGTGGGGTTTTAATTTTGGGCGTTCTGCCACAATTACCGAGTCGATATTGCCAATTTTCCAGCCTTGTTGTTGAATCAATTGGTGTACTTTACTCAATAGCATTAAGCTATCTGCCCCTGCCCATTGTGGATCGCTAGGGGGGAAATAATGTCCGATGTCGCCTAAAGATAGCGCCCCAAGCATGGCATCCATAATCGCGTGCGTGAGGACATCAGCATCGCTATGCCCTAATAAGCCTAAAGAGTGGGGTATATTGACTCCGCCCAAAATTAGGGGGCGATCGCTCACCAATCGGTGGATGTCGTAACCGTTACCAATACGAAGGTTCATGTTTTAGTCATTAGTCATTAGTCATTAGTCATTAGTCATTAGTTAGAGGTTAAAAGTCAAGTGGTATTTGTTAGTGGTTAGTGATTAGTAGTTAGTTGTCCCCTTGTCCCCTTGTCTCCACCTCCCCGTGTCCCTTTGCCTCTTCCCAAGCTTTCAATAAATCCGGACGGCGATCGCGTGTCCTTTTAATTTGTTGTTGTAACCGCCACTTGGCAATTTCGGCATGATTGCCAGATAAAAGCACATCCGGCACTTTCCAGCCGCGAAAATTAGCTGGACGAGTATACTGGGGATAATCCAACAGCCCCTCCTCAAAACTTTCTAATGTCAGAGATTCGACTTTCCCGACAGTTCCTGGTAAGAGCCGCACCACCCCATTAATCAAAGCCATTGCCGGAATTTCTCCTCCAGTCAGAATAAAGTCACCCAAAGATATTTCACGAGTAACCAGATGTAATACTCGCTCATCCACACCTTCATAGTGACCGCAAATCACTACTAGCTGGTCATAATTTGTTGCCAACTCTCGTAGTAGAGGTTGATTTATCGTTTCCCCTTGGGGACTCATCAAAATCACCTCTCTTCTGGATAAAACAGGCAGTGACTCAACAGCAGCAAATATGGGTTCTGGCTTCATCAGCATTCCCACACCGCCACCATATGGTTCATCATCAACTTTCCGGTGCTTATCGGTGGTAAAATCTCGTGGATTAACTAAATTCACTTGAGCAATCTGTTTTGCCAAGGCTTTGCCAATCAGCCCTGAACTGAGAACAGAGGTAAAACAATCAGGAAATAGCGTAACTATATCAAAGCGCACAGTAATTCGTATTGAAGAACACTAATCTTAAATTTGAAATGTTTAGCTGACAACAAGCCGATGTTGCATAAAACACATACACCCTTGTTCAAAATTATCTAAGAGTACTGAAAATTGTAGATTTTATGGGTAAGACAAATATTTTTCTAATTACTTAATTTATGTTTAAATATTGTCACATCTACATTTAAATTTATATTTTGACTGAGTTAACAACTTCCAGGATGCATCAAGCCAGCCTCAAAACAAAAGTGTGTCGATACTTGCTTCTGTTTCCCAAAAGCAAAGAATACCACGGGCACAATGCTAGGGATAGCACAAAAACCTTGCAACCGTCCTTCACTAGTTCCCAATTAATATTTTGCCAATTTAGAAATATGGGACAGGTGAAAAACAAGGTACTAGCTTTGAAAAACGGCAATGTATACTCCACAAACTGAGGCATATTGGGCGTTAAGCACTGTCCTTGAAAAGAGGCGAAGCGCAAAAACAATTAGGCTGCTGACCTTGTAATTTTCACCTGAAGTTGTTGACAGGAGAAACACAATGCCGGAATTACAAGCTAAATCGCTGGAAATGAGGACACCCCAAGCAACTAAAACCGCTGTTCTGGTTATCGGAGGCGCAGAAGACAAAGTTCACGGCCGAGAAATTCTGCGAACTTTTTTTGGTCGTGCTGGCGGTAACGATGCTCATATTGCCATTATTCCCTCTGCCTCCCGCGAACCCTCAATTATCGGTGGCCGGTATATTCGTATCTTTGAAGATATGGGTGCTAAAAAGGTTGAAATTTTAGACATTCGCGAACGAGAACAGTGTGAATACCGCGATTACCAACAAACCCTGGAAGCTTGTACAGGGGTTTTTTTAACGGGAGGCGATCAATTAAGATTGTGTGGTGTGTTAGCAGACACACCAGCGATGGACATCATTCGGCAGCGAGTCAGGACAGGGCAACTGACCTTAGCAGGTACTAGTGCAGGAGCGGCTGTAATGGGACACCATATGATCGCAGGAGGTGGTAGTGGCGAGTCTCCCAATCGTTCGCTTGTGGATATGGCAACCGGTTTGGGATTTATACCGGAGGTGATTGTAGATCAGCATTTTAACAATCGCAATCGCATGGGGCGACTGATGAGCGCGATCGCTTCTCATCCCGATCGCCTTGGTATTGGCATTGATGAAGATACTTGTGCCTTGTTTGAACGCGATGGTTGGCTGCAAGTTTTAGGTAAAGGTTCTGTGACAATTGTCGATCCAACTGAGGTTACCCATACCAACGAACCTCATGTGGGAGCGACAGAACCTTTAAATCTTCATAATTTACGCCTGCATATTCTCAGCCACGGCGATCGCTTTCACCTCTATCAGCGCACGGTTCTACCTTCTGTTTACCGTGTTTCCAGCTGACGCACGAAAGTATCTGGAGTTACACTGATTTGGCCGCTAAACTTAAAAGATGCAGCAAAAAAGTGCGATTAGCTACGATCTGAAGAAGAAAAACTGTTCATAATGAACAGTTTAGCGGTCAATTCCAGTAAGAAACTAGTATTTTGGTTCCGAATCTCCATCTACCTATTCCCATGAGAATCCTCAAGATCCAGACCTTACGCGGCCCCAACTACTGGAGCATTCGACGCCACAAACTGATCGTCATGCGCCTCGATTTAGAAAACCTTGCCGAGACGCCTTCAAACGAGATCCCTGGCTTTTATGAGGGATTAGTTGAGGCTCTGCCTAGTCTGGAGGGTCATTATTGCTCGCCTGGCTGTCGTGGTGGTTTTTTAATGCGCGTGCGCGAAGGCACGATGATGGGTCATATTGTGGAACACGTAGCCTTAGAACTGCAAGAACTGGTCGGAATGCACGTCGGCTTTGGCCGCACCCGCGAAACCTCCACACCGGGTGTATATCAAGTAGTGTTCGAGTATCTGAATGAGGAAGCGGGACGCTATGCTGGCAGGGCGGCAGTACGGTTGTGCCAAAGTATTGTCGATCGGGGGCGTTATCCAAAAGCTGAATTAGAGCAAGATTTACAAGACCTGAAAGACCTATGGCGTGATGCTGCTCTTGGCCCTTCTACCGAGTCAATCGTCAAAGAAGCTGAAAAAAAAGGTATTCCTTGGATGCAGCTAGGAGCGCGCTTTTTGATCCAGCTAGGTTATGGCGTTAACCAAAAGCGAATCCAAGCTACGATGACGGATAAAACCGGCATTTTGGGAGTAGAACTAGCTTGTGATAAAGAAGCTACAAAGCGCGTCCTTGCTAATGCGGGTGTGCCAGTTCCCAAAGGCACAGTCATCAATTTTTTGGATGATTTGGAAGAAGCAATAGAATATGTTGGTGGCTATCCGATTGTGATCAAACCCTTGGATGGTAATCACGGACGTGGTATTACCATTGATATTCAAAACTGGCAAGAAGCAGAGGCAGCTTATGATGCAGCCAGACAGGTTTCTCGATCAATTATTGTTGAGCGATATTATCAGGGGCGCGACCATCGGGTACTGGTTGTGGATGGCAAAGTCGTAGCGGTGGCGGAACGTGTGCCAGCTCATGTGATTGGTGATGGCAGATCCAGTATTGCCGAATTGATTGAGGAAACAAATAAAGATCCCAACCGTGGTGAAGGGCATGATAACGTCCTGACCAAAATAGAGTTAGATCGCACTAGCTATCAGTTATTAGAAAGGCAAGGCTACACTCTCGATAGCGTGCTATCTAAGGATGAAATTTGTTACCTGCGAGCAACGGCAAATTTAAGTACAGGGGGGGTTGCTGTAGACCGCACAGACGAAATCCACCCAGAAAACGTTTGGTTGGCACAACGGGTCGTTAAAATAGTAGGTCTGGATATTGCGGGGATTGATGTTGTCACATCCGATATTAGTCGTCCCTTGCGGGAAGTTGATGGTGTAATTGTAGAAGTTAACGCTGCCCCAGGATTCCGGATGCACGTTGCCCCAAGTCAAGGCACTTCCCGCAATGTTGCCGGATCTGTGATTGAGATGTTGTTTCCTAACGAACAATCCAGTCGCATTCCCATCTTGTCGGTGACAGGTACTAACGGCAAAACTACTACCACCCGCCTGCTAGCACATATTTTTAAACAGACAGGTAAAGTAATAGGCTATACAACTACCGATGGAACGTATATCGGAGATTACTTAGTAGAAGCTGGTGATAATACTGGGCCTCAAAGTGCCCAATTAATCTTGCAAGATCCGACGGTAGAAGTGGCAGTATTGGAAACGGCTAGAGGTGGCATAGTCCGTTCTGGGTTGGCTTTTGAAGCCGCCAATGTAGGTGTAGTATTAAATGTTGCTGCCGACCACTTGGGAATTAGTGACATTGATACAATAGACCAATTGGCACATCTCAAGAGTGTGGTTGCCGAAGCTGTTTTTCCTGATGGCTATGCTGTGCTCAATGCCGACGATCCGCGCGTGGCAGCAATGGCAGAGAGGACAAAAGCCAATATTGCTTACTTCACCATGAACCCAAATTCAGAATTGGTGCGCAACCACATTCAAAAGGGAGGAGTGGCAGCAGTATATGAAAACGGCTTTCTATCTATTTTGAAGGGAGATTGGACACACCGGATTGAGCGTGCCGAAAATATTCCCCTGACAATGGGCGGACGTGCGCCGTTTATGATTGCTAATGCTTTAGCAGCGTCACTGGCGGCTTTTGTCCAAAACGTTTCTATTGAACAAATTCGTGCTGGCTTGAATACTTTTCGTGCTTCCGTCAGTCAAACGCCGGGACGGATGAATTTGTTTAATTTGGGCAACTTCCACGCTTTGGTGGATTATGCTCACAATCCTCACAGTTACGAAGCATTGGGTTCTTTTGTCCGCAACTGGACAAATGGAGAACGCATTGGTGTGGTTGGCGGGCCTGGCGATCGCCGCGATCAAGATTTTATCGCATTGGGCAAGCTAGCAGCGGAGATTTTTGACTATGTGATTATCAAAGAAGATGACGACACAAGAGGAAGGACACGCGGTTCGGCAGCCGATTTGATAGTTCAAGGTATTAAAGAAGTAAATCCTAATTACAAATATGAACTGATTCTTGATGAAACACAAGCGATCGATAAAGCCTTAGATATCGCTCCTGAAAACAGTCTGGTGGTGATTTTGCCAGAAAGTGTCAGCCGCGCGATCAAATTAATTAGGGCGCGTGGTGTAGTTAAAGAGGAGATACATCAACAAAGTAGTGCCTCAAACACCGTAGATTCCCAGGTAGGAGTTACTTCTTCTGTGGTAAATACTGTAAATACTGTTTTATAAGTCAAAAGTTTTTACTCCCCTGCATTTAGTAGGGGAGTTAGCAACATTGGCAGGTTAAGAGACTTGAGTGGACTGCCGTCGGCGATCGTATAGTACGTTCGTCTGTCCCTACCCTAACTATTTATTTCTTCTTGTTTTTCTTCTTCCAGATTGTTATCATCGCTAGAATTTTTATTCAATTCTTCTTTAAAACCCCGCAAGGTTTTGCCCAGTGAGCTTCCTAGTTCGGGAATTTTTTTGGGGCCAAAAATCAAAAGCGCAACGATCGCGATTACACCAACTTCCGTCCATCCCAGTCCAAACATTAGTGTCTCCTGTAAAACTCCTTCTTAAATCATAGTAGGGTGTAGAATGCCCACCTTACCTTTTAGCTATATCTTTTAATTCTGTTTCTGTAAAAGAGCGTCCTGCTTTTACGTATTCTTCTAAAGTTTTTGCTGGCAGATAAGTTTGTACTAGAGGAAATCCTTTTAGTTGTGGTGAATTGACCTCAAAGTAATCCAAATAGCGTGGGATGGAGGGATGAGATAAAGATTTTAAAGTTTCAGCTTCACGTTCAAATAATTTCAGATCGCTCCATTCAAAGTTATGGTTAAAAGTTAGTAATTTGATTACAACTAATTCCTGAGTTTGCAAATCACGAGCTAAAAGTGTTCGTCTTCCTGCTTTTTTCCCTAATTGCTGCTGTATTTGATAGCGTAGACGAAAAACATCTTCTTGCCAGAGATCGCCTAAAAATTCTCTAGTCATATATAGCGTTGCTGCTGTTAGCTTTTTTACGTTTATATCTAAAAATCTTTAGCTTCAGCAACTGCTAATTTTCTCTTTCCCAGGCTGGAGCCTGGGAAATCATTGATTGAGGCTCTGTCTCCTCTTCATGAGGCGGAGCCTCAGTTTTCATCACTATGCAGAGCATGGTAATGAGAAATTCCGATCGCCTTCACCCAAGTTTATCTAATGAGTAAGATTCAATTAATACAAATTTTACATTTAACTCAATAATTATACGATAAAAATTTTTGCTTGCTAAACAGACTCCAAAGTAAGTTTTATCAAATCTATATAGAAATATCTATACTGCGAATAGCAATAGTGATAAGTGTAATATATTACTTCATGTCATTTCCTAATGGAATGTATTCTATTGGATTATGAATAAAAGACATGATTTTACAACATACCCGATCGCTAAAATTGCCAACTTTTAATTTTTCAGAATATATGAACCTCGATCGCAAACTTTCCCTGTACTCATCACTAGCTCATTTTGGATTGCTCAAGAAAAGTTACACCGCCAAAATCATGTTAGTGGCATTTTTAGGCACTCATGTACCACTGTTGACATTACTCTTTAGCTTCGTCATTTCAAATTCCTATTCTTTCGAGATCGCGGTACGAGTTCTACTTATTTCTCTGGTGGCTACATTGGCAGGTACGGCAGCCACTCTCTATGCATTACGCCATCTCCTCGCTCCAGTCATTTTGACATCTGCTGCATTACACAACTATCTAAATACCAAAACCTTACCCGAACTACCCACCCAATTCACTGATGAAGCAGGTACGCTGATGGCGGATACCTCGCAAACGCTTCACAAATTAAATGAGTTAATTGATTACATTACAAACTACGACGAGTTGACTGGATTGCCCAACCGGGATTTATTGAGCGATCGCCTCCATCAAACTCTATCTCAATCTCAAAACAATCAACGACTGATAGCTGTTCTTTTACTTGGTATCGATGATTTCACTGGTATCAGCCATGCCTTGGAACATGAGACATTAAATTTATTGTTAAGAGCAGTTGCCCAACGTTTAACAACTTGCATTACTCAAACAGATATCCTTGCCCATTTGAGTCAAGATGAATTTGCGATCGCCAGAACAGACTTTTCTTCTTTTGAGAGTGTAATTAAGCTATCTCAATTAATACTTGGTGCGTTAGCAAAACCCTTCTTTTTAGAGGGTAAAACCATCCATATCACAGCCAGCATCGGCATCACGATTAACGAACTGGATAATCTTAATGGTGTTGAGCAACTCTTGCAACAAGCTCATATAGCACTTTACCAAGCGAAACAGCAGGGACGTAGCCAATACCAATTTTACTCGCCAGAGATTAATGCGCAGTTGCAGGAGCGACTGGTTTTGGAAAATGAATTACGTGGAGCAGTTGAACGCAATGAAATACTGGTTTATTACCAACCCTTAATTGATTTGCACACCAGACAAGTGGTAGCTCTAGAAGCACTAGTTCGCTGGCAGCATCCCACACATGGCTTGGTTTCTCCGGCAAAGTTTATTCCAATTGCAGAAGCCAACGGTTTAATTGTGCCAATTGGTGAATGGGTTTTGCGAACTGCCTGTGCTCAAAATCGTGCTTGGCAGCTGGCTGGAATTTCTCCAATTCGGATTTCGGTGAATTTGTCAGCCCGACAGTTTGAACAACCAAATCTCGTAGAAGTAGTCAGGCAAATCCTTGAAGAGACAGGACTAGAACCATCTTACTTAGAACTAGAGGTAACTGAAAGCTTCTTGATGAGTGACATTCAACGCTCTGTTCAAATCCTCCAACAATTACGAGAACTCGGCATCTGCCTAGCTCTAGATGATTTTGGTACAGGTTATTCTTCTCTGAACTACTTAAAGCGCCTTCCGATTAATATGCTCAAGATAGATCGGTCATTTGTACAAGATGTCACATCAAATCCTGATAGTGCAGCCGTAACTGATGCTATCATTGCTCTAGCAAAAAGCTTACGGTTGAATATTACAGCAGAAGGCGTGGAAACTCAAGACCAGCTTGACTATCTGCAAATACGGGGATGTGACGAAGGTCAAGGATTTTACTTTAGTCGCCCCGTTCCTGTTGATACAATTACTCAAATGCTGAAGGAAAGTTCTCGGCAGAGCGATCGCTCTTTGGTTCATACTTGTACTATCTCTAGTTCAGCAGCGATGCCGAAATGATCTGATGGATAAATATTTTTGCGATCGGGTGCAGGTTCAGTCAGAATCAGCTGGCAATCACGGACGCTCAAGTGCTTGTTGATAAATATGTAGTCAAGTGTACCGCGCCAAGGTGTGAATTTGCGGTTAGTCCACAAATTAATCAATCGCAGCCCCAATGGACGCCAGAACTTGCTGTGGGCTTGCAATAAGGGTGTCGGACAAGTATACTCTGGTTCGCAACCATGCTGGGCGGCGTATGCGGAAGTAAATTGCTCCCGCATGAATGCGATCTCAGGTGTTTCAGGTGTAGCGTTAAAATCTCCCACAACTACTACAGGCAGATCTGCAGGTAAGGCACTGAGCCAGTTGACTAACGACTGTATTTGTCTCATTCGCAAAGAAGAAGAACCGGGTTGGCAGTAATAATGTCCGTTGCAAAATACTAATGAGCGATCGCCTATTTTTACCTGTACGTATTGTGCGATCCGCCCCTGAGATTGCAAATCAAGTTCGGCTTGTTGAATAAACGGATGGCGGCTAAGAATTGCAGTTCCGTACTCGGTTCTCAATACATAGGATCGCTCTTGAGCAGCAACTAAGTGGATATAGGGCATATCAAGCTGTTCAGCCAACCACAAACCAGTATTTGCTTGCAAATTGGTTTCTTGCAATCCAATCAAATCTGCCCCAACTGCTGCTAAACCTTCTACCAGCAACTCGCGCCGCTGCTGCCAGAATTTCATTTCGTACAAGATATTGATAGTGGCAACTTTAATCATGGCATTTGGTAGGAGTGGGTTTTGTCGCTCTTCGCGCAAATCAGAGGGCAGAAGGAATTGAGCGAGCCAGAGGCTCAAGTTCTCGTTACCAGGTTGAACCTGGTAACAAGGGTTTCTAGGCTTTGCCTGGTGGCGGTTGGTAGGAGTCTTGATGTGAAAAATACAGATTTTATTGTAGAGATGGCATTCTTTGTTACTGTGCAATTAAAGTCCAGAAGTATCCATCCGGTGCGACAAAGGAGAAACTCGGTTCTCCAAATTCATTTTCGACGATGTTGGTATAATTTTGCGCTTGGCTGGCTTTGATGCGATCGCTAAATTGATAAAGTTCCTGCACTCGGTAGGTGTACAAACACATTCCCAAACTACCTGGCTTGGCTGCTTCAAATCGCGATTCTATATTCATAGAACTGGGAAAGCGAATAATATAAAGTCTGCCACTGCGTGCTGCCATCAAATCAGTTTTGGAGGAACGCGGATCGTCAAAGGCAGTGACAAAAAATTTTTCACCAGGTTGAAGTCCAAAAATTTCTCGCCCGGCAAGTGATGATTCGTAGCTAGTCTCTACATCATCACGCACCCGCAACAAGCCCATAACTTCGTCATAAAATTTCAGTGTTTCTTTGCTGTCATCTTGAATTACCATCCCCATATGGGTAAACTGGCTTGTCTTGAGCAGAGAATTGCTGTTAATTTTTCCATAATCGGGGAGTGTATAGCCAAATCTTTGAAACAAAACTTGTCGCGTCAGTGGTTGCAATAACAGCATTTCTCGCACCCCTACCATAGAATCGAGAAATGGGCGATTTTTTCTCTCCTTGTTATAGATCACTTCCCAGTGTGGATGAGTATACGCGATCGCCCAACCTGCAGCTTTTGCTTCTTCTACATGGTTGAGGATGTTTAAAATGTCGGCTGTTAATGTCGTTGCCCAGCGATTTCCTCTCGCTTTCATTGACTTTATCCCCAATCCTTGATTGATGGGATTTTGCCAAATCATTAGTCTAATCAAACCATGATCCGTATCTTGGTGATCAAGGCGAATCGAGCGTAAAGATGAGTCTACACCATATAACTGTCTAGCTATAGCTTTAGGTAATTCTCCCTCTTGACTAAGGCGATAGCCAAATTGCTCCCAATATTGAATGGCAGAATTTGGCTCTGGTACGCCTATACACACTTCATATATACCTTCTATAGCCGTTTTTTGTCCCTGATTCATGGTTTATTAAATATATGAGGTAATAGGGTATATAGGTTATAGGTTATAGGTTACAGGGGACAGGGGGCTAGGGACTAGGGACTAGAGACTAGGGACTAGGGACTAGGGACTAGGGACTGGGAATTTTAGAGTTTGGATTTTAGATTAAATTCCAATCCAAAATCGTAAATCCAAAATCGAATCGCCCAATCCCCGATACCCAATTCCCGATACCCAATCCCCAGTTCCCACTCCCCTAAATCAGCACCAACGCTTATTTTCTGGAGTTGCAATTACTACATTCTGCCTAAAGAAAAAGTTAAAATTTCGTTTGTCGTAGATACACTGGGTATAAAATTTACGCATCTACCCAAAGAAATAGATAATATCTACGTGTTTTCACTTATTATTTAGACAAAGGTGCGTTCGGTGTATCAGCAATACGGGCATTGTTATCAATGTCAGCCAGAATTGGTGTGGCTAAATATTTTATCCGACTCTGCGATCGCTCTCGCCTATTATTTAATTCCCATAGTGTTAGTTTATTTTATTCGCAAGTGGCAAGATTTTCCCTTAAACTGGATATTCCGGTTAATTGCGGTATGGATTGTAGCCGCTGGAACGTTTCATATAGTAGAAATTTGGACGCTTTGGCATCCAGTTTCTTGGTTTTTGGGGATGATTAAAGCCATTACAGCTTTTGGCTCATTGGGTACAGCTGTGTTAATGATGCGATCGCTTCCTCAAGTTCTGAGTACTCCCAGCCTGATAGAACTGAAAAAAGCCAATCAAAAACTAGAACTAGAAATTACCGAACGCCATTTTACAGAAGAAGCATTGCGCGAAAGCAAAGAACGCTTCCACAATGCCTTTGACTATGCAGCAATTGGTATGGCATTGGTGGGATTAGATGGCAAGTGGTTGCAAGTGAATCGGTCTTTGTGCGAAATTATGGGTTATTCAGAACAAGAATTGCTATCTACAACTTGTCAAGAAATCACCCATCCAGACGATCAAGATATTGACCTTAACTATATATTGCAACTGCTGAATGGTGAGATTCGCTGTTACCACATAGAAAAGCGATACATACACAAATTTGGACATATAGTATGGGTTCTGTTGAGTACATCGCTAGTGCGCAACGTTCACGGTCAACCATTGTACTGGATCGCCCAAATTCAAGATATTACCGAGCGCAAAGAAGTAGAAAAAACCCTACGACAACAAGCTTGTATTTTTGAAAATATCTCTGATGGTGTAATTGTAACGGACTTGTTTGGTCAAATCCTAGATTGGAACAAAGCCGCAGAAAAAATGTTTTGCTATGCCAAAGCAGAGGTATTGGGTAAAAAATTGGGGATTTTGCACAAACCCCAACAGTCTGGTGTATTAACCCAGCAAATATTGGATGAGTTACTTAGTACTGGTCGTTGGAGTGGGGAAATTAACTTTATTCGCAAAGATGGAACAGAAGGCGTATGCGAAACAGTAGTTGTACCGTTGTACAATGAACACGGTCAGCCTAGTGCTACGATTGGTGTCAACCGCAATATTACAGAACGCAAACAAGTAGAAGCCGCTTTACAGCAAGCTAATCAGCAACTAACGGGATGGGTGCAAGAACTAGAACAGCGCAATCGGGAAATTGCCTTACTCAGTGAAATGAGCGACATCCTGCAAGCGTGCCTAACAGTTGAAGAAGCATATAAGGTAATTGCTCAATTAGTTCAACCTTTGTTTCCTAATACCTCTGGTGGAGTGTTTATTATTAGTGCGTCAAAACACTTGGTTGAAGCTGTGACAACTTGGGGTGATGTCAATGTTGGTTTTAAGACAGTGTTTTCTCCCAAGCAATGTTGGGCACTACGGCGTGGGCGATCGCATTTTACAGTAGCTGATGCTCATGGTTTGCAGTGTAGCCATATTGAGGAAACAGGAGAAGCTCTTTGCGTGCCGATGATGGCACAAGGGGAAGCCTTAGGAATGCTGCACTTGCATTCCCAAGAAAAAGAACAATTGACAATTGCCAAACAAAGGCTAGCCTCTGCGGTTGCGGAACGCATTGCCTTGGCATTGGCAAACTTAAGACTAAATGAAGCTTTACAACAGCAAAGTATCCGCGATCCCCTCACCAGTTTATTTAATCGCCGCTATCTAGAAGAGTCTCTCGAACGAGAAGTCAGCCGAGCCGAGCGCAATCAACAATCTGTAGGGATTATTATGATTGACGTAGACCACTTTAAACGCTTCAATGATACCTACGGTCATGAAGCAGGTGATATCGTGTTGCGGGAACTCGGTATGTTTTTAAGAAAACATATTCGTAAAGCTGATATTGCCTGTCGTTATGGGGGAGAAGAGTTATTGTTGATTCTGCCGGAAGCAGGCTTAGAAGTTTGTCAAGACAGAGCCGAGCGCATACGGCAATGTGTTAAGCATCTAGATGTGTATCATCAGCGTCAGAAACTTGGCAACATTACCTTATCAGTGGGAGTAGCAATGTTCCCAGATCATGGCTCGACTGGTGCAGCAGTCATTGAAGCTGCTGACGCTGCACTATACCTTGCTAAAAAAGCCGGGCGCGATCGCGTTGTTGTTGCTCAATCCCTGGGAGAAACGAATGGCTTGCTAACTCCTGTAACAGCTAGCCAATTGACAGAATAGCCAGTATTTTGTTGTTTGTTCATGGCGACTTGCGATCGCTTGAATTGCAATACAGTCGCTACAAAACTTGATTGGTGAAAATTGAGAAACTCAGAATCCTGACTTGTTTGGGAAGTCGGGATTTTTGCCGTTCGTGATCTGAATGGTTTCACCCTTTTGGCAGGTAAGTAATTAAAGTAACACGACCATAGAAAGAGGAGAAAGCACTTTTAATTTTTTAACATAGTTTTATATCATAACAAATTTTCTAACACTGAATAAATTATGTATCATTCATTGCGCTAGAAATTCCAATCTAGTAAAACTTTAAGCTTAAATATCATCAAAATTATTCATAAACCTTTATAGCGGCTAATTTTAAATTGTAATTTCTTAATGTTTGATATTCATAATTCATCCACAAAAATGGCTAAATTTAAAATCCAAAGTTGAATTATCTGTGTCTTTTTCAAGACAGACTTCCATGTACTAAAGTTCACAACAAAACATGAAAGTTTCTCTGATCCCAACCCTGTAACCTATCACCCCAACACTATTTTTAGGTGAGGTATAAAGTTATGACAAATTCAACAAAAACAAAACTAAGTGATGCAATTAAAGAAGTAGCTTATCCACTAACGGGTGCATCCACAGATTACGATTCTCTTTTGGAGCTAATTGGTGATGCTCGTTTCGTATTAATTGGTGAGGCATCACATGGTACTCATGAGTTCTATGAGCAGCGATCTGAAATTACCAAACGTTTGATTCAAGAAAAAGGCTTTACGGCTGTAGCTGTAGAAGCAGATTGGCCTGATGCATATCGTGTAAATCGCTACATAAATAGAATTAGTAAAGATGTTACACCTGATGAAGCATTAAATGGATTTCAGCGTTTTCCTACCTGGATGTGGCGAAACATAGATGTAGTGAGTTTTGTGGGTTGGCTGCGTGATTACAATGATGCTTTGCCGAACAATGCAACCAAAGTTGGCTTTTATGGGCTTGATCTTTATAGTATGTATTCTTCTATAGAAGCAGTTTTAGCTTATCTCGAAAAAGTTGATCCAGAAGCTGCGAAACGGGCACGCGATCGCTACTCATGCTTTGAAAACTTTGGTGAAGATACACAAGCCTATGGCTATGCTGCCAATTTTAGTTTGAGCGACTCTTGTCAGAAAGAAGCAGTAAATCAATTAATAGAGTTGCAACATAAGATGAAGGAGTATAGCACAGTCGCAGAAGACGAGTTTTTCTACGCGGAACAGAATGCCCGATTAGTGAAGAATGCTGAGGAATACTACCGTTCCATGTTTAAAGGGCGGATCTCGTCATGGAATTTGCGCGATCGCCACATGGCAGAAACTCTAGATTGCCTCGTTGAACATCTAGATCGTCAAGGAAGCCGTACTAAAGTAGTTATCTGGGAACATAACTCTCACTTGGGTGATGCACGCGCAACAGACATGGGCGCTGCGGGTGAATTGAATGTCGGACAACTGGTGCGCGAACGATATGCTGATGATGCAATTTTGATCGGTTTTACTACTTATACGGGTACAGTTACTGCTGCTTCTACTTGGGGTGGTGTAACGCAACTCAAACAAGTTCGCCCGGCATTGCCAAACAGCTACGAAGCTTTATTCCACGATACGGGTATGCCTTGGTTTTTGCTGGATCTGCGGCAACAAAACCAGGCAATCAAAGGACTGGAAACACCAAAATTAGAGCGGGCGATCGGAGTCATCTATCTGCCGGAAACAGAGCGTGTCAGTCACTACTTCTACGCTCGACTTCCCGAACAGTTTGACTTTGTCATCCACATTGATGACACCAAAGGGGTACAACCGTTAGATCGTACTCCCCATTGGGAAGTTGGTGAAGCACCAGAGACATATCCTTTCTCTCTCTAGTAACCCATCGCTAATCAAAGGAGATGCAACTATGAATATTATGGATATTAAATATCAAAATCCAATTGTTCTGGCTGTCATTGCTATAGGTGTATTTTTTCTCATCCAAGCAATTGGGCGATGGTGGCGAGAGCAGCAATATAGTTTCAAAGCCAAAACTGTAATGATTACAGGTGGTTCGCGGGGGCTGGGTTTAGTCATAGCACGCCAGTTGATAAAGCAAGGAGCAAGGGTAGTAATTTGTGCCCGGAACGCGGAAGAATTACAAAGAGCGCGTATGGATTTGGAACAGCGCGGTGGAGAAGTACTGGCTGTACCTTGCGATGTTACTGATGAATTTGAAGTCAAACAAACAATTCGCATAGTGCGCGATCGCTTTGGCGAAATTGACGTGTTGATCAACAATGCAGGTATTATCCAGGTAGGGCCGATCGCAGAGATGACTCTCGACGACTTTGAACAAGCCATCAAAACCCATTTCTGGGCACCACTCTACACAACTTTTGCTGTTTTGCCGCAAATGCGCCAACGGGGCGAGGGACGGATCGTTAACATTTCCTCGATTGGCGGTAAAGTCAGCGTACCGCATCTATTACCCTACAGCGCCAGCAAGTTTGCTTTAGTGGGGCTGTCAGAAGGAATGCGAGCAGAACTAGCAAAAGATGGGATTGTTGTCACTACCATTTGCCCTGGTTTAATGCGTACAGGCAGTGCATATAACGCTTACTTTAAAGGTAACAATCGTCAAGAATACACTTGGTTTAGCATTAGTGATTCCTTGCCCATACTTTCTATGAGTGCGGAAAGTGCCGCAAATCAAATTATTTCAGCTATCAAACGAGGAGATGCAGAAGTTGTACTATCAATTCCAGCACAGATTGGTGTTAAGTTTCATGCCCTATTTCCCGGATTTACCTCTACAATTCTCAGTTGGGTAAATAGATTCTTACCAGAAGCGGGTGGTATTGGTAGCGATCGCGCTCAAGGAAAAGACAGTACATCCTCTTTCTCACCTTCTGCTTTAACAACCTTAGGCGACAAAGCAGCACAACAAAACAACCAGTTTTTTGAAGAAAAGTCTGAGATGACATGAGCAGACTTTACTTATGGCTGCCAAGGGCGTGCGATCGCATTAGCCCCTAATCGCTATTTTCAGGCGAGATCCTAACTTCTCCCTCTATATAAAAGGCGTTATACTTAATTTATAAGTTAAAAAAGCGAGATTGATTACCTTAAATATACTGAGGTTAAAAATTAATTAACTGGATTAAGATTACTTGTCTGTTCTTGGAGTTTAGAGGTAAACGGAATAATTTTATTTACCAAGAAACCATATAAAAATTATTAGGTTGGATTTTAATTTTAAGTGAGTTAATTGTGGCGGTGATTTCGCTACAAAAATGAAAATTAAATTTTGCGTCCCCGCGTTAATATTTCATAGGAGTCTTTATGTTAGTCAAAGACCGATTTCAAAAATTTGAAGAGCTATTATCTAGTTCCAAGCTACCAGTATTAGTAGTTTTTGATGCTCCTTGGTGTGGCCCTTCTCACCTCATGGATGCGATTTTGAAGCAAGTAAGTATGCAGATGAAACAGCAACTAGAGATTATCAGAATTGATAGTGAAAAAGATTCTGATTTGGCTTCTCAGTTCCACGTTCATCCTTTACCAACAATGTTACTGTTTAAAAATGGTCAACTTGTAGGGCGAATTGAGGAAGAGCGAACTGAGAATTTAATGCCAGCTGAACGTTTAGTTCAAAAGTTGCAAAATCTGCTCTCAAAAGTTTAATTCCTTTCTTGTACAAGCATTAGTCTAGCAAGTAGACGGACATAGTTAAATGTAAAAAACCAATTTCTGGACAGCAGATGTAAACAGTTTTTTACCCTTCGGGTTCGCCACTTGCTTTATGCCGGGGAACCCGTCCACCGCAGTGGCTCACCTTCTGCCGTTTGCGCTCTGTCTTGAAAGTCGGGTTGGGGGAAATCTTAACAGGGAACAGTAAAAATTCCACTTTCATGCCTGGCAGTGAAACTTGTTTCATAACGACTGCCTTCTACTTACAAAGGTTTTCCCCTCTTCTGACGGATAACCAGGTAAACCTATGGGCTGATGAATAACTTAATGCCAATAGAGAAACTAGAAGTTACATATGTGCAAACACATTTGTAGTTTATCCAGGAGGGAAAAATGGCAATTCAAGGATATAAGCGGGCAGTTGGTACATTCTCCAATCGCCAGGCAGCCGAAGATGCGCTAAATAGACTTAGAGAATCGGGTTTCCCTATGGATCGGGTTTCTGTATTGGCAAAAGACACAGATCGCAACGAGCAAATTGGTGGAGCTAATGTCAGAGATAGATCCGAAATGACAGATCGCGGTGATACCGAGGCTCAAGAAGGTGCTGGGATCGGTGCGGTTACGGGTACTGTTTTGGGTGGTATTGGTGGTTTACTCGTAGGTTTGGAAGCTTTGCTTATTCCAGGAGTAGGCCCCTTTTTAGCAGCTGGAACGATCGCAACCACTTTGGCTGGTGCTGGTATTGGTGCAGCAGCAGGTGGATTAGTAGGAGCATTGACTGGTTTGGGTATTCCGGAAGAAGAAGCCAGAGCTTATAGTGAGCGGGTATCCCAAGGAGAATTCTTAGTGATTGTAGATGGCACCGAGAATGAAATTGAGCGTGCTGCATCGATTTTAAGCAATCAAGGTATTCGTCATTGGGCTGTTTACGATGTCTCTGGTAATGTAGCTGATACTATGGGTGTTGATCGCACTACACAGAGGTATCAAGAGAGAACTACTCCAACCACTACTACTACCACTACTACTACCGCTACTCCTACAGATCCCGTAGTCGAAGTTGTTGATAAGCGGGATCAAACTCTTTAGGGTTAAGTTTTCACAAAAATAGCGATCGCACTTGTTTGGGATGTGAAAATTGTTTGAACGCTAACAGTTAATAGTCAAAAGGCAATTAGCCGTTAGCCGCTAAACTTATCCCAAATCTGCTTGATTGCTTACAATTCCCAAATCAGCCCTTTCCTAGATACAAGGAAGGGGCATTTTTTCCCAACCCTGTTCCCTTTTAATCTTCACCTACTAACTGTGTTTCTTCAGGAAGTAGGGAAGTCTCTTCCACGGGTGCAGTTTCTGTCACGGGAAGTATTTTAGTCAAATTAGGTTTGATAATTAAACTAACTCCGATTGCCCAAGCAATTGAAACCATCCAGCCCGCAACAATATCGCTAGGAAAGTGAACTCCTAAGTATAGGCGTGTCCAAGCAATAGCTAACACGAACAAGCTTCCCAAGAAAAGAATTATCCAACTCGATACGCTTCCCCAAGTTAAAATTACCAAAACTGCTACTAATGTCATACTCGTCATTGCATGACCGCTGGGAAATGCATAATCTAACTCTGGGGCTGGTGAGTTCCAAAGTTGAGGGCGCACTCTATGCATAATTTCTTTAGCAGTAAGATTGATGATAGCGCTGCCAATTGTAGTAGTGAGTAGATAAACGAGCGATCGCCATCGTTTCAAAAATAATAATATTAGTGCGATGGTCGCGACAATCGGTGATACAGTCCAAACTGATCCCAGCTTAGTTAGCCTGAGCGCGATCGCATCAAGATATGGTTGCGATGTTGTATGAATAGCTACCAAAATTGGTAAATCAAAAGGGAAACCGCCTTCATTTTCCCGGAGTTCTAATGCTAGTAGCCTAAAGATTTGCAAAGGTAAATACACTCCAATTAATAAGAGTAGTAGAGAACTCCAGTGAGTAAAGAGCAGTTTTTTGAGAAAGCTGAAAAAGGACGAGAAAAACTCTTGAAATTCAAATTTAAACATCTGTCAACGCTTTGTTTCAGGCTGTTTTTCAGACAAATACTCTTAAAATATTACAAAATTAAATTACATTCTTTTCATCGTGGCGCTAGTTTATCTTGGGTTAGAGCTTCATACTTAGTAACAGCGATTTGCAATTTTTGTAGCGTGAGCACTGCCTAACTTTCCTCAAAACCTTATTTTTAGATTTGGAACAGTGCCCACCTTACGATTGAAATTTTTGATTTTTTATTACCAACCCCGATACTGTCTTCTTTGCCAATACTCAGCAACTCTTTGTTCCCACTTCTGCCAAAAAGAATTCATAGTTTGTGGTTCAAACCAAAATACCTCTGCCTCTATTTCTGGTATTGCGATAACTAATAAGGCATGATTCAAATCAATACCATAATCTCGATAATATTCATTCACTGCGCCCAAGTAGGCAGTTAATTGCAGTGGATATTCATATAAACGCTCTACTGCACCCTTAGGTTTATCTGCTGTTTTCCACTCGCAAATACAGGGAACACCTTTGTAACTAGCGACACAATCAACTTTTCCCGAATAGCTCAAATCATAGTGAAAAACAGAACCCTCAACAAGTCTAACAGCATCTATTTTTTCTAAAACAGGTTTGATACTCTCCCAATAAGGATGACTAGCTTCAGAACAAATAGGATTTTCACCAAGTAAGTAGCGTTCAATTTGCTTGTGAGTTTGTGTTCCCCGACGACTAGCAGTTGTGGAAATACGAGTAGCTTCTTCGGTACCAATACGCGCTTTCCAATTTGATAATCTGTCACGATCTACTTGTGGTTTAGTGGCGTTAAGTATTGTGGTAACGCTAGGAAAGCGATTTCCTTTGTCATCCATGTAATATTGTTGACCATTATCCCGTAATGGTTTGCCATGATTTCGGGGTAATAACTGAGTATCAAATTGCATTGGCTAGATTATCTTGGCAAGACAATAACTTTTTTATATGTCCAAATATCTACCTCTTAGATAAGAGGGAAATTTTACAAAACTTAAATAAGCTAAAAAATAAATCAAAATTTGCCCGCAAACATTTTGTCATGAACACTAACTACCTTAATAAGATAACTAGAAAAGTGGCTGTGATTGCTAGCATTGTTGGTGTAAGTGCCTTAGTTGGCACTCCAGTCATAGCTCAATCTAACCAAACGCCCGACAATACAACAGAATCTCCAACAGAACCTGCAACCACACCAGCTACTACCCCAACCCCAGAAGCTACACCTACTCCTGGTGCTGCTACCACAGGTAACTTGGTAGAAGTTGCACAATCAAGCGGTTCCTTTAGCACCCTAACACAAGCTGTACAAGAAGCAGGACTAGCAGAAAAGCTATCTAGTGGAGAATACACTCTTTTTGCACCTACAGATCAAGCCTTTAGTGCCTCTTTACCTACAGGTGCAGTGGAATTTCTACTCCAGCCAGAAAATAAGGATCTGTTACGCCAAGTCCTCACCTATCATGTTGTACCCCGTGAAGTGACTTCTGACCAGTTAAAAACTGGAACTGTAAAAACCCTTGGTGGTGGTTTAGCAGTTCGTGTTACTCCTCAACGAGTAATTATAAATGACGCCAGTGTCGTCGAACCGAATATAGAGGCTAGTAATGGAGTAATCCACGCAGTCAATCGCGTACTACTTCCTCCACAGTTGCGCCAAACGATCGCCTCTCGATTAGAACAGCAGCCAACTCAAACAGTACCTGGGCAAACAACTCCAGACACTCAGACTACTCCAGCAGTACCTGGGCAAACAACTCCAGACACTCAGACTACTCCCGACACTCAAACCACCCCAGCAGTACCTGGGCAAACAACTCCAGACACTCAGACTACTCCCGACACTCAAACCACTCCAGCAGTACCTGGGCAAACAACTCCCGACACTCAAACTACTCCAGAAGCTCCGCAGAATCAAGCACCCTAGTAAAAATCTGGGCAGTTTGAGAAGATATTTTCTCGTGTATGAGACTAGTCATGTCATTCTGAGCAGTTTGGCTAATAGCCGAGAGTCATCAGTAGGCAATAGGGTATGTTACGGCTATGCAAGAATTCAAGAGTTTAGGAGGGTGAGATTTAGCCGTAAGGCACCTAAATTAATAGGTTACTCAGATGCTTGCCTGCAATATTTTTTGCTCAGTATGGCATTTCTTTTCTAACTACAACTTAGTCTAATTTATGAACATCATTAGTCATTTGTCCTTTCTCCTTCGTTTTACAAATGACACAATGTGTAAATTGCATGACCTAACAACTGATTGTTTTTAGTCAGAGAATCAATACTTAATTAAGATACGTATGTAAAAAGACTTTTTTCAGATAGAACTGTATTAAAATTAAGCTAAAGAGAAGTTGAAAATCTAACCGTAGTAAATACAACTGCATTATAAATATATATAGAGTTTGGATAATCAAAATGAACGCCAAAACTTTTGCTGCTTTGGTTATAGTGGCGGCTATTTCTGGCTTAAGTAGTAGGGTTCAAGCTCAGTCACCGTCAGTTCCAATCTCCAATACAAGACAATATACTTTATCTGGTGATTCCCTAACCGGAATCAATAATAGAACAGCCAACGAAGACTTTGTAAATTTTTTTCTTCAAGAAAAAAATGTTATCAACCAAACTGGTAGCAATGTTAGAGAAAATACAGGTGATGTAGTAGATCCCTACTTAGGTGTATGGCAAATCAGCGATAAAGTTCAATTGCAAAGGGTTGATGAACCATTATCACCGACAAATACTTCACCAGTGATTCTTCAACCCGCTCAATCTATTAACGGCAATGACGGATTACAAGTACAACTGGGTATAAACGAATAATTGAAATACACAAGAGAGCTAGTCTCTTTTGAGATGAAGTGCGCTATTGGCTATAAGACTAATTTTTCTGAGGCGATCGGGCAAAGTCAACTAAAGATTTTGTGAGAGGTGAGCGCAATGATGGGAATACTCTGGTTATCACTTTTTTGCTTTCTTTGGATTATTGGTTTAGCGCTTTTAGCAGAACTTTTCTTTTATGAAGAAGAGCAACTATTTTAACAAAGATAATAGCTGAAATAATCCCCACCTACAAGCTGGCGGGGATTTTAATTCTCTACTTGCGTCAAAAAAGCAGTTAATTAATTGACTAATGACCAATAATAACCTTAACCAGTTAACTTTATTTGTACCACCCTACTTAGTAGGCACCTGTTTTTTGCACAACAACCTTCACGGTTTTCAGCAAAATTGTTAGATCGAGCCAGAGTGACCAATTCTCAATATAGGTAATATCTAGTTTGACAGCATCTTCAAAATTATCAATATTAGAACGTCCAGAAACTTGCCATAAACCAGTGATTCCCGGAAGAACTTCTTGTCTGACAAAGTGATGGCTAGTAAACTTTTCTACATCTCGGCGAGGAAGAGGGCGCGGGCCAACAAGACTCATTTCCCCTAGAAAAACGTTAAATAATTGTGGTAATTCATCTAAACTGTAAAGGCGCAAAAATTTGCCAATTTGAGTGACACGAGGGTCATCTTTCATCTTAAATAGAACACCATCCTTAATTTCATTCTTTGCTTCTAAAGATGCTTGCAATTTCTCTGCATTTGCAACCATAGTACGAAATTTCCAAATCTTAAACTTTCTACCATGTAAACCAATTCTTTCTTGTCTAAAGAAAATCGGGCCAGGAGAATCGAGCTTGATTAATAGAGCAATTAATAAATAAATTGGAGATAGTAGTAATAGCAAAACAATAGAACAACAAAGGTCAAAACACCGTTTTACCAAAAAATCAGTACCAATAATAAATGGTGCTGAAATTGTCATACAAGGAACTCCACCAATTACCAACAGTGTGGATTTTGGATGGCAATGTTCACTTTTTGTTGGCAGTATGCGCAAGGTAATACCAGCTGTATAGAAATGCCAGCAAAGATAAAGACGATTTTTGATTGCGTTCCAAGAAACAAACGCCTCTACAATACCCTGTCGGCGAAGATATTCAAAAGTCTTATCTCGGTTACGTAAATCTAGACAACTAGAATCGGCAATTCCTTGTACAGTGTAGCAATTCTCTTGTTCTATAATTTTAATGTGGTTCTCCTTTTCTGCTGAATCAGTAATCAAAAATACGGAATGACGCATTACTCCTTTTCTACGCAAATGCTTAGTGACAACGTCAAATATATAGCGTTGTACACATAAAAAGATGACAGACAAAAACCAAAAAATTATAAAACTTGAACGAGAAATGTAGTAATTTGATTCGTAAAGGAAAGCAATGAGTAATAGAAAAATTTGCGAGGTTGATATTGCTTTGAATAAACTTGAATAATTACGCCGATTAATTCCTCCTTTATATAAACCTTTAACAGCGATGATTCCTATTTGTAAAACAATAGTTAGTACTAATAACGATTCTTTTTTCGCCCAAGGATCATCTAAGTCTTCACCATAGAAAATAGCTAGATTCCATGCTAAAACCAGACAAGTAATATCTAAGAAGACAAGTGATATTACCCTGAAAAATCTGATAATTATTCCTTTTTGGACTCTTGTACCCTGGGCGGATCTTAAATCCGGTTTTAAACTGACAACGGGCATAGATTTAACAGTCATAATCTTCGATGCTCCTGATATTCATGTTTATGTAGATTAATTCACATGAGATTAGAGTGAATACTTGCTTAAAAAAAATGACAAATAATTCCCTCTTCTAAACTCATTTTTTAAAGGAATTAAAATTTATTTATTAATAAAATATAAAGTAAACTTATTGATAGGAATTAAAAACGTCAACGGGTGCGTTTCTTCATATCTTGTTTGTAGGGTGGGCACTGCGTAGTATTCCTCAAATTCTTATTTTTACGTTGTGGAAAGTGCCCACCTTACGGTAATTGAGATCTGCTCCCAATTTAAACATCAATGACTTTTAAAGTAAGTTCTCATGACTCAAATAGCAACCTAACTACATTTAGCGTTTAGGGGCTTGCTCAAAAGCTCTCGCCATGGCATTCCATGCTAGCTTGCGTTGAAAATATGAGTCATATAGTAAAGGACGTCTACTATTTCTTGAAAGCCAAGTGTAGCGATCGCTTAATCCCCAAGTTAATACTGCAATTACTGCTTTTTCATCCAATACCACTGAAAGATAGTCTTCATAAGCAGCGGCGACAATGCGATCGCTCTCCATAACATCGGCAGGTAATCCTTCATCTTGTACATCCAATTCGGTAATTAGAATTTTTAAGCCAAGACTAGCAACATCTTTGAGAAAACCTCTCATTTTCTCAGCATTGAAACGAGTTTCTCTGGCTTTTAAATGAGCTTGAATACCAAGAGCGTGTATGGGAGTTTTGTTCGACTTTAAACGTTCTAGCAACTTTAATACAGCTGCTCTTTGAGCATTACCAACAGGAGTATCATAGTCTAGCCAGCGATCGTTATACACGAGCATTGCCTTCGGATCTGCTTTTGCCGCCGTGCGAAAAGCAAGCTCAATATAATCCTCACCAAGAAATTCCAACCAAGGTGAGCGACTTAAACCATCTGAGCGCTTGCTGCGTGAAACAGCGATTGCTTCATTGACAACATCCCAGGAATGAACAACTCCAGCGTAATGCTTGGCAACTTTCGTAATATGTTCTACTAAAAATCGCTCTGCATTTTTATGATTAACCTTTTTCTTAAACCATTTAGGCAATCCCAACTCCCACACTAAAGGAGTTCCCCGAAATAACATACCGTGAGTGCGAGCAAACTTTACTAACCAATCACCTTTGCTAAAGTCAAAGGTATGGGGATTGGAGCGAATAGTACGCCACTTCAGATCGTTTTCTGCCACCAACATCCCGCAGTCTTTAGTAAAAGTATTTGCAAATAGGGTGTTTAAGAGTATGTGCTTATCAGCTGCGGCTCCAAAAATTAACCCTTTAGCAGCAGCACGCTCTTTTAAAGAAGCTTGCCCAACTACTGTAAAGTCTCTTTTCGGATGATAGCGTACTGGAGTTTGCCTGCCTCGATTGATTGCTTCTGTTGTTGTCACAGTTGTCATGCCTAGCAAACCAGCTAAACCCAGTTTGATAGCGTGCCGCCTAGCGATTATTGGGTGATTAAACATTTTCAATCAGTACTTCACTTAGCAAAACTGCATAGCCAAATCAGTTGTATTACAAAAAAACAATTATTGGTTTTAATATTAATTACAGACATTCTAAGTTCTCCAAAACTTTGACATTTTGGAGTAATTTTTCCAAGAACTTGCTATCAATGCTCGAAAGACACGATAGAAAAACAACGGATTACCAATAAGATAGCGCTGCCATAAACGTTGGGGTTCTATAACTAATCTAGTTAACCACTCAAAACCGCGATCAGTCATCCAACGCGGGCCTCTGTATACAGCATCTGTATAATAATCAAGACAGGCTCCTAGAGGCAAAAAAACTTTTGCATTTATTCGAGTTAAATTGTCAAGAATCCAACGTTCTTGCAATGGCATACCAAAACCAACATACAAAATATCTGGTCGAAATTTATTAATTTCATTAATAATCGCCTCATTCTCGTCACCGATTTTTTCAAAATAACCGTGATGTCCTTTAACTTTTAAATTTGGTGCGATCGCTTTGAGTTTGGCGATCGCTTTGTCTACTGTACCTGGCTTACCCGCAAGAAGAAACAAGGATATATTTTCCTGTTCACAAGCTAGTGCCAAATTTTCGATATAATCTGGACAAGTCATGCGGTTGTCTGATTTAATACAATATCCACAAAGTTTTGCTCCCCATAAAACACCAAAACCATCACAAAATACTAAATCTGATTCATTAATAAATTTTCTATACCAAGGCAATTCATATGCAAAATTCATGGCTCGAATATTCACGTTGCCCACAACAGTTTTTTTTTTAATTTTGCCGCCTTGATAATATAGTCTATGAGTTGATAGACTTTTAGCTTGTGAAATCTAATCCCCAATAATGCAACTTCGTCAAATTCTTGTTTACTACTTATTAAACTCATAATTTTTTAATTAGTCACTACTATATACTCTTTTACTGAGTGACTGCTATTTATGCCTTCATGTTGGATTTTGTTAGATCCCCGACTTCTTTAAGAAGCTGGGGATCTATGTTTTTACTTTATTTTTGTTGAACTACTTAGTATTTTTAATAAATTTTTACCATACACCAAACTGATCGGATGGCAATCCTGCGATCGCTTTTCTAAATTTATCTTTTATTCTTCTAGCTATTGGTGGTTTAATAAATTGCTTAGGTAAAAAGGTTAATAATTCTTTTGCAATCCAAACTAAGTAAAATCGTTGCCGTTTAATAATTAAATCTTTTGCCGTTTGCTTCGCAAAGCCAGAGCCTACTCTCCAACTTTCACTAATTTCTTTGAATTTATTCCAGGGTTCTCCAGTAAAACCGTTGAGTGAATAAGAAGCTAGAGGTGTTTCAACATAATGGAAATCAAACCCGTGTATATAAGCTCGAAAAATGAAGTCATAGTCAGCTGCTATAGAATAGCTTAAATCAAATAATCCTATTTTTTCATAAACCGTCTTTCTCACAAAGCAACTAGGATGATTTAGAGTAAATTTGAATATTAAATTATTTAAAACACCTGGAATAAAAGTATTTAAATATTCTCCATTGTAATAGTTATGCAAAGGAGAATAAATAATATCAATTTTTGGTTCTTGCAGAAAAATATTTTCTATATTTTGTAAAGCTTTGTCATTATACCAATCATCAGCATTAATAATACCAATAATATCTCCACTGGCACAAGATATACCTTTATTCATAGCATCATAAATACCATTATCTTTCTCAGAAATCAAAATATTAATATTATCTGCATAACGTTGAATTATCTCTAAAGTTCCATCATTAGAGCCTCCATCAATAATGATATATTCTAACTCTGACTTTATTTCTTGTTGAATAACGCTGAGTATAGTTTTTTCAATTGAACTAACTGCATTATATACAGGAGTAATAATAGAGATTTTCATATTTTTGTTCGGAGCCTCCAGTTCTTCCGGTGCGGACAAGTTAGTTATTCACACCATAAGATTTATATTTATGCACTAAATTAGTCCAGTCACACAACTACGTACTTGAAATTGCAATAGCAACATCATTGAGGAATTTTTCATGCCTGCCACTGTACCAATTTATAGCTTCATCGCAAGTTGTTGACATGAATTTTGAATTTACTGCTGAAATTATCAGATTGGCAAACTCCTGTGGCGTTTCAGCAACTTTAACCGTTGATGGTGGATGAGTAATTCCTCGTAAAGCAATTGGAGTTGCGACTATTAGAGAACCAGAAGCGATCGCATCCAAAGTTTTGATTTGTATGCCGCCTCCACTCAATGTCGGAATAGCAACTACCTTTGCTTGAGCCATGAACTCTTGAGCATCAGGTACAACTCCACAATAATGAATATTTGGATATTTACCATTGAGCCAATCAGCATCTTTACCAGCTATATAAATTGAAAAGTTAACTGGTAAAACAGGATAAACATTTTTGATAAACCATTTAAGCCCTTCTATATTGGGCTTCCATGTCCAACTACCTAAGATACCAATATCAAAGCGCTTCTCAACCGTTTTATCTCGTAATTTTCTGAAACTAGGCGCTATCCCAAACGTCATAATTCTATTTACATTACCAAGGCGAGAAAAAGATTTATTATCATGGTCTGTTAAAGTCCAAATTTGCTGGCATAGACTTGTTAATCTTGCTTCTTGTAATTTTATTAATCTAGCTTCTCGCTTGTAAAGCAATTTTGATATCAAGTTACTAACTCTTTGAAATTGCTCTTCATACATCTCATGTTCAACATTCTGTGTTAGAAGAATAATTTGACTTTTATCTTGGATATAAGCCTCAATCCAACCAATCTGAGCGTGTTCAATAATTATGCTGTCATAATTTTCATTCAAGAGAAGTTTATTAACTAAATTAATATATGCGTGAGAATAATATTTAGCTGATGAATATGGCAAACCTTTCCAAAAGCTAAGAGCCAACCAAAGCAAAGCGTAAAACTTTGACTTTTTTGTTTCTGTATATCGTTCATCAACTATAAATGTTTCTTGGGGATTGTGTTCAAATTTATCGCCTTTACGAAGATAACCAACAACTGTAACCTGATGACCTAGACTCTTGAGGGCATCAATAAAACACTGGGAAGCAATTTCACCACCATTACAGTGTTTGCTAAGAATAATAGTTGTTAAAAATAGAATTTTCATAGGTTAATAAATTAACATATCTAATTTTATACCTCAGAACTTATTTTCTATTTGACTTAAGTTGATTAAAAAAAATGTGGAGAGCGAACTGACAACAGTAAGATTTACCAACCACCGTAAACTATAAAAGATTTAGTAAAGTACCAAAATTTTTCTTGGTAAAGGTTTCCTTCAGGAAAGAGACTCATCAATTTTTGCTTACTCAATAATTTAATTGAAGTCACTGAACTTAGAGCTTTTTGCTTGTCAGGAGTCTTTTTCCTCCAACCTAAATTAAAGTGAGTTAATAACCATACTCTAAGTACTACAGGAAGAAATTGAAAGAATGGAAAAACAAAATGAGGCTCAATGGGAAAGTAAAGATTCGGTGTTTGAATAAAGTATTTTTTACCTACTCGCTTTACTTCATTAGCCATCTGAAGCTGATCGTTATAGTCTCCGACATGCTCAATTACAGAATTAGAAAAAACTATGTCAAATTCTAAATCTTTAAACTGATACATATTTCGGGCATCACCCACAACACATTTAAACTTTGGATGATTGATTTGCTCTATATTTAGTAGAGTAATTTCTAACTCTAAACCCTCTTGATTCAAAAGTCCTGTATTTTCCCAAAAGCTAGGTCTACCTCCAACATCGAGAATTTTTAAAGGAGTTCTTGTTGATTTAATTAGAGAGTTGAACAAAGCAAAACGCTTTCTCCTTAAATCGTTTGCTAATGAATCAGATCTACGATGGTCGTAAATTTTTTCTATAACTTGACTGAGCATATGCCGTTTTAACCTCGATTAAATTACCTCATTAGTCAAAAATATTCTTTGCTAAAACCTACAAAAATTGCAGAACTTCAGCATAAGCCTCCAACAATGTAGGAGCTTGATGTCGCCATTCAAGTATGTCTTCCATCCTGTGTCGTCCTTCAGTCCCCATTTTTTCTCTCAGTTGAGGAGAATCAAGAAGTTCAATGATTTTATGGGCGAACTCTATCTCATCATTGGGTTTGGCATACAAAGATGCTCCCTCTGCAGAACGTCTTCCCTCTCGCAGATCAAATTGAACAATAGGTTTTCCTAGTGCCATATACTCTAGGATTTTGTTCATAGTGCAGTTTTCGTTATAAGCAGATTTTGGAGATGGTTCCACACAAACATCGCAGCTAGATAACCGTTCTAACAGTTCCTTCCCGGTTTTAAATCCTGTAAATTCTACAAACTCAGTCACTTCTAACTTCTTAGATAGGGCTTTGAGCTTTTCAGCAGCAGGCCCGCTCCCAATTAGCATGAAGTGAATATCTTTGCGTTTCTTTTCTGTGACTAGATAACGTACCATTCTCAACAGATAGTCAATTCCCTCTGGTTCCCCCATCACTCCCATATAACCAACCAAGTATTTTTTACCTTGGCGGTAGCTAGGGTTTGGAGATATGAAGTGAAAGCGTGAAAGGTCAGGCGCACTTCTAACTACAAAAACTTGCTTTGGGTTTTTACCTCCCCTAGTCAAAGCTATCTTTCGGTGTGACTCGTTCGTTGCGATCGCTAAATCTGCCGTGGCATAAGTCAAACGTTCAGCCAAGCGTAGACCGTAGTAGAAAACATCTCGGCGATTGTATTTTGCTATATACATTTCCGGGCTGAGATCGTGGTGATCGAAGATGACTTTTACACCATGAAAAATTTTGTACCATCCTGCGACCAAAAAGAGTAAGTCTGGAGGATTGCAAATATGAATCACATCAAAGCCCTGTTCTTGCCAGACTCGTTGCGCTAGGCGAAACTGCCAAGAAACAGCCCAACTATATTCTCGAAGATACCCTTTTACAGAACTCTCTTCTGGGGGAAGAGGATGGCGATAGATATGAATTCCTTCGATTTCTTCGTAATCCTTTTCAAAGCCATTTCCTTTAGGAGAAATAGTAGAGACTTGGTATCCTGCTTTTTGTAGAGTAGTGGCTTCCATCCATACCCGTCGGTCAAAAGGAACGGGAAGATTTTCAACAACGATTAGTACCTTATCCACTCTATTTAGAGAAGTCATAGCAATCTAAGTTCTCAATTCAATTAGGTATACTGACAACTTGCACCTAATAATTAAAATCACGGCGACACAAGCAAACCCTGCTTACTAGGCTGCAAAAACCTTGATTTTATTTAGTCCGCGCAGGCGGACTTAAGTTTATATAGTCACGACTTCCAGTCGTTTGGGCTTGGTGCTGAATTACTGGGACAGATTATTGATTGTCTCGAATTAAATAAGTAAAGTGTTTGAGGAGAAACTATATTCTAGCTTGGCTGCTTGAAGCAACCACTTCTCGTTTCGTTCCGACATTAATTCATGAACTTCTTTTGTTAATTCATCTTTTCTGATTAAGGCTTCTCTACAACCTTGAGCAATCGATTTTGAGCTAAAAGCATCTACATAAATGGCTCCTTTATAAAAAAGTTTTTTGAGGAGATTAGTATTAGCAATAACCATTGGCTTTCCAGCTCCTACAGCTTCATTAGCAACACTAAGCTGAATACCATCTAATTTTGTTAAACCCAAAACTATATCTGCATCACACAACAATTTATCGAATTCTGATTTTGGGAGGAAGCCAGGTAATTTTACATTGGGGGGTATGTTATTCAAGTCGTGAATACCTTTTGCTCTAGTTGCTTTTCCAGTTAAAACAAAAGTAATATCTGGGGCGAAACGAGCTGCACCCAAAATCGCTTCAATAGGTTCGTCGGCGTTAAAAGAGCAGGGACATAAAACCCAAGGATGGGGAAATAATTCTTGATTTTGTATGCTCCCATTTTCCACTAATGCTGGTGGATCTTCCAAAACATATAAATGTTTGTAATTGATACCATTTGCTACAGCTAATTCTTGGAGAGAGTCATTATGTATAATTACCAAGTTACATTTATTAAGAAGAGTTACTGTTCCAGGAATATTAATCCAAGGACAGCGAAAAGTAGCATTATGACAGTCTGCAATAATTCTAACTTTGCGATTAAATAAAATCTTATACAAGTGAGCTATATGAAGTAGGAGAGTAGGAGGTAATTGAATCCAGATTGTTTGAGGCTGCTGGAGCAAAAATAACAGTAGTGTTTTCCATGCCTTGAATATATACTCAAGTGGTCTAAAAAAGCGGTTTTTGAAAGCAAATGATAAAAATCTCAGTTCATAATCAAAGTAATTCCTCATCGAAATGGAACGACGTTGAAAAGGAACCCATGCGATAAATAACTGCTTCATTTTTTTCTGCTCAAAAAGATGCTTATTGTCTGAATTAATGCATATGATTAAACCCAACGCTTCCATCTCATAGCCCAGACTTTATCAAGTCCATAAAATGGAGCTAGCAGAAATGTCATTACAATCCATATCGGGCCAATAACGTATAACCATACTTTACTTGGATGACGAGCCAGAAATTGTTCTAGAGGGTAACGTAATCTTCTGTGCCAAAAGGTTAAAGGTATCCACTCTTGCGTGTAAGTTTTATAGATACGCTCCAATTCAAGGGTAACTTTGTAGCCGCCTGTACTAGTTTTATTTTGACCATCTTGGATAGATACACTCAGCACATCGTCAATGCATTTCCAGCGGACTCCTTGTGATAGAAAATAGTTCCAAAGTTCAGTATCCATTGCATATTGATAACTTTCGTCTATGGGTTTAAGTCTATTGAGCAAACTGCGTCGATAAAAGCAGCTTGGTTGGGCAATTGGATTGCAAGCAGACATCAAAACAATTTGTTTGAATGTAGGAGCTTTAATATATGTCTGTTTATTCTGTGTATTTTGAATTATGGTTCTTTTCCCTAACCTCAAAAGTCGTCCAAACAAAGTCAGCCAAAAGTTAATTTTCTCATTTGGTAGAGCATGATTTTCAGTTGTAAACGCAATTTTGCCACAGCCAACTAAAACATCAATATTAGATGACTCTGCAAAGTATTTTCCAACTGTGTGTAAAGCTCCAGGTACAAGCAAATCATCACTACATAGCCAATTAACAACTTCTCCAGAACACTTAGCAAAACCTTTGTTAATTGCGTTAGACTGACCATTGTCTTTTTCGCTAACCCACCAATTAATATATGGCTCAAATTGCTTTATTACTTCAACGCTGTTATCTGTCGAGCCACCATCAACCACGATAATTTCAAGTTTTGGATAATTTTGCTCGATCAGGCTTTGTAGAGTTGCGCCGATAGTTGCACCTCCATTGTAATTTGGCACAACAATAGAAATAATTGGAAGTTTTATTGACTGCTCGACTTCTAGTAAGCTATTTTTACTAAAGTTTGTTTTTTGCATTTCTATTAAGTATTCTATAATGAAGAATTAGCTAAATTCTGAGAAGAATTCATCTGTAATTGATGGTTGTTTTTAATTCTCTTTAGCCACACAGCAGATGACAGAGATATCGATACATACATTATCCATATTGTGCCTCTTGAAAGAATTCCACCACTATCACTAAAATTATATAAAAGCATTATTATTAAAGTTTGAAACATCCAAAAACTTTCTAATGTGGCTGTTGCCATCCATATATAAATTACCCTAAATAAGGTGTTGAAAAAGTTTAATAAATATATGGACAAACCTAAAAAGCCTAATTGCAGAAATATCTCTATATAGCCATTGTGAGAGTTGAATTTCTGAAACTCATGGATTGATAAATGATTTCCTGCCCATGTGGTACGTTGGATAACAATAGACTGATTAGAACCCCAAAATCCTGAAATGCCATAACCAAGCCAAGGTCGCTTTAAAGCCTGCTCAATGCATAACATCCATATTGGTGTTCTTCCGTTCAATTCAGTATCTTTACCCAAAACATTAACTAATATAGTTTTCTCATTGGTTAAGATTAGTAATGATATGATCGTGCTGATTGCAAGTGCGCTGAAAAGAAGAATTGCCCGTGACTTATACTGCTGCTTTACAAATTTATGGAGAGGGAGTAAATAAAGTGCAGTAACAAATATTACATAACCCCCTTTACTTAAGCTTAGAAAAACAAGAGCTGTTGCAATAGCAAGCCCAATCCAAGCTATCCAGCGTAACTTGCTCTTATTAAAGCCAGCGAACATAAAAAGCATAGCTGACAAAACCATATGAACGGCTAAATGGTTTTTATAAGGGAATATACCTCTCCATGCACCATTACTGTATATTCCGTAACTAGGGAGAGCTAGAGAAAATATCAAACTGCAAAGAGTTGTGATACCAAATACCCAAGTCAATAACCTTATCTGCTCCTTAATGTTGTAGCGTGTTGCCAAGTACATTCCAAACAAGATTGTGCGTAACATGGCTTTAAACGTGATTGAGGTTAATTCTGGAAAAGCCGACCATAAACCTGAGATTGCAACCATACCGAATAATAATAATAGAGGTATATCTCTGGTTGCTACATAAACAAATTTTTTCCAGCGTAAAACAATCAGAAATGCAACTATTGCATAGCTGAAAACATCAAAAAATTTGGCTATTAATTCAGGAAAAAAACGAGGACTAACGAAATAAAAAAGTAGTAAGCCAGTGAGCCATATTTCTAAATAAGTTACCAAACGCTGAAATGATTTATTGTTCATGTTTTACTCTAGCTTTTGGTTGATATTTTTAGCGAGTAACTTTTTTTAGAACATCGGTATAAAGAGATAAGTAACGATTAGCTTGTATTTCTGTAGTGAATTCTTGTTCTACTTTTTCACGGGCACGATGTGACAACTTTTGATACCGCTCTTGATTTTCAAGCACCCAGGTTATTCCTTGAGCTAAATCTTCAATTTTAAAAGGTTGGGCTAGGTAGCCATTTTGTTGATGTTCAACAATATCTTTTAATCCAGTTGTATTGAAGGCAACGACTGGTTTACCACAAGCCAGAGATTCAGAAGCAGTTTGCCCAAAAGATTCTTGAATTGAGGGAATAACCATGACATCTGCTGCTGAATAGACAAGTGCTAATGAAATATCGTCGTGTAAATGCCCTAGATAATGAGTTCTAAAACCAAAATCAACGGGATTTGTAGGTTGAGAAGCCCCAAAAACAACTAATTCTAGATGCTCTCGCCACTCCGTTTTACTCAATTCTTGTAGTGCTGTTTGCAACAGATGAAATCCTTTTCTTTTGTCACTAGTGGCTTTTAATGCTCCAAATAGAATGAGTTGCTTATCTTGAGGTAAGTGAAGTAATTCTCGTGCTAATTGTTTATTAATTGGTTTGTATTTTTCTGTATCAAGTCCATTGGGAATTAGCTCGATTCGTGATTCCTTGAATAGAGGGCTAGAGCTAATAGATTGAGCCATCCAGGAACTGAGGGCAACTATGGTGAAATTGACATTCTTCCATGCTTTGGCTTTGCGCTGCCATATCCAATGAGACAAATCCCAATTTTTATTACTGCCAAGTTGAGGACAGGCACCGCAGGATAAAGTGTAGCGATCGCATTCTCCACTGTAGTGACAACCTCCGGTAAACGCCCACATATCATGAAGTGTCCAAACCAAAGGGCGCTTCAGCTTAGTAACTGTCTCAATCTGCATAAACGCTCCATTAGTCCAGTGCATATTGATAACATTCGGAGCAATTTGAGTAACATTAGAAACTACTTTATCCGGTAGCCATTGAGGAGAAAAAGTACTTCCAATTCGTTTGTGATAAAACTTGAGTGGTAAAGCATCTATTGACTGTTTTGCTCGCGCTATGCCTTGAGATAATTTAATTGTTGGCGCAATTACCATTTTGTCATCGCTGTATTTTTCCTGCACCAGTAACTGTGATTTTACACCAATGTTTTCTAAACCTTTGTGCAAGCGGTAGGTAGCACGAGCTGCACCACCATTAATGTCAGATATATTAATATGTAGAACATTCATAATTAGCCTACATTTATCATCTGCTTAACTTTCTTTTTTAAAGATACGATTAGAGGTTTACTGTACAAAGTACGTTGTGTAAAAATATCTGCTTGGCGATTCTGGAGTAAGAAAGGAGGATGTTTGAGAGGAAAACTCATTTCCTCTGCTGGTATGTTGGCAAACTTACTTTTTTTGCTTAAAGTATGAGTTCCTTCTTGATCAAAACCAACATTTGAAACTAAATTAAGATTAGAAATTATGCAAAGACTACTTTGCAACCAGCAAGCGAGTGTCCACCTTAATGCCCAACTATCTATTTTTCCTTCATATGTAGATTGTAAAATGTTATGCCAATAGTTAACTGCTTCAGTACTTTGTAAGATATCTTCTAGAAGATTTTTCTCTTTTACCTCAGACCATAGTTGCATTTGAAAATCAAAGTACTGCCAAGCTCTTTTCCATGTTGCCCAACCCCAGCAGTGATTATAGCGTGAAAAGTAGTAACTATAATTAGTTCGTTCACGCCCAAATTGCACATTCTGTCCAGTTATTGAGCCAATTCTAGTATCATGTCTATATTTTTCTAGTAATTCTTCACAGAATGGAAAAAAGCTAGGATGGGGAATACAATCATCTTCTAAAATAATTGCTTCTTCAACGTTGTTAAAAACCCAATCTAGTCCGCTAGATACACGTTTTGCACATCCTAAGTTTATAGAAGAGTAATTCTTTAATACTTGACAATCCCAATCAACTTTCTCAATAATTGCACGAGTAGCTTCGCACTTTTCAGCTTCATCAGGGCGATCGCTACGTGGCCCATCTGCAATCACAAAAAGCTTTGGTGGTTTTGCTTGGCGAATTATTTCAAATACTTTCTCAGTAGTATGTGGCCGCTTGAAAATGATAAAAGCTATAGGAGTATTCATAAGCAAAATTACTTCAAATTTTCAAAAAACTTATCCTTATCTTTTAGAATTAGCACCTAACCTCAGCTGCATATTTTCCCAAGCTTTAACATAATGAATAAATAAAACAACATAGAGAAATTGAACTTTTTTATTGATTCCATTAAGTTTAATATCTGGTAGATATTTAAAAATGAATTCTATAGGTGGTCTTAAATCCCTATAAACTTCTTTAAAATTTTTTAACACACTCTTTTCTGTCTTTAAATCATAAATTCCACCAGCTACTCTTTGAATTTTCTGATGTAATTGAGAGAATGTATATCTAGCAGGGTGCAGAACACAAACATCATCTGCATAAATTTGTTTATAACCTGCACGAAAAACCCGTTGCCCCCACTCCAAATCTCCTCTAGATTTAAGATTGCTATCAAAATAGCCTACTTTTTCCAGTACGCTCTTAAAAGTAAAGAGATTTGCTGTAGCTGCAAACCTAATTTCTTGAACATACTGCTTTTGTGGAAAAGCAACTACACTTTCATACAGTTCTACGAGTGTTAATTTATCTGGATTTCTAAAAAAAAGCTGTATTTTCCCACCGACTAATCCACAGTCTGGTGCTTCAAGTAGTCGTGTCACTCCTTTGTCAATCCAATCTTGGGCTGGAATGCAGTCTGAATCTGTAAAGGCGATAATTTCACCATTAGCAAGAGATATACCTTTATTTCTGGCAGCATATGAACCAGGATTACTTTCATATGCGAGAATAACTTGGCTGAACTGACTAACTATATCCTCAGTATTTTCTTCGGAGGCATTATCGACAACGATAATTTCATAGCAATGCTTTGGATATGTTTGCTTTTCTAAAGCGTCTAAACAAAGTTTTAGTCGCTGAGAATCATTAAAAACTGGAATTATGACAGAGACTAAAGGATTTTGCATTTGTGTAAACATGAATTTACCAGATACACACTAAATCTACTGTAATTACCTCTATTTCTGAGTTCTGGGTTTTGATATCTTCTCTTAGATTAGACAACTTAGTTAGTGTTAAACTTTTTATAATTTTCCAGCTTATACAGATAGAGAAGATTGATTACTTAGAGCTTGAAATAAATAATTTTTGGATACTGCTATGGCTTTTTGTAGTTTATCGTTAAATGTATCTGAGTAAATATTAGAAAATAAATCTTCTTTTCTAAACTCTGCATTTTCTGAATCTGTAAAAATTCGTTTTTCTAAACCCAGATTACTTAGCAAATCTTGAACTTTATGTGCTTTATATGTTTTGGCGAATACAGTAAAAGGTTTTCTAAATATTAGAGAAAATATAGTTCCATGATAAAAGCTTGTGACAACATATTCTGCTTGCGCAAAATAACCCAGCCATTCTTCTGGACTAACTCCTATGAAATTGTAGTGCGCTACTTTGTTGTAATAACCAATAGAGATAGGTATTAAATTTTTAACAGTAGCTACTGATTTAACAAAATTTTCTTGCTTAACTGAAAGTTCGGTACCGTAAATAAGTAAGTACTTTTGCTTGATACTTGGAGTTACTATAATATCATTATATTTAGCAAGAAACGTTGGATCGAGAACTTTTAGAGCTTGGCGATCGCATTCTGAAACTAGACGCAAGCTATTTGAATCCCGAACTGAAATTACATCAAAATCATTAATCAATTTATAGATATCATTTTTTAGTTCCATTAATGATTCAGTATTACCAAAACTTGCTGCGTAGCTCAATTTTAAAGTATTTTGATTAGTAACAAAATCTAGAAAAAATGAGGGATCGAAGCCACGAAAGGAGTTGATATTCCATAATTCATCACTTCCACATATAACAGCGTCATACTGATGATTAAATGTTTTTAGTTCCTTTCTGGAAGAAAATCTATTACTACTTAGTGTCATTTTGGAAGATAAAAATTTTCTCATTTTCCAAAACTTGATTAGATTACCTATAAAGTAGGGATTGAAGGAAAATCTATATTTTGAACGCCAAATGGGGTAAAATTGTTTGGAATAAAATTTAATTGCTACACGCGGACGGTAATCAATCATCTCAACATCATGTCCTTGCTGCCCAAGCGTTTTATATAAAGCATAGGCTTGAAGTGTTGCACCATAGTTGAGGGTATGATGATAAGTCAAAATTCCGATTTTCATATAGCTTTCCTTATTGTAATTAGTGTTGTTTATTTACAAATTTCTTAATATACAAACTCAATTACCTATACAATCAGTCCTATTTACACACCTTTTTTGCTAATATTTTTTTGCTTGTACAAAGCTAATTTTGCTAATTCACTTAACTTTTTAAAGAGTTGATTATCGAGTAAGGCAATAACAGCTATGTAAGTTGCAGCAGCAAGTGGTATGCAAATAGCAAGCGTTATATTTGCGCTGATTGATGCTGCAAACAAGTATTTAAATGTTAAAACAATCGCTACTATAGCTACACAACCACATACTTGTGTTAAATATTGACGGAAATAAATAACCAAATCAAGATTAATTAATTTACGAAGTAAGAGTAATGGGATAGGTGCAAGTAGATAACCGCGAATTACATATGCCATTGCTACAGCTAAAATTCCCCATTTAACTACCAAGAAAAAAGCAATAAAGTTGCTCACACTGTTTATAAAAGTTACCCACAATCTCCAAGATGGCTTACCCATAGCTATCATCAACGAACCATTGAAGAAAAAAATGCAATGAAGAGGGCCAACAAGAGATAAAGCCTGCATCACAGGAATACTTGATTCCCATTTATTTCCAAAAACAACTCTAACTATTTCAGGTGCTAACACAGCTACGCTAATGAAAATAGGAAAAGAGATCAGACTTGATAACTGAGTAGCACTATAAAATGCATTTCTTAATTTCTCTGGCTCTTGCTTTAATCTTGAAAATGTAGGTAATGCAACTTGAGTCAAGATCCGAACCAAAAGCTGTGTCATTACCAATAATATACGGTAGGCGACATTGTAATATCCCAGCGCGATCGCACCAAGAAAATATCCAATTAACAAGTCATCACCATGACGACTAAAAAAGTTGAGAAAATTAAAACCTACAATGTTGATACCAAAGGAAAACATTTCCAGAAAATGCTTTTTAGAAAATCTAAACCCTGGTCTCCAATCGCTTACTCGCCATAAAGTTATAACTGCGACTAACCCAAAACTTAATTGCTGACAGACAAGACTCCATACTCCAAAGCCTCGAAATGCCATCACAGTGCCAACTGTACCACCAGCTAACGTAGCTAATAGCGAACGTATAGCCAAAGCTTTGAAATAAAGTTGGCGTGAGAGAATTGCTGCTTGAACACTATTTAGAGCGCTGAATAAGAAGTTAAAAGATAAACAACGAACAATTAATGTTAGCTGTGGTTGATTGAAGAAGTTAGCTACTATGTCTGCGGATGAAAAGCCAATTATTGTTAGTAATGTGCCGATGCCAAGAATTGTCCAAAAAGCAGTGTCAAGGTGTTCTGATTCTAGTTCATCCCGTTGTACGATCGCCTCACTAAACCCCTGCTCTAGAAAAATCTGCATGAAAGTAACAACAACACCAGCTGTTGCTACCAATCCAAAATCTTGAGGGCTAAGTAGGCGAGCAAGTAGAGAAAAGACAGCAAAGGAAATTACTTGGCTACCCCAGCTCTGAATTGCAGACCAAACTACACCTTTTACTGCCTTTTGTCGCAAATTTGATGATTCTTTAGATGATTGCATGAGAGGAAGTTTTAACTTTCCAAAATCCAAAATTGAATTGTCCAGTACCTAATCCCTAGTAGCCAGTACCCTTTTCTCGTTTTTGTCGAACACGTGCAGAATCTTGAGAAATACTGAATGACTCAGGCGATTCTTGAGTGTAATAGAAGTAGCTGTCAGGTTCGTTTTTCACATTCACGCCATTAATTACCATTCCCAACACTTTTTGACCTGACTGTGTCAAGAATTCTTTCGCGGCATTAGCGTTAGCAGCGTTAACCACGCCTGGGCGGACTACCAGTAAAAGGCCATCAACTAACTTACCTAGAACTGAAACATCTGCTGTTCCTGCTAGAGGAGGCGTATCAAAAATGACGCAATCATAGCTTCTCGCAAAGATAGTGACTAATGCCGTCATGCGTTGAGAATCTAGGAGCGCGAGTGGATTGGGAGGTATAACTCCAGAGGGAAGTACATACAGGTTGGGCATCACTTCCTGTACTACTGTATTCAAGGGAATTTGATCGTCAACGATCGCATTACTTAAACCTTGAGCATTGGTTAATCCCCAGATGTGATGCTGGCATGGGCGACGCATATCGGCATCTACTAACAGCACTCTACGACCGACTTGTGCCATAACTACGGCTAAATTAGCAGAAACTTCAGACTTTCCTTCCTTGGCGACAGAACTAGTGACAGCGATCGCTTTTAGTTGTTTGTCTGAAAGGAACCTTAAGTTTGCTTGCAGCATTTGATATGCATCGCGAATCGCAAACAAATGAATATCTCTACCTATGACTCTGGGTGTTGGCCGATCTAACCTTCCTGTCAGAGTTTTGCCATACCGACTCAAATTAGGAATGACTCCCAACAGAGTGTACTGAAATAACTCTTTAGCTTCTTTGAGTGTTTTCACAGATTGGTCTACCAATTCTAAGCTAAAGGCAGCAACTACCCCTAACAAGATGCCTAAAATTCCTCCAGCAGCGATGAGCAATGTCTTGCGAGGGCCACTCGGTTTATCTGGTATCAATGCAGGAGAGATGATAGTGGCATTACCCACATTTTGATTTTCTGCCACATCTACCTCTTGCATCCTTGTCAAGAGATTTTCATAAGTTGTTTGCGCTGCTTTTACCTTTCGTTCTAACTCCCGCTGAGTTTCTTCTAACTTGGGTAAAATATTTGCTCGTTGTTTATACTCAAACAGAGTATTGTTTAGATCGGCAATTTGTTTCTCTAAACCAAGACGTACTTTTTCTGTGTTAGCCAAATCTTGAATTAGATTTTGTCGCACCCCTCCAATTTGCAAATTCTTGAGAGAAACTTGCTGGTTTTTGCCAGCTACTTGCTCTACCCGTTGTTGCAATACCTGGCTGAGAGCAGAAATTTGTTCTTCTAAATTAACAATCTGAGGATGTTCGGGCTGAAAACGGGTTCGTGCCACCTCCAAATCAGCTTGTGTTTTTTGAAGTTGACTGAGTAACTGCTGAGTTCCAGGTATTTGGCTCAACTCAGCATAGGTGATGGCTTTTTGGGATTCAACTTCTATCTGCTCTTTTAACTTTTGCGATTGCGCTGTGACGTTAACTAACTGAGCTTGGGCTGTTGCAATATTATCTTCTAGCTTAGAAATAGTACTAACTGCTTCGGCAGCTTCTTGTTGCAGAACGACTACTTTGTTTGCTTCTTTAAATTTGCGTAGGTTTGCCTCTGCTTGCTTAACTGCTTGCTCGGTTTTGGGCACTTGTTCCCACATAAACTTCCGAGCCGAAACTGCCTCTGCTCTGTTAGTTTGTATATTCTGCTTTATATAAATTTCAACTAATTTATTGACTACTTTCGCAGCCATGATCGGATCGGAGTCTGCATAATAAATTTCCAAAAGATCTGTGCCTTTGACACTCACTACGCTTAATGCTGCGGCTAAATCTTCAATCCTCAAGGGATTGCCTAAACTATCCCTAAGATCTAGAGCTTTAATGGTTTCCTGTAACACAGGAACAGAAGTTACTATTTTTACCTGAGTGTCAACTGGGCTGCTCTGACTTACTAAAGCCTCTAATCTTCCTAAATCTTCACCCAATCCTGTGAGAGAAGAAGTACGATTAGTTTTAATTAACAGGCTTGCTTGTGCTTGATAGTAAGGTTTGAGCGAGAATGCATATACTGAAGCCAGGGTTAAGACAGTTCCAAAAATTCCCACTGCTGGTAGCCAGCGTCGTTGCAGCACAAGCCAGTACTTTTGGAAATCTATCTCTTCTAAAGAATGAGTATGTTTGATTGAGTCCATAGTTTATGAGTACAAATCTATATTTGAGTTGCTGCTAGATGTCTACGCGCGATCGCAAGTCGCTTAGTTGACAGTTCTAAAATCTTTGCTGCTTTTATGGCTAACCATCCTTGCGTGTCTGCGAGTAAATTCACTCACGGAAGGGTTTCCGTCGGGATGAAGTACCCCGATCGCCTGCTGCCAAAGTTCTGGAGACGCTACTGATGCTTTGTAGGCGCGAATCTGCTGAGGAGTATCTTTGCTAAGGTGGCATTGGACGTGATACCATTTCGTTTCTTGACAGCGATCGCACCAAAAAGCTTCCAACCATTCACCTTCTAAAGAAACTGCTGTTTTGCTTGCTAGCAATAGTAAAGCACTCTGTCGTCCCATCCCTCGCTGCTGGAGTTGTCCTGAGCGATCGGCAAACAACGGATATTTTTGACTTACGCTATCAAGATGGCATCCATGAACTGGACAGTAGATAGCCCGACGCTTTGAGCGTTTGCGATTTCGGTCACACCTTCTTTGCAATTAAGCCTCCTTAAAATGGGTAGATGCAAGACTAGGAAGCAGGTAACACAACAGGAACATCAATTGTTCACAATTAACTCACTTGAAAATAGAGAATAGGGCACTGTTGATAAATGGTAAATATGTTACGACGACGCCATAATTTGAGAGCTTAAGAACAATGAGAATTAGCCGTAAAGCACTCTACAGTTTAAGGTTTCATCCCTTAAGTAAACTAATCAAAAAATAATAAACGTGGACAAAAATTTAAAGCTTAATATAGTTGGTACAGCAATAGTCATTAAGCGTTACTTAATCTAAATTTATTACTGAATCCGGTAGTAAAGATTTTTTGGAGAGCAATTGCTGCTTGCTTGAAAAGTTGCTGATTTTAGTGACAGTTTTCCTGTAGTGCGACCATCTTTAGCTACAAGCATATAGCAGCACAGAAGACGGTTACGGTGGAGGAACTGAGATCAAAAGACCGTCAAAGCTCTACTCCATCAGTATTAAAAAAGTCGAATTTAATTATTTTTAATTCTCGTTTCAACTGAGAAATTTGTACTAGTTTCAGAATAATTTTAACAGAAGATTATGAGAATTAGACCTTCACGACTACACGATTGATTGATGCTCGGATTATTTCGATTTAATTTGTGTCTAATGTAATTCACTGTCAAAGCCTCATAACAATAATTGATTCCTGATTTGAGCTTTATAAACAAGTACTGCAATTAATGTAACTGGACTTGCAGAAACTATGTTTAATTAGTTTCAACACTCGAAGCAATCAAATTCGTGTTTCATTTTAGTTTGACTGCTCAGAATGGGATGTAATTTAAACTACACTTAGGCAAATAAGTTACTATTTTTTCATCTAGTTGTATACATACGTTTTCCATTAGAACAATTATATGGTTTATATACATCAAATATACAGCAGATAGGAATTTATTATATGTTTTACGTAAATCCTATATACAGCCTATGAGTATATATGATGACTTCGCTTTTGTATACAGAAATAGCATATCTTTGATACTTTTTAAGTATTATTTTTCTGATTTAAGATAAATTAAACAGCAGCATTAATTTCAATCTTCGACATATAAGTGTGATTAATTACGAATTTGCTTAAGTATATATATGTCAATAAAACGGTAAATTAAGCTATTAATACAGATGTGATTTCATTTTTAGTATAAAATTATATCAGTATTTTATAAGCTAATTGCGTATTATTTTGATAAACAGATGTAATTTATTTACTCTAAAATAGAAGTCGAATATTTCTATCTGTGTAATATTGAATACAGTTAATATGAAACTAATTTGAATATTTAAAATGCGAAGCTAAATACTAATTATTTCGTATAATTATTGTATAAAATAAAACTAATGCATAGATAACATTTGAAATACGCATAATAACAAGGTTCTCCTTCAGATGACTGCAGATGATGACATGAGGAAGAGATTAACGTGTAGCAAGATGTTGGAGAACAGATTCCTCCTGCTCTGCTATCTGTCTTGAAAGGCAGCTATGCTGAGGAGCCAGCGGGTTCGTTGCGCGGGTTAAGCGCGTTGTAGCGACTGGCGTGGTAGTAGACGCGGAGCGGATAGAAGTAGGTAGGCAGAAGGGAAAGATTCACTTTCATTTCTTTGTTGTGAACTCTGCTCATGAATGTCTTGCACCGTGTTCAAGAAGAGCCAGAATGCTCTAGTTCTCGTTACCAGGTTGAACCTGGTAACGAGGGTTTGGATTTTTCCAGAATTTTGAAATTAGATTCCTTATACCAATTTGGTATCAGATCTGATCTAGGACTAGGATAAAATGGGAATAATTCAGTTTAAATTTCCTAAAAAACAGCTACAGAATTTTCAACTTGTAGATTACAGCAGCGACAGGGCCACGCACTTCCGTATTATCCCTGAATAATCGCATCTAATAATTTCTGGGCACCAAAACGAACTGCATCGGTACAAGGCAAGCCTGTTTCGTCTTCAACTTGAGCGATCGCCCCCTTCGCAGCTTCCTCATTTAGATGCCAGGTGTTCAGTGCAATACCCACAACAGGTACTCGTGCAAAAGCACCAGCAGCACTGGCAACCATTTCATAAAGCTTGACTACATCTGGTAAAGGCGGAATGGGTACTCCCTCGACGACTTCAGTTTGCCCGAAGCGATGTACAAGTATCAGCTGCGTTGGTTGGGAACCACGAATCAACGGTAGAGTTGCTGTAGAACCGGGATGTAGTAATGAACCTTGTCCTTCAACGTGCACAATATCGTGGTTTTTGCCATATTGCATAACCATTTTTTCTACAGCACCAGCAGCAAAGTCTACTCGCACCGCATCCAATGCCACACCATCTCCTTTTAACATCAAACCTGTTTGTCCCGTCGCTATAAACTTAGAACGTAAGCCCCGCACTCGTGAAGCCGAATCTAACTCCAAGCTAGTAGACATTTTGCCGACTGACATATCAGTTCCCACAGTTAGCACTCGCCGACAGGAAAGGGTACGTGCCATGCCAGTACCAATTCCTAAATTCGGTGGTTCTTGACGCACATCCCAAATTAATTGTCCTGGTTTCAGCAATGCCTTTAAATCTGGCATACTTGACATTGGTACGTGCAAACCGTTGACTAGGGACATTCCTGCCATTAGCGCATCTTTGATGTCATGCCAGTAATCATCTGGTAAAACACCCCCCTTGGTGGCAATGCCAATTATCAAGACTTCCGGATTGTAGTCTAACGCTGCTGCCATTGAGGAGACTATCGGCACATCACGCTTAATACCCATTAATGCTGACAAAGATTGTCCTGCACACTCGCGATCAATTACAGCTACAATTGGAGATTCACTGTAACGTAGAAGTGACAACCCAGTTTTACCATGAGTTCCGCGAATTCCTTCGTGTAATAAAATAGCTATCCGTCGATCAAGCAGCAAACGCACTGCGTTGTACCCCCAAGCCTGGTAAATTGTTTGGCAAAACTCTTCCCTCTTGCACGAATGCTCCTGTAAAGGGATCGTCGATTAAATTCAAGTGGCTGTCTAAATCCAAATAGTCAGCTAGTGGTGCAAGCTGTGCCGCCGCTGTATTCAGAAGCGTGCTATCGGAATAGCAACCGAACATCACTTGCAATCCACAGGCACGAGCTGTATGTACCATCCGTATTGCCTCGGTTAACCCCCCTGATTTCATTAGCTTGATATTAATGCCATCAACCAAGTTTGCCAATTGGGGAATATCGCTGCTCGTAAAACAACTTTCATCTACAAAAATGGGTAAAGGCGATCGCGTCTTTAATTCTGCTAAACTTTTTTCCTTTCCCCGTGGCAGCGGTTGTTCTACATACTTCACCCCCAAGTCTGCCAGCCAACTGCACATCTCAATTGCATCTTCCAAACTCCAACCCCCGTTGGCATCAATATATAAATCTTGCGTTGGTGCTTCTTCTCGCACCGCCATTAACATTTTCCGATCTGCCTCAATACCATCTGGGCTACCCAATTTCACCTTCAAAACACGGACATCCATAAATTCTAACCAATCTCGCGTCCTTGTCCTTGCCCCTTCTGGTGAATTAATACCAATAGTCACCGAAGTTGGTACTATAGCATTTCTATCCAATCCCCATATTTGCCACAGCGGTAACCCCACACGCTTTCCCAACCAGTCATGCATCGCCACATCCAAAGCTGCTTTTACCGCAGAGGGAATTTGGGTTTCTGTGAAAATGCCTTCTATTTGCTGTCGCTGCAACGGGCTGAATGCTTCCAGAGACGGCGTGATTTGCTGCAAAGAATCTTTGATCAGCTCCGTCGATTGCGGATGACTACCCACACTAAACGGAGAAGCTTCTCCCCAGCCTTCAATATCATCATGGACGATCCTTACCCACACATTTTTTGTCTGTGCTGTCGTACCACGACTGATTGTTAAGGGGAACCGCTTGTTAACTGTAAAGATTTCCGCCTCAATTTGCATAAGTATACTTGAGATGGTCTAAGGCAAGTTTAAGTTTAATCTCAACTTTGAGTCGAGATTATGCCTTTGTTATACTTTTTCACACCCTTTAATTTTAATTATTGCTTTGTCACTGACTAGAGCATCCTATTTCTCTATGAAAAACTTAGAAAAATGGCAACTGCTGCAATCCAAGCTAGTTATAGACCATTATTGGTGCAAAGTGAGGCAGGATGAAATAAAATTACCAAATGGAAACATCATAGATGATTATTTTGTTTATATTAAGCCAGAAGTAGCCTTAGTTTTACCAATTACTAGCAGCAGGGAAATTGTTTTTGTTCGTCAATATCGCCATGCGATCGGAGAGTTTTTCATAGAATTACCAGCGGGAAGCTTCGATCCAACTCAAGAAAGCGCTGAAACAGCAGCAAAAAGAGAATTACAAGAAGAAACAGGATATAGCGCCGAAAAAATAATAAAAATCGCCACTTTCTACGATAAGCCTAGTAAAGAGACTAATCAAATACATTTATTTTTAGCAGAAAATGTGGTCAAGGTAGGTGGACAAGAGTTAGACATTACAGAAGAAATAGAAATTGTTTTGATTCCTATAGAATCAGTTTTAGATAAAATCACCCAAGGGGAAATTTCTGTTGCAGGTACTGTCGCTGCTCTCTTTCTAGGATTAAATTTTCTGGGGTAGTTTATTAAGTAGTAGATTGAGACAACTAAAATGATGCCATGGAAAAGGCTTGAACAAAATTTGACTACCTATATCCTAGACTTCTTGCAGCAATTACGAGCATTGTTAATTACAACCACAGATGCACACCGATAAACATAGATTTTATCTGTGTCCATCTGTGTGCATCCGTGGTCGATTTATTTGAAAATAGAATGAGTGCAAGAGGTTTAATGCACTATTTTAGCTGTGTCAGTCCACTACGAATTCAACTAATTTCTTAAAATCAAATATTTAAATCACGTAAAGCCAGACGAATTTGCTCAACTCGTCTGCGGTTGACACCGAGATCCGACTCTCCCACACGAGATGCCGATCGCACGTGAATTACTGACTCATTGGCAGGGAAATAAAACTCTACATCATCAACAAATTTGAAAATGCGGCTTTTAGAAATAGCGTGGATATAATTAGGAGTCTGTTCTAAAACTTCTGTACGGGGAACAACGCTGAGAACTTTTAGTAAGGTTTGGAGTGCTGTGTCTTGATCTACATGATAAGCGATCGGGTCAATGGCGTGTTTGGGATCGGCATCTTGACTCATAACACAGTTGTTTGAAGCTGGACAAGAACTAAGATGACCATTATAAACTCCCAAGCCAGAAGCCCAAGTAGCAGCAGGAAGTATTGTTATGGTTAGAAATATTGCAAGGGCGATACTCCACAGGATTCGCTGCGCGATCGCTGTTAACAGACGAGACATTATAAATTTACTCCTCAAGGCTTGAATAGCATTTCCCTTATTTTCGGTCATTTTGGTTGCCCGCCGCGAGTTGTCGGTTCACCTCACACCAAATCATCTATTCACCCGTCACCTCTGCCATTTCCCTTGGGGTAAATCTTTACAAGAATATTACGGTTTTCCCTCTAACGACAGAAGCTAAAATTGTCACAAGAGCAATATAGTATGAATAAAGGATAAATCGTTCATCTCTCGTGTTGAGAGACGGAAGTAAGGGAAGTTTACCTGAAGGAACGCGCCTCATTCAACAGTACATAAACCAGAAAGAGGCGACATGAAATCAAACTATCTCGATACACAATCTGATGACAAATCTAGGCTAATCAGTGCACAAGCTCGTTTGTTGATGAGCCGAAGCCGTCATAAGCTGCAAAATCGGCAACAAACAATGTTGCATCGGGCAGCATCAGAATTAGGAATTGATACATAAAAGTTGAGCATTGGTATCAGCAATAGCCATGAAAAGGAATACACAACAACGCTTGCAAACAGCGGTTGATGTTCATCGTGCTAACATCCTAAAAAGCTTAGAGCATCGTTTACAAGTTGCTAAAACTAACGGAGATGAAAACTTGCTTCGTCAGTTAGAAGCAGAAAAAACATACTACAACTAGCTTTTAGGCAGTAGTACTATTTGCACCAGGGTGTTATCTACAAAAGTCTAAATAATACAATAAAACCGCCAGCGGTAGTGTACCCTGGCGGTTTGTGATTGCAATTGTAATTGTTATTTCGGCATGGTAGTCTTACTCTAATCTTTAAGATAGAATTTATTAACTTTTATTGATGTAAACAAGATATTTTATGTCTAGTGAATATGGCTTTGTCCTGCATCTTTTTACTAAGCTAAAACAAGGTGATGTAATGGTAGAGCGGACAACATTAAACTTAAAAGTGGGTCATGGTATAGAAGGAGATATTAATGCTAATCCTCTCAGCCCCAGACAAGTTTTAATTGTCAGATACGAAGATATTTTAGAGTTTTCTATTAAACCGGGTGAGTTACGAGAAAATCTCGTAGTTGCAGGCATCCAACTTGAGAAATTCGTACCTGGCTCTTTGATAAAATTTGAAAGCGGTGCTGCAATTCGTCTCACTTTTTACTGCGAACCGTGTAAACGCATAGCTCGCTTAGTAGAATCAGTAAAAACTATTCAACGTAAAAGAGGAATTTTAGGTGTAATTATTGCATCAGGTAAAATTAAAGTTGGTAGTAAATTTCAAATTCAAACTAATCAGTTTCCAGCATTATCTGAAAATCCCTATCAACGTTTTCTAGATTTTATCATCAAAATTCCTCATGGGAAAGTCGTGACTTATAAAGAGATTATCAAAGCCATAGGAGTAGATAATAGCTATATGCGAGCTATTCCTATGTACATTAAAAAAACTTCTACTTTGAATTATCCAATACATAGAATATTAGATTCTAAAGGCAATTTATTAGCGTATGTTCCTGAACATAAAAATAAATTAGAATCTGAAAGCATTAAAGTTTTATATAAAATAGATGTATCTAGTAATTTAAATATATTTTACGTGGATATTAAAGATAATTTATGGAAAGATGAAAATCTCTATCTAAAATAGATATTATTAGTTAAAGTTTCACTATTTTACGAGAAAGTTCTTTTCACTAAAAGTTAATCTGCTATATTAAATAATTAAAAATACATTTATATTCTTAAATAAATAAAAATATATAAATTTACTATATTAACATTTTATACTAGTTCCCAAAGCCTAAATGTAGCAATCCACAAGTACTCTTTACCAATTTCAACCTGATAACAAGAACTAGAACAATCAAGATATCAGTTATTAATATTGTCAGCAAAGAATAAGTTATTAAAATAGATTAGTATGAATATTCTTTAAAATCTTCCTATTTTTTGTTGAACATTTATTCTACTATTAATCATTTCTTAGACTTTCTTTAAACCGGATTTGATAGTCAATTATTTTAGCAACTATTTAGTTAGCTTGTTATTTCCCTTCTATTCTAAAAATTTCACAAAGGATATTTATGGAGCGTTTTCATTTCGAGCGCTTGTTATCCACCAAAGCACAACGGCGACGCTTTCTGATTGGTGCTGGAACAGTAGCCGCAAGTGCGATCGCTAGTTGGACTCACAAAGTGGTTGCACAACCGAGATTTTCTGCCGATCCCTTCAATCTTGGTGTTGCTTCTGGCGATCCTTTACCAAATAGTGTAGTGCTATGGACGCGGCTGGCTCCAGATCCGTTAAATGGCGGTGGTATGCCACACGTGCAAGTACCAGTGCGGTGGCAAGTTGCTTTGGATGAAAACATGAGAAAAGTCGTACAACGGGGCGTGGCAATGGCAACTCCCGAATTTGCACACTCTGTTCATGTAGATGTACGTGGTTTGCAACCTGAGCGTTGGTATTGGTATCAGTTTAAGGTAGGCAATGAAGTTAGCCCGATTGGTCGCACCCGTACCGCTCCAGCCATTGGCGCTCCAATTAATCAACTTAACTTTGCGTTTGTTACCTGCCAAAAGTGGGAGGATGGTTACTATAGTGCTTACCGCCGCCTTGCCGAAGAAGATTTAGATTTGGTCTTCCACCTGGGCGACTACATTTACGAATATGGCATCCCTTCTACAGGTGGTGCGCGCAAAGTATCTTTACCAGAGCAGTTCTCTCAAGAAACGCAGACACTCGAACAGTATCGCCTTCGGTACGCCTTATACAAAACCGATCCAGACTTACAAAAAGCTCACGCCCTATTCCCCTTTGTGGTAACTTGGGATGACCATGAAGTGGACAACGACTACACTAATGAGATATCCGAAAAAAACGATCCGGTAGAGTTGTTTCTCAACAGACGTGCAGCCGCCTATCAGGCTTACTACGAACATATGCCGCTGCGCCAGTTTTCCCAACCACAGGGAACAGATATGCTTCTATACCGTCGATTGACCTTTGGTAATTTGGCTGAGTTCAGCGTACTTGACACACGCCAATACCGCAGCGATCACCCCTGTGGAGATGGTGAGACACCCCGTTGCTCGGCTGCGCTAGATCCATCGAAAACCATGCTTGGTAAAAAGCAGGAGCGCTGGTTGCTTGACAGTCTCGATCGCTCCCAAGCACGTTGGAACGTACTTGCCCAACAAATATTGATGGCAGAGCTAGATCACAAAATCGGTTCAGGGGAGGTGTTTTGGAACGACTCCTGGGATGGATATCCTCTTGCACGCGATCGCGTCTTAAGCCACATTACAACTAGGCAAATAACTAATCCAGTTGTGATTACTGGAGATTGGCACTCTACGTTTGTTAACGATCTAAAACTGAACTTCAAAGATCCTAACTCTCCTACTGTCGCCACAGAATTCGTCACTCCCTCACTTACAAGCAATGGTGATGCGAATGTTTATGGCCCTTACTACGGCCCAATGATTCCAGAGAATCCACACATTAAATTTTTCGATGGCGATCGCCGTGGCTACTTCCGGGTTAACCTTAATCACCAACGCTGGCAGACGGACTTACGTATCGTCACAACTGTAAGTCGTCCAGATGCCTCTGTCTATACTTTGGCTTCGTTTGTTGTTGAGGATGGTCGTCCAGGTGTACAAAGTTCATAGTGCGAAGCGAAAAACTATAAGTTGAAATAGTCTACGTTCTTTGGCTAGTACTACCTAATTTAACCAATCCCCAATCGCAGATACTCAACTTTAATACAAGCATCCATAACGATGTTTAGTCCGGCATCCAGGGCTTTTTGTGCTGCCTGTTGATTTGAGATACCCAGTTGTGCCCATACAGTTTTAGCGTTGATGGCTATTGCTTCATCAACTATTTCACCTAAGTACTCAGAGCGACGAAATATATTGACAATATCTACTGCTTCTGGAATTTCTTGAAGCGAAGAATAACTGAGTTGACCATCGATTTCCTTTACAGTAGGATTGACGGGGTAAACTGTATAACCCACACTCCTTAAAAATTGGGCGATTTGATAACTGGTGCGCTCTGGTTTATCAGAATGGCCAACAACTGCTATAACTTTCGCCCGTGCTAACACGTCACGCATAACGTTGTCATTTCCTTTGAGAAGAGGCATTTTCTCAATCTCTCTATCAACTCGGTGCTACTGCAAATAGTAGATCACAAATTGCTATTAGGTGCTATCAGTTCTTAAACTTCTGGTGTTGTGGCAGGCAATAAAAATCGGAAAGATAACTAATATTTTGCACCATACCCTACAGTAATGGTTTTGCCCTACAAGCACTCTTGCTCTAGTTCTCGTTACCAGGTTGAACCTGGTAACGAGGATTTGTGGATTGCAGCAAGATGTGAAATAAAATAACCAACCTATCCACTCTGAGCCAATCCAGTAGACTTTGAAAGGTTGCGATCGCTTACTTTTTGAGAAGTCAGGGGTCTTGTTTTTTTCAAAGCTCTAATCTAGAATCTATCTTGCCCATTGCTGCAAAATATAAGCATAAAAAGCCTCCTTATCTACCTTATCCATAGCGAAAATCTTACGACCTCCAGACACAATTTTTGTACGTCCCTGACTTGAACCAGTAGTAATAATTTCTGTTTCCCACTCTCGCAATTGATATATTTCTGGACGAGCAAGATAAGCTGTTGCTAATACATCCCAGAAATAATAATCTTGAGGGATAACCAGCGCATAACATTGTCCTGCCAAATCAGAAATTGGATGGTGACGTTGTCGTCCCATTTTTCTGACTATCTCGGATGTCACAGGGACATTGTTAGTTAAATCCAAAGGACACATAATTATCTCTATCTGACTTTGCCAGACTCTCGCTACAGAAATTGCATCCCAATAAGCATTCCATTCTGCCGAACCATCTTGCCCTGGTTCCCAATTTTTCTCAACATTTCCAGGGACATTCAATGCACCTCCCATCCAAACAATTTTTTGAATTTTTGCTTCAATATCTGGTGCTTTGTCTAGTGCATATGCAATGTTTGTTAATGGCCCGGTTGCCATTAAAGTTACTGGTTCTGCTGCTTCTCGTAACACTTTTATCATAAAATCTTGACCAGGTTCTGCAACCAAAGGCGTGCGAATAATTTCGCTTTGATTGAGAATGGGGAAATGATCCACGACAAAAGAATCACGGCGATAAAGACGGGGAAACGGGTTAATGCCACGCACTGTACTTTCGGCAACGAGGATATGCGAACCTCCCATCAAATCGAGAATTTTGCGTGTAGCGCTAACAGCAGGTTGTGCATAACAATCAGCAGGAGTGACGATGACACCGAGAAGTTCGATATGATCCATCGTCATCAGCAGCATAGTTGCAAGATAATCATCTACACCACCATCATGATCCATTAACACAAGTTGTTTAAACATAAGAGGAGATTTAATAAATGGACGAATTTATGCAGGCTGCTATAGACGAAGCCAAACAAGGCAGACAAGAAGGTGGAATTCCCATTGGTTCTGTGCTTGTTAAGGATGGCAAAATTATTGGCAGAGGACACAACAAGCGCGTACAAGACGCCGATCCAGTCACTCACGCCGAAATAGATTGCCTTCGTAATGCTGGTAGAATCGGCTGCTACAGAGGAACAACACTCTATTCAACCTTAATGCCATGCTATTTGTGTGCAGGGGCAGTAGTACAATTTGGTATTAAAAAAGTTATTGCTGGAGAATCGGAAACTTTCTCTGGTGCGAAAGAATTTATGGAATCTCACGGCGTAGAAGTAATTGATTTAAACTCGGATGAGTGTAAACAAATGATGACAAAGTTTATTAAGGAGAATCCCGAATTGTGGAACGAGGATATCGGTAAATAAAGTATGAAGTATGAAGTCTGTAGACGTTTGTTAAAGTGACTTCCCGGAAGGTAGTTTGAATTAATAAAAATTTCATCCTTTATCCTTCACACTTTAGCCTTCTCATCATTCCCCTTTCTTTCAGAAACGCATCGAACGTGGTTCTATCTGGAAGTGAAGGTTGAGCACCCGGTTTGGTTGCTGCTAAAGCACCTGCTGCCGCACCCCAAATCGCTGCTTGATGTAGAGAAAGTCCTTCTGAAAGTGCAGCTGCTAAACCACCATTGAATGCATCTCCTGCGGCAACCGTGTCAACTGCATCTACTGGAAATGCAGGCACAAAGAAAGTTTCGTTAGAGGTGGCACAAACTACCCCCTGTGCGCCTAATTTAACGATCGCATTCTTTACTCCCCTTTGCCGCAGTTGCAGCGCTGCCTTTTTTGCCGACTCTGCTCCAGTCACAGAAAAACCAACTAACTGGCTTGCTTCTAGTTCGTTGGGAGTAATAATGTCAACCAACTGATAAAGTTCATCTGGTACATGAGACTGTGCTGGTGCAGGATCGAGAATTACCCTGACTCCCACTTCTGTTGCCGCTCGTGCAGCAGCAACTACCGCAGACATGGGAATTTCAAATTGTAAAAGTAAGGCTGAAGCTTGTGGTAGCAAACGCGATAAGCGTTCAACATCGTCTTGATTAACGCATCCGTTAGCACCGGGTATAACAATAATTTGATTTTCACCAGCATCATCAACAGCGATCGCGGCGACACCAGAACTAACTGTTTGATCCACAAACACATTTTCAGTCTGTACGCCAGATGCCTGCAAACTTTTAACCAATTCTGCACCAAAATTGTCTGCACCAATACGTCCCACCATTTGAGTAGGAATTCCCAACCGCGCTAATGCTACCGCTTGATTTGCACCTTTACCGCCTGGTGCTTGAAAAAAATCACGCCCCAGCAATGTTTCTCCAGGCAGTGGTAAGCGAGATACTGTTGCCACCAAATCTATATTAATGCTGCCAAAGACGATAACAGTCATAACTGGGAATTTTTTAGAAATGACTATACGAAAATCATCACATCAGTAGGAGCGATCGTAAAGTAAGTTTGTTTCCCCTAAAGCTATCAAAGAAGATGTTATACCAAATCCGGTTAAATTATCCTTTTTATTCTATAGTCCGCCTACGCGGACTAGGTTTGTTTAGCTGCGACTTCCAGTCGCCAAGGAAAAGAGTGGTTGTGAAGAAAGTGTACACACTTATCGCTTCTTTGAGGTCAGCGATCGCCTAAAGTTAAGGGGATTGGGAAAGATTTTTTCCTAGTCCCTAGTATACGCAGTTGAAAAAGAAGAAAAACTGAGGGAATCTATTCTTCCCCTCAGTTAGCAGGTAGAGGATTTTTTCTTTTCAAGTTAAGTCGAGACAATTTAACGTAAAGCTGCCAGTCTTTTCCCTTGTGCCATCTGCCACGCCACTTGCACTCAATGAGGGAACCTCCAAGGGCGTAGTGGCTCCTCTGCTATCTGCCTTTTACTTACCTTTCTGGATTCAATACCTTCTTGTACAAAACCTTGCCAGTGATATCGTGAATATAAACTGTCAATTCACCTTGAGCATTCACTTCTACTGAACCGAAAGAATGAACATTTGGCGGTGGTGAATTTTGAGGAAGCTTTGGTGTTTGGGTGCCTGGAGCCTGAAGAAATTCATACTTGGGGCCAAAGCTAGGATCGAGATCGTTAGGGCCAAAAGCTCCAGCATGGATAGGCCCGATTACAAACTCCCAGAAAGGATTGAAGTCCTGAAAAAATGCCCGTGCTGGCTCATAAAATATTGCTGCCGGATAGTGTACGTCTGCTGTAATGAAGACGACATTCTTGATATCCTGAGATTTGATAAATTGCAGCAATTGACTAAGTTGGACTTCACGACCTAACACTTCTGGTAATCCTTGCCCCCAAGCATCGCGATCGCCTTCTCCTCCTGTAACTATAGACAGTGGATCGTGCGATGAAATTACCTTCCAGGTAGCTTGGGAATTTTTTAGACTTTGTTTGAGCCACTCAAACTGTTCCTGACCAAGCATTTCTAGCCCATTTGGATTACTATTATCAGGATTTGGCCCTCTATAGGATCGTTCATCTAGTAGAAACAGATCTAGATGCTTACCGTATTGATATCTACGGTAAATCTTATCTCCCCGGATTGGATTATATTCAAATAATGCTTGCTTGGCTGTTGCTGCTAGAACATCAGCAGACAATCCGTTGTAAGGTGCTTCTGTTAAAATCTCACCTGGATACCAGTTATTGACCGTTTCATGATCGTCCCACTGAGAATAGATGGGAGTTTCTGCTAGAAAACGTCGGAACTTGTCATCTCCCAAGTTATATTTCCAGTTCTCCCGAAATTCTTCGATTTTAACTGCCTTAAAATCCTTTGCTGGATTGTTTATCCACTTGCCACCGCCTACTTCCGCCGGGATTTCTTTTTCAGATGGAATCTCATTATCAGCATAGATAATGTCTCCAGCAAAGATAGCAAAGTCAGGCTTGAACTTTCGCATCACATCGAAGATGACGTATCCTCCCCGAATCACATCACCATCGTAGGCAGTAATCTCTAAATTAGGATTGCGACCCCAACCTTGTCCAGCCAAATCTGCTCCCCAAACAAAACGAACAGGACGTGCTTGTTCTGGAGCAGGCGCAGTGCGAAAACTACCAGTTCCACCTGGGCGGATTTTAAACAGGCTTTGCTCCCAAAATACTCGGTAATAATAGGTTTGATTCGGGCGCAATCCTGTAAGATTCACTTTGCCAGTGTAGTCTGTCGCTGTACTTACCAAAGAACCCCTGATAATCTGTACCGCTCCTTGGAAATTAGGCGATTTAGAAATTCTAACCACAAGATGAGCATTCTTCTCATCATTATTCCGTGCCCAGATTGTTGCACTGGTGTCAGTCACATCTCCTGACTGAACTGGATCGCTTTGTCCAAAAGAGAATCTTGCAAAAGCTGGTTCAAGCCATTTAGATCCCAGAATTAAGCTGGCACTAATCGTGCTCAGAGCCAAAAATAAACGCCTATTCAACCGAGTTTTCATATTCTTCCTCCAGATAATAAGGGTTCTAGATGACGAGAACTCTAATTGTTGGTTATGAATTCACGCGATCGCATGAAAGCGTCTAGATTGTCTCTGAGCTTCCGTTAGTATTCTCGCCAGCTTTCCAATGAAAATTTATTCATCTAGGAGCGGCTACGTTGCCAAGGCCCCCAGATGGCACAGGTGATACCAGGATTATAAATATTCACAAAGAATGTTCTACCGTCTGGTGAGAAGCAGCCACCAGCAAATTCAGCATCAGAGACAACATTCTTCGCAAACTGATACAGTTCACCCTTTGTGTTAACCCCTACAACATATTGAACACCGCCACCGTCTTCGCACAAAAAGATGTCTCCAAAGGGAGTAACTGTAACATTGTCTGGCTCATCCAGCAGTTCTCCACTTGATGATGCCTCAACATACAATGTCAGTTTTTCTTTGCCAGGATCGTAAATCCAAACCTGACCATTACCCCTACCATTAGTAGCATCAACAGCCGGAGGCCCAGCTTGGGTGGCAACGAAGTAGATTAGACCATTACCATACCAAGCTCCCTCACCCCGGAAGAAAATAGCTGCTCCTTTAGACTGAGCTTCTTTGCGAACTGTATCAGTTTCTGGATCGGGCTGATCGATCTTGACCCACTCTACATCGAAAGTTTGACCAACCTGTACTCTTCCCAACTGACCACCAAGATTTGGGTTGTTAGTTGTGTTTAAAGCGAAGTTCTCTGCACCCTTAATCTTTAAAGCCCAGAGACTACCACCTTCAGCCAACTTACCATTGACTTTAGGTACGAATCGATAAAAGCAGCTATCACCCCGGTCTTCAGTTTCATAGACATAGCCCGTTTTGGGGTCTACCGCAACCGCTTCATGACTAAAACGTCCCATATCTTTGAGGGGAACTGGAGTTACTAAACCACTGTTAGCATCAGCAACAACTTCAAAGTTATACCCATGCTTGGTATCATCTGTGAGAACATTGGTACTGACAGAGAAAGTTTCTTCACAGCTAATCCAGCTACCCCAAGGCGTTGGCCCGCCTGCACAGTTACGAATTGTGCCGGCAAGAGAAGCAAAGTGCTTAATGACTTCGTGGTTAGGCCCAATCACCAATGTGGTTGTTCCACCTTGAGCACCTGCCGAATATCTTGGTGAGCCAGAAACTGGATATGGGGAAGAGGTACCTGATTCATGGTTCCGAACCAAGATTGTCGTATTCCGAGGCCCCGGAAACGCAGCCATACCATCATGCCTGTCTGGAACAAGGGAGCCATCGCTCATCATCTGACCAGTAATAGAAAAAGCACGGTAGTTAAAGCCAGGGGGAAGTTCCAGCAGTGGTTTTTGGCTTAAGTCACCATAGATAGTATTCGTGAGTTCAGGTGCATTCACAGGTAGCTTAGGCTCTAGTGACCCAAAGCCAGTTCCCTTTGCAACTTGGCCACGAGCAACTCTGGTGTAAAAGGCTTCTAGAGGGGAAACCATTGTAACACTAGCAGCGGAGACACCAGCTAGAGTTAAAAACTTACGTCGCGAGAAAGACACGTGCTTTTATCCTATTCACTTCACTTTGTTCCCCCAGAACCTATCAATCTACGGTTAACTTCAGGTGAAGAAGCAGTTAAATAACAACTATTTATGGAGATATTTATCGGTTTTTTATCAGAATGACCTTTTTATAAAAAGATATCTATTTATATTTCTTAAAATCTAAATAATAAGCGTAATATGATGCCATTTATGTCATATTACTCATCACCCAGTTGTATAGAATTTTCTGTATTCTGAGTTCTTTGTTGACAAAGTTGCCAAACTCTTAACTTTTAGCTGTCAAAATACAGCAGAAGTGAGAAGCAAGGATAAACAAGTAAAACAGGTATCAATCTTGTGCTTTGAGAAGATGTCCACCTTATACAACTAAAAACCGCTTTAAAAGCAGGATTATAGTTAATATCCCACTTTGTTCTCATCAAATCAAAATTCTTTGGTTTTAATTTTTACACTCTCGCAAATGCAAATAACTGACGTATTTAACTGAATTTGGTGCAGCGGAAAAGAATTCTGTTAAACTGTCAGGAGTAATTCTTGATTATAGGCGATGTCTTACTTGCAATCTAACTTGACTTTAGATACATAACTTGCTAGAAAATTTTCTTTTAAAAAGAGAGTCAATAAAAGCCAAGTATTGTCATTAAAGGTAAAGATTTTGACTAAATGCAATTGCAATCTCAAAAATGTATTCATACATTTAAATCTAGATTTATGTAGTAAAGTAGTTTGTGCAACAACAACTAATAGCTGGCATGAAAATAAAATTGTATCAATTAATTAATTTATCAAAAACCCATTAGTAAAAAGCAATGTTTCTTTGTTACTGAGTAAGATTTGTAATATGTTTTACTTTATATTCTATAAAATTATTTATTAAGTTGTGTTAAATTTATGATACATTAGCCAACTAACTAATGGGAATGAACTATAAGGAATTTTACAAATGCCTCGGCAATTTTCCTGTCAAATGAGCTTGTTATGGTCTATAACTAACAAGGTAAGGAAAGTATCTTGCAGCTTGATGAACATACTAGAGTATTGTTGGAATAGCGTGTTAAAATCGGCACCGTTTTTAATTGCTTGCACAGTATTTTTGGGTGCGATCTGTTTAAAAAGTCCTATACTGCTGTTTTGTTTGCTGTTTGGCAGCTTGATAGTAGTGGTGATGCAGCAAATTGGGCAGCAGGTAAATTTACCGAAGCGATATCTGATCTTGTTACAAATATTCGCAGCCGCTGTGATCCTGTGTGCATTTTGGTTGGACTATTTTGCAGATCCAGCACAAGCACAGTTTTTTAGGAAAGCAGAAGATTTTTTTAAGAATAATTTAACACAAGCAGCGACCGCAGATAGCAACACTCAAGCAGCAGTTAGTTTAATATTCAACGTTTTACGCGCTCTTTATTTACTTTATATAGCTGTTTCTCTCATTGGTGTGATTAACGCAGTTCGTAAAGATGAAGATTGGCAAAGTGTAGCTCGAACTCCTTTATTAGTAGTTGTTGCTGTCACCATTGCTGATGTACTCACAGGCTTTGTCATTGGTGATAGCAGTACTAATTGAACATCTGATACGAAAGATGAAAAATCCAGATATCTGTTATGTCTCAAGAGCCAGAAAAAGAATTTAGACCTGTAAATCAAATTTTAGGAACTCAACCTTCTTTAGGGCCTATCCCAGCCGATCAAGTTCTGCCTTGGACGATCATTGCTTTAACTTCCTACTTTATCATCAATGGCGTTTTTGGTGGTTTTTTTACAGATGAGTTTCAAAAATGGCTTTGGACATTACTAATTGCTGGTTGGGGGATGGCAACTTGGTGGATATTAACAGGTGGTAGGAGTTGGCGCTTTTTAAGTAAATTTATTGGAGTACCCACTTGGACTAGAGGCTTTGCTCGTTATCAAAGCTTGCTGGAAGTTAACCATGAAACAAAAAATCGGAAAAAAAAGCGTCGGGATCGCAGGAAGCGAAACAAGATTAACACCGTTTGAAGATGCTTTACACCTAGCGACAATGCTGCGTGTCTCGCTCGACGGACGTGATATTGGCGCTTACATTTTGACAAAAGGAACCCAAAAAGATAGGTTCTGCTTTGTTTTTGGTTTTGACTGTCGAGGTATTCATACAACTTTAAGACCAGAACAAATAAACACTATTTTTAATAATATTGAAGCTGGTTTAAAAGACATCCCAAATGGCGAAAGAATGACGTTACATTTGGGGTCTTTTAGTTCGGATAGACAGCGACAAAAAGAACTAGCTGCTTTGGTAAAAAGCACAGGTTCACCTGATATTAAATATCTATTAATGTCAGAACGAGCGAGGGTACAAGAATTAACTCGTTCCGGTATTCGCAAGCCGAAATTTCTGCGAATTTATGTAACTTACACCATTGAACCAGATACCACAAACACAGATGATTGGATCGAGAAAATGCTGGCTAAAGGTGAACTGTGGTGGTCGAAATTTAAAGGTGATTTTGCAGAAGTTGAAAACCAGCGTATCGAAACAATTATTGCCAGTGCATACAAAAATGGCTTTTGTCGCTGGGAACAACTTTTGTCTAACAAAATGGGATTGGATATCAAGCCCTTGAGTGCAGAAGAACTGTGGGGAGAAGTCTGGAGAAGATTTAATGATTCACAGCCAATAGAAATCCCACAGTTAATGACTTTAGATGAGAATGGGCTGCACGAACAAGTTTATTCAGATTTAGCTAGTACCAAATTACTTGTAGAAAATATTCACAGTACGACTTTATTAGTAGAGTCTGGAGTACCTCGTGCCGATCGCCGTTGGATCAATGTTAACAACAACTACGTTGGAGCGCTGACATTTCTGGAAAAACCTGGTGGTTGGCTAAATAAATCTAGTCAGTTACGTTATTTGTGGGAACTGCTAGCTAGAGAAAGCGTAGTAGATACAGAAATTTTTTGTCAGCTGACTGCGGCAAACCCGGCAATAGTCAAAACTACCCTGCAACGAGTGCTGAAGCAGTCAAATGTTACAGCTTTGTTAGCACAAGAAAAAAGTAGAACCATCGATGTTGGTGCTCAATTAAAGCTGAAAAAATCAGTGGCAGCACAAGAGCAAATATATGAAGGAGCAGTGCCAATTTATGCAGGGATTGTAATTTTAGTGCATCGTCCCAGTGTAGAGAAATTAGATGAGGCAACAAGATATATAGAAAATTGTTTCCAACGCCCAGCAAGTGTGATTAGGGAAACAGAGTATGCCTGGAAAATTTGGTTGCAAACCCTGCCGATTGTTTGGGAAGGTTTGTTAGCAAAACCCTTCAATCGCCGTCAGTTGTATTTGACAAGTGAAGTGCCGGGATTAATGCCTTTGATACTCACAAGAGAAGGCGATCGCCAAGGGTTTGAGTTAATTGCCGAAGAAGGAGGAACTCCAATCCACCTGGATTTATTTAACCAGCATAAAAATTTAGCACTGTTTGCCACAACTCGTGCTGGTAAATCGGTATTGGTATCGGGAATTTTAACTCAGGCTTTGGCACATAAGATTCCTGTCGTGGCGTTGGACTTTCCTAAACCTGATGGCACATCTACCTTCACCGACTATACGGAGTTTATGGAAGGAAATGGAGCCTATTTTGATATTTCTAAACAATCGAATAACTTATTTGAGCAGCCAGATTTGCGCTTTTTAAGTCCAGAACAACAGCGCGATCGGATGCTCGATTATGTCTCGTTCCTAGAATCAGCTTTAATGACAATGGTTTTAGGTTCATCGAGTGAAAATCAACTGCTCTCCCAAACCGTGCGATCGCTTCTCAACTTGGCTTTAGGAGCTTTCTTTAGCGATGAAAGTATCAAAGAGCGATATCGAGAAGCGATGGCAGGAGGATTTGGCAGTCTAGCTTGGCAAAGAACCCCTACCTTACAAGATTTCCTCTATTTCTGCTCACCTGAACATTTGCAGTTGGAATCTATCGGAGGCAGGGTTGAGGATGCCTTAAATCAAATTCAGCTGCGCTTGCGATTTTGGCTTTCTAGCCGCGTAGGTAAAGCGATTTCTGCCCCCTCTAGCTTTCCCACTGATGCCCAGCTTTTAGTGTTCGCTCTGCGCAACCTCTCAGATAACGAAGATGCTGCGGTGCTGTCTTTAAGTGCCTATTCAGCAGCACTGCGACGGGCATTAAGCAGCCCAGCTTCCATATTCTTCATCGATGAAGCACCAATTTTGTTTGAATTTGACCAAATTTCTGACCTAGTAGGCAGAATTTGTGCTAACGGTGCAAAAGCTGGAATTAGAGTCATCTTATCAGCACAAGATCCTGATACAATCGCCAGATCCAAAGCGGCATCAAAAATATTACAAAACTTAACTACACGCTTAATAGGTCGTATTCAACCAGTTGCAGTTGATAGTTTTGAAGAAATTTTAAAATATCCCCGCGAAATTATTGCTCGCAATGCATCAGAAAGTTTTTTCCCCCGCAAAGAAGGTATTTACAGTCAATGGCTATTAGATGACAACGGTATTTACACATTCTGTCGCTATTATCCAGGTTACGAACAATTAGCAGTAGTTGCTAATAATCCGCAAGAGCAAACTGCACGTCAAAAAGCCATGTTGCAATACAGCGATAAATATGAAGCGATTTCTAAATTTGCACGTCAGTTAATTGCTTCGCTACGTGGTTAATGGAAAAAATTGTTTACCTTTGAGGGTAGAACTATTATGCGCAAAACAACTCTTCTAACTATTTCCCTCACATTTTTGGTCGTTTTACCAGCAACGGCACAACTAGGATCGGTTTGGACTGATTTTCAATCTTACGCTGGAGATTTACAAACTTATCTGACAAATAATCTTACAGACACATTAAAACCCATAGAATCAGAAGCTCAAAGTGCCATTAATAATGCTACAGGAGAATTGAATATACCTAACCCCATCGCTGCTGGACAAAATGTTCGCGATGGCATGGTTTGGTACTATATTTCAGACAAATTCGACAATAATGCGACAGTCAGAGCAAATTTAGCTAGTAATGAAGTGAATCGCTTAATTACTCGTGGTGCAGTTGCCAGTGTGATGGGTGAAGATGGACAAATTAGATTAAAAACAAAATTAGAAGAAACAGAAAGAAACTTGAGAGAAGTTGACGAGTATTCTGAAGAAACTGACAAAATTAGTAATGACTTGCTCCAAGAAGCGAGAAATATTGCTAATACTATCGCGAATACTACTCCTCTAGGTCAGATATCAGCACTTCTTGGTATCAATCAGTCTACCTTACAACAGCAAAGTATTAGAATTCAACGCGATCAACTAAAAATAACAGGTGAAAATTTAGGGCAAACAATGCAGATGAACCAATTTATGCAATACTCTAATTTAAACTTGGCTAATATTTCTCAACAAGTGGAAGAAGCAAACCGCGCTCGCAGAGTAGATACATCCGCAGAGGCAGCACGGCTATTGCGAACCACTTCTCAAATTGATTTATTTGGGCGAACGGAAGAAAACTAAGCTCAATAATCAATAAAATTTATGTGTGATTGTCAATTCTAAAAGTCCTTTTACCACTTTTTAAAGTCAAGCCACTGGATGAAAAATGCAGCTTGATAATTTAATTTTTTTTGCCCAAGCTGGTATTACTGATATTCTCGATAATGGTGTTACCACTGCTCAAAGTATTACCGAAAGTTGGGATCAACAATGGATAGATTTATTACAAAATAATAGCAGTGAAAATTTGTATGCAGCACTGACAAATTTAGGCATATTTTTTGCAGTAGGAACTCTGCTGTTTTTTATGGTGCAATGGTTGAGAGATGTTATACACGAGGATTATTCCCGCCCCATTTCGGCTTTGATTTGGCCTTTTATCGTCGTCATCCTATTAACTAATACAGGAAATGGCAGCGTGTTAGCAAATCTAACACTAGGAGTACGGAATTTCCTCAATACAGTCAACCAACAAGTAGTGACTACAGCAGATGCCAATAGAAATTACCAGCAAGCATTGAATATGGGTGTAGCTGAAGAAGTGGCTGGTTCTGCGCTGCGCCCTTGCCAATCGTTAACAGGCGAACAACAAAATCAATGCTTTGTCAGAGCTAGGGAAAAAATCGAAGTTCTTTGGCAAGAGTATAGAAATTTATACGGGGATAGAAATTGGATTAACAGATTGGAAAATAAGGTAAATCAGATAGCTTACGGTACCGGAAGTGTATCAGAAAATACGTTTAATGCTTTGTTGGGTTCCACAGTTCAAACTAGTATCAAAAACTTTTTAGTTTCCTTACAATACGCATTCCAAAATTTAATTGAAGCTACGATGTTACTGATAGCCGCATTAGGCCCCTTGGCTGTAGGTGGTTCTTTGTTACCGATCGCAGGAAAACCAATTTTTGCTTGGCTGACAGGGTTTTTATCGCTAGCAATTGCCAAAATTTCCTTCAACATCATTGCCGTATTAACGGCTACAGTGATTGTAAACGGCCCTGGAGAAAATGCGAGTGCCGATCCCGACTTGATGTGGTTCATGATTTTTATGGGAATTTTGGCACCAATTTTATCTTTGCTTTTGGCTGGTGCTGGGGGATTTGCAGTGTTTAATGCAGTTAGTAACACGACTTCTTGGACGAGGGAGAGAATATAACTAGTAGCAGGAGAGATTGGTAAATGGTGCGTTTATTACAAAAACAACAGCGAACAGTCAGCCTTTTGACAACCTTTGCGATCGCCACCTTTGGTTTGCACGCGTTGGCTCTATTTTTTTTGATATTTCAAGGCTTAACCATTCGCCAACTCAGCTTGAGAAAGCCCCCTGCCTTCGTACAGTTAGTAGATGGGCAACCAGTAGCAGCGGTAGATGATACTGAAAGAGATCCGGAGACGATTCGCCAATTTGTCAGTAAGACGATTACATCTATGTTTAACTGGTCTGGGACACTTCCGCCACAAAATATTGAAGAAGCAACAAAACCCAAACCAGATTTGGGAATACTGATTAAAACACCACAAGGCAATAGTCAAAGAGTTACCACCAGCAGTTGGATTGCCAGCTTTGCTTTATCAGAAGATTTTCGCAAAGGTTTTTTGAGCGAAATAGCGGCGATGACACCACCAGAAGTTTTCGCTAGGAATCCCAAGCAAGCCATGTCGGCGCAGATAAATATCAAGCGGGTTTATCCTCCCGAAAAAATTGCCGATGGGAAATGGCGAGTTGGGATAGTAGCCGATTTAATTCAACAAAAACGAGCAGATAATAGAAAAGTTATCGTTCCGTTTAATAAAGATTTACTTGTCCGTGCAGTCGATTATTTTGCTTATCCGTTAGACAGTAATAGCAGCGTTCTCCAAAAAGCAATTTATGGCGTTCGTACTGAGAGACTAGAAATTTATGAAATGCGAAATTTATGCTTGCTGGATGAATATAATAATCTCAGTTCTGAGCAATTGCAGCGGTGCGGAAATAACCAAAGTACAGAAAACTTTACAAGATAATTTTTTAGCTTATTAAGTCTATATAAATTTATTGAGTGAATTATTAATGCAGTTACTAAAGCGGGAAAATAATCAAAAAAGTATCTTACCACTGTTTGCGGTAGGAACTTTTAGTTTACATATTTTGACCCTACTATTACTCATGTTCCACGGCACCCTGTTGCAGCAGTTAAGTCGGCGCTTAACACCTCAAAGTTTAGTGCAACTTGCCGACGGTAGGGCAATCACAGTAGATCCAAGTCAAAATTTAGAACGTTATCCAGAAACAATTCGGCGCTTTGTCGGTCAAAGCATGACCTTAATGCTAACCTGGTCACAGCAACAACCACCAGAAACGGTATGGGAAATTAGTTCTCAATTGTTGGCTGCCGACGCCAAACAAAAAATTCACTCAGAAGTTATGAATTCAAATTCAGCAAACCAATTTGCAAATAGAGGTGCTGAAAGTGTTTTGATTGTACAACGAATTTCTCAACCGACTAAAATTGAGGATGGGAAGTGGAAAGTAGAGATGCAAGCAAATCAATTAATTTTTAGTAATTCCGACAAGCTAGGAAAATCAATCCCATTTAACAAGCAAATTTTAGTTCAATCCACAGAAACGCAAGCCACTTCACTACCCGATTTACCACTTCCTTGGCACCTAGCAACTTATCGACTAGGCGAAGCCAGACTAGAAATTTACAATATCTGTGATATCAAAGCTCAAAATTGTTCTTAAATCAAAGTGCACTTGATTATGACTCGATATTCAATTCCTTCAGACACTCACCCAGAAAATCTAGTGACTTCCACCACCGAAAATTACCAATCAGAAATAGATTTTTCCGATTGGGAATTACGGATGGCAAGATTGGTTGGTTTTGAAGAAGAAATTCCACCTACCGAGACTGAACAAGTAGAAGATTCACCCAACTTAAAGCCAACTCCTTCTCCAGTACAACCAGCACCAGCCGATCCCACCGAGCAACCCCTCTCATCCAATCCTTTTGCTAAGTTGGCTTTAGTCGGAACTGGTACTCTGATTTTGGTGCTGTTTGCCGGTATATTCTTAACGCAGTTAATGAATGGTAGTACTAAAAAACCAAGCAGAAATAATATTGTTGCTCCTCAAACGCGATCGCAACCAACCACAGAAACTCGCTTAGAACAACTCGAAGGAGAAGTAGAAACTCTCAAAACTAAATTAGCCCTTGCCGAACAAGCACAGGCAGTCAAATTAGCACAACAACAACTTAGAAATATCAAACCAGCATCACCAACACCAGCGCCAGTTCAACCAACTCCCAGAGCAAGACAAAACGTAGCACTGCAAAGAACACCAACACCTGTGCGAACAGTTTACGTGACTAGGGTAGTAGAACGCCCCGCTCAAGTACCGCAAACTCCACAGCCACCAGTAATTCCCCAGTTGCCACCATCCCCACCCCAATCCCCAGTAGCGAATACTCAACCCACCCCAACACCGACGCCAGATCCGCTGCAAGAATGGGCAAGATTAGCAAAATTAGGTAGCTACGGTCAAGTATTAGTTGCTGCTAAACCAAATAATGTTAACACCAGTAATCCCAGCACAGTTCAAAATGATACTCCAGAACCTATAGTAAATACTAGAACTAATAGAACGCCATCGCCCCGAACAAATACCAGATATCAGCCAAGGGAGGAAACACCAACTCCTGTGGTGAGCCAAGCCTCATCGGGAAGCTCGAAATCTATACCCGTAGGAACTAGTGCTAAAGCCGTTTTGGCAACAGGTGTATTTGGGGAAACTTCGAGAGCGACAAATAGCAGCAGGAACGAAAGTAGGAAAAACGTATTTGTGGTGCGTTTGAAAGAACCATTAAAAGCAGCAGATGGTTCTGTTGTATTGCCTGCAAAAACTGAGTTATTAACTGAAATTCGTTCTCTTTCCGATCAAGGTTTGTTGCAGCTCAATGTAGTAAAAGCGATTATTCAAAAGGATGGCAACCTGACGGAGAGAAGCTTACCAGAAAGTGCCATGCTGATTAACGGTTCTCAAGGTAAACCTCTAGTTGCCAATCAATTCTCCAAAAAAGGATCTCTTATGAGTAGGGATGCCGGACAATTTGTTTTGGGAGGCATTGGGAAAGCAGCAGAATTATTTAATCGCACAGAATCAGAAGTGATTACAACTGCCACAGGCACTGTTGTTTCTAATCGAAATCCCCGACGCAACATTTGGGCTGGAATTTTAGAAGGCGGTGTGAGAACAGTGGTTCCCCAAATTACCCAGCGCAATCAACAAGCAATCTCCCAAATGATGCAACGCACTAATGTTTGGTTTTTACCAGCAGGTACAGAAGTTGAAGTGTACATCAATCAATCCCTGCAGTTATAGAAGTAGTCTGCCCTCATGAAACACAAAATCAACTTCATAGCTCGTACTTTAGGTAGCTCTCATTTCCAGCATTTTGCTTCCTTGAGTTTCTCGGCAGCCATCTTACTACTAGCAAGTCGTGCTTTAGCCAATAACGCTGTTTTGCGTTCCATGTTTTCCTGTCAAGCACAGGGCTTAGGAGGAGCAGTGCCTACTATCACTGTTTCCTATCAGCAAGGGACAAACTTAAGCTTTATTCCGGCTGGAGAAATAATTAAAAAAGTTTGGTTAAACGATCCAACACAAGTAATTATGGACTTTGACGGGCCGATGTGTATGCAGTTCGGTTCACAGCCTAACGCTAATGTTGGAGATTGCAAGAACTCAGGAGCAAATGTCATTCAACTTAGACGCATTAAAAAGCTAAAAATCCCTGGCATCCCTAACGCTGAAAATACACTTTTAACAGTAGTTACTGAACGGCAAGGGCAAAACAAATTGTATACCTTCCGAATTCTCTATAGTGATGGTATTCCTGATTATCACACTTTAGCAATTTACCCTGATTCTGGCGGCCCTACTTCTTGTGTGAGAGATCCAAAGTCATCTTCGTAAATTAACTAACCAAATTCCTCCAGCAAATATCAACAGTAATGGTGTCAGCCAGTCACCCCAACGCACGTACAAAGTTTGCGTTTGGCGTCGGTAAATGGTTTCGGCATGAATTTCGTAGGTATTATGTCCAGATATCCACAAAGTTCTGCCGTGGGGATCTACAAAAGCTGAATATCCTGTATTTGTTGCTCGAACTGCCCATCTATCAGTTTCAATTGCTCGCATGATATCCTGAGCATGGTGCTGGGCTGGCATGGATGCACTGTAATGAGCATCGTTAGAGGCACTGAGTATAAACTGTCCACCCGCTGCTGCTTGACGGCGAAATAAATCAGAAAAAGCAGATTCATAACAAATACCAACGATCGCTCTACCAAAAGGCGTGTCAAATACTTGATTTGGTGAACCTGGAACCTGATGTTCATCTAAGGGTGACAATCGGCTAATGATACCGCCTAAAAATTCCTCAAAGGGAACATACTCGCCAATTGGCACTAACTTTGACTTGTCATAACGGCTAAAAATATTACCGTCACCTGTAACGGTAAACAAACTATTGGTATAGCTGCGCCCTTTTTCTCCAAAACCGCCGATCCAAGCCACAACACCTTTTTCTCGTACTGCTGCTACCAAAGAGCCACGCATAATGTCACGCTGGAAAAAAGGCAAGGCTCCTTCTGGTGTTAGTACTGCATCCACACCTTTATCTACTAGAGTTAGATATCCGCTAGTGTAACCTGCGATCGCGCGACGCAATCCTTCTGGATAAAGCTTGATTTGGTTAGGAATATTGCCTTGAATAATTCCCACTTGCAATGCTGCTTGTGGTGGTTGAGTTAGAGGGCGAGTGTATAAGCTAAAACCAATGAGGTGTAAGGAAATTAGTAGTGCAGTGGCAGATCCTAAATAAACGAACCACAAAGGACACAAAGGACGCGAAGAATTCTTTGTGTACTTCACTTCTTGGCGGTTTATCCAAGCTTCTGCAATCAAGCCATTAACTGCTACAATTGCTGCTGTGACAGCACTAGACCCGGAAAGTTGGCCGAGGTGTAAAATTACGAGATTATGCGGAGTTTGAGTGTAAGAAAGAGAACTCCACCATAAGGGGCCAGTACTCCAAAGAGTTTCTAAACCGCACCAAAGGGCTGTGCCAATAAGAACGCGAGTTAGAGGAGAATTCAGAACATCCCTTCTGCCTTCTTGCGACACAATCCATGAAAAACAAGTAGCCCAAATAGCAACTAGTGCCGCTCCCCAAAGAGTAATAAATATCCAGCAGAAAAGGGCAATTCCTAGACTTGCCAGCCAAGGTACTCCCATCCACGTCATGGGGTGAATGCCCGTAATCCAAGATAAGGCTATGCCGTGATAACCAATACCCCAGGCTACGCCAATTAAAAATTGAGAATTAAAAATTAAAAATAAAGGATTTTCTCTGTTATTTCTAATTTTTAATTTTTCATTCTTTATTATTAGAATCCACAGGGGAGCAAGGGCAAACCAAGCAAGAAACCAGGCGTTTACTGGTGCAACGGTAAGCCCCATCAAAATACCGCTTCCCAAGGCAATCATGGCGCGGAGAAAGAAGTCTCCGCGTCTGTTTGTCTCCGCGTTCCCGCGTCCTCTTATTTCCCCCTGTCCTTTTTTACTCTGCTTCTGCCGCATCACCAGAATCAGGAGGAACTATGGCAACTCCTGTAATTACGTCATCTTCGTCTAAGCGTTGTACGCGTACCCCAGTTGCAGAACGCGATTGAACAGAAATAGCATTGACTGCCTGCCGAATGATAATACCGCGGCTAGTGACCATCATGATCTCGTCATCGTTGTTGACGATGTGCAAAGTTGCTAGTTGGTCTTTAATTTTTCTGTTTTTGAATTTGGTTGCCATTAAACCTTGACCAGCACGATTTTGCAAGCGGAACTGAGCTACTGGTACGCGCTTACCGTATCCTCCCATTGTAATCACCAGCACCCAAGGGCCGTGATGACCGTTGCCCGGTACTTCTGTTGATTCCTCATTCTCGATATCTTCGGTTTCAATTTCTTCGATTTCCGCTTCTGAAATTGGGGTCAAATTATCAAGAATCGCAGCGGGGAGAATATCCATACCTACTAGTTCATCGCCAGCCCGCAGTTTCATAGCTTTCACACCACGGGTAGCACGTCCTAAAGGACGCAATTGCTCATGATCGCAGCGAAAATGAATTGCCATGCCTTGCCGGGAACCAATAAGCACACTATCTTCCACTCTTGCCCGTCGTACCCAGCGCAATTGATCGCCTTCTTCTAAAGAAATGGCAATTAAACCATTGGCACGAATGTGACTAAACGCTGTTAAGTCAGTTTTCTTGATATTACCGCCTTTTGTGAGCATAACTAGATATTCATCGCTAGTAAACTCACTCACAGGTACGATCGAAGTGATTTTTTCCTCTTTAGGAATGGGCAGCATCTGTACAATTGGTGTGCCGCGACTGGTACGGGAACCCACAGGAAGTTGATAAGCTTTCAGACAGTAGACAACACCACGTTCGCTAAAAAATAGCAGGCTGTCGTGATCGCAGCAAGTTAAGAAATGCTCAACACCATCATCTTCTTTTACCTTAGCTGCGGCTTTACCTCTAGTCGCACGGCTTTGCGCCTCAAAGGTGTTAACTGGCATACGCTTAATGTAACCTTGCTCAGTTAACAAAATTACAGCTTTTTCATTGGCAATTAAGTCTGTGTCTCCTAATTCTCCTTCTCCGTGCAGAATGATCGTGCGGCGTGGAGTAGCAAATTTTGCTTTAATTTGCTTAACTTCGGTTTCAATAATTTCCAGTATCCGTTCCCGCCGTGCCAATATATCGTTCAAGTCAGCAATCTGCGCTTGCAATTCCTCGTGTTCCTGACGAATTTTATCAGCTTCTAGGGCAGTTAACCGTCGCAGTTGCATCTGTAAGATGGCATCGGCTTGTGCTTCCGAAAGTCCATAAGTCGTGATTAATTCTCCCTTTGCCGAGGGTGTATCGGCGGCATGACGAATGAGGGCAATAATTGCATCAAGATGGGCAAGGGCAATCAATAATCCTTGCAGAATATGATCGCGTTCCTCGGCTTTACGCAACTCATACTGAGTGCGTCTGGTAATCGATTCGATCCGAAAATCCAGAAACACTTGTAAAAAGTTTTTCAGCGTTAGTATTTGGGGTTCGCCATTTACCAACGCCAGCATATTCGCCCCAAAGTTGGCTTGTAGTGGTGTTTGTTTGTAAAGGTTATTGAGCACTACTTTGGGATAGGCATCGCGCTTGAGTTCAATGACTATTCGCATCCCATCGCGATCGCTTTCATCCCGAATATCAGCTATACCTTCGATTCTCTTTTCATTTACTAACTCGGCAATTTTCTCAATCAACGCTGCCTTGTTAGTTTGATAAGGTAATTCGGTAATTATGATCGCTTCTCGTTCCGGGCGTCCTCGTTGTTGGATTGTTTCAATGTTTGCGACACCACGCATGGTGATGGAGCCGCGCCCTGTGGTGAAAGCTTCTCTAATTGCCGCAGTACCGAGAACTTGACCTCCCGTGGGAAAGTCTGGGCCGTGAACATACTGCATTAATTGGGTATCGGTTATTTCCGGGTTTCCAATCAGTGCTACCAACCCATCAATTAATTCGCCTAAATTGTGGGGTGGAATGTTGGTTGCCATCCCCACAGCAATTCCAGAAGAACCGTTTAACAATAACTGCGGAATCCTTGCTGGCAGCACAGTTGGTTCTTGCTGGGAACCGTCGAAGTTGTTAACAAAATCTACGGTTTCTGACTCGATATCTTGCAAAAGAGCGTCGCTAGTCAAAGCTTCTAAGCGACATTCGGTGTAACGCATTGCCGCAGGCGGATCGTTATCCACAGAGCCGAAGTTACCATGCCCCGCGATTAAGGGCGATCGCATGGAAAAATTCTGCGCCATCCGCACCAAGGCATCGTACACAGCCGTATCGCCGTGGGGGTGATATTTACCGAGAACCTCCCCCACCACACGCGCACATTTACGGAAGGGGCGATCTGAGGTCAACCCCAACTCGTGCATAGCGTAGAGAATCCGCCTATGTACAGGTTTCAGACCATCCCTGGCATCTGGCAGCGCCCGACCCACAATTACGCTCATCGCGTATTCCAGGTAAGACCTGGACATTTCGTTCCGTAGATCCGTGGGGATAATCCTCTCCTGAGAGGTTGCCATAACCTAAAAAACTCCAAGAACGATTAGTTTCAGCAATTAAAGCGAAAACAAGCAAAATTATTCCTAAATAAGCCTGAATAATTGCCATAATTTGTTATGATTTTAGCACATCCTGTCCTTTTCTGGCTGACCATGAAAAGTCTAAACTTTTATCCACTACCGAAACAAAAATAGCTAATAAATCTCTTGTAATAAGTTATTGTTTAAGAGGTGATAAATAACTAGCAAAAATTCAGTTAATAATTTTAAGAGAAACATTTCTTAAATCACAAAATTAGACCATACTGTCAAATAATTCTAAAGAAATATCTGGAAGATTTAAAAGCAAACTATCCCATGTGCTGGAAGCTTTTAAAGCCTCTACAACTAGTAGAAGTGGCTCAGATAAAATATTTTGAAAATCGGCTTCTCCTGGCAATTGAATTTTATAAGCCAATTGTTCTTTTGGAGGAACAAATTGAGCATCAATGCCGCTACGATTTCCCCTGGCATCAACACGATACCAACCTATTTCAGGTAAGTAAACTGCATTCAAACCATGTAAGCAATATGGTTCACCGTTGTCATTAATGCTCAATCTTTGATAGCAAAAGCCTGTTGGAATGTTATTGGCTCTGAGTAGTGCCGCTAGCAAATGACTTTTTGCATAGCAATAACCTGTTTTGTATTTGAGTACATCTGACGCTCGACAAGTTACAGGATTCATTTGATAGTCGCTGCTATGATAAATTTCATCTCGCACCCACTCAAAACACGCTTTGGCGATCGCTTCCAATGTTTGATGTTTGAATGCAATTTTTTTCGCAAGTTCCAAAACTGTACTATGTTGCCAGTCAATCACTTCAGTTACTTGCAGATATTCTTTCATTTTGCTCATTTATGAAAAAGTGTTGCATTTAAAATATTCAATTACTCTACCAATTACGCTTCGCTTAGAGGGTGAGAATTATATCTGGACTTCTCTGCCGCCCAGAATATCTAGAAAGCCCCTACGTTAATATACTTAAAGATTTGCAGAGAACTAGCAGAATATATCACAAATCTATCTAAAGATAGATATACAAATATTTCTTAAAGCAGTGTATCATTAGTCTATCTCTAAAACTGAAATTTAAGAGATACTACCGATTTGATATTTATCGATACGTCTCAAATTTGCTTACCTGTAGTAGTTCATTCTCAATTGTTTTGAAATCTTGAGAAGAACTAGCGATAAAATCATAAGCTTAGAAAACCGAATTTAAATAATTGCATATTTATCTAACTGGCTTTTTTGGATAGGGGAAAAAGTCAGAAAAATTAAGGAATTAAGCAAAGGTAAAAGTTTTTCTCATTTATATTGGGAGACTTTGAGCTAATTAATTGGCCTGAATAATAAATATATTGAGTACTTGATTTTATCTAGTACTCATATCTTCATGCCTGTTTAGTTCAAAGACTTTGTAGATAGGTTCTGGAAAACCGAAGTTTAGCAGTATAGCTATTTTCTTTTTCACAAAACGAATAAAGCTTCACCCTATTTCAAGGAGATAATCAGAGTTTTTATTCTTGATTGCCTTTGTGAAAAAACTTGAGCCTTTGGTGACTAACATTTTTCCTCAATTAATAATTCTTCAAAAATTAAATCAATGAAACTTAGTTTGCGTATTTTTACAATTCAAACAAGTATAGTGCTTGGACTAACTACAATTACTCCATTTGTAACCATACAGCCAAAAGTAATTGCTCAAGCAAGGGAAGAGTATGAATTTAACTGTGCTGGGCTAGGAGATATTCAACCCTCTCCAACAGACAACTACTTGATTCAGTGGAATAATGCTGCATTGCTAGCAATTAGGAATAGCAAGCCAGCCCCGACGGTAGTGGCGCGATCGCTTGCCATCTTAAACACAGCGATTTATGATGCTTGGTCAGCCTACGATCCAGTAGCCGACGGAACTCGGTTTGGCGACAAACTGCGTCGTCCAGGCTCAGAACAAACTTTGGCTAACAAAAACACAGCAGTTAGTTATGCTGCTTATCGAGTTTTGGTAGATCTATTTCCAACGCAGAAATCCATCTTTGATGATTTGATGGTTACGTTGGGGTATGATGCCAACAACACTTCAACAAATACTAAAACTGCCATTGGTATTGGTAACGTTACCTCCCAAGCTCTACTAAAATTCCGCCATCAAGACGGAGCGAACCAGTTAGGCAATCTAGCACCAGGAGCTTACTCTGACTATACAGGTTACAAACCAACTAACCTTCCTCTTGATGTATTCGATCCCAACAGCATTTACTCCACTGTGCTCGATCCCAACCGTTGGCAGCCTCTGATTGTCTCTGACGGGCAAGGTAGTAAAACTTCCCCTCAGAAATTTGCCACACCTCATTGGTATTTAGTAATTCCCTTTGCACTCAAAACAGCATCGGAATTTCGCTCTTCGGTTGGCAAAACTCATGATTTTGAAACACCAGGCTACAAGTCTCAGGCTGATGAATTGATTGGTTTAGCAGCTAGGTTAACCCCTCAGCAAAAAATGATTACCGAATACTGGGCAGACGGCCCAGGTTCTGAACTTCCTCCAGGACACTGGCATCTGTTTGGGCAATGTGTTTCTAAGCGCGATCGCCATATCCTAGATGATGACGTGAAAATGTTCTTTGCCTTATCCAATGCACTGTTTGATGCTAGCGTTGCTGCTTGGGATGCAAAGAGGAACTACGATTATGTACGTCCAATTACCGCTATTCGGTATTTATACAAGGGACAAGTAATTGCAGATTGGCGAGGTTCTGTACGAGGAGAAGAGTGGCTACCTTATCAAAAAGATACGGTAGTGACACCCCCATTCCCAGAGTTTGTTTCTGGTCATAGTACATTTAGTGCGGCTGGTGCAGAAATCTTGAAGCGGTTTACTGGTACAGACACTTTTAACTCCTCTGTTACCCAGAAGGCTGGTGTGCCATTTCGTGTACAACCGCAAAATCCCCCTGCACCCACACAAGATATCACCTTGTTTTGGTCTACCTTCACAGATGCTGCCGACGAAGCAGGCATCTCACGTCGCTACGGTGGAATTCATTTTGCCGATGGAGACTTGAGGGGCAGAAATCTTGGTCGTCAAGTTGCAACACGAGCATGGATTAGGGCGCAGGAATTGATTAGTGGTCGTGCCGAGAAGTAAATGGGTTTAAAGCCCATTTTCGTTACCAGGTTCAACCTGGTAACGAGGATTTGTGGGCTGCTGTCTCCAGGCTTTTCACTCGCGAGAATAGTAATCTCAGTCCTCAGATAGTGTGTAGCAAAGAATAGTATTTTTTAAGCTTGGCTTGTCAGTTGGAGAAATAGCCATGAATAAAGAAACTGTTCCTAATCAAGCCGAAAAGACGAACCCACAAGGCGATGAAACTCAGCTTAGTCCCGAAATGCTGGACAAGATTAAGCATCCTCCAAAAATGGACGATGTATTAAGGGATTTGCCGCCAGAGGAACTTAAAAATAATCAGGCTGTGGTACCGGAAATGCTTGATGAACCGAGCGATGAAATCATTGGTTTCACTAAAGACTAGTGAAACACAATTTCATATTAGACACCCGCGGGCAATAGCCCACAACAAGGGAATGAAAATCTCTTTTCTCTAACCCCTAGCCTAAGCGTCTCTAGCCCCTATTTTCAGGTGAATATTGCTGAGAGAGTATTTTTCTGGCTTCCGTGCCACTATATAAAATAGAGCGCAAAATTTTCAGCAAGACGGAGGCAAACTTAACACTGTGCAGATAACATTCTTAGGGACGAGTTCCGGTGTACCAACGCGATCGCGCAATGTTTCTAGTGTCGCCCTGAGATTACCACAAAGAGCAGAGGTGTGGTTGTTTGACTGTGGTGAAGGTACTCAGCACCAACTTTTACGAAGCGATCTTAAAAGTAGCCAACTCTCCCGAATTTTTATCACCCACATGCACGGCGATCATATCTTTGGCTTGATGGGTTTGCTTGCTAGTTGTGGCTTGGCAGGCAATGTGGAACGTATTGATATTTACGGGCCACCTGGATTAAACGAATACCTACAGTCAGCCCTGCGTTATTCTCACACCCATTTTTCCTACCCTGTCAAAGTTCATGCTATTCGTCCTGGGGTAATTTACGAAGACGATGAATTTATTGTTACCTGCGCTCCCTTGCATCACCGCATTACAACCTTCGGTTATCGCGTAGCTGAAAAAGATCGGCCAGGACGCTTTGATATCGAGAAAGCAAAGGAAATGCAAATTCCACCAGGTCGTGTTTACGGTCAACTCAAACGTGGTGAAACGGTAACGCTACCAGATGGGCGAGTTTTTCATGGCGCTCAATTTTGCGGCCCGACAGAAATTGGGCGCAAAATTGCTTATTGCACGGACACCATTTATTGTGAGAATGCAGTGGAATTAGCACGGGATGCAGATGTGTTAATTCACGAAGCAACTTTTTCTCATCAAGATGCAGAACTGGCTTTTCAACGGCTGCACTCTACATCTACAATGGCAGCGCAAACAGCTTTAGCTGCTGGGGCGCATCATTTACTTATGACTCATTTTAGCCCCCGCTATGCTCCTGGAAATTCTATAGAGTTAGGGGATCTACTTCAAGAAGCCCGTGCTATCTTTCCCAATACAAATATGGCTTATGATTTTATGATTTATGAAATACCCAGACGGCGTGATGCAGAGTTAAATGAGATGACTCTATCAAAATCAAGTTGAGCTAATTGATAAGCTTGTTGGGTCTCATGCTTCGACCCAACCTACAAAAATCATTACATCAAATTAGCCTGGTCACGCCACTAGAAATTCCAAATCCTGTCCTGATTTATTAAATATCTGATGGGGAATACCTGGTGAAACTTCCACCCCTTCATGTTGGCGTAAAACTTGACGCTTGCCAGCAATTTCTATGGTGGCTTCACCGGATAAAACAAAGAAAAACTGACGCGATCGCTGATGATAGTGTCTAATCTCTGAAGTTCCTGGTGGCATGAGACATTGTAGAGACGTGCCATGGCACGTCTCTACGTCAAGATGTGTTGCAAACATTTTTTGAATCGGTATTAGTAAAGAAAAATTAAATTGGGAAGATTACCAAAGATAGCAAAAATTTGTGTAGTAGACTACATAGTGAACTCGTTCTATATCTGAAAATGAGTTGATTAGCCAAATAATCACTCTTTTCACCCAACTAGGTTGGTATAAACTGTGTAACCATTGGGGAAGGACAATGCAGAATAGCTCTGATATTAAAGAATTCTACGAACAACAGGCACAACTTGCCGCAGCACAATTAGATTTTGGACTGCCTTTAACCACGTGTGAAGCAGAAGTTAGAGATGGAATTAACTCATGCTTTCAACCTTTCCCTGAAGCCAGAAAAACAGATGAGCTAGAAAATTCAGTTTACCAATTCAACAAAATTTTAGATAGTTTAGGTGCATAAACACTAAGTTTCCAATCGCGAAAGATAATCAACCTAAAAATGCGATCGCTCACTTTGGGGAGCGTAAACAATTATCTGTCATCGACGATATTCATCACCACAGTCGCCGATTAACTGGTATAAATCTCTTGACTGTCGAGATACGCTATCTATCAACTGCAAATCTTCAGTATCAAGAGTCAAATCAAATACTTTGGCGTTATCTTCTAGATGTTCAGATATGCCAAGCCTGGCACCAACAATTACACCACCTACGGCGGGTTTATCTAAAATGTAACGTACCGCGACATTAGAGATACTTACTCCATGCTTATCTGCTATTTGTTTGAGGGTAGAAAGCAACTGTTGAAATAATCCCCAACCACCCCAAGCATCAATCATATTTTTATATTTTCTGAGACTCACGGTAGCCAAATCAAAGCCTCGTGGTTCGGGTTTGCCCAAATACTTTTCTGATAAAAAACCGCCGCATAGGGTGCCGTAAGTAAAAAGTTTGATGTTGTGCTGTTGGCAAAACTGAATCATATTAACTTCCGGACGGCGATCAACCAGAGAAAATTGCACTTGGTTAGAAATTATATTGATACCTGCTTTAATAATGATTTCCAAGTGTTCGGTATCAAAATTTGTCAAAGCTAAATGTTTGATTTTACCCTCAGTTTGAAGTTCTGCCATATATTTGAGGGCATCTAGGTAGTTTTTATCTCGATATTCCCACCAATGAAATTGCATCAAATCCAAGGATTCTACATCCATTCTTCTCAGGGAGATATTAATATTTTCCTCGACAATTTTTCTAGTCATTTTACCGGGACGAGGCACCCATTTTGTAAAGGCTTGGATGTTAGATAAAGCTTCTTTGCCGCGGGTAGCCAGAAGTTGACGGCGAAACTCACCAATCAAATCTTCTGCGGAACCATAATGATCTGCTAAATCCCAAGTAGTAAAGCCTGCATCGACATATTTGAACATGGACTCAATCGCGGCTTTAGGATCTATACGTCCGTGTCCACCAGAAACTTGCCACATTCCGTTTAATATCCGGCAAATGTTTAAATCAGGGGTGAATTGTAGATAGCTTGTTTTTGGTAAAACCATTTTTAATTTTTAATTTTTAATTGTTTACTGCCAGCCTTTTTGAGCTTGTTCTAGAACGTAAGCAGAAACATCTTGAATTTCTTGGGCAGTGAGACGGTCTTTGTAGGCTGACATATTATTTTTACCATTAGTAACAATGGATGCGATCGCCTCAATTGAATCCATACCATTTTTCTTAAGTGCTTTTGCTTTCAATGTCTTACCCCGCCTGATGATATTGCCACCGTTGATATGACAACCAGCACAGTGAATACTAAAAATTTGTGCGCCATTAGTTGTATCTGCTGCACTAGCACTTGGGGTAAAAATACTTGTTAACAGCAAGAACATGGTTAATACTAATATTAATAGTTTTTGCATTGAAATTATCCTGATAACAATTTGAATTTTGACAGAATAAAATCATATTCATAAACAATTTTATAGCAATTAACATTCACTATAGTTAATCTTGTTGGAAAGCATCAGAATCTTCTACTTCACATTCAGCAATCAGTTCATCTAAACTTTCAGGAAAATCACCATTAGTAACTCTTTTATAAAAAATTTGATAACAATCGCTTTTATCTCCTTCTTTTCTAGGAAATCCTAACCAAAGAATAATAATAACTTTTTTTTGTTTGAATGCTCTAAAGAAAAGCCGATAACGCTCAGGTAGTCCCATTTTTTTGAGACGGCCATACTTTTGTAAAGGCTTTTGTAAAACAAAGTGAGAAGCAAAAGGATCTTGAGGTATTTTTTCTTTTATTCCTATATCCAATGCCTTTAATAACTTAACATCTGGATGTTTAATAAATTCTTCTTTAGCTAGCTTTGTTTGTAAAATATAAACACGATTAGATAATTCTACCCATTGCTTATTAAACAATGGATAGAAAAAGATTGTCCATTCATTGCAAGTGAAGGAACTCATGAATCCAAATTTACATCAGCTAGTAAATTATCCATTTCATCGCTCATTTCCTGTGTATAAGGAACTAGCTTGGAAGGATTTTGAATTGCATCCTTCATTAAAAAGTCAAGGAATAAACTCATCATTAGTGATTCAGCTTCATCTGCGTCCTCAGTCTCTTCCGTGTTTAACCGAACTAAGAAAGTATTGTCAGATAATACTTCAATGTAACCAGACTGATTAACTAAATGAGGGTAGTCTTTAGAAAATGCCCTCGGTAAGCGAAAGCCGTCTTGAGTACCTATCTTGGCATGAGCTATTGGATAAATTTTGCCAGCCATATAAATTATTCCTGACAACTTAGCATGATATTATAATATAAGTTATAACATTAAAATAAAAAATTATTCATATAAGCAGTATTACATTTTATTTAAGTACTTTAAAATTTTGCAGCCAATACCAATTCGCTAAAATCAAACAACAGATGCAAACCTTAAAACCCAGATGGCATCTGACTTTTTGAATTTTGTAGACGTCCGGTAGACGCGGAGCGGCTTCTCGGAGAGTGGCAGCTTCCCGTAGGGTATTTTGAATTGGTATAAGTTACCAATAATAAAAAAAGACAGGCGATATACCTGTCCCGAAATCAGTTGATAATTCCAAAGAAAATTTAAAAATTCATCTCGGCTTCTTGGACTTTCTCAACTTGCTTCTTCTTCAGAATCAGCATCACTTGAGCTAACATCACCAAACAGACGAACGCAATCATCCATACAACTCTGTTAGGATCTTGTAGTACGATTTCTGTATCGTCTTGACCAAAGCCACCAACGTTAGGGTTGTTGGTTAAAGCGTCGCCAGCTTTAACTGCTTGTCCTTCAGAGACAATTAATTCTGGGCCAGCTGGAATTGTATCAACAACTGTTTCTCCAGAGTCAGTTTGGATACTGACTTGATATTTGGCGTTACCGTATTCATCTTCTTCTTTGGCAATCTTGGTAATTGTGCCAGCAGCAGAAGCGGTAAAAACACCGTTGTTGCTCTTTTCACCAGTGGGATAAATTTGTCCGCGTCCCCGGTTTGCACCTAAGTGAACAGCATATTTGCCGAAGTGAATGTTCTTGTCGGTGGCGGGGCTGGGAGAAAGAACTGGGAAGACGATTTCTTGATATTGTTCGCCAGGAATTGGCCCCACAAGCAGGACGTTGTCTTGTCCTTCTTTGTAAGGCTGGAAGTAAACATCACCAACTTCTTCCTTGAGTTCTTCAGAAATGCGATCCTCAGGAGCAATCTTGAAGCCTTCTGGCAGCATTAATACAGCGCCAACGTTCAAACCAACTTTGGAGCCATCAGCGCCTACTTGCTGCAAGCTGGTATCGTAGGGAATTTTCACCACGGCTTTAAATACCGTGTCAGGCAAAACTGATTGGGGAACTTCTACCTCAGCAGGCTTTGCTGCTAGGTGACAGTTAGCACACACAATCCTTCCAGTCGGTTCGCGGGGTGTTTCTGGATAGGTTTGCTGTGCCCAAAACGGATAAGCTGCGGCTGATTGGGGAAGAGCTACATCGCTAGTGAAGAAAAATGTCATCGTAGCGATCGCTACGAGCAATGTTTTTACAATTGCTCTAGCAGTGCTATTTAATCTCGCTGTTGTACAAGAATTTCTCATCTCTTAAGGACTAAGATTCTCTGATAAATTTGGTCATTGGTCATTAGTCATTAGTCAGCGGTCATTGGTCATTATCAAAAGACAAATGACAAAGCACAAATGACAAAACTTTTAAGCCCACCAGGGTTCTTCGCCAGTACGGAAGTCGGTTTCAGTCCAAGGGGTGAGGACAATATTGTCGTCTTGTACTGCTGTATGAGACAAAGCTAAAGAAAGCGGTGCTGGCCCCCTAACAACCTTACCTGTCTCGTCGTACTGGGAACCATGACAGGGGCACTTAAACTTGTTCTCGGCAGCGTTCCAAGGTACAACACAACCTAAGTGAGTACAAACGGCGTTAATACCGTAATCGCGAATTGCCTCTTTGCTTTCTACCACAATATAGGTAGGATCGCCCTTAAGTCCTTGAACTAGAACGCGATCGCCCACATTATGGCTGTCTAAAAACTTACTGACGCTAACATTGTTACCCAGTTCGTCTTTTGCAGTTGTACCACCACCGACTCCACCCGCAGAAGGAGGAATGAAATATTTGACAACAGGATACAACGCCCCCAGGGCTACTCCGGTTACAGTCCCAAAAGTGAGAAGATTCATGAACTGACGACGCCCCATATCGGGCACGTCCATTGATTCCGAAAATTGAGCCATAATCTACGCGTTCTTGGGTATTTTGTTAACTTTTTTGACTTGAGTTCTAGTATCTGAGAAACTCTTGTCTGAGGCGAGATGCCGATGCCTCTGTTGAAGATGCCAGATTATCTCTTCAAAGAAATGTCTCGCATCTTTCATCTATATAGCATTACATTTCTTTATATTCCTATCATACTTGAGTTACCGAACTTAACATCATCACCAAATGTAAAATATAATTGAGAAGAGCCATGACAGGACAGGAATTACGCCAGCTGTTGCTTGAGAAGTGGGGACGTTCTTATGATGTCCAGCTACGACGGACGCAGGGAAAGATATTTGTACAAATTATGTGGAAATACTTGGAGCAAGCTTCTTTTCCCCTCAATGAGGCAGAATACCAAGAACATCTAGATAGCATCGCGAGTTATTTAAATTACTTGGGTGGAACAACTCAAGTGCAAAAATATATCCAACAAACACGGGAACGCCCACGCCTTGGTAAAGCTGTTAGTATTCCTCTAGATTTAGGTGAAAGGGCAGCAGAATGGATTCTCTAACTTTTAGGAAGTTGATGTTATGATTAAAGCTCACGCAAAGGCGCACCAGGCGCAGAGATTTTTTACGAGTGTTGATTATAACTAATTAGACGGACTTGATATAACAGAAAGCCTCTCAAACAAGGCTCTTCAGTAGCTAAAGCAGGCTAAAACTTGTATGAAAAATAACAATTTATGTCTGCCAGATGCTTGTATAATCCGCAAAGCAACATCTGCTGATATTTGGTCAATTCGCTGGTTAGTGCTGTCAGCAAAACTCGATCCGACACAAATACGTTGGCAACAATTTTGGGTGATTGAGTGTAACGGAAAAGTAGTAGCGTGCGGGCAGCTACGTAATTTTACTGCTGCCCAGGAACTAGGTAGTTTAGTTGTAGCACCAGCTTGGCAGAATGGTGGTTTGGGGAGTTATCTGACGCAGCATCTAATTAGCTCTGCCACTCAACCACTGTATCTGGAATGTTTAGGTAAGCGACTGGCAAAGTTTTACAGTCGCTTTGGTTTTGTACCTGTCTGTTGGGGAGATTTACCGCGATCGCTTCAAAATAAGTTCAGAATATCGGAATTAGGGAGAAAGCTGCGTGTTGTTCCTGTGGTTTTTATGCAGCATAAGGAACAGGAAACAGGGTTGGGGGAATAGTAAAAACTGTAACCTGTAACCTGTAACCTTTATCAGACGGATTTAGTAAAAATTGTAAGTAAAACAGGGCCAAGTAAATAATGGTGAGCTACGCATTTAAGTTCGCAAGAAGAGCCTAAAAGCTCGCGGTTGTTTTGGCTGTACAATCTAATACCACCAATTATTTGTTTGAATTGGAGTTCTGCTTGATTTGGGATGCTGGTATCTGCTAAGTAAAAGCTTCCACCTTCTTTGAGTACCCGCGCTACTTCAGCAAAAACCTGTTTTGGTTCGGGATAATGCAAGAAGCTTATGGTATTGAAAACAGCATCAAACTGCCCGTCAGCAAAAGGAAGAGATTCGGCTTTGCCTTCAATGTAAATTAAACGCGGATGGTGGCGGTTACTACGTCGTGCAACCCGCAACATCTGGGAAGATAGATCCAATCCCGTACCACGCAAGTCTGGGAAGCGATCTGCCAGACGATTTAGCAGACGTCCAGTACCACAGCCTAAATCGAGTACATTTGCTTGGGGTGGTAAATTGACATATTCCAGTAGCCGCTTGTGAATAGCTTGGTAAAATACTGAAGGAAAGAGCCAGTCGTAGCTTGGTGCCCAGTGGTCAAATAGTTGTTTTTTGTTACGAAAAAATTCTTGAGTCATAAGTTTTCAAGGGCAGACAATACCTGACTTCAAATGACAATTAGAGAGGTATTCGTCGTGCCTCCAATATATATTTAGCAATCTATTTTTATTTTGGCGTTAGCAACAGTAAAAATGCGATCGCCTACTTAAAATATCATCTACATTGATGCACTTAACAAATAAACAATATACTGATTAAGACTTACATTTTCTTGTTCTGCGGCTTCAGCCAAACTTCGATGCAGAGATTTTGGCATTCGCAAAAGTAATTTTCCACTGTAATTATCATCTGTGCTGGGTAGAGGAATATTATCTCCTGCTTCGTAAGCTGTCTCAATCCACAATTCTCGCGCCTCATTAATGTTTGCCATCGTCTCTTCTATTGTTTCGCCTTGGATGAGACATCCTGGCAAGTCTTTAATGTGAGCTACATATCCACTTTCTAGATCGGGATAAATTGTGACTGGATACTGAAGATTTAAATAATATTCTAAGGACGGCTTCTTAATCTGCTTGTTCTTCTGGTTCAGTGTCTTCATCACTCCACTCTTCCAAATTTAATAGCTCTACAATTTGCTGTACGTATACTCCTTTAACTTTCTGTCCGCCTTTTTTGGGTATAGTAATCTTTCTACCGAGTGAATCTCGAAAGCTATGATGGCTACCTTTAGACCTTTTTTCTTCAAAGCCAAAAAGCTTAGAGCAGATAGCGCACATCCTCAAACTGCACTTCTGTTGGGTGCTTGAGAAATTGCTCTACTAATTTCTTTAATTTAGTCATGCACATATAGTATCAAAGTATAAGTGAATAATGACTATTGAGTGTTAACTCTTTTGTAAATACCAATTCTGTAGCGCTACCCGCTGAATCTCCCGTAAAGAAATCTGATGTTTTCTTGCTAATTCTGCACAATCTTCGTACTCTGGCTGTACGTTATTTATAATTCTCTTTTCTGCTTGTTGCGTCCATGCCACTTTGACACGCACCACACCATATTCTGTTGCCACTGATTGAATTTCTCGCTCTAAAATTGCCCGCTGTTGAGTAAAGCGCCGAATTCCTAAAGTAGTAGTTTCGCGAAATAAAACAGCTTCACAATTAGGTAAATTTTCTGGATGGCAAATTACAGTCACCAAAATTCCTGGACGAGATTTTTTCATGCCAATAGATTGAGTAAAAACATCCACCGCCCCAGCAGCAAATAATGCTTCAAATACATAACCGAACGCTTGGGGATTTAAATCATCTATTTGGGTTTCCAGTACCGAAATAGTTTCTAATGTCGGATTGATGTTTGTAGCGGATAATTTATGTGTTGGGTTTAGAGGCAATGTATCCCTGTTCCCCGTTCCCCGTTCCCTGTTCCCTTTTACCTGTTCGTGCTTAACTGCTTCACCCAACCACAGACGTAATATATTAGGAATTGGTAAACTCAAAGAACCTGCTCCCAACCCAACTTTTTTAATCGTCATCGGGGGTGGCGCACCAAAGCTTTGAGCTAGAGTTGTGGCGATCGCTGCTCCTGTGGGTGTGACTAGTTCCCGTTCGATACCGTTACTATAAACTGGACAGCCGCGCATTTCCCATAACTTCAACACTGCTGGTACTGGTACAGGCATTTGTCCGTGGGCTGCACGCACTGTTCCTCCACCAGTCGGAAATGCGGAGCAGTAAAGTAACGGCAATCCTTGTTCATTACTATCAATACCCAACCAATCTAACCCCAAGCAAGTACCAACAATGTCTACAATTGCATCAACTGCACCCACCTCATGAAAGTGAACTTTTTCTGGAGCAATACCATGCACAGCTCCTTCTGCAATTGCTAATTGCCGAAATACAGCCAAACTCCAAGTTTCTGCTCTTTCTGGCAACTCTGCCTTAAGAATCATCTCTTCAATTTCGCCCAAGTGACGGTGGTGAGGGTGATGGTGATGGTGACTGTGTTGGCGATCGCGGTTGTGCAATAGCTCTACATGAACCTTTGTTGCTTGCTGCCCGTTATGCAAGACAAGTTCTGCCCATAACTTATATTCATGCTCAATTCCCAAACCATTGAGCTTTTCTATTAAAAATTCCACCGGAACACCCAGACTTACCAATGTTCCCAAGCACATATCACCGGAAATACCTGTTGGGCATTGAAGATAAGCAAGCTGACTCATACGAAATACAATAGTTTTAGTAGTTAGTTGCTAATTGCTAATTACTAATGGTTAATCGTCACTAGCCATTAGCCATTAACAATTAACCATTAACCACTTTTCCCATTTCGAGCTATGGCAAAAATTTTCTCAATTCATCCTGATAATCCCCAAACTCGCCGAATAGAAGAAATTAAGGCGGCACTCTGTGATGGTGCAGTCATGCTCTATCCTACTGATACAGTCTATGCGATCGGCTGCGATCTAAACGCGAAGTCGGCAGTAGAACGAGTACGGAACATCAAGCAACTAGCTAATGATAAACCACTGACGTTTTTGTGTTCATCGCTTTCTAATGTGGCAACTTATGCGATTGTCAGCGACAGCGCCTATCGGATTATGAAACATTTAATTCCGGGGCCATACACCTTTTTACTACCTGCTACTAAACTAGTACCGCGTCTAGTGCAAAATCCGAAGCGAAAAACTACTGGCATCAGAGTACCAGATCATACTGTGTGTTTGGCGTTGTTGGCAGCACTGGGGAATCCGATTATTTCGACTTCTGCCCATTTGCCACCCGATGAGACGGGTGATGGATTTGTGGGAATGGAAACAGAACCTATGGTGTCGCGAGTGGAGTTGTTTGATCGCCTAGATAATTTAGTTGATGTGATTGTAGACACTGGTGAAGAACCAAGTTATGAAGTGTCTACGATTTTGGACTTAACGGGGGATGAACCAAATATCCTCAGGCAGGGTTTGGGTTGGGAAAAAGCAGCCGTGTGGGTATAACACTATAACTTCACGAGTTAGCCTTTGAATTTCGGAAATTAAAAATCAAAACACTCCAGTTTAACGATCGTCATAGTTGCAAGCCGAGAAGCAGTTATGACAAAGCTATAGTTAAATCTTGACAGCATAAGGATTTTGTCTACTTGGGGATGAGAGCAAACATCCATGTGTTACCCCTTGCCAGGATGCTTTTAGAAAAACCGACACATAGCTTTCCCTGGAACTAGAGGAAATTTCTTACATTCTTAAATATCAGCAGAGAAGCGATCGCTCCTGAGATATGCAAATCGAGAGATTTACGCTTGCATCTGTTGCTATGAAAGTTTAGGTGCAAAAACCACTCACACGGAAAGTCATGAAACTCGCTACCGCTTTCGATCCTCACCTTGTCAGTGCCAAATCCTCTGTCGCCCACACAGATACTTTAATCGAGCTATTGTGTCAAGAAATACAAGCACAAGTAAAAGCAGCGCCTGGCTGTGTACAAGCTGTAGCAAAGCGTATAGCTACAGAAGTAGAACGCATTTGCCATAAAAGCCAACGCATTCAAAACTCCGGACAAATTATTTCCTGGCAAGTTACTTTAGCACGTCATCGTTGGCACAAATGCCTGCGTTACTATCAACTAGGTTCTAAACAAGGGCGTGTGGAATTACATAGCTGTTTGGGTGCTATGGTTTATCGTTACATTTCCATTTCTGGTTCTGAGGTTGGGTTTCAGGCTCGTTACAGCTTGATTGAAGATTTTCTGCAAGCATTCTATATCGAAGCTATTAAGGTTTTTCGGCGGGAAAATGAATTGCCTGAAGACTATACGCCACGCACGCAATTGCAACTAGCTGAATATATGGCGTTCACCGAACAGTATGCCAAACGTCGTATTAATTTACATGGTGGTGCAAATCAGCAGTTAATTATATTGCGTGCCCAAACTTTTGCCCGTCGTCAACCTCAAGAAACCAGCGTTGATTTTGAAATGGCAATAGAATCTGCCAAGACTGAAGAAGCTGAATCTTATCTGCGTCACTCAGCTGTACAACAGCTGCGATCGCAAATGATTGCCCAACAAACTTTCGATCTAGCTGAAGATAGCGAGCGCGATCGCGTAATTTCTGAATTGGTCAAATATTTGGAATCTCAAGGTCAACATGACTGTGTAGAATATCTAGTATTAAAGCTCCAAGACCTTTCCCCACTAGAAATTGACCAAATTCTCGGTTTAACTAACCGCCAACGCGATTATCTGCAACAGCGTTTTAAGTACCACGTAGAAAAGTTTGCTCGCACTCACCAGTGGCAATTGGTACATCAATGGTTGGGTATTAGTCTAGACCAAAAGCTGGGACTTTCTTCCGGGCAGTGGAAACATTTTTGGAGTCAGCTTTCCGCAGCGCAACGACAAATATTGCAACTGAAAATTGCTAAAGTGAACGATCAAGCGATCGCCAAAATCCTCAAATGCACTCCTAAACAAGTACAAAAACGCTGGACTCAAATTTTAGAACTGGCATGGGAAATCCGCAATGCCACTACTAAAGTTCAGATTAACTAAAGCGTGAGGTAATTTTATTCTCAATCACCTCATAATAATTACACTGTTGTCAGCTTTTCTTTTTAATACAAATGTATTTAAATAATGGATACAAATGTACCAGTATAACGATTATAATCACTCACCTATTCCCTATTGAAAATTCATATTAAGTAACTGACTCTTTACTGCTACTTCCATGAAATCCTAGAATAAGCGCGGATGGCAGCTAAAGGAATTCAGATGATTAGAACTCAAGGCGCACGGGCTAATAAGTCTGGTGAAATATTAGAAAATCATGTGGAAACTACATTAAGGGCACATGGATATTTTCAAGTTTGTTCTCATGTTCCCAAAAAGCAGAGACGAGAATTTATTTTAACTTCTACTTTATTACCAAAACGTTATGCCAAACAGGTTTATATAGGAACTGGCATTTATCAAACAGATATTTATGTTGATTTTTATGTTGTTGGTTTATCAACAATGCCATCTGGATTAATTATTGAATGTAAATGGCAAGAAAGTGAAGGTTCTGTAGATGAGAAGTTTCCTTACTTGAACTTAAATATTCAATACTCATATCCAGCACCTACTATTATCGTTATTGGTGGTGAAGGTATGAGAGAAGGTGCTATAGACTGGCTCAAAGAAAGAGAAACTGATAACCACAATTTACTAGCAGTTCATAGCTTAGATAGATTTATTGCTTGGGCAAACAAACATCTTTAATAAGATGTTATTAACAACTCATAAATTATGCCGCGTTTTTTTGTATTTGAGTTAATAGACCGTGCTGCTTCTATACGGTGTATATTAAAACCTATTTCTATATAAATTTGTTTAATAAACTCACAATCAGAGTTGCATACCATCACTTTAACACCACGAGTGGCTAATTCTGCACAAATGTCTCTAAGACGTTTTTGGTCTTTTTCAGTAAAAGAATTACGGCTATAAGCTGTGAAATAGCTAGTATTACTGATAGGATAATAAGGTGGATCAAAAAATACAAAATCCTCAGTAGTTGTGGCATAATTTAGTACATCTGCAAAATCTGCTTGTTTAATTTCAGATTTAACAAGAGTGGCAGAAGCTAAACGCAGCAAATCTTCTTGGCAAATCTTGGGATTATCGTATCTACCTAAAGGAACGTTAAATTTACCTTGAGAGTTAACTCGATAAAGTCCATTAAAACAAGTTCTATTTAAATAAATTAAACGAGCGGCTTGCTCCAATTCAGAATGAACAGGATTAGCCCTAATATTATAGTAATAATCTCGATTGTGTTGGCGTTGATGCTCTTTAAGTAGAATAATTAAGTCATCAACTTTCTCCTGTACGCAACGATAAGTAGTGATTAATTCTGCATTAATATCAGTTAAAATAGCTGGAGTAGGTTGAAGGTATTGAAGATAGAAGAAAACAGCACCGCCACCCAAAAACGGCTCATAATAATTCTTATAATTAGTGGGGAAAAAGGGAACATATTGAGGAATTAATTTACTTTTACCACCAGCCCATTTTAAAAATGGGCGCGGGCAAATCTGCTTTGGTAGTTGACTTAACATTTACTAAAACTAAGCTACTAAATATATAAACAGAGGCTAGTGACACATATTTTATATCAATTTACTAATTTACTCGCTGCTGAAATTAGATACTATTGAATTAATCTGGCAGAATAAATAACATACAGTTGATAACTAAACGGTTTAAAACCAGATGTTTGATGGATTTTGGGATAACGTCTTTCGCTACCAACGCTACTTCATTACCACCCTGCTGGGTGCTTTGATAAGCCTATTTGCTCCATTGGCACCGTTATTAAAACGTCCTGTTACCTTAGTCGCCCTTTTGGGGCTGTTGGTAGGCGGGCTAGTGTTTATTAGCCTCACCCTGCGTGCGATGCTGGGCTTAAGTACAATTTAAACTTAAACTAGACGTTCATTTAATAAACTCACAACTTCTCTAGTCCCTAGCCCCTATTTTGCGGAGTATCGTACTCTTTGCTTTAAAAAAGCCATGGTATAATCTGGATGATTAAAAATGCCCAAAGTGTGTCGCAGTTAAAATTTTTTGATTGAAATTCAGCTAACAGCTTGGAGACTAAAATAGTTTTGTGCTGCAACAATCAAAAAAGTATTTCGAGAAATCAAAGAATCCAGCTAGACTGGGAAGTGTCTGTATCAAAAAATCCACGGCTTGCAGCTGTGGCACATTCAAATAGTACAACCTCTGTCAGGAGGCATGGTTTTTATGGCTACAAGTCGCCGTGTTTCCCGTGTTGCTGAATTGATTAAACGGGAAGTTAGCCAAATGTTGCTCAACGGTATTAAAGATGATCGTGTGGGTACTGGCATGGTAAGCGTTACCGATGTCGATGTTTCTGGTGATTTGCAACACGCCAAAATTTATGTATCAATCTATGGCACAGAAGAAGCCAAGGCAGAAACAATGGCAGGCTTAAAGTCGGCGACGGGTTATGTCCGCAGTGAGCTTGGTGCACGGGTACGCCTGCGTCGCACACCAGAGGTAATGTTTATTGAGGATCGTTCTATAGAACGTGGTAATAAGGTATTGTCGCTATTGAACCAAATCCAACAAGAGCGTCAACCAGGAAACCTAGATCAGAATGAAGACAACAGTACTTATGAGGATGATGAATTTGACAAATAAGTAACTTCAACAACAATTAACTCCATTAAATCAGACAAGGCTGTGACAGACGCGATGTTATCGCGTCTGTTTCAATATGACTTAATAACTGATATCTGAATTTGAAAAAGGCAAATGGCAGATGGTGAGGCAGCCCCCACCAAAGGCGGTTTTCGTCATAGACATGCAAAGTGTGGCTTCAAAGTAGAGTACCCAAAGAGCAGATCGCACATAGAAGGACAAAGGAAGGGCATGAGTAGAGAATATGATTTAAACAAAACTTAACAATTGAAATACAAACAAAAGTATAGACAATATACATACCAAAGTTTGGGGTTTATAAATTCTTATAAGGTAATATTATGATACTGATAAATACAGTAATTATACGAGTCAAATGCGGAATCCTCAAATCAGCTTTGCAATTAATCTAGAGGTAGATCGCTTGTATCAACATTCTCATACATAATTCCTGAGAAGATTTCATTTATGCAGCATTGCTAGACTTTCACAAGTAGCTGAAACTTTATTTAAGAAATTGTTAACGAATAAGTTTCTACAATCCTAAGTGTTGTATTGTAGCCTCTATGACTTGCAGTAGTTTATACCTTTTATTCCAAGAGCTATTTCTTTGATGTTTTCTTATAGACAGGTGTCCGCAGTTCAAGAAAGTACTTTATGTACTTTCTGGATTTTCACCCATCTTTCTCCTTAAAACCAAGCTGAAGGTCGTTAACGTTAGGTTTGAGAGTAAACAGAGTTAGATTAAACAACGATATTAGCTATCAATCAGCAATTCTGTCTCGTTGTTTGATAGACTTAAAACAAAATGTCAGGATTTTTTGATATTCTTAATATTTATTTACATTTTTTGAGGATGTGTAGCGTCAAAATGAAAATAGTTCCGTATACGAAATTACAAATTGTCAGCGATAGTCCTGTTCCTTACCATATTTGTTCCTGATCGCTATTTTTGGGAACGTCATCTACGTATAAATTTGTGAGCAAAGATCATGAGTGTGAATACGGTGCCTTCTATTAGCTACTACTCTTTGGACATAATTCAAGACGAAGCACGACGACTAGTACAAAAAGGAGTGGTCAGCAGACAACAGCCAATATATACACTATGTCAATACATCCCCGCACGGGAGTGGGTATGTATTGAATGTGAATTAGAAAAGTGTGACTTTTTATTACGCGATCGGATTGGTGATCTGATTGGTCGGGAAGAATGGGAAAACGACTAATAAATTGATGATTTTAGATTTTGGATTGGGAACTTATTTATTTAGATGTATTGAATGTGACAACAAAAGATTCAACACTCAATCTCATGGATAATCTCTGCTTTTGATAGATTTTTCCCGATCTGAAATCTTTAATGCTCTATTTTTTGAATTATGAGGCGTATTGCAGTTGTTTGTACGTCATTTTTAAAATTTGTTTGCATAGGGGCTGAAACTTTCATTTTTTGAGCAAGACTATTGATTTTGCCGGAGTAGCTTAACATTGGTAACTGCTCCGGTAATTTTTTGTTCTGTAGTAGTTGGGTGGGTTAGCTGTATTTGGGATGTTTGATGTGATTTTTGCGCTGTAACCCACCAGATCGAGATTTGATAAATCGGTTTTCAGTAACTGACAACAAACAACATTACCCCACTTGCTCTAAATACAAGTTGACATCTTCAATCACACGAGTCAGTTCAGCTTCTGTGCTTAAGCGAATTTTATCGTCACGGACAGTAAGTAGAACTTTTGCAGCAAAAGGAGTCGCCCAGATATTAGGATTACAGAAAATCTCTAAAAATACTTCTCCTGTATGACGATATTCTATTGGGCGCTGGGGACTAACTTTAGTGCCACCTGCACTGGTTTTTGCGGCAACAGCTTTGAGGCTATTCATCAATTGATCCAGTGCTGCTTTTAATTCTCGTGCTGCTTGGGGTGAAAAGCTAAAGGAGATAGAACCTTCTGTTAGGTTCAATGTCAGGTTATTTGCGGACATGAGCACAGTGTTAAAACATTTTGGTACAAATACTATTTTCCTGGTGATAGGTTATAACGTTCCGTTTTTTTATCTAATGATAATAAATCTTTTTACCTCAGAATATACATATCTTGCTCGCATTAGGTTTATAGCAGTTATTAATTAAAAAATATTTCAATAATTTAGGATAATATTTGAGATTCTAGCAAGATAGAATCCCACAGTGTAAGAGTTTTATATATTTGATTGGTGTGTTTACTTCTACACTTAGAGTCATAGAACATACTATTTAAAAATCTATGACTTTGGATAATCGTGGTCAAGTTAGAAAGGTTTTAATTATTACGCTACTGCTAAATATATTCGTGATGGGATTAAAGGCAGTTGTAGGAAAATTAACAGGTTCTCTTAGTTTGCTAGCTGATGCATTGCACAGCGTGACAGACAGTGCTAACAATATTTTGGGATTAATTGCCAGTAGCTTTTCTTCGCCACAACCCGATCGCGAACATCCCTATGGACATTTGAAATTTGAAGCAGTCGGAGCCTTGGGAATAGCTGCTTTTCTGGGCATAGCCTGCTTTGAAATTCTCCAAGGAGCAATTGAGCGGATTCTCAATGGTGGTGAACCAGTCAAAATCTCACCATCAGAGTTATGGTTGTTATTGATTGTATTGGGTGTGAATATTTTCGTAGCGTTTTACGAACGGCACGTAGGTATGAAAGTAGGTAGCCCAATCTTGATTGCCGATGCCAAACACACGATGAGCGACATCTGGGTAACAATTTCTGTGATTGGCGGTTTGATTGGCGTATGGTTGGGTTATCAGTGGTTAGATGTAGTGTTAGCTTTCCCTGTAGCTGTGTTGGTATTTTGGAGTGGGTGGACAGTTTTAAAAGAAAACTTGCCTTGGCTTGTAGATCAAATGGCGATCGCTCCAGAAGTAATTCATGCGATCGCTGTTTCTGTGCCTGGAGTGATTAATTGCCATGACATTGCTTCTCGTGGTATTGTTGGTCGGCAAGTTTTCATTGAAATGCATTTAATAGTAGATGCTCAAGATCTAGAAACAGCTCATCGCATTACCGAAGAGGTTGAGATGCGACTAGAGGAACGTTTTAACCCTGTCCGAATTGTAATTCACGTTGAGCCATTACAATACCAGTCTGAGCAAATTAGCTTTGGGCTTGATTCAAAGTCATGAATTGATTGAATGAACTATTAATTAAATTTCTATCTTTAGTTAGATGTTTTTTATCACTTCAGATAGGTGCTTGACAATCAGATTAATTTGTAAATTGAATTCATAACAAAAAGTACTGGCAGGAAGTTTTATCGTTGTGTTCCTTTGCTGCCTCTAGAAGGAGAGCGACGTCACAGAGGCAGACAGTGCAAAATAACAAATATACCTAGATGGTTGTGGAGTTTTTGTCGCTTCCTCCACTTTGCTGCGAGCAACGAGAGATTAAACTCTCTATCAGAACGATCGAAGTTCGCCGACATCTAGTCTTATTTTTTTGCATTTTAAAAATGTGAAAATGTTTTGACTGCTAACGGCTAATAGCTATTAGCTGTTAAATGCTTTTGTTTTTAAATCGTTTAGGATTTTTATATTCATACCTCCACATTATTAACTCTGACTGGAAGCTAATAAATTAACTACAGCCACAACTAAATCTGCTGGATCTACGGGTTTTGTCACATGACTTTGAAAGCCAGCTTCGAGAGCACGTATCCGATCTTCACTGTCGGCATAGGCGGTTAATGCAACTGCAGGTACATTTGCTAAATTCTCTGTCTCTAAAGCACGCACTTTCTGGATCAAACTATAGCCATCCTCATCAGGCATACCAATATCACAAACCAAGATATCAGGTTGTAATTGCGTTAGCACCTCTAGCGCTTGGGCTGCCGATTTAACTGTCGTAACAATAGCTCCATCTGCTTCTAAAACAGTAGAGACATAAAAACGGCTATCTTCATCATCATCTACCACGAGGATTTTAAAATTAGTAAGAGGGAGAGAAGGCTGGCTAGAGTCTCCGTCAATATTGGAAGAAAGAGAAAAATCCTTCATGATCTTGTCCCTCATTTGTTCTCTGTTTCCTTGAGTAATTTTACTGTGTTAGTGTAGAGGTGATGCAGTCAAACCATACTGTCAACAAAAGTGACAAAAAGTTCCTACGGCTGCTCATAAAACAGGGCTTTGCTAGGTTAACTTTGAGAAGGCTTGCGCAGTACATCCAGTTAGTCGTAATATTTATTCACAAATTTGCGATCGTTCAAAAGCAGCACCGCAACATCAGAACAGAATTGCATAGAAATCACGCACGAGTTACGAAGGAATAAAACCACTTCAGACGCTAGTAAATAAGCGCGGAGAAATATTTTGCGTAAATCTTATTACAGAGTTGACAACTTCATTATGCTTAATTAAAGACAGTCCTAGCAGCATTTTTGGCATTCTATATAGACATGATAAACACGACAAACATCCCGCTATAGTATTTTTTTATACCTTGCAAATAACTCATATTTCACCAATTATTGAAATGCTCACCTAGTCCTATTTTTTTACTAAACACTTTTGAACTATAACTACTAAAAATTTCCATAATTTTTGTGTTGAATTATGTAAACTCACTTAACTGAATTCTTTTAGATATATTACCATCTATTAAAAATATCTAAAGCAATTACAATCAAAAATTTTGCATATTGCTAAGATATAAAAACTTATTTGACAAAAACACAACCAAATCAAAGTACACTCAATATAGCTTTTACTATCTATTATCAATACGGAATTTGATATCTTCTACCTAACTCTTTAGAACGTGAACATCAGTAAAAATTACAATTTATTGCAATTAGATTTAAACAAACATGAGCAAGAGCCAATTCATGTCCCTGGCTCTATTCAATCGCATGGGATACTTTTAACACTAAAAGAACCTGAACTAACAATTTTACAAGTTAGTGATAATACGCAACATCTTCTAGGGTTTTCTCCTGAAAAATTACTAAATCAACCACTAAGTAAACTGTTCGATTCTGAACAGATAGAATTTTTGGTTGATTGTCTGCATCAAGAAACCATAGAGATTGCTAATCCGATCGAACTGACTTTACAATCGTCTGAAAGCGCTGCAAATCTAAGTTTTGATGGTATAATTAATCGCCAAATGGAAGTGCTAATTCTGGAATTAGAACCAACAAATCCAGAAAAAAATAATGTTTACTTTAAATTTTATAATTTAGTAAAACAAGCTTTATCAAAACTGCAAACAGCAAATAGTTTCACTTCAATCAGTGAGATTATTGCCAAAGAAGTAAGGAAAATTATCAAGTTTGATAGAGTAATGGTATATAAATTTGATGAGGATAACAATGGCATAGTTATTGCAGAAGATAAAGCAGAAAACCTCACTTCCTATTTGGGTTTGCACTACCCGTCTTTAGATATTCCGCCACTAGCTAGAAAGGTTTTTAGCCAAAACTGGCTTCGTTTCATCCCGAATATTGATTACCAACCTGCTGCAATTATTCCCACCCATCATCCGTTAACCAATGAACCCCTAGATTTGAGTCGCTCCGTGTTGAGGAGCGTATCTCCTTGTCATATTGAGTATCTGCATAATATGGGTGTAAAGGCAACAATGACAATATCTCTGATTAGAAACAATAAATTATGGGGATTAATTGCCTGCCATCATTACACACCCAAATATGTACCTTACGAAATTCGTCATGCTTGTGAATTTTTAGGACAGATGACATCTTTAGAACTAGTGTCAAAAGAAGAGAATGAAGACTCTAAATACAAAATAACAATTAAATCTGTCCAGACAAAGTTAGTGGAGTATATGTCGGCAGAGGAAAATTTTATTTATGGGTTAATCAACTACCAACCAAATATACTCAATTTAGTTAATGCTCAGGGTGCTGTAGTTTGTTTTGAAGACGAATTTTATTTCGTTGGTAACACTCCAAACAAACAACAAATTCAGAATTTAATCAAATGGATTAACCAAAATTGTAACGAAGAAATTTTTTACACAGACTCTTTATCAAGCATATATCCCGAAGCAGAAAAATTGAAAGACGTTGCTAGTGGTTTAATTGCACTTTCTATTTCCAAAACTCATAATAACTATGTTTTGTGGTTTCGTCCAGAGGAAGTGCAAACTGTTAATTGGGGTGGCGATCCGAGTGAATCTGTAAAAGTAAATGAAGATGGCAGTTTGCGCCTGTCGCCTCGCAAATCTTTTGAACTATGGAAACAAACTGTTCACCTTAAGTCTTTGCCTTGGCAACCTTGGGAAGTGAATGCGGCACTGGATTTGCGCAGTGCCATTATTAGTGTTGTGTTGCGAAAAATAGATGAGCTGGCAAAGCTCAACATTGAATTAGAACGCAGCAATCAAGAGTTGGATGCTTTTGCTTATATTGCGTCGCACGATTTAAAAGAACCTTTACGTGGTATTCATAATTACTCTAATTTCTTAATTGAAGATTATGGCGAAATTTTGAATGAGGAGGGCAAAGCAAAGCTCAGAACGCTGATTCGCCTCACCCAGCGTATGGAAGATTTAATTGATTCTTTGTTACGATTTTCCCGATTAGGAAGGGTGGATCTACTATTACAGCAAATTGACTTGAATATTGTTTTGCAGCGAATCTTAGATTTGTTGAGTGCCCGTATTGAAGAGACAGGTGCAGTAATTAATATACATAGACCGCTACCAATAGTTTACTGCGATCGCATCCAAATAGGCGAAGTATTTAGTAACTTGATTACTAATGCCATTAAATACAACGACAAAGTCGAAAAATTGGTTGAAATTGGCTATACGGAAGCATCAGAAACAGTGACATTTTATGTCAAAGATAATGGCATTGGTATTCGGGAAAAACATTTTGAAGCAATTTTTCGGATTTTTAAACGACTGCACAGCCCCAACAAATATGGCGGTGGTACTGGTGCAGGATTAACGATCGCCAAAAAGATTGTGGAGCGACATGGCGGTAAAATTTGGGTTGAGTCAACCTACGGTGAAGGTAGTACATTTTATTTCACCTTGCAAAAAGTAAATTGAAATGATTGGCAAAAATACTCAACCCATACTCGTAATTGAAGATAGCGATGAAGATTTTGAAGCCTTGCAGCGAATGATGCGCCATCAACAAGTGGTAAATCCTATCTTTCGCTGTACTGATGGCGATGATGCACTCGACTTTCTTTATCACACAGGTGCTTACCAAGAGCCTCAATTTGCCCCCCGCCCATCATTCATTCTTCTCGATTTGAATTTACCAGGAACTGATGGACGAGAAGTGTTAGAACAAATTAAGCAGGATCAGAATCTCAAGAAAATTCCTGTTGTAGTTTTTACTACTTCTTCCAATCCTAGAGATGTAGAGATATGTTATCGCTGTAGTGTTGCTAGTTATATTATCAAGCCTATTGACATTAACAGGTTAAAACAAACATTTCACAGCTTCCTAACTTATTGGTTGGATATTGTAGTTCTTCCTGATACATCACTAGGTGGTTATAACCCAACAAACAACTATCCTAATTACTGATAATAATATTAACAGCTAATAGCTATTAGCTATTAGCCATTAACAATTTCCTCTATTCCCACTCTATAGTTCCAGGTGGCTTCGAGGTGATATCGTAAACCACACGGTTCACACCTTTAACTTCATTGACAATCCGGTTGGAAATTACTTCCAGTACATCATAAGGTACGCGTGCCCAATCGGCAGTCATGCCATCTTCACTGGTGATAATACGTAAAACTATGGGGTAAGCATAGGTGCGCTGATCGCCCATGACGCCAACGCTCTTGATTGGTAACAATACAGCAAAGGCTTGCCAGTATTGGTGATATAAGCCACGTTGATTAATTTCCTGCCGCACAATCAAATCCGCATCTCGCAAAATCTTTAACCTTTCGGCGGTAATTTCACCTAAAATCCGAATTGCCAAACCAGGGCCGGGGAACGGATGGCGTTGTACAATTTCTTCTGGCAAACCAATAGAACGCCCGACTTTGCGAACTTCGTCCTTAAAAAGCTTCCGCAGTGGTTCTACCAATTTAAATCGCAAATCTTTAGGCAAACCACCAACATTGTGATGGCTTTTGATTTTCACCGCTACCCTTTCGCCCGTTTGCGGATCGACGTTGGTATCGGCGGATTCAATCACATCTGGATAAAGTGTGCCTTGTGCTAGATAATCAAAAGGCCCAAGACGTTTTGATTCTTCCTCAAATACACGGATGAATTCGTGCCCAATAATACGTCGTTTTTCTTCAGGATCGGTGACACCAGCCAGAGCAGTAAGAAAGCGATCGCGAGCATTGACATATTCCACAGGAATGTGAAACTGTTCTTGGAACAACTTCAGCAACCGTTCTGGCTCATACTTGCGCATAAAGCCTTGGTCAATAAAGACACAAGTCAACTGATCACCGATCGCTTTGTGTAGTAAGAAAGCCAGAGTAGAAGAATCCACTCCTCCAGATAGCGCCAACAACACGCGCTTGTTACCAACTTTGGCGCGAATTTCGCGAATTGCGTCTTCAACAAAGGCAGCTGTTGTCCAAGTGGGTTCGCATTCACAAATGTGGTAGACAAAATTGCGGATTAATGCTAAACCGCCAACAGAATGTACTACTTCGGGATGGAACTGAACGCCATAAAGTTTCCGCTCGTGATCGCCGATCGCAGCACAGGGAGTATTTTCTGTGTGTGCCAGTAATTCAAATCCAGGTGGCATTGACGTGACAGAGTCACCATGACTCATCCACATCGTCGTGCCATCCTCGACATTGGTGAGCAAATCTGTAGGATCGTCTATGTATAGCGACGCTTTACCATATTCACCCCGTTCAGCTCTTGCTACTTCCCCACCTAGCTGCTGTACCATCAGCTGCATACCGTAGCATACGCCCAGGATCGGAATTCCCAAATGCCAAATTTCTGGATCGCATTTAGGAGCACCTTTGTCGTAAACTGAATTGGGACCACCAGAAAGGATAATTCCTTTCGGATTGAGTTGCCTTAATTGCTCGATTGTAGTTCTGTAAGAAAGAACTTCTGAATAAACTTGGGTTTCTCGAATTCTGCGGGCAATCAGTTCCGAATACTGAGAGCCAAAATCGAGAATCACAATCATCTGGCGATTGATTTGTCCCAGAGATTCTACTGTTTGATCCTCTTGTTGTGTTGGTAGGGTCACCGCTGTGTTCATGACGGGAAGTGTGTGGATAGAAAAATAAAAGGAAGTTGTCGCTCTATAGTGTCCAGAGTGTGGCTAATACCATTTCTGCTCTTTCTCAGGCTTATAAGCTTGAAAAATCCCGTACAAACGCTGTTTAGAACGCGCTTACCCTGCCTAGATATCTATCAATGGTATTAAGAAGAAAAAAATACCCTAGAGTGGCTAGTTAAAAGTTTATTTATTTGAGATTGTTATGATTATTCATAATAAATTAACATAATTTTGCGATTCGCGAACAAGCAGTTTTGGTTTTTACAAGAAATTTAGAGACTAGGGGCTAGGGATTAGGGACTAGGGACTAGGGACTAGGGACTAGGAAAAAGCAGGGGAGCCAGTGCGCCCTTGCGGGTTAAGCGCGTTGTAGCACCTGGCGTTCCGTTGTAGCACGTGGCGTGAGCTGAGGAGAAAAACTTCCCCGATCCCCAATCCCCTTTAGATAAATCCTATTCGCTCAAGCGGCCAAAAGCGAAACACAGCTCTGCCGATAATATTTTTTCTTGGTAAAAAGCCCCAGTAACGGGAATCATTACTATCGTTGCGGTTATCTCCCATAACAAAAAACTCTTCTTCAGGAACTACCACTGGCGCAAATGGCTGATTTGGTGGTTCGGCAATATAGTTTTCTTGCAAAGGTTGTCCGTTGATGTAAACTTTGCCTGAATTAATAGTAACTATCTTACCTGGTTCACCAATCACACGCTTGATAAAAGCTTGGTCTTTTGGATATCCCCGTCGCTGTAGTTCATCGGGAGGCTGGAAAACAACTATATCACCCAAGCGTGGCGGATTGAAATAGTAGGAAACTTTTTCCACTACCAAGCGATCGCCTGTATGTAAGGTTGGCACCATTGAATCTGAGGGGATGTAGCGAGGTTCGGCAATAAAAGTCCTAATTAAAAACGCCAAAACTAAGGCGATCAATACTAGAGTCAGATTTTCTCGCCAACTTTGCCATCCCTTTGATGAAGCTGGCACTTGTTTTGCATCACTTTCGCGAGGGATCATAGAATTTTAGAACCAGTTAAGAATGAAGTGAAACACATACCTTGATTATTTTGACGCTAAAAGTATATTTCCAAGCAAGCCGGATTTGCTATCCATACAAACATCAGTAATTTTTAAAGATGTTAGAGTTCTAAAATTTGAGAATTCAGTACTTCTGCTGACAAAGGAACATGAGAGGTAAGAATCAACGCCCCTCCCTGCCGAGTAAAGTTGCTTAGAACATTTAGCATTAAAGATAAAGAGTTAGGATCTTGTCCCACCATAATTTCATCCAAAAGGCAAATCTTCGGTTGTCTAGCTAAGACTGCACCCAGCGCTAATCGCCTTTTTTGCCCCTGAGAAAGTGCTTGGGGGTGCTCGTTGGCGCGATCGCTTAAATTCAGTTGTTCTAATAGCAAATCAGCGATCGCTTTTGTGACTCCTGGTTGCTCAATTTCTGCTCTTACACTGTCAGCAAATAACTGGTGATTGGGATTTTGAAGTACAAAACCAACATCTTTAGCAATTTGCACAACGCTGCGTTTGCTTGTATCTCTGCCCAAAATTTCCAGTTTTCCTGTCGCTGGCTTGAGTAAACCACACAAAAGTTTCAAAAGCGTCGTCTTGCCACAGCCATTATTTCCTTTGAGTAAAATTGTCTCCCCTGCCGCTACTTGCAAATCCGGAAAGGGAGGATATCCGCCCCAACTCAGCCCGTGAGTGTTCAGGAGAATGGGAGAAGGGAGGAGTAGGGGAGTGGGTGAAGGGGAGAGTGGGAGAATGGGAGAGGGAAGAGATTTCTCCAATTCAATGAGTTTACCGTTTTGAAAGTAGTAGGAGCGATCGCATATCTTTTTGACTACATCTATCCGATGTTCAACGATAATTACAGACTGACCTTTTTCTGCTCTTGACTTCAATAATTGCAGCAACAGTTCAACGCCTTTAGCATCTAGGTAAGCCAAAGGTTCATCTAACAGCATCACGGGTTGGCTAATTGCCAAAAGACAGGCAATCAGCAGACGTTGCTTCTGCCCTGCTGAGAGTTGGCGGATGAACCAATTTCGTTGTACTTCTAAACCAAATTCTTGTAGGGAATTATCAGCTAATTGCAGTATTTGGTTTGGCGGTACGTTCCAGTTTTCCAATCCGAATACAAATTCTTCCCAAACTCGCTCTGTAAAGATTTGCGTTTCTACGTTTTGCAGGAGTACACAGAAATATTGCGATCGCTGCCGAACTGACCACTCGGCTAAGTCAATTCCTTGGTAAAAAATACTACCATCTAATTTTCCACCCGTGTGACTGGGGGCAATTCCAGCCAAGCAATTTAACAAAGTACTTTTGCCACTTCCGGTTGCTCCAGCAATTAAGACAATCTCGCCAGGATAGAGATTAAAATTTACATCCTCTATCGTCGCCTGGGATTTTCCTGGATGTGTAAATGTTAGGTTTGTTACTTTAACGAGCGGTTGGTTGGATGCCATGTTTCCTCAAGCTACCCATTCCAGATATCCCACAACTGTCATAATTGCAGCAGCACTGACGGCAAAGATAGTATCTTTTGATTGCCATCGCAAAGGTTGGCTATTACTGCGTGGAGCCTGGGGATCGTAACCTCTGGTTTCTAAGCCTACGGTAACATCATCTGCGTAGGCAACAATCCGAAAAATCAACGGCATTAACAAGCCAGAAAACCATTGTCTTGGCTGACGTGCTACATTTACACCCCGCAACCAATTAGCTTCAATAATTCGCTGGGCTTCTTGCTGAATAACAGGCAAAAATCTCCAAATCAGCATCAGACTCAAAACAATAAAATTGGGTAAGCGTGCGGCTTGAATTGCTCTCACTAAATCGGATGGTGAGGTAGTACTAGCAAGGAGTGGGGTTGGCAACAGAATCGCGATCAGACGCAAGCTGCTAATAACGGAAGTGTGGAAATCCCTCAACCAGGTGGAAATAGCCATGAATATAAGTAGAGCGATCGCCACATACGCAAAAATTTTCAGGTTGATTCGCACGGAAACTAGCAGTAATGTCAATAAGGTAATTACTAAGACACTAATTGCCTTGATATCGTGCAAAAGCAGAGCTACAAACAGGATGGTAATACAAACAATAATTTTGAGTAGGGGATTAATCTGAGTAAGGAAATTACGCTTCCTCATGTGGAAAATAAATTTACGTATAACGAACACAGATGGACACAGATAAACACAGATAATTTATCGGTGTGCATCTGTGTTTATCTGTGGTCGATTTTAGAAAGATAATTTTTGCCTGCTGTTTTCATTCACCTCAGACGTAGTTTTAAACATCAACATCCATTTTCCCCGCTCTTTGTAATTGTTTAACTGCTGACTCTCCTAACCACCAGCCAACAACACCAGCTATGCCTGCCAGTACTGTGAGTAAGATAAGTACTCCAGGCTGCGTCGCGATTTTCACAAATGGATCTGCCCTCGAACCTTTAATCAGATAGGCACCAAGAAGTAAACCACCTAAGTTGGCGCTGGCAAAAAAGAGGACATTTCCCCATAAACGGTTGATTTTGCGTCGATAGTTCCCCAAAAAGAACATCACTAATTCGGTTACTAAAACAGTGACAGCTAGGTACAGAGAAATAATCGGTGAAATCAGCCCTAGTAGCACTGCCAAAGGAAGAATCATCAAAGCTACACTGCCGCGACGCTGTAAACGTGCCATTCCCAAAGTCAGGAAAATCCCTCCCAAAGGTGCCCAAAACAAAAGCTGTAGTCCAGGGGGTGCGAATGGGCCGACAATAAATACAGCAATTACCATGCCAATCGTCATGAAGGCAGCAAATACATAGTCTCTGAGACGCCAAGGACTTTTCATATTAAGTTTTGAAATTTGCTTTTAGTGTATGAGTAGTATGTTTTTGCAGAAAACACGCCTATAAACACATTATCTAGTCTTTAGTTTAGCGATCGCATCTATTGCAGACTGTTGCAGATACGATGATTGATTGTGCTGTTTTTGTATTTATATGTAATATTAAGTGCTATTTCAATCTGATTTTTGATTTGACTCACCCAGTTTAAATACGAAAATTAAAAATCTGTACTAATCCAATAATTATTAAATATATCGCCACAATGTAGTTAAGCAGCCTGGGAAGTATGAGAATTAGTATCCCTGCTATTAAAGCAACGATGCCATTAATATTAATACCTACCTGAACAGTAGTAGTTTGTTGAGCAAGCAGAACTAGCAAATCAAACATAGTAGTTTACTTAGAAAATACTTAAAATTTAGTAACAATTCAATAATAAGCACACCTCTCTTCAGACTAATTTCTTTGAGAAGACTTGATATTTACATTGATATACTCTCATGAATTGAAGTCGTAGGATTCTAAGCTCAAATCCTTGTTTCTGGCAGACTTTTTAGGTATTGCAGCCTCCAATGGCACTAGATTTCTGAGCCAAATGTAAAGAAATTTATTTTTTTGTAAACATTTGTGATATTTTGATTGGAGAGCACAACTGTGAGCTACAGATGTCTCGCTCCACGTTGGGTCAGTTGAAAAATTAGTGAGGTAGTTTTCTATATGGCAATTACTATCGACTCTGCCCGTGGCATTTTCCCCAACACACTGTCGGCGGATGCCGTACCAGCTCTAACTGCTCGATTCAACCAACTCAGCGCCGAAGATCAACTGGCATGGACATGGTTCGCTTTCTTGGAAATGGGTAAAACCATCACGGTTGCGGCTCCTGGTGCAGCTAGTATGCAGTTTGCAGAAGGAATCCTGAACCAAATCAAGCAAATGACTTTTCCTGAACAAACTCAGGTTATGTGCGATCTAGCAAACCATGCAGATACGCCCATTTGCCGTACCTATGCTACTTGGTCACCTAATATTAAGCTAGGTTTCTGGAATCAGCTTGGGGAATGGATGGAGCAAGGCATTGTTGCGCCAATTCCAGCTGGCTATCAGTTATCAGCTAATGCTAAAGCTGTATTGGAAACTCTCAAAGCTTTGGATCAAGGACAACAGATCACTGTCTTGCGGAACTCCGTTGTGGACATGGGGTTTGATGTAAATAAACTAGGCAGCTACACCAAAATTTCTGAACCTGTAGTTCCGCCTAAAGAAAAGTCTCAACGTACTCAAGTCACTATTCAAGGTATCAACAACCCAACTGTGTTGAGCTACATGAACAACTTGAATGCAAATGACTTTGATGAACTGATCAAGCTGTTCGTACCAGACGGTGCTTTGCAGCCTCCCTTTCAAAGACCGATCGTGGGCAAAGATGCGATCTTGCGGTTCTTCCGAGAAGAATGCCAAAACCTCAATTTGCTCCCAGAGCGGGGTATCTCTGAACCCGCGGAAGATGGCTATACTCAAGTGAAAGTGACGGGCAAAGTTCAAACCCCTTGGTTTGGCGCAGCAGTGGGCATGAACATGGCTTGGCGGTTCTTGCTCAATCCTGAAGGCAAGATATTTTTTGTAGCCATTGACTTGTTGGCTTCTCCCAAAGAACTTCTAAACCTAGTTCGCTAGGCAGACAATAGAAATTAAGTAAATTACCGATGATCGTATTGAGCGCTTTTGGTTAACAGAGCGCTCAATTGCTCTGGGAAAAAACGGAATAACTCTAACCAAATAACTACCGCAAAAATTTCAGGTTGAATAATGCAAGCAAGTGAAACTGAGTGGACGGATATCGAAAAGAAAATAGCTAGAACTGCCTTTGAACAAGCCTACAAAAGAGAAATTGATGCTTTGCTTAAACAAGTTCAAAAAGAAGCAAGTACCCTCGTGGACTTGAATGATATCTGGCGATTACACGATTTCTTGAGTGCAAAAAGGCATGAAATTGAGGGTAAGTACGACTACCAATACTCCGTTCTGCTCTTTATCTTTGCTGAATTGATTAAGGAAGGCTGGTTATCTCTGAACGAACTCAAAGGGCTGGATCAAGACAAGCTTTCCAAGGTTGCTGTTCTGTCGCGGATGTAGTTTGATAAAGTTGCAGCAAATCGGTGATGACGATTCGCGAATAGTTTTTAAGCCAATTAGTTTTACATCCCGCCAGGAATGACAAAAACGGTAGAAGATTTTCACCCTCTACCGCTTTCAAATTTTAAATTCTAGATTTTAAAATCTAAAATTTACTCCACACCTGGAGTCATCAATTCTCGACGCTGTTCTGGCCTTACCGTCACAGTACCGCTTTCATCCACGTCAACAATAGCAGTATCCCCTTCCTTAACACGACCGGAGAGAATTTCTTCTGCCAAGCTATCTTCGAGCAAGCGCATAATTGCCCGACGTAAAGGTCTTGCACCGTAGCTGGGGTTATAACCCTCTTGCAGCAGGCGTTCCTTGAAGCGATCGCTCACTTCCAGAGTAATGCCTTTTTCGGTGAGGCGACCGAATACTTCTTTGAGCATGATGTCGGCAATTTGCATTACCTCTTCCTTGCTCAGTTGACGGAAGACGATAATTTCATCCAGACGGTTGAGGAATTCTGGACGGAAGTACTGTTTCAGTTCTTCGTTCACCAAAGACTTAATGCGGTTGTATTGCTGTTCGCTTTGGTCTTCAGCAAACTCGAAGCCGATACCGCCGCCACCTTTTTCAATCACCTTAGAACCGATGTTAGATGTCAAAATCAGCAAGGTGTTCTTAAAGTCTACCGTGCGACCTTTGGCATCAGTTAAGCGACCGTCTTCCAGAATTTGCAGCAGCATATTGAATACATCGGGGTGCGCTTTTTCGATTTCATCGAACAGCACCACGGTGTAAGGACGGCGGCGTACTGCTTCTGTCAATTGACCGCCTTCGTTGTAACCGACGTAACCTGGAGGCGAACCAATTAACTTGGAAACGGTGTGACGCTCCATGTATTCGGACATATCCAGGCGGATCATCGCTTCTTCAGAACCGAAGAAGTAAGATGCCAATGCTTTTGCTAATTCGGTTTTACCCACACCAGTAGGCCCGGAGAAGACAAAGCTAGCGATGGGTCGGTTGGGGTTCTTCAAGCCGACACGAGCGCGACGAATTGCCCGCGAAACTGCCTTCACTGCATCTTCTTGACCAATTAGGCGCTGGTGCAAGGTTTCTTCCATGTGCAGCAGCTTTTCGGACTCGGATTCGGTGAGTTTGTTTACCGGGACTCCTGTCCAAGAAGCGACAATGTGGGCAATGTCTTCTTCGTTAACGACAGGTTCATCACCATCATTGCGACCACCATTAGACTTGCTTTGAGCGATCGCCCGAATTTCGGCTTTGATTTCCATTTCCCGATCCCGCAGTTCTCCGGCTCGGTCAAAGTCTTGGGCACGAACTGCATCGTCTTTTTCCTTTAATATCTGGCGCAGTTCTTTATCCAATTCCTTAGCTGCGGGTGGCAGTTGGGAGTTAATCAAACGTACCCGGCTTCCGGCTTCGTCAATCAAGTCGATCGCTTTATCTGGCAGATAGCGATCGCTGATGTAACGGTCAGATAATTTCGCCGCTGCAATCAAAGCTTCGTCGGAAATCTTCAGCTTGTGGTGTTGCTCGTAGCGATCGCGCAGTCCGCGTAAAATTTCTATAGTTTCATCCACCGTAGGTTCACCGACCATTACTGGTTGGAAACGGCGTTCTAGTGCTGCATCCCGCTCAATATGTTTGCGGTATTCATCTAGGGTTGTGGCACCGATACACTGCAACTCGCCTCTTGCCAAAGCTGGCTTGAGGATATTTGCTGCATCAATCGCGCCTTCTGCCGCACCCGCACCAATTAGGGTGTGTACCTCGTCTATTACTAAAATTACATTTCCCGCCTGCCGAATTTCATCCATGATTTTCTTCAGGCGTTCTTCAAATTCACCTCGATATTTTGTTCCTGCTACGAGTAAACCAATATCTAAAGTAACTACGCGCTTCTCTTCCAGGATGTCAGGGACATCTTTGTTGGCAATACGCTGTGCTAAACCTTCAGCGATCGCGGTCTTACCAACCCCTGGTTCCCCAATTAATACGGGATTATTTTTTGTGCGGCGACCCAAAATCTGAATCACCCGCTCAATTTCTTTGGCTCGTCCCACCACTGGATCGAGCTTGCCATCCAAGGCCATTTGGGTCAAATTCGAGCCAAATTCATCCAATGTCGGGGTCTTGTTGCCACGAGGTTGCCCACCGGCACTCACCTCAGCGGTTTCTCCCAACATCCGAATCACTTGAGTCCTTACCTTAGAGAGATCCACGCCCAGGTTTTCTAGTACCCTGGCTGCCACACCTTCCCCTTCTCGGATCAGGCCCAACAGCAGATGCTCGGTACCTATATAGTTATGCCCTAATTGGCGCGCTTCTTCCAAGGATAGTTCCAGAACTCGCTTTGCCCGTGGCGTAAACGGAATTTCCACGGCTACAAAGCCTGAACCCCGGCCTATGATTTTTTCTACTTCAATCCGAGCGTCTTTGAGATTAACGCCCATAGATTTCAGCACCTTGGCCGCCACTCCGGTACCTTCTCCAATCAGACCCAGGAGGATCTGCTCGGTACCCACAAAATTGTGTCCCAGGCGGCGTGCCTCTTCCTGGGCTAGCATGATTACCTTAATGGCTTTTTCTGTGAAGCGTTCAAACATGGCATTGTTTCCCATCACCTGCGTCGTGCCGGTACGCTGATTTTAGCACAGCAAAACCGATTGGATGTCTGTATAAAGAAATAGACATTCAATCAGGGATCGCCCAGGTTTATGGGAACTGCTAGCTTTTATTATTTTTTGTGAACTGTGTACTGAGGAGCTTGAATTTACCGTGTTTCGGGAAATGAATTACAAACAAAAATTCTGGATTTGCGAGACTGCAAAATCAATCCCAAAGAAAAGTATATACTACAAAAAATTGCATTTGTCAATCACTTTTTGAACACTATTATAATTTTTTATAAGACATAGGGGGACAAATAACAATTAAGTAGAGTTTAAGTGGAGTTAAAAAGTTCATAACTCACTGTTAAACCGCAAAGCATTGGAATAGTAGGTCAATGTTTTATGGTTTTTATTAACAGTCCATAGTTAATAGTAACTAATTCCTATTGACTATTGTCGGCGATCTGGACACGATTAGTTGCATCTCTACCAAAGATTGACTAAATCCCAAGAAAAATTGTTGAGGCGATCGCTAATCAGAGCGCGTAAGTTGTGCAAAGCGTCTTGAAACTCCGGAAGTTGCATACCTCCCAGCCACAGAATCAGCGCATCTTCATCGTTATCTTTGTAGTAACGTCGCCGCCGTCCAGCAGTTTTGAAGCCAAATTTATGATAGAGAGCAATTGCAGCTTGGTTAGAAGCTCTCACTTCAAGGGTAGCTCGCTCGCTTCCACCATCACAAGCTGACTTGAGGAGAAAATAGAGCATAGCTTGCCCCAAACCTTTGCTTTGGTATTGGGGATGGACTGCCAAGATTGTAATGTGGGCTTCCTCTAAAATTGACCAAAAACACCCCATTGCCAGCAATTTCTGAGGAAACAAAGGCGAAAACAAACCGAGTAGAATGCTATTGGGGCTGTCTAACTCTCTTTGATATGCTTCCAATGTCCAAAGACCACCAAAACAGGCTTTGTCGAGTTCCATTACAGCACTTAAATCTGCTGTTGTTAAAGATTTCAGTTCTAATTTGAATTTGCTCACACTTTTTGGTTAAGTCTACAGAATCGAAAAAAGGTGTAAGGGTTTAAGGAAATAATGAGGAATAAGGGGATAAGGGTTTAAAGGGTAAGAAAGATGAATTCACCTATACCCCTATTCAATGCCGAAAGGCAGGGGCGAAAAAGCACGTTATTCGGTAAACTGGGAATCACGAGACCCGCTTAAGCCTGTAATTAAAACAACAAGGACAACTCTTAATAGTTATGGTATCGACTCAGCCTGCTGGAGTTCAACTTTCTGGTCGCCAGTATTTATTGCAAACAAGCACTAACAAAGTAAATCTTTCACCCAATCAAGGACTGTTACCGCTGAGTGCCAAAATTAATCATCAAGACCATCTAGAAATAGGGGGTTGCGATGTAACAACTTTAGTACAAAAGTTTGGCTCACCCTTATATATTTTGGATGAAGAAACCCTGCGAACCGCTTGCCGTCAGTATCGGGAAAGTTTCCAGCGTTACTATCAGGGTGAAGCTCAGGTACTATATGCTTCCAAAGCATGGAGTTGTTTAGCCGTTTGTGCGATCGTCGCATCAGAAGGTTTGGGAATTGATGTTGTATCGGGAGGCGAGCTTTATACTGCCCTGAGTGCAGGCTTGAGTCCAGAGAAGATTTACTTCCACGGAAATAACAAATCACGCCAAGAATTACTTTTAGCAATTCAGTCTGGTTGCACGATTGTCGTGGATAACTGGTATGAATTGCGGACTCTGGTGGAGTTAGCTGGGGAAGGGGACAAGGAGACAACCAGACAAGGAGAAGAATTTTTCCTTACTCTCCCACTCTCCCACTCTTGTTCTCCTATTCGCATCATGCTGCGATTGACTCCAGGAATTGAGTGCCACACTCACGAATATATTCGTACCGGACACTTAGATAGTAAATTTGGTTTTGATCCCGGCGATTTAGATGAATTGTTTACTTTTGTCAGTAATCAATCAGCCCTTAATTGCGTAGGTTTGCACGCTCATATTGGTTCCCAGATTTTTGAACGTCAACCGCATCAGGATTTAGCTGCGGTGATGGTGCAGTGGTTGAGTAAAGCTGCTGGCTATGGGCTGTCGATTACAGAATTAAATGTCGGCGGTGGTTTAGGAGTTAAGTATATAGAATCAGACGATCCTCCCAGCATTGAAGAATGGGTAAAGCCGATTTGTGAAGTGATCCAAACCGCTTGTGCCCAAGAAAACTTACCTTTGCCAAAATTACTGTGCGAACCTGGGCGATCGCTAATTGCTTCTGCTTGCGTCACAGCTTATACTATCGGCTCATCCAAAGTGATTCCCGATATTCGTACCTACGTTGCCGTTGATGGGGGTATGTCTGATAATCCCCGCCCAATTACTTATCAATCAGTGTATCGTACAGTCGTTGCCAACCGAATGTCGGTTCCTTGTACAGAAACAGTTACAATTGCTGGAAAGCATTGTGAATCAGGAGACATATTAATTAAAAATGCCCAGCTGCCTAAAACAGAACCTGGAGATATTCTCGTAGTCATGGCAACTGGTGCTTACAATTACAGTATGGCATCTAACTATAATCGCTTGCCCCGACCGGCAGCTGTTGTAGTGGCGAATGGCGAAGCAAATTTAATTTTGCAACGCGAAACTTATGAAGATGTAATTCGACAAGATTGCCTACCAGAAAGACTAAAGAGTTAGTCATTTCTTAGTCAGTAATCGTTAGCAGGCAGTGCTGTGGCGAGCGAGTCCAGTATTGGTGGTTTTCATGCCAGGTTTATACCAAAAGAAGTCTTTTGCGTCCACAACGGGGAGAAAAACCCCACACTTAATCGGCTCGACACCAACTCGATTTGTAAACGCCCGAAAGACGCCCTCAAAGCGTCTTCAATGGAGAGCGGGGCTGCCTCCTGTAAGGGTGGCTCTGGTTTCCACTAGCTAGCTCAAAACTATTGACTATTGACTGTCAATTGTTGACTATTGACTTACTTGATTTAGAGGCAGAAGGTTTAGTCCAGATGTCATGAGAAATTTATGGAGGCAATGGCTGATAAACCAAGGATGGTCTCGGCCCTTGCTGCTTGAGACTCTGGATATTGTTTTGGTACTGGCGCTGACGTACATGATACTAGTTATTATCAGTGAGCGCCGGACACTTTGGATGGTGCGAGGATTTATTATCTTGATGCTGGCATCAGCGATTAGTGGCAAATTGCAACTGCAATTGCTAAACTTTGTGCTGGAAAAGTTGGTGATTGGCTGTGCTGTGGCAATGGCGGTTGCTCTTCAGTCAGAGTTTCGCCGATTTTTAGAACAACTGGGACGTGGAGAGTTCCGGCAGTTGTTTCAACCATCCCGTCTGGCGGTTCCCAAGTCTGATAGTGTAATTGATGAAATTGTCGAAGCAGTTAAAGAATTATCGAAAAACCGGATTGGTGCGCTATTAATTTTGGAAACCTCCGGCCCGATTGACGAGCGGGATTTTTCGGTACCAGGAGTCAAACTGAACGCTGAAGTATCCAAAGAACTGATCCAGACAATTTTTCAGCCAAAAACTCTTTTACACGATGGTGCTACATTGATACGAGGTTCGCGGATTGTAGCATCTGGTATAATTTTACCGCTTTCAGGACGCACAGCCTCGCGTCAGTTGGGAACACGCCACCGGGCGGCGATGGGAATAACTGAACGGGTTGAGAATTGTATTTGTGTCGTTGTATCTGAAGAAACAGGTTCTATTTCTTTAGCGGAAAGGGGAACCCTAAACAGACCGCTGACCATCACAAAGCTCAAAGAGTCTCTGGAAGCTAGATTTTCGCCGACTGTAGATCGGGAAGCAGTTGCTCCTGGTTTGCTAAGTTTGGGTCGTCGGATTCGCAGTCAGGCATTAGCATTGGTTTCACGTTTACTCGGACTACCATCGACCGCTTCGCGAGACAAAAAATGACAGCACAACAAACTCAACTTGAATATTTGCCCCCTGACTTGAAACGAGAACTACTGCCCAAGCACGTTGCAGTAATTATGGATGGCAATGGTCGATGGGCAAAGCGTCAAGGATTACCCCGAATTATGGGTCATAAAAGGGGAGTAGATGCTTTGAAGGATTTACTCCGTTGTTGTAAAGATTGGGGAATTGAAGCATTAACTGCTTATGCTTTTTCAACAGAAAATTGGGGCAGACCCCAAGAAGAAGTAGATTTCTTAATGACTCTATTCCAGCGGGTTTTGCGTCAAGAACTGCGGGAAATGGTCGAGGAGAATGTACAAATTCGATTTGTCGGGAATTTGAGTAGTTTGCCACGGGCGCTACAAGCAGAAATTTCCCGTTCGGTAGAAGAAACTAAAAATAATCGTAGCATTAGGTTTACAGTGGCGACCAATTATGGGGGTAGACAGGAAATAGTCCAAGCTTGCCGAGCGATCGCTGTTGAAGTACAGCAGGGATTACTCCAGCCAGATGAAATAGATGAGGCAACCTTTGAGCGCCACCTTTATACTACTGGAATCTCCGATCCAGATTTGTTAATTCGTACCAGTGGGGAAATGCGAATTTCCAATTTCCTGCTCTGGCAAATAGCTTATTCAGAAATTTACATTACTGATACTCTCTGGCCTGATTTTGATCGCAGTGAATTTCACCGTGCGTTGTGTGATTATCAACAGCGAGAACGGCGATTTGGGAAAGTGTAGATTAGGGGCTGGGTACTGGGGACTGGGGATTGGGGATTGGGCTTCCGCCGTGAGCGCCAGCCGAACGGTATCGGGGATTGGGAAGAAGGGAGGTGGGGACAAGGAGAAAGGTTTTCCCCTTGTCTCCCCACGCCAGTCGCCCCAAGTCGGGGAACCCGCCCACGGCGCTGGCTCCTCTCCCCCTCCCCCCCTCGTCTTGCTAGTCCCTAGTCCCTAATTTACGGCCCAGAAAATACTGCTTGTTCAATATCTTGTCGGCTAAGAGAATATTTAAATGCTCTTTGGATATCTTGCCCATTCTCACCGGCATTAATATATCTGACTATGATTTGCTCAACATCAAGTAAAAGTTCAGCTTCCCATTTAGGTCGCTGCACGTGCCAGCAGTGTAATTGGTTTTCGTCTTGTTGACAGCCTTGTTCTTTTAGCCATTGTTCTATATCAGGGAGTGGATGGTTGTATAGCGGTGTATCAGCAGAAGGAAACGACATAAGTAAGTTAAAAGTCAAAAGTCAACTTTTATTAAGTATTATTTTTAAATTTTAATTTTTAATTAGTTATTAGTCATTGGTTAGTAGGGGAGGCAGCGCGCCCTTGCGGGTTAAGCGCGTCGAGTGCGACTGCCGTGCGGGTTTTGCTGATAATCTTACCGTTCAAACCGAGAATTTATCTTCTAAACCCGCCCGTACAGTAGTTAGGGTTAGTAGCTGGTTGTTTTCCTGGTGCTCCTCTGCTCCCACTCTTGTTGAGGGGAAGGTTGGGAGGGCTTGTTATTTTGTGGCTGCACAATCACAGGAGTTGGTTCCACTAGCTGAGTTTGGAAAGCAGCTTCACCACGAGTTAAGCCAATGGCGATCGCAAGCAGCAAGCAACCCAAAAATGTTAAGCCTAAAATAAACAAAGCAAAGATTTCGCCTGCCGAAAGAGGGCGATCGCTAGCGTCAAGGTAAGCTGATTTAGACCAATCGTAGGAATAAGAAACAGGATGGTTTAAATCGGGGGGTGCTTGAATGACTCCAAAGCGGGAATAGCCTATTTTCAAGTCGTAGCTTAAGCGTCGTTCGGGGTTGCTTAAGGTGGCGTAGGCTTCGTTGAGTTGCTGAAATTTAGCAGTGGCAACAGCAGTAGGTAAACTTGTAGTGTCCGGATGATAGCGTTTGCTCAATTCCCGATAAGCGCGACGGATTTCGATTGGCGATGCTGCGGGATGCAGTCCTAGCAGGGTGTAATAGGTGGAGGTGGATTCACTGCTTTGTGGCATTGCCCCGTTCTGATTCACGGCTGTCTTGTTCACCTAGCGACAAACTTTTTCTCTAACCTCTAATATTTTAAACTTACTAACCTTAAAGGTAGTCATTGGTTATTTATCATTTGTCATTGGTTAGTGGTTGGTGGTTTATTTAAATAGAATACCCTGCGGGAAGCCCTCCGGGTTCGCCAGTTCCTTTATGCCGGGGAACCCGTCCACCGGACTGGCTCACCGCTCCGCGTCTACAGAAGCCAGGAGCCAGAAGCCAGAAGCCAGAATATTCTGAATTCTGTATTCTTCTTCAATACTCCCCTTGTCCCTTTGTCCCCACTCTCCCCCTCTCCGTGTCTTTTTATCCCCTTTTCCTAACTATTAACTATTTATGAAAATAAATCCGCACGAGGTTTAAATGTTTCAAGCAGACGGATTTTTTCGTACAGTTCCCTTTCTTCTTGACTAATATTTTTGGGAGTAACTATTTGAATTTCTACTAATTGATCGCCGCGTTTACCTTTGTCGTTAGGATAGCCTTTGCCAACGAGGCGCAATTTTTGCCCAGATCTAACTCCGGGGGGTATTGTCATTTTTACCAAGCCATCTAGGGTAGGTGCTTCTACTTGTCCTCCCAATACTGCTTCACTGGGAGTAATGGGGACTTGGCATTGAACATCGGTGCCTTCGATTTTAAAGATAGGATGAGGTTCAACAGTAATCTTTAGGTATAAATCGCCACCATTAATGCCTTGATTTCGCAGTCGGATGGTTTGTCCTGTTACCATACCTGGGGGCATACCTACTTCTAGCGATCGCCCGTCTTCCAAGCGAATCCTCTCCAATCCACCTTGATAAGCTTTTTCCAAGGGTAGGGATAATCTCGCTTCGATATCGCGACGGGAGGGGCGTTGGCTGGGCGAATATGAAACTTTTGTTCTAGGTGTACGAAATGGATCGGCGGTTGTGGTGTTGGTAGCCCCAGCAGTGCCGTTTCTGCTAGTTTTTACACCGATAACTTCATTGATAAAGCTAGTAAAATCAGGATAGTTACCAGGATTAACATCCTGTGTGGTGCGCCCGTTGGAACGGTTATCTCCTCCCCAGGGTTTTGTCCGTTGCCCTTGTTTGCTGCCAAAGCCTTGTTGGTTCCAGTAACGGCTAAACTCGTCGTATTTAACTCGCTTTTCTGAATCGGAAAGGATTTCATAAGCCTCACCGATGTCCTTAAATTTTTCCTCAGCAGCTTTATTTCCAGGGTTTAAATCTGGATGATACTGCCTTGCTAAACGCCGATAATTCTTTTTAATTTCTTCATTAGTGGCTTCTTTGGATACTCCCAAAATTTCGTAGTAATCGCGAAAATTCCGCAAATTTTGCATAAGTTCCGTCGTTTAACTTTAGATTTTAGATTTGATATTTTTTGAAGATATATTTTGTTGGTGGTTATTTGTTAGTTCTTTCCCAGTACTAAACGTGTAAGCCGATTTTTCCGGGTATTTCTTTTGCGAGCGGCAATTAACCAAGCTCACCAGTACGGGAGGCAGCGCGCCCTTGGGGGTTCTCCCCGTTGTAGCACCTGGCGTCGGGTTAAGAGCGTTGTAGCGACTGCCGTGCGGTTTTGAAGATAAATTGTCTGTTTCAGCCCAAAGATAATCGACAAAACCCGTCCTCTACTAACTAATAACTTTTTCCTTATTCCCAAATTACTAATAACAACAGCTACATTCTGAATCTATTTCATGATCTTGTTTCAAACTACATATATTTATTCTTACAGTTAAAGGACGGGAACGCACCCGTCCCCACTTTAGAGCCAATCATCGTCGTCATCCCAATTATCCTGGTAGCTGGGGCGACTTCTGCGTGAAGAACCACCGCCTTCGTAGGGAGAACGACTGTCTCTGCCATAGCTTCTATCCCTGTCGTAGTCTCTGCCATAGCTTCTATCTCTGTCGTAGTCTCTGCCATAGCCTCTGTCATAGTCTCTATCGTAGTAATCGCGATCGCGAAATGTTTCCCTGGGAGATTCGCGTTCTTTGTCTCCGCCAGTGAAGATGTCCTTGATTGCACCAAACAAGTCATCGTCTTCCTCGTCGGCGTAATACTGGCGCACTTCCCGGCTGAGATCAGATAAAGCATCTTGCAGATCGGCGTATGCTTGATCGATGCCGCGATCGTCATTTTGCTGTAAACTTTCGCGTAATTCTCGGCAGATGTTATCAATTTGTTGGCGTCGAGTGCGGGCAAATCCCATGCCAAATTCTAGCGCTACTTCTCTAAGCTGTCTTTCGGCTTGTAAAATCAAAGCCTCAGAGCGAGTACGTTTTTCTATTTTTTCTTTGCGCTGTCTGTCTACATCTGCATATTTTTCTGCATCTCGAATTGCCTGCTGAATTTCTCCCTCACTTAAGGTAGAAGCACCTTGAATAGTGATACTTTGCTCTCTGCCTGTGGTTCTATCCAGAGCTGTTACCTGTAAAATCCCGTTAGCATCAATATCAAATGATACTTGTATTTGCGGTATACCACGAGGAGCGGGGGGAATACCATATAGCTTAAAGCGCCCCAAAGATTTATTATCTGCCGCCATTTCCCGTTCACCTTGAACTACATGAATTTCTACAGTATTTTGGTTATTTTCTGATGTAGAAAAAATATCAGAACGGCGTACGGGGATTGTGGTGTTACGAGGGATAAGTACTTTTCTCACGCCACCAATGGTTTCCAATCCTAAAGAAAGAGGCGTAACATCTAGCAGCAAAACATCTTTCATCTCGCCTGCGAGAATACCCGCTTGAATGGCTGCACCTACTGCTACAACTTCATCGGGATTGACATTCTGGTTAGGTTCTCTACCAATCATCGCTCGTACAAGTTGCTGTACCATTGGCATACGTGTAGAACCGCCTACCAACACAACTTCATCGATATCTGCAGGAGTCAAGCCAGCATCTTTGAGCGCTCGTTTCACAGGTACGCGCAATCGCCCTAACAAATCATCGCATAACCCTTCAAATTGAGAACGAGTCAGACGAGTTTCCAGGTGTACTGGCCCTTCTTCTGTGGCAGCGATAAAGGGTAAATTAATATCAGTAACGCTAACTGAAGAAAGTTCAATTTTTGCCTTTTCGGCAGCTTCCATCAGACGCTGTAAAGATTGTCGTTCACGTCTTAAATCTACTCCTTCTTGTTCTAAAAATTTTTCTGCCAACCAATCGACAATTTTTTTATCAAATTCATTTCCACCTAATTGGGTATCGCCGCTGGTGGCTCTAACTTCAAACACACCATCACCAATATCTAGGATTGATACATCAAAGGTGCCACCGCCCAAATCAAATACCAAAATGGTTTGGTTGTCAGAGCGATCTAAACCATAAGCCAAAGATGCGGCTGTAGGTTCATTGAGAATTCGTAACACTTCTAAACCAGCGATTCTGCCAGCATCCCGCGTTGCCTGTCGCTGGGAATCATTAAAATAAGCGGGAACGGTAATTACTGCCCCCGTAACTGGTTCATTTAGATATTTGCTGGCATCTTCTGCTAATTTTTTAAGAACCATTGCCGAAATTTCTTCGGGGGCGAACTCTTTATTTAAACGAGGACATACTATTTTAATATTGCCTATTTCATCTTTACGGATGGTGTAAGGTATTCGCTTCGATTCTGGACTAAGTTCGGCATACTTGCGCCCAATAAAGCGTTTGACTGCAAAAAAAGTATTTTGGGGGTTAAGCACAGTTTGCCGCCGCGCCATTTGTCCGACTAAGCGTTCGCCGTCTTTGCTGAAGCCAACTACGGAGGGAGTTGTGCGCATACCTTCTGCATTGGCAATCACCACCGGCTTGCCTCCCTCCATGACGGCGACTACAGAGTTAGTTGTACCCAAGTCGATGCCGACTACCTTGCCCATGCGTTGCTGTTCTCCTACTGGTCTTATAAATTATTTGTTTAGAACTTATGCTTGATTTATTGTATCTTGCACTTGATAAATACACGGTGAACCAATGTTAGCTGTTAGAATATTGTGTTAAAGACGCAACTGGAAACTCATCTTACTCAAATAGCTCGCGATCGCGATCCTTATCTGGCAAGTGGCGGACATTTTTTTGTCCAAGAATACATTCGCGCTTCATTTGCACAATGGGGGAGTGTGGATATCCACACCTTCTACGTAGGTGCTAAAGCTTGTAAAAATCTCATTTTAAATTTACCTGCTGCTGAGTCGCAAAAGGAAGATTTGCCGTTAATTTTAATTGGTGCCCATTATGATGCTGTACCAGGAACGCCAGGCGCTGATGATAATGCCACTGGTGTGGCGGTGTTGTTGGAATTAGCAAGAATATTTGCTGCACAACCAATCAGATATCCGCTCCGATTGGTGGCTTTCGATATGGAAGAATACGGCTTGTTGGGTAGTACGGAATATGTGACTAAGTTCCGGCAAGAACAACAAGCGTTGCGTTTAATGATGTCGCTCGAAATGTTGGGTTATTGCGATTCTACTCCTGGTTCCCAAACTTACCCGTCTCCTTTACAGTACATTTACCCTGATCGCGGCAATTTTATCGGTTTAATTGGCAATTGGCGAACATTACGGGATTTAATTTCTATTAGTCGCAGCATTCGCAAAGCCGGCGTACCCAGCCAGTGGCTGCCAGTACCAAATCAAGGGCATATAGTGCCCCAGACACGACTCAGCGATCATGCGCCATTTTGGGATGCAGGTTACCCGGCAATCATGGTGACAGATACGGCATTTATGCGGAATCCTAACTATCACAAACCTAGCGATACAATTGCGACTTTGGATTTAGATTTTTTGACGGGTGTTTGTCAGGGTTTGGAAACTGGAATTCGGCGGTTGTGAGAATAGGAAGTTTGAGAAATTCAGCTAGTGTGAGGGGTTTAATTGGTGTTTGCATTAGTTTTGTGATTCTCGATGCGATCGCGTACTGGGGATTAAGCTTGTTAAATCATTAATATTACGTTTCATTGTATGACAAATAGTATCTAGAGGTAAGTCATTGGCATCGTAACCAAAGGGATTTTCTATTTCTAAACCAATTGCTTCAATCCCAAATAAAGTAAAACTAATTAAAGCCACAATTACACCTGTCCACCAACCAAGTTCTTCTACAATTTGAAAAGGTAGTAACAGACAATAAAGTAGTAATAGTTGCTTTAAATGAATTGCATAAGCAAGGGGTATTGGTGTTTTTAAAATGCGTTCGCAAGCACCTAAATTATCTACCAGCATATTTAATAATTCTCGCATTGCTGTTAATTGATAACTATTTAAACAATTGCGGTTGTACTGCTGTTGTAGATAATCATCAATCCAAAAAGCTACCTCTAAGGGTGGATTGTTCATCATTTTTAATTTGGTGTATTTAGAATGCTGCATTAAGTCTTCTAATTCTGGATTTACAGGTTCGCTACGTAGATGTAATTTAGTTGCTACAGCAAATGCCACCAATAAGTTTAATGCTGCGATTTTATCTTTTTTGTCTTCTGGAGATATTTCTTCAATTGATACCCAAATCTGCCGCGCTAAATTCCGAACGGTGTTGACGATACTACCCCAACTTTTTCTACCTTCCCAAAAGCGTTCATAAGCTGTATTTGTACGAAAGACAAGCAATAAACCTAAAACAATACTGGGAATTACACTTCCTAAAATTGGTTGCGAGACAGGAATTTTAAAATAGTATAGTAAAGAAACCAAAACACCAAAACAACCGCATCCAATGACGCGTTTATAAATAGCTGTGATGACTGAACCTTTCAGTTGAAAGGCTGTTCGCCACCATATCAATTTTTTATTTGCCATGCTGTTACCAGAAATAATATTTAGTTGATAAATAAAGTAGAGACACGAAATTTCGCGTCTCTACACATTTTTCTTATGTTATAGGACTTATACCGATTCAAAAAATGTTTGCAACACATCCTGATGTAGAGACGTGCCATGGCACGTCTCTACAATGTCTATTTGTCGCATTCTTTTTTCAAATTGGTATTACGCAGCAATAACAAAAAACGTAGACGCGGAAGCCTCTCCACGTCTACAAAATTCAAAATTGGGAAGAGGACAAGGGGACACCCAGAAGGAGTGAGGGTATGAAAGAGGGAAGGTACGAGGGTATTTACTCTTATTCTCTCGCTCCCACGCTCCCTCGCTCCCTCACTCTCCCCCTCCTCTTCAAGCGTCCCTAGCCCCTAGCCCCTAGTCCCTAGTCCCTAGCCCCTAGTCCCTAACCCCCGTTCCCTTTATATCTTCTTTCCCCTTCCCAAGTTATATAAGTAAATGTCTGTATTTTGCTAGGTTTAAATTAGCAGTGTTTTAACTTGCGCTGCTTTACAATTTATCAAGAGAAATACATGGCTGGACACGATATCATCGTTGTCGGAGCATCAGCAGGTGGAGTTGAAGCGCTTACTCATCTGGTAAAAAACTTACCTGCAAATATCAAAGCTGCTATATTTATTGTTCTTCATGTTCCAGCTCACGGTACGAGCGTTTTACCCCGCATCTTAAGTAGAGCCGGAAGTTTGCCAGTATCTCATGCTCAAGATGGCGACGCAATTGTTCAAGGACGAATTTATGTTGCTCCGCCAAACTACCACTTATTAGTAAAGCCTGGATACTTGAGCTTATCACGAGGAGCAACAGAGAACAGCCATCGCCCGGCTGTTGATCCGTTGTTTCGTACAGCAGCGCGAATCTACGGACGGCGAGTGGTTGGTGTCATACTAACGGGTGTACTTGACGATGGTACGGCAGGACTAATGGCGGTAAAAATGCGTGGTGGTGTGGCGGTAGTTCAACATCCCGATGATGCTATGTATAGCGGGATGCCACGCAGTGCGATTGAAAATGTAGACAACATTGACTATATTCTGCCCTTAGCGGACATACCATCTACTTTGGTAGAGCTAGCTGAGATCCCTGTAGAAGAGGAAGTAAATAACTCTGTACCAGATGAAATGGAATATGAATCTGACATAGTGGAGTTGGATATGGACGCGGTAGAAAATGGCAATAGACCTGGTGAACCATCAAGTTTTTCCTGTCCGTCATGCGGTGGTACTCTCTGGGAAATTCAAGATGGAGATTTGTTACGATTTCGCTGTCGCACGGGACATGCTTTCTCTTCTGAAAGCCTTTTGGCAGAGCAATCTGATGCTTTGGAAGATGCTTTATGGAGTGCTTTGAGGGCGCTGGAGGAAAAATCCTCTTTGGCACTTCGCATGGCTCAACTAATGCGCGATCGCCATTATAATTTATCTGCGAAACGACTGGAGAAGGATGCCCATGAAGCCCAAAAACGTGCTGCCGTAATTAGAGATGTACTGAGCAAAAAGGATGGCGTGGTAGAAGGAAGCTTCACTTCTGAGTCAGAAAGCCAACCAATAATTTACGATCTAGATGATCTATAAACACATAGTTGTACTTGCGTCATCTTCCGGTGGACTCAAAGCTTTGAGTCAGGTTTTGTCAAGCTTGCCACCAGATTTTCCCGCGCCCATTGTCATAGTACAACACCTTAGTCCACATTATCCCAGTATGTTGGCGGAAATTCTGAGTCGGCGCTGCTCGATAATAATCAAGGAGGCACAAACAGGTGACAAATTAGAACCAGGTACAGTGTATATTGCTCCTCCCGATCAACACCTGCTGATCAATTTAGATGGCACTTTGTCTCTTACTCATACACAAAAAGTGCGCTTTGTCCGTCCGGCTGCGGATGTGCTATTTAAGTCCGCAGCCATAAGTTTTCAAGAAGGGGTGATCGCTGTTGTGCTGACTGGTAAAGATAGTGACGGCGCGGCAGGAGTACAGGCAGTCAAAGAGATGGGCGGTACAGTCATTGCCCAAGATCGGGCAAGTTCAGAATTTTTCAGTATGCCTGATGCCGCAATTCGTACCGGAGTTGTAGATTATATTTTGCCTTTGGATGCGATCGCCGCTACATTACTTAACTTGGTTAGTAAATAATTTTGATTTTTTATATACAATTATTCTGTCTATAAAAACTTTTAACTATACCATTTTTCACATTGCCGCATATTTAATTTGTTAAAATTTTCTATTTGTCAAGTATTTTTAACATCTCTACTAAAAGAATTTGATTGAGTAACTATTACATAGTAGTATGAGTACCACGGATGCCAATCCCGAACTAGAAAACCTTTTAGAATACATCAAGCGTAACCGTGGTTTTGATTTTAGGGGCTACAAACGCACGAGTTTAAGCCGTCGAATTCGCAGGCGGATGCAAACACTTAGTATTGAAAATTACAATGAATATTTAGACTATTTAGAGGTACATCCGGACGAGTTTGTTGAGCTTTTTAATACCATCCTCATTAACGTCACAGCCTTTTTCCGTGATACAGAGGCATGGGAGTACATAGCAAATGAAATCATTCCCCGGATAATTGCTAACAAGCCTATTACTCAACCAATTCGGATATGGAGTGCGGGATGCGCTTCTGGAGAAGAAACGTACACCATTGCCATGTTGCTAGCCGAAGCGTTGGGAATGGAACAGTACACCGCACGAGTAAAAGTTTTTGCTACCGATGTGGATGCGGAGGCTTTGGACTACGCCCGTCATGCAAACTACACCCCGAAAGAGATCCAAAACGTTCCTCCAGATTTACAAGAAAAATATTTCGAGCGAACAGGCGGTCGCTACACTGTACAAAAAGAACTGCGTCGCGGGGTAATTTTTGGTCGCCACGATTTAGTTCAGGATGCACCCATTTCTAGAATTGATCTGCTGGTGTGTCGCAACACTCTGATGTATTTCAATTCTGAAACTCAAGCTAGAATTCTTGATCGCTTTCACTTTGCCCTGCACGATAGCGGCTTTCTATTTTTAGGCAAAGCAGAAATGCTATTTGCACGCAACCACTCTTTTGCACCTCTAGACTTGCGGCGACGTATATTTACTAAAGTGCCAAATGGCAATCGCCGCGATATGTTGCTGAGTATGACTCAAACGAGCAGCCAGCAATCCAGCTTTGATATGGTTGACAAGATGAGCCGCGTTAATCAAGCCGCCTTCGAGATCGATCCGATCGCCCAGGTAATAGTAGATATTCACAACTCGCTAGCGCTAGCCAACGAACAAGCCCGCACTTTATTTAATATTAATACTAGGGATCTGGGTCGTCCCTTACAAGATTTAGAAATTTCCTACCGTCCGGTAGAGTTGCGATCACGTATTGACCAAGCTAGCACCAATCGTCGCACTGTAATTTTGAAAGACATAGAGTGGTCAATTGCAGAACAAGAAATCAGATATTTTGATGTACACGTCATACCACTAATTGATATCAGCAGCGACGAGTTATTAGGCGTAAAAATCGTCTTTACCGATGTTACCCGGTTTAAACAGTTACAAAACGATCTAGTACACGCCAATCAGGAACTGGAAACGGCTTATGAAGAACTCCAATCCACCAACGAAGAGCTAGAAACCACCAACGAAGAACTCCAGTCTACCGTCGAAGAGCTAGAAACTACCAACGAAGAACTCCAGTCTACCAACGAAGAGTTGGAGACAATGAATGAAGAACTCCAGTCTACCAATGAAGAGCTGCATACACTTAACGACGAACTGCGTCAGCGCAGTGATGAATTAGTTCAAGTCAATACCTTTTTAGAATCTATTTTGGCTGGTTTACAGAGTGGAGTTGCGGTTCTCAACCAAGATTTACACATCCAAATTTGGAACTATCGCTGTGAAGATCTTTGGGGTGTACGTGCTGATGAAGTTAAAGGCAGACACTTTCTCAACCTGGATATTGGTTTGCAAGTCGAGCAACTCAGACAGCCAATTCGTCATTGTCTGCTAGGAGAGTCGCCACACCCAGAAGTGATCCTAGAAGCCACAAATCGTCGTGGTAAGAAAATTTTGTGCAAAGTCACTTGTACCCCACTGCGTGCTTTGACTACAGGAGAAATTCAAGGGGTGATCTTGTTAATGGAGGCAGTTGGCAGCACGGAGTGAAGACAAGGTGGTTACTCTGCTACTGTTCTAGGTAATTGAACACTAAAGGTTGAACCTTCGCCCAATTTACTGTTAACAGCGATCGCTCCGTTCATCAAGCGCACTAACTTATCTACTATAGATAGTCCCAAACCTGTACCACTATGCTTACGTGTGAGAAACTGATCGACTTGCCGAAATTCCTGGAAAATTTGTTGTAAATCAGCTTCAGCGATCCCAATCCCCGTATCCTTAACTACTAGCGCTATTCTGTCTTGTGTCAGTTCTCGCGCTTCTACGGTAACACTGCCCATATCAGTAAATTTAATGGCATTGGAAAGCAGGTTAATCAAAATTTGCCGAACACGGTTACTGTCGTTAACAACTATCGGATTTTGCAATTGTACGTGAACGTGTAAGGTTAATTTTTTCTGTTCCGCCAAGCAATGCAGTTCTTCTGTTACTGTCGTTACTAGCTCTGCTAAGTTAAACTCTTCTAGCTTTAACTCCAACCGCCCTGCCTCCAGCTTGGAGAAGTCAAGAATATCTTCGATTAGCGCTAGTAGATGCCGGGCGCTACTGACAATGCGTTCCACCATACTTCTCGCTTGAGGGGAGAAATGATTGTATTGCGGACGTAACAACAGTTGGGAAAAGCCCAATATCACATTCATAGGGGTGCGCAATTCGTGAGACATCATCGCCAAAAAATGGGATTTTAGCTTTGTTGCTTCTTGTAGTTGTAAATTCTGGAGATGCATCGCCCGAAGTTGTTCTTCTATTTGTTTGCGAATAGTAATGTCGCGCACTAGCCAGCGCCATCCTCTAGGGTTGCCTTCCTCATCACGGATTGTAGCAATACTGATTGCAGCTTCAAAAGCAAGCTTTTCTCTTGTTTGCATATGGATTTCCCAATCTTGGATTTGTTCCAAATTGCGTAGTTGAGATAACAGGCAACGAAAAGCTCGACGCTGATTTTCAGGGATAAAGTTAACGAGCAGTTTACCTTTAAGGAATTTTGGTGATATTTTGAATAAATTCGCAGCAGTACGGTTAGCTTCTAGGATTTTTCCTTCAATATCAGTTACTAAATAGGCATCTGGCGCAAAATCAAACAATTCTTGGTAACGCTTGCGCTCTAATTCCAAAGCCTGACGAGTAGCCAGTAATTCTTCATTCTGCTGACATAGCTCCTCTTCAGCTACATGAAGCTCTTCTAATGCTGTGTTCAGTTCTTCTAGTGACTCTTGTAGCAGTGGTGACGGCGGCAAAGACGAAGAGTGCGCTTGGGTATTTAGTTCACTAGCCCGTTGATGGACAATGTCTACTTGTTGGGCAAACTTGTAAGCATTCACGCTGTAACCTCCTTTTGAATATAAATAGTTTTTAAGTAATTTTTATTAAATTTGATATCAATAGACATCAGCACAAGGGTAAAAAGAGTTTTCTATTCCTTCAACTGCCAGAAGAAAAATAGTCTAGCTTCATAAGGCTGAAACGAGTAAACTCAAAGTAATCTTTGAAAAATCTAGCTCTTGAACTCAATTACTTAAAAACGAAGATAATAAACAGAATTTCCTCAAAATTCTCATAAATATTTGCTTTATGTTTATTATTTGAAAGAATTAAAATTGAAAAGGCTTCTTTGGTTTGATAAATTTAACCTACTCTCAAGCTCACATTAGAATTCAACATTTGAATACATCCTGCTAACACAATTAGTTAAGGTATCTTTGGCAAATTAAAACAAAAACTGTACTTAAAATTGCGAATTTTTTTTGAAAGTACACAATTTTAAAAGTTTTCTGATTTTGATTGCGGCAACCCCCTAAAGACATAAATTTGAACCACCTTTACTACCAAAGAATTTAGTACTTCGTAGAAATGAACAAGCCTTTTAATTTTACAGTGACAAATATCTTTATCTGTTGTATCCCCTCAAGAGTGAGAAAAACCAACTTCTAAAGTATGAGTTGGACTATATCTTGAATAGTACTTACAAGGCTTTAAAAATGTGATAGTAAACAACATCAATATTCCAAAACTCTAGAAGAATGCACGGCAGTCGCTACTACACGCTAACTCCGCAAGGGCGCGCTGGCTCACCGCTGTTGCACCTACACAGCTATCTAAACAAAGCCAATAGGCTGAATCTGCTTATTTGTCTAGAGATATAGATATAACTTAATGAAGTGCGATCGCGACTTGAAAGTTTATAAAGAAAACCTTAAATTTTGGTAGACTAATCTTCGCTCTCTTGAATTCTCAAATTTTGACATGAGAAAACTATAGCGCGTAATACCATTTCACGTTAATTGCGATACACATGAATTTTGCCGAGACGCGATATATCGCGTCTCGGCACGGCTGTATTTGTATCAGATTTTTTGTGAAAGAGTATAAGCATTTTACTTAGGTATTAAAATAAGCAATTCTAATGCAAGGTATTAATATAAAAAATGGTGAGTAGAACAACCAATCTAAACATAAAAGCACGCAGTAAGATCCCCGACTTCTGGTAAGAAGTCGGGGATCTGTGTTTATTCAAGAGAATATCAAAATATTACTTACGTAAAAGAGTAGATAAAGAAGTCTGTTTGCGAAGATCCAGGGTTTTGGCTAGAGATTCTTCATCCTGGTTCAAATTTTCTTCTGGTGGTAGAACTGTTACCACTGGTTTTTTTTCATCCGGCATTGTAAAGGTTTTACGTGCCGATCGCGGTACATATACGGGTAAGTTTTTGGTGGGAGGCGGTTCTAGTTTCGGGAAGGGGCGCGGAGTTGAACGTGACTGATAGCGCCTAATATTTCTCTGGATTTTTGGCTTTTTGATGGGATGATTTAGCCAGCGAAAAATTACTAAGCATCCACTTGCACAACTGAGGGCGATCGCAGCTATCATCCATAAAGGTAGAGGATTACTGGATGCGCTGGCTGTTTGAGCATATGCAGTAGCTGCCGATTCTAGCTCAAATTCTTGCACCGCGGTTGTGTCTTCTGATGCTGTTTCTACACGCCCCACATAACCAAGACTGTACAGAGCGACAGCAGCACTAGACAAAAAAACCACTAAAACTCCACCTAACAATAGCCAAGGATATTGCGTAAGTAGATTAATCGCAGAAATCCGCTTTGTGTTTTCTATTGTTTCGGGTGCAGGTGTTTGTACTGTCGGTGACTTCTGTACAATCTGAGTATTTTTCATGACTACTTCACAGACTCCCCTCTTGTTTCTGATTGTACCGGAGGGCAAGCCATCACGTATCCGTAGTGGAATTTCAAATTGAAGTAGCCTTTTTGTAAGGATCTGGCTACTCAATTTGAAAGTTTTTAGAAAAAAAGTATTTTTTGCTACTTTTTTTTTGATGTCAAAATTCAGTCTCCCTATTCTTTCGTTTCTGGGGTAGAGCGTCTTTCCAAAGCTAGTTGAATCAATCGATCCACTAATTCTGGAAAGGAGACACCACTATGTGCCCACAGTAAGGGATACATACTTGTTGCTGTAAAACCTGGTAAGGTATTTATTTCATTAATTAAAACTTCACCTGTAGCTTCCACGTAGAAAAAGTCTACTCTTGCTAGCCCACCAGCATCAATGGCTGCAAAGGCTTGCAAAGCCATTTCCTGAATTTGACGGGTGACTGCATCTGATACTGTTGCGGGTATTACCAAATCTGCTTTACCTTGTGTATATTTAGTTTCATAATCATAGAAATCACTACTATAAGTAATTTCACCGACAACAGAAGCTTGAGGTTGATCGTTTCCTAAGACGGCACATTCTAATTCTCTTGCTATAACTCCTGCTTCAACAATAATCCGGCGATCATAACTCGCAGCGTTATCTAATGCTGTCTCTAATTCTTGACGCGATCGCGCTTTGGCAATTCCCACCGATGAACCCAGATTTGCAGGCTTGATAAAGCAGGGATAACCCAAATTCAATTCGATTTGATCGCACAATTTGGGGAAAACACAAGGATTTGACCAAATTTGCGAGCGATTAACCGCCATATATTTTACTTGCGGTAGTCCAGCTTGGGCAAAGGCCATTTTCATGGCTATTTTATCCATTCCCATCGCCGATCCCAGTACTCCAGAGCCAACAAAAGGCACTTGCATCAACGTGAGTAAACCTTGAACTGTGCCATCTTCACCATTCGGCCCATGTAGAATTGGAAACCAAACATCTACTTCCGCCACTTGAGAAGGAGATTGCCAGCGACTGAAAGATAGGCGATCGGCGGTTGATAATTGTGAACTATCGCTTCCTAATTGATTTTCCTGAGGCTCAGGATTTGAGCGAGGCAATTGTAATGGTTGTCCTGATTCTAGGACTTGTTGCGATACATTGCCTGCTAACCAACGTCCATCTTTTTGAATATAGAAAGGCAGAATTTCGTATTTACTAGCATTTTGCTCTGCACTCAAAGCTTTGGCGATCGCTCTTGCTGAATTAATTGATACCTCATGTTCTCCCGAACAACCGCCAAACAGCAACCCTACCCGCAGCTTAGTCATTTGAAATACCTTATATCACTCCGCAATTGCAGATAGCCTATCACAATTAAGAGAGGGAATAGGGAATAGGGACTAGGGATTAGGGGCTAGGGGTTAGGGGCTAGGGACTAGGTGCTAGGGACGCTTGAAGAGGAGGGGGAGAGTGAGGGAGCGAGGGAGCGTGGGAGCGAGAGAATAAGAGTAAATACCCTCGTACCTTCCCTCTTTCATACCCTCACTCCTTCTGGGTGTCCCCTTGTCCTCTTTGCCCGATCCCCAATCCCCGATCCTCAGCTACCACCAGCCCAAGTTACCCATTTGTGAGATAAGCCGGTATGTAATATTGTTCCGCTCATCTCTTTGTCGGTGACAATTGCGCCCGTTAAATCTGCACCGTTAAGTTCAGCTTCAGCTAAGTGCGTTTCAATCAAATTTGTCTGACTGAGATTTGCTCCAGATAGATCGGCACCACTCAATTCTGCTTCACTCAGATTTGCCCTAACTAAATTTGCTCTAATTAGATTTGCACCCCGCAAATCTGCACGACTTAAATTTGTGTCCTCTAGGTTGACATTAATTAAGTCTGCTCCAATGAAGTTAGTCTCGCTTAAGTTTGCACCGTTGAGATTTGCTCCCGTTAAATCTGCATCCGTCAGATTTGCTCGACTAAAGTTGCATCTGCTCAAATCGGCTCGACTCAAATCAGCGCCACTCAAGTCGGCTCCACAGAAATTTGCGCCACTTAAATCAGCTTCACCAAGGTTTGCTTTATGCAGGTTTGCACCGTTAAAATCTCTTTCTCCTGCTGCGTATCGATTTAGGAGTATATTAACGTCCATAATTATCTCCCTCGCAATTGTTACAAATCAGCAAGTTTAGTGATGAGTTTCACTCTACTCAAGCCACACCAATATTTATTGATTTGTCAGTAATTGGTATTTTGCGCCAAAACTTTGTAATATTATTTTGCTAGGATTTTGGAATTCTGGAATGCTTACTTAATGGAAATATGCATAATTTAGAGAAGTCTTGACAAGTTCCCTGTAAATTAATTAGAAAGCTATATTTATTTAAAGTATTATTATTTTAACTTATCTATTGTTCATAATTTATAAACTAATGAAACTTTTTACAATTGGTGACAAAAGCAAATCTGAATGGGAAGTTTAGAGTATTTACCCAGTAATATGAAGCACCATAATAATTAGGTAGGCAAGAATAAAAGCAAAGTGTATTAAGGAATGTAAGATGAGTACGAGCGGGTTTTAACTACTAATCACCGTAAGGTGGGCACTATCGAAAAGGTAGAATAAGGGTTTGAGCAAATTTAGGTAGTGCCTACCCTACAAAAATTGCTAACAAGTAAGGTGGGCACTATCGAAAAGGTAGAATAAAGGTTTGAGCAAATTTAGGTAGTGCCCACCCTACAAAAATTGCTAACAAATGATCAATGACAAATGACGACCATCGAAAATGGCTGAATTTTTTGCTACTTACGGTTCTTTAATTGTCTCTATGGTATTAGGGGCACTGTTAGGACTGTCGCTGTATTTACCGTTGATGGCTGGACAGTTATCCTTAGCTAGTCCTGGATTTTATGCTTTAGGTGGATACATAGCGGCAATTTTATCTACAAAAGTTTTTACATCGACGAGCAATTTGTTCCCAATCCCACTATTATTATTGGAAATGTTAATTGCTGGTGTAGTTTCCGGTTTATTGGGAGTTGCGGTAGGAGTTCCGGCATTACGGTTACGGGGAATTTATTTAGCGATCGCCACCATTGCTTTTGTAGAAGTATTGCGTGTAATTTCTCTAAATTTAGAGATTACAGGCGGAGCGGTGGGAATTTTTGCCATTCCTCAACCTTTCCAAACCCCAATCGAGTATTTGTGGATTGCCCTACCGTTACTAATAATTAGTATGGTGTTAATGTATCGTCTGGAACGCATCCGTGTAGGTAGAGCATTCACAGCCATTCGTGAGGATGAGTTAGCAGCAAGTGCAATGGGAATTAACTCAACTTACTACAAAGTTTTAGCTTTCACATTAGGAGCTATTTTAGCTGGAGTAGTTGGTGCACTTAGCGCTCATTTTTTGAATACATGGAATGCCCGTCAAGGTACATTTGATGCTAGTATTATTTACTTAACTTTTGTCTTAATCGGTGGTTCCAGAACTTTTTTGGGAGCGGTGTTAGGAGGAATGCTATTTACAGCCCTGCCAGAAATTTTAAGAAGTATAGCTGATACAGGTGGTTTACCCGACTGGTTCGCACAATTTTTACGAGATGGTAGATTAATTATTTTTGGCTTATTAATAGTTTTAGGAACAATCTTTTTTCCACAAGGACTTGTCACTCCAGATATATTTAAAAAACGCAAGCCTAAAGATAGGCATAGCAGTAAAGTATCAAGTTGAATGAATTTTTATTAGTTATAAATGAGAGAGTATTTATAAAAGAGCCAGAGGCTCTAGTTCTCGTTACCAGGTTGAACCTGGTAACGAGGGTAAGTTTTTAGATAGCCGTAACACACCCTACTAAGGAATAATATATTTAAAACCTGGTAACGAGGGTACTTCTGGCTTCTGACTTCTGACTTCTGCTGTATATTTAAAACTTGTGAATTAATCATGCCATAAGCAATGACATACGAAATTTTAGAATCTAATAATAGTATTATCTTAGATGCAAATTCTCTCACTCGTAGATTTGGGGGACTAGTAGCAGTAAACAATGTATCTTTTACAGTCAATAAACATGAAATTTTTGGACTGATTGGCCCGAATGGTGCAGGTAAGACAACGCTGTTTAATTTAATTACAGGCTTAATTCCACCTTCAAGTGGGCAATTAAGATATAAAGATAAAGAAATTTCCCAACTTCGTCCCCATCAAATTGCTGGTTTAGGGATTGCTCGAACGTTTCAGAATATTCGGCTTTTTGGTGAACTTTCAGCGCTGGAAAATGTAATTATTGCCCGGCATTTGCATACTCATAGTAATATGCTCACGGGTGTTTTAGGAGTACCACCAGCGCCTCAAGAGGAAAGTAAAAGTAAACAGAAGGCTCTAGAGTTATTAGAATTAGTTGGACTGGACAAACGTGCAGAAGAAAAAGCCAAAAACTTTGCTTACGGCGATCAGCGTCGCTTAGAAATTGCTCGCGCTTTAGCCTTAGAACCGCAAATCTTACTCCTTGATGAACCCGCAGCAGGAATGAATCCCAGCGAGAAACAACTACTCAGTGAATTTATTCGTAGCCTGCGCGATCGCTTCAACTTAACGATTATTCTGATTGAGCATCACGTTCCCTTAGTGATGGGATTGTGCGATCGCATTGCTGTTTTAGATTTTGGACAATTAATTGCTTTGGGTGAACCGACGGTAGTCAGAAATAATCCAGCTGTCATCGAGGCGTATTTAGGAAACGATTGAAGAAGAACACAGAACACAGTGCTTTGCAACAACACACCTTCCGATAGCGATTGCTATCCCCAAACTGAAAGTTGCTGCAATTTTGTGATCGCTTTCTGTAAGAATATCTGCTGTAAGCGCGATCGCACTTAGTTTACGCAGACTTGTATAATCTACTAGTTTTGCGATCGCTTAAGTTGGGTTGTAGGCGATCGTCGGCTTTGTTAATGGTTGAAATATTAGCAGTTTTTACAATCCCGATTTTTGCTACGAGCGCCCCACCACCAATCTCGAATCGGATGCTATATGCTCCAAACACAGCAAGCTGCTGGGAATCAGACTCGCAGAGATTAAAGATTGCTTCCTTGCACGTACACCGTCGAAACAGGCTTCATCCTCTTCCGTTCCACTTTGATGTCGCTAAATCCAGCCATTTCCAGATAGCGTGCGAAGCTTTCTCCTGCTTTAGTCGTATCATCTTCTGTAGCGCCAGGGAGTCTGGGCTGATGAACGAGGGCTATGATTCCTCCCGTGCGCAACTGCTCTCTTAGCCGTCTCAGCACGTCAGTCTTGTGATCCCAGAACTGAAAGCAATTAACAGCCAGAATCTTGTCAAATGGGCTGTCGAAGGAGGGCAATTGCGATACCGAAGTAAGAACCAATCGCACTCTTCCAGCCGCAATGGCGCGTTGATTTCTTTTCGAGGCTTGCCTGAACATCACTTCAGAATGATCGATACCCCAAATAACACCGTCAGTGACAATTTCACTCATTTTTTGGATTGCTACTCCAGGCCCAAAACCAATTTCCAAGATGCGATCGGCGGGTTGCAGGTTAAGCAGGGAAATTGCCCACTCATTGCGTTCAAGATTTGATGGCCTATGTGCCATGATGAAGCCAGTGATATTCCCCCAAAATCCTGTGGGATGGGCGAATTGTGCTACAACTTTCTCTACAAGGCTCATAAAAGATCCTCCCTGAGCGTCTTGTCGGCAGAACACGGACATACAAGGCGAGTTAACGGCTAGCGTCACCGATTGCAGATGACGTTGAACTAAGCACAAGGGATGTTCGTCAATCCGGTGCACGTATTAGTTAGGCGGCGGCTACTTACCTCCTGCAACATCGATAAATGAACCTGTTGTATACGAAGCCTCAGCTGACAATAACCACAAAACTGCTTTTGCAACTTCAATTGCTTGCCCACCTCGCTTCATAGGGACAAGCTCTTTGACTCGCTCAACCCGATTCGGTTCACCACCGCTGGCGTGAATGTCAGTGTAAATAAAACCTGGACGTACCGCATTCACGCGAATACCTTCGTCGGCGACTTCCTTTGCCAACCCAATCGTCATTGTATCAATCGCTCCTTTAGAAGCCGCATAGTCTATGTATTCACCAGGGGAACCTAAACGAGAAGCAACTGATGAAACATTTACGATCGCTCCTCCTGCTCCACCGTGTCTAGTAGACATTCGTTTAACCGCTTCTCGTGCACACAGAAAACTGCCAGTAATGTTTGTTGCAAAGACTCGGTTCAACCGAGCCGCATCAATGTTTTCTACTCGCATCTGCTGTTCTAGAATTCCAGCATTATTGACAAGGGCAGTTACCTTTCCTAATCGTTCATCCACTGTTTCAAAGAGCCGAACCACATCATTTTCGACGGCAACATCAGCAGCAACCGCGATCGCTCTACCTCCAATCTGTGTAATAGAACTGACAATGCTGTGTGCAGCCTCCTGGTTGCAAAGATAATTGACACAAATAGCATAACCTTGTTCAGCAGCAAGATAGGCAGTAGCCGCACCAATGCCACGACTAGCGCCTGTAACGATCGCGATCTTTTCCATATCTGCAAGCATCTACAAACTACCTTCACCCAAAATACATTGTTTGACTGATAACAGACACTTGGATACACTGCCCGCATCTAACAAGATAAGCAGGCTAACGGTGGAAGTTGTGCGGCGGCAGATAACCTCAAAAGCCCACAGACAAGCTCTGTACCATCCGCACCAAAGCAGTGTTAGGCTGTCTCGCCGTCTGCTGATTGTGGCATCGATTCGATCAATGCTCTTAGCACTTTGTTGACTGATTCGGGCGTTCTAAAAACTTGAGCCACATCCTCATCTAAAACTACAACCATTAACTTTTGCGTCTTATGACCAACAGCAAATCGATTGGGTTTCGCCTTCTCGTAATCAAACCGATACTCAGGTAAAAGCTCGTCTTCAGAATTTTGTGTGTGATCAGAGGGCGTTTTGCTCATAATCCTCACGCTCTTTGCGAGTAGCTAGACGGGCACTAATGATACGGACGTTACCATATCGCTCAGTAAAAGCAATTAACAGCAACCGATTTTGCCGAGAGTGACCAATGATGATTTCTCTCTGTTAATCTACGGAATGAGCCTGATCATCAAAGATGACTGCCAGAGGATTATCGAATACGGTTTTGGCCTCTTCAAAGCTGACACCGTGTTTCTTCAAATTAGCAGCGGCTTTTGACTGATCCCACTCAAACTCCATGCTTAGATCATACCTGATTGTTCAAGGAGTGTAGTAGCTTGCTTCCCCGTAGAGGTACAAAGTGAAACCCAACATAATCGAGGTTTTTAGCGTTGGGTTACCCTGCACCGAAGCCGCGCAGAGCGCATCTACGTTCCTCAACCCAACCTACTAGCGCGGCAAGCCTAAAATGTTGGGTAAAGAGGCTAAGGAGAATCTGAAGCGATCGCCCTCGCCATAGAACTTAAGGCAGATTGGACACTTCTGGATGAACACGAGGGCAGAAAAGTTGCTAAATCTTTGGGATACAACAGGTTTGGGCTAACTTAGCTCATCACCTGCTGGGAACTGCGGTAATAATTTTGACATACTTAGGGAATAGTTTGGCTCAAGTACAGCACTAACATTCGCGATCGCATCTTACTGACCAATTTCCTATCTTTTGTGTTATGTATTCATACCAATTTTCTAGCCCGATTCCAGTCAATGCAGAAACTTGAAAAATTTGAATGTGAGGATTAACTTGCTGGGCATACTCTATACATTTTTGTACGTCAAACTGCACATAAGGTAACAAATCAATTTTGGTGAGAATCATTACCTCACTAGCGCGGAACATATGAGGATATTTTATCGGCTTATCTTCTCCTTCTGTCACAGAGAGAATTACTACTTTTAAATTTTCTCCTAAATCAAATAAAGCTGGACAAACAAGATTGCCAACATTCTCAATCATCACTACTGAATTTAAGGGCGGATTCAGTTGTTGTAATCCCCTGTCTATCATTGCAGCATCAAGATGACAGCCTGTGCCTGTGTTAATTTGGACTACCTTACAGCCTGTTTCTTGAATTTTTTTAGCATCATGAATTGTTTCTTGATCGCCTTCAATGACGCTGATTGTTAAATTATTTTTTAAATCATTAATCGTGCGAGTTAAGAGGGTGGTTTTTCCGGCACCTGGAGAACTCATGAGATTGAGCGCGAGAATATTTCTACCTTTAAACCATCCCCGATTTTGGGCTGCAATTAAGTTATTTTTTGCTAAGATATCTTGTTCTAAAGAGAGAGTTGTACCATGTATTTTGGCATGAACTTGTGAGGTTTCGTGGTTGTCTTCATGACTGTGGGAATGGGTGATAACAGTACCATCTGGTAAAGTGTGGGTGTGAGAGTGGTGACTGTTACCGTTGGCATGAATTGTTACTGATTCACCTGTTTCCAAATTGGCGATTTTAGCGTTACTATCATCAGAACAACCGCAGGTTACACACATATTTCCTCTATTTCTATTTCTTTAATTTTCAGTTCTTCACCAGCTATTAAATCTATTTGTGTACTGCCACACTGGCACTTACCAAAGGGCTGTTCGAGGGGAATTGTTGCACCGCATTCGCGACATTTTCCTAAGCCTGGAGTTTCTAAGATTTCTAATTTTGCTCCTTCTAAAACTGTACCCTGAGAACAGATATCAAAACAAAATCGTATGGCATCGGGCATGATGGCTGATAGTTTGCCTATTTCTAATAATACTCGTTGCACTTTTGAACCTTGGGCGTGTTCGGCTACAATTGCGATGATATTTTGGGTGATTCCTAGTTCGTGCATAATGAAGAAGAGATAATTTGCTCACGCAGAGGCGCAGAGGCGCAGAGAGAATAAAGTTTTTTGAGTTCTTGATTGTATGAGGAAATTATTACCTTCTGCCTTCATTAACAAATTCTTGGTAGTTGATCGCCGACAAGCATATCAACGATACGTTCTGCACCAAAAATAGTTTTTAACAAAACAATACCTGGGGGCGAGGAAATAACTTCGCCAATAATGCAAGAATTTTTCCCGGCTGGATGAGATTGCATGGCTGATAGAACTTTATCAGCGTTTTCGCGCCCTACTACGACTACTAATTTACCTTCGTTGGCTAGATATAAAGGATCTAAACCTAATATTTCGCAGACGCCTTTGACTTCTTCTCGAATTGGTATAGATTGTTCGTTGATGCGAATTGCTACATTAGAACTGAGAGCAAATTCATTTAAAACGGTAGCTAATCCGCCACGTGTAGCATCGCGCATGGCATGAATTTCTGGACAAATATCGAGAATTGTTTCTACCAAATCATGTAGTGGCTGACAGTCACTTTCGATATCTGTTTCTAATGCTAATTCTCCACGGGCAATTAAAATTGCTGTGCCATGATTGCCTAATTCACCATTAATAATTACTACATCTGTTGGTTGAATATTATGGGCAGAAATAGCAATACCTGGACGAATTACGCCAATACCTGTTGTATTAATAAATAATTTATCGGCTGCACCGCGATGTACTACTTTGGTGTCGCCAGTGACAATTTGGATGCCAGCTTTTTTAGCGGCAGCTTGCATACTAGTAGCAACGCGCCGCAAAGTTTCTATTGGTAATCCTTCTTCTAAAATAACGCTACAGGTGAGATATAAAGGTTTGGCACCACTCACCGCTAAATCATTAATAGTGCCATTTACTGCTAATTCTCCTATATCACCACCAGGAAAAAACAACGGATCGACGACATAGGAATCAGTAGTAAAAGCAAGGCGATCGCCTTGTTGCATGAGACTCGCTAAATTGAAAGTTGCTTGGTCTTCTAATTGTGAGAGAATTGGATTATCAAAATTACTGACAAAAATATCATCGATTAAATCGCGCATCGCTTTGCCACCACTACCATGCGCGAGAGTAATATTTGTATCGTGTACTTTGCTGCGGCGACGGCGAACTTGTTCAATTTTTTGAAAGAGTGAATTTGCTGAGGAATTAGCAGAGAAAATATTCATATTTAATTAATTATCATCAACTTTATACACCTTTTTCAACGTGCCTCCCAGTATGTTTATCAATATGTAAAATACCTCCTACTGCCCAATTTTCCCGTTCAAATTCGTCAATATGTACTGTCACTCACTCAGGCTTAGTACCCATAGTAGAAATTAGAGCATCAGTGATTGCTTGTACTAGCTGCCGCTTCTTTTCAATTGAGTGCCCTTTGGCAATTTGAACAGTGATAAATGGCATAATTACTTTTCTTTCTTTCTTTGCGTACTTTGTGTACTTTGTGGTACCCTACGGGAAGCCGCTACGCGTCTACGTTTATATATATTCAATAGTAGGGTGTGTTACGGCTATGTAAAGATTTGAGAGTTTAAGAGAGTTAAAATTAGCCTAACGCACCGGATTTGATGTGCGTTACGCGCTGCTTTAACGCACGCTACAATTTAAGGTTCACTATACCTTTACTTTTTCTTTCTCAACCTCTTCATTCTTCACTACCTGAGAAAAGCGCCCATATTTGTAGTAAGCTGCACAAGCACCCTCTGAGGAAACCATACAAGTTCCTATTGGGGTTTCTGGGGTGCAAGCTGTACCAAAAACTTTGCATTGCCAAGGCTTCAATACGCCTTTGAGAATCTCTCCACACTGACAAGCTTTATGATCGGCAACTTTGATATTGGGAATAGTAAATTTATGTTCGGCATCAAACTGAGCATATTCAGAACGAATTTTGAATCCTGAATCAGGTATGTCACCCAAGCCGCGCCAATCAAATGTTTCTCGCACTTCAAAAACTTTATTCATGGCAGCGATCGCTACTTGATTCCCTGCTTTCTCTACTAGTCGATTGTATTGATTTTCAACTTCACAGCGATGATCTACTAGTTGCTGCAACAACATCCAAACTGATTGGAGAATGTCTAAAGGTTCAAAGCCTGAAATTACAATCGGTTTGTGATACTGTCGGGAGATAAATTGATATGGATCGGTGCCAATTACCATACTGACATGACCGGGGCCGATAAATCCATCTAGTTGCAAGTCAGGATTATCTAGTAGTGCTTGCAAAGCGGGAATCACAAGGACGTGATTGCAAAACATACTAAAGTTATTGATATTTTCTGCGGCTGCTTGCAAGATGGTGAAAGCGGTGCTGGGGGCTGTGGTTTCAAAGCCTAAGGCAAAAAATACAACTTCTTTATCAGGGTTATGCTTGGCAATTTTCAAACTATCTAAGGGAGAATAAACCATGCGGATATCTGCACCTTGGGCTTTTGCTTGTAGCAGGCTTGTTTTGGAACCCGGCACTCGCATTGCATCGCCAAAGGTGGCAAAGATGACGTTGGGATTTTGAGAGATAGCGATCGCATCATCTAGTCTACCTTTTGGCATGACGCACACTGGACAACCAGGCCCGTGAATTAATTCAATTGCTTTGGGTAAAACTTCTTCAATGCCATATTTAAAAATAGAATGGGTATGACCGCCACATACTTCCATAATTTTGATCGGTTTTTCTAGTATGTGGCAGAGTTTTTCTATTTGCCAGAGTAATGCCTCTGCTTTATAAGGATCGCGAAATTCATCAACGTATTTCATATAAATGTTAGTAGTTAGTAGTTAGTAGATAGTAGGGGCGGGTTTTGTTGATTATCTTTCGGTTACAACCGACAATTTATTTTCTAAACCCGCCCGTACAGTAGTTAGTAGGTAGTAGTATCCACTAACCAGTAGACATAACTTCTGCAATTTCTTGTAGTAAGTTTAATGTTTCTGCTGCTTCTTTTTCGTTAATACGGTTCATGGCAAATCCGACATGAACTAGTACCCAATCTCCAACACATTTTTCTGGAGGGTGTTGTTCATCAATGATACAAGTAATATTAACTTGACGTTTTACACCGCCGATATCAACAATAGCTAATTTGTTATTTGCGTCGGTTATTTCTATAATTTGACCAGGGATACCTAAACACATTATTGATTTCCTTTATAAGTAAAATTAACCACAGAGGCACAGAGAGCACTGAGAAAGATTTTTAAATCAGAGATAAAATAAGAAAACTGAGTAAAGCTTAAAATATAGTGTTTTAAACGCAGAGGAACGCTAAGAAAACGCGGAGGAACGCAGAGTTTTTCAAAGATAATATTGTGCAGCTGCAATTACTGCTTGCCCAAGTGCTAATCCTCCGTCATTGCAGGGAATGATACTATGTGTTAATACGTTCAAATCCAATTTTTGTAAGCGCTTTCTAACTTGCTCTAACAAAATACTATTTTGATAAACTCCTCCTGTTAAAATTACATTTTTGATTACATTCTGTTTGCAGATAATGTTAACCATTTCTACAATTGTTTGAGCTAAACCTTTATGAAATTTAGCAGCTATAACTGATGGCGAGATTTGCTGCTGTAAGTCATTTAGTAAGGTTTGCCACATAGGATGCGAGTCTATACAGTAAATATTATCTAAAATGCCGATATTAAAAGAATAATTTAGTGTTTCTTCATGATTATTTAAGAAGTTGGCATCGACTAAAGCTTCCATTTCAATTGCTGCTTGCCCTTCATAGCTACACTCTTCTCGGCAAATTCCGATAGCAGCAGCGACAGCATCAAATAGTCGCCCTACTGAGGAAGTTAAGGGAGAATTAATACTTTTTGATACAACCTGGTTGAGAATATTGAGCGGTTTATTTTCAAGAAATTTGATGATTTCTAGTTCTCCATATTGATTTTTGATATCTTCCCAATTGAAAGCTGACATTAATTGAGCACAAGTGTTACGCCAAGGCTGTTTGATGGCTTTTTCTCCGCCAATCATTGGCACTGGCTTAAATTTTGCCAATCTTTGAAAATGACGATAATCTGCTAATAAAAATTCTCCGCCCCAGAGTGTATTATCTTCGCCATAACCCAAGCCATCTAAAGCAATACCTAATACGGGTGGTGAATCTAGAGGAATACCATTTTCTGCCATGCAAGCGGCAATATGGGCATGATGGTGTTGGATGGAATAAAGCTGAATTTGATTTGCAGCTGCTAGTTCTTTGCCAAGTTTTGATGACAAATATTCGGGATGTTTGTCGATGGCGATCGCTTCTGGTTTATGCTCGAATAAATTTAAATACAAGTTCAAGGTATCCTGATAGGCAGCAAAAGCAGCAGCATTTTCTAAATCTCCTAAATGTTGCGATAGAATTGCTTGTCCATTTCGTAACAAGCAAAAGGTATTTTTTAACTCACCACCCATTGCTAAAATATGCGGAAAATTATTAAATCCAGGTGGTAAATTAATCGGTGCTGGTGCGTATCCTCTAGCACGGCGAATCATTTGTACTTGCTCGCCAACTATCCGTATCACTGAGTCATCTACTCGATTAACAATCTCCCGATTATGTAGGAGCAAATAATCTGCAATTTTGCCTAATTTTTCTCGTACTTCTTCGTTATTTATACATTGCGGTTCATCAGAAAGATTGCCACTTGTTAAGACAATCGGGCGATTCATCCGCTTCAGGATTAAGTGGTGCAAAGGTGTATAAGGTAGCATGAAGCCCAGAGTATTTTGCCCTGGTGCTACAGATGGGGCGATAGGAAGAGGGGAAGATAAAGCCTTTTGTTTCAGTAATACAATCGGCGCGGCAGAACTTTCTAATAATTCTCTTTCTTTATCGCTAATAGTGCAGTATTTTTCAATTATCTCAATATCCCGCGCCATTAAAGCAAAGGGTTTATGATATCGTTGCTTGCGCTGGCGGAGTTTTTGCACAGCAGTTTCATTTGTGGCATCACAAGCAAGATGAATTCCACCGATACCTTTAATGGCAACTATTTCGCCTCTTTGTAACAACGTACAGACAGCATCGACATCATCCAGCATAGAAAACATCGAAGCTGTAATTGGTTTGCGATCGCTACGTTCTAAAGTTGCTTTGGGGCCGCAGACGTGGCAAGCTACAGGTTGAGCATGAAAGCGGCGATTTTCCACATCATCATATTCTCTAGTACATTCCGCACACAGGTTGAAACTAGCCATGCTCGTATTGCAGCGATCGTAAGGAATGGCACGAATAATACTCAAACGGGGGCCGCAATGCGTACAATTGGTAAAGGGATAGCGATAGAAGCGACTGTAAGGATCAAAAATTTCTTCTTTACATTGCACGCAAGTGGCAGCATCGGGACTAATTTCTGTTTTTACCACACTACTAACGCTGTGAGAAATCACAAAATCATCGAAGGAAATTTCCCCTTCATAACGCTTGCGCTTAATTTCATTAATTCTTGCTAAAGGTGGGCATTCTTGCTGCAATTTGCGAATAAATTCTTCTATAGATGCATCAGTTCCAGATACACGAATTACGACGCCTTCACCGTCATTACAAACATCGCCATGCAAACCGCAGGCTTTTGCCAGACGATAAACAGTAGGGCGAAATCCTACACCTTGAACAGTACCTCGCACTCGAATTTCTTCAACAGTCATTTTGCAGAATCTCACCCCCAAAACATTTAAATATCTTGATTAAAAATTACTAATTTCTTATATGCGTTCTTTCTTTGTGTACTTCGTGTACTTTGTGGTTTGTTTCATGAAAACTTTCTTATTTAAGAAAATAAATATTTATCTTAATTGCCAAAGTAAAACTCGATTATTTCCCGAATCAGCAATTACCGCCGTCTTACCACAAATCTTGATTCCATAACACCAACTTAGACTATCTCGCTTCGGTTGCCCAAAATCACGATTTTCACTCTTACTTAGAAAATTATTTTGTCCGGCGATCGCATCCGCAGCAGTTTCTTGTAAAGATAAAATAGACTCAGGCTTTTTCCAACCTAATATTCGAGAATTAGCAGTATCTGCTACCAACAACCTATCGCCAGCAGCATCCACACCATAAGGCATACTCAAACTGCTAGAACTTGGGAAATAAACTCCTTGATTAATTTCAACAACATCAAAACTTTTTTGTCCTAATACTACAGTACAAGGTGTATTGTTTTCTGTGGGCATTCCATCCCAAATCATCACACGATTATTTCCCGCATCAGTCACAACCAGATTGTCTACCCAAAAGGTAATATCGTGACACCAGCGCATACTCGATGCGGAAGGAGTACCGCCGCCATTTTCATTGCGTGATGTCATATCTGGCTGCCCCAAAACTAAATCTGCCGGTTGACTATTTTCTTCTGGTAATTGATGCCAAACTAACACGCGCCGATTACCTGTATCAGCTACAAATAACCGCCCATTGTGATAGAAAACTCCATAACACCAGTTCAGAGTATTTGCTTCTGCTTTTTGCTTACCCCGATTTGGTTCATTCTCACTAAAATTAGCTTGTCCTAATACTAAATCTGCTGGAACATTGCTGTCTTCTGGTACTTTTTTCCAAATTAAAACGCGGTGATTCCATGCATCTGCTACTGCCATTCCTTCTCCACAATAACAAATGCCAGTCGGCACACTAAAAGTATTATTTCCTGGTGTACCTTTAGCATTTTGTCCCTCACTATGAAAATCTGGTTGCCCAATTACCCAATCAGCAGGTTGGCTATCTTGAGTAGGTATATTCCGCCATCCTAATAAGCGATGATGTCCCGTATCCGACACCCACAAAAGCCCTTTTTCTGATTTTAAACAAGCTGCACGTGGGCCGAACATTTCAATACTACTAGGTGCAAGAGGAGTTGCCAATTCTCCTGGTGCTATCATCCTTCCTAAAATTATCTCTGCACCTTCTGATGAAAGAGGAAAATTTTGAGGAATGTCTGTTGCTTGAGTTTGGAAATTCGATTTGGAAGTAATTTGGATGCGGCTATTCATTATTTAAGAGAAGTTAACCTTTTAGCCTTTATTTAACGGCAACTACATTAGTAATTTCTGGACAATACATTTTAATCGTCTGTTCAATTCCTTGAGATAAAGTTAATGTTGAAGCAGGGCAATTACCACAAGCACCAATTAGCTTAACTTCTACTGTATCTGGTTCTTTAATAGTTACTAATTCCACATCACCATTATGACTTTTCAAACTTGGGCGCACTTCATCTAAGGCTTGTTGAATACGTTTTGTTAAAGGTGGTTTTGGTGGTTTTACTAATTCATGATAAAGCAATACACCGTAGACTACCTCATCCTTAACGGCATTACGCAGTGCTGGCATTGATTCTTGTTTTATACTCTTGATTAAGCGGGTTAAAACTTCTTTATGCAATTCTTCTATTGCCCTTTTCAACCCTATAGCTACGCCTCTTTTGCTTTCATCCCACTCAGATATAATTGCCTCAAATCGACTAATTTCTTGTACCAATTCCTCAAGAGTAGCCATTATATTTTTGTTATTGTTTATAATTGCCCTCAGACTGGAAGTCTGGGGCTATAAAAATAAATCCTGCCTCCGCAGGCTCAACATCAATCCACATCGGCGAACTTGGTTTGTGTAGCTGCGAATTTTATTAGCCGTATGTTTCTAATCCCTATGACAATTAGTAATTAATAAATTACTTCATTTTGAAATCTTTGAGTAGAAACGGCATAATAGTACCCGTTGTTAAGCTAGATGCCGCCACTGTTAGCCAAAGCGGAAATTTCAAGAGTAAAAGTAAAAATAGTAGTAGTGAACTTATACTAGTACCAATTCCAACTTGCCGCCAAAAATATTGTGGCTCACGTATTAGTTTGCCTTTAAGAAATAATTTGGCAGAAAACCAGCCTATTTCTAACATGAAACCTCCTAAAATTTAGGACAAAAATTTAGTAAAATTAATCCTAATACTATCGCTGGAATCACACCAGCAGGGGCAAATAATCCACCTATCATCGCAGCAAACTGATTACCTAATTCTTCACCCGCTAATAAAATGCCACCAATCGCACCACCTACTAGAGATAATACAGTTGCTATTACTAAGTAAATCAAAACTGTAACTAAATTAATGTCATTACCTGCTAAACTTGTAAATACCTCAGTCATTGTTTATTCTCCTCATATTTTTCATTGATAATTACAATATTCTATTAGCCATTAACCTTTAACTCTTGCAATGTTTGGGCTACAACTTCGGCTTGCTCTATTTGTCCGTACTGTGTAAAAATTTCCCAGGCTTCTTGAAAATATCCACGCGCTTGTAAGAGATTTTTAGGATTGCCGATTTCTGGCTTCTCCAAATCATCGGGTAAATTGAATAAGGCGTTGGCTTTGTTAGAAATGGTGTTGGCGTATTCTAAAGGTGTGTCTCTGGAGTTGCGTACTTTTAATGCTTCGTTGTAAGCTGCGATCGCCCGCACTAAATTATCTACAGGATGGGCAGATGGTAAGTATTGCAATGCGTTGCCTAAATTGTTCTGCAACATTGCATATTCTCTAGGGTGTTCGATCAGGTTTATTCGCTTGAGCGCCACCTCAAAAGACTGTACAGCCAAGCCTTCAAACAAATATTGCTGCTGCGAACCACTAGACATGGAAAGGTAAGCGATCGCTATATTGTTGTGTAAGATTGCATATTCCTGTGGATATGTATCCCAAGTAAATACCCGCAAGGCTTCTTGATACGCCTGAATGCTGTCTACTACCTTTGCCAAATTTAACGGCACTAAAGATTGCAATATCAAGCCGTAGTTCATCTGGGCTTCGGCAACTTCTTCCGGAGATGCCAACTTTTGCAATATCGGCAAAGCTTCTGTGTAAGTCGCTTTCGCTTGCAGCAGCAATTCTTCTGTACCATCTGGGATTGCCCGCAGCGCCCCTCCTATCCCCACTTTCGCCCGCACCTTCAAAAGTGGGTAATCTTCACCAGATAATTCTTCTGCCTGTTCGTATAGCGCGATCGCATTCCACAAATCTTGAGCTGTTTTCGGCTTTTTCACAAAACCATGTGCCATCTCAATCAACATCTCAATTTTGTCTTTTGTTGATGCTGATTCAGAGGCAATAGCAGCGATCGCTGCTTTCACTGCGGCATCAGTAATAGTTGGTATCATGTCAGATGTGGAGTCGCAAGTAGGAAGGCAGCTTTTAACTTTATGCTAACTAGTAATCAACCAAAATCTTTAGCCAGATTACCTACAAATAATGTTTAAACTTATACAAATTGTGGCTTTTTTAGCCGCTCATCTGTCAGATAGGCTCTCAGTAAATCTCTAAATTGTTACTAAAACTTTTCGTCAATTTTCTTGAATTCACCTTAGCTTTTCTACTTTTAATATAAAATAAAATGCAACTAAAAATCTAGTTACTAGACTTACATTTTTAAATAATATCGTAAGATCCCCGACTTCTCAAAGAAGTCGGGGATCTGTGTTTTTAGTTTACACCTAAGTATTAAGTAATAATTACTGCTTGATTCAATACTCATCATATTTAAAATTTAAAAAAGCCTTGACTTGTGAGAGTATCTTTTTCATATTTGATTTTAGGTAATCTAACTTGGATATATATTTGCACTGACTTTAAAAAAAGACTTTTAGCTTTTGCAGAGCTAACAAATACGTAATTATAAAACAGTTATTTGTACTTTATATAATGTATTTACTATAACATTTAAACTAGAATATTATGTTGTTTTAGTTTTCATAAATACGTTAATTTTTATTTAAATGTCTACAATAGAAACGAAAAGCCATTGATAGTAAAGGGGATTGGGGATCGGGGAATCAATCAGTTAACTGTTAACTGATAACTGTTAACTGATAACTGACACCCAGTACCCACTACACTGTTAAACTTCCTAAGTTTTGTATTTTAAACAACACAAATGCGCAGCCAATGACTAACGTAATCTGGCTACAAGGTGGTGCTTGTTCAGGCAACACCATGTCATTTTTAAATGCTGAAGAACCAACTGTTTGCGATTTAATTGCCGATTTCGGTATTAAGGTACTGTGGCATCCTTCCTTGGGACTGGAGCTAGGGGACAGTTTGCAAGCAATGCTGTGGGATTGTGTTCTCGGCAAAATTCCCCTAGATATTTTGGTATTTGAAGGTACAGTAGTTAATGCTCCCAACGGTACGGGAGAATGGAACCGCTTTGCCCACCGTCCGATGAAAAATTGGGTGAACGACTTAGCAAAAGTAGCTAAGTTTGTGGTAGCTGTGGGTGACTGCGCTACTTGGGGTGGAATTCCCGCAATGGCACCCAACCCTAGTGAATCCCAAGGATTGCAATTTCTCAAACGTCAAAAGGGTGGCTTCTTAGGGGCAGATTACAAATCCAAAGCTGGACTACCCGTGATTAATATTCCCGGATGCCCTGCCCATCCCGATTGGATAACGCAGATATTAGTTGCGATCGCCACAGGTCGTTTAGATGATATCACCCTTGACGAACTCAATCGTCCCCAAACCTTCTTTAAAACCTTTACCCAAACAGGTTGTACCCGCAACATTCACTTTGCCTACAAAGCCACAACCGCCGAATTCGGTCAGCGTAAAGGTTGTCTGTTCTATGACTTGGGTTGTCGTGGCCCTATGACTCATTCTTCCTGCAACCGGATTTTGTGGAATCGCGTTTCTTCTAAAACCCGCGCTGGAATGCCTTGTTTAGGTTGCACCGAACCAGAATTTCCCTTCTACGATCTCAAACCGGGAACAGTATTTAAAACACAAACAGTAATGGGGGTTCCTAAAGAAATACCGCCAGGCATGAAGAAAAAAGAATATGCTTTACTCACAGTAGTCGCCAAAGATGCAGCACCAGATTGGGCAGATGAAGATATTTTTACAGTGTAGTTCGTAGTAAGCACTCTTTGTGCTTACTACAAACCAATCACCAAAAGGAGAGGAGAATGGGAACCCAAACATTAGACATCTCGCCCGTTGGTAGAGTTGAGGGCGATTTAGATGTGCGAGTTGAAATTGAAGATGGGCAGGTAGTCAACGCTTGGACTCATGCCGAACTCTTTCGAGGATTTGAAGTTATCCTGCGCGGCAAAGATCCCCAAGCCGGATTAATTGTCACACCTCGTATCTGCGGTATTTGTGGAGGCTCTCATCTGACTTGTGCGTCATGGGCACTAGATACGGCATGGGAAACAGAAGTTCCGCGCAATGCGATTTTGGCAAGAAATCTCGGTCAACTTGTTGAAACAATTCAAAGCATACCCCGCTATTTCTACGGGCTATTTGCGATTGATTTGACTCATCAAAAATACCAGCATAGCCGCTACTATAGCGAAGCTGTCCGTCGCTTTGCAGCCTTCACTGGTAAGCATTATGAAATCGGTGTCACAATTTCTGCCAAACCAGTCGAAATTTATGCTCTTTTAGGCGGTCAATGGCCTCATTCTAGTTACATGGTTCCCGGTGGCGTCATGTGCGCCCCCACCCTCACAGACATCACCCGTGCTTGGTCAATCCTGGAATATTTCCGTACCAATTGGTTAGAACCAATATGGTTGGGTTGTTCATTGGAACGTTACGAACAAATCCAAACCTATGATGACTTTATGGCGTGGCTGCATGAAAACCGCAATCATCGCCAGTCTGACTTGGGTTTTTATTGGCGCATGGGTTTAGATATTGGTCTAGATAAATTTGGTGGCGGTGTAGGTAAATATGTGACTTGGGGATATTTACCTCATGAAGATAGATACCAAAAGCCAACGATAGAAGGGCGAAATGCCGCCATGATTATGAAGAGTGGAGTGTATGACAGTATCAGCGACACTCATACCTTGATGGATCATACCTTTGCCCGCGAGAATACCACTCACTCTTGGTATGACGAAGGCACAGAAGACATTCACCCCTTCGATCGCACTACTAACCCGATCCAAAAGAATGACAAAGACTTCAATAACTCATATTCTTGGTCAACAGCAGTACGTCATATAGACTACGGACGTTTGGAAGCAGGCCCCTTAGCGCGGCAGTTGGTAGCGGGTGGTAGGCATGGCGAATCTTGGCAGCACTACGACGGATTTATCTTAGATGTCTTCAAGCGCATGGGTGGCCCCAGCGTTCATGTGCGTCAATTGGCACGAGTTCACGAAATTGTGAAATTGTATCGCCAAGCCGAACGCTGTTTGCGTGAGTTCAAATTAAACGATCCCTGGTATATCAAACCCAAAGAAAAAGATGGACGTGGTTGGGGTGCAACAGAAGCAGCGCGAGGTTCTCTGTGTCACTGGGTAGAACTAGAAGATGGCAAGATTAAGAACTATCAAGTCATTGCCCCTACAACCTGGAATGTGGGGCCTCGTGATGCCGAACAAAAGCGCGGCCCGATCGAAGAAGCTTTGATTGGCATACCCATTGCCGATCCAACCGATCCAATAGAAGTTGGTCATGTGGCAAGGTCATTTGATTCCTGTTTGGTGTGTACCGTTCACGCCCACGATGCCAAGACGGGTGAAGAACTCGCACGTTTCCGGACAGCGTAATTTCTAGAACTTACCCAGCCAGCGAAAAGCACGCTTAAGTTCCTCTGTGCCATTTTCAGGATACCAACGACCGTGGGCAAGGATAACTCTGTTTGGTTCCCATGTAATTATCTGGCGGATAGCCTCTCGCGTCTGGGCTTTGCGTCCCCAGAAAGTGAGTCGCAAATCAAAGGGAGTTTTTCCATCAGGATCTAGACAGCCACCTAATCTCGCCAATAATTCGTATTTTTTACCAATCTTGTCAGCTTCAAAATTTTCGATGAGGTCGGCAAGAATCAAGGTGTGAGACGGCTTATGCAGAAAAACAACCTCATCCATAAAGCGGCTACCGTGAACAATTACCTGATCGATTTCCTCTGCCCAAGCAGAATCTGGTTCCTCACTCAAATCCCGATCAAAAACTATATTCTTGGCTCGCTCTCGCACTCTTGGCGATGCCCATTTGATCGCATCAGGATAAACTTCACCCCATTGTCCAATGTAAGCATAATGAATTTTATTCGGTGAAACCAGGTGCCAAACTCTTCCCAACGCATCAATTTCTGCTTTCAGTTCATTAGTTAAGTGTGTTGGCGAATGGATAAACAAATCACCGTTAGTTAAACGGATAACAGTCATGCGTGTGGGAAAAGGTATATTAGTACCGTAGGCTTGCATCTGGATAATCGGCCCATCAACAATCCAGATATTTTCATCAACGTACTTAAGAGTGTTAATTGGTTCGTAAAGTTTTGCATCCTTCATAGTTACATCACTCTTCCAAAAATCTCTACATCTTCAGGTGAAAGAATGTCACAAGATAATCTAATGTCTGATTTGGAATTGCACAACTATTTTTCTCGTCTTCCAGAAGAAGCACTGAAAGAATTTACAGACTGGTGTATTTTTGAGCAGGCGATCGCAGCTGGATACGAATTCACTCCAGATCGGAAAAAGCTAGAGGATCTGGAAGGAGCCTACTACATTGAAGAACTTGTCGATCAGTTCGTCAAAGCGACAAGAAATACAATTGAAGGTGGTTTAGCAGCTTTATTAGCAGGAACGCAAGCTGATAAAAATGCTCTCAAAGGCATACCTATCGTAGTTGATTTTATTTCTCTTTACGTCAAGTATTTAGCTCCAAAAGGCAAGAATAATACATTACCCGTAGACGAGAAATTAGCTCAAGCATCACAAGACCAGTTAGATAAACTACGTGAGATTGCTAAAAAATATAACGTAGAAATTTGAAGATTTATCCCTTAGTCTCCAAATGCTCAGACTGGCTTTGGGAGTTTTTTGGAGATGTCTATTCCACCAACACACATACCCCGATCGCACTATTATTAGTTTCATTCATTTCGCGGATGGCAGCAGGGGCATCCGCAGTAATGGTGAATACAACCGTGTCTTCACCACTCGGTAGAGGAATCGGTGCGAGGTCAGCTTGTGAACCAGGCGCAAGCGTAGGCGTGATTCTACTAAAAGACGCACCTGCATCAATTGCAACCCTTGTAATCGATAAAGGCGCAGAAGCCTCTCCCTGATTCCTAATCGTTACAATTAGGCGTCCTTGGTTATCGAGCCGACACCATGTCCGTTCTCTTTGAATTGGCAGTAAGTCAGGCAAGTTGTGTACCTGTTTGTGCAACACCGAGTATGTCGCTGCAACTCTCGTGGGTGTGCGTTCTGTCCTGGCATCGTTCAGATCCTCGATCGTGACGAATCCCTCGATGAACGAACCGACTTCCACGCCCGCCCTCTGGAGATTACGAATGATAAACGGGCAGTCCATGAAGAAAGAGCCGAATCTCTCAATTCTCGCCCTAGCACCCACGATTCCAGGTCTGCCAAATCCTGAGGAAAACCTCCAACCAACTTCAGTAGCAAACGTACTCAGGTTAAGCACGTTGATCACAGTCCTATAAGTACCTGGTACTAGCCTGTCGGTGGGTTGTGTTTCGCCGCAGACATATTTGACTGGAAACAATGCCCGTGTTCTACCACCAGGATCTCTGTACCGTTGAGGCATGATGTATTCGACATCAAAGCTCAGTCCCACTCCAATACCCGTATCCTGAGCCTTTGCCGGACGTATCAACACGACACTAAGCAGAAGCAAAAACAGAATTTTTTTCATATTGGACACACTCCGTATCGTTACAACATATTGGAAGTGCCATTGTTTCCTGCGAAAACGAAGCTAAATGCTCAAGTGTAGCCAAGAAAAGGTTCATTACGTCTTGAATTGGCTTAATTATGGCATTTATATTGAATCTTTTGCGGAAAAGTCAAAAAACTATGGAATCGCTCTTGTAAACGTTGAATCTATAGAAGCTACAGAATCACATATTGGAGAGGAGTAAATGATGGTAGTTAACTACAGGCAACTGAAAAAATTGGTTTTGCATTCAGTTGCGTTAGGCTTGGTAGTAGCAGGTGCGATCGCCTGCCAGCCTGAATCTCCAATAGTTAGTTCCTCGCCAGCAAGTCCCGCTTCCAATCGAGAGGTTTCTCCATCCAAACCATCTACTCCAAAACCCGTTCCCCAAGACAAAGCCATCTACAAAAGCGATCGCTTTGGGTTTCAGTTTAGTTATCCTCCTAATATTTTTGTGGTGGATGATAAAACAAAAATACCCTCTAGTAATAATGCTCCGTTAGCTGCAATTCAGATCTGGACTCAAGAACACGCCAAGAAAATTCGTTCGGGAGCATATGAAGGGGGAACAGAGTATCCGGCAAATGTCAGCGTCACAGTAGCGAATAACCCTCAAAAGTTGCCATTGCAGAAATGGGTACAACAAAGTAATCAGTTTGGCGTAACTCGTGCATTCAAAGATACAAAAATTGCCGGACAAAAAGCGATCGCCTTCCAATCCAGTGGCTTATACGAGAATGAGCACGTTGTCTTCAAAAGTCCCAATGGTTCTAACATTATCGTTATTACATTTGGGAAGACTGGCTACGGAAATAATGACGCTATCTACCAAAAAGCATTTGATCAAGTGGTGAATTCGTTTACATTCTTGCGTGGATAGGCAACGCCAATTCAATTCAAAAAGTACTATTACTACCATTCCCACTCAAAGCGATCGCATTTACAACAGGTGAGTAAACAGCATTAGACCGTCTCGACTAACTTTGGTTTACACTGGCTCTACAAGTAGTTAAAATTTCTCCCTATATGCCTGAGATAATTGAGATACCTATTGAACTGGCTCAATTTCAGCTTCCTCAAGCTGTTCAAGAGCGCCTTCAATTTCTGCTGGATCGTCAGGATGCAGGCGAAGAGTTAAATCAAACAGAACGGCGAGAAGCAGAAGGACTTGTTGAGTTGGCAGAATTTTTATCTCTACTTAGCTTAAGGTCGCAACGTGTGATGAAGCAGGGATAAATGTCAAAAATTCCCGCTGCCTTGCGTCAATTAGTTATTCAAAGAGCGGGCGATCACTGTGAGTATTGTGGTTTGTCCCAAGCAGGGCAGGCTGCTACGTTTCACATAGATCACATCACTCCTGTAGTAGCAGGTGGTGCAACAACAGCAGAAAATTTAGCACTTGCCTGCGTATCGTGTTCGCTACGTAAAGCTGCTCGACAAACAGTTGAAGATCCAGAGACGGGCGAAATTGTACCAATATTTAACCCACGTCAACAGGTATGGAAAGAACACTTTGGTTGGGATGATGTGCGAGTTGTTGGATTAACAGCTACAGGACGAGCAACCATTAATGCCCTTAACATGAACCGTGCCATTATGCTGGCAATTCGGGCAGAAGAAGAACTTCTTAGTCGCCACCCACCACCCTAAAGTCTGTTTAGCGCGATCGCCAAACTAAATAATCTCTTGGGCTAACTACTATGTCCAAGCAACACAAGTATTGCGGTACATGACTTAACAGAAGCTTTTATCAATATATTTGCCTGCATAAAAGCGATCGCATTTACACTAGTTGCTTTATTCCTCTAAATCTTCTGATTCTTCCAAATCCTTTGGTTCCACTATATCCTTGGCATTAACCGCATACTCTTTGATTAAAGTTGCAAACGGAAAAGGAAACGGCAGACAAACATCATCGGCAAAATAAGGCCAGCAACTGACGGGGTGACAAAGCGGCTAAAAATTAGACTGGATAAAAGTCATAGCATGTAAATCTTTCTGAAAATAGGGTAGGGGAGTTTATGAAGCTTCAACCGCGTGAGTTCAAAGGCTAAATCAGCCCAAAACTCCATTGCACCCACCCAAATATAACTATATAAACCAATGCAAAAAGCACTATGTCGGCGTGAATAGCGCTTTAATTCCTGGGTAATTGTATTAGGGATTATAGTTGGATAATTCAGCATAATAGAGTTATAGTAGCTAATCACTACAACAACTTTCAACTAAAGTTTTGAATAGACTTTAAATGAGCATAAAAGCTACATTATTCAATAAATCAACTGTTCGGGGTTGGCGTGATGGCAAGTGAGAGGAATTTTGAAAACATATCTCAGATAACGGCTGTTGCGATGTCTCAGCCTCCTACGCCGCCACAAAATTTAATTTTTGATGATGGAGAACCTTTGGAAACAAATCGCCACCGCATTGGCATGAGTATCCTGATTCGGTCATTGCAGCAAGCTTGGGTTGATCGCAATGATTTCTTTGCGGGGGGCAATATGTTTGTTTATTACAGCAGTGCCCAAGTTCGTAACCGCGATTTTCGAGGGCCAGATTTTTTTGTGGTGCTGGATGTTGATGGTTCTAAATCTAGGCAAGGCTGGGTGGTTTGGGAAGAAGGCGGTCGTTACCCGGATGTAATTGTGGAGCTGATGTCACCTTCGACTGCTGAAGCTGATACGGGGACAAAAAAAGATATTTACGAGCGCGTCTTTAGGACAAGGGATTACTTTGTATTTGACCCCTTTGAACCCAATTCTCTGCAAGGATGGCGGTTAGATGCTAACCTTCGTTATCAGTCTATAGTGCCAAATGAACGGGGATGGCTTTGGTGTCAGACCTTGGGCTTTTGGTTGGGAACTTGGGAGGGAACAATAGAACGGGAGACGGCATTGTGGTTGCGTTTTTACGATCAAGCTGGCAATTTAGTTCTTTTACCAGAAGAAGCCGAACACCAAAGAGCCGAACGTTTAGCTGCTAGGTTAAGGGAGTTGGGAGAAAATCCCAATGCTTTATAAAGTATCATTTTCCCTCTAGTTTTACCTCAACCCCAGTTGCTGTTTTAACCCTTCTGGTACGTTCACGGCTTTATCCAAACCACGCACACCCTTCTACTCAAGGTAATTACTCCAAGTCATTTTCTCCAGGTTAGCGTTGCTAAGGTCAGCACCACCGAGAATTGTTTGGCTAAGGTTGGTGTGGCTGAGATCTGCGCCATAGAGGATTGCACCGCTGAGGTTACTACCACTGAGGTTGGCACTACTGAGGTTGGCGTAACTGAGATCGGTACCAAAGAGAATGGCATCGCTGATGTCAGCACCACTTAAATCGGCTTCATTGAGAATGACACCGCTGAGATCGGCTTCATTGAGAATGACGCCACCGAGCTCTACGCCGCTGAGATCTGCGCCTAAGAGAATTGCGCTTTGCAGGTTAGCACCGTGGAGTTTTGCACCATTGAGTTTGGCATAACTTAGGTCAGCAGCGATGAGAATAGCGCTTTTAAGGTTGGTGCCAAAAAGGATAGTGTCGCTTAGGTTTGCGCCTTTGAGGGTGGCATGATTGAGGTTAGCACCGCTGAGATCGGCACGGCACAGATCGGCATAGTTAAGATTAGCGCCGTTAAGATTCGCATCGCTGAGATTAGCACTGAAAAGGATAGCATGGCTGAGATAGCTGCTACTGAGTTTGGCATCCCTGAGGTTGGCACCAGTCAGATTGGCGTGACTAAGATCGGCACCACTAAAGTTGGCACTGTTGAGATCGGCGCTGTTGAGATCGGCACGACAAAGGTCAGCACCACTGAAGTTGGCTCCACTGAGGTTAGCACTACTAAGGTCAATACTTCTGAGGCTAGCACCGCTGAGATTCACACTGCTGAGGTTAGCATCACCAAGGTTGGCATCATTGAGGTTGGCACCACTAAAATTAGCACCAGTCAGGTTAGCATCACCAAGGTAAGCACCATTGAGGTTGGCACCACTGAAATTGACACCTGTTAGGTCAGCATCACCAAGGTAAGCACCGCTAAAGTTACCTCCTTTGAGAAATTCGCCAACAACATTACTAAAATTGCCAATTTCAATGGCATCGCTGTAGTTGATTACCCTAAGTAATTGCGATGTAAAAAAGTTGTCTGTATGTCGTTGTCCAGAGGGATAAAAAATTATTTTTTCTTTCAGGTGATCTTGCTGTTGCCCATAGCGGTGTAACTCTAACAGCAAAATTAATACATTTAATCCTGTATTAATATCTACTTGGCGCAGCCCGATCGCAATATTTTGTGCTTGTAACTGTAACATCTTTTGCTGCGGCAAGTTATCTGTAGGCGCAGCATCGATAAATTCCCCTTGACACCAGCGGCGATAAAAATTTTCTAAGCGCTGGAATAACAGCACCGGACAAAATTGTTCGCGAGCAATTAGCTTCTGCATTACTGCTTCTACAATATATGGCTTGAGCGCACAATTGCCCATCAAATCATATATCTGCTCGTGCAATTGGCGATCGCCTATTCTAAAAATCGACTCACTATCAAGTTTTGCCCACTCTTCTAAGCTTTGTTGCAACTTTTCCGGACATGGTAATTCTCTGCTATTATTTTGAGTCCGATCAGCTTGTATATGCGATCCCTTGACATAAGTTATCAAACGCTTCCATACTTGAGATAACCGTGCCATACTTGTATCCATTAATACAATCAATGATTTTAATAACCGAGAGTTAACTTAAGAAGTTTTCATTAGCTAAAACGATTTTCATTCATAAAAAAAATTCGTATTTTGAGTTACATTTTTATAATTAAAATCTTGCTCGACTTGAGTTCTTCTGTTTACACTAAAAATATCTGCTGGAAAAGTTTTTTGTAGTTTGGTAACCTCAATCATTCTGGTTAAATTGTTATACTATTTTGCCAGCAATTTTTCTAGTTAGATGTACAAATAATACGTACTGTTTGCTACAGACGCAATTATTGGCAAAAGTACTAGAGTAAAGAAGTGCAACAAAGCTGAAAAAAAATGTAATAAAGCTAAAGAACGTTAGTGATAACAGATATAAAAAACCTACTGTCTATATTTAGACAGCTTTATAGTGCTGTTATCTGCCAGCAGTAGAGTGAGGAAATTGGTAATCAGTCTTTATATAGAGATTTGAAGATAACAGAAATTTTATATAGGAAACGAGTCAAGGGCAGTTCGATGAACAAATTAACTTTTTATGTAATCGCTTTACATGGTTTATTGCTAGGAATATTAACTGTTAACACCAAATTACTTGCCACTGAACTAGTGTCAAACAGCGTTTCTATGGAAGCTAGGAAAGAGGACAAGGGGACAAGGAGACAGGGGGACAAGGGGACGCGGGGAGGTGGTGACACGGGAAATATTGTTGAGAGATTGTCCGCGTCTTCTGAAAGTGTGTCTTCCAAATCACTTCCTCAGTGGGCGAGATCAAAAGTGTGGGCTCTCGATCGCAACCAAAAATTACAGCAAAAACCTTTCATTTGGGTGGGTAAAGATACTAAACAAGCTGGGCAACAACCCTTTTTGCTAGTCGAGAAAAATCCCGATCAGCCAGTAAAAGATAAACCAGAAAAACCCAATTCTAGTTCCAAACCGACCAAAAAGGACGATTTAGAAGCATTTAGTGAAGTCGTAAAAGATACTCAAAAAATAGAAGGATTATTTACCCTATACCGAAATAAGGAAAAGAATAAGATTTATTTAGAGATTAAACAAGAGCAACTGAATAAAAATTATCTTGCTACGGCGACACTTGAATCAGGTATTGGTGAAGCTGGGATCTATAGCGGAATGCCTTTGCAAGATTTTTTGTTTTACTTCCAACAGGTAAACAACAAGTTGAACTTTATTGTTCGTAATGTCAATTTTCGTACTCATGAAGGAGATCCCCAAGCGCGATCGCTAGCCCGGTCATTTAGTGACTCAGTCCTGTACAGTATTGAGATTAAAAGCATTCATCCACAGCGCAAATCTATTCTCATCGATTTAAGTGAACTGCTACTTACAGATCTAGCAGGATTGTCCGCTAGTTTGGGACTCTCAGGCAGTGCAGACAACTCCTATTTTGGTAATGCTAAAGCATTTCCACAAAATATTGAAGTAGAATCAGTTTTCAATTACTCTGGCGGTGGTAAAGACGAAAAGCCGGAATTTACAGCCCTAGCTGATAGTCGTGGCTTTACCTTGCGCGTTCACTATAGTTTGTCTCAACTACCAGACAACAATTACCGAGCTCGCTTGGCAGACGATCGCATTGGCTATTTCATTACTGCCTATCAAGACTTATCCGACGAGGAGCGCAAAGAACCTTTTGTCCGCTACATCAATCGCTGGCATCTAGAAAAACAAGATCCCAAGGCTGATATTTCTCCACCCAAAAAACCAATCGTCTTTTGGATTGATAACGCCGTTCCCCTAGAGTACCGCGATACGATAAAAGAAGGCGTTTTAATGTGGAATGCAGCCTTTGAAAAAGCGGGATTTAAGGATGCAATTCAAGTACAGCAAATGCCGAATGACGCCAAATGGGATTCTGCGGATATTCGTTACAACACTATTCGCTGGATTAACACGGTAGATGGATATTTTGCCATGGGGCCATCTCGTGTCAATCCGTTAACAGGAGAAATTTTAAACGCCACCATTTTAGTAGATGCCAGTTTTATCCGCGCCCTCAAGAGTGAGTATCGCCAAATCATCCAACCCAATCAATTCAAAAATCGAACTTCTTTAACAGCGTTAATGCAAAATCGCCTGCTTTGCGCCAATGGTTTAGAAGCAAAAAGCGACGAAATTTCTACCCAAAAGCAGGAACTGCAACAGAAAATCACAAAACGATTATCTCGACTAGCAGGGGAGTATGACCTTTGTTATGGCATGGAAGCTGCTAACCAATTTGCCTATGGTTCTGTGGCAATGTCACTGTTGTCAGACAAACCTGTTACTAACGAGCAGATGAAACAATATATTCATCAATATTTACGCTTGATCATCGCCCACGAAGTTGGACATACGTTGGGATTGCGGCACAATTTCCGTGGTAGCACCTTCTTATCACCAGAGGAATTGAACAATCCAGAAATTACCCGCCAAAAAGGTCTGGTTTCATCTGTAATGGACTATATTCCACCGAATATCGCCCCCCAAGGCAGCAACCAGGGAGATTATTTTCCTAATATGGTAGGGCCTTACGATCGCTGGGCAATTGAGTACGGATATACACCAATCCCGGCAGCAACTACAAACGCTGAAAAACCATTTTTAGATAAAATCGCCCAGCAATCTTACAAACCTGAGTATAGTTATGCCACCGATGAGGATGTGTACGATCTAGATCCCACTGCCGATGCTTGGGATAATAGCGCTAATGTCCTTGTTTACTCGCAGTGGCAATTGGATAATGCACGGGTAATGTGGGGACGTTTGGACAAACGCTTTCCGGTTGAAGGAGAAAGTTATAGTGATGTCAGAGAGCGGTTTGGTACTGTCCTCGGTAATTACTTCCAAAACATCTACTACGCCACAAAATATATTGGCGGACAGTCTTTCTTCCGAGTTCATGCTGGCAACAACCAAGGACAATTACCGTTTCAACCCGTGCCAGCAGACAAACAACGGCAGGCGCTAGCAATGCTGCAAAAGTATGTTTTTGCTGAAGACGCCTTTAATTTTTCACCAGATTTATTGAATAAATTAGCACCTTCACGCTGGCGGCATTGGGGTAGCAGTCCTCGCATTGGTCGTTTAGATTACCCGATTCACGATTTAGTATTATTTGTGCAGAGTATCGTTTTATCGGATTTGCTCTCTGGCGATCGCCTCTCCCGCCTCAAGGATATCGAACTTAAGACTGAAACAGGAAAAGCTTTGTCACTACCTGAATTATTTGATACTTTACAAGAAGGTATTTGGACGGAAGTAATAAAATCCAAAGACAAGAATATCAAGATTTCTAGCTTGCGTCGTGGCTTACAGCGGCAATATCTGGATATGTTAACTAGTATGGTGTTGCGGAAAAAACACGTTCCAGAAGATGCTCGCACGCTAGCTTGGTATAAAATTCGCCAACTAGATGAAAAACTGGCAAACGTGAACTCTGACGACGAATATACCAAAGCGCACATACTCGAAACACGCGATCGCATCAAGAAAGTTTTGGATGCGCCCTTGCAAGCAAATTAGTCTCTGAGGGATTAGGGACTTAATCAGTGAACAGTGAACAGTGTAGACGCGCAGCGGCTTGCCGCAGGCTACAGTTATCAGGTGTATTGGTGTTAACTGATAACTGATAACTGATAACTGGTAACTGAATCCTGATCCCCAATCCTTCAATCAAAACTTACACCAAATAACAAAAGATGTAGTTAAAGCTAACAGAGTGAACAGCACAATCCCTACTGCCCCTTGCAATGCATACCAAATTTGTTGCTCCGGGGAAGGACACTCAGCATAGGAAATCTTAGGCTCGGTTGCGTTATTTTTAACAAGTTGTTCCTTGTCTAAGGTGTACATAGTTGCGTTTCTCTGTTAGCTGTTACGCAAATTAATATAATAATAATCTGTGGGAATCACAATATTTTTTAGATATAAGTTAGTTCTATCTACTATTAGAAAAACTGAACAATAATTCAAATTCTTTTAATACAACTTCGTTGTAGCGTAACTTAATTATTGTCTATGTTAGTATACTAGTTAAAATTAGCAGGTAAACCGCAGCAATATAGTCTGATTAATGAAGCAATCAGAACTGCTCTGTTTATCCGCAATTCTTGTATTCGACACTGGATGGATAATAAGAAAATTGGAAAATATGACTTAAGCTCATACTGCAAAGTACTTGCTAAAAATTTTGAGTGGGCAAATAAGCTTAACTCAATGGCAAGACAAGCATCAGCAGATAGAGCATGGTCAGCAATTGCTCGGTTCTACGATAACTGCACTCGTAAGATTTCGGGTAAAAAAGGTTTTCCAAAGTTCAAGAAGCGTGGACACTCTGTTGAATACAAAACAACAGGGTGGAAATTATCAGAGGATAGGAAATACTTGACTCTGACAGATGGTTTTGAAATTGGAAAACTAAAGCTAGTTGGAACCTATGACTTGCATTTCTATCAAATCAAGGATATTAAGCGTGTTCGTTTAGTTAAACGCGCAGATGGATATTATGCTCAATTCTGCATTGCAGTTGATAGAAAGATTGAAGTAGAACCGAGTAAAAAAGCAGTAGGTTGAGATATTGGGTTGACCCACTTTTATACTGATTCAGATGGAAATAAAGTAGATAATCCTCGTTTTTTAAGGAAGTCAGAAAAAGCATTAAAAAGACTACAAAAACGAGTATCGAAAAAGTTCCGTAAGGGTCAACCGCAGTCTAACAACTACAAAAAAGCTAAGGATAAATTAGCGAGAATTCACTTGAAAGTCAGTAGGCAGCGTAAAGACTTTGCTGTGAAGTTAGCAAGGTGCGTTATTCAGTCGGCAGACTTGATTGCCTATGAAGACTTGCAAGTGAGAAACATGGTTAAAAATCATAAATTAGCCAAAAGTATTAGTGACGCAGCTTGGTATCAGTTTCGATGTTGGCTTGAATATTTTGGAAATATCTATGGCAAAGTAACTGTTGCTGTAGCTCCACAATATACAAGTATTAACTGCTCATCTTGTAGCAGGCAAGTTAAGAAAACTCTGTCAACTCGCACTCATAAATGTATTTGTGGTGCTGAGTTATGTCGGGACGAGAACGCTGCACTAAATATTTTGGCTAAAGGATTAAGTACTGTAGGGCATACAGGAACTCAAGCTTGGGGACAGAACGACCTCTGTTTAGACTTGGAAACAAGTGTAAATAAGTCGGCTGGATGAACCAAGAATCCCCCTAATGACCGCGAAGCGAAGTAGGGGGAGTGTCAAGAAACAGTGGTGGAATAATGTTAATTGGATGACCTGGATACAAAGCATCAAAATTCACGCTTTCGCTTATCTTTGTCATTCTGTCAGTAATAGAACCTACAAGGTTCCCCAAGTGTTTGATGCCGTTGATGTAGGGCAGTGCGCTGGTGATTAGGTATTTTACCTTACTGCTATTAGTATTTATAGATGTTGTGGATATAATGGAGAATTTGCAGTCACCCCCATGAGGATTTTTATATTGGATATGTATTACTTATTATAATACACGATGTTGTATGAAAATCCCAGACTGGCTGTTTGATGTGAACTGAGTTCTAAGATTAATCAATAAGTATAAAATCTCTCTCAGTAGCTTCAACATTCAAAATTGATGCAACCCATGCTTCTAAGAATAATTTTAATTTTAGCAACCTCTATATTATTGGTTTTAGGATTACTATCCTTAAGTAGCTATTTTGCTTGGTTTTGGCCGCTAGAATTGATAACTCATTTCCGAGTTCAGTATTTGATTTTATCGTTAATACTCAGTATTACTTTTATTATTCTTTGGAGCAAACGCTATCTCAAAAGTAAAATCTTAGTTCTCACTGCCTTATTATTAGTTGGATTAAATTCAATTGAGGTGATTCCTTGGTATTTACCTCATTGGCAACAGGCAGCTAGTAATACAAACAACCAGATTCGGATTTTATCTTTCAATATTCATATTCAAAACACTCGTTATAATGACATTATTAATAGTGTTCGCGATCGCCAACCTGATGTCGCTTTATTTATTGAAGTTAATCGCACCGCAGTTGAAAATTTAAAAACGGGGTTACAAGACATTTTACCCTATTCTTTTAGAAGTCCTGGTGGCGGTCTTGCGATTCTCAGTCGCTTACCTATTAAAGATGCCAGGGGAGATAATTTTAATGGCAAAGGAAATCATAGTCTGATCGCGACTTTAGAAGTTAATAGACAACTGATTAAGTTTATTGGAATTCATCCTCTAGTACCTCTAACACGGAGGAATTTTCATGGTCGTAATAGTCAATTAGCAGCATTGAGTGATTATATTCAAGGAGTCGATCAACCATTGATTCTAGTAGGAGATTTTAACTTAACACCCTGGTCGCCCTACTACCGACGTTTGATTGGCGAAACAAAGTTGCATAACACTCGCTTGGGTTTTGGTATATTACCCACATGGCCACGACCAACAACCTATGCAAATTTACCCTCGTGGATTCTTCCCTCGATCAATATCCCCATCGATCACTGTCTGATTAATCAGCATTTCGGTGTCGTTAAAATTCACGTGGGAGCTAATCATAATTCCGATCATGCACCGCTGATTAACGACTTGGTATTACGTCCGAATGCAAACATCACTTCCACTACCAATTAGTGATGATGGCAACAACAGCCCCAATTTGTCATCCAAGTTCTAACTAGAAACACTAAGCTTGTACGCGATCGCGATCGGTGGATACCTCACTTCACATCTTGCGCCTCGCCCCTAAAACGCCTAGAACTGAAGTTCTAGGCTGATAGCTACTGTCAGTTAAAACTGACTGAAAACTTTACCCAGTCTACTTTAGTAGAATTTAGCTTTAAGCCTTTGAAATTTATTTCTTGGCGGACAAGAACTCAGATGCAAGATCTGAATCACTGTACAACACCCAATGTACAACATCCAATCAGGCGATCGCTTGACTCTGTTGTTGCTAATTCGGCATTATCTTTAGTCTATGAGTATTTTAGTGTCAACCACTATTGACTATTTGTAATATTTATTGTTATATTAATTTACACAAATTAAAAAAATCAAATAACTACCCTATATAAATTGAAATTTACATAGATTTGGGCGTCATCTAAAACTTTTGGACGTCTGTATCGATATTTACAATTGTCATTCGTACTTCTCCTCTCGCCTCAGCTAATCGGCTGGGGTTTTTTATTGCACCAAATCTTGCCTTAAGTCTTGGCGATCGCTTCAGGTGTAGGAGGGATGCGTGCTAGCAGATGCGATCGCAGTGTTCCAGGTAGCTTGGGGGGTAAAACATATCCGTCTTGACTTTCTTGATAAAGCTGGCTGAATTGCAACAACTCAGTTGTACTATCTTCTGTTAGATCGACAAAATGGTATGTATATTTTTGTGGACAAACAAAGGTAACAACACAAGAGCGTTTCTCAACGCAAGTCCACAGGCATCCCACAGATTCAATATTGAGAGTGCCGTAAATAGGATTATTTTTTTGAGCTTCCAGCAGTTTGAGGAATAGTTGATTTCCTTCAGCGCGATCGTCTGCTTCTTCGTGATCGAGAATAGCACTGCACGATTTACAAACAAATAAAGTATGAAGTGTCATAGTCAGGGATTTATAAAAAGTATCTAAACAAAATTTTAGTAATAATTTTATATCAAACTAACTATTTTAGAGTAATTTTATGGTGAATTTATGAGGTACTTAAATAAATCATCAATAATCGCGTTTGCAGCTAAAATACCGCTTCCAATCCAGTAGTCTGGAACTAAATAAACTTTATTTTTTTGCACAGCTTTTAAATTTTGCCACAATGGATTGGATTTGAGTTGCTCTAATTTATTTTTTGCTGTTTGGTTTCCTTGGGTACTATTTTCAGCCGTCCAGATAAATATAACATCACCGTCTGCTTTTTCTATTAATTCATTACCGATAGACATTTGAATCGAATTACCAAATAACTTCTCTCCCTCTGATGCACTGAAATTTTGTGAGTTTGGACGAGATAATCCAGCATCTTGTAACACGGTTCCGCAAAATGAATCACGTAGATAAAGATTGATAGTATTTGGGTACACTCGCACTACAGAAACTTTTATTTTTGATAAATTATCACCCATTTTTTGCTTAAATTCTTTGAGGCGACGGTAATAATTTTCCATGACTTTTTGACCAGTTTCTTCCTTATCTAATACCACACTCATATTGGTAAACACCTCTTTCCATTTACCACTATGTTCAAAGTTAAATAAAATTGTGGGGGCAATTTTTGAAGATAGATTATAAATATATCGCTGATAGTCTGAACCCAAAATTAAGTCTGGTTTAAGCGCGAGAATATTTTCTAAATTAGGTTCACCATTCTTACCAATGTTTTTCACTCCGATCAACTTATCTTGTAAATAAAAAGAGAAATCGAAGAAAATGCTACCAACAGGTTTAATACCTAATGCGATCGCATTTTCAAACGAAGCGTCATCGAGAGTTACAAGTCGCTCAAACTTTTCCGGAATGCAGGTGATTCCCGCAGCGTGTTCAAACTGACGACAAGCTGGGTTTGTACTTTGATAATTAGCAGGTATAGAACCACCATGATGACAAGCTACAGCCAGCAGTAGAGTACAAAATATTACAATTTGGAATTGTAATAAGCGAGTAAAGCTTTTTATTTTGATATAACTGTCATTCATGATGGAATCTTATACTCCACACCCTATTTTCGTCAAAATTCAATCGCAAACGAACCAATCAACGTTAAAGGTTTGCCGTAGTAGAGACTTAACTTCTTACCCTTAGAACTTCCTATCAGGAATCATATTTCGGATAGGCGTATATTTTGCCTTTAACCGGATTCTGGGTGGTTAATTTTCACGAAGACTATGGCTGAACTAGATATTTAAACAAATCATCAAGTAGCTTATTCACTCCTAAAAATCCGAATGTCCACCATCTATTTACTTGGACTTCATACACTCGATTGTTTTTAGCAGCTTTGAGTGTAGTTAAAAGAGGATTTTTAAAAAAAGCTTGTGTCAATTCTTGAGTATCATTCATGACGAACAAAATATCAGCATCGTACTTATTTAATACCTCAATACTCGATACTAAAGTCTCTTCTTTTTGGTTTGCCAATATAGGTATAAGTCTGATGCCAATATCTTGGAAAACTTGATTATAAGTTTCATTATCTGAATATGTAGCAATCAGACTTTTCTCAAAAAGATTAATTACTGATACTTCTATCTCTTTTAGACGCTCACCCATGAAATTTTGTAACTTTTTAACTCGTGCGTTGTATTGATCGATGACTTGTTCTGCTTTTTCAGACTTCCCTAGTACTTTAGCAATAAAGCGGAGATTTTCTTTAAAAGAGTAATTCAAACCCGGCAAGTCTACAACTACTGTAGGTGCGATCGCAGATAATTCTTTATAGACGCTCTTTTGATATTCACGCATCAAAATTAAATCGGGTTTGAGCAAAAGAACCTTTTCCAAGTTAGGCTGATTTCCCACGCCAACAAACTCAATGCCTGCCGCCTCATCATTAGTCACACCACGAAATAAAAAGTCATACTCTGGAAAATAAGTTACTGTGCCAATGGGTTTGACACCCAAAGATAATACCGGGTCTAAAAGGGCAATATCATTTAATACAATAATTCGCTGTGGCTTGACGGGAATTATTGTTTCCCCAAAAGCGTGTTTAACTACTTTTGTGGCTACCGGGAGAGGAGATATGGGTAAGGTGTGGTTACCTTGAATTGCTTTTTGCGAAATATTACTATGACAAGCTAAAAGCAAGACAATAGTAACAATCCCTAGCAAAAATAATTTGAGGGTTATTTTGATATGGCTGTCATTCATGATGGAATCTCATACCCCACACCTGATTTTCGTCAAAATTCAATTGCAAACGAACCAATCAATGTTAAAGGTTCGCCGTAGTAGACACCTAAACGAGTACCCTCAGAACCAATAAAATAGGTTTTGTCAAACAAGTTGCGAATATTTAAAGCGGCTCTCCAGTTATCACGCCTGTAAAATACCGACGCATCTGTGCGGACATAGCTTGGTAAAACATAACTGTTATCTAAATCCCCGAAGCGATCGCCAACAAAAAATAATCCTAATCCAAATCCCAATCCTTGCAGACTTCCTTGTTGAATTTCATAGGTTGTCCATAAACTTGCTGAGTGTTCTGGGATATTTTCTCGACGGCGGCCTTCTAAATCAGTGGTATCTTTGCTAATAAACGCATCAATGTAAGCATAAGACGCTATCACTTTCCAACCAGGGATAATTTCCCCAGCAATGTCAAATTCAATTCCTCTGCTTGTCTGTTCCCCAGTTTGAATTTGATCGTTGGGATCGGCTGAATTGGGGTCATCAACAGTAACATTTTGCTTGCGGAGGTCATACAATGCTAAAGTCGCACTCAAATTGCGGGTAATATCAGCTTTTACACCTATCTCAAATTGTCTGCCTGTTTCCGGTTTAAAAGGTTCATCATTGCCATTGCGACTTGCACCAAAACTAGGTTCAAAAGAGGTTGCATAAGATGCGTAAAGAGAGATATTTTGAGATGGTTGATAAACTATTCCCAAACGTGGACTAAATTTACTATCAGATTGGAAAAATTCTTCCTTTTCTTCACCTAAATTACGTGTACTGCGATTTTGCTCAAAAATATCGAATCGTCCTCCTGCGAGTAATTTGAGTTGGGGAATGATTTCGATTTGGTCTTGAAAATAAAATCCATATTTATCGAGAGTATCATCACGGAAGAAATTTAATATTTCTCGCTTCGGATACCTTAAACGAGTATAAACTGGGTTAAATATATTAATAGATGGGTAAGGTTCAAAGTCTCCAAAAGTTCCATCCTCGGTGTTTTTAGTATAGTCAAATCCCAACAATAATTGATGTTTAATTGAACCTGTCGAAAATTTTCCTAGCACATCTGTTTGAACTGAATAAGCATTATCTCGACGCTGGGAAAAATATTTCAATCTACTTAATTCACCTGTTTCTTCATCGAGAGAATCTCGTAGAGGATAGTAGCGTTCTAAATTTACGAACTGAGCACGAAAAGCATTTCTAATTGACCATTGGTCATTAAACTTATGGTCAAATAAATAACTAAAATTAGTGACATTTATTTCCACATCCTGGAACGGTTCACCTAAAAAACGTTCCCGTGGTAAATCTGCTGGACGATTACCTATTGCCACAGTTCCATCATCTGCTGTTCGTGTTTCCTGGAGCCAGGAACCATCTATAGTTAAATTTGTGTTAGCACCAAGCGCAAACTTGAATTTAGGAGCAAGAAATACACGCTCTGAATTTACAAAATCACGAAAACTTCCAGCATTTTCATAAAAAGCATTGAAACGAGAAAGTATACTTCTACTATCATTTAACGGCCCCGATAAATCAATTGCACCTCGATAAGTGCTAAAACTGCCAACAGTTCCCTCAAAAGAATAAAATGGTTGAGTTAGAGGTTGTTTAGTAACTAAGTTAACCAAACCACCTGGAGGTGCATCTCCAAATAAGACTGATGCTGGGCCTTTAAGAACTTCTATACGTTCAATATCAGCTGTTTCAATTAAGCCACCGAAATCCTGGTAGGAACGAATTCCATCCCGAAATAAATTTGCATTGAAACCACGTAAAGAAAGATATTCGCTAAAACCTTGGTAATAACCAGCATTTGTAGAACCACTCACATTTTGCAGTGCATCCCTAACGCGGATTGTTCCTTGATCTTTTAGAACTTCGCGGGGTATTACCTGAATAGACTGGGGTATATCACGGATAGGTGTATCAGTTCTGGTTGCAGTTGATGCTTCTTCTACACGGTATCCATCTTGTTCACCTGTAACCACCAATTCTATTGGTTCTTCATTTTGTGCTGATGGTTGTTCTGGTTGCTGTGGTGTTGGCTGTGTCTGTGGTGTTTCCGCAGTAGACACGGCAGGTATCACCCCAAAAATCAAACCTTCATCATCATCAAATAATTCAACTTGTGGTGCATCAGTTTCACCAGTTACCATCAGGCGAATCGTGTTTGCATCTAAGTTGGTAACTGTAACTTCAGTGATTCCTGCAATTGGTTTTTCTTGACGGAATGTATTACCACTAGGTAGACGTAATTGAGCATTAGGAATTTCAACAATATAGCTATTCCCCTCACTTTTATTTGTGAGTTGCAGTTGATCTGATTGATTGGTTTCTAAAATTACCTCTATCCCTTTGTCTGTTGCTTGTAACTTCACACCTATTACCTGAACAAGAGACTGAGCAAGCCACTGCTGAATACTAGTCGCAGGTTTTTCTATATCACTCAATTGAGAAATTTTAGACATTGGTTTTTGGTTATTTTCAGCCAATACAGATGGGTTAACCAACACCAAAGCCAAACCGATCGTCCAAGCTAGTTTTTGTAACTGATTTGACATCACTCTACTCACCACACAAGAAGAGAAAAGAGGACACGGAGACACAGGGACACGGAGACAAGGAGATAATCCCCAATCACCAGTCCCTTCTAGTTCTCGTTACCAGGTTCAACCTGGTAACGAGGGTTTCGAGGCTTTGCCTCCAGGTTATTGCTTTTGCAAATAGTAATTACTATCAAGAAGCTTACAGGAAAGCTCTTGGGCGTGGGTGAATGCTTTGAACGCTAGACGGAATTTTTTGAATGCTAGACGGAATTTTTAAATTTTTAAGTTGTTAAATCAGGTTATGATTGCTTTGACATACTTAAATTTCTATATAAAATTTTGATATTAAAAATCAAACATTATTTTCTCTTGTTCTTACCCTATCAATTCATGAAGTTCCATACATGACCGTGAATTAGCTATTAAGAATTCTTTGGGATTGATGCCAAATTTTTTTCTAAAAGCGGTGGCAAAGTAGCTACGACTAGCAAAACCAACGCTACGGGCTACTTGAGAAATACTTGTTTCTCCTGTGGCTAATAATTTTCGCGCCTGTTCTAATCTATGATGATGTAAATAGCCAAACACTGTTGTACCAAACACTAAACGAAAGCCTCTTTTGAGGGTACAGTCATTCAAGCCGACTTGTCTGGATAATTCCATTAAAGAAGGAGGATTATCTAAATTACGTAGTAAAATTTCTTTGGCATAGTGAATGCGTTCTACATCATCAGGCTTTAATGAAAAAGTATCATTTTTGCCATGACGTGCGGACACATCTTCTTCAATTAGCAATACCATTAGTTCCAAAACTTTACTTTCTAGGTACATCCGTTTCATCATTCCCTGGTAGGGACAATTTAAAATTTGCTGTAATGCTACTTGCATTGCTGGAGTTGTAGTGCCGGAACGAGAATAATATTCTTGATGAGGTTTTCTGACGAGGTGAGTTAATTCTTGCGGAAGCTGCTTTTTTTCTTTACCCATAAAAAAGCGAAATAACTCTGGTTCGATGTGAACATTAATATCAATTATTTTTTCTGATTTAAATGATTGAAATCTCTCTTTTGGTGCTAAACCGCTACCCCACAAACTGTTTTGTCCGTTACTGATATAAAAATGGTTATCTTGGTGATATCCTGTTACATAAAAGCTGTATTCTAAAGGATGTTGTCGTTCGGGGAGTTTTACAATCAGATCGTCATACAGTTGATATTCGGAAATTTCTAAATATAAACCATCCCGTAGTTCTATTCCACCAGAAAATCCTTGACCTAATTCTTTCGGGAAATGACAAATGGTGTCAAACATATTCCAACGTTCATCTACGGTGGGGTTTAGCCCATCGCCCTTTGTTTCCGTTTCTGGTATCTCTACAAATAAATCCCAAAAAGCTTGTTGTGAAATTGTGATTGTCATACTGAATAGCAATAAGTTTTGATTTGTTGCTAATTATTAGCAATGTGTTCTTGTGAATTATCAATCCAAAGTCAGTTTGAGTTGTACTTGTAATTAAATGCAGCAAGTAACAGTTTATTGACAGTCATTAGCACTAGCATGATGAGAATAAACTATTTTTATACTGTTAATTTGTTATTAAGCATACAATTTTTTTGCATTAATTTCTCAATTACTGTGAATTCTTTCACCGCATCAAGAAAATTCTTGCTGATAGCTAAGGTTTTATGAAAATTGGACTACAGCAATACTGGAACTTACTCGTAGAGTATCTAAAGCCACAAAAGGCAAGGGTTGTCAAGTTTGCGATCGCCCTCCTCATCAGCATTGGTTTACAAATCCTCAACCCCCAAATTCTGCGTTACTTCATCGATACGGCTGTTGCTGGTGGCTCTAGTCAAAAATTATTCTTAGCAGCCTTGCTGTTTATTGGTATAGCTTTAATCACGCAAGTTATCTCAATTACTGCAACATTTTACGGCGAAAACGTTGCTTGGACAGCTACTAATGCTTTGCGTGCAGACTTAGTAGAGCATTGCTTAAGGCTAGATTTATCTTTTCACAAATGCCGCACACCCGGCGAATTGGTTGAACGCATAGACGGTGATGTTCAGAATTTGTCTGAGTTTTTCTCTAAATTCACCGTTCATATCTTGGGTAATTTGCTCATGATGTTGGGTGTGATTTTGGTTCTCTTCTACGAAGATTGGCGAGCGGGTTTGGCTATTTTATTTTTTGCTGCGATCGCCTTATTTACTCTGATTCGGTTGCGTGGTATTGCCGTTCCCCACTGGGGAAGCTATCGCCAAGTGAGTGCAGAGTTTTTCGGCTTCGTGGGCGAGCAGCTAACTGGAATGGAAGACATCCGAGCCAATGGAGCTAAAAATTATGTCATGCATCGCTTCTACAAAATTTTGCGACGCTGGTTACCTATCTTTCATAAAGCACGGTTTGCCGATACAATTCTCTGGGGTACAACCAACGGTGTCTTTACTCTTGGTAGCATCATTGCTTTAACAGTGGGTGCTTACTTATGGAGTCAACAAGCTATTACCATTGGCACGGTATATCTTTTGTACTACTACACAACTCTTTTGAGCGAACCTATAGAACAAATTCGCAACCAGTTTGAAGATCTCCAGCAAGCAGATGCTAGTATTTACCGCATCACAGAGTTATTACAAATTCAATCTCAATTGAGTGTAGGTGGGGATAAATCAATTCCTGATGGTGCGCTTTCTATAAGTTTTGAGAATGTATCCTTTAGCTATGATGAGCAGGCACAGGGGAATGGGGATTTGATATTGCAAGATATCTCCTTCTATTTACCTCCAAATCAAGTATTGGGATTATTGGGGCGTACTGGCAGCGGTAAGACAACTTTGGCACGATTATTACTGAGATTATACGACTCACAATCAGGCTCAATTCGTTTGGGAGGTGTACCTATAAACCAAACTCCGTTGACAGATTTACCAAGACTTGTAGGATTAGTAACTCAAGATGTACAACTTTTTCAAACTACAGTTCGTAACAATCTCACCTTTTTCAATCAAAATATCAGCGACGATCGCATCTATGAAACACTAGAAATGTTGGGATTGTCAGAATGGTTGCATTCATTACCCAACGGTTTAGACACAAATTTGGGATCGGATAGTAGTGGCTTATCGGCTGGGCAGGCGCAGTTACTAGCTTTTACCCGCGTATTTCTCAAAAATCCTGGTTTAGTGATTCTAGATGAAGCATCCTCCCGCCTCGATCCAATTACAGAAAAACTGATTGAAAAAGCTATAGACAAGTTATTGATAGGGCGTACTGGCGTCATTATTGCCCATCGCTTGGCAACAGTAAAAAGAGCGAATCAAATCTTGATTTTAGAAAACGGTAGAGTCAGTGAATACGGACAACGGGAAGAATTAATCAAAAATTCTCACTCGCGGTTTGCCCAATTATTACAGGCTGGTTTAAGTGATTTATTAATTTAGTACTATTTTAAATTACGAATTAGTTATGATGTCAGCCACAAAAAAGCTACAAGGTTGGAAATTATTATGGCAATTAATTTGCTATAAACCAAAACTTTACTTGATTGACACTTGCTTTTGGATTTTGATTATGGGCTTACCTGCCCTACCTGGGTTAATTATCCGGGAATTTTTTAACAGTCTCACAGGCGAAGCTCAATTTGGTTTATCACCTTGGATATTCATTGCTTTTTTACTAGCTCTCAATTTAGGACATATTGCAGTTATCTTTGCTGGGCGAATTACCAAAACTCAGCACCGTTTCACGATGAGATCGTTGGTAAGACGCAACTTATTAGAACGCCTTTTAAATAATCCTCATGCTCAACCGATGATTGCTAAGGGTGAAACTAACAAAACTGTATCACCGGGTGAAGTAATTAGCTATTTTCGTGATGATGCCGAGCAAATAGAAGATAATGTAGCATGGGTATCAGAAATTCTTGGAGAAGGAATATTTGCTGTTATTTCTTTAGTAATTTTATTAAGTGTCAATGTGCAAATGACACTGTTCGTTTTCCTTCCTTTGGTAGGGATGGTAATAATTATCCAACAAACCGAAACTCGCATCAAACGCTATCGCATAGCTAGCCGTCAAGCCACTGAGAAAGTGACAGGTATTTTAGGAGAAATATTTGGCTCGGTGCAAGCAATTAAAGTTGCTGGTGCAGAACAAGATGTGCTGGAGTATTTTCGCAATCTAAACGAGAAGCGTCGTCAGATGATGGTGAAAGACAGCCTCTTAAATGCCATTCTCAATTCACTATTTCAAAATATGGTGAATTTGGGAACAGGTTTAATTTTGCTAATGACTTCTTTTTTGATGCAAAGCGGTGCTAGTAAGCTAACAGTTGGTGACTTTGCTTTGTTTGTCTATAACCTCTCGTTTGTAACTGGTTTTTTTAATTCTTTAGGCAGATTTATAGCTTTTTATAAGCAAACAGAAGTCTCCTTTGAACGGATGGCGGCTTTAATTTCTGGTGCATCAGCCGATACTTTAGTAGCTCCGAATCACCTTTATATTCAAGATTTAGGCAAAACTAAAAAAGCTCTACCCCAATTAGAACAACCTTTGGAAAATGAGAGCGATCGCCTACAAATATTAAAAATATCTAATTTAACTTATTACTATCCAAATACTACTCAAGGAATTACAGATATCAGCTTTGAAATCCAGCGCGGTAGTTTAACTGTGATTACTGGTAGGATTGGTTCTGGCAAAACGACATTGCTACGGGTGTTATTAGGATTATTACCTAAACAAAGCGGGGAAATTTACTGGAATGGAAACATTATTGCAGATCCTGCCAATTTTTTTGTTCCACCTTGTAGTGCTTATACTCCTCAAATTCCCCAACTTTTTAGTTACTCCTTGCGAGAAAATATTTTGCTAGGTTTATCAAAGACTGATTTTGAAATCGAAACTGCTTTAAAAATGGCTGTGTTTGAGCAAGATTTAGTAACTATGAATCAACAACTGGAAACTTTGGTTGGAGCAAAAGGTGTTCGACTTTCTGGTGGACAAATACAGCGAGTAGCAGCAGCCCGAATGTTTGTACGTCAGCCTGAATTACTTATATTTGATGACCTTTCTAGTGCCTTAGATGTAGAAACAGAGTTAACATTATGGTCGCGAATATTTGCTAATAGACATGAACAGGAACAAAATAATTGGACACCAACTTGTCTTGTAGTGTCGCATCGGCGTTCTGTTTTACGTCGTGCTGACCAAATTATTGTCATGAAAGCTGGTAGAGTTGTAGCGCAGGGGAATTTTGATGAGATTTTAGGAGATCAGCAAGCTGATTGGATTTTTTGACAAGATTAAAAATTTTTATGAGCTTCCTACCAAGTATTTAGATAAGTCATCTAGAATAGCATTTGCTGATAAAATATTTCCAAAAATCCAATAACTAGTATCAACACTATAAACTCGTTGATTTTGCACTACATCGAGAGTTTGCCAAATCTGACTATTTTGATATTTTTGAAATAACTCTTTCGCTCCAGGATCTACTGCCACAAACAAAACATCAGCATCGAGTAAGTCTACGCGTTCTAAGCTGAGTATTACCAAAGTATCATCAGGAGTATTAATTAACCGACGTTGATTAACTGGCATATTCATTCCTATTTCTGTAAGAATGCTACCAGGAAATGAATATTGAGAACGGAACTCCGGAAGTTGAACTTGAGCATGAAAACGGCTAACAGAAACTTCTATTTTCTTAATTTTATCACCCAAAGTAGTACGTAATTTTTCTAGGCGTTGTTGATATTTAGCTAATAATTCCTTTGCTTCATCACTTTTGTTTACTACTTCGGCAATCAGCAACAAAGATTCTTTCCATTGATTATGGATATATTTCAATTTTACTGTAGGAGCAATTTGCGAAAATAATTTATAGCTTTCTGGATTAATACCATATAAGCTCACAATTAAATCAGGCTGTAATTTTAAGATAGTTTCTAAATTAAACTGATGCTCTTTACCTATATAAACTATATCTGCCATCTTGCTTTGAAGAAAACTCGCTTTACTAGCAACAAAAGCAGTATCTGGTACACCTATTGGTTTCACTCCTAATGCCAACAAAGCTTCTAATGATACTTGGTCTGTAACGATAATACGCTTTGGGTTGAGCGGAACACAAGTTTCTCCTAATTCATGCTTAATTAATCGACACTCTAAATTTGATAACTTTGGCTGGATTAAATTTTTTGTAACATATTTATCACAAGCAGTAAAAATCAAAACTGTAATAACTGTTAAAATAAATACTAAAGAATAAAAATAAGATTTTTTCATTCAAGAATACTCCCAGATGGCAAAGCACGCTATCAAATAGCCTACCGCAGTAACTAGCTACACAATTAGCGATCGCGCAGCAAAAACTCTTCCTTGCATATTTGGTTGTACTTTAGCTAACCAAATAGCAGTATCCGAACAGCTATTTAAAGAGAAAGTGAAAGACGAGCAAAATTGAGCTGGAATCCAAATCCAAGGTGTTCTACCCAAACCACAAGCAATTTTACTTAAGCCTGCACCACTCATTCCCAATAAAGCACCTTTGCTTTTCCGTCTACAATTTAGTTGTTGTGACATTTTTAGTATTTATTTCATCATGAATAACTTTAAAAAGGTCATCTAAAATCGCATTAGCTGAGAGAATATTGCCAAAAATCCAGTAACCGGAATCAACAAGATAAACTCGTTCATTTTTAACTGCGTGTAGGGTTTGCCATAAAGAACTATTTTTATATTTGCTGAAATTCCGTTCCGCACCTGGGTCTAGTGCTACAAATAAAATATCTCCATCCAGCAAGTCTAGGCGTTCTAGACTAACTTGTATATAGGTATGATCTGAACTTTTACCTTGGCTAACCTGAAGTTGTGTGGCTGGTATTGAAAGCTTTAAATCTTCTAAAACACTTCCAGAAAATGATAGCTGGGTTTGAAATTGAGTAAAACTATGTCCTGCATAAAACCGAGTTACAGAAATATCTAGCTGACTCAATCTTTTACCCATAGCCATTTGTATCTGTTGCACTCTTTGTTGATAATGAGCAAGTAATTTTTCAGCTTCTTCACTTTTATCTAGTATTTCAGCAATGCGTCGCAAATAATATTTCCAAATATTATGTTGACCAAACTCAATGGAAACTGTAGGAGCGATTTGAGAAAATAAATTATAGTTTTGTGGTTCAATTCCAAATCCTAAAATTAAATCTGGATGCAGTTGCACCATTTTTTCGATATTTGGTTGGCTTTCCCTTCCTAGATAAGTTATGTCATCAACTTTTCCGGCTAATACACGCGCTTTGCTACCCACAATATTTGCCCGAACTGTTCCTACTGGTTTTAAACCCAAAGCCACTACTACTTCTAAAATATCTTGACCCGTCACTACGATCCGTTGAGGATGAAGAGGAATACAGCTTTCTCCTAATTCATGCTTAATAATTCGACATTCGGATGTTATTAGCTTTGCTGTTGGTGAATATACTTTTTGCTCGGAAAAGCTATAGCAACCCTTGAGAAAGATTACAGTTAAGGTCACGATTAAGAATAATTTGGTGTGTTTATACCAGCATTTCCTTATCATTGTGTACTTTAGTAATAACTTTGGAGATGAAACTGCCCTAGCGCAATTCCAGGGCTATGTATAAGTTCTAATTTGGACTTTGTATGTAACCGTAAAGTGGGCACTGTCCATAACATAAAATAAGCGCTTGAGAAAAGTTAAGCAGTGCCCACCTACAAAAATTGCTATTTACATCTGCAATTAAAATTGCCAACCCAATGTAAATCTTACAGTACGCGGTGCGCCGGGAAAAACACGCAGATCGCTTTCACCTGCTTCAAAATACTCATTGTCAAACAAGTTTTGCACATTCAGAGCTGCTCGAAAGTTATTTCTGCGGTAAAACAAGGCTGCATCAGTACGTAAATAACTTGGTAAACTAAAGCTATTGTCTAAATCTCCTTCTCTTTCTCCTACATAAAAAAGCCCTAAACCAAATCCTAATCCTTGTAGATTTCCTGTTTGGATTTCGTAGGTACTCCACAAGCTAAAAGCGTGTTCTGGCACATTATTGATCCGATTTCCTTCTGGAATATCATTGTCCTTAGTCACTCTTGCATCGGTGTAGGCATAGCCACCAATTATTTTCCATCCCGGAGCAATTTCACCTGTTATATCTAACTCAATTCCTCTACTTCTTTGTTCTCCTGTCTGGATGGAAAAATTAGGATCTCTAGGGTCAGATGTGAGAACATTAGAGCGTGTAATTTGATATAAAGCTAGAGTTGAAGCAAGATTTTTTGTCCAATCTACTTTCATGCCAACTTCATATTGAGTTCCTCGTTCTGGTTCAAAAAGTCTTCTGTCTAAACTTGTTCCTGTAACCTGTTGAAAAGAACGGCTATAGTTAGCGTAGAGAGAAACTGCTTGAGTTGGTTGATAGACAATACCAATACGAGGACTAAATGCTTCATCCTGTTGAAAAGAAATAGATTCACCTTGAGCATTTTCTAGTGTTTGGGTAACAATATCAAATCTCCCACCTAGAACCAATTTCAGATTGTCGAATAAGGCAATTTGGTCTTGTAAATAAATTCCTAAACCTTCAGATATTGTAGGTTCATTAGGAATTTCTTCAAGGTCTGCACCAGCACTATCACGTCGATAAACGGGATTAAAAATATCTATGGGGTCAAGTTCTCGAAAAAAGACTCTGCCTTCGTTATAAGAAACATCTCTCGACAGGTCAATACCAAATAACAGTTTGTGGTCAACACTACCTGTTTTGAAATTACCCACAACATTTGTATCTAAATTGTAAGCTTGTTGTGCAAATTTAGAAATAACTAAACCCCGTTCTAGCGTGCGATTATCTTCTAAAAGTGCTGATGGAAACAAAGAATTTTGTTCTACACTCAGGTATGAAAAATTAAAGGCATTACGTAACTGCCAGTTTTCATTAAAACGATGTTCAAAATTATAGCCAATTCGCAAAGGACGGCGATTATTTTTGTCAATTTCAGAGAAAGGCTCACCAATAAAACGATTGATTGGTATTTTACCATTGGGGTTGGGTAAGACTGTACCAACAGCAGGTAAACCCCGGTCATTTGGTTGCCGTTGCTCTGAATACTCAGCTTCTAAAGTTAATTGCGTGTTTTTACCCATCAGCCAAGTTAAGCTGGGAGCAATAAAGTAACGCTCTGTGTCAAAAAAATCAACAAATGTGTCTGTCCTGAATATAGATGCGTTCAAGCGATACAGTAAAGTTCTGTCATCATTTAACGGGCCTGTAAAATCTATAGAACCACCATAGGTGTCAAAACTACCGATTGTTCCCTCAATTGAATAAAAAGGAATACTTTGAGGTTGTTTCGTGACGATATTAATTGTACCTCCGGTTCCACCTTGCCCAAACAGAACCGAAGCAGGCCCCCGCAAAACCTCTATCTGTTCAATATTATCAGTAATAACATTACTTGTGATGTTAGTATCGTCTCTCAGACCATTGCGAATGATATTACGGTTACTAAAACCACGAATGGTAAATCCTTCAAAAGCAGAACGTTCCGAGTTATCGGATATAACACTTGGGGCATTTCGTAAAGCTTCATTCAAGCGCCTCACTTGTTGATCTTGCAGTACTTGTTGAGGAATCACCTGAATTGCTTGGGGTATATCACGCAGGAGAGTATCTGTTTTAGTTGCGGTGCTGGCTGTAGGTACTAGATAGCTGTCTTGTTCACCTGTCACAACCAATTCAATCGGTTCATCACTTTCCGCCGTTGGTTGCTCTGGCTGTGTTTCACTCGTCGGCTGTTCTGATTGCTGCGGTGGCTGTGTTGCTTCAGCAACAGGTGCAAGTTCAAAAACCAAACCTTCATCACTATCAAATAACTCTGCTGTTGGTAAACCCACCTCACCTGTCACTGTTACCCGTACAGTATTAGCATCAGCTTGAATAACACTCACAGACACAATCCCTGGCATGGGATTAGCAACGCTAAATTCTTTACCTTCGGGCAGTGCTAGCACTGCATTGGGTATATCTGCAATATAGTTATTTTCTTCGCTTTTAATCACGGGTTTAAGTGCTTCCGTTTGGGTACTTTCTAAGATGACTTCGATACCCTTATCTGTGGAATTGACTTTAACACCTGTAACCTTGACAACTGATACATCTTTTTGTTGCACCAGCAACTGTGGCTGACTAGTGGAATTACGCAACTCAGTTTTTGCAACAGCTGGTTGTACAAGAAATGACATGAATGCCAACAAAATCCCTACTGAAATAAATTCTTTTGATTGCCGAGACTCCATACCCCTCACTCCACAAATGCAAACAGAAATATTGCGAATAATTTGCAAATATCTGTGAATGAGTTTACGTAATTTACGAAGGATAAATCTATATAGTAGACGGAGAGTTTTTAACCATAGCGGGAGACTTTTGTTAAGTTCTGAGGTAAACCTGCAAGTAAGCAGCAAATAGCTAACAAGCAAAAACCTGCTAGGCTAACTCCGCAATTATCTAACGCAGTTACACAACTTTTCTTCCTAACCGACAATCTTGGGGAGTAATACCAAATTTACGCTTAAATGCGGCTGCAAAGTGACTTTGATTTGCATAACCAATGAGATTCACTACAGTTCTCACGTTCTGCTTTTGTTCCTGTAGCAACTTCCGCGCTATTTCCAAACGATAATCACGCAAATATCCAAATACTGTAGTGCCAAACACTTCACGAAAACCGTACTTTAGTTTGTTGTCATTGATGCCAACTTTTTTCGCTAAGTCAATTAATGAAGGTGGATGATCGTAGTTTTTGGTTAAAATATCCTTAACTTGATAAATTTTTTCAATATCACCTGCTTTGAGATTAATCAAGGGTTGTTTATCTCCTTCAGCCTCTAACAATTGGGCAAACTGCAAAGCTAGTAATTCTAGTACCTTGCCTTCGAGATACATTCTTTGTATCATTCCTTGATAAGGTACATTGACAATTTGCTGTAAAGCTGTCTGCATTGCCAGTGTAATTTTGCCCACAGGACGATGAAAAAGGGGTGGAGAGTCACTCTCCAACAAAGGCTGCAATTGTTTTGGTAAATACTCTAATCCATTAATGAAGGATCTGAGAAAGTCTATGTTTAAAACAATCCTAATTAAATAGATGCGATCGCCTGCAAAATATTGCTCAATCTCTTCAATATCTGGTAAATAAAATAAGTAGTTATTCCCTACTGTTTCTCGGTAATTTTCTTTGTCTCTTTTAAGACCAGGACAAATTACTCTATGATTACCTGCTAGATAAAATTTGGCTGTTAGTGCATAAAAATTATAGTGGTCTACTGTATAACTTACTTGTTTGTAATAATTATCATCGATAATTTCTAGACTTAATCCTGGACGAAGCTCAACTACTTGATAATAAGTGTCATGTAAGCTATTACGTAATTTTTCAATCTTGTCAAAGCCTTTAGTATGATATGAGACCTCTAAATTTTCTAAGGTTTCCTGTTCAATTTCATCGATTTGTTCTTCTGTGAGGATGTTTGTCATATTTTGACAGCAATTTTAGACAGCAAATTGCAAGTTATTATTAACTATGAAAACCGCTATAGTCTAATTTACAGCAATCACGGGAATATTTGCAATAAAGAATTTATTTCATTAGTGGCTGTGCTTGCAAATTACGGAAGAATCTTAGTTCCATAGACTCTGTTATCCAGCCTGATTGAGAATATTTTCTATAAGCCAGGCGTATACGGGGAATGTGGAAATGAGCAAGCGATCGCACTTGACAAAACAAAAGAAGCTGATCGCTTTATGGACGAATATGAACTACGCATTGAAAATCTCAAACAAGCTTTAGGCGATCGCCGCCATCAACTTTTAGTGTCAGTTGCTACTATATCTTCAGCATATGGAATTTGGGCCTATGGAGAAAAACATCCTGTTGGCATGGTTTTAAACGATATTGGATTTCAACGCCCATTAGCACAAAGGGGAAACTTTTATTATATAAACAATATTTCTGAAGAACGATTAGCTAATATTGATGGTAATGTTCTCTTCTTTTTAGTTCATGGAAATAGACGCGATCGTGAAATTTTAGAAGAACTACAGCAAAGGCCTTTATGGCGACAGCTTAAGGCAGTTCAACAAAATCAGGTCTATTTTGTAGATGCCGGACACTGGTATAGTATGGATATCTTGGCAATCAATGCAATTATTGATGATTTGTTTAAGTACTTAGTTAATGCACCTTAAAGTCACGCCTTTTTCCAGGCTTGCGCTTGCGACTCGCCCTAATTTCATTTATCTTGCTGCCATCCAAGCCTGCAAATCAGCCAAACTGGTAAAATCTAACAGTGCTTCACTCAAATCTTCTAGCACAGGCAAAGGTAAACTAGAAATTGAGGAGCGCATTTCCTCAGAAAGTTCTCCGAATCGCTTAGTTAACTGTCGAATCACAAGATTAACAGTTGCTTCTTCACGTCCTTCTTCCTTGATTTCTCGGTAAACTCTCGTTTCCTTGAGCGTGATTCCTAGCATTGACTCAACCTCCTTTCTGCTCAATTGTTCAAACTTGTATACCATAATTGTCGTAATCATCTCTATTATGGCGTGACTCGCCTCTGATGAGACTTCTTGGTGAGTTCTGGTTAATAAATACCTAGCTTCTGCTGGTGCTTGTTCTTCTGCCACCGTCGTTAGCACCATTAGTGCTACCCATAAAGGTAAGGAGCGAATATTCCCTAATTCATCCAAGAATACTCGATGTACTTGTCCGCCGTTCAGTAATGAGCGATGGGGATTAATATCCCTTTGTTCTATACTGCGTGAAGGGTAAATTATTACTGCTTGCCAATCGCTATATCTAGAACGATTACGATAAAAGTAGAGTAGAGATTCAGCAAATACCCTTTCATAAAGCTGTTCAGGTAGAGTCGAGGGAGAGTATTACCTCTCGCCCCTCTCTTTTAAATCTGGACGTGCCCGTTTCCGAGCATCCAGCTTCCGATATTCTTAGGGTTAAAGTTCTAACGTAGTCCCTTCCCCTTTTGCTTCATGTGGATGTAATCATGACAACTTTCGTGTACCACTGTTAGGTTCGAGTCCTTCCAGTTAAAATGATTGCTGTCAAAATGATGTAGATGCACTTTTTCTTCTGAGGTCAATTTGTGACCGCAGTATCCACACGTATGGTTTTGCTTGTTTAATAATCTTGAGGTTATACCA
>NZ_AJLN01000099.1 GCF_000317285.1 Chlorogloeopsis fritschii PCC 6912 | reverse complement strand
GTCTCGTCTCACCTACTGGGGTTTTCGACCTGTTCCCCAGACCCTTACATCGTTTTTACTCGTTCCGTTCTTTTGATTGATTGATGGTTTAGGGCAGTCCACTTTGCCTATCCTCTTCTCGGAGATTACAGCTATTAAAAGAATGATGCTGTGAGAATTTAGAGGATGAAGTCTACATTCGTTTTTCAGGCTGTAGCTTGATTCCTAAGACACTTTTCTAGAACTTGTTTACCCATGCCATCTCCCCGTTAGCGCCAGTGTTGTTACCTGCTTGTTTTGCAACTGATTGCGCCCTGTTCCCAGCTTCAGCCTCCATAATTCCGAGTATGGTCACTGTGGGCAGGTAGGGATTCACTTGTCTCCTCAAGGGTAGGGCTTGCTTTTCTAGGGTACTTAGCTCACCTACATCAAATGAACAGTTATACATTTTGATGGTGACTTTTCAAAATGTACCTTAGCCATACATCCCTAGAAACTAGGGGTTCCTGCTGAGAACGAGCCGCACTCCTTTTGGAATTGCACCTTGCAGAAATAGACAACCCCAGCACCTTCGTCTTCTGGTGGGAGAAATACACCGTCAATTTCAAATTTGGGTTCTTTAACAGCTACTGAATCAAATCGATAAGCATTTGCATTTGCCGGGGGATTTGTCAATAGTTCAAAAAGCAAAGAGGGAGACTGTTGAAACAGTTTATAAAATATTGAGTCTCGACGCATGAAGTCTTCTATTTATTTCTTAAATCTGCGCAGTCCTATGACATATTGCATTTTAATCAAGCTTGCGTAACAAGTCTGCGAGTTGATGATCTCGATTAAATAGAACCAAAAAAGCTAAAATAACAACGCCCATTGTGGCGATCGCAACTCCTGCTGCTTGGGCAAAAATAATTACAATCTGGTAGCGTATAGCATCAGTAGGATTTGCCCCAGCCAAAATTTGACCAGTCATCATTCCCGGTAGGCTAACTAATCCCATTACCATCATCGAATTAATGGTAGGAATCATTCCAATTCTCAGAGCCTCCCGAATCGGTTGATGTGCGGCTTCCCAACGAGAAGCACCCAAAGCCAGTAACGCTTCTATTTCTTCCCGACGACTAGTCAAGTCCTCCATAAACCGATCTAAACTCAAAGACGTACCCGTAAGAGCATTACCTAAAACCATTCCCAAAAGGGGAATTAGATACTGAGGCTCATACCAAGGCTGGACGCGCAAAATCCCACTAACTACGATCCCCGTCACTAAAAAAGAACTACTTAAAAGTGAAATAAAATTATTCCAATAAATACTGGCAAACCGTCTACGCGTGCGGTTAACGCTAGATACACCAGCGATCGCCGTCATACCCAAAGCCAAAAGTATCACTAATACAGGGTTGCTCAGGGTAAATACCCATTGCAATATATACCCCACCAACAACAACTGTCCTACCATCCTGAAAGCGGCTAACCCCAAGCTTTGCTCTAATCCCAACCGCAAACCAAAGGAAAGCCCCATATTGATCAAAATAAACAAAGTCGCCAAAGCTACTTGTCCATAACCAATTTGGATATAACTGCTTGCCATTAATCTTAGTCCTTTAAAGTAATTTGGCGGTTGGTAATGCGCTCTAACTGCTTGCGATCGTGACTTGTCCAAAGACAGGCTCTGCGTGGGTTTTCATTTTGCCAAACTGCGACTAAAGCCTCTAAACTTTGAGCAGTTTCAGTATCTAGCGAAGCAGTGGGTTCGTCTAGTAGTAGAACAGAAGGTGAAAGTTGCAAAGCTCGCAAAAAGGCAACTATCTGTGCTTCACCACCAGAAATAGCTCTAATCGGACGCTGTAAAAAATCTGCTGGCTTATGCAAAATATGCAGGTAATCTAGAATTAACTGGCGGTTGTAAACCTGATTGTGGTGAACTGCTAATTTATAAACTCGCTGGAGATTTTCTTCTACAGCTCCTTCCCAAAGAGCTGGGCGCTGGTGCAAGTAGACAATTTGGGAACGATAGCTAGGCATAAACCAGGAATTCATAGGCTTTTGCTGAAAAATAATTTGCCCTGCTTGGACTGGATCGAGGCCAGCTAATGCCCGCAAGAGCAAGCTTTTACCCGATCCAGAAGCACCCACCACCGCTACTCGTTCCCCTGGAAACAATTGAAAACTTAAATTACTCCATATCCACTCTTCCTCAACTCTTCTACCTAAGTCTTGTACAGAAAGAATCGGGTGGTTGGGAGACAGTTCTAACTCGGTAGTCTGGCTTTTGGTAAATTGATTTTTGATCATGTTTAGCTCTCACTCCTCCTCCGATTTACTCTTGTCTTCCTTCCAACGTCCTGCTTTCTTTGCAGCTTCAGCCAACAGATACTCGATCTGTGCATTCACGCTTCTTAGTTCATCTGCCGACCATTTCTCCAGTATCTCGTAAAGTTTCTCATCTAGACGCAACAAGAATCGTTTTTTTTGTCCCATGTCCTAGTTATAAAGCGTGCCAGCATTAATAACGGGTTGGGCAGTTTGCTCAGAGGTGAGAACAACCAACAAGTTATTAATCATAGAAGCTTTGCGCTCGTTATCCAAATCAATCATTTGTTCTTGGCTGAGGCGATTCAACGCTTCATTCACCATCCCCACTGCACCTTCAACAATCTGTCGTCGCGCATCAATTAAGGCTTTTGCTTGCTGTCGTCGCAGCATCATCTGAGCAATTTCTGGTGCATAGGCAAGATGCGAGAGTCGTGCTTCAATTACTTCTACACCCGTTACTTCCAAACGGGCTTGGAGTTCTTTTTGCAGGGCGTGAGCAATTTCATCGGGAATTCCTCGCAGCGAAGGAGTTTCTGTTTCATCGGGGCTGTCATAGGGATATCGAATCGCTAAAGAGCGAATGGCGGTTTCACTTTGGATGGCGACAAATTCTTCATAGTCATCCACTGCAAACTTTGACTTAGCTGAATCGAAAACTTGCCAAACGACAACCGCAGCTATTTCAATCGGGCTTCCTTCCGCATCGTTGACTTTGATGATTTTGCTGTTGAAGTTGCGAACCCGCAGCGAAATCTTGTGCTTGCTAGCAAAGGGATTTGTCCACCAGAAGCCAGATTCCCGAACGGTTCCCATGTATTTCCCAAACAACACCAATACCACCGCTTGATTAGGCTCAACACTAAAGAAACCCGACAGCGACGGGATGACAATCACCAGGAGTGTAGCAGCCAACCAAGCAATAATTTCTGCAACGGTATCGTCACCACCGATAAAATCAGTAACTTTCAAACCTCTTGCTAGTAAAGCTTCTAACCCCTGCACGCTAGACAAAAGATACCATCCTCCCACCAGCGCGATCGCTACTACCACAGCCAACATCATGAAGCCGTTGAGCTTGAACGCCGGAAATTCCTTTATTTTTTGTTCCATAGTTTTTACAATGGTTGACTTATATCAAAATGATATCATTGTAGTATCAAAAAAATAACGAACTGATATAAAGAGGAAATGGTTAGTAAACAAGTAGTTTTGGTGTGTTGATGGGAGATCGGACTTGCAGTGACGTACCCAAT
>NZ_AJLN01000098.1 GCF_000317285.1 Chlorogloeopsis fritschii PCC 6912 | reverse complement strand
AAACCCCAACACGAGTGGGATTTCGCACGCACTTTTGTTAGCTCATCAAAACTGCACTGAAAGCGTCCCCAAAATCGTCAAAGGTGCGCCAGGAATAATAGCAGTCTAGGAAACCATTTCTGAGTTGCCTTAATCCAAATCCCCTGGCATTAAAGGATGTCCCTTGTCCACCACTCGGATTTGATACACTTACACCACTAACGTTACGTAGTGCCTCTTCAATGCGAACCGCTCCTTGATCCTCGATTACTTGCCGAGGAACTACTTGAATCGACTGGGGAATATCACGTAGGGGTGTGTCAGTCCTAGTAGCTGTTGATGTTTCTGGTACGCTGTATCCGTCTTGCTCACCTGTTACCACCAACTCTATTGACTCATCACCTTCTGCGCTGGGTGTCTCTGGCTGATCTGGTTCAGGAGTTGGTTGTGTTTGAGGTGGTTGCTGTGCGGATGATGTAGCAGGTGTCAAATCAAAAATCAAACCTTCATCACTATCAAACAACTCAACAGTTGGTACACGCCTCACCTGTTACCATTACCCGGATTGTGTTGGCATCAAAATTTGTTACCATTATCTCAGTGATACCCACAATTGGCTTGTCTGAGCGGAATGTGAACGCCTCACCATTAGGAAGGCGCAGTTGAGCATTGGAAATATCAGCGATAAAGTTATTACCAGTACTGCGATTTATAGTTTGTAACTGTTGTCCTTGAGATGTCTGCAATATTACTTCCACACCTTTGTCGGTGGGGTTCGCCTTTACTCCCGTAACTTGTATGACTTCTGATGAGGGCGCTGTTGGGAGTATTGGTGTTTGCACTAGTTTTTGGGCGCTAGTAATGGGAAGTTCTATTTCACTCAGCTGTCGAATTTTTCTCTTAGATATGCCTTCTACTATCTCAGCAGTTGCAGGACTTACAATCAACATCCAAAAAGAATTTGTAATCAACAGAATTGAAAGTAATTTTTGTAGCTTCATAATATTTGCCCCACACCTAATTTTGAAAAATGCTTGCGACAGGATTATCCAATTCAAAATCCTATTAACTAACTGGTACTTGCTTGGTGATCTGGTAATCTATCCTCTACATCGCGCAACACAGGAAAGGCATAACTGCCCAAACAAATCAGGACAACAATAAAAGAAAAAAGTGCAAATTGGAGTGCCATGCCACTGCCTGTACCTGTACCAAATATGCTGCCGAAGATGGGAACCAGCATTCCTCCAGGTTGCATTGCAGGTTCAAAGAATCTGTCGGCAAGAGGCCCTGAAATCAACAATCCCAAGGGGACAACAAGTCCGGTAAGCAGTGAACTAGCAGCAAATACACGTCCTTGAGTGGCAGGTTCTACTTTGGAAAGCCAGATCGCTTCTTCACAGCTATTTGCTAATGGCTTAAATAAACCTGCACAGAAGTTGGCACCTATCCAGAGTGAGGGCGATCGCCAAATTCCCAGCATTGTCTCAAAGCCAAAAACAAAGGCTCTACCAATCAAAAGTCCGTGGATGCGTCGTTTTGGCCCGCCCCAGAGCATCATTAAGATACCGCCAATTAAGCCGCCGAGTCCTACCGCTCCACCTACCATTCCCAATACAGCCGTATTGTTGTTGCTTCGTGCCAAAATCATGGGTTCACTAACAGCAGAGGCAACATCAAAGAAAATGAAACTCAAGGAAAATAGTTGCAATGCCATCAGACTAGGACGTTGCCAAAGATAGCGAAATCCAAAGGTTAACTCTTGCCAAACTCCTTCTACTTTCGACTCTTGATTTTCTATTTCTCTTTGCGGTTGAGGAATTCGGACAATCCAAAGTGTGCTAACAGCAATGGCAAATGTAGCAATATCAATCAGCAAAATACCTATTAATCCCACAATGGGATACAACACACCTGCTAATGCTGGAGCTATGACACCAGAGCCAAAGGTTCTTATCGATCCCATTGCGCCCACTCTGACATAGTGTTGTTGAGAAACGAGCAGAGCTTGAGAAGCAGAGAAGGCTAACCCGTGAAAGTAGCCGAATAATCCGTTGGCTGCTCCAATAATGTAGAGATGCCAAATAGCCAGCTGGTTGGTAAAAAATAAGATGAGAACGATGACAGTAGAAAGTGCGGCAACAGTATCACCACCAATCATGATGAATTTGCGATTGTAGCGATCAACTAAAACCCCCGCAAAGATGGAAGCAATTAAAATTGGAACTTCTGTGAAAAAAGCAATTAGAGACAGTGGAGTGGCTTCACCTGTTTGCTGCCATGCCCAGATGGTAAGAGCAAAACTCGTCATATTAGAGCCAATTAAAGAGGCGGTTTGTCCTAGCCAAATAACAGTAAAGGTGCGTAAACTTTTGGGCTGTTGCTCTAATGTCATATCAATGTGCCTGAGCCAGTTTCTTCTTCATGCGGGCAATGCGATCGCCTGGTTTCAAGAGAGGGCAGTTGCCACACTTGGAATAATCTGGAGGAATCAGAGCAATGAGACAGCAAGTTTTTCGGACTTTCATCTGGGTAGGTAAACCAGGTTCATTAAATTTTTCGGTGCGGATTAAGTTGTAAAGAGGATTTGATTTGCGAAGTGTCTGTTGTGGAGAATGAGACAAAACTAAACTGTAGGGCTGTTCAAATAACACCGAATAATCCATTTGGATAGCTTCTTTTTTTGCATATCCATCCAAATCCTCAAATATTCCATAAGAAGCATTGACTGCATTTCCCCAAAGTGTTTTTTTGGATACTTTAGTTAAGGCGTGGAGGCAGTCAATGACAGGTAATAGATGATTCTGAAATAAGCCCGTGAATACCGCATTGTACAGTTCATCTACACTGTTTGCTAATTTACCTGGATAGTTATTTGGAATTGGAATTGGAGATCGCTCTGGATAAATTTCAGTACGGCTTAGATCTTGAAACCACAACGCTTCCAGTTCACCGTCTTTGAAAACAAAACTCACGTTATCAACTGAGGCATCAAATCCTACACCAGCCCAAGTCATGAACGCTAAGACACTCGGTAAAGGTATCCAGCTATAGGCTTTGTTCCACAACGATGCAGCAACGCGAAGATCCTGAGTCTTTTGATATTCCGGACTAGCCTTGAGGATGGATAGTAGATTGTCAGGTTGCAGATATTGAGCAGCTGGAATTACCTCTAAATCGTTGGCAGGTGTTGTCAGGATAATGCTATCTGTGTAGAAGTTATCCAACGTCTTTTGAGCATGAGCATATATTTCTTCTACAAAATGAGATTGTAATGTTTTTATCACCAAGAATTCTCCTGCGATTTGCTCTACCGATATAATCAAACTCCAAAGGTAATCTTGCTCAATTCAGCAACTCCAGTAGCTGAATTGAGCAGATAAGTCAATATGATTTCAGAAGAAACTGAGAATCTTTTTCAAAAAGCTTACAGGGAACAACAAACTGATTGGAAGTACTTTGCTTGTTCCAAACGGAATTTTTCTTGTTCCAAACGGAATTTTTTAATTAAGTTTCAGATCGTCAGAACTTTTCTTGCTCAATCAAGTACTTGAATAGATCGTCAATGACTCCATTAGCAGCAAGGATATTTCGAGAGCGCCAGGTACTGTGATCTACGATATGTGTGCGGTTTTGCTGCACTACTTTCAGTTGTTTCCACAAAGGACTGTTTTGAAGTTGCTTCAAGATTCGATTCGCCTCTTTATTCCCACTAGAGAAAAGGAAAAGTGCATCTCCATCCATCAAATGAATCATCTCTGCACTGAGATCGATTTGATAGTAGTCTTTACCTACAATATCTTGGGCAGGTGGGCGGCTAAGTCCAGCATCCTCCACAATGGAGCCAGCAAAAGAGTTTTTGACATCAGAACGAACGAGCGCTGAACCATCTCCCGCCAGATAAGCTAGAGAAACCTGAAAATGCTCTAACTGACTCCCTATTGCTGTTTTGAATTCTTGAATACGCTGGTTGTAATCCGCCAATAACTTTTCAGCTGCTTGAGTTTTATTCAATGCTTCAGCAAACAACATCAAATGCTTTTTCCAAGCTCCCGCCTCATCCCATTTAATTAATACAGTTGGAGCAATTTGTGATAATTGGTTGTAGTTAACAAAGTAGTCAAACCCAAGAATAAGATCGGGTTTGACTAGCATAATCTTTTCTAGACTGGGTTGCTCCTGAGTACCAATAGATTGAATTTTCTCAAAGTCAATTTTTCCTTGCAGAAATATGGGAATTTCTAGACCAGAGGTTGTATTACTTGCAACACTACCAACAGGGTGGATACCCAGTGCGATCGCATTAGCTAGAACAGTGTCATCTAGCACAACTACTCGCTGGGGAGTGATGGGAACGCAGCTTTCCCCCATTGAATGTTTAACGGTTCTGCATTCTAAGGCAATGGGTGAGGGCGAATTTGAAGAGGGTTGAGAAAATTTGCCATTACAGGCACAAGTTAATGTAAAGGTAACAACTACTAGCAAAAATAATTTAAACCACCGACCAAAACACCACAACCGTAACTTCAAACTGTTCCTCACATTATTTATCGATACAAAATCCAAAGTGAAGCTTGCTCAATTCAGCTACACTTGAGACTGTTGCTTGAGCAGCTTACTCAATTTCATTCTAGAATAAACTGAAAATATTTATCAAAAAGCTTACAAAACTTGCCTTAGGCGATCACTTTCGCAAACTGTAGCTATTTCTAGTTACCAGGTTGAACAAAGTGCTCTGATATACTTCCGAGCCAATAATGCTTTCCAAAATTTCAAATTCCCTTACGGCGATTTGCAGCAAGATGCGTGCCAGGATTCATCCCAAACTTCTTGCGAAACGCAGCATAAAATGAACTGACGCTAGCATAGCCAACAGCACGTGCAACTTCCTGAACACTCATTGTTTGTGCTTCCAGTAGTTTTCTGGCTCGATTCATGCGGTAGTCGTGCAGATAACCAAATACTGTTGTCCCAAAGACTTGCCGAAACCCTCGCTTTAAAGTGCAGTCATTCATTCCTACTTTTCGCGCTAACTCTAAGAGTGAGGGGGGATGCTCGGCGTGTTGGAGCAAAATATCCTTAGCTTGGTGAATGCGATCAATATCATCTAATTGCAGCTTTACTGCCAATTTTGATTTCTGCTGTGTCATGACTGAATCGAGATACAGTGCCAGAATTTCTACCGATTTGCTTTCCAGATAAAGCTGCTTAGTCAAGCCCTGGTACGGACAGTTGAGGATTTGCTCTAAGACAAGGTGCATGGCAGGAGTTGTAGTTTGGAGTGATGAAAAAGGTAAGCTCTCATCACCTTCCACCATACGCTGTAACTCAAGCGGTAACAAATGAAAGTGCTCTCCTGCCAAAGTCCTAAACAATTCCGGCTTAAGATGAATATCAACTTCGATTCTGGGATCGCGGGCAATATCTAGACTTTCACCACCAGGCATTAACATCCCAGCTACATAATGCTGTCCATCGGTAACATACGAGCCATCCCAAAACTTGAAGGTAGACGAAAGGTTGAAAACCCACTCCAAACAGCCTGCTTCACACGCTTGTCCGTCTAGGGTAATTACATCCTCATGGAAAGTGTAGCGATGAAGCGTTAGATCAATGCCATTACGTAGACTGATATTCCGCTTGTAACCCTTGGCAATCTGTGTGGGATACTCTCCAATCACATCAGAACTATCCAACGGATCTACGTTGCGTGCGTTTTGCCAACTTTCGTCCCAAAGTTCACGCCAACTTGCTGAAGAGAGAATGATGCTCATTTAAAGTAAGTTCAACGCTGTTGATTAAATTTATCATTAACCTAAAGTGTAATATCTAGTAATGTCTCTATGTAGTTATGTCTAAAATTAGCTACTTGGAAGCGATCGCTAGTCCAAATCAAAATTATATTTACATCAGATGTAGAGCAAATAGCTAATTTTCGCAAACCAATTGGTTTTTTGTGAGCAATCAACTGATTTAGTAAAAGAAGATGCAGTTAATAGAAACATTTACTACTCAACGTCTAGTGGCTGAACCTCTGCAATTTAAACATTTGAATGAACTTCATCGTATGCACCAAAATAAACAAGTTATGGCAACTTTAGGTGGTGTTCGTTCTGATGAGGAAACACGGCTGTTTATCCTAAACAATTTGCATCATTGGCAGTGTTATGGATTCGGATTATGGGTATTCAGAGATAAAGTTAATAATCAGTTCGTTGGTCGCGCTGGTTTACGCAATATTCATCTGGCAGGTAAGGATGAAGTAGAATTAGCTTATGCCTTAATGGCTAAATTTTGGGGTAAAGGATTAGCTACAGAAATGGGCGAAAAAATCTTGAAAATTGGTTTTGAACTGCTAAATTTAGGAGAGGTTATTTGCTTTACTCTCACAACTAATCAAGCCTCACAAAGAGTAATCGAGAAGTTAGGATTTCAGTACGAGGGTGAGATTATCCACGCAAATTTACCACATTTATTGTACCGTTTAACAGTTTAATTACAATTCAGGCAACTTTTCCCATCGAATAAGATTATGATGAGGCGATCGCTCCTGTTGACTATCAACTTGCTTCAATCTATCGTAAAAAATCGATATTTAACTCTAGCTTCTCTCCTAACCATAGAGAATGGTCTGTATGGTCTGCTACATCATCACCAGTGGTTGGGTGAACAAGAATATCTAATCCTTCACGATGGAGCATTAACCAGGGGATAACTTTACCAAACTGCTCTGGAGAGAATGCAACTTGATACATTGCTTTTGGGTGCGGGCCAATAGGCTGTTCATGCCAGCGCCCAAGTTGAACATCAAAATTAGCACCTAATCCTTCACGTATACGCGCAGCCGCCTCACGAGTTGCGGTATCAAAGTAGATATGGGCGTGAAAACCAGTGATTTCAAGAGCATTTTCTTTCATGGCTAATTATAGCTTTACATTCAATTTGATGGAATGCGATCGCCCCATAGTTAACGTGGCAACTACATCCTATTTTTATTCATACTCATGCAATGCCCCCAACTTCCGAATTTCCGGCCAAATCATCGCTGTGGCAACCACCACCAAAATTGTGCCAATTCCACCACCAACAACAGAAATGATAGGGCCAAACAAAGCAGCAGTTAAGCCTGATTCAAAACCACCCAACTCATTAGAGGCACTAATAAACACACTATTAATAGCAGCAACTCGACCGCGCAAATAGTCGGGTGTCCGAATCTGAACTAAAGTATGGCGAATCACAACGCTAATGCTGTCTAGTGCGCCACTTAATGCCAGCATCAACAAAGATAACCAAAACCAACGCGATAACCCAAAGATGATCGTAACAACACCAAAGCCCACTACTGACCATAATAAGGCGGGGCCAGCCTGACGTAAGGGTGGTAGATGTGCCAAAGCCACTGCCATGATTAATGCACCGATAGAGGGGGCTGCCTGGAGATATCCAAGTTCTATTGGTCCCACGTGTAAAATATCCTTGGCGAATATCGGTAGTAGTGCCACTGCACCCCCCAGCAAGACGGCAAACATATCTAAGGTTATTGCCGCTAAAATTAACTGATTTTGCCAAACAAATTTAGCTCCCGCAGATAAGGCTTTGAGTGATATTGGTTCCTTGGAAAAAGTTGTCTTTTGCTCTTTGATTACTGCTGTTAAAGCAAAGCACAGTAATGCTGCCATTGTTGCCAAAACATATACTCCAGTCGCCCTTCCAAAAGCAGCGATCGCAAATCCTCCCAAGGCAGGGCCAATCACTGTTGCTAATTGAAAGCTAGTACTATTCCAAGTGGCAGCATTTGTAAATATACTTACAGGTATTAATTGCCACATTAAAGCATCGCTAGCAGGCTTTAAGAAGGCTCTAGCTACACCTGTTAAAAACAAGCAAGTATAAACTAGAACAATTGCCCCTTGACTATAGGAAACCACAGCTAAAGCTAGCGAGCAAAGGGCTAACAGCATGATTGAGAATAAAGTGGTGCGTTTGCGATCGCTTTTATCGGCAACGTGTCCAGTAATTAAGGTGAGGGCAATCATTGGTAAGACTTGTGCTAGTCCTACTCCACCCAGTACCATAGCTGAACTAGTACGCTCATACAGTTCCCAGCCAATCGCTACAGTTTGCATTTGTGACCCCGTGAACAGGAGCACACGCCCAATCGTAAATAGTCGATAGTCTCGAAACCTAAGAGCAGCAAAGGGATCGTGTTGTCCAACCTTAGCTTCGAGAGGAGTGGAATTCTGTTTGCTCGAAGACATTTTTGAGTAGAGCCAAACCTTCTTCAATTTGTGATATTTGCTCTGGTGTTAGTTCTTCTAAAATTTCGGCAATATGAGTGCGAGTTTTCTCCTGGGATTGCTCTAACAGCAGCTTTCCCTCTTCAGTGAGATTGAGAACTATTCGCCGCCGTTCCTGAGGATGATCTGTGCGTTGCACCAAATTACGTTGCACTAATCGTTCTGTTGTTGCTGATGCTGTGGCACAGGTAACACCAAGATGTTCTGCCACTTCAGATAAGGAAGCACCTGGATTGCGCTTGAGAAATGCAAGTGTCCGTAACTGAGGTATAGAAAGAGAGTCAGCGCTATTAGTACGCATATCTGCTCGAATAAACCGCATTAATAATGGGATTGTTTCCATCACTCTGGCTGCACAGTCTTTGGAAGTTGCGCCAACAGAAGGTTTATCGAGCTTCATGGGACTGTTGTTCTCCTGATTACATTGCCACCCGTGGATAAAGTCGTCCACAGATGATCGTCAAGCCTATTAATGTTAATAAGAGAATTGTACAATCCAGACCAAACCCATAGAGACTGGAGCCATTCATTAGCATTGTGCCGCGTAAAGCATCAACTTGATAAGTTAAGGGATTTAACAAAGTTTTGCTGACTAGTTCAGCGATCGCATAGATAAAATTTCTTGTCCGCACGGCTGGTGGATTAACCCAACCGTTGAGCATTACGTCTGGTTCTGGCTGTGTCATGATAACTAACTCCCGGTGCAGTGGATGAAGACATCATCCAAGGTTGCATTAGGCTGATTTAAGGGAGCTTTTAAGTCGGTGGGTGTGCCAGTTGCAATCACTTGCCCTCGATTCATAATTGCAACGCGATCGCAGATATTCAAGGCATTAACGGCAGTAAACTTGCCAAAGCGACGCGTAAGTTCCTGAGTTTCCAATACGATCGCTTTCGGATACTCAGCACAAGTTTCTAACCGCTCGGTTTTTCCCGTCAGTTTCGCCACAAAAGAAACTTCCTAAAACTAATAATTAGTTAATCTAATTATTAGCTTCGCACATATTTTTTGGAAGTCAAGAGTCTGTTCCTCAAAGAGGAAACTGCGAAGATTAGCTTTGGCTTATTTTTCGTAAGGCACGTAGGCGATCGCCAAGTAGATTTAGATCAAGTTAAGGAGAAAGTGGACATCTTGCCTACTTTTGCTGTCAAATCAAAAGCTAGAAGATTTTGCTTGTGATTTCCTTGCCCCTTTACGTCCTATCGGTACACACATCGGAGTTCCCACCACTGGATCGTTAACAACACGACACTCTAACCCAAAAACCTCTAGTACCATCTCCTCAGTCATTACCTGCTTCGGTTCCCCAGCAGTAAAAATTCGACCTTCTTTGACAGCAACTAAATAATCAGCATAACGACACGCATGATTGAGATCATGTAGCACCATGACAATAGTTCTTCCCTGATGTTGGTGCAACTCATACAGTAAATCCAAAACTTCTATTTGATGTGCCAAATCTAGAAAAGTTGTCGGTTCATCCAAAAGTAAAATATCTGTATCTTGCGCTAATGCCATCGCAATCCAAGCTCGCTGCCGTTGTCCACCAGACAAAGTGTCCAGTTCTCGCTCTGCCAACGATTGCATATTTGTAATCTCTAGTGCTTGTTGCACAATTCTTTCATCTTTTGCTGACCACTGCTGCAACCAATTTTGATAAGGATAGCGCCCTTGTGCTACTAAATCTCTGACTGTTAAACCTTCCGGTGCCACTGGCCCTTGGGGTAAAATACCCAACTGTTGAGCTACTTCTTTAGTGGAAAGCTTAAAAATAGACTCTCCATCAAGATATACTGTACCGCCACAAGGTTTGAGCAATCTTGCTAAACCTCTTAACAAAGTAGATTTACCGCAACCATTAGCACCAACTAAAGCACTAATTTGTCTGGCAGGGATTGCCAAATTTAAATCTCGAATAATTGGCACCCCATCGTAAGCTAAAGACAGACCTTTGGTTGATAGCCCTTTCATAATTGATACCATTTTGGATTTTAGATTAATAAAAATCTGAGTTTTGGGTTGATTAAGAAATAATTTTTACCAAGTCCCCAATCCCCAGTACCCAGTCCCCTATTTTTTATTTTTTACGGTTGCGAATTAACAAATAAAGAAAATAAGGAGCACCGACAGCAGCAGTCACCACCCCACAAGGAATTTCAATCGGTGCAAATAGTGTTCGTCCCAAAAAGTCTGCGAGCACAACAATCATTCCTCCTAGCAGTGCTGAGGTAGGAATCAAACCTTCATGGGTTGCACCCACTAGTTGTCGTCCTAAATGGGGTGCTATTAAACCAACAAAGCTAATCATGCCGGCGGTGGCAACTCCTGCACCTGCTAAGGCTACACCCACCAGTACGAGTAAACCACGTTGCCATTCCACACGAGTACCTATACCTTTGGCTACGTCATCTCCCAAGTTCAGAGCATTCAAATGCCTTGCTAGTATTAACGCCATTGGGATGAAAACAATCAACCAAGGTAATAACGAAAATACTTGCTCCCAAGTACGTCCGTAAACACTACCAGCTAACCAAACCAAAGCATTACTAACGTCATAAATTTCCCCAAAGGTAATCAGCAAGCTGGTGAAAGCACTAGCGATCGCAGACAAACCAACACCCATTAAGATAAATAGAAGCGGAGAACTACCTCTGTTCCAAGCTAGCGAGTAAATTAAAATCGCCATCAGCAAAGCACCAGCAAAAGCTGATAAAGGTAAGGTATAAATTGGTGCTGAGGGAAATAGCACAATTACGCTGACTGCTGCCAGACTTGCTCCAGCATTGATACCGATAATACCAGGATCGGCTAGGGGATTGCGTGTTAAACCTTGGAAGATAGTGCCAGAGATTGCCAGCGCCATTCCCACCATCACAGCGACAAGGGTGCGAGGCAAACGCAGATTGTAAATCACAAAAGCATGATCGGGATTTCCCGTATCTATACCAAATAAAGTTTTAATGATATCCAAGGGCGAGATTGGATATTCACCCTTACCCACATTCATTACCACCGCCACAAAAATAGTCAGTCCTAGCAATAGTAATATCAGTGGTACACGTCGGTCGATGCGGAAAGATATAGCCTCGGAACGGATGACTAGCCAATCCATGTTCATTTTTTCACCTTTGACTTAGCCAAGTAGACAAAAAAGGGAGCACCAATGAGTGCTGTCATCACACCTACAGGTAATTCCTGAGGTTTGAGTAATACACGCGCTGCGATATCTGCAATCAAGAGTAAAGTTGCGCCCAAAATAGCGGAATAAGGCAAAATCCAACGGTAATCAGCTTTAATGAAAAATCTTACTATGTGGGGAACAACTAAGCCAATAAAACCGATTGGCCCGGCAAGAGCCACTGAACTACCGGCTAGCAAAACTACGCTAATGGCAGTAATTATTTTAATCCAAGCTGTTTGTTGACCTAAGCCTTTTGCCACATCTTCACCGAGACTCATAGTAGTAATCTGTCTACCAAGGGCAAAAGCAATTACTAATCCAATGACAATAAAAGGTAGTGCTTGAAAGAGTATATTAGTATCGCGCCCAGCTAATGAACCAGCTAACCAAAATCTAATTTCTTCTAAAGTTCTTTGACTGATGATGAGAACAGCAGTAGTGAGAGAAGAAATCAGAGCTGTAAGCGCTGCACCTGCTACTGTTAAATTCAGTGGAGTAGCTCCTCCCCTCCCCAGAGAACCAAGAAAGTAGACTAACACTGCTGTGGCTCCTGCACCCAAAAAGGCCACAATGGTTAAAACACTGAGGGATGAACTGCCAAAAATAAAAATTGTTGCCACTACAGCTAGTGCTGCTCCCGATTCAATACCCAAAATTCCTGGATCTGCTAGGGGATTGCGTGTCAAACCTTGCATTAATGCTCCAGATACTGCCAGCGCTGAACCCACAAGCATAGCCATAAGCGATCGCGGTAATCTCACAGTCTGGATGACTAAGTGTTCATAAGAACCATCAAAAGCTACAAAGGATGCCAAAATCTTGTCTAAAGGTATATCTGCTGCACCCAGTGTGACGCTGTAAACTAAACAAACCAGTAGGATCGTTAGTCCTATAAGCAGACCTACTAAAGGTGATATTTGGGGTGTTTTCCAGCCACTAGGTAATGTTGTGGTTGCTTTTGTCATGCTCTTGCCGTTACTCGAAGAAGATTATCTGTTTTGGGAACTTGTTATGAGCCTATTATCATTTTCACTTTCAATAGTCAACTATTTTTAAGCATCTAATTGATAAATTTTTTAGTAATTTATGAGTTATTAAATCATTCATCTATATACTTGTGTAATTTTATTAATCAAGATCATACTTTAAACTTATTGCTATCTTTTTTCAACTGATACCTAAAAAAAATTTATTGTTTCTTGATATAATTTTCGATTAGGTTTTTAGTTTTTGCACTAGCTATAAGTAATACCCTGACTAAAAATAGCTTAAGTAATTACACCAAAAGCATACTTCGCATTTATTAGTATAAATGAATACACTTCATTTTTTGTAAAACAGAGGCAGCCAAGTAGCTGATGGATGACTATAATCGCAGAGTTGAGGAGCTAAAGCAGGTATTGGGCGATCGCCATTTGAGATGCTAAAGTTGCAGTTAGAAAATTAGAAATTTTGAGCTACATGAGCTTTGAAATTATAGTAGCAATAGAGTTAAACTCGACGGATAACATATTTTTTCTCAATTGAAGCGCCTATTGAGGGTGTGTACTCTTCTCGAAATAAGTCATCAACACTTATTTGAATAGGCTGAGTATCTTGATTATGTATATGAATAAAATCTGCACAGCGATAGTAATAAACTTCATGATTAGAAGCGATATCGAGTAGATAGTTCAAAACTTTACGAATCATTTCTTTCTCTACAGGATATCCAAAAACATAATCTAAGGTACAAAATATCTTTTCATTGTATCCAGGAAAGGTATAAATATCTGAACTATATGCGAATCCTTTCCATAATTCAGCTACACGATGAGCTATGGTTGACTTATCTACAGTTGTTGTTAACTCAAATGTAGCACTGTCTGACATAATAAATTACTTAATATTTAACATTTCTGACTCTTATTCCATCACAGCTAACACTGACTTTGGCAACAATTTATCTTTAAACCAAACAATTCTAGCTGGAACATCATTTATTTTTACGCCAGCTTTATCCAAATTCAAACGTTCGGAAATAGCCAAAATTAAATTATGACATTGAGCGCGTCTGACTTGGGCAAACTTTTTTTGTAAATATTCTGGTCGCCAATAACCAATAATTTCTAATAAAAAGCTACGCCCATCAGGATGCACTAACCGAAAATCGGGGATCATCACACTACCAGGAATAGGAATTAAATCAACTTCTCGCTCTAAAACCCATTCAGTTTTCAATGAATCCCACTTATCAGCAAAAGATGCTTCTAACATACTATCGTAAGGTTTTCCTGGAGGGTAGTGAGACACTAAACCGCAATCAGAATTGAGAGTAAAACGCCCCGTTTTCCAAGTTTCTGTATAAAAATCACGAACTTGTAGTGTAGCGGAAAGGCTCCATTTTGTGACGTGAAGTAAAGCAGGAATCAGTTTAGCTATTGCCAAACCATAGCGGGTACTTGGAGAGAATAAACTTGTCGGCCCATCAATTGTAATTGTAAATCCGTGGTCGGCATCTCCCTCAATATATGCCATTAATTGAAACAACTTGAGATAGCGAAATAAAAGCTTATATTCTCCTGGTACATTACGATGAGCATTTAACACTAACTGACTGGCTTTATAAAACACACCCTGCACTTGGGATAAATTGTAACGATGTAATAATTCTGTTGCTGTAGGTGCATCAAAAGCAGTCAAAATTTTATTTTCTGTCAAATCAGCATATAATCCACTACTAACTTGTTCTGGTAAAACTTCACGCTCCAATTCTTGACTTAATTCATCAGCAATTTTACTTAAAGTAACTTGTGTTAACTCCTTACTAGGAACAGACTTAGCTGCAAGGGCAAACACCCTTTCTCTTAACATCTGAGGTTCAAGTGGACTCACCACCTCAAACGTGCAGAAACTGCTTTTGAGAATATAAGCCAAACCCCGCTTCACACGATAATCAGGAGTGTCACCTTCTAATTCCAGTAACAAACGCTCAAGCGCACCTTGAGTTTTCCCTACCGCCTCTTGAAAAGAAGTAATGATTTCATTTGCTAACTCTAAATGTTTGTTGTCAATTTTCAGTCTTTTTGGGATAATTTCCTCACCATTTTGACGATGACTTAGTAAATCTGTTGGTAGCATCTAGAATTTTTTATAAACCACAAAGGACACAAAGAACACGAAGAGGAAGAAATATTTCATTCCTCTAACTCATCTTTATTTTGAGCCTTTTTATTTTCAGTAAAATAATTAAATTCTAACTGTTCCGCAGCACGATAACTTTTTTGCGGATTGCTTCCATAAACAACCTGCAAATTCCCTCTCTTTTCTTTCTTTTCTTCGCGCTCTCTGCGTCTTTGCGGTTCATTATTCTTTATCCCTCTTCTTCTTGCCGAAGTACCTTCCTCAGCTGTATCCTCAGCCACCACTTCATACAAAATCGCCTGCTTATTGTTATCTTTCCCCTTTCTTAACACTCTTCCCAACCTTTGGATATATTCCCTTGCCGATCCCGTCCCAGATAAAATAATTGCTACACTAGCGGCTGGCACATCCACTCCTTCATTCAAAACATGAGAAGCAATCAAAGTTTTATACTCTCCTTCCCGAAATTTGGTTAATATCTCATGCCGCTCCTTGACAGGAGTTTGATGCGTAATTGCCGGAATTAAAAACTCACTAGAAATGCGGTAAACGGTAGCATTATCAGCAGTAAAAATCAAAACTCGTTCTGGATAATGTTTAGCAAGTAAATTTGCTAAAATTCTTAATTTCCCATCCGTACCTAAGGCAATTTCTTTCGCTTCTCTGTGCGCTAACATTGCTCTACGCCCACTTTGCGATCGCGCACTCATTTGGACAAATTTTTGCCAGCCTTGAATACTTCCCAAAGAAATCTTTGCTTGCTGCAAAAAATCATTACGGATTTGAATTAATTGATTATATTTTTGACGCTCGTGTTGTGATAATTTCACCTTTATTTGCACTACTTCATGCTCTGCCAGTGCCTTTCCCGCTAGTTCCTCAGCCCTTTTGCGGTATACTTCTGGGCCGATCAGAATATTTAAATCAGCGTGTTTACCATCACTGCGTTCTGGTGTAGCAGAAAGCCCCAAACGATAGGGCGCGATCGCATATTCCGCTATTACCCGATTAAAGTCTGTGGGCAAATGATGGCATTCATCAAAAATTATCAACGCATATTGATTCCCCAGCGTTTCTGCGTTAATCGCGGCACTATCGTAAGTTGCTACCAGTATTGGTGTCTTATCGCGCGAACCACCACCTAGCAATCCCACTTCTGCATCAGGGAATGCCGCTACTAAATGTGCATACCACTGGTGCATTAAATCCAAAGTTGGCACCACAATTAGCGTTGTGCGTGGTGTGACTTCCATCGCCATTTGCGCCAGATAAGTCTTTCCCGCAGCGGTAGGCAGCACTACAACTCCCTGTCTTCCCGCCAGTTTCCAGGCTCCTAAAGCCTCGGTTTGGTGGGGATAAGGTTCCATTTGCATACTGGAAGTCAATTCCAGAGAAAAAAACGCCTTAGCTTCGTCAAGGAAATTGGTATTTTCTGCTTGCAGTGTTTCTACTAAAGCACGGTATTTCACTGCTGGAATGCGAAATTTTTCAACTCTATCATCCCATGTAGCATAATCCATCCAGCCTTTGCCGCGTGGTGGTGGATGCAAAATTAATGTACCGCGATCAAAAGTTAATGTGGGGGTGCGAGCCATTTTTCGCCTTTTCTAATCCTTTTTGGAATTAGGGATTAGGAATTGGGTACTGGGTATTAGGTATTGCCTTATGCCCATTCCTAAACATAGCTTAAAAAGTGATGATTAATTACGGTAAACCTACAAAATAACTAGTTTTGCATAGTTAAAAATCTCGAAGCTAAGTAGAGGGTAAATGGAAGATAGCCATACTCAACCAGGAAAGTTCCGTATATGTAAGACTATTTCATAAAAAAACCTCATACAAATACAGGCCGTGCCCAGACGCAATATATCGTGCAATAAATAACAATTTAGGTTCATTTTTATTCCCAAACTTAATCTTTAATCAACATTAAATTTTATAAGTTAATACACAGCTTCCTAACTTTTCTAAGAAGTCAAAGACATTTTGTCTTCAAAGGTGTAAAATAAGTTACAAGTTTGATAAGACAATTTAATCTGAAAAAGAGCAAAGAGAAAAAAAAGTTTTATTTATTTTGAGGATGTTAGTGAAAAATAGATCATAAGGATTTTAGAATACAAATAATCAAAAATAATTATAGTAAGATTTTCCGTTAAGCGTATAAAAAGTATTTTTAATTTTATAGCTAATCAATACTACTTTCGATAGATTTTATGTTCTACCTTTGGATAGATATAAATACTTATTATTTTATTGCATACTCTATCTAAAGATAGATATACAGCTACTTGCTACACGAAGGAATCTCTTTATAAAATAAATATGTATAAAATATTATTTGTTACATACTTTCTAAGTAAAAACCAGTATATATTGCAAAATAGGTGTGTAGCGATCGCATTCTTTGACTAGATGAATTTGGCAATTGTCTTTTCAGCCATCTGCATCAAAGGAGAATCTGTCTTGAAAGGAGAAAACTCCGGTTTCGTGCCATATATCCTGACAGTTTTGACTGTTGGTGTTACCTTACTGCTAACACTATTGTTACAATCACTGCTAACGCCAAATATTTTTCCATTATTTTTCGTGGCTGTGGCAATTAGTATTTACTACGGGGGTACTGTACCAGGGCTACTAGCAATAGCTTTATCGATATTATCCATCAGCTTTGTTGAACCAGCTTATTCGCCTTGGGTTTTGGGGACGGAAGACGTCTTATATTTGAGTGTATTTGTCTTGGAAACAACACTAATGGGGCTGCTAAACTTTAATTTACGTACTGCCAAACAATACTTAGAAACAAGTTTGCAGCAGTTAAAAACCAGCGAGGCAAAATTTAGAAGCAACGAAGAACGCTACCGGGCTTTTCTAGAGCAAAGTACAGAGGGTATTTGGTGCTTTGAACTAGAGCAACCGATTTCATCGAACTGTTCGGAAGAAGAGCAAATTCAGCATTTTTACCTATATGGTTATCTAAGAGATTGTAACGATGTTACAGCACAAATGTATGGCTTTTCTCGTGCTGAAGAAATTGTCGGAGCTAAGTTAAAAGACTTTCTTGTTGCTGCAAATCCACACAATATTGAATATCTACGTAATTTTATCCGTTCCGGCTACCGTTTGATTGATGCCGAATCTTATGAAGTAGATAGGTATGGGAATTGCAAGTATTTTTTAAATAACCTCGTAGGAATTTTAGAAAATGGCATTTTAGTAAGAGCTTGGGGAACCCAACGGGAGATCACAGAACGCAAGCGGGTAGAAGAGGCCTTGCGTGAAAGTGAAAGTCGATTTCGTGCCCTAGCTGATGCCACGATTGAAGGTGTTGTGATTCACGAAAATGGAAAAGTTCTGGACGCCAATCCAGCTTTTGCCAAAATTTTTGGCTACGAATTTAACGAAGTCATTGGCAAATCGGCAGCAGATTTTGTCACACCAGAATCACAAAAAATTATCTTAGAAAAAATTCAATCCGACAATCAACAGCCTTATGAGTTAACGGGGATCAAGAAGGATGGCACATATATTACCTTAGAAGTAATTGGTAGAAGTAGCTTATACCAGAGTCGAAATGTACGAGTGGCTTCAGTGCGCGACATCACAGAACGCAAGCAAACACAAACAGCACTGCGCCAACGAGAAGAAGAACTGCACTTGATTACAAATTCTGTGCCAGTTTTGATTTCCTATGTCGATGCTGAACAACGCTACCGCTTCAATAACAAAAAATACGAAGATTGGTATGGACTTTCTGCCGCAGAATTTTATGGCAAACATATTAAGGAAGTGGTAGGTGATTCGGTTTATGAGTCGATTCGTCCGTATATAGAAACTGTATTATCAGGAAAACAAGTCAGCTACGAAACCCAAATACCTTTTGCTAATGGCGACACACGTTATGTTCATGTCTCGTATGTTCCCCATTTGCATCAAACAGGAGAAGTAAAAGGATTTGTTGCTCTTATTAACGAGATTACCGATCGCAAGCTAGCAGAACAAGAACGGGAAAAACTGCTAGCAAGTGAAAAAGCTGCACGTACTGAAGCCGAAACTGCCAATCGCATGAAGGATGAGTTTTTAGCAACACTTTCCCACGAACTCCGCACGCCCCTCAATGCTATGCTTGGCTGGACGCAATTACTCACCAGTCGCAAGTTTGATGAAGCTACTACTGCTAGGGCACTAGAAACCATTGATCGCAATACCAAGTCCCTAACAATGTTAATTGAAGATGTTTTGAACGTATCGCGAATTATTAGAGGTACGCTTCACCTGAATCTCCGGCGGATAGAATTGGTATCGATTGTGAAAGCAGCATTAGATGTAGTCAGCCCAGCCGCTGCCGCTAAGAAAATTCAGATCGAATCTGAATTCGATCCAACAGTCGGGGTAGTAATTGGTGATGGCAATCGCTTGCAACAGGTAGTGTGGAATTTGCTTGCTAATGCTGTGAAATTTACACCCCAAGGGGGAAGGATAGACGTGCAAGTCAAGCGCACAGATGATAGCGTGCAAATTTGGGTTCAAGATACAGGAGAGGGTATTTCTCCTGAATTTTTGCCCTACGTGTTTGATCGCTTCCGGCAAGGCGATAGTTCTAATACGCGATCGCATGGCGGACTGGGCTTAGGATTAGCAATTGTCCGCTATTTGGTAGAATTGCACGGTGGTATAGTCTGTGCCCACAGTTCAGGAAGTGGACAGGGAGCGACATTTATTGTTAATCTGCCGATGAGAGCTGTTGATATGAAAGCAAATTCATCAGAGCTGCTTTCACCAACACTTGGGGAGCAAGTCAGTCAAGAGCATATTCTATTCTTGAAAGGTTTGCGAGTGTTGGTAGTAGATGACGAGGAAGATACTCGCGAGTTGCTGTTAACAATTTTGGGAGAGTATCGAGCAGAAGTCATAGCGGTTGGATCGGTTCCTGAGGCATTGGATACACTGCCACACTTTCAGCCGGATGTCATAGTCAGCGATATCGGGATGCCCCAAGAAGATGGTTATACGCTGATTCGTCAAGTGCGATCGCTTCCCCACAAACGATGGCGAAGTACTCCTGCCGTGGCACTGACAGCCCATGCAACAGCAGAAGATAGGGCACAAGCACTGTTGGCAGGTTTTCAGTTTCACGTTCCCAAACCAGTAAATCCTACAGAATTAGCAGTGGTAGTCGCTAACCTTGCCGGGCGTACAGAAGGAATTGCAAATTAAAATTGAAACCATGCTGTTAAAGCCACTGCCAAGCCATCTGCCGCATCATCTGGATGGGGAATGCAATCTAAATTCAACTCTCGTGCGACAGCTTGTTGAACTTCGTATTTCTCAGCATTACCATATCCGGTTAAAGCTTGCTTGATTTGAGCGGGAGTAAATTCTACATAAGGTAAATTGTGTTGCGCCAAAACTAGCATAATTACACCCCGTGCTTGGGCAACTAAAATAGTATTTCCCATACGATAGAAGAATAGTTTCTCAATCGCTACCAAGTCGGGTTGCAACTCCTCAATCAAGGTGTGTAAATCTTCGTACAAAGTACGAAGCCTTTGTCCCATTTCTGTATCTGCTGATGTAGTAATAACACCACAGTCTAGCATATTTACTGAGGTATCTCGTAACTGAGCTTGATTTTGATTACAGATAATTGCTCCAAATCCTAAGGTGGCTAGCCCAGGGTCTAATCCTAAAATTTGCTTTTCCATTAACTTCAGATCCACGCTCGCCAAGTGTTATGTTACAGGGCAGTTTAGCAAGTTTGACTCGACGCTTTTGGTCTCGTAAGAGTGAAAAATGTAATAATTTCACGCTTGGACATGAGACCAGGTAGTGTAAATTCTCTGTTAATCATTGTTTGTAGTACTGCTCTCTTTTAAGTATGTCAATTGGTTTTTTTAGGCAAGCTCTTAACACATTTCAACAGCAGTCGCGCCGTCGCACTCGCCATCGAGTTAACCAGTGGTTCAAGTGGTTATCTCCAGGACTATCTGTAAAACGTTGGTTGTTAATTAGTGTTGGGGGTGTACTGCTAGCGTCTCTGGGATTAGCAATTTGGATTAAACTAACGCCGATTTTTTGGGCTTTGGAGCTGCTCAGAGGCTTTCTAGCAGTAATTACTAATATCTTACCCAACTATATTAGCGGGCCTCTTGTTCTGCTATTTGGGCTGTTGTTGCTTCTTTGGGGGCAAACTCGCACGGTAGGTTCAATCACTAAAGTGCTAAGACCAGAAGGCGATGAAGAACTTGTAGATGTGTTACTAGCACATCGTCGGTTGTATCGAGGCCCGAAAATCGTCGTGATTGGTGGTGGTACAGGACTTTCTACGTTATTAAGAGGACTAAAACGCTACAGTGCTAATATTACTGCTATTGTCACCGTTGCTGATGATGGTGGATCTTCAGGACGCTTGCGGCGGGAATTTGGTGTTTTGCCACCAGGAGATATTCGCAACTGTTTGGCCGCATTAGCAGATGAAGAAAAGTTACTAACAGAACTATTTCAATATCGCTTCCGTGTTGGTGATGGTTTAACTGGTCACAGTTTTGGCAATTTGTTCTTAACGGCAATGAGTGAAATTACCGGGGACTTAGAGCGAGCAGTAACAGCTAGTTCAAAGGTACTAGCTATTCGGGGACAAGTTTTGCCAGCAACCCTTAGTGATGTTCGTTTGTGGGCAGAGTTAGCTGATGGACGCCGCATTGAAGGTGAATCAAAAATCACCGAAGCAGGAGGCAGTATTGTCAAAATTGGCTGTACTCCCGCTAATCCCCCCGCATTACCCGCAGCTATTAAGGTGATTAAAGAAGCCGATTACATTATTATGGGGCCTGGTAGTTTATATACGAGCGTAATTCCCAATCTGTTAGTGCCAGAAATTGCTGATGCGATCGCCGCTTCTACAGCACCCCGAATCTATGTCTGCAACATTATGACTCAACCAGGCGAAACTCAGGGATACACTGTTAGTGACCACATTCGAGCCATTGATGAGGCTTGTGGTGGCAGACGCCTATTTAATGCTGTGCTAGTACATAAAAGATCCCCTTCTGCCCGCGCCCTGATCCGTTATGCCCAACAACGCTCTCATCCTGTCTTTTTGGATCGCGAAGAGGTAACCAAAATGGAGCGAAGGATTGTTTTGGCTAATGTCATGCATGAAGATGAAACAGGTTGTGTACGTCACGATCCTCAAAGATTAGCGCGAGTTTTGTTGCGGTGGTACAGTGGAACTCATCATGGAAAATGGGGAGAATGGGGGACAAAGGGACAAGGAGATAAGGGGACAAAAACAGAGCAACCAACCATTAACCACTAACCAATGACTATTGACCAATGACTAATGACTAACTGAAATTATGAAAATTTTGCTGCCAAATACAGAGGCTACGCGATCGCTTGGTATCAGTCTAGGTCAATTACTCAATGCTGGTAGCGTCCTTTTACTCGAAGGTGATTTAGGTGCTGGCAAAACTACTCTGGTACAAGGTATTGGCGAAGGTTTAGGTATCACTGAACCAATAGTCAGTCCAACTTTCACACTCATTAACGAATACACCCAAGGACGCCTTCCCCTTTATCACCTAGATCTATATCGCTTAGAACCTGAAGAAGTTGCGGCATTAAACTTAGAAATCTACTGGGAAGGTGTGGAGGTATATCCTGGTATTGTGGCAATTGAATGGGCAGATAGAATGCCTTACAAACCACATACTTATATAAGTTTATGTTTGAAATATGGAGATGAAGGGACTCGTCAAGCCGAAATAAAACCACATAACTGTACCATTAGTAAAGAAATTTCGGCTCTCCAAGAACATTACTAATGTGGCTGATTATTAAATTTAATTTAAAATTAAATTTAAATATTTATATCGGCCACTACCACGTTCACCATAACAATTACATTCCATGGTTATTCCTCTTACCCAAATATTGTTGCCATTATTCCAAAAACAGATAATTCAGTATTCACATCTGCACAGTTCATGAATATCCATCTATGTTTTTAATTAATATTGCAGATGATTTGAGTATCAAGAAGCGAATCCAGTTATTCTCAAAAAGCGCAGTTATCAGAAGTGAGAACACGAATTTAAAAATTAGCATAATGTAACCAATGCTAGAGTTTTAGGCACTGTAATCATGGTCTTTGTGATTTTGTCAGTGAGTGTTCCCGTATTCATTCTCTACAAAGTTTGGGCAATAAATCCGGATTCTTAAACACTGAAATTTATGAATACAATTTAAATAGCAATCTCATCCCAATTCTCAAATATTTTGCTTAAAATTATTCTCAGCTTCACTGTATTACCGTATTTCTACTTCACTATATAACCGAGTTAAAGCAAGCTTGTATAAATTTGGAACTTTTGTCTAATTTGTTTGCATACTTAGTGTTCCTTAACTAAGTTCGCTGTTTACACATAAAAATAATTTTGATTTTGGTATCATTAAAAATCAAATTAAAAAAGAGTACAGAATTAAGAACAAAACATAGATACCCGACTTCTTAGAGAAGTCGGGGATCTTACAGACAAAAGAATTAAATAAAAATTTGATTCTGAAAATACACAATCTCGAAAAGTTGCTTGGGTAAAGTTGACCCCATGTAAGTTGAGCGATCGCAAATCGCAGTTACGAATGGTGAGACGAGAAAAGTCATACCCAGTTAAATCGGTTTCTAACTGTACTAGTAAATTCAGCAGATTGCCGCCACCATACCCAACTGGATCTACAACGTCATTTTATTTTTCATTTTGTAGGCGCGTAGCAGCTTCCGCAGGTATTCTGTATTCTTCTTCAATCAAAAAGTTTCTATTTTCTGACTTGTCACTACAGTCGATTCTGACTCTATCTCCTCCGCTTTCTCAAATTTTCCTTCACGCCATGTATCTGCAACACTTTTAATGAAACTTGCCAAAGGAATAGCAACTAATAGCCCCAACAACCCTCCTAATTTCGCTCCTAAAAGTAAGGAAATAACTACCCAAACGGGATTTAAACCAGTTAAATTACCGAGAATGCGAGGAGCGACAAAATTAGAATTAAATTGGTCAATTGCTACTGCGACAATTAAAACTTCTACTCCTAGCCAAAAGTTATTTAATGCTACTAAAGAGCTAACTATACCAATTCCTATTCCCGTACCAAAAGGAAATAAAGCAAAAAAACCTATTACTAATCCGAATAGTAAACCTAATGGAAGTTGCAGTGCTAAAAAAGCTAGTGTAATTCCTGTTGCCAATATAGTAGCTAAAGTTAATTGACCAAGAAAATAATTTTGAAAATCCTCACGTAGTGATTGACGGATGTATGTTCCGATGTGCGGCGGAAACCACAAAAATATGCCGTCCCAGATACTTTCTCCATTCAACACAAGGTAGAAAGTTAACACTACTGTCAACAAAATATTGACAAGACTGCCAATAGTATCTAAAGCAAAACTTAATATCTTGCCAGTAAAATTTTGAATTTGAGTTGATACTCGGTCGAGAATTTGAGGTAACAATCCACTCAAATGTACTGGTAATTGTTCTGTTGTTGCCCAGTTTTGAAAATTTTGTAGCTGTTGAGTACCAGAATCAATCCAAGCGGGTAAAATGTTAGCCAATTCGTTGATTTGCTGGATGATTAACGGCACCACAGTAATGCCTAAAGCTACTAATATAAATGCAGTTAGCAATAGGGCAACTGTAACAGCAACGTTGCGTTTTATTCCTTGCTTTTGAAAAAATCGAATTGGATAATCTAAAAGAAAAGCCAGCAATAAGGCAGCAACTAAAATGCTAACTAAGGGTTGAAAATACTTGATTACCTGAAGCAATACCCAGCCATTAAGGATGACAAGGGGAAATGCCAAGCCAAAGGTTAACCATCGCGGTAGTTTGTTTACTGTTTGCATGGCACTGAATTCTATGTATTCATGTTCTGCATAAAATCTAACAATATGCGCTGATGCACGGTTCCTATAGGTCTGACTTCTCCTGCTACAGTTGAATAACAGCTACCTTGGCTTATGTCTTCCGGTGTTAATAAGCCCATATCCCAACCTTCGCTAAGAACTAGTTGATCTAATTCCACCAAAAGCGGCGCATGAAAAACGTGACGAATCACTCTATCATCACCATAGCAGCCAAACTCATCAAATTTTTGTGGTAGCTCGTAATTAATTTCTTCTAAAATTTCTCGCCTGACTGCTATCTCTGGAGTTTCGCCAGCTTCGATGTGTCCGCCAAATAGCCCCCAGTATCCAGGATAAAGAATATTGGGAATATTATCCCGCAGTTGCATGAGAAACTTATTTTCTTGGTAGAGAATTGCGATCGCTACGTGAGCAGCCATATTTACTACTTTTAGAGAGCAATGTTCTTTATTTTGCACATCTTTCAGCTTTTTTCCCACATCCGGATTGTGTTATGGCATTTCTTTAGATTGGGCGATCGTCTTTGAGAATAAGTATAAAGTCACACTAATACCTGTCTTGGCGCTGCTTTTCTCTATATAAATTGCACTTTTAATGTTTTAGTTTTTACTTTTCTTCTAAAAAAACTTCTCCAAAGTCTTTGCCAGCTATAGGTATAGGCTGATATTTAATTTTGCCCTTGATTACCGCGTACTCTCCTTCTTGCAAAGCAGTTTGATTGGTAATCGCCCATATTTTGCCTGTGGAGTCGTTAATTAAATACGCCTGTCGCTTCAGCAGAGGAACTCGCCTTTCTACTTTGCCTTGAATGTATGCTGTTGTGCCAATCATGGGTTCTGATTGTAGTTCCCGAATCGGAGTTACATTGGCTCCTAGTGCATTCACTTTGGAAAAACTAAACTGACTGCAACCCACTAATCCTGTAAAAAGGACACACATCAAACCCAAACGGGATACCGTATTAATGAGGAATTTTTTTTTCACTTGTAGCATAAAAGATACCTTTTCCGGAAATTGTGGCATCAGTAGTTGGTTAGTCGCAACTTTAATTGAGTAAATGCCTATCAACAGGATGTTGTGCGGTGCGAGAAATACACTCTCACCTGAAGCAACCAATCTGAGAAGATAAAGATAGAGATCTGATCTGATTTGTGAGAGATTGCGTTTTGGTCGTTGTTTGTTGTTGGTTAATGTTTTGTACAGCAAATAAACATCAACCAAAAGCGATCAATGAAACCCTAACTAAAAATCTCACACTTCTTTGAGGAGTCTATGTTTGGATGAGTGCTGCTACGGCATCAGACAGCAACGTCAAAGTAAGAGCGTACTTCTAATCACAGAATGGAAACAAAAACTGCCAAATTGCTCGATGGTAAAGCTTTAGCTGCAAAAATTCAGCAAGAACTTGCTGCTGAGATTACCCAATTACAGCCTCAAATAGGACGCCCGCCTGGTTTAGCAGTACTAATGGTTGGCGATAACCCCGCCTCAGCTGCATATGTACGCGGCAAAGAACGAGCTTGCGCAAAAGTTGGTATTGCCTCCTTTGGTAAGCATTTTCCTACAGAAACTACTCAAGCTGAACTTGAGGAAGCTATTCATACTCTAAACCAGGATGAGCGGGTAGATGGTATTTTAGTGCAGTTACCCCTACCAAACCATCTGGATGCTGTTTCTCTATTACATCAAATTCACCCCGACAAAGATGCTGACGGACTGCACCCGGTAAACATGGGAAAACTAATGCGGGGAGAGCCTGGTTTACGCAGTTGTACTCCAGCAGGAGTAATGCGCCTGTTGCAAGAGTATGAAATTCCCTTGCGAGGGAAACAAGCAACAGTAGTAGGACGCAGTATTTTGGTGGGTAAACCACTGGCGTTAATGTTATTGGAAGCTGATGCTACGGTGACAGTTGCTCATTCGCGATCGCAAGATTTAGCTGCCATTACCAAAAATGCTGATATTCTAATTGCAGCAGTAGGTCGTCCAGAATTGATTTCAGCACAGATGGTGAAACCTGGCGCTGTTGTGGTAGATGTGGGGATAAATCGCATTACTGATGTTGGTGGCAACAGTCGCCTAGTCGGAGATGTCAATTTTGACTCAGTTGCTGGTGTGGCAGAATTTATCACCCCGGTTCCTGGTGGTGTCGGCCCTATGACCGTTGCCATGTTATTGCAAAATACTTTTTCTACTTATTTAAGGGTGACAAAAAAAGTTTAAATTAGAGATTTTCAATTACCAGTTGCACTCTTCAAACCAAAAACTATGGTTAGTTAAGAGTAAAGCCTAAATTCTAAATCTCAAATTACCGCAGGCCCTTAAAATTGTTACGTGAATAACATACAACATAAGGAAATTAGGAATGGTAGCAGCGGATAATCTGAAACCGACTCCAAAACAAGCAACTTTTGATCTCATTACCTATTTGAAAGAACGACAACAGCTTTGTGAAGAAGCTCTGGAGCAGACGATTCCCGTGCGTTATCCAGAAAAAATTTATGAAGCGATGCGCTACTCACTCTTAGCCGGAGGTAAGCGCCTGCGTCCCATTCTTTGCCTTGCTACTTGTGAAATGACAGGTGGTACGATCGAAATGGCAATGCCAACAGCATGTGCCTTGGAGATGATCCACACGATGTCGTTAATTCACGACGATCTACCAGCAATGGATAATGATGATTACCGTCGTGGAAAGCTGACAAACCACAAGGTTTATGGAGAAGATGTGGCCATTTTAGCTGGTGATGGCTTGTTGGCTTACGCTTTTGAGTATATTGCTGCTCATACCAAAAATGTGCCTCCCGAACGAGTGTTGCAGGTAGTTGCTCATTTGGGGCGTGCTGTAGGCGCTGCTGGATTAGTCGGCGGTCAAGTAGTAGATTTAGAATCGGAAGGAAAGTCAGATACTTCTTTAGAAACGCTAAACTTTATTCACAATCACAAAACAGGAGCGCTCCTAAAAGCTTGTATTGTTTGTGGTGGTGTACTAGCAGGAGCATCTGAAAAAGATTTACAACGCTTATCTAACTATGCTCAAAATATTGGTTTAGCATTTCAGATTATTGATGACGTTCTGGATATTACTGCTACCCAAGAACAATTAGGTAAAACCGCAGGCAAAGACCAACAAGCCAAAAAAGTGACTTATCCTAGTCTTTGGGGAATTGAAGAATCTCGAAGACAAGCCCAAAAACTGATTGAGGCAGCTTGTGCGGAATTAGAACCCTTTGGAAAGGCGGCAGAACCTTTAGTGGCACTGGCTCACTTTATTACCAGTCGCAATCATTAGGTTAATTTTGGACTTTCTGGGCATTCACGTGCCAAAAGAAGTCACAAGATGCAACAAATCGAAACTTGGGGAGGTTTCCCCATGCAAAGTAGCGCGATTTTCCTCACACATAAAACCGCGGCTCATAATTTTTTTAAGCTGACTAAAATATCATGCAGGACATCGGCGACATTTTAGAGAACCAGGTGCTGGTGGTTGCTCTGGTAGCTTGTTTAATTGCTCAAACTTTAAAGCTCGTAATCGAGCTGATTAAGAATCGAAAACTGAACGTGCGTGCTTTGGTGACAACCGGAGGTATGCCTAGTGCTCACTCGGCTCTGGTTACATCTCTGGCAGCTGGCGTAGGGCAAACTCGTGGTTGGGCATCCGCAGAATTTGCAGTTGCTACGGTTTTTGCCATTATCGTCATGTACGATGCCGCTGGAGTTCGCCAAGCTGCTGGAAAACAAGCCCGGATTCTCAATCAAATGATTGATGAACTATTTGATGAACACCCAGAATTTACAGGCGATCGCCTCAAGGAATTACTGGGGCATACTCCTTTTCAGGTGATAGCTGGATCGGCATTGGGTATTACGATCTCTTGGCTAGCTCGCTATGCCTATAATTAAATTTCAATACCAACTTGAAATCCGCTATAACTTTAAAATTGTGAATTAGGTAAATTTACTATCGGTCGCAGTAGCATGACTTTGCTACTGTCAACAATGACAGCAAAAAAACCACGTTCCGATAGCTTTTGTAATGTACTATATGCGTCTTTTTGATTAGTCGTGTAAGTTGCTAACAAGTAGGGGCGTTGTCCGTAGGAAACAAAACCAACATCACCGCCTACGATTTGCTTAACTTGATTTGCTACCTCTGGACGATTGAAATAATCCACTAAGACTGCAAAACCATTTTTTAGACGTTGGGGTTGATAGGCTGCTGTCTGATTAGGCTGATTAAGCTGATTAAGCTGATTGATTTGAGGTGTCTGAGTTGTTGGTTGAGTTGCTAAACGCTCTCCCGGTCGAGTGGTAATAATGGCAGATAATCCGACAATACTGTTGATATATCTTGCCCAACGATTAGCATCATCTATTTTAGTAAAACCGCCGATGCGCGTGACTGTATCGGTAAGATATCTACAGGTTGTAGTTTTAATTTCATTTGGTATGGCACGGCGCAATTGATTTTGATTATCCGCTGTTGGACTGATAACCAACAATAGATACTCGCCAGGATTTGGAGGTTGGCAAACGGGAAGATTTTGTTGCTGGGCCAAGGTAGTATTTATGCCTGTCAATAACCAAGCGATCGCTAATCCTAAACTACTTCCAATCGCCTTTGGTAAATTCTGAGCTTTCCCTAACACAGTTTTATACATATACCACCGTATTATCTTCAGGATTTGACTATAAATATATATAATTTATTTCTCAGATTTCTAGGTGGCTGAAGGAATATTGCACAGTTATAAAAATTCTCCAAAATCCTTGCATCATTTGTACTCATTTTAAAGAGAAAGGATGTTAGAGAGCGGGAGGCGGGGTAGTAGAAAATGGTATAAAATTTTTTCCTAGCTTCCCCTACTCTCCTTACTCTTGATTAGGATACAGTAGCTAAGGATGCCAAAGCATTGGGAATAGTTTCAGAAGGAGCCTGAAATTCTCCTGTCAGAACGTACTCCAAGCGGAGTTTTAACCAAGTAATAAATTGGGGATTGGTAGAAATAATTGCTGCTGCTGGTTGGGGGCACTTTGCTTTTAACGCTGCCATCTCAGGCGCTTCTAAGAATGCTGGTTGCTTAACTACCCAAAAATCAATTTCTTTTTCTTGTTCATGGTAGTGGCGGGTACGTTCCCGCAGCACTTCCTCCATCGGTTCTTCTTCTAGTAAAAAGCGTTGAGAAGCCAAAACGTAATAGTATGTTTGCATTTTCGTTCGTTGCTAAATGATTAACATTGGGACACAGTAAAATTTACGGTGTCCTTGTTGAATTATCTCAGCTTCAATCCCTTGAACCACGAGCCAAAAGGACAACCAGTTGCTTGCTGTTCATTAGTAGTTTGTTTCCCACCACTTGTCAGCTTTGCTAAAAACAAGCTGTTGTCGAAGTAATGTTCGACAGAAAGAATTTTCAAATCCTCGGTAAGGTGGGCAACACTCATGCCGACTATTTCCACTGTTTCTCCTGTAGGTGCATAGTCTTTGTAGTATCCGCTAAAAGTTCCCCAATGTCGCCACTTAAAGGTAACTTTTGGTGGCGCAGAGTAAACTTCCAACACTTCCCACAAGAATCCTTTGGGAAATGCTGTGCGGAAGAGTTTGCCCGAAGATTCAAAGGTTTCTTGGGAAGCCTGATAATCTTCTGTATCGCCGATAAATAAATTGTAAGTCCCAGAGGCGGACACTTCTTTCGCTGTATAGGCTTGTCCGCCATTACTACTCATGCGAAACTTGTCATTGACAATCGACAACCATTGATCTGGGCTGGTTTTAAAAGAAGCCTCCATCTCAAAAGTTCTGACTAAGTTTTGCGCGATCGCTTCTAGAGAACCTTCAAGGTGTTTGCATTTACTTTCTTGTGCCAAACCCGCTTTTGATTCGGTGTAATCTGGGGGAGTACCGTGACGCCAAGTAGCATCAGTGCTTTGGGCAATAACTGTATCCCGATCCTGTACCCAAAGTGGAAGGTTTTTAGATGGTGTTGCGCTCATAGAATTATTGGCAAGAAATTTAATTTGCTGTATAAGCAAATACCAACATCTTTCTAGATTTCGCAGATAATTTCCCCTCTAGGCTTATCAGCTATCAGTTATCAGTTATCAATAGAAAGACAAATATACTGATTACTGATTACTGTTCACTGTTCACTGTTCACTGATGCCCGCGCATGGCGAGTTTCATTTCTCGAACAGCCCTTTCCATCCCGACTAATGCTGCCCGACTAACGATGGTATGACCAATATTAAGTTCTTCCATACCAGGAAGACAAGCCACAGGATAGACGTTCCAGTAGGTTAATCCGTGCCCGGCGTTAACTCTTAATCCGGCTTTAATTGCTTGCTCGCACCCGGCTGCCAACACATCTAATTCCTGCTTACGACTTGTTTCGTCTTTAGCCTCAGCATATCGTCCGGTGTGCAGTTCAATAAATTTTGCTTTTACCGTTTGAGATGCTTCAATTTGTGCTGGTTCTGCATCGATAAATAAACTCACTGGAATGCCAGCGCCTTGTAATTTATCAACAACCTCTCCGATTCTAGCAATTTGACCGACGATATCCAGTCCGCCTTCTGTGGTTACTTCTTCCCGCCGTTCAGGAACTAAAGTTACATAATCGGGTTTGAGAACGAGGGCGATCGCTACCATTTCATCTGTGGCAGCCATTTCTAAATTCAGGTGGGTTCTGACTGTTTGTCGTAATAGCCGCACGTCTCGTTCTTGAATATGTCGTCTATCTTCGCGTAGATGGGCGGTGATCCCGTCTGCACCGCCTAATTCTGCCAGTACTGCTGCTGCTACGGGATCTGGTTCCACTGTCCGTCGTGCTTGTCGGATGGTGGCAATATGATCGATATTTACACCTAGTGTAGGCAACCCTAGTTTCTCCCTATCCACTGTCCACAGGAGTTGATTGTAACGGAAATATAGGTAGCAAGGTGAGTGAGATAGCAGCGATCGCTTGATAAAATCTCTTTGATTACTGCATTTCTCAACTGATATGATATCTTGCACCATTCTCAAGAAGAGCCAGAGGCTCTAGTTCTCGTTACCAGGTTGAACCTGGTAACGAGGGTTTCGAGGCTTCGCTTCTAGGCTGACGGGACTGGTGCAAGGTGTGAATCAAATTAAATGACAAAACTTAAACTTTTAGATACTGTCGCTACCCTAAACCCTGTTCCCATTGAGCGATTAACATTATTGGAAACAGATAAAGCTGGTATTGAAAGTCTGCCAAGAGGACAAGTGGGAACGATTGTAGAAGTGTACGAGGAAGGAGAAGATTGTCATTATTTAGTTGAATTTGCTGACACTCAAGGATGCGAATATGCAATGGCTACCTTAAAAGCAGATGAACTTTTGGCTTTGCATTATGATTTGGCAGTTGCCTAATTTCAATATGACTACTGCTGAAGCTTTTTAATTCTGTCTAATGATTTTTGGTAGTTCTTTGTGTCTCTTTGTTTCTGATAAAGTTCAGCAGCTTTTTGATAATCGGTGATCGCTTTTTGCTTGCCTCTAAGAATAGAGTGAGTAAGCCCCCTGTTGAAGTAAGCATCGGCATAGTTAGGATTTATATAGATAGCCTGGTTATAATCCTTAATTGCTTCTTCATAGTTTCTAAGTCGACGGCGAGTATTCCCCCGATTGTAATAAGCTGTGGCAGACTTGGGGTTAATTTCAATAGATTTGTTGTAGTCAGCAATTGCCCGCTCGTAGTTACCTTGCCCATGATAGCCATTTCCTCTATTAACATACGCACTTGAGTATTTGGAATTAATTTTAATAGCTTGATTGCAATCAGAAATTGCTAGGTTGTAGTTATTCAATTTATTGTAAGCAATGCATCGATTATCAAAAGCATCAACATCATTTGGATTGAAGCGAATATAGTGGCTAAAATCCTCAATTGCTTTTTTGTAATCTTCTATTTCATTACGGGCATTCCCTCGTTGGTAGTAGGCGAGTGTAAAGTTGGGATCGAGTTGAAGTTAGATCGGGTTCTTTAAGAGCAATTGTCAATTTAACGTTAGATTTAGAAGCCATTTTGTACCTTTAATGATTATCAAACAGTTAATAGTAATTATGCTGACGCATTCGCACTGTTGAAATCACGAGTTACTTAGAACAATCCGTAAAGATCCGATTTTCTTTACAAAACTTTAATAATTACTAGGTAAATGAGATATTCTAGAATTTGTTTTTTTCCCACTCTTTTAAAATTCTCTGTGCATCCTGACAAAGTATTTCATGAAACTGCCCGTTACTAGCTAATAAACCGCCCCATTGACTGATATCTCCTGTGTTGTAATGCAATGGCGTCAGGTCAAAATGGGTGAATTTACCGCCAGCTTCTGTCAAAATTAATTCAGGTGCAGCCATATCCCAATCTTTAGGAGCAGATTTACCAGAAAGGGAAATATAAATATCTGCTTGTTGTTCGACAATTGTGGCAATTTTACAACCAACACTGCCAACAGATTTTTGATTTTGACAGGGTAAATTTTGCAGTAAATAATTTAATCTTTCGTTGCGATGGCTGCGACTAACGACTAGAGTTAATTCTTCGATGCGATCGCGTGGCGACACTTTTAAAGCAGTACTTTTACCATCAGAAGTTTCTACAAATGCACCGCCACCTTTTGTTGCGTAGTACAATTTTTCTGCTTCCGGAACTGCTACTGTTGCTAACACTGGACGATGATTTTTTACCAAAGCAATATGAATGGCATACTCCCCAGTTTTTTCGATAAAATCTCGCGTTCCATCTAATGGATCGATGATCCATGTCCATGCCGAATTCAGTTGCTTGCTTTGTGCTTCTTTGTAAGTTTCTTCGCTAATATAAACGAAATTTTCATTACCTAAAGCTGCTTGGAGCTTTTCTAAAATGTAATGGTTGACAGCTAAGTCAGCAACGGTAACAGGATCGCTATCTTTATACTGTACTTCTAAAGAATTGTAATTCTTGTGATAATAAGACCGCAGGATACCTGCCGCTTCCCAACTGATGGAACGAGCTAATAAAAGTATTTCTTGTAAATCTTGCATTTATTTTGCCCTGTATTTAAGATTCCATCCAGCGGCGCGTGCCAAAAAATTGACAGGAGAAAGTGGCTATTTTCGCTGCTGATGCTAAGGCATCGATAAAATTTTCCCGTAAGATGTAATGACAAAAAGCACCGTGGAATATATCTCCAGCCCCCAGTGTATCAGCAGCCTGAGTTTTTGGAACATCTATAATGCCATTTGTACCCCCCTCCAACTCCCGCTCGCAGGGGAAGAGATGTGTGAGATACTGAATTGGTTTTTCGCCGTGGGTAATGGCGATATGAGGAATGCCAAGTTGACTGAGATAGGCAAATACCTCTTCCTGTGTATGGCAGTGGGGAGGATAGAAATTAGCAGAACAAATTGCGTAATCTGCCAAGGGCAAGACTTTTTCAAATCCAGGTTTCCAGCTACCACCATCAATGACTATTGGGATATTTTTAGCTTTTGCCCTTTGAGCAATTTCGATGCCAACTGCCATTTGATGCCCATCGATCAGCACGATATCCATATTTTGTAAAATTTCTGGCGGAATAGCTTGGCGATCGGCTTGAGTTTTGACAGCGTTGATGGAAACCACAGCTCGTTCACCGCTGGCTTGGGTAACAATGATAGAAGAAACAGGTGGTGGGTTGTTCGTTGTAGGATTGAGATCGTTTATTGCTACTTGATATTTTTGCAAGTCGCCGCGAATTAATTGCGTTAATGGATGAGAACCAACTATACCTAACAAGGCAGAGACATTGTGAGTTGTGTCTGTGCTACCTAAATGGCTAAAAGCGATCGCTGCATTTGTAGCCGGGCCTCCTGCTGCGACAATATAGTCTGTGGCAACTATTTTCTGATTGTTCTTGGGAGGAGATTGGGCAAGGTAAATTAGATCCAAAGTTACTAAACCAACAAATAAGCCATGATTAGTCATTGGTCATTAGTCATTAGTCATTGGTAAAACGCACCTATTAACCACTATGTACTGGCGGGTTTTGTTGATAATCTTACCGTTCAAACTGATAATTTATCTTCTAAACCTACCTTTACTAACTAACTACTAACAAATTAAAATTTCCTTCATGCAAACTGATCCCAAACCAAGAACACTTTACGTTGTCGGCACACCAATTGGCAATCTGGAAGATATGACTTTCCGGGGAGTGCGAATTTTGCAAGCCGTGGATCTAATTGCAGCGGAAGACACACGCCACACAGGGAAATTACTACAGCATTTTCAAATTAAAACTCCCCAGGTAAGTTATCACGAGCACAATCGTAACAGCCGCATCCCAGAATTATTGAAGCAGTTGGATGAAGGTAAGGCGATCGCTGTTGTGACTGATGCGGGAATGCCGGGAATTTCCGATCCTGGCTACGAATTAGTCAAAGCTTGTATTGATGCAGGAATTACAGTAGTACCGATTCCTAGTGCTAGTGCAGCAATTACAGCGCTCAGTGCAGCTGGGCTACCAACCGATCGGTTTGTATTTGAAGGATTTCTGCCTGCGAAAGCCCAAGCACGACGAGAACACTTAGAATCGTTGATCACCGAATCTCGCACTCTCATTTTTTACGAGTCTCCCCATCGCTTGCGAGAAACATTACAAGATTTAGCCGATATTTTCGGCGGCGATCGCCAAATTGTACTGGCACGAGAACTAACTAAATTGTATGAGGAATTTTGGCGGGGAACGCTTGAGCAAGCAGTTGTTTTTTGTCGCGATCGCGAGCCTCAAGGTGAATACACTTTAGTAGTAGCGGGAAAGCCACCAACTCAACAGCAATTTTCAGAAGCAGAATTAAGAGTTGAGCTAACAAAACTCATCACTCAAGGAATGTCGCGATCGCAAGCTAGTCGAGAGTTGGCAAAATTCACTTCTCTTCCGCGCCGCCAACTTTACCAACTTGCTCTTGCTATCAATACATTGGAGCCACCAAGCTGAAGATAGAAGGAAAGCCAGCATAGATAAAAAGTAATTATCTCAACGAGGATGCTGTATAAAATAGTTCTTTTATAAAATTTAATTTTGCAGCTTTAGTGATAAAAGTTTTGAGCAAAGAGGAGTTAAACCCTTACCCCTTCAACCTTTAATCTAGCGATCGCATGACTTTAAGTCATAAGTATCTCACACGGGTTTCATCAAGGTGAAGGCGGCATTACAATGAGAGATATTGATAATGAGGAAATGAGGACGAAGCCAGAATGACCCAGGTGGTATTAGGAGAAAATGAAGGAATAGAGTCGGCACTGCGTCGCTTTAAGCGCCAGGTTTCCAAAGCTGGGATATTAGCTGATGTTAAGTATCATCGGCACTTTGAAACACCATTAGAAAAGCGTAAGCGCAAAGCAGTGGCTGCCAGACGCAAGCGGCGTTTTAAATAAACCTATTTGGTAATGACGTTGTTTGACAACATCAAATTAAACTAGCCAAAGCGCCTCTGTTATCATTTTTACAAAAAATTGGCAAGAGGATGCTCACCCCTTATGGGGTGTGAAGAATTTGCTGGAAAATTTCAATTCTGGTTGGATGGGACAAGCTCAATAGCTGCCCATCAACCTCAAAATAGGGAAATCACAAAAGCTACTGCGATTTATACGGCTACATTTGTGGCAACTAGAAGGCGAAAGGAAAAAGTTTATTCTATATAGTTGCTGGCGATAAGTATTTTACATTTGATTCTGTCCACCTACTTAGTAACCTTAAACAAAGGTTCGCTGGGGCTAGAAAGTTAACATCAAGTCTAAGAAAACTTATAAAATTACATAGCTTTAGTTGCAGAACTTTCGGTTTCCGAACGAGTGAGAGTGCGACTGTTACAACGGTTCATTGCTTTTTCTACACCTTGTTTCAGGCATAATTCTACGCACTCTACGACAAACTGCAATACCTCAGATACAAACTGAGTTTCAGAGGCAGAAAATTTTCCCAAAACATGGGATACGGCACCATTTTCTACGTCAGCAGCAACACCTTTTGGTTTACCAATCCCAATCCGCAAACGGGGAAAATTTTGCGTACTCAGGTGCGCGATCGCGCTTTTCATACCGTTGTGCCCACCAGCAGAACCAGACAAGCGCAGTCTAGTTTTTCCTAGCGGCAAATCCATATCGTCATAAATTACTAATACCGATTCAGGCGGCAATTTATACCAATTTGTGACAGCTTGTATTGCCTGCCCGGAGCGATTCATATAAGTCAATGGTTTCAGCAAGCGGATTTTTTCTCCATTTGGTGCGATACCTTCTCCATATTCACCCTGAAACTTACGATTTTCTGCTAGTGAAATTTTCCAAGCAAGTGATAGAGCATCTATAGCAGCGAAACCGATATTGTGACGTGTATGGTGGTACTTAGGCTCTGGATTCCCCAAACCGACAATCAGCTGAGGAATCACTAAAGCTGTTTTGGCAGTAGCTTCTGTCATCTGAAGTATGAAGTATGAAGTATGAATTATGAATTATGAGTTATGAATTATGAAGTAATCAAGTCATATCTTAACTTCAGCATAGCTGCCTTCTGCCTTCTATCTTCAAGCTTCTTCCTTGCGAGTAGCCTCTAATTGCTTGGGTTCTAGTTCAGCAGTAGTCTTCACAGCTTCTTCGATTTGAGCTGCTTCTTTTTGGAACTCGTTTTGAAACTCCTTAGAAGCTTCTTGAAAACCGCGAATTGCTTTTCCCATGCTACGACCTATTTCTGGCAACTTTTTGGGGCCGAAGATTAACAGTGCCACAACCATAATTAAAGCCATTTCCGGCAGACCGATACCAAATACATTCATTTTTTCTATCCTGTTAACTAAAAAAATGCTTTATGAACCCACAAATTTAGTTTAGACAAAGATAGTGGTCATTTGTCATTTGTTAGTGGATAGTGGTTAGTGGTTATTTATTTACTATTCCTCTGCTCCCCTGCCCCCTGCTTTGTTATCCCCGTGTCTTCTTCTGTAAGCATTTGAGAAAATAAAAAAACCCGGTCGAGCCGGGTGGAGGAGCTTTTTATGCAAGCTTTTAAGCTTTTATATTTGTTATCGCCCCAAACTCCGCCAATCTACATTAACGTCTTGGATCGCTATTGACCTGTTATAGAGTTGCAGAATAATCAGCAAAAACACAAAAAATAGCCCCATAAAGACAGCCATCAGGGGGGTAGTACCCCAACCTGGAGCAACTTTACCGTATTCAGAGTTAAGTGGTCTGAGGATATCTCCCAACCGCGTCCGTTGTGCCATATTTCACCTTAAGATTACTTGCCAAAGCATTTTTTAATCTTCTGTAATATTCTATAAGAATAGCACTCATAATCTATCTATAAATTATGGAACCCGCAACAGTTCTTAGCATTTCTGTTGGCGCAATTGTGATTGTCATCACGGCGCTGTCTATTTACACTGCTTTTGGCCCTCCTGCCAAAGAGTTGAGTGACCCATTTGAGGATCATGAAGATTAAGCAAGCTAGCTTGCAAAGCTTCTATCGTCAATTCACCTTAAGCAACCCCACCTACAGGCTGTCTAGGTGGGGTGATGATTTGGACTGGAGCGATCGCCCATCCCATTTTGAATTTGAGATGTTGGATGCTGAATTGGAATCACCTTCTGTGTCCTTATTGCTGTATCTGGAATTTTTTGCTACATAACCAATTGTGGCTAAGGAATATTATCTAATTAAAAATCAGCAAATATAGAATTTGAAGATATTGCTGGCGGATGATTTTTTATAATTATTTTTTTATATACAAGTCAAATTAGTTCAAGTTGTGTTTAAGATAACAAAGCTAATTTAATTCAATTTTTTATTTTTATTCCTTTAGTCAGAAGGATATCCAATTATTAGTAATTAATCTAATGAATGTACTCTAAAGTGAACTCCTAATATTGGAAGTTAAATTTGCAGTACCAAATAGAAAGATTTTTGGATGATTTACATAACACAGAGCCAATTAAGTCTCTGTATCATCACAAAAATAATTCAGTGTAATTCATACAAACTTTTGAGAGATAAGATGGTTCAGAAACCAACAGAGCAACAAGGCTATTTTCTTAGATACCTTTCCCTCGCGCCTGTACTTGCCGTGCTTGCGGTAGTAATTGCCTTTTCGACTTGGGCTATATTTAATTTTGTTTTCCCAGATTTACTATTTCATCCAATGCCATAAAAATGACATGGCAATGGGGTAAAAGTGTTATCTCAAAATCAATAACCTATCCTTCATTAATAAACTAATTATTTAGATGAAGGATGGGTAATTTAATTAAGTGAGAAGAGAGCTAATAACCAGTAATCAAGAATTTGCAGAATCACTAACTTTAAGTTTAAAACTAGCAATTTTCCAGGGATTAACAGTATTCTTTTGGGCAATCTTTTTAGAGTTGGATGTAGACGAAGAACACTCCAATAAATCTACTGAATCTTCTAAACTTAATCCCAAATTATTCTGCAAGAATAACTCGGCTGTTTCCCCATGACATTCATAACAACGAAGAATTAATTGCTCTGGATCATCTTCCGCTTGTTTCAACGCCATTAAAACTAAATTTTCGGCGGATAAATCTAGGAAACTCACTCTAGCTCCAAGGAACTTTTCCGCTGGCGAAGAAGATTCAAAGCGAGAGTTCTGTGGATTTACCATTACTTGCAAAGGAATATTGAATTCATAGCCACGTCGTACTGTCTGGGCTGATTTCCAGTTACCAGCGTGAGGATATAAAGCATAAGTAAATTCATGTAATCCTCGGTCTGCCTGTGAATCTGGCCAGTTGGGACTGCGTAATAAGGTTAGTCGTAATTGATTGGGTTGACTGTCATAACCGTATTTACAATCATTGAGCAAACTAACGCCATAAACACTCCCCTCATGGTTCGCACTCAAATCTGCCCAACGCAAAGCAGGTACTTCCCATTTTGCTTGTTCTACTGCTGTTTGGGGTTTAGTCGGGCGGCTAATCGCCCCACAGGGAATCTCATAGGTGGCAAAATCCGCCTCAAGATTTAGAGGAAAAGCTGCCTTAACTAATACCTGACGTTCTTGCCAGTCAACTTTTGTGGCAATTTTTAGGATCGGTGAGGCTGCTTGCAGGATGTAATCACAGCAAAACTCTGAGTTGCCAAATTGCTGCACCACACGCAGACGGCTTTGCACTGACCCGTTTTCTAACCACTGAATAGATTTGAGGTGAGTTGGTGGTAGGGGATGTTGGGCATAATTAGGATCAATATTCCACGCATCCCAATATTGACCGCTATCTTGAAAAGCTTGTAATTGATTTCCACCTGCTTGGTTGAGAACTTCCTTATTATTAACCTTGTCAAAAATGCTAGATAAATTACCAGTTTCCTCGTGAATTATTACCCGCAAAAATTCATTTTCTAGAGTCAAATTTTTTGATGAAAATTGTTGTTGCTTTTGCAAACCTAAATTGGTATCTTCATAATAAGCCTTATTATGGCCTTTTTTAGTCTGAGACCTACACAGCCAAAATAAACGATAGCCTACAGGTGGAATATCACTTGCCAAAAATAATAGTGTTGCTGCACTCAACTGAGAAACAACTTCTTGCCCAGCAGCATCGTATATACGCCATTCTTGGTCTGGTGTAGCGTCTGAAGGTAAAGAAACAGAAACAACTTCACACCGTTGCCAATTTAAGGAATTGAACACTATCACAGGCAGACAATTAGATAGCGGTGGATCTGGGAAGCGAATTTGAGATGCGATCGCGCTCAAAGAACCCTGCAATATCTCAGTGCCAACCTTTTCTATATCCTGCCACTCTGGTAAAGCATCTTCGTAAACTTCAGTAATCGACGAGCCAGGCAGAATATCGTGAAATTGGTTAAATAATAGCTTCTTCCATGCCGCTTCCAGTTCCGCTTTGGGATAAATTGCCCCACAGCTAATCTTTGCGATCGCAGCAAACAGTTCCGCCTGGAAAAGCAAACTTTCACAGCGACGATTCCAGCGTTTTTGATCCGCGTGGGTAGTATAGCAACCGCGATGAAATTCAAGATAGAGTTCATCATCCCACCTTGGGAGATCAGAGGATGAGGTGATGTTTAATTCTTGAGTATTATTTTTTGACTGTAATTGCTTTAAATATTTCTCAACCGTCGTGAATTCTAGCCCTGGGAAAAAAGAAGATTTCTGCCAACGACGTGCAACTTCTAACATATCACGGGTGGGGCCGCCGCCATGGTCGCCAACACCAGGAAGCCAAAGCGAGTCAGCAAAACCAGTTTGATTTTGCCATTCAATCGCGTATTCAGCCATTTTTACAGGCTCAATACCTTCACCAATCGATGCAGACATAAAACTGAAGATTTCACTGCCATCCGGAGCACGCCACCAAAAAGCACCATAAGGAAACTTAGTCGTATCATTCCAACGCAGCTTTTGAGTGACAAAATACTTAATTCCTGCCTGTTGTAAAAACTGCGGTAGCGTTGCACAAAAACCAAAACTATCTGGAACCCACTCCACAGCCGAAAGCTTGCCAAACTTTTCCAGCACATAGCGTTGCCCGTACAACAACTGCCGAACAATCGACTCCCCAGCAATCAAATTCAAATCAGGCTCTACCCAAAAACCACCAACAACTTCCCAACATCCATCTGCCACCTTTGCTTGAATTCTTTTAAACAAATCCGGACGATTTTTCTCAACCCAAGCATACAAAGCCGGAGTCGAATGGCAGAAAATTAACTCCGAAAAATCTTGCTGAAGCTTGAGAACCGACTCAAAAGTATTTTGTGCCGCCCTCCAAGTTTCACTCACACGCCAAAGCCAAGCCATATCCAAATGAGCATGACCCACCAGATAGATTTTAGAATCTAGACTTGGGATTTTAAATTTACTTAAACTCTCTCGCAAAGAAAATAACTCTTTCTCTAACTCTCCTTTCTCCTCCTCCGTGTTCTCTGCGCCTCTGCGGTTCATTATCCCTTCCACCACCGCCACCAAATCATCCAACTTCCCAGGCGCAAAACTCTCCAAATAACGCTGCATCACAGCCAACTCATCAGCAACAAAACCAGGATCAAGACGACTCTCATCAGTTGATTCATAAACCAAAAGCGATCGCACCAAAGCCCCATCGCAATGCCCTGGACTTACCAAACGCAAAGCCACAAAAAATTCTTCTCCTGGTGTCACTGCCGAAGAGAGTAATACCCGTGGTGAAAAATCAAACAAATCTCCCTCGGCTGCCAAAACTCCATTCACATAAACTTCGACAGCATTTGCCCACCAAACTAACGCCAATCGCAAAGACAAACCCCCAAGTAAATAACCTTGTATATCTTGGGGAATCACAAACTTTTGAGCTAACCACAAAACTTCTTGCCCGGCAGCCCAAGCGATATGTCCCTTAGCATTTAGCTCGACAGGTGTCCAACCAGACAAAGAGGTTGAAGTTACCTCAGCAATAGTCAAATCACCTGCAAAATAACGCCAATTTAGGAGTATATTCTCTTGACAAAAAGAGCGTAATTTCTCAACTTCTGCCAAGATTAATTTCGTACTGGATTGCGACACGGGAAAGACCATATTTCCGCTATGATGGGGACACTACAAAGCTATGTTGGCATCAAAAAACGTATTTTTCGTGATAATTGTTAGTGGATAGTCATTAGTCATTGGTCATTAGTTATTGGTAAAACTTAACCACTAACTACTGTACGGGCGGGTTTAGAAGATAAATTGTCGATTGCAGCCGAAAAATAATCAAAAAACCCGCCCCTACTAACAAACACAATCACATTGTTTGGTGGGAATCAAATAATTCACAAACATCTCAACAAAAATTCACTACCATGCCTCCTGCTTCTTCTGGACGTTATCAAAGCAGACTTTTTAACTTTGTCCACCAACAATCTCGACGCTGGGGCGAAGGATTGGGACGTACCTTCCGCCATCTGCAAGTTGCTGCCACTTTGTCCCTAGAGGCACTGATGTATCCCTTCTTCCAGCTAATTCAAAAAGCTGTTGAATCATCTGGCAAACAACTCGATGGCAGACAGGAACAAAGCAAACCACAATTAGAAGCACATTATACCGATTCCCAACCCGAAACTCCCCCGGTAGCCGATACTCCTATTTTGCAAGTGCTGCAGGTAGTAGAGCATCTGCAATTAGAGAACAAGGGGACAAAAAGACGCGGGGAAAGAGGACAAGGGGAGGACAGTAGTGTGCCGAGGTTCCCCTTGTTGAGCAAACTGTCCGTTGACACGGGGACAAGGGGACACGAAGAATTCTGCTCCCCTGCTTCCACTCCCCCCCTCTCCCATTCTCCCACTCTCTCTCATATTCAGGGAATTGCCTCACAGTTATCTAATCGCCAATTGGTACTTGTTACCCATGAAAATGAAATTTTGGATCTTTTGACGCCCAAACAGCAGCAAATTTTGGAAGAGCGAATCATTACAGAAATTGCTAATTACTGGCGTCGCTGGCGCTTAATAGAAGCAAAAAAAGAAACAAATATTTTAAGTGAAATTAATTATTTAATACATAAATTAAGTTCTAGTAAAAATGATAAGATTCCTGCTTTGCTACCCTCTGGTGTTAAAGAAGATAATATTGAGTATCCATATCTTCTGAATCCGGAGCGATCGCTTAAATTATTAGACGCGACTGTTGCCAAGTTGGAATCAAATGCTTTAATGCCAATTTCTCGCGCTAGTTCTGAGCTACTCCAAGTTATCCAAACTCAACTACATATATTTGTTTACGGACAAGAGCAGCTCCCTGTGAGAAGACAAACAACGGTTGCTGCCGATGATTTACAAAATCAAACACCAAAAATTCAAGCTTTAATTTGGGCGGCACTAAATTTCTTTTTTGGAGAACGTAAGGATAAAAAACTAGAATCAAACACCTCACAAAGCCAAGCTTCAGCAGCTTTGCCAATGACTCCTGGGATGAAACCACCAAGGTTAAAGTTTTCCCAACGTTTTTATCCTCAAAATTTGCCTCCAAGTTCTCAGATACCCAATAGTTACTTAACAGATCCTTGGTTAAGCGAGGATGATTTATTTGGTGAAATTCCAGCAGCTAGCCAACCTGTAAATAATCAGTTAATCGGAATTTCGCCAAACAATAATGCTGTTGTTCTCCCCAGCCAGAAGGCACATTACCATTTAAAAAAGCTGATTTATCGTTTTAAAGCGATCGCATTGCCACAACGAAAATCAAAAGCCTCTAAAAAATTAGCACAATATAAAAAATCAGTTCTTGAGTTTACTGCCGCTCACAAAACATCTGCAAAAGTTGCCTCTACAACACAAACTGCATCCGCGACTTTTGAGCTAGTAAAAGATAGCGCTCCCACTACTCAAGTCGAGGCAAAGCCTGACTGGATTGAAATCAAAGCCAAGTTAATTGGGTATGAAAAGCATCCACTAGAACTGATTCTAGAATGGTTGGATCGAGCTATGCTCTGGATAGAAAAGTTATTTATTAATATTTTTTACTTTTTGCAAGGGTTTTTCAGAATTAAGAATTAATCCCGTTGCTCTACCCCACCAACTACTGGCTTAACTCCCGTAAATGGATCTGTGCCACCAGTCCAGTTAAAATCACTAATTCGGAAGCTAATACCACCTAATTCTAAAACTGGATTGTAACGTAAGGTGATTCCATAGGTACGGCGGCTATATTCCAATATATAGTCGGTGCTACGGCTTTCTCCCGTGTCTAAGTTAACAGATGTTTGAAAACCAAGGCGAAATGGCCCGTAGATTTGCTGTGTGATTCCAACATTCAAGATTTTAGTATCTACGACGCGGTCGAATAAAAACGGAGATTCCCCGCTGTTAAGACCTTGGGAGTAACTGACATTAAAAGCGGTATAGTCAAAAAAGGAACGCGAAAAATGTCCTAATTGCCCTTCTAAACCAATAGTGCCAAACAAAGAGTTTTGATTATCGCCGCTAGTGTAAAAACTAGTAGTACCAGTCACCCCAGCAAATGCCCGCAGGTAGGGAACAACTGGGTTTGGCGTGTATCGTAAACCTTCTGTGGCAGTAGGTGCTAATGGTTTGCCTTGCCATAGCAAAATACCTCCATTCAAAGCGGCGCTAGCTTGAGCACGTCCAAGTGAAATGCGATCGTTGTCTCGAATTGTTTCTAGCAAGTCTTGGCGATCGGTTCTGGCATTAATATATTGAGCGCCTCCCTGATAGCTAAAATTGATACCATTACCTAAAGGAATGACAGGAGAGGTGATCACGCCCCCCAGACTACTCTGAACGGTTTGAAAACCAAGGGTACCGTTGTAGAGGCGATCGCGGTAACTGTATTCCAATGCCAAAGTGTGGGGGTTTGTAATGTCGCCTAGTAGTTGACGCAATCGCAAACTTGCGCGCAGGTTGTCTTCTACTTGAGTTAAGTCAAAACTATTTAACCGCCCGCTACCCTCAACTGTTGTCCGCGGACTTAAAGTGGCATTGAGGCTTGTTCTTGCACCAAATAATCCTGGTATGTTGCTAACACCTTCTTCTACAACCTTTTGAACAAGAAATTGAGGCGTGAAACTCCAGCTCACCTGCTCTGTACTGATGGGTTGGAAACTGCGCTCTACAAATAAACCACCTCTATCCTCGCCATCATAGCCAATAGAAGCTAATCCTGGGGTAACTTCGCGCTCCCTGCGATCGAGCACTTGCTCATCTCTGGGAATGGGTACACTCAACCCTTGATCGAATACTAAACGCTGTCTCTGTGTTTTGATGCGATCGCGTAGAGGAGTCTCCCGCGTCAAGGTGACTTTATCCGCCCTTAGCACTAATTCTGGAGGCGAAAAAGGATCGTTGGTGATTTGAACATCCCTAGCTTGCCAACCACGCGGATAAAAATCAATGTGTGCGGCTTCAAAGCGTAGTCGCCTAACTTGTCCTCCCTGTTGCTGCCCAACTAAATTTCTAGCGCGAGATCCAGTGCCGACACCGATATCAATTCCCCCCGCACTTCCCGCCGTCAGCGGTTGATTTTGTCTGATGCGATCGCTAATTGGACGGGCTGGTACTCCACTCGGTGTGATATTTGTAGGCAAGAAGGTAAAATCCTGTCCAACTGTGGGTATAAAAATTTCACCACTGCCTGCTGTTAGTTCTCCACTATCTTGAATAAAGTTATAAGTAAAACGCTCTCCCCGCAATACTTGATCGCCTCTTGTTAGTGCCACATTTCCTTCACCGACGGCGATCAAATTATCTAAATTCACTTGCAGGCGATCGGCATCTACCACCGCTCCATCAAAACGTACAACTACATTACCTTCTGCTGTTACTACCCGTCGCTGTTCATCGTATTCTTGCCGATCTGCTACTACTTCAACTACTCTTCTATCTTGTGGAGGTGCGGTAGGTGGTTGAGTTTGTTGTTCGGGTGTGGTGTTTGGTGCTGTGGGCGCAGGCTGCGGAGGCTGTTGTGGAATATTAGGATCGGGCGTTGGGAATTGACTGGTAATACTGCGAGATTTAAATACGATCGTCGAGGGCTGTGGTGATTCGTTTGTTTTGCTATGGCTGTTAAATTGGATTTTAATTGGTTGTTGTGTCAGTTGAAAAGTTTCTGAATTTTGAGAATTTTTAGTAGCTGTATCACCCTGTTGAGTTGGGAGTAAATTTTCAGCCGTTTGTTGCGAGTCTGTTAGAGATAATTGATCTGTTCTCTGTTCCCTTTTATTTGACTGAGAGACTTCTGCTGATCGCTGCACCGGATAACCAATAGACAATGGCTCACCTAGAATGACTCTATTGTCGTTTGATTGTGCAAATTGGATTGAGCGATCGCCAATAGATAACGGCTCACCCAATGCCGCTGCATTTTTAGCAACATTTAGGGATGAATTTTCAGACGGGAGGATTTCCTGCTGAGTGGGTGCAGATAATGTCTTGGCAGTTAAAGCCTCATCCTCACCGAGTTGTGGAAGATTGCCCGTATTGCTAGCAGTTTCCTTTTGTGGTGATTGCCGTTGCTCCTGGGAATTCTCTTTGTGTATAAATGTTTTGCTGTCAGCATCGGTGGTTAATTTAAACTGGCGATCGCTAACAGTTATGGCTAGTAGATTTGTAGATTGTGAAGATTCGAGAATGAGGGGCGGGACTGGCGGCAGAAATGGATGAAGCATATTTCAGCATAGTCGAGCAAACAAATAGCCAAATTAAGAGCCGGAAGGACTAATTAAAAACTTTGCCTTCCGACTTTTGCCTTTCTAACTTTAAGCAAGCCGCCCCAAAGGCGTCTAGTCTGTTCTGCCTTTAGGCAGCTCTGGATAACTTGTCTCGATATTACTCTAAGTCCCGACGACCGGGGTTGCGAGCCGGATCGTTTGACAAAAATCCAAAAATAAACAGAGTCAGGAAGAAGGCAACAACAATATAAACGACGATTTTTAAAGTCAGCATGAAAGATAACTCCTTCGGGTATGAAAAACTTCCGAGTCTGCTATGCAGATCAAGATAGCTACTTTATCTTACCCAAATCTCATTCTCTTTTTGGAGAAGACTGGTGTAAGTCAGGAGATAAACTTCACAGCTGAAGTTAGGCACTCACCACTCACCCAGGTTATCTCACTTGAGAATAGGGGCTAGGAGTGAGGAAAGAGAAGTTTTCATCAATTTATTGTGAGATTAATCACACAGGCTTCTGCCTTACAGATGCACGTGATTTTCTCAGTTGTAAACTGGTGGCTATTCTGACGTTTGCCTAGATTAGATGTTTCCAACTTCAATATAAAAGTATGTTTTTGACATCAAATAACTGATTGGATCAGTGTTAAAACTATTATAGTAACTAAAATTACAAGATATATTTGAATTTGTACTAATAAGATTTTTGATGACTTGAGGGAGAAAACAGAAAATATATACATTTCTCGTTGCCAGGCTCAACCTGGCAACAATAGTTGTAACTTGTGCCAAATGTGAACAAAAGACACAAGACAGATGAAAATCTCTTGATAGAAGTTTGGCTTGCTGAATCCATCACAAGCAAGAGAGATACTCCTACTCTAAAACTTAGTCAATTTCATTTCTGATTCTCTAGGGTTAATCAGTTGCTTGCTAACTCGTTTTCTAACTACTTTTGCAGGCACCCCCACAGCAATAGAGAAGGGAGGAATATCTTTGGTAACAACTGCTCCTGCACCAATGACACTACCCTCACCGATAGTGACTCCATCTAGTACTGTTACCCCATGCCCCAGCCAACAATCATCTCCTATAACAATTCCCTGGCGAGTTATACCTTGATCTGCTATGTATTTTAACGGGTCTGCAAAGTTATGATTATTGGCAAATATTCCTGAATGGGACGCAATTAAACAGCGTTTTCCTATTTTGATGTTTCCTGGGCCAGTAATAGAAACACCAGGGCCGATAAAAGTATCTTGAGCAATTTCTATGGATGTATTGTCTAAACAACCAATATCAACATTTCTCTCGATAGCAACTCCTTTTTCCAAGCAAACTCTATTATTTTCATGCCCTCTCGCATTTATACGAACACCTTTGAAAATATGTACACCATTGCCAATCTCAATACAATCAGTACCGAGAAATTCAACTCCATTTTGGATATAGACTGAAACGCCTATTTCGGCAAAAATAAAACGGTATAGCAAGTTTCGCAGCTTCGGCCCAAAGACAATAGTTGGAATTGCTCCTAGCAAACTAATTAATAAAACTTCTTTGAAACGCTGCCATTTATCAAAAAATTGTTGTTGATTCATCTAATCTACTCTCCACTTTTTGGCTTAAGGCGTATTTTTAACTTGAAAACCACTAAAAATGCAGGTATTTATCAGGCATTGAACTTCTGATGAGGAATAAACAAAATTACAAATCTTGTTGCTTTTTTGTAATTTTGAAAGCTGAGAAAAGTGCTAATAAATACCCGTTCTAGTGCATCTAAGGCTAATTCTATTTGCTTCTACTTAATATTAAGTAGGTTAATGCAGGAAGTTTATAGGTAAAACTGGTAATAGATAACAGTGAAATAGATATTTACTTTTCTAATTACCAATATTAGCTTCCATGAACTTGGTACTAAAAGTTTTTGTTAGCAATAGAATTGTGCAAAATGATATGAAAGCGAAAAACGTAAAGAGCAGAGCTTATCTTTAATTTAGAGAGAATTTTCAGCCTATATCAGCGTTTATAAGCTATGACCATCAGATTAGTAAAGCACAGAATAGATGGTAAGAGTAGGCTTTGGTAATTTCTCAAGCAAAAAGATAAAGATTTACATTCAACGCTGATACAGCTAGTACGGAATATCTGCCTGTAAAACCATTTTCTGCAAGGCAGCTTTAATCCTCTCGATATTTACTTAGACAAGCAAAAATTCTATCTTAGCTACATATGTCGAAGTTTTTCTTACCAAAATGAGGCTCTCCGCCTTTTATCCAAAAAATGTAGTTGTTGAATTTTTAATATTTCTGCTCACGTACAACAAAAATTAGGGTGGAGTTTCTCCAACTTCGGCCATCACATTCAACTTAACCGTAAAAAGGTAAGCGCTTCCTCGATTTATGTGACGGCTTTCTTGCAGCCAGTTTTTGTAATATGCTGCTTTAGTCATGATGTACGTAGATTACTACAGACAAACCAAATTGCTTTTTTGCTTATATAGATGTTTTTTTGAAATAGTTATGCTTACGTATAGCATAAATTATTTTATCGTTCCAGAATAAAAAGATTCATTTAAATATATTAGGTATTTTATTAAGTTAAGATAAAGATGGTATTTAAGTTAGTAAAGCCTAACTCAAAGCTAATTTACCTAGTTGAGCAATTGCGTGTAAATTTAAATACTTAATTTCCTCAACATCTTTAGAAATTTCAGAGAAATTAACATAAGATATTTATCTGTATTAACTCTATTAAACTTTCTTAGTACATTGAATCTGTACAGACATCCTCCTTGGGTGTTAATTAAAAAAGAAGTACTTGGATAGCAACTGTCGTCAAGATTTTTCAGTAACCGAGAGTTAAAACTAGTAGATAAAGTTCCTTGGAGTTGATAATAATTATTTATTGCAATAGTAAAGTTCAATTAGTAAGGCTTTAGAGATTTTGATACGAAAAGTATATTAGAGCCTGAAGCGCTCCTGGGGAAATACCTAGTTTAAGTAGAAGTGCTTCAGAGATAACAGTGAAATGTTGCATAAATAAAACAAAATCATATTACTTCCTACTAGAGATAGATTCTTGTTGCGTTTAACTTCACTACACGTAAATTAAAGTTCTAGTCCAGTAAGGAAAGCTATTTATGCCCCAAGAAAGTCAACAAACTATCAATCACCTCTTTGATGGACAGATGAAATTATCATCGCTACGATGAATCGGGATGTTCTAGCCCTGTAGGTGTTTACAAGCGTGCTCCGAGTCAGAATCTACCATTTTGGCTCAAAGTAATTCTGAGTGGATTGGCTGTAATTATCCTTGCGCTCTGGAGAGAAAAGAGATTGCTAATACTGAATTTAGGGCTTTTAGGATGGCAATGACTGAATTACTCTAATCTAACTAGCCATTATCAACTGCTATCACCGCAAGGCATCTATTTATTGGCAATCATACTTATTTGCTTACTATTAGCGATCGCAAGAAAAATGAGAATAGTTTGCAAAGCTTAACAATGTTAAGGGTAGTTTGCAAACACAGTATAAAAAATTGGCAACATTAACAAAAGAAAGACAACAATAGCGATAGCTAGACTTGGAGCTCTGCTTGCCTATGCAGCCAATTCGCACATTCAACGTCTCTCCTGCATTGCCTCCGCGATTAGAACCGCTGCGGAAGCTAGCATACAACTTACATTGGGATTGGAACGTTGAGACTAAAGATCTATTTCGCCGCTTAGATCCCGATCTATGGGAATCTAGCCATCACAATCCTGTTCTCATGCTAGGAACTATCAGCCAAATCCGGTTGACGGAAGTAGTAGAAGATGAAGGCTTCCTAGCACAAATGGATCGTGCCGCTTTGCAGCTAGAAGACTATCTCAAAGAGCGCACTTGGTATCAGAAAACAAGGTACAAGGGATCGGGGACTAGGGATAAGGGACAAGGTGGACAAGGGATAAATTCTTCCTTGTCTTCTCCCGATCCCCGATCTCCAGAGTGCTATGCCTATTTTTCCGCTGAATTTGGACTTGTAGATTGTTTACCGATTTATTCTGGAGGTTTGGGAGTACTGGCGGGCGATCACCTGAAATCGGCTAGCGACTTAGGATTGCCTTTGGTGGGAGTGGGCTTGCTGTACCAACAAGGCTACTTTGCTCAGTATCTCAATGCCGATGGCTGGCAGCAGGAACGCTATCCGATTAACGACTTTTACAATATGCCCATACAACTGGAGCGCAATCCTGATGGTTCAGAACTGCGGATTGCGGTAGATTATCCAGGACGCACCGTGTACGCTAGAGTTTGGCGCGTACAGGTTGGCAGGGTGCCGCTATATATGCTCGATACCAACATCGAACCCAACAATCCCTACGACCACGACATTACAGATCAGCTGTACGGTGGGGATATCGATATGCGTATCCACCAAGAAATGATGTTGGGTATTGGTGGTGTGCGGATGTTGAAAGCACTGGGGTATAACGTCACTGCCTATCACATGAATGAAGGACACGCGGCGTTCTCAGCTTTAGAACGCATCCGCATTCTGATTCAGGAACAAGGGATTAGTTATGACGAAGCTAAACAGGTGGTAGCTTCCACAAATATCTTTACCACCCATACACCAGTACCGGCGGGGATTGACTTGTTTCCTCCAGACAAGGTTTTGCACTACTTAGGTCACTATGCAGATGTATTTGGTCTAAACAAAGACCAATTTTTGGCTCTAGGGCGAGAGAATACTGGTGATTTATCTGGGCCTTTTAGTATGGCAGTGTTGGCACTGAAGATGGCTACATTTTCTAATGGTGTAGCACAACTGCACGGTACAGTGTCGCGGCAGATGTTTAAAGGGTTGTGGAAAGGTTTACCAGTAGAGGAAGTACCAATTAATGCTATAACTAATGGTGTTCATGCCCGCAGTTGTGTTGCTAAATCTACTCAGGAATTATATGATCGCTACTTAGGCCCCAATTGGTCATCCGCACCAACCGATCACCCATTGTGGGATCGCATGGATGCTATTCCTGATGAGGAGTTATGGCGAAATCATGAACGCTGTCGCTTAGATATGGTTTTGTATGTGCGGGAGCGTCTTGTTAAACATTTGTATGATCGCGGTGCTTCTCCTAGCGAAATTGCCCAAGCACAAGAAGTCCTCGATCCTTATGTTTTAACTATTGGTTTTGCTCGTCGCTTTGCTACTTACAAACGCGCTACCTTGTGGATGCGGGATTTAGAACGCATCAGGCGGCTGTTGTTGGGTAACAAACACCGTAAAGTGCAATTTGTTATTGCTGGAAAAGCTCACCCCAGAGATATTCCTGGTAAGGAGCTAATCCGCGACATTAATCATTTCATTCGTGAACAAGGCTTGGAAAAGCAGGTTGTGTTCGTTCCCAATTACGACATATATATCTCCCGGCTGATGGTAGCGGGTTGTGATGTGTGGTTAAATACACCGCGTCGCCCCCGTGAAGCTTCGGGTACCAGCGGGATGAAAGCAGCAATGAATGGATTGCCGAATTTAAGCGTATTAGATGGCTGGTGGGATGAAGCAGATTACGTCCGCACTGGCTGGGCGATCGGACATGGCGAGATTTACGACGATCCTAATTATCAGGATCAAGTCGAAGCAAATGCTTTGTATGACTTATTAGAAAAAGAAGTTGTACCGTTGTTCTACGATCGCGATGCTGATGGCTTGCCCAGACACTGGATTGACAAAATGAAAGATGCAATCCGCTTAAATTGCCCGTACTTTAATACGGCGCGGATGGTGGGAGAATATGCACAGCGAGCATATTTCCCGGCAAGCGATCGCAACTCCACCTTGACAGGAAATAATTACGCTCCTGCCAAAGAATTAGCAGCTTGGAAAGCGAAACTCTATGAACACTGGTACGATATCAAAATTAAAGATGTTGATGTATCCTCAGGTACAGACATTAAAGTTAACCAAACTGTTGTTGTTAAAGCCAAGCTTGACTTAGCAACTCTCACGAACAATGATGTACAGGTAGAACTCTACCAAGGTGCTATCGATGCCAATGGTGAGATTGTCAATGGCGTGCCTGTAGTCATGGAATACCAGGGAGAGGATGCACAAGGCTTAAGTGTTTACACTGCTAATGTTCTGTATACTACGTCTGGTTTGCAAGGCTTATCTTTGCGTGTATTACCCAAACACAAATACCTTTCTAGTCCTTATGAACCAAGGTTGATTGTGTGGGCGCAGTGAACAGTGAACAGTGAACAGTTATCAGTTATTTGTGATAACTGATAACTGGTAACTGATAACTGATATCCCCAGTCACTTTCTTTGCGGAATGACAATGTAGCCTGTAGTGCGATCGCCCAGCACCAGGTTACGTTCTTCTCCCCAATACCACCAGTGGGCAGCGACATAAGCGCAGATGAGGCTATCAAGTTTATCTTCGGCAGCTTTAAGTGCTGCACCAGTGGAAGGTAAAAGAGTCAATTCTTGATGCTTACAAAAGCATAGGCTTGGCTCTAGAAAGGGTAGAGTCTGTGTTATGTAATTTTGGAGTTTTAGAAGTTCTAAACGGCGCTCGGCGAGGCGTCCTTTTTTATATTTAAGAATCTTTTCTAAGCCGAACAGATGCACTATTGCTGGGTGGGGAAAAACTTCGATTTGATATCTGCCAAATTTTTGCGGTTCGATAGTGGGTGCATGATCAAAACCCCTAGATTCTAGTTCTAAGCCAAATTTAACCGTGCGTTCTGCAAAAGGTAAGTTAAGGTTAGCTGGATAGCATCCAGCGTGATATTTTCCAAAATACTTGTGAGTAAGTTTGTCCGGTAGGCGACTTCCGGTAGCGTTGGGGATGATGGTAGGTGCGTCTACAGCGATAATGGCACTTTCTTCTGGCTGTACGCAGCGATCAATCCAAGTCAGAATGTCTGCTATTTTTTCTTGGCGATCGATTTCAAGTATATGTAGTTGATCATCTTTCCACTGCAAGCAAGACAGCCCACTTGGTTGCGATTTCCAGCCTAGATCAATGCCCAAAAATTTCATTTTTGTCTATTTACACAGCAAAACAACTTTTGGCAGTGTAATACCATTATCGAAATTGGCGATCGCTCAAATACAGATCCCCGACTTCTTTGAGAAGTCGGGGATCTAAATAAAATTTTGACAAAAAACCGATCGCCCCTCTCTACACAACAAGCGATCGCATTCCTACTGAATCAAAAATCAAATATTTAGTTTTAAATTTTATAGTTGTTGAACTTGCCAGAAGCCTAGCCCTAATTTACTGACAGTTTGTTTGGCTTCTGGAGTTACAGTGATATCTGTTCAGAAAACAATTAAATCATTAGAGCGAAGACTGTAGGCTTTAACTATGGAAACCTCTCTTACGCTGTTTTTGCTTGGCAACTGCTTTGCGCTTGCGTTTTTCCAGGGGTGTTTCAAAGTGACGATTCTTCCTCATATCGGGGAAGATCCCTGCCTTGGAAACTTGCCGCTTAAATCGACGTAAGGCTGACTCAATCCCTTCATTCTCACCTACGATGATTTGAGTCATTCTCTCTCCTTCTACTAAATGGAATTAATTTAGATTTAGTGGCTATTATTTCATGATAATGAGCAATTCAGGTACCTAGAGTTAAAAAAAGGCAGACTCTTTGTCTGCCTTTAAGACCTTAGAGTAAGATGATTTGTCTTAAGGCTTAGTAACGTCGAGAGTAGCCACCGCCACCACCACCACGTCTGCCACCACCAGAACCTCCGTCTGTCTTCGGTCTGGCTTTATTCACTTTCAAGCTGCGACCCATCCATTCTGCGCTATCTAGAGCATCAATGGCTGCGGCTTCTTCGGCTTCTGTTTCCATTTCTACAAACGCAAAACCTCTCATGCGACCAGTTTCCCGATCAATCGGTACTTGAACGTTTTTGACAGAGCCATATTCTGAAAAAACACGCTTGAGGTCGTCTTCTCTAACCTCATAAGATAGGTTACCGACATAAATTGACATAGAATATCTCCAGAATCAGCGGGTGTAGAGATTTAGATCCGGAGAGGTCTGTAATACAAGTCTTGTGAAAAACAAACAGCACAACCGAATTTAATCTTCCAACAAAAGGCTAACATAAATTTGGAATTTGTATTGTTAAGAAGTGCGATCGCTTTTCATAAATATGCACTTAGCAGGGTGATTACTCGCCACTGCTACGTTAATCATACGCTGAGTCACGACAGCTACCTTTTCCACCCAAAGATTACCGTTTAGCCAGCAGAGGAACTTCAAGGGCACCAGGAGCAGGGGAGAAGAAATTACATCGGTAACCTTAACATCGAGAAGGGAGTAGTTTGATATACGCGATCGGTGCATCTATCCAAAAATCACAAAATCAAAGTTTCAGCTTCTTGATCGTTTGCTGTAAAACTTGGCTAGAGTGTTGTAACTGCTGTAACTCGGCTTGAGTGAGCGAGAGATTTAAAACTCTGGTAACTCCCTGACGATTTACTACGCAAGGCAAGCTCAAACAAACATTTTGAATTTCATGAATATTTTGGATCAGAGTGCTAACAGTTAAAACTCGGTTTTGATTGCGTAAAATAGCTTGCACAATCTGAGCTACACCCAAACCGATCGCATAGGAGGTAGCTCCCTTACGTTGAATAATTTCATAGGCGGCATTTTTAACTTGGGCAAAAATGTCCTGTAGGAGCGGATTGATATCTTTGCCTTCTGCTTCCACATCCAAAAGATTCATACCCGCTATATTCACCTTACTCCAAACAGGAACTTCACTGTCACCGTGTTCGCCGATCACGTAGGCGTGTAGACTACGGGGATCTAACTCTAATTTTTGTGCTAGCAAATACCGGAAACGCGCGGTATCCAACACCGTACCCGAACCAATCACGCTAGAACTAGGTAATCCAGAAAGTTTAAGAGCAACATAGGTCATAATGTCCACTGGATTGGTAACAATCAGCAAAACCGCTTTTGGACAACACTTGACTACTTCCGGGATTAAGCCTTTAAAAACTTCTACATTTCTGTTTACCAAATCTAAACGGGTTTCTCCCGGTTTTTGCTTTGCGCCCGCAGTAATAATGACAATATCCGCATCTTCACCATCTGCCAAAGTTCCTGCACGCACCAGTGTTGGTTCTACAAAGGGTAGTCCGTGCAGCAAGTCCATAACTTCCCCTTCTAGCTTGTGCTGATTCACATCGACTATAACCATTTCATCAAAGATATTTTGGATCAGCATCGAGTAAGCACAAGCCATTCCCACTTGCCCTGCACCTACAATCACACCTTTGCGGGGGCGGCGAACAATGGGTGAAGTGGATTCCCCCTCAGATGAAGTTGTAAATAAGTTTTCAAACAACATATTTGCTCTGGGTGGTTAGTACAGTATCGCTAATCATGTTAACGGTAAGTAGAAGGCAGAAGTCAGTAGGCAGATGGCAGAGGGGAATGAGGATAAGGGGAAAGAACTTGAATCACCATTCTCCTTGTCCTCTTCTGTTCCCCCAACCCTATTCCCTCTTAATGCAAACTAGACTCATTTGCTAACATTTCTGGTAATTCTTCACTCTCAATCTGGTTGCTAGTATTTGCAGATGTTGTAACAAAACCATCTGTTGCATCTTTAATAAAACCAGCTACAGGTACGGCAATAAGTAACCCTAACACTCCACCCAGATAAGTTCCTACAAGTAAAGAAACTATCACCCATATTGGTCTAATCCCTGTAAAACTACCTAAAAGTCGGGGTGCGATCGCTTGGTCTATTAACTGATCAATAATTACAGCTACCACTAAAACTTTGACTGCTAACCAAAAGTTATGGAAAGCAATAATCAGAGTGATGATAGCCAGGCTGACAACATCACCAAAGGGAATTAAGCTTAAGATGCCAATACCCAAACCAAAGAGTAAACCAAATCGGACGTTCAGAACTAAAAACATCACAGTTTGTGAAACACCCATCAACAAAGCCAGACTCACTTGCCCGATTAAGTAATTTTGGAAATTTTGTTGAAGAGATTGCTGGATTTTCTGAGTAAAACCTAAAGGTAGCTTCTTAAATATTCCTTCCCAAATTCTTTCACCATCTATTAAGAGATAAACAGTCAACACTACTGTAATTAAAGCTTCAGAAATACCATCAATTGTATCTACAACTATACTAAAAAGCTTATCTCCTATTTGTTCTGCTTCATTCGGTAACTGGTTTATTAATTGAGAAAATATCTGTCTGAGATTAATATTAAATTTGTTACCAAAAACGCGATCGCTAAAAATTTGGAGATTTTGCTCGCTAGAATCAATCCATTGGGGAAATACTTTAGTCATTTCACTAAACTGCTGTAAAGCAATAGGCACCAAGGTAATCCCCAAGGCGGCTAAAATCACTACAGTTGAGATTAAAACTAATGCAATCGCATAATTGCGTTTAATTCCCCGTTGCTGGAGAAGCGAAACTGGATAATTCAAAATGAATGCTAGCAAACAAGCCAAGACAAGAATTGTTACTAGGGGTTGAAAATATCGGAAAACTCGAAATGCTAGCCAAATATTGAGAAAAATTAAAGGAAATAACAGCGTCAAAATTAACCATTGCAACAGTTTATTTAAAGAAGGCATAATTTGAAATTAGTAATTTAAAGCCCAGCAAACCATTCGTATCCTTGATCCTCCCAGTAGCCTTTGCGTGGCAACAAATGACTAACTAGCGTAATCCGAGTCACCCATTTACTCTGCTTGTAACCAAGTTTAATTGGAGCAGCCAAGCGTAAAGGCGCACCATTGTCAGGTGGCAAAGGTTCACCGTTTTTTTGATAAGCTAGTAAAGTTTGAGGATGCATGGCTGAAGCAATATCCCAACTTGAATAGTAGCCATCGGCTGATTGAAAGTAAGCATATTTAACATTTTCTTGCGGCTGGGCAAGGGCAACAATATCCCGTAGACGTATACCTCCCCATTGCACGATCGCTGCCCAACCTTCTACGCAAACATGACGAATAATCATTGATGTCAAAGGCAAAGACTGAATCTCTACCATACTGAGGCTCAGGGGATGATTCACTTCACCGTCAACAATCAAACGATACTTGGCTGGATCGATAATAGGAGTGCCTCTAAAGCTATTGACGATTAAAGCCTGTGGTTGAATTTCACTCTGGCTGAACTCAGGAACAGGCTTTTGCGATTTAAATATTAAAGCTTCAAACTTCTGATTAAGCGGTTCAGAAAGTTTGCCCACAACATCTTCTAATATGGGCGCACCACAGCCACCAAGCAAAAAACTCAGGCTAGACAATCCAGAAATTTGTAAAAATTGACGGCGTGTAAATTGAGAACCATTACCAAAACATCGAATCTGTAAGTTCGGAACCACCAGCTTTACTTCCCAACCACCAATGAACCATAACAAAGATAATAAATAACGGTACTGAAGAAAAGTGAACAATTCTTAGCTGTTGCCAACCACCAAACAGATCCACTATCCAAGGAAATTGGGCTGGCTTATACATTCCAATTCCTGTAAATAACGCCAGTAGTAGGATTGGAATAATGCTTGTATAGGCTATACGATGCCAAGCATAAATCAGCCGTTTCGGATTTTGGCTTTTTTGTAATGCCTTGATATCATTGCTACCCACAAACCGATGTCGCCAGCGACGGGTAATTAAAATGTACAAACCATACCAGACAAGATTGAGCGAGAATAGCCACATCGCTGCAAAATGCCAGTGCCTACCTCCTGCCAACCAACCACCCAAGGTAAATAAAGGGGGAATGTGCCAACCCGATCTGCCACCAAACACAGGATTGGCGTTGTAAATTTGTAGTCCACTGGTGAGCATGATAAACAGGCTAATGATATTGAGCCAGTGAAAAATTTTAGCTCCTATGGCTTGAGTTGGTAACTTCCGAGGTTTAGAGGGAAGAGTCAAAGTCATGATTTGAAGAAAGGCAGAAGGGATAGATTGATGACTAAGGGGTAGGGACTAGGAATTTGCCCTACGATTGAGAGAGCCAGAGGCTCTAGTTCTCGTTACCAGGTTCAACCTGGTAACGAGAGTTTCGAGGCTATGCCTCCAGGCTGTTTTGGTAGGAGTCTTGAACCCAGTTTGGCGGTAGACGCAAGACGGATAGCAGAACTATTATCTCAGCTAGCGAAGCATGATTCTCCGTATCCCCGTATCCCCCCGTCCCCGTGTCCTCTTCCCGATCCCTAATACCCGATCCCCGATCCCCTTTATACTCTCGCTTTTTGCTGTTGTGCAGCCGCATCGTTCAATTTTGCCCGTAGTTTTGTCCAGTCTGTATCTGCGAGGTTTGGTAGAATAACGTGAGCCTCTCCCACTCGCGAAGCAGGGCCAAGTCCTACCGTCCACATTCCAGCCGCTAAAGCAGCTTCTATGCCTGCTTCTGCGTCTTCTACCACCACGCATTGCGCTGGCTCCAGCCCTAGCTGGTTGGCTGCATACAAAAATAAATCGGGAGCAGGTTTGGGACGCTGCACGCTGTAACCGTCAGCGATCGCATCTATACGATTAGCAATGCCTAGTTTTTCAACAACGGGACGAGCATTTTTGCTGGCGGAACCAAGGGCGATTTTGATCCCGGCTTGGCGCAATTCATCGAGTAAGGTAAGTACGCCAGGCAACAAATCTTTGGGCGAGATGTTTTGAATTGAATCTACATAATATTGGTTTTTGCGATCCATCATCTCTTGGAGTTTTTCTTCCGGATAGTGTTTGTCTCCCACTATCCTTAACAGTGACTCTCGACGAGACACTCCCCGCAATCCTTCGTTAGCTTCTCGATTAAAGAGCAAACCTTCTTCATCTGCGAGTTTTTGCCAAGCAAGATAGTGATATTCAGCAGTATCTGTTAATACTCCATCTAAATCGAAAATGAATCCCCGAATGTTTGGGGATTCGGAAGAAGAAGCGGGTAAAGAAATCTCCATGTCTGCGTGTCTCCGTGTCTCCATATCCTCTTGTGGACGCAAATCGAACGCGTGCCACTTCCCTCGCCAAAGAAAATTGAACTTTAGACGCCTCCAACCATGAGGTAGGTGGGGATGAGCTACGGGTTCGTCGTTTCCGATTTGAATTCCGCCAAAACCCAAAACTACAGCTTGCCAAACACCACCAGCACTAGCGCCATGAATGCCATCAGCAGCATTACCACGAACATCTTCTAGATCAACTAATGCTGCCTGCATAAATCTTTCATAAGCCTCTGCGGTTTTGCCCAAGTCTGAGGCTAAAATAGCATGAATTGCCGGGCCTAGAGATGAACCATAGGAAATATCAGTGCGGGGTGCGTAGTAATCCCAGTTTTTTTCTAAGGTTTTTTGGCTGTAGGGAAACTCCTGGGATTGCCGCATCAGATACAGCAGCATTAACACATCTGGTTGCTTGAGTACCTGCCGCTTGTTGCCTTCTTCGATTCCCAAGATAGCTTGCATGGACTTGGTACGCGGTTCGTATTCTTCTAGATTTATATCTTGTAGTTGGAAAAATCCCTCAAACTGCTCAATCAATCCGGTAGATTCGTCGTAGGGAATCCAAATATTAGCAATAATATCGTTCCAACGCGATCGCCTTCCCGAACTCAAATTTAATTTTTGATCGAGTTCATTCAGTTTTTCAGGAAAGTTATTGCCCAACCAATCGTAAATATAAAGTGCTTTTTCGAGGTGCCATTGTACCATCCGGTTAGTAAAGGCGTTGTTGTGGACAAATTCGTGATATTCATCCGCACCAATTACCTCACGAATTTCGTAGCGTTCGTATTTGGTGTTGTATTCAACCCGGCTACTCCAGAAGATGGCGGTGTCTAAAATTATCTCAGCCCCGCAGTCCCGCATCCACTCATCATCACCAGTTGCTTGCCAATAAAACCATGTAGCGTAAGCAACATCAGCACTAATATGAATTTCGCGATCGCGGCACCAAATCCGAATGTCTTCACCATAAAAATCGTTTGGAGGCAACCACCGGGGTGTGACTTCATCGCCAGTTTCCGCACTTTCCCACGCATACATTGCTCCTTTATACCCGTAATGCACTGCCTTGCGCCGCGCTCCTGGGAGGGTATGATAGCGGTAAGTTAGCATATTGCGTGCTAATTCGGGTTGAGTATAGATAAAGAAAGGAAGTATAAAAATTTCTGTATCCCAGAATATATGACCGCGATAGCCAAATCCAGAAAGGGTTTTTGCTGGAATGCTGACTCTGTCATTATTGCGGGGAGCGCAAATTAATAATTGAAATAGGTTGTAGCGAACAGCTAATTGAGCTGTGACATCTCCCTCAATGACAATATCGCTTTTTTGCCAAACTTCATCCCAGGCTTGAACATGAGCATCAAGTAGACTGGAGTATTCTGGTAATTGAGCAAGTTTTTCACAAGCTACTTCAACTGGATTTTCACATTCGAGCGAAGTAAAAACTGTAACTAGTTTCTCTACAGTCACAGTTTGTCCTGGAGAAGCCAAAAAAGATGCAGTTAAAGTTGGATAACCTGGTGGATTGGTGACTTGCAGGGAGGCTTCGGCTCCTGATAATTTGATGCCAGTTGCCATGCCCAGTTGAATGCGGGAGGAACGAGTGCGGAGATTTAACCAAACTCCATGTTCTGTCTTACCCTGATCCAGTAATTCCCAGTGGTTGAATCCTTGGTTTTCGGGGTAACCATTAATACTTGCTTGAACTTCGATCGCACTCTCGCTATCTACTGGTGTGACTTGGCAGCGCAATCCAAGAACGTGTTGATCGGCAATGCTTGCAAAGCGCTCAAAAACAATGTCAATTGTTATACCACTAGGACTGCGCCAACGCACTTTACGGCTGAGAACACCTCGCTGCACGTCTAACTGCCGCTCGTAACTTAAGATTTCACCTCGCTCCAGGCGGAAGCGATCGCCATCTACAATGACTACAAGTGGTAACCAATCTGGACAGTTAGCGAGTTCAGTGTAGACAATCGGAACTTCATCGTAGACACCGTGGATCAAGGTAGCTGGCAATGCACGAGAATAGCCTTCCTCAAAGCTGCCCCGTGTTCCCAGGTAACCGTTACCAATTGTAAAAGTTGTTTCGCGAGAGTTAAACCGCTCTGGAGCGAGGTGAGTTTCACTTACAGTCCAGTCTGTATACGTTAAATGCTGGGAATGGGCTTTTATATCCATCGTCACTGCTGTTGGTAAAAATAGACAGGGGATTGGGGATTCTCCTGACGGAGACGCTACGCGTAGACGCGCAAGCGGCTTCTCGTAGAGTACGGGGATTGGGTACTGGGTACTAGGGATGGGGATTGGGGAAGTTTTTCTCCTCTGCTCCCCTGCTTTTTCCTAGTCCCTAGTCCCTATCGCTGCATATGCTGTTCCAAGATTTTTTCTGCTCTAGGTTTAAAGAGTAGATGGTATAAAGTTTCTACATAGCGAAGCAGAGGTTCTTGGTTTTCCTGGGTAACAAAGTCCCAGAATCGATAGATTTTAGAAAGTAATAATAACTGCTTGCTGTGTACTTGCCAGTTATACCTGTTATGAACTCGCTGGATAACTCTTTCGGAGATTTCGTACCAGTGTTCGGGATTGATGTTGCACTGGTTAATGAAATTCAAAATTCTCTTTGCTGTTCCTTCTAAGTCTGTAGGATTGAGATGAAATTCATCTTCTTCACCTTCAATCAATTCTGCCGCGCCACCAAATTCAGTGACAAAGCTTGGTAAACCAGAACTCATAGCTTCGAGAATGGTTCTTCCAAAAGGTTCAAACAAAGCAAAATGTACATATATACCTTGACGATCTGCGATCGCTCGATAAAGTTCCCCTAATTCTGGACTCTTGAGGCGCATTCCAATCCAGCGGACGCGACCGTGAAGATTATACTGATTAATGATGTTATGAATTCTTTCAATTTCTTCTACTTCTTCTGGCTTTGTGGCTCCAGCAGCATTTAACTTGTTGGTAACAAGAATCAAATTGCAATGCTGTTGCAATGCCTCACTTTTACCAAAGCATTCTGCTAAACCAGAAATGTTTTTGACCGAGGTAATGTAAGATACAGCACAGATTGGTCGCTTGTTGGGATCGTCAAGATGACCGAGAATTTGCGGTTGTTCGCTGCTAAAAAGTAGCTCGTTGATTTTGGTGCGGATATTCTCATCACGCTTTTCTTTTTCGGTGTAAGAAAAGAAGATGTTCTCGTCTACCCCTGGCGGTACCAAATTGAATTTGGGACTAAACAAATTAATCCCATCAACCACATGATACAACTGGGGCATAGTAAAACATTTATACGACTCATACTGACCGAGAGCGTCGGGTGTGCCGACAATTTCGTGGTAAGATGAGGTGATAATAAAATCAGCCGCATTCATGTTGATCAAATCGGCTGTGAATTGGGCGCTAAAGTGGTATTGCTCTTCTAAGTCTTGCCAGTAGAGGTTACTGAATAAATGCTTGGGCTTTTCTAAGGAGTGAGCAATATTGCACAGAGTAACTTGCAGCCGTTGTGTGAGCATAAAGGCAACTAAATTACCATCGCTGTAGTTACCAATAATTAAATCTGGGCGTCCTTCTAATTGTGCCAACAGTTCTGGTTCGGCATCAATGGCAAATGTTTCTAGGTAAGGCCAAATCTCGTATCTAGAAATCCAATTCTGGGTAACTTTGGGATTAAACTCCCGGAAGGGAACGCGCAAGATCCAACTGTTTTCAGTTCCCTCAAGTTTTTCTAAACGTAGATCGCAATGAGTGCCTTCGCAGTTAGGAATCAGGCGGGTAAGAATCAGAACTTGGGGTTGAATACCCAGTAGATCCAAGCCGGCAAGCTGAATATCTTGCCGCAGTTGATTTTCTAAACTGCGAGCTTGTTCTAAAACATAAGCTACTTGCCCCATTGTCTCAGATCTTCCCAGCACATCTTCTTGAGAGATCCAGCCGTGAATAGAAACCAGAACTACACGAAAAACTGCCGGAACACGAGAAACAAAAGCTTCTAGGATAGCAGGTTCGGGAGCATCAAGAAGTCGATCGAATAGTTCTAGGGTTTCGCATACTCGCGATGCAGTGTTACCCCAACCCGGCTCCAAACCTAGTGCTTGTAAATCTTTGCGGAAATTTACGTAGGGTTCTTCTGGAGGTAGCTTTCTAATTAATTTGATAGCTTGCTTAATGTGTCTGCATAATTGAGTACCGGAGCGAATGCGATCGCTAGTCAGTAGTGGTGTGCCATTGTAATTTAGCCTGCATAATGCTTCATACAATACCTCAAACCAATACTGGCGGTTAATTACAACTTGAGAGCACAAATACCGATTGAGGAAAGCTAAACCTTGCCCAATTTTTCTCGGATCGTCAATGGAGGGAAAAGCTCGGTAAAAAGGGCCAAAATCTACATTGAGAATTTCGCTTTGGTAGCGGTTGACAAAGCGATCGCGTGCATCGAGCAATGCCTGTGGAGCCATCTGCTCAAAGCTACTCATGTTTTCTGACAATCGCCACACTTCTTGAGAAGCAATTCTTGGTCGTAACAAAAACCATGCACTGTCATCTTCCAAAAGAATTTCATGGGTATAGTGAATTAGCTTACCCAAAGAGGAAGAGTGGAAAAAGTAGGCAGGCTTTTGGGATTGGTGGCAGTACTCAGCAAAAGCGTGCAAAATCTCATTCCTGAGGAAGTAACGCTTACCTAAGGCGTTCAACTCTGATATTAAATGACGTAGAGCGGTTTTCTCATCGCTGTTTAAGACAGTCTGAACCAGTTCATGCATGGCAATTTCCTGGACTTTAGCTAGCCTACCACCTCATTTTTTATCCTCGACAACTTACACTGTAGGGGCGGAAGGGTTTAGGAAGGCATGGGTGTCAGGGAGAGCCGCACCAATTAATTAGGCTGTTCTGTCTTTATCCCTACATTCCTACACTTCTATTTTCTTATGCCCGTCTCGTAGCCAGTTCTTTTGAGAGTCAGGGACTTAGTGACCTATCTAAAGGTTCTAAAAGAGGTGCTTTAATATTTTTACGTTAGCGTATTGCTGTGGACAATGGATGCACCGCCAGATGTATTAACGAAAGACGGCGATAAAGCCCATTTCAGGTGCACTATGGGGTGAATCTCCGCTCGTCGTTATTAAGGGCGGGTTTATTTAGATATTTCGCTGTTTGTTTTGCTCACAAAAGCTTCTGCATTCTTAGTCATATGCAGCTGGACTAAGCGTGAATGATTTTTGCAAAGCCAGGTTTGCAACAAGTTTCACCAAATCATCAGGATTAAATGGTTTCACCATATATGTAGAGAATCCTCCATTCAGGGCTAGTTTCTCCTGTGCTGCCAATGCTGTTAAAGCGATCGCTGGAATTTGCCCTTCCTGTTGTTTAAGACTTCTGACTTTGCGAATGAACGAACACCCATCCTCAATTGGCATAGCGATATCGCTAATTAATATATCTGGTTTCCACAGCCGGATTACCCGAAAAGCTTCAGTTGTTGATACTGTTGAACTCACTTGTGCATTGTGTTGTTCAAAGATGAACCTGATTAACTCAAGAGTATCAGCATCATCATCTACCACCAACAACCGCAAGTTGTTTAGGACTTGTAGAATGTCCATATGACTAAAAGCCTTTTAGCTATTTCACTGATGGGTATCGCCGCAGTCAGATTTGTGAACATCACTGATCGAATCCAATTCAATCGCATCAGATAATCTTTTCAACGTCTCCTCTAGTTCCGCTTAATATTTTTGATTGAATCAGACAAGGATAGCTGGCGCTGATGAGAGCATTAGCAGTAATTATGGCTGATTTCACTCCAATTTTTCGCTTTTTTGCGTTTATATGTTAAATTTAATTCGTCCAGTCTACATTTATTATTAATTTAGCAGAATTATCTAAGTTTAAGTTCACAAGTTAAACTCCTACAGGCAATTGCTCATCACACACTTGATGAAAACCTTCTTTTTACCAGCCTAAGCACCCCAACTAACTAAAACGTCCAGAAACATAATCACGAGTGCGCTCATCAACAGCATTGTTAAAGATTTGAGCAGTTGCTCCAAATTCAATTAAGCGCCCAATACGATTTTCATCAGTGCCAAAGAAAGCTGTGAAATCAGAAACACGAGCAGCTTGCTGGGTGTTGCGAGTCACAATAGCAATTGTTAACTCTCCACGCAAATTACGAATTAATTCCTCGATTTTGATAGTTGCAATCGGATCAAGTCCTGAACAAGGTTCATCCATTAATAATACTTTTGGCTTAACTGCTAGTGCACGAGCAATGCACAGCCGCTGTTGCTGTCCACTCGAAAGTCCGAAAGCAGATTTATGCAATTTATCTTTGACTTCATCCCACAAACCAGCTGCTTTGATAGCAGATTCAACGATTTCATCTAATTCTTGTTTGGGACGCCATCCTATTATTTTTACACCATATGCGACATTATCATAAATACTCATTGGAAAAAGATTTGGTCTCGGCAACACCATTCCAATTTGACGACGTAACCGATTTAGGTTAACACGACGGCTATAAATATTCTGAGAGAAAAATTCTACCCTGCCTTCAACTTTTATTTCCTCTTCTAATTCATTCATTCGATTTAAAGCTTTAATAAAAGTAGACTTACCGCATCCGCTAGGGCCAATTATTGCAGTTATTTGGTTCTGGTAAATATCCATTGAGATTGCTTCCAAAACTTTTGTCTTGCCATAGTAAAAGCTGAGGTTTTTAACTTTAATCGCAGTAATTAGTTTATTCATATTTTTAATATTAAAGTAATATTAATTTATCTTTATAAATCTAACATTTAAATTACTTTTTAATACCTAATAATTTTGACTTTAAATAAAATCTTTATGCATAGCTATGCCTAAATAAAGACGAACAAAATTATTAGCTTTGTTTTGGGTTTGCTATCATTTTTACAAAATATCACCCACATGATAAGCAAAATTATACCAATATCGGCATCTTACATGGATATGAAAAGTTTATATGTTTACTTTTTATGAAATGATTTTAAAAGATTTATAAACTGACTAACGATTTTATTTATTCTATGGCTAGTTAAATAATTAACATTACATTTCTCGTAGGTAATTAAGGCAACATCAAGAAACTAAAAACACATTTTCTCAACTTCTTGAGCAGATGATTGAAAAACTATTCTCTGCTGAATAGAAGGCGCGCGCTAGTTACTACAGTGGACTTATGTTGTGTAATAGTGAAGTAATTTGTCCAACAGTTTCTGAAATTTGGAATTGGTAAGTTTATTGCTTAAAAAGATTGGCAATTTAAGGCAATCTGTAAAAAGGAAACGATTTAGAAAATTAAACTATTTATCTTGATTATATTGAGGTCACGCAGAGGCGCAGAGCCGCGGAGAATAAGAGTTTTTAATGCCTGATTTTTAAATTTCATACCTCAATTCAGCAACACCAAAAACCAGTATAGAGGTAAAAGTAGCTTCAAATAACCACAATCTAGTATCTTAACCGATCAGCTTAAATATTTCATAATAAACGTTTTAACCTTAGATTAACCTTGGCTTAACTTATTTGCATCATTTTTTTACCAATACTCTACCTTATATTTATCATCCTTTAACCTAGTAAAACTATTCTGCATTAGGAGTAATCAAATAGAAATTTAACATTCTAAAGTGAGGAGTATCCCTGTGAAAACAATCAACTTGAAGTTTAACAGCTTGACTGTACTAGGTGTGATTTCACTGGTAGCAGCTACTTTTAGTGTATCAGTGCCTGCGGTTTACTCCCAAAGCCAAGCGACAATTAACATTGATGGTTCCAGCACAGTATTTCCCATCACCGAAGCCGTAGCAGAAGAGTTTCAAAAGGCACAGAAAGGAAAAGTTCGAGTTACTGTTGGTGTCTCCGGCACTGGTGGTGGCTTTAAGAAGTTCTGCCGTGGAGAAACTGACATTTCCAATGCTTCCCGCCCCATTCTTGCAAAGGAAATCGAAGCTTGCAAAGCAGCTGGTATTCGTTATATTGAATTGCCAGTAGCTTATGATGCTTTGACTGTAGTTGTTAACCCTCAAAACACTTGGGCTAAGAATCTAACAGTTGCAGAATTAAAGAAGGTTTGGGAACCAGCAGCACAAAGCAAAGTAAACAATTGGAGCCAAGTTCGCCAAGGTTTTCCCAATGCACCTTTAAAACTATTTGGCCCTGGTACAAACTCCGGAACCTTTGATTATTTTACTGAAGCCGTTGTAGGCAAGTCAAAATCTAGTCGCGGTGATTTCACTGCTAGTGAAGATGATAACGTCTTGGTACAGGGTGTAAGCCGTGATAAAAATGCCCTTGGCTACTTTGGTTATGCCTACTATGAAGAAAATAAAGATAAACTGAAGGCAGTAGCAGTTAACGGTGTATTGCCATCAGAAACTACAGTGAAAAATGGCACTTATAATCCTCTGTCTCGCCCCATATTTATTTATGTGAGTTCCAAGAGCATGGAGAAGCCAGAGGTGAAACAGTTTGTTCAATATTACTTGCAGAATGCAGGTAAATTTGCAACAGAGGTAAAATATGTTGCTTTGCCACCTTCGGCATACAACACAGCCTTAAACCACTTCAATAATAAGAGGTTTGGTACAGTATTTGGTGGTAAAGAGGCTGTTGGATTGAAAATTGAAGAACTACTAAGTCGTGAAGCACAATAGTCAACTTAGTTCTCCAATCAAAATTTAAAAATAATACAAGGGAGGTGTTGCACCTCTCTTTGTCTATTCAGAAATAGCGATCGCCAAGCCCAGCATGACTGTTGCCAAAAAAACTCTACTCTTTTCCAAACCCTCTTCTAAGGTAATGCGTGATTTGCGAGAACGAGCAGTTGAGAGTGTCTTGTTTCTTGCAGCATTGACTTCTGTGGCGACTACAATTGCAATTCTCGCCATCTTGCTTTACGAATCCATACTTTTTTTTCGGCAAGTACCCTTGTGGAAGTTTATTACAGATACCCAATGGACACCTTTATTTGACGATAAACACTACGGAATTTTGCCACTCATTTCGGGAACTTTGGTAACTACCGTCGTGGCATTGTTAGTTGCAGTGCCTACAGGAACAATCGCCGCCATTTATCTGAGTGAATTCGCACCTGTTGTGGTACGAGAAGTAGTTAAGCCAGCTTTAGAGTTACTGGCAGGCATTCCAACTGTGGTGTACGGTTACTTTGCACTGTTGTTCGTCACACCTTTATTACAAATATTTCTGCCTGATTTACCTGGTTTTAATATGTTGAGCGCAGGGATAATCATAGGCATTATGATTATTCCTTATGTTAGTTCGCTCAGTGAAGATGCGATGCGTGCAGTTCCCAGTTATCTGCGCGAGGGTTCCTATGCAACAGGGGCGACTCGCTTGCAAACTGCTTTAAGAGTAGTGCTACCAGCATCAATTTCTGGCATATCGGCGGCTTACATTTTAGCGATTTCTCGCGCTGTCGGTGAAACAATGGTAGTAGCGATCGCTGCTGGTGGGCAACCAAATTTAACTTGGAACCCCATGGAACCCGCCCAGACAATGACAGCCTATATTGTATCTGTAAGTCTTGGTGACTTACCCCATGGCAGTTTGGAGTACGAAACTATATTTGCAGTCGGACTAACCTTACTGCTGATTACTTTAAGCTTTAACATCATTGGTCATTTTCTCACCAAGCGCTATCGAGAAATTTATTGATATGACATCTGCAAATATTCATAAGATTCGCAATATTATCAATCGCAACAAGCGAGCAGAATTTATTTTTAGCATCATTGGTTTGTTGGCGATGCTAATTGGAATTATCGCCCTCATGGTACTGGTGGTTGACTTAATTAGCGATGGTTTGCCTCGTTTAGATTGGCAATTTTTTACTTCCTTTCCCAGTCGCAAACCACAACAAGCAGGCATTTTCTCTGCATGGGTGGGAAGTATTTTAGTAATGTTAGTAACAGCTGCAGTAGCAATTCCTGTCGGTGTTGCTTCAGGAATTTACTTAGAAGAATATGCCAAAAAAAATTGGCTGTCAGATTTAATCGAAATTAATGTCACCAATTTAGCGGGTGTGCCATCAATTATTTATGGACTTTTGGCTCTCGGCTTATTTGTCTATGGATTAAAGTTAGGACAAAGTATTGTCACTGCTGGATTGACTTTAGCTCTATTGGTTTTACCAGTAGTAATTGTAGCTACCCGTGAAGCCTTGCGCGCAGTTCCTAGTAGCATTCGTGAAGCTGCTTATGCGTGTGGAGCAAGTAAGTGGCAGATGATTTGGGATCACGTCTTACGTTACTCAACAGGTACGATTCTAACTGGCATTATTGTCGCTTTGGCACGAGCTATTGGTGAAACTGCACCTTTAGTTACCATTGGTGCGCTCACCTTTATCGCCTTTTTACCAGATCCTCCCATCCAAGCACAATTTCCCTACATTTCTTTTGCATGGTTACTAGCACCATTCACAGTTCTGCCAATCCAAATGTTTGATTGGGTATCTCGTCCTCAAGAAGAATTTCAGGTGAATGCAGCCGCAGCAGGAGTGGTGCTAATTGGCTTGACTTTAGTAATGAACGCTGTAGCAATTTATTTTCGTTATCGTCTACGTAAGAACATCAAATGGTAGAAACAACATCTCCCACTCTTGAAAAACGCATCAAAGCTGCGGTGAATTATCTTAATTTCTACTATGGGGGCAAAGTCCATGCCCTTAAGGACATTATGATGCCAGTGTACGAAAAACAAGTAACGGCATTAATAGGCCCTTCTGGATGTGGTAAAACTACATTGCTACGCTGCTTCAATCGAATGCATGATCTCTATCCAGGCAATAAATACCGAGGAGAAATTTCCCTAGAACCTGATGGAATTAACCTCTTAGATAAGAAAGTCGATCCGATAGAAGTTCGGATGCGGATAGGGATGGTGTTTCAAAGACCAAATCCTTTTCCGAAATCAATTTACGAAAATGTTGCTTATGGTTTGAGGGTGCGGGGTGAAAATAGGCGTAGAATTATTGATGATAAGGTAGAGAAAGCCTTGCGTAGTGCTGCCTTGTGGGATGAAGTTAAAGACCGTTTGCAGGATTTGGGTACTAACCTCTCTGGCGGACAACAACAGCGCTTATGTATTGCTCGTGCTTTAGCTACAGAGCCAGAAATTGTATTGTTTGATGAGCCGACATCAGCCCTCGATCCGATCGCTACCACTAGCATTGAAGAGTTGATCGAGGAGTTAAAGCAGCAGGTAACAATTTTAATTGTCACTCACAGTATGCAGCAAGCAGCCCGCGTTTCAGACTATACAGCTTTTATGTATTTAGGTGAATTGGTTGAATTTGATAAAACAGAGATGATTTTTAATCAGCCCTCGAAAAAGCAGACAGCAGATTATGTCAGTGGGCGTTTTGGTTGATGTTAAGAATTTATTAAATTCACAGATTCCCGACTTCTCAAAGAAGTCGGGAATCTAGTTTTTCAAATTAGCCCAAGTTTATTTTCACAACTCGATTGCGAACTTCTTCAACTTTGGGTAGCACAAGAGTAAGAATGCCATCATGGAAGTCTGCTTGTACCTTGTCATTTTGCACAGCAACTGGTAGATTTACAACTCGTTGGAATTTACCATAGCGGAATTCTGAATGCAGGTAATTAGCATTTTCAGACTGATGTTGGCGCTGATTTTCTCCTGCGATCGCTACAGTATCGCGAGTTACTTGCACATCTAAGTTCTTCGCAGTCACACCAGGTAATTGTATTTGTAAAACTAAGCTGTCACCCACATCAATTAACTCTACCGCAGGAGTCCAAGCTGTTGATGCATCGCTAGTTTGAGTAGTTTGTGCTGACAGTTCGTCAAACACTAAATCCATTTGCCGCCGTAAGTTTTCTAATTCACGGAGCGGTTGGTAGTAGCGAATCATCATAGTATTATTTACCTCTGCATTGATAACTGAATTGCTGTTTTTTAAGTTTCAGTAGTTTTGAATATCTAAGCATCGCTGACACTTACAATCTTGCTATAAACTTCAAAACAGTGAAAATACAGGGAATACTACTTTTGTGGTGGTGTTTTTCACACCTGGAAATTGAAAGTTATAAAAACGGCTATTTTTACTATTCAATCTTGAAGCACATAAAATCTAATATTATACAAAATTTGCTTTTAGCATTGAGTACGGTTCTTGCTACTTAGTGTGTAGTACTTACTAGTCTTTACAACTAAATTAATATTTTTGCTAAATATTAGACACAACCTTAATGCTTCATTCGGAGATTAGATCGGGTAAATTCCTTGAGCTATTTCTTACCAATTAGGAGTTTGATATGCGAATTGCTCAAATTGCACCGCTGTGGGAGAGAGTTCCTCCTCCTGCATATGGTGGTGTTGAGTTGGTTGTTAGTTTATTAACTGATGAATTAGTTCGACGCGGTCATGAAGTGACGCTATTTGCATCAGGAGATTCTATCACTTTAGCAAAATTAGAGTCCGTTTATCCCCAAGCTTTGCGTTTAGACTCGAATGTTAAAGAGTACAACGTCTACGAAACTTTACAACTAAGCCGCACATATCAACTGGCAGGAGAATTTGACATCATCCATTCTCATGTAGGCTATCCAGCTATAACTTACGCAGATTTAGTTACAACTCCTACCGTTCATACACTACACGGTATTTTCACCCCAGATAATGAAAAAGTCTTCATAGCGGGTTGTAAACAACCATTTGTCAGTATCTCAAATGCTCAAAGGGAGCCTAGATTAGGGCTAAATTATGCCGCCACAGTTTACAATGGCATAGATACAAATAAGCATCGTTTCTATCCTCAACCACAAGATCCTCCTTATCTAGCATTCTTAGGACGAATATCTCCAGAAAAAGGAACGCACATCGCCATAGAAATTGCCAAGCGCTCAGGTATGCCACTGAAAATGGCAGGTAAAGTAGATAGGGTAGATGTAGACTATTTCGAGACTCAAATTAAGCCTCACATTGATGGCAAGCAAATAGAGTTTCTGGGTGAAGCCAGTCACTCTGAAAAGAATGCGCTTTTGGGTGGAGCTTTAGCAATGCTGTTCCCAATTACTTGGCGCGAGCCTTTTGGGTTAGTGATGATTGAGTCAATGGCAGCTGGAACTCCCGTGCTTGCTAAACCGTTGGGATCGGTGCCAGAAGTTATTATGGATGGAAAAACAGGCTTTTTGTGTAATGATATCGATGATTTTGTCAATGCGATCGCTCGTTTAGAAAAAATTGACCGTTATGCTTGTCGCACTCATGTGGAGGAAAACTTTAGTGTCAAAAGTATGGCAGACGGTTATGAAGCTGTCTATCAGCAAATTTTAGCAGAAAAGTTTGCTCGAAATGGTCATTCTCGCACTGTAACAAGTCAAATTATTAATGGGTAAAAGCGGGTAGATTTCAGCAAATATATACCCAAGCTTATAATTACTGGAACTGGAGTTAGATTTTGAGTACTTATCCTCTTTCTCCTTTTTCAGTTTTCTTATTTGAGCGATCGCCTCTTATTTTTAGCAGGCACAAGTATTGACAATAGAAATCTACACAAGAGGGATAAGTATAAAATTTGAGACTAGTATAAGACTTACATTGAGAAGGGCGGTGGCTGATTATGTGGCGTTTACACAGCCAGATAATTTTAATAAACTTTTTTAAGTCAAATCTATACTTAAAAATCAGGGTATAAACTTAAGCAATGATACTATCTTTGAACTGGAAATTACGGTAAATTGTGTACATACGTCATCCACCCTTCCCCAAATTAGCAATCCTCCACCACAGTTTCAGCAGAAATTTTTATTCACCTTAATTGAAGGTGTAGCGGTGGATTAAAATAGGGCGGGCAATTAATATTACAAGAATTTAATATTACAGGAATGAACTTTTAAGCAGCAACTTGTTCGCGTACTTGAGCAACAAAATTTGACAAGATTTGCAAACCAATATTAGAGGATTTTTCTGGGTGGAATTGAACTGCCATTAGGTTTTCGTGGGCAATAGCGGCGGTGACAGTTTGACTACCGTGGGTAACAGTTGCAGCACGGACTTGCGGATCGACTGGATCGACATAATAGGAATGAACAAAATATACCCAAGGTTGAGGTGATAAATATTCCCACAAAAGACATTTGGGTTGAGTAAATTCAAGTTGATTCCAACCCATATGGGGAATGGTAATGCCAGGTTCTGGGCGAAACCTGCGTACTTTTCCTTTGATAATTCCCAATCCTGGTTCGACGCCTTCTTCACTGGATTCAAACAGAATTTGCAACCCTAAACAAATACCCAAAAAGGGTTTGCCAGATCCGATCGCTGCTTTGATTGGTTCTTCTAAATCACGCGATCGCAAATGTTGTACAGCCGGATCGAATGCACCAACCCCAGGCAAAACTATAGCATCTGCCTTTTCCAATTCCTTGTGAGAATCTGTCACTTTCGGATTTGCCCCAGCTTTTTCCAAGCCTTTACAGACTGAGTGCAAGTTTCCCATGTCGTAGTCTATGACTGCAATCACTGCCATTTACCTGCTCCCTGTAAATTTAGTATGGAGGGTATTTATATTTTAAATAATATTTCTTATGAAGAGAAGTTTTCTATTAACTTCCTTTGATACTTGGCTACCTCATCAACAGTCAAATTCTGCTGATGATTTATTGATTGAACTTGCCAAACTTGACTCGATATCTCATACTTTAAGTTTTTTGCGACTGTTACCTGTAGATGTGCGACTTGCCAGCGCTCAGGTATTTGAAAAAATCACAGAACTTAAGCCAGATAGGATCGTCTGCTGTGGCATGGCCGAAAAGCGAACGCTATTATCTGTGGAATCGAATGCTAGTTGTGGGGAAAGTGTGTTGCACACAAAGGTGAATTTAGAGCAGCTGGTGCTGGGAACAGCAGCAGTTGAGATCAGTCACGACTGTGGTAAATTTGTCTGCGAAGGTCTTTATTATTCAGTACTAGATTACCTGCAGCAGTGCCAACTAAAAGTTCCTTGTATTTTTATCCACGTTCCTATTTTGACTGAAGAAAATTTACCATCAATTCTGAGCGATTTTTTATTAATTATTCACAGGCTGGCACTTTGGTAAAGTTGTTTGCGTCTGATTGAGGAAAAAATCTGTAGGTATTATGTTGCCATTCTTACTAATTCTTCCTATTTTTCCTATTCTTCCTATTGCTCAAACAACTCCTTTGCCGCCCCAAGAGGAGATAGTACAAACTCAACAAGTGCGTCCTCTACCAGGTAAGCTGAATAGGGTGCCAACTTTTAATAGCAATAGCCCAGAAAAGGTTCTCAAAGAAGGAATTTTGCTTTCAACTTTTCCTCCCCAAGGGAAAAAAGTGCCAGCTGCCCATCTGAATTTTCCGTTTCAGGGACGATTTGATATTTTTGCTCATCACGTCGCCGAAGCACCCACCCCGGATAATTTGCGATCGCTTTATTTGGGGATAATGCTGCATAACCCAGGCAAGCAACCAGTCAGGGTGAGTGTCTTGCAAGGGGCAAGTTATTTGAGCCAACCGGATGCACCGTTTATTGAGCTGCCATCTTTTACTCTAAACCCTTCCGGAACAGTTTTTGCAGGGCCTGGCGATCGCGTCATGAGTGATGTTTTGCGAGGGCGTCGTCAAGACATTTTCCCCGCCCAAATCGTCATTCCGCCTGGGCAAAGTCAGATGGTATTGAATGCACCGATTCCGGTTAAAGGACTCACACCACCGTTGAATGGTAGATCTACATTGATCCGCCTCCAGAGTAACGGCACAGTTTATGCAGCTAGTCTGGCGATGTTTGCACCTACAAATACTGATGGTAGTGAACGTGCGCCGACTTTAGAAGAATGGAAAAATTTACTTAATAATGGTGATTTGTCCAGCCCGCGAGATAAAACACCTACTCCTTTAGAAAAAACCGATAAACCCATAATTTATGGACGAGTTGCTGGAGTAGCGCAAGGCACCCACTGGCGAGCAAATATTACAGATAGTCCTAAAGTAAAGTATTTGACGATTCCCCAACCTGGTCAAGCTTATTCTTACGCGTTGAGTACTTTGCATCGCGGCACTCTGGGAACTAATCAAATTCAAAGCGCACCGATGCTGGCACGCTATCCTGATACTGCATATCGTGCCCACGGAAATTACGGTATTCAATACAGCCTGAAATTACCACTGTATAACAATACTAAAACGCCCCAAACGGTAAGTATATCAATGCAAACACCCATAAAAGAAGACCAATTAGTAAAACCGGGGCTGCGCTTTTTTAATACACCAGCACAGCAAGTATTCTTCCGTGGCACAGTGCAGGTGCGCTACAAAGACGATGGAGGCAAGCCGCAAACCCAGTTTGTACATTTGGTGCAAAGGCGGGGGCAACCTGGCGAACCTTTAGTAAAGTTAAATATGAAACCGGGCGATCAAAGGTTGGTGCAAGTAGACTTTCTTTATCCACCAGATGCTACACCACCACAGGTGCTCACAGTTCAGACATTGAATCGTGCCAATTTACCTAGTGGAATACAACAGTAAATAGTCTGGAGGCAAAGCCTCGAAACCCTCGTTACCAGGTTGAATACAACAGTAAATAGTCTGGAGGCAAAGCCTCATAACCCTCGTTACCAGGTTGAACCTGGTAACGAGAACTAGAGCAAGAGTGCTCGTAGGGTATGGTGCAATATAGAGAAATCACTGATACATATTTTTTTATAAAATTCTTTCTTAGATTAATCGAGATATTTTTACGAACATTTACTGTTTTAAAAGTCAAATATTTTATTTATGCTATTAACAACAATTTATTGTTGCTATATAAAAGATAGCGAATTATAGACCAAATTTGCTTTAGAAATAGCCTGTGTTAGCAAAGGCTGATTATATGCAGATTTGGTTTATATACATTTTTTAATTATTAGCTTTACGCATTTTTTTATATGCTCAAAATCATCTTAATAATATTCCTGATTATTTTTTTGCTAATGCCGATTATATTTGTATTATTTATGATATCGCTGTATAACGGTTTAGTTGCCAAAAAGAATCAAGTTGATAATGCTTTTGCCAGCATAGATGTAATTCTCAAAAAAAGGAGTGACTTGATTCCCAATCTGGTAGCAGTAGCTCAAAATTATATGAAATATGAGGAAAGCATACTCACAGAAATAACCAGGCTCAGATCCAGAGCAATATCCGGACGAGCAAATGGAAATAGAAATAGCGCCATGGATCTGGAAAATGAAATATCTAGAGCACTGGGCAATATTCTGATATCTCTAGAAGCATATCCAGAGTTAAAAACTGATCGCTATTTTCTCCAGCTATTACAATCTTTAAATGAAATTGAAGAACAGATATCAGCAGCTAGACGATTCTACAATTCTGCGGTAACTGATTACAATAATTCTCTAGAAATGTTTCCAACTAACTTGATAGCTTCTACGATGAATTATCGTCCCAAAAAAGTGTTTGTAGCCACAGAAGAAGAAAAACAAAATGTAAATGTCAAAAATCTATTTGAGCAATAGATAAAAGATAATTTTTCAAAAATATATGTTTGCTGAATCTAGAGATTTTCAATCTGGTTTAGATGCTGTTCAATCTGGACGCTATGTAGAAGCTATTGACTTGTTAGAAAACTTTTGTCAACAATGTCAAGTCAATTCCCAGACAAATTGTAAAGAATACATCCAAGCACAAATGGGCTTAGTAAAAGCCTATCATTACACCGGACAACAACCAAAAGCGATCGCATTATGTCAACAACTAGCAGCGATTGACAATCCCCAGATACAAGCTTGGGTACAGCGGGTTCTGCCGTCTTTATCTGCTAAGTCTGAATCAGCACAAACCCAAATCACCCCCGAAAAACCAACTCTGACACCAGAAGAAGCAGCCCAACTACTACAAGCTGGGCATAAAGCATTAAAATTCAAACGCTATGCTGATGCAGTTCAAGCGCTCGAACAATATTGTCAAAGTGCCCAACCAGGAACGAAAGATTACTCGCAAGCCCAGATGTGGCTAGTGAAAGCTTATCAGGGTAACGGACAATTAGAGGAGGCGATCGCACTGTGTCAACAACTTACCACCAGTGAGCAAGAAGTAACGCAGATTTGGGCGCGGCGATTTATCTCCGATTTATTGCCAACAGCAGCGACACAAATAACTGTAGAATCTACTGAATCAAATATTCAAGAGCAATCTCAAACTATAGCAATATCGGAAACGACTACAAAAGTTGAATTTAGGCTTAAAAGTTTGCATGAATTTAAAAGTTTTTGTCAGCAGACTTTACTCAGGGATTTAAAAGCTATTGAAACAACTAGAAAAGAAGTTCTTAAGTCTATCATTTTTGTCAATGTAGCTGTATTTGTTGCAGTCATTTTTTTATTTAAATTTTTTCCAATAGTACTACAAACATCATTCTTAGTTCTCTTTTGTTTTTTGCTTGTTATTTTAGGCTGTTTTTGGATTTTAGTTGCTTTTTACACTTCAGCTACAGAAACTTATGCTAGAGGTTTTAAATCTATTATTATTGAAAAAATCTTTGATTTTATTAATACTAATCACAATTTAAAATATTCTAGTGTTTCCTCGGATATTGAAACATATGATACGATGTCTGCTTTTCTGCACAGCCAAATTTTTCAAGGTTTACTAAAACCTAATAAAATATCGCAAGAAGATTGTATTTGTGGGGACATTGGTGAGACGAATATCTTCTTTTCTGAAATTTTTGCTCAAGTAGAAGTACGTCATGGTTGGGCAAGATACCTAAATTTTGTGCAACAACTTCAAGCCCTAAATTCATTTGTTCCTCGCTTTATCATTAGACGTATTTTTATCTTTATGTTGCCGATATACATTCTTGTTTTACTTTTCCAATTTATTAAAGGAACTCCTTATGTGACAAGCAGAATTATTAAAGGGCAGAAAATTGATTATCAAAGATTTAAAGAAGAAGTATTAAATAATGAATTTTCTCGAAAAACTATTTTTCAAGGACTATTTTTTAGAGCTAAATTTAATAAATTTTTTCCTGGTAAAACAGTAGTGTTACCCAAATTAGATAAAGCAAATATTAACACTATAAGCATAGGCAAAGGACAAGCTATTAAGCTAGAAGATCCGGAATTCTCTAAATTATATACAGTATATGGAGATAACCAAGTAGAAGCACGGTATATCTTATCTACAAATTTAATGGAGAAGTTAGTTAAGTTTAGAAAAAAAGCAGGTAAAAATATCTATGTTTCTTTTGTAGAAAATATGATTTATATTGCCGTAGAGTCTTCAGAGGATTTGTTTGAGCCAAAACTGTACAATAATATGTTAAGCTTCACGCCGATGCGGGAATATTTTGAAACCATACAATTAATGCTTGGTATCGTTGATGACTTGAATTTAAATAGACGTATCTGGAGTCAAAATTAAAGCGGTATCGGTATCATCTCAAACTCAAATTAGTTTCTATTTCTAAATTTTTCGCGATTTGGCATATAGCCACTTGCTAAACAGACGGCTCATCCTTGGCATGACAACGTAGGTTAACAGTGCAACCATAATGCCGGAGACGATCAGCGAAACAATCAAGGCAGGTAAGCTGCGAAGCAGGGGCGTGAGGAAGGTATTCAACAGATTAATTAACACGTACACAACTGCCCAGGTTAGCAATGCCATTTTATAGCGCGGGGGAGTCTGCAATGGTTGACTGGGAATAGAAAACCAAGCTTCTAGTCCACTGATTTGCTGAACATGAGGCTCAGAATCAACAAAAGATTTGGCTTGAGTCAGCCAGTATTCGCGATCGCGCGACTCCATCCATGTTTTTAAATTTTTATAGTTGTCAAACCGAAAGATAATTGTATATTCCGATCGCACGCCTGGTTGGGGACGAATCACATTTGTACCCAAGTGACCCATATAAGTTCTTGCAACCTTTGTAATATCTTTCACCCAAGCCTCATAAGCTTTTTCATAGCCCGGTTTGACAAGTTGCGAAATGACCACTGTTATAAATTCCTCGTCCTGTTCCATATTTATTACTGATGCGGTTGTCTAGTCATTGTTGAGCGATTTTCAACTCAACGGATACCCAGCTTTTGTAACTTCAAGCCGGACTACTGTAGCTGGAACGACTCCTGTGGAAGGCGGCAAAAACATTCCGCCATTAGTCACGACATAAATTGCAGTGTGATCGCTCTCTCGTTCACCAAAAGCAACTGCGGTACTGCCCGTCACATCCTCAGCAATAATAGTTGTATTTCCATCTGGTGTAATTCGCACTACGCTGTTATAAATGTGAGTTGCGCCGTAAAGATTGCCTTCCACATCAAACGCAAAATCGTCAATATTAGTCTGCTTCACAAATATTTCCGGCTCACCTGGTTGATGTGCTGTGCCAATCGGAACTCGTAACAACAACATTTTTTCTGTATTTGAAACGTAGAGTACATTACCAAAACGCTTCAAGCCATTGGCAGCAGGAATTATGCTTTCTGGATTACTGCGAGCTAGTAAAGGATGTTCTAGCCAAATCGATCCAAGGCGTTTAGCAACATCAATCTGCCAAATTGCACCTCGATATGAATCTGCTGTCAAATATAGAGAACCGGATAGTGGTGTAATACCGTTGAGGAATACTGCATCTGGCAGTGTCAGCAATGTTTCTAACGTGCCATCTGAGGCAACTTGAAAAACCACGGGTACAGAATCGCTATTCGATCCAGTCACTACCAGATTGCCGTTGGCAGTGAAGGCGATACCACTCACTTTACCTTCAACACTGGCATGAATCTGCTGGTTGCCATCTGGTGTAATGCGAACAATCTTGCCGACTTCATGATTCGTGACAAAGATGTTTCCATCTGGGGCGATCGCCAAATTTTCTAGAAATGTATTGACTGGAAACGAAGCAATCACTTGAGCTGGTGCTAAATCAATTGGTGTATCTGCGTAAATCGGGGGTAAGCCTGCTGAATTTTCCATCGGATGACTACGCTGAAATAGTTTACTAATAAATCACTTCTATTTCGGGATTTGGAGCAGTATAAAATTCCCAGTATTTTTGTGCAATCTGGTTAGGATTGTACTTAGAGTCGGCAGGATTAACAGTACCGCAAATCGTAATAGTTCCAACACGAATGTTTTGTTCTTTTAAAGCTGCTCCCAGGGTGTTGGCAAGACTGCGAATACCAGACTTACCAATAGAGAGTGAGGCAAAGTCAGGACTAGGATACAAAGCAAATCCACCACCTGTAAACAAAATTGTTCCTTTACCTTGTGCCTGCATTCCTGGTAAAACAGCTTTTGCGGCGACTAATGCACCAGCCACATTCACCTTAAAATCATCGAGCAGCGCTTCAAATGACTCATTGAGAACATTCTCCATCCGGGGAACTGCTGCATTGTAAACTAGCACTTCTGGGTTACCCAACTGTTCGCGAAGTTCGGCAAACGCAGATTTCATCGCAGTTTCATCACCTGCGTCTGCAATAAAGTAATGCGCTTCAAAGCCTTGTGCCTGCAATATGTCTTGATATCCCTGCAATTTACTCTGATTGCGAGCAATCATTGCGATCGCAAATCCTTCTTGGGCGAAGCGATGGGCGATCGCCAATCCGTTGCCATCTCCCATTCCGACAATAACCAATACTGCGGTCATCTAATTGACCCCTATGTTACAAAACTTTACCGTTAGCAGCTTTATTTACACAATAATGGAGTAAATTAAATTAATCAAATTGATTGTATAGATAGTATTTATCAATGCCATCGATTGATTTAGCATCGATTGACTTAAACCTGCTAGTTGCCTTTGAAGCGCTTTTTGAAGAACAAAGTGTCACCGCAGCAGCAAGTCGATTGTATCTCGGACAACCTGCTATGAGTGCGGCATTGGGGCGATTGCGAGTCTTATTCGAGGATGAATTATTTATTCGTATTGGTAGAGAAATGCAGCCTACAGCAAAAGCACTTGAGATTGCTCCGGGTATCTCAGTTGCCCTGCAACAAATTCGGCAGACATTGGAGACTAGCCAAACCTTTGATCCAGCAACTTCTCAACGCACCTTCGCAATTGGCAGTTCTGACTACACCAGCCATGTGATTATGCCTAAACTCTTGTCAGTCTGCGCTCAGACGGCACCGAGTATTAATTTTAGACTCATTGGCTTTGATAAAAGTTGTGTTGGCAAGCTATTAGAGCAACGAGAGATTGACATCGCCTTGGGCGTCTTCCCAGATTCACCCAGACAAACTATGCAGATACCATTATTTCAAGAATACTTTGTTGGCATCTGTCGTCGCGGACATCCTGCGATCGCGTCTTCGGCGATCTCACCAGAAGCCTTCGCTGCTCTCCCCCATGCTCTTTTCACTCTCCGACGAGATGCCGTTGGTGAACTCGATAAAGTACTTGCTCAAAACAACCTCCAGCGTCGAATTGCTCTGACAACCGCCCATTTGCTAGTGCTGCCAGCAATCATTTCATCCAGTGACTTGGTTACTGCTATTCCATCACGACTGGCGACACAATTTGCGGCTCAAGGTACACTAGAAATTTTTGAACTTCCTGTACAAACTGAACCGTGGATGATTTCCATGCTGTGGAGCAAACTTACAGATCGCGATCGGGCAAATCTTTGGTTACGGAAGATGCTCAAAAGCGTGTGTGAGACTATTTAACTTCAAGGAATATTCTTCGTATGTGGCGATGCACTCAAAACCCAGTTTGGTGTAGCAGGCGATCGCTTTGCTGTTATCAGCCTTAACATTCAAACCGATGTAATCCACCGTCTGCGAGAGTTCTTGACAGAGTTTAGCACACACTAAACCTGCCAACCCTTGTCCGCGAAACAGTGGGTGCGTAGCGATGTTTCCCAATGCAGCCACTTTGTAAGACTCAGAGTAGATATGTACACCAGCTACACTCACCAGAGTTTCTTTGCGGCGGATACCGTAGTAATATCCGGTTTCCAGCATTCGCGGTTCAAACCAATTTCCGGGATAGCTGACACGATAAAATTCTTCTAATTCAGCCTTGTTTGCTACTGACAAAGGTATAACATCTGAAGTATCAAAGGCATTCAAATTTACTAAGTTAGTCAAAGCCATTTTGTAATGCAAACCGTGCGTTCTGATTTCGTAATCATCTGCAAGCACAGTCGCTACATCCCCACTTAAGTGTGCATAAAACTGTCTTGGCAAAAAATAAATAATGGAACGCACTAAATCTTTCATCAAATCTGTGGGTTCTTCGGTAAGCCCTAGCAGCACGGGTAAAGATGTTCCGGTGTAGAGTAAAGCAAGTTGTTTAATAACTTCGTTTTGCGTGAAGGCATACCAAGTTGTGTAGTGCCAAAAAAAGTCATCTAAATCTCCGAGAGAATATAGATGAAGAAACGGATGACGGCGGAGAAAAGCTGCTATTTTGTCTTGATCGTGGATGCAAACTGCCTTCATGAGTTAACTAAAACAATTGATATTAATTTAAAATTTCAATGATTAGTACACTGTATAGATTGTATATTGCTATATATTTATATATACAAATTAAAGCAAAGTATGGCATCAGAAATACAAATTAATCCAACAGCCTACTCTTTGTTTCTTGAGATGCCTGGTTTAGAGCATATAATTGACTGCTTTCCCTTGACGGTTACCCCAGATACCCCCCTCGTTGATGCCATTGCTTTAATGAGTCAAATAGGAGGCAACAGTGAGCTATTCCCCAACTCGAATTTAGAGCGATCTAGCTGTGTCTTAGTAGTGGATGAATCGCAGTTAGTGGGAATTGTCACAGAACATGATGTAGTAAAGCTTACTGCTAGAGGAGTTGACTTAGGCAGGGCGACTGTTGCTGAGGTAATGACGCAAAAAATCATCATCCTAAAGCAATCCCAAGCTGAAGATGTCTTTACAGTTTTATCACTGATGCGTCAGCAGCAGATTCGCCATTTACCAATTGTGGATGATCAAGGTAAATTATTAGGACTCGTCAGTTCCGATCATGCGATCGCAGCATTGCAGCAACAGTTGGAACAGCAAACAGCCGAATTAAGGCAAGCTACTGAAGATATAGAAAGACGGGTGCAGGAACGCACGACGGAACTTTGCCAAGTCAACGCCCAGTTACAGCAAGAAATTGAGCATCGCAAGCAAGCAGAACAAGAGCGCCAACAACTCCTCATTCAAGAGCAGGTAGCGCGTGCGGAGGCAGAGGCAGCAAAAAATCGGATTTTCAATATTTTGGAAAGTATCACCAATTGTTTCTTTGCTTTGGATAGCGAGTGGCGATTCACCTATGTAAATCAGCAAGCAACCCGAATCTTACAAAGAACGCCAGATCAACTCATCGGTAGAAACGTTTGGGAAGAATTTCCAGAGGCTATCCCTTTGACATTTTATCGGGAGTATCATCGAGCAGTAGCACAACAGCTAAATGTTGAATTTGAGGAATTTTATCCACCCCTGAATATTTGGGTTGAGGTACACGCTTATCCTACAGTAGATGGGTTGTCAGTTTATTTTCAAGACATTACTGAGCGCAAACAGGCAGAAGCAGCACTGCGCCAAAGTGAGGAAACGGCACGACGGCAACTTGCAGAAATTGAAGCAATTTACGCTACAGCCCCGATTGGATTGTGTTTTATTGACACAGAGTTAAGATTTGTCCGCATCAACGAACAATTAGCCGAGATTAATGGTTTGTCAGTGTCGCAGCATATCGGGCGGACTCTACGAGAGGTGTTGCCAGATTGTAGCGAAGAATTAGAGCCACTCTATCATCAAGTTATCCAGTCAAGATTACCGATCTTGAACTATGAAATCCAATGTACAACTTTCGCCCAACCAGGTATTGAACGTGACTGGCTGATTAGTCTGTACCCACTTAAAGAGACTGACGAGCAAGTGCTGGGTGTGAACGTGATGGTGCAGGAAATTAGCGATCTCAAGAAAGCAGAAGCTGCCCTGCGGCAGAATCAACAGCAGCTTGAGGCAATTATCAATAACTCTACAGCCGTCATTTACCTTAAAGATATCCAAGGGCGATATTTGTTAGTCAATCACCAGTACGAAAGTCTGTGCCATCTGACTAACGAACAGATTCAAGGAAAAACTGATTACGAAATTTTTAACCAAAAAGCAGCAGAAGCATTTTGGGCGAACGATCAAAAAGTAATTGCAGCCAAGTCTTCCATAACCTTCGAGGAAATGGTTCCACTAGACGACGGTACGCACACTTACATTGCTGTTAAGTTTCCCCTTTTTAACACAGCAGGTGAAGTTTATGCTGTCTGTGGTATTTCAACCGACATCACCGAGAAGAAACAACTCGAAGCCCAGTTTCTCCGCGCCCAACGCCTAGAGAGCCTTGGCACCCTAGCAAGTGGTATTGCCCATGACTTAAATAACATACTCTCACCGATTCTAGTAGTTGCTCAACTGCTGCCATTTAAACTTCCCAATTTGAATGAGCAAAATCGGGAACTACTGACAATACTAGAAAACAACTCTAAACGTGGTGCTGAACTCGTCAAGCAAATTTTATCGTTTGCTGGTGGAGCAGAAGTAAAGAAATTTCCTCTACAACTCAAACACCTGCTCAAGGAAATTAGACAGATTGTCACAAGTACTTTTCCAAAATCAATCGAAATCCGCACCCATATACCAACGCAAAATCTCTGGGTAGTCTCCGCAGAACCTACCCAAATACATCAGGTGTTGATGAACCTGTGCGTAAATGCTCGTGATGCCATGCCCAACGGTGGCACTCTAAGTATGATTGTCGAAAATTTCTGCGTTGATGAAAATTATGCCAGGATGAATCTGGAAGCAAAGCAAGGCTACTACGTTCTTATAACTGTATCGGATACAGGATGCGGCATTCCACCAGAGCTATTAGAGCGAATTTTTGAACCATTTTTCACAACTAAAGAACCAGGAAAAGGTACAGGATTAGGCCTTTCCACAGTTATTGGTATTATCAAAAATCTCGGTGGTTTTGTAGAAGTGTATAGTGAAGTAGGCAAGGGCAGTCAATTTAAGGTGTATTTGCCAGCTTGCGAAACAGCAGTAACAGAGGAAAATAATGACTTTGAGATTTCAGAAGGAAACGGCGAATTAATTCTAATTGTAGATGACGAAGCATCCATTCGAGAGGCTACTAAAACCTCACTCGAAAATCACAATTACAAAGTTCTCACAGCCAACGATGGTATTGATGGATTAGCACTCTATATCCAGTATAAAAACGAAATTAGTATAGTATTAATGGATATACAAATGCCAGCAATGAATGGGTTAACTACCATTCGCATTCTGCAAAAAAGTAATCCTTCTGTCAAAATTATTGCCATTAGTGGAATTGCATCTAACCAAAAACTTTTAGAAACTAATGATATTTGCGTACAAGCATTTTTATCGAAGCCCTACACGATTAAGAAATTATTGAACACTATTGCAGATGTTTTAAGTAGAACTTAAAGGACAATAATGTAAATCCGGACTGAGGTTTTAGCCTACAGCACCGGATATTTTCTCACAGTTTTTGAAAGCCTTTTGCTGTTTTCTTTTGCCCTTTATCCTTAGATTTAGATTTGTGGACTTCTGCAACAGCGTCTTGAAATAAGTTATGTAGATGTAAGGGTACGCTTGCAGTTTCTGGTAATTCTGGTTCTAGGGGCTTATTGAATTCTTGTAAAATTACATCCAAGTCACTTTCAAGATTAAATTGCGGGCGTTGTAAGACTGTTTGCAAGATTTTTTCTAATTGATTTGGATGCTCTGCAGCTAAACGATGCCAAATGAAGGCATTTATTTTTCTATCTTCTAGATAGTGGCGAATTAATTTTTCGGCACCTTCAATGCTTTGCCAATCTTCTGCTGTTAAAATTGCCTTTGCCTTACTGTAAGTTGGTAAAAACATCTGTCCCCAACGGGGATGAGAAAGTGCTGTAACTTGTTCTGCCTTTTTTAAGTCGCCAGGCAAATCAACTTTTGGCGCTACCATCTTGGCAGTGGCACTTTTATTTTTAAATATTTGAGACACTACTTTTGAGTCAGCACCAAATTCCTCGGCTGCTGCTTGAATTTCTTCTTCGTCAACTCCTGCTTCTTGTGCTATTTCTACTAGTGATTTAGAGGAATCAATGCCCGCGGCTTCTAAGCTTTCTTTTGTGATTATTTCTTGAAGTTCAGCTATTTTTTTGTTGAGTTGGTAACCGGGCATTGTCACTTCATCGCTACCAAAAAACTCTACAAATTGTTGATGATATTTTGCTACCGACTGCCAAGCTTCTTCTAGCAAATCGGGAGCATCACTGTAAAGCTGATTTTTGTAGTTTTCTTTGAAGTTACCAATCGCAACTGCAAGTTTCGGTTTGCCCAATTTTCCCATTTGCGTGTAGGAACTAGAAAATGTCCAGTAGGATTCGGTAACGGGAGAAATACGAGTTAGTAAAATTTCTCCTTCTTTGAAGCGAGACATTTCCTGTAGAGTTTTGGCATTGTTGGGTTTGACGATGTAATTTTTGGCTGTGAGCCAGTTCATCAATTCAAAACCATCAGGTAGAATTTTGACGATCGCAAATAAACCAGTAAAACTATCATGCCAACTGTTAAGTAAGCTGCGATCGCTCTGTGACAAATCAGGATGACTTTGGATAAACAATTCCAACGGTGATTGATCCCCGACTCTGCCCTCTGTGACAAAAGAGTCAACGATCAGTTCCTGCCGGATAGCATCTCCTGAACCGTTACGCAACTGTGCTGCTGCATAGGTTTCCAACGCTTCTGCTAGTTCGCCATCTGCATCCAAGACAAAATCAATTAAGGCTTGTTTGAGTGCGTGCGATCGCTCTAATACTGCATCCACAGTTTCATCTCTCGGTTTTTCAACATTTAGTAGATTATAAGTTGCAAAAGGCGAATCAAGTTCTGTCTTTCTTTAGACGTCACCAATCACATCCGCCAATTTCTAGCAGATTGCACCGAACATATCACCCAACTCTAACCAATGAAGCTAATCAGTGGCATAGTGCAAGCTTTCTATACGTTATGAGTGGAAGCGATCGCGCGGTAACTCTACGATCTGGACAAAAGAGCCAGTAGAGAGTATTGTTGATCATCTGATCGCGATCGCGACACAAATGAAAAAACCAGAGTGGTTTCTCAACCTCTCTGGCACTGTATTAATTGTTGCATGCTTTTGAAAATGTACCAGGAGATACGACATTAAGTCGTATTGTCTTAGGTAACACACAGAGATAGACCGATTCTCGGTTGCTCTGGCGGTACCAAGTTAGGAAATTGTACACAGGAGGAATAACGAATCATACCGTATTTTCCCTGAATACAAAGCCAGCAGGTCTAACAATCCTGCTGGCTCCTAACAAATGAGTCGAAGTATTTTACCAAGGGACTCTATGCAAACCTTGGACTACAGCATTTTCTACGATTAAGGCGATTCTCACACAGGCGCTTATGAGCCTCTTTTGTCTTGTTCTTCCACTTTTTAGTTAAGCGATCACACGAAAGCATTATACCTACCACAAAGCCAACTGCCCTAGCGAGATATTTGATTGACAACCAAACAATAGCGATCGCACCATTGCCTGAACAAAAAGTAGAAATACTAGTACAACTGCATCCAGTGGGTGAAAAAGCTTATCTGCCATCTAACCACAGACTGAAATTACTATCAGAATTAGGAGAGATTATTCAAGAAGTTATATCGCGAAGTAATGATAATTATATTCAATTGAAACTCCGATGCGAATGTTGTGGCTATGAGTTGCACGCTGATTTGTTGGGAAGTAGAAATATTGCACTTAGAACGTTGCTCATCCGGCAAGACTGGATGAGTACGGGGATTTTGTCAGCATCCCCCTAATGTATCGGATGATGAAACCAAAGCTAAGTATCTGCAAAGATTCTTAGAGTTGCGGTGAAGTCCAGATGCAAGCTCCGATCTCAGTGTAAGCTGGTCGGAGTAGTTGACTTAGTTTTGCAATTTCTAATGCTAAATTTGTAGGGTCTATGGGCTTACTCAGACATGACTGAAACCCGCATTCAATAGCAAGATTAAAATCTTCCTCTCTACACATGGCTGTTACAGCAATAGCCGGAATTTTTCCCAAAGTAGAGCCAAGACTTCTGACTTGACGAATGAATGAATATCCGTCAATTTCTGGCATAACAATATCACTGATCAGAAGATTTGGTTGAAATTTTTCTATCACCTCTAGCCCTTCTAGGGCGGTTGCTGCTGTCATTACTTTCACACCGTAGCCTTCAAGAATAAAACTAACTAATGAGCAGCTATCGGCACTATCATCAACTACAAGTATCCGTAAACCATCCAGAGACTGAAAAATATTTCTATCATTTTTTAGATGAAGATAATCGGAATTGCTCGACAAAATCATTTAGTATCTCCTATTTGCGCACACAATTAGGGGAGATCCCACTGTAAGCTAGGCCCCATCTAGCTTATAGTGGGTATACTTAGTTTTTATTGGTTATCCGAGCATATTAGAACTGACTTATAAAGTAGATCTAAAAGATGTATATGGGTTGGAGAGTGGCAGGCTAGTCAAAGAGCGTTAAGTGATTAACTTTTCCAGGGCATCATGTAAATCTTGTGTCAGCTGAGTTACTGCAAGTCTTGCGGAGTTACGATTAGTTTGATAATTTGACCAACGTTCTGTAACTGAAATAGGTTCACCAACTGTTATCTGTGCCAGTCGCCAACCTAATCGAGGACGCCCAGGTATTTTTGTGTTACTTTTAATCCGAGCAACCACATCAAATATGAGTAGAGCTGTTTCTGCGAACCTTTCAGCAGTCGGTTTTTCTTGAATGTAATTTTCTGTTACAGCTACAAAACTTTCTACTAAACGCATATGACGCATTCGCATATCTGCTTCCGCGGCAACCCAGTCTGCTAATCCCCGTTGCAAGGGTGGTAAGGCATTTAAGTCTCGTAAATCTTCTCGGTAAATATAACTCCAGCCAGCTTCTTCTAAACGACGACAGCGATCAATAAAATTACCCTGTGACTGTAGTCCAAAATACTGCTCGGCAACTTTTAAAGCTGTATTAAGTAAGCGTTGCAACCTAGTTATCAATGCCTGATTTATACTAACAGATTCATCAGTAACAATATGTTTGGGTAAATCTTGATGATAGAAGCGTCGATAAAAATCTTCCATTTCTGTTAAAAGAGCATCAGCTATACACAAGAGGCGTTGATAGTAAATCTCTTCTTTTTGAGACATCTCAGATTCAGCAATGGGCTGCACACTCAAGCCACAATCAGCTTCTAATTTACTTAACAACCAATCCAGTTTTAACCAAGGTGGCTCAACATAGCGATACTGGATACCAATGGGCACAATGAAAACCTCTTCCCTTCGGTTAGCTTTGACTAGATCTTCTACACACCAAAATCCTAACTGCGCAACACCCGGCTCTAACGGACTAACAATACCACTGTGTCCATTAGTTGCACCTTCTGGAGCAACAGCGATCGGCATTTTTCCATTCGCAAACAAATCTCGTGCATTGTGTACACCATGCAGATCCAATCGTTTCCCTCGACGAACTGGAATTCCTCCTAATCGGGAGAAAAACCAACCAAGCCAGTCTCCAACCCATAGTGTCATGCCCCGATCGTAGATAAAGTGGCTGTGAATTGGGTATTGCAGCCGAATTCCTTTTTGACGAGCCACCTTCGGCATTACGCGAGAAAGCAGGTAGAACATACATAGAGGATCGTCTACCTCTGGATGGCGAAATGCCATCAAAAAGCGAATTTTTCCGGCTTGGAATTGCTGATAAAGCTCTGCTAATACTTCTGCATTCTTAACTTCAATACGTGAAATTCCGCTGGGTAACCACGGGCGAACTCGAAACCGTAGCAAAAACGGCAGCAACCACTTGGTAAACTGTTGTACAACTGGGTTAAAGTGTTGGGGAATAAACTCCAGTCCTGGCTGTGCTTTTTGAATCAAATTAGGCAAGGTTGCTCTCCAGATGATCTTTATAATTAACGTTAGCGCTATAAGTGCAACTATTGTCTGAGTTACACTCATAGCTTTTGACAGAAACAACCTGATGTATCTGGAGAACGATCGCCGCTTAACTCACAGTTTCTCGCACTGATTCCGCATCAATGGGTTTAAGCATATAAAGCTTCAGTAAATGCCCGACTGTGGAAAGTATGAGGGGTAATTTTTGGAAAAATTTTACAACCTGCGGGCGATCGCTATTTGCAATCTCACTCAGCTTGAGATTATTTTCCGAACACTTCTCCAATCTCTCAAAAAATTCTGGGTGATTGACATTCAAAATTACTGGAAATGCCCGTGCAGAAGTTTCGTTAGTCTTATCGATAACTTGAATATTGTAATCTCGCGGATCTATGCCTATGGATTGATAGAAGTTTGCCCGCTCAAATACTGTCAAGGTGTGAGTGGCAAACACCGATAACAAAAAGAAACGTGCCCACAACCGCGCTTTCCAATCGTTCCATAGTTGAGGTTGCGATCGCAACAAGGCTTTAAAGAAGTCGCCATGTCGGTTTTCATCCTGACACCAACTCTCGAAGTAGCGGAACAATGGATAAAACAGGTTTTCTGGATGTTTCTCTAAGTGACGATACATAATAATGTAGCGCCAATATCCAATTTTCTCTGAGAGATAAACAGTGTAAATAATCCACTCAGGAGGAAAGAAAGTGTAAGTACGGCTTTTAGTCAAATAGCCCAAATCTAGAGAAAGATTAAAATCTGCCATTGCTTTATTCAAAAATCCAGCATGGCGTGCCTCATCCCGTGCCATACAACTAAAGGCTTCTGCTAAGAGCGGATTTCTGTCTTTGATGCGACGCGATAACTCTTTGAACAACAAAAATCCAGAAAATTCTGAAGTGCAAGAACGTTCTAAAAAGTCGATAAAAGCCAGACGCTTCTCCCCGTCAATGCAATCCCAACTCTGCTTAAACTCTTCATCGCGAACAAAGTGATGGCGGTTATAGTCTGCCCGCAACTCCTCTACAACTGCTTGCAGCTCAGTGTTATGCGCCGAAATATCCATCTGTGCCACTGCGTCAAAGTCAGTAATGTAGAACCGTGGTGTTAACAATGTTTCCTTGACTGGCGCTTTCACACCTGGCTTGAGCAACTCTGGCTCTGAATTGGGGAGGGATTTAATCATGGGTAACCTAATTTAATCGTTTTACAGCTATATAAGCATGAATCTGTTATCCAAGGCTATAATCTGTTAAATTATTTAAAGTGATTTTAAAAAATGATTTTCATAAAAAGCAGAAATGCCTATCTTGATCGAGAAACATGAAAATATATTAATAACTCTATGGTTATTTAGTTATTAATAGTTAAATGATGATGGTAGAAATCAACATGGCTTGGATCTGCATCGGTGGTGGTATTGCTAACGGTAGTGATGCAGATCCTTTCCTAAGCTTCAATTGTGATTCTTTAGAACTGGCATTAACAGAGAATAGCCAGGTTGTAGAGTTTGGCTTTCTCTAGCTTGGAAAGAAGGCAGAGGGCAGTAGGCAGTAGGAAGACACTTTTCATTCCCTTGTTGTGTGCTTGTGTTTCAAGAAGGAACTAACCATGAGTAGCAATTTAGCCATCAAGCTTCGTACAGGAACTCAAAAATCTCATACAGCAGCAGAAAATGTGGGATTTATGAAATGCTTTCTCAAAGGGGTTGTAGACAGAGGCTGTTTTGCCAAGTTTTTAGGTAACTTGTACTATGTCTACAGCGAACTAGAAACAGAAATAGAGCGCCATCGAGAGCATACCGCAGTCAGCGCGATTTACTTTCCCGAACTAAATCGCCAAGCTGCCTTAGAAAAAGACATGGAGTTTTATTACGGGAAAGACTGGCGATCGCAAGTTAAACCCTCTCCTGCTGCTCAGAGTTATATCGCTCGTATTCGGGAAGTATCTGCTACAGCACCAGAATTACTGATAGGGCACGCTTACACTCGCTACATGGGTGATCTTTCTGGTGGACAGATGTTACAAAAAATTGCTCAACCAGCCCTGAAGTTAGAAGGTTATCAAGGCACAGCTTTTTATAATTTTGAGCAAATTCCCGATAAGAAGGCTTTTAAAGAAAAGTATCGTCAAGCATTAGATACAATCGCCATCGATGATGCCACAACAGAATCTATTGTTGCAGAAGCTAACAATGCCTTTAGATTTAATATGCAGATGGCGCAAGAGCTAGAAGGAAATTTAATTAAGGCGATCGGTAAGGTTTTGTTTAATAGCCTGACTCGCTCCCATAACCCAGGCAGCACCGAAATCGCTACAGCAAACTAAATGCAATTGCAAGATCCCCGACTTCTCGAAGAAGTCGGGGATCTGAACACCACACACCCCTACTCTTACCTCTAATAATTGAAAGCAACTCAATTATGTTTCAAATTCCCGGAGTCAAATTCGACTTAGATATCATCAAAAAGTACGATATTCCTACACCAAGGTACACCAGCTATCCACCAGCAACGGAGCTAAACGAAGCATTTACCGAAGCTGATTTTCAAAGTGCGATCGCTGCTTCAAATCAAAGAAAAACCCCTCTTTCTTTGTATTTTCATATTCCTTTTTGTCAGAGCGCTTGCTACTTTTGTGGCTGTAATGTAGTCATTTCCAACAACAAGAATATTGCCAAATTATACTTAGAGTATTTGGGTAAAGAAATTCAGAATACAGCTGCTTTGATAGACTGCGATCGCAAAGTAGTGCAGATGCATTGGGGTGGCGGAACCCCAAACTACTTGAGTCAGCAACAGATAGAACAATTATGGAACAATATCACTCGTCATTTCAGTTTTGATTCAGTAGCAGAAGTCTCACTTGAGATTAACCCTCGCTACGTGGATAAAAACTACATTTTCTTTCTCAAAGAGATTGGCTTTAACCGCATTAGTTTTGGCATTCAGGATTTTAATCCTCAAGTGCAAGCGGCTGTAAATCGCATCCAGCCAGAAGAAATGCTGTTTGAGGTGATGGGCTGGATTAGGGAAGTTGGATTTCAAAGTGTGAATGTAGACTTGATTTATGGTTTACCGTATCAAACTCGCCAGACTTTTCAACAGACAATCAAAAAAACTATTGAATTAGATCCCGATCGCATCGCCGTCTTTAACTTTGCCTATGTACCGTGGTTAAAGCCAGTGCAGAAAAATATTTCCAAAGATACCTTGCCGCCAGCACAGGAAAAGTTAGAGATTTTGAAAATGACTATTGAGGAGTTAACGAACAGCAAGTATCTATTCATTGGTATGGATCACTTTGCCAAACTTCATGATGAACTGGCGATCGCTCAACGGGATTACACCCTGAAGCGCAACTTTCAAGGCTATACTACTTGGGCGCAAGCAGAACTATTTGGTTTTGGTGCCACATCCGTCAGTATGTTGGAAGAAGCATATGCCCAAAACCACAAGCGATTAAATGATTATTATGAGGCAATTGATGCAGGTAGTTTACCTATCGGTAAAGGCATCAATTTAACTTGGGATGATATTCTCAGACGGGATGCAATCATGCGAATTATGTCACACGCAAAATTACATAAACAAGAGATAGAAAAAAAATATCACATCTGTTTTGATGAATATTTTTCTAAAGAATTAGAAGGGTTAAAGCGCCTTGAAGCAGACGGATTAGTTAGCTTATCAAAAGACGAAATTGCGATTACAGATATTGGTAGATTATTAGTTAGAAATATTGCCATTCTCTTTGATGCTCGTCTCAAAACGCGAGAGCAACAATTTTCACGGGCGATTTGAACTGCGCTCGTGCCTGCAGACTAAAGTCTGGGGTTACACAGACAAAGCCTGCCTGCGCAGGCTTGAATGATAAAAAACTTGATTTATTCAGTTGAATTGATAATTTCATGAATCCCAACCTTTTGAGACTACATCCAATCCAGCTACCATGTACTAAGAGCGCAAACTTTAGCTTTGCATAGATGTCTCACAAATTCGCCAACAGTTCCTTCACTAGTTTTGTTCTAGAATCATGGCTCTTAGAATTTCTGGCAATCGACAGTTAAAAACTTTACCAGGAAAGGAAACCAGACCGACAAGTGCGCGGGTGAGGGAAGCAATTTTTAATATTTGGCAGGGAAGTGTGGAGGGTTGTCGTTGGCTAGATTTGTGTGCTGGTACAGGTTCAATGGGTGCAGAGGCTTTGTGTCGGGGAGCCAGTCTTGTAGTAGGAATAGAAAAATCCAGCCGTGTTTGTAGGATTATTGAACAAAACTGGCAGCGGCTAGCTGCGGATGAACAAGAATGGAAAGTACTGCGAGGAGATGTAGTGCAATGGCTGCCAAAGCTTTCCGGGCAGCAATTTGACAAAATTTACTTCGATCCACCTTATGCCAGTGGTTTATACCAGCCAGTATTAGAAGCGATCGCTCACCATCAGATTTTAGATCCTAACGGCGAGCTAGCAGTGGAACACAATTCCCAAAGTTCGACACCACCACAATTTCTGAGTTTAGAGATTTGCCGACAAAAAGCTTACGGCAATACATCTGTCACATTTTACAGAATTAAGGAGTGAGGTAGGAGAATTTATTAATTAAAAATTAATAATTTTTAACTTTTCTCCCATCCCTCCTCATTAGTTTAAATACCTAACTGGTTTCCGCGCTTATATTGCTTGTAAGCAGCATAGAACAGTCCACCTAGAGTCACGAAGATTAGACCTAACACAATACCGTCTAGTAGAGGCTCAACCACTTGAAATCTCCTTTTTGCAATTATTTAAAGATTTGTTTCCTGTTCCCAATCTTACCAAATTTAGCATCAATCCCGCGCCTAGAAATGGTTTTGAGCAATAATTAGACAAAAGAAAAATACTATTTGTGCTTGCAGACACATCAAAGAAATTTTAAGCTATGTGTATGAAATGAAAAATTTTTGTACACCCAGATTTAACAGCAAAAACGTTTGGATAACCAAATTACCCAACCTAAAATTCTGATTCAGCGAATCGTCGTAGTGGCTCTGGCGATTTTGCTAGCATCCATTTTGGGGATTTTTGCTGTTCGTGCGATTAGAACTTCAGACCCTTACGTCAAGTCTGTTCTATCCCTAACAGGCAATCCCGTGCAAGGAAACGCCATCTTTCAAATCAACTGTGCTGGTTGTCATGGATGGCAAGCAGATGGACGTGTTGGCCCTAGTCTACAAGGAGTTTCTAAACGTAAATCCTCCTATAGGCTGATTCATCAGGTGATTAGTGGTGATACCCCTCCCATGCCAAAATTCCAGCCCAATCCCCAAGAAATGGCAGATCTTCTCAGCTACTTGGAGACGCTCTAGGTGAAGGAGTGGGAGAGGTGGGTACAGGGGACAGGTGACAGGGGACAGGGAACGGGGAACAACAACGCGCTTAACCCGCAAGGGCGCACTGGCTCCCCTACTAACTACTAACCATTAACAAATGACCAATGACCAATAACCAATGACTATTGAAGTAGATTATCGTTTTCCTGCGGGTGTAGATCCTCATAAACAAGCCAAAATCATTGCTATTGGGCAAACTGTAGGAACTTGGGATGCGCGCTTTGCTCACCGAGAAGCCGCTTTGCAATCTCATCTAGGAGAAGTCATATCAGTACAAACGGAAGCCCAAACAGATTACAGTATCGCGACTATTCGCTTTCCTAAAACTAATGTAGAAAATGATATTGCTAGCCTGTTAACTATGATATTTGGCAAATACTCAATGGCAGGTGCGGCAAAGATAGTGGAGGTACGCCTGCCACAAAGTTATGGGCGACTTCCCAAACTGGGCATTACTGGGATTCGAGAGCGCCTTGGGGTATTTGAGCGTCCCTTGGTTATGGCTATTTTTAAACCAGCACTAGGATTATCAGCAGGCGATCATGCCGCGATTCTAGCAGAAGTTGCTTATGCAGGGCTGGATATTATTAAAGATGATGAAATTTTAGGAGATCTCGATATTGCCCCAACTTTGGAACGCCTCCAAGAATGTCGCAAAGTAATTGAAGAGGTCAAGCAAAAAACTGGACGCACAATATTATATGCTGTCAACGTCACAGGTAGGGCAGACAAGTTGTTAGAGAAAGCGCGTCTTTTGGTGCGTCAAGGTGCAAATGCGCTTTTGGTAAACGTTCTTTCCTATGGATTTTCAGTACTGGAAGCTTTAGCAGCCGATCCAGAAATTAACGTTCCTATTTTCGCTCATCCAGCCCTTGCCGGAGCACTGTGTGCTGCTCCTGATTATGGTATGGCATACTCAGTGGTACTGGGAACTCTAATGGCTCATGCTGGTGCTGATGCTGTGTTGTATCCCGCTCACTATGGCAGTTTACCCTTTGACTCTGTTGAAGAAGGCAAGATCCGGGATATTTTGCGTAGTCGCAGTGTTTTTCCCGTTCCTTCAGCAGGTATTCATCCTGGTATTGTCCCCAAGGCTTTAGCAGATTACGGACAAGATGTCATCCTTAACGCTGGTACTGGCATCATGGATCATCCCGATGGTGCGGCAGCAGGTGTGCAGGCTTTTTTTGAAGCTCTAGAGCGTGTTGGTGGGGGTGAATCTTTTGCACTGGATATTTTACCACTAGGGCCGCTGCGTCGCGCTGTGGAAAAGTGGGGAAGTGATTGATGTATAGCACGATTCTAGAGGAGTGATATTTGTGAGCCAGTCCCCTAACCCAGAAACCAGAAAATTTTTGTATATTATAGGTGTTTCTGTCGGTCTTGCTTTATTGCTAACTGCCATAGTGTATTTCTTGCTAGGAATTGGTGTAATTAAATCAATTCCTACTTATATAGTTTGGGCAATCATTTTGTTTTCAATTGGTGCTGGTATCCTAAGCGGCGCTGGTAGACGAAGTTAATTACACAATTACTGCACCATCGCGGACAAAACTCAATACCTATCAGCAACAAAAAACCCCAGCTTGATGGCTGAGGCTGATGGGAGAATACGAATGACGATTTTGATACAAGTGATAGAACTGTCTAAAAATCTTTAGCTCACTCCAAGGGCAACCAAAACTATAGTGGTGACAAATAAAATTGCAACCCCAGCCTGAAAAGCATAACGACGCTGCTGTTCAACTGAGGGGTAAGCAGCATAGTACATCTTGGGTTCGTTAGCGTAGTTATTTAAAATGCCTCTTTCATCTGTAGTTGTATACATAGCTTTTTTCTTTGCCTTGTTAACTTATGTAAATAAATTTAACAATATTGTTACAAAACGTCAACTAGTATTGACAAATAATAGTGGATAGTATTAATAAGAGTTACTTATAAAAAATGCACCGCTAGGTGCTTGGCGGTGCATATATTTACTTCAGTTCAACTGATTTAAGTAGGTGGACATAATGGCAACTTCTAGAAAGCAGATGGAAGAAGCCTTTTACTTCTGCCATCTGCCATCTGCCTTTTATTTAGATGCAAGAACCTCTGTTACTTCTGCATGGGCTAATACAACGCCAGGATCGCGCTGAAGAGCAGCGTAGTATTTTCTTGCAAACCCATTGCCTAACTCAGATGGTGTGAGCAGGGTGCGGGTATTGGCAATCAAATTTTGGACATCTTGCTGCGATACAGGTGTATCGGCTTCAAGCATTTCATCGATATGTACAATCAACTGAGAAATGCGATGCAGCCAAGCAAATTGTTCGTGATCGATGACAAGTTGAAGGAGTTCTTCACTCGATACTCGTCCACGTACCTTTTCATAGGTAATACGTTCTGCATCCAGCAACATCTTGTGAAGGTACAGCAATTTGTTTCTCAAATCACGCAAATATTGATGTTGACGGATTCTTTGTAGAAGTATATTAGAAGTCAATGGAACCCATCCTCCCATTACGATAGTCTTCAATAGCTTGAATAATTTCTGCTTCGGTATTCATCACAAACGGCCCATAGCGAACAACTGGTTCGTTAAGTGGTATGCCAGCAATCAGCAACACATCCAGTGGTGATTTTGCATCCAATGGATTGGCGATCGCTACTTCCTCACCATCTTGGGTAAACAGCACCATTTGCCCTTGAGTTGCACGCTCTTTGTCTGCACCAAACAAGCCTTCTCCATCAAGCACGTATGCAAAGGCGTTGTATTCTTTTGGCACAGGTTGAGATACAGTCGCACCCGGTTGGAGCGTGAAATGCAAATAGATAATTGGAGTTTGCGTTTCAATCACAGCTTTAGCTCCCAGCGCTTCTCCTGCGATCGCTTTCACCCTTACCGAACCATCATTTGTTTGAGCGGTTGGTATGCGTTGGGCTGGAACCTCCTGATAACGAGGCTTCATCATCTTGTCACGACTAGGCAAATTTACCCAGAGTTGAAGTGCATGAAGCCGCCCGCCGCTGCGAGCAAATTCCTGCTCTGGCATTTCCGAGTGAATCACACCTGCTCCCGCCGTCATCCACTGCACGTCACCAGGGCCAAGTTTTCCTGTATGTCCTTGTGAATCTTTGTGCTCAATCCATCCTTCAAGGATATAAGATACTGTTTCAAAGCCCCTGTGCGGATGATCTGGTGCTCCCTTGGCTTGACCTGGTTCAATATCAACAGGGCCTAATTCATCAAGGAGGAGAAACGGGTCAAACTCTGAAAAACTGCTTTTCGGGAATGGACGACGAACAACCATGCCCTCTCCTTCCAGCGTTTCAACACTGCTAATAATTCCTGCAACAGTCCGAATCATTCGTGTGTGAGTCTTCATGATTTTCCTCCTTAGTGCCCTAGTTTTCAGCTTGATCTTCACCAAGCAAAAAACAACGGATAGTCTTAACCAGTACTCGCAGGAGATGGAAGTATTTATAGTTCAAGTTATCAAATCCGAGTGGCAAGTAACTGGTAGTTTATTTAACTCAAAACTAAGCCTTGACGTTTTTTGTTGCAGCACACTGTCATCTATATTACTTTAATAAATTCTTTTTATATATGATTATTCATATATTAGCATAGTAATATATAAGCAATTATGGAGCTTCCACTACTTTAGTTTCGGATAACCGTCTATGTCGTTAGCACATACTATTCTTGGTCTCCTTCAACAAGAAGAGAGGACGGGCTATGATTTAAAAACAAATTGTTTTGATCGATGCATTGCTCACTTGTGGTCTGCGGATCAAGCACAGATTTACAGAACACTTGATAAACTGGTTGAGCAGGGTTGGATTACTTGCACCATAGAGATTCAGCACGATCGCCCCAACCGCAAAGTTTATAGTCTAACTGAAGCAGGCAAAGCCGAATTAATCCGGTGGCTTCAATCTCCTCAGCCGTTGCCGACGCTACGAGAACCGTTACTGATTCAGTTATTTTTTGCAGCACAATTACCCAATGAAGCCATTATTCACCTGTTAGAACAGCAGTTAGTTGCACGTATCGAAAAGCTGACTGAGTGTGAAAAGATTGAGTTACCAACACTCGATGACGAGTCTGCTACTCGCGAGCAGATTATGCAGCGGCTCGTACTAGAATTGGTGCTACGAAGAGAACAAACTTATATTGATTGGTTAAAGACAGCTATTGATGTGATTCACCGTCAGTAATATCGTTTTGATTTTAAGGTTGATACAAATAGGTAGCACAGAGGTAAGAACCTGAGCCACTCCTGCCTTTAAAAAACGGGGGCTTCCAATCTCCCACACAATTATGGTGAATCAAAATTCTCCGTGTCTCCGTGTCCCCCTGTCCTCTTCTTCTGTGCTGGTTTAACAACAACTCGGCCATTTTCAACAACAGTACAGTTTTGAGAAGACGGGCATCGCTCGTGGTTGACTGCTGTATTAGCATACTGCTGTTGATGGTGAAAATTTTGCTCCTGTCGTTGGTTGAGAATTACGGCACAACAGGCAGCAGTAGGGAATAACATATTTAATACTTTTAGCTCTATCTCTAATTTTATCATTTTGCTGGGAAGACCCCACTCAACAATTTGTATAGGTGGGGACTGCCTGGTAGATTTGATAAAATCTCTATTTAGAGTGATCCTGTAGTCAGGAGTTTATGACTCTGGTAGATGGACTGTATGAAGAATCTGTGTTTCAGGGAAATGAAATTATTAAGTCAGCGACTTTTCCAATCTTGGATTTAACCGCAGCCCAAGTATTAGCGGTTGGACAGGTGAGTTGAAGAAGGCTATTCATAAAACCATTCAGCGATTTGTGAGGCTGCATTATTTAGCTCTATATTTCACTAATAAAATATCTAATGTTTTCTTTAATTCTTCTGTTTTTGTAAAAATATGGCTTTCAAATTCTTTCGGCCATTTTACTTGTTCAATATCTGCAATATGTTCAGGAATGTAAGGTTGATCTGGTCGCGTACAATACATTCCCCATATGGTAGCCGATGTCATAAATTTTATAAACTCTGGTGGAAATTCTCCTCCATCCATTAAATGTGCCTTGGTTTTTAGAATTGTGGTGATTTCATCATTGTGACTTTTGAATAAAGCAATGATATCTGGATTGACTTCCTTAAGTGCTCCCTGAATCCAGAGTGGATAAATCTCAGAACATAACTTTAAAGATGCATAAATTGGCCCATAAAACTCCTCTATTTGGCGTTTTCTGAACTCAAGATCTGCCTCAGTTAGAAGCTTTTCTTTATGCAGAACTTTTTGAAGTCCTGTTTCGATTACCTTTTGAGCAGAAAAATTGAGAAAAGCACCTGTACCCAATGCACTCGCAAGGAAAACCCCTAATATTTGAACAAGTTCCATCCAATCAAACCCCTAAGTAGGTTGGTACAAATAAAACTCATGATTCATAATATACGGCATCAATTTAAATTATAAAAATATACAAATAAATACCGTATAATTGCTTAATAGTCATAAATATATAGAAAGCTGCCGCCGTGCTCTATTTTTATGTAGATGCTGCCACTAATACCATTTCACGTTAATTACGATACACATGACTTTTGTCCAGACGCGACATATCGCATCTGGACACGGTTTGTGTTCGTATCAGATTTTTTGTGAAATAGTATGAATCACTTTTTTGGGCAGTGCAATTTATAATTTTCTCAACTCCCTACTATGCCTTCACAACTTCCTCAAATTGTTTTCTTATAAACATAAGTGAAAGCGATCAGCAATTAGCAACAGCTCCCGTCATGAGTAGCTAAAAGCTTGAGCAAAACAGTTTGGAGGCAAACTAATATGTTTCACAAAATACTGGTTGCATTAGACACATCTACTAGCAGTAAAAGTGTCTTTGATGAAGCACTTGCCTTGGCGAAGGCTTTACAAGCTAACCTGACGTTGTTGCACGTACTATCGCCAGAAGAAGAGGGAAGCCCAGATATTTCTTTTCTGTCGAGTCCAGAATACTACGTAGGGCTAGGAATGAGTACCGAAATTTTGGAGATGCAGCAAAAACGGTGGGAACAGTTCGTCAATCAGGGGCTAGAGATGTTGCGATCGCGTGCAGATGAAGCAACTGCTAATGGTGTCAGTACTGAATTTACTCAAACACCAGGTAGTTGTGGGCGTACCATCTGTGAATTTGCCCGTAATGGCAGATATGACTTAATTGTAATCGGGCGTCGGGGTCGCTCTGGTCTGTCTGAATTAGTTTTAGGTAGTGTCAGCAATTACGTCCTGCACCATGCCCCTTGTTCAGTCTTGACTGTATGGCATCCTGTTAGTGAAAGTAAAACTGAAGCTGCACAGCTAGAGGAAGTAGCACCATCTATTTAAGATTACTAAATCCAGCATTAATTACTAGTTCATGTGCAAAACCGAATGGATGGTATTTAATAATTCATCTGCTGTGAAGGGCTTTGACAAAAAGGTTTTGACGTTGTTACCAGTTGTCTGAGCTAAGTGTCGATTTGATGATAGTCCACTTGTAGCAATAATCTTGACTTGCGGGTTTATAGTTTGCAAAGTGCGGATAATGGTTGAACCATCCATAGACGGCATCGTCATATCAACTAATACCACACTAATTTGATCTCGATGTTCGAGATACAGTGTGATCGCTCTGTTGCCATCACTAGTTGTCAAGACTTTGTAATTGTATAATTCCAGCGCTGTTTGAGTGACCTCAAGTATTGGCGTTTCGTCATCAACAACTAAAATCCATTCTCCTTGCCCACTAGGTAGTTTGATATCTTGTATCGGTTGCATTTGGGTTTGTTCTACTGCTTTTAAGTACACCTTAAATTGCGTTCCTTGTCCTACGGAACTCTCAACCTTCAAAAAACCACTGTGACTCTTAACGATTCCCATTACCGTAGATAACCCCAATCCTGTTCCTTGCCCAACTTCTTTGGTGGTAAAAAAAGGCTCGAAAATTCTCTCTAAAATTTCTGATGACATACCGCTTCCTGTATCTGAGACACAAAGCAAAATGTAGGAACCCACACAAGCTTTAATATGCTTGCGAGCATATTCATCATCAATCAACAGATTCTTGGCACAAATGCTAAGAGTGCCGCCATTGGGCATTGCATCACGCGCATTGAGTACCAGATTTATTAGCACCTGATACAGTTGGGTAGCGTTACCAGAAACTGGATAAAGATCGTCAGGAATACTAGTGTAAACTTTTATATTTTTGGGAAATGTCTGCTTTACTAGTTGCTCAATTTCTATAATCAGAGACTTAAGTTGTAAGATAGTGTGCTCGCCTTCAAAACCCCTGGCAAACGAGAGTACTTGCCTAACTAAAGCCGCTCCACGTTTAGCATTGTTTTCCACTCTCTGGAGCAGGCGTTGGCTCTGCTCATCAGGGTTTTTCATCATCAGCAGTTGCACAGCCATCAAAATTGGAGATAACACGTTGTTTAAATCGTGAGCCATACCACTGGCGAGCGTTCCTAAGCTCTCTAGGCGTTGGGCTTGTAAAAACTGTGTTTCAAGTTGTTTTTTCTCAGTGATGTCAGTATTGACAACTAGGATTGATTGAGAATGCCCTTCAAAATCGGATATTAATATCCAGCGGCTAGCCACAATGATTTTTTGACCATTGTTGCAAACTTGATGTAACTCTCCTTGCCAGGAGCCTTTTTTGGCTATGGACTGGCGTATATCTCTTAGTGGTGGTGGAACTTTCCCATACAGGAGTTCGTTGACATTCAAACCTAGCACTGATTCTGCTGGCAAGCCGTACAGACGCTCGGCTCCTTTGTTCCAGAATAAAACGCGATCGCTTGAATCTTGAACCAAAATCGCATCTGTTGTGACATCGAGCAGGGCTGCTTGTTGTTGGATCTGCTGTTCTGCCCGCTTGCGATCGGTCATATCGCGCATAATTTTGGCAAAGCCGCGTAGAGAACCAGTCTCGTCTCGTAAAGCGGTTAGAATCCCACAAGCCCAAAAACGTGTGCCATCCTTACGTATATGCCAGCGCTCGTCAAGCGATCGGCTTTCTTCTATAGCCTTTTGCAGTTCCTGATCGTCCTTACCTTTTTCTCTGTCTTCAGGCGTAAAAAGACACGAAGCGTGCTGACCAAGAATTTCCGCTTCTTGATAGCCTAAAATCTTTTCGGCTCCAATGTTCCAACTATCTATGTAACCGTTGGAGTCTAGCGTAAAAATCGCATAATCCTGAACATTCTCAACTAATAAGCGAAAGCGATCGTTGGTTTCTCGCAGTGCTTGTTCAGTCTGCTGATGTTGGATTTGTAAAGCTTCAAGAACATCAACTTGTTGGCGTATTGCTACTAATTCAGCTATCAGTTGTTCTTTTGTCTTTTCTTGATCTTTCATCTTAAATGCAGCCCAAGCATAGCTAGCACTTACTCCTAGCTAGGGAATAAACAACTCTACTAAATTTACTTATGTGAATAAAGAAATATAGTCGCAAAAAAATTTTTTCAGTTCTACTATCTATAAGAGTATTTTGGAACAAGCCTTTCGGAAGGTGAAGTTAGAATCGTGAGGAATAGTATAAAAAGGCAGAAGGCAGTAGACGCGACAGTAGCGTATCCGTTGGTAGGAAATTAGGATTCCTTTCGCTCTAAATCTACAATCATCAGCTTTAGAGATCAAGCTCCCCAAACAGCCATCCCATCATTTTTAAGTATCCTTGTATCGCTCAAATTACAAGCGGATGTTTTTATAAAAATAACACCCCTTTTTGAGGAGTGTCGAGAAAAATATATTGCTAAAGAATTTAGTGTAATTGTGGTTGCTCTACACATTAAATCGGAATAACATCACATCGCCTTCCTTGACAATGTAATCTTTTCCTTCACTACGAACTAAGCCCTTTTCCTTTGCAGCATTCATCGAGCCAGCAGCAACTAAATCATCATAAGCTACAGTTTCAGCCCGAATAAATCCCCGTTCAAAATCACTGTGAATTACTCCCGCAGCTTGTGGTGCTAACATCCCAGCGGTAATTGTCCAAGCACGAGTTTCTTTCTCACCAGAAGTGAAATAAGTACGCAATCCTAATAATGTATAAGTAGCACGAATCAAAGATTTTAAACCGCCTTCTTCTACACCCAAAGAAGCAAGAAACTCACCTCTTTCTTCCTCTGGTATTTCAATTAATTCTGATTCTACTTGGGCAGAAACAACAACAACTTGAGCATTTTCTGATGCTGCAATTTGCCGCACTTGTTCTACATATTCATTACCTGTTGCCAAGTCATCTTCAGAAACATTGGCAGCATAAATTATGGGCTTAGAAGTCAGCAATCCCAATGGTTGAATTACCGTAGCTTCTTCTTCTGGTAAACTAACTTGCCGCACCGATCGCCCTTCGTTTAATGCCCCAGCTAATTTTTCCAGTACTGTCAATTCAAATTGTGCTTCTTTGCTAGCACGTGCTTGCTTGCGGGTGCGCTCTATTCGGCGTTCGACTTGTGCTAAATCGGCTAAAACAAGTTCCAAATTAATGGTTTCAATATCACGCGCTGGATCGACAGAACCAGCAACGTGAATAATGTCATCATTTTCAAAACAACGTACTACATGCACGATCGCATCAACTTCTCGGATATGAGACAAAAATTGGTTTCCTAATCCCTCTCCTTTACTTGCGCCTTTAACCAACCCGGCAATATCCACGAACTCAACACGCGCCGGGACAATTTGTGCCGAATTGGAAATCTTACCTAAAACATTTAACCGCTCGTCTGGCACTGCAACAACACCGACATTTGGTTCAATCGTACAAAAAGGGAAGTTAGCAGCCTCTGCCTTAGCATTAGCAACCAAGGCGTTGAATAACGTAGATTTTCCAACGTTGGGAAGTCCGACAATCCCGGCTCTTAGCATTTTTAATTTTGGATTTTGAGTGCAAACTAGACGAAATTAATTTTAGCTTTTGGGGGTTCAGGGGTGGACAAGCGCCGGGAGGATATCACATCGGATTGGGAATTGTTTGAGGAATTGGTGCAGGAACTGTTTGCGGAATCGGGCTGGGAACTGGCTCAGGAATAGGCCCTGGTACAGGTTCAGGTACAGGGCTGGGTATAGGTTCAGGAACAGGCCCTGGTGTAGGCTGGGGGGGATTAGTTGGCCCTGGTGTGGGTTCGGGACGCGGTAAAGTTGGTTCTGGATCGGGAATTTGTGGCTCGTTTGGAAGAGGATCTGATGTGGGATAAATCATGATCGGTGTAGTAAAATCATTCGACCTTACCAACCTAAATGACAGGCAACTCTGTTGCCATCTTCCAAAATGGCTACATCCAAATGCTCGATCAAAATCAAACACCTCTATTAGATACTTTAAAAGCTTGTGCAGAACGTCCTCACGCACCTTTTTATACTCCAGGGCACAAACGGGGACAAGGCATTTCCCAAAAAATAGCTGATGTTTTTGGCAAAGCTATTTTTCGTGTCGATTTACCAGAGTTAACAGAGTTAGATAATCTCTTTGCCGCCACTGGTGTAATTCAACAAGCACAAGAACTGGCAGCACAAGCCTTTGGAGCAGAAAAGACATGGTTTTTAGTCAATGGTTCTACCTGTGGAATTGAGGCGGCAATTCTGGCTACCTGTGGTGTTGGCGATAAAATTATTTTGCCGCGCAATGTTCATTCTTCAGCGATCGCCGGATTAATTCTCTCTGGCGCGATGCCAATTTTTCTCAATCCAGAATATGACTCTGTTTTAGATATTGCCCACAGCATCACTCCCGATACCGTAGCAGCAGCCCTAGAACAACATCCCGACGCCAAAGCCGTGATGATGGTTTATCCCACTTATTACGGCGTATGTGGAGATGTGGGCGCGATCGCTCAAATTACTCACAAATACAATATCCCGTTACTTGTAGACGAAGCCCACGGTGCCCATTTCGCCTTTCATCCCGAACTGCCTACCACAGCCTTAGCCGCAGGCGCTGACTTAACCGTACAATCCATTCACAAAACCCTTGGTGCTTTTACCCAAGCTTCAATACTGCACATTCAAGGAACGAGGATAGAGAGCGATCGTATTAGTAAAGCATTGCAACTAGTACAGTCTACTAGTCCTAGTTATTTACTCCTAGCTTCCCTCGATGCAGCACGGCAGCAAATGGCACTGTACGGTCAACAGTTAATGTCTCACACACTGCAACTTGCAAGCGAAGCCAGAAGCCGGATCGACCAAATACCAGGATTATCAGTTTTTAACCCCACCACCAACCCTTTAGAGACGGGCATGAGATCATATTTTGTTGCTTTAGACAAAACGCGTTTAACAGTCACCGTTTCTGGCTTAGGTTTAACTGGCTTTGCCGCCGAAGAAATTCTTGACCAACAGTTCGGTGTCACAGCAGAATTCGCTTCCCAGCAACATCTCACGTTTATTATCAGCCTTGGCAATACCCAAAAAGATATTGAGCAGTTGGTTAGGGCATTTACTACTCTTGCTGAGATGAGTTTGCCCCCCAAGTCCAACAATATCAATTTGCAGAGGACAGACTTCAAATTGTCCTGCTTTTTATGGGATGATTTTATTAATATGGGGAATGCTGTGCGTATTTCGCCACGAGAAGCTTTCTTTGCAGAAACAGAAACATTACCTATCCCCGAAGCTACAGGAAGGATCTGTGCAGAAATAATCTGTCCTTATCCACCAGGAATTCCTGTATTAATGCCCGGAGAAACTATCAGCAAATCCGCTTTAGAATATTTGCAAAAAATTCAGACTATGGGTGGATTTATTAGTGGTTGTGCAGATACAAGCCTTCAAGCTTTGAAAGTAATTAAATCTTAGCTTTACTGAATTGAGGTATGAAATTTAAAAATTAGGCATTAGAAACTCTTATTCTCTGCGATTCTGCGACTTCGCGTGAGACAAATTCATATTTTTGATTGGCAACGCCAAAGTTTAAAATTTTAACTTGTGTGGGCTAAGACTAGATTATGAAAAATCAACTAAAATCTACTTGTTTGAGCTTTACCCTTGTTTTCCTACTCATTCTATGGGTTTACTTGCTCTCTCCTATAAAAACAGCAATTGCAGATACTACAACTTCTACAATCTACGAGCAAAGACTTGTCCACAGCCCTGATGGGATCGGGAAATTCTACATGGGTAGAGAAATAGCTAAATACATGAGTCATACTGGTGCAGCTTGGCTAGAACGTCCTAGCCGCGAGGCAGAAGAACAGCCAAGTAAAATAGTCACAGCCCTCAACATCAAACCCACTGATGTAGTCGCTGATATTGGCGCGGGTACAGGTTACTTAAGTTTTCGCATTGCTTCCCTACTACCACAAGGGAAGGTTTTCGCTATAGATATTCAGCCAGAAATGCTGGATATTATTGATTTCTTGAAAAAAGAGAATAATATTACTAATGTTGAGCCTGTTTTAGCAACAGCTACCAATCCCAACCTAGAACCTGCAAGTATTGATGTAGCTTTAATAGTGGATGCTTATCATGAATTTGAATATCCACAAGAGGTAATGCAAGAAATTAGTAAAGCATTAAAACCAGGCGGTAGGGTTATTTTAGTTGAATATCGGGGTGAAAATCCGTTTATCCTTATTAAAGCTCTACATAAAATGACTCAAAGACAAGTGAAAAAAGAAATGCAAGCGGTTGGTTTAGTTTGGCGTGAAACCAAAAACTTTTTACCGCAGCAACATTTTATGGTTTTTGAGAAGCAGATTCAAGCTTGAGGTGGAACCAGACTTGCAGTTTTTGTGGTGCTATCCCAAACTATCCAACCAAATTCATTATCTAAATTATCAGCAGTATTTGATACTTTAAAATACAGCTTGTCCCCACCTTTGGTTTCTATTGCAAAGTCAGAATTTTGGGCATATACCACTTTGAAACCTCTGTCTCGCAGACAATACATTGCCCATGCTTTCAATGATTGCTTGGCTGGATCGTGAGGAACTGGAGGTTTTTTAATAGCTTCTTCAATCACTCGATAAATTTGCATTTTGGTCATTGGTCATTGGTCATTAGTTAGTGGTTAGTGGTTAGTGGTTAGTGGTTGGTAGGGGCGGGTTTTATGGATTAACTTTCGGTTCAAACCCGTACAGTAGTTGGTTGGTTTATTACTCTCCTTGTCTCCTTGTCCCCTTGTCCCCCTGTCCCCTTGTCTCCCACTCTCCCCCTACTCTGGATCGCAACGAATTTCGATCATAAAGCCATCGGGATCGTAAAAGTACACACCGCGCCCGGTAGGACGAGTAACTGGCCCGTGGGCAATTTCTAGATGATTTTGTTTGATGACTTCAACAGCAGCATCAAATAATTGTGGATCTATGTCAAAGGCTAAATGATAAGCTCTGGTAAAAGTACGTTCTGGATCGGGATCGGGAGGTAACAATTCTGGTTGCCAAAATAAATCTAAGATCGTGCCATCCGGCGTGACAAAGTTAGCAACTTTACCCTGTGCTACTAATTCTTTCAAGGTGGTAGGAACTTCCTCACCTGTTAATTCGTGTAAGCCCAGGATAGTGCCGTAAAAATGCCGGGAAGCCTGCATATCTTTAACATTTAAGGCAATGTGATGCACTCGACGCAAATCGCCAGGAGCAAGAACGTTACTGAGTGATGAGAAGCTAGATTGCATGGTATAGACCAATTTACTTTCTTAAGATAGAAGAAAAATTTTTATAGTATGTCTGTTCATACTAATGATTTTATCAAGAATTAATCAAACCTCAGAATATATCTGTACTTTGGATTATTGGTTAATTATTGATTTAATACTTCGTACCGAAGCCAAATAAATAGAAGAAATATTATTATTTTAATTTCATCTCTTGTCGGTGCAGTTATTCATTAGAAGCGGAGGCAGAGAATGTCTGCTCTACTTCTATTTTCTTTATTTTAAATTCTTCCTGATTATGGCATTTGATTATTCTTTAGATTTTCAGAACCTCGATTTACGTAAACATCCTGAACTATATCGTGTTGGTAAAGGCGAGCAAGGTGTACTTTTGGTAGAACCGTATAAATCAGAAATTCTTCCCTATTGGCGTTTCAAAACACCAGATGTTGCCAGAGAGTCTAGCCAAAAAATTTATGAATTGTTTCTTGCCTATCTTGAGCAAGATGATTTTGCTGGGGCAGATATGGCACGGAAATTTTTACAAATGGGTTATACGCGAGCACGCCGTTATGCCAACCACAAAAGCGGCAGAAAATATAAGAATAATCCGCAAAAAGCAAGTTCTAGAGAAGAACAAATCCAAGCACGTAAAGATATTCTACCTTATCAAGTAGATCCACTCAAAGCTGAATCGGCAGCAATATTTAAAGAGAAATGGATACAAGCCAAGACAAATGATAAATATCTCCAGCTTTTAGCAAAACACAAGCAGATGTACGAACAAGAATAATGCTTTCATCAAAAAACTTGTTTAGAGTAACTTCCAAACTACTGAATTTTTGCTATCTGATGAATTTTTAAAGGAAGACCGCGATATTTGCCAGCAATCTCTCGTTCCGAAAATTCCAGCCTGACATTATTAATTTGATAATTACCACCGCGATACTTGTGGGTGATTTCGTTTGCCTTAGTTGAACTTTGAGAACTAATGGCTTCGTTGCTACCACTATCATTCATTGGCTGTTGGTTATTTTGATCGAGCCTTAGTTTGTACTCATTTTGTTGTAGAAGTTTCTGAGTACCTACCAAAACAACGACTAGCATTAACACCTGTATCTGCCAAGGCGCTAAAACTAAACTTAAAATCAAGCTAATAGCTGCAACAACACCTGTTAGTTGCCCGATCTCATCGGTACTTGTTTTGTAAATATAACCAGTTACTAAACCAGTAAAAAGCGGAATCAAAAACAACAAAGGCATTTTCCCTCACCTCTGAATCAAAACCAGAAGCGTCTAATAAATGGATAAAGGCTATTGCTAAGTAATCGTGTATTTAATTTTACAATTGTTTCTGTTAAATTTACAACACGTTATCATTAACAACAGTGTAAATCATAAAGATTTCAAAACGTTCTGATATATTAGCTTAACATTCTGTATTCATGCAATCAATCTTGCATATTACCAGCTTTTCTTACTGATGCCCGATGCTGAACATTCCTCAACTCCTAGCAACTGAACTTAACCTCAAACCCTATCAGGTGCAAAATGCGCTGGAACTTCTAGCGGAGGGTGCAACAATTCCCTTCATTTCCCGATACCGTAAAGAGCGCACGGGGGAAATGAATGAAGTTCAACTGCGCGAACTAGCAGATAGGTATTCTTACTTAACTGAATTGGAAGAACGTAAATCAGTAATTTTGAATGCGATCGCCGAACAAGGTAAACTCACTGAGGAACTGAAAACCAAAATTGAAGTTTGTTTACAAAAAACAGAACTAGAAGATTTATATTTACCTTACCGTCCCAAGCGCCGTACTCGTGCTACCATCGCCAGAGAAAAAGGGCTAGAACCATTAGCAGAGTTCATCAAGTCGCTGAATACTAAAAATGCTGCCGCTGTATCTTTAGAACCAGAAGCAACAAAATACATATCGCAAGAAAAGCAAGTCAAAACAGCACAGGAAGCACTCAAAGGTGCTGCTGACATTCTTGCGGAAGAAGTAGCAGAAAAAGCAGAGTTACGTGCATATCTCAGAGAATATCTTCTAGAGGAAGGGGTATTTGTCTCCCGCATCAAAGATGAACATCCCGAAGGTACAACCAAGTTCGAGATGTACCGTAACTATCAGGCAAAGGTGAACAATATTGCACCTCACAACCTGCTGGCACTGTGTCGCGGTGAAAATGAGGGAATTTTAAGTTTTGATATTTCCTTCGATGAGGATGTGGTGCTTTCCTATTTAGAGTCAAAAGAAATTCACTCCAAACACCGCCCCCTCCGTAGCTTTTATCAAGAAATGCTCAAAGATGCATTTAACCGCTTGATGAAATCTTCTTTGATTGGCGAAGTAATTTCTGAGAAGAAGCTTTACGCAGATATTGAGTCTATTAAGACATTTGAAGCGAATTTGCGGGAGTTGCTGCTATCTGCACCTGCGGGGATGAAACCAACAATGGCGGTAGATCCGGGGTTTAGAACTGGCTGTAAAGTTGCAATTCTCGATCAAACAGGAAAGTTTTTAGAATATCAAGCAGTATTTCCACATCAAGCACTAGAACAACGTGCTAAGTCTGCACAAACTCTGAAAAATTTGATTGAAAAGTACAAGATTGAGTTAATTGCGATTGGCAATGGTACAGCATCTCGTGAGACAGATGAGTTTGTAGCAGAAGTATTGCAGACTTTGGAGCGCAAACCAATTAAAGTAATAGTCAACGAATCTGGTGCATCTATATATAGTGCTAGTAAAGTTGCAGCACAAGAATTCCCCGACTTAGATGTTACCGTGCGCGGAGCAATTAGCATCGGTCGCCGCTTGCAAGATCCCTTGGCAGAACTAGTGAAAATCGATCCCAAATCTATCGGTGTGGGACAATATCAGCATGACGTAGATCAGAAATTGCTGAAAAAGAAATTAGATGAAACAGTAGAAAGCTGCGTCAACTACGTCGGCGTGGATTTGAACACTGCCTCTAAAGAACTTTTGACTTTCGTTTCTGGAATTACGCCCACCGTTGCCAATAACATCGTTACCTACCGCAACCAAAACGGAGCCTTTAAAAATCGCCGGGAACTCCTGAAAGTGCCAAAATTGGGGCCAAAAGCCTTTGAACAGGCAGCAGGTTTTCTGCGAATTCGCGGTGGTAGTAACCCTTTAGATAATACCGCCGTCCATCCAGAGAGTTATTCAGTAGTGGAAGCGATCGCCACCGACTTAAATGTACCCCTACAACAAGTCACGCAAATTGCCGAGAAACTCAAAAAAGCGAACCTGAAAAAATATGTCACCGATACCGTCGGCGAACCAACACTGCGCGACATTCTCAAAGAACTGGAAAAACCAGGTAGAGATCCCCGCGCCGAGTTTAAGTATGCCACCTTCAAAGAAGGAATCAAAGAAATTTCTGATTTAAAAGTGGGGATGGAACTAGAGGGGATAGTTACCAATGTTGCCAATTTTGGCGCTTTCGTTGATATTGGCGTTCATCAAGATGGTTTAGTGCATATCTCCCAACTTGCAGACAGATTTGTAGACGATCCCAAGAAAGTCGTAAAGGTAGGACAAGTTGTGAAAGTGCGAGTCTTGGAAGTTAACGAGAAATTGAAGCGGATTGGTTTGTCGATGAAGGCTGTAAAGTAGTAGAAACTCAGTTTTCACATCATGTATTGGGACTTACGCAAAATCCCTCTAAAATCCTCTTTCCTCCGTGTCCTCTGTGTCCTCTGCGGTTTATTATTCTATAACTTGTGCGTAAGTCCTGTATATAAAAATTGTTTGTAGTAAGGACTTTAGTCGTTGCTTTAAAGGAAGAGGACTAAAGTCCTCACTCACTACGAGCTTATAACTAGCTTGCTTGTTTGAATAGACGAGAAAACAGGCAGGTTATACGTGCTAGCTGGAGAGAATTTAGATTTTGAGATCAAACCTACCGGAGGATACGAGCCATGACAACCGCTAATTACGATGCAATGAGCCTTGATGAGTTGAGGCAATATGTACTTGCTCATCGAGAAGATATTATCGCTTTTCAAGCTTATGTTGATCGTTCAAAAGCTGCTGGGCGGATGATTAGCATAGACTTAAATGACAATAATTGGGAAGAGACTCTCACCGAGCAAATTCGGCAAAGTACATCAGTCGAAAGTGAATCAGAGTAGCCACAATTAAGAATTGCTAATATCAGAGAAATATAAATGCAGAGTATCGATGAACGTAAAGACACCACAGGAGATTGCTTTAGAAAGGATTCAAGCACTCTCGTTATTTAAGGAAGATATTCGCCGTTGGTTTGATGGACAATATTCTCAATTAGAGAAAGATGCTCTTCGCTCTCGCATTAATAGAACCGTCCGTCGTGTTCATAAAATAGTTGTAGAAACTGATTGTCTTAAACTCATCACCGCAGCACCACCACCCGCAGTAGGTGGTCTAATGCTAAGAAATTATGATCCATTTGGTAATGTTTTGGAATCTTATTATGGGATATCCTTTATTCCAGACATTGTAGATATGATCGATGAGGCGATCGGTGTTCTGGAAAGCCCTGAATATTTAGAAAAGCTTCTTGAAAAATCAGAGGATACAGAACAGCAAATAGAATATCAAAAAACTACAATAAAAGCTCTTCAGCAGATTTTGCTAATCTGTCGGCGATTTCATCTTGTTGCCCGACAGTTACAAGACAGACATGCTGGACGCTCAACACTGGTAATCGAAGATGAATATGATGTACAGGATTTATTTGCTAGTCTTCTCCGACTTGATTTCGATGATATTCGTAAAGAAGAATGGACTCCAAGCTATGCAGGAAAGTCTGCACGTGTAGATTTCTTGTTAAAAAGAGAGAATATTGTCATTGAAATCAAGAAAACTAGAGCATCTCTGGGTGTGAAAGAGTTAGGAGATCAACTCATTATTGATATTGGAAGATACAAAATGCATCCTGGATGTAGCACGCTTGTCTGTTTTGTATATGATCCGGAATTCCGAATCGGGAATCCGGCTGAAATCGAAGATGATCTCAGTGGATTACACGACAGACTTGATGTGCGTGTTGTGGTAGCCCCAGGTGCAAGTTAGCAGCCCAACAACCGTGTTGGAGCGGATTTCCTTAAGCCTCTGGTGCATTGCAAAGTATTTTGGCAACGCTCAACACGATGGTTACCGAAAGTTTACCAAAACTATTCTACAGACGAACGATCGCCCCAGCACCCGATCGCTCACATACCAATACCAGTTTCTGCTGTAAGAGCGAAGGGAGAAAACTGTCTAGGAAGCGATCGCCTTACAGCAAAAAATCTGATTTTGAGCAACTTGGATTGAGAGAGGTTTTGAACAAAATTGCTCATGCAAATCCATCTCAGGCTGGATTTTTTGCAAACGATGTTTTTCATGACCTGATTCTTTCTGGTAAAGATAACAAGGGAAAAACTTGGATAGCGATCGTATCGATTGTTGATCTTTGTCGGGCAGTTAAATCGCTACCAGACCAAAATATACAAAATCAAACAATATAGAATGTTGAAAAATCAGGCAGGATGAATTAGTAAAGTTCTAAGCAGTGAAGAGTAGGATTCCCTAAAAGCTCTTGAATTGCTTCTTGCCCAGAACGAATGAGAGTTTCAACTTGGTTAGTTGGTACATTCCCACATCTTAGCCAGACTACTTTCGGTGGAGATCCATATAGTCGACTTCTTTCGGCAAAATCTGCATCTTGAGTCACGATACAGAAATCGTTCAACTTGGCAAATTCCCAAATCTCGGTATCTGTCTTCTCTGCTAACTCATGAAATTGTACATGGCTAGCATTGGGAAAAATATCAGCCAAGTGAGTCACCAATTTTCGGCTCAGGTTTTGATCAAATAGTAGTTTCAAGCAGCACTCACCGAAGCAATTAAACGATGATCGCGATCGGCCGCAAACTCTAGACAGGCTTTAATATCTGCTTCTGTTAGTTCTGGGAAGTCATCAATAATTTCAGCCGTAGACATTCCAGCAGCCAGCCAACCAAGAACGTCGTAAACCGTAATCCGCATCCGACGAATACAGGGTCTACCCCCACGCTTATCAGGCTCAATGGTAATGATATCGCGATAGCTCATAATATCAAGTAGTTTTTTTACATTTACATCCAAGTCTAGAGCAGGTTAACACTGCGCTGCAACGGACGGAACCGAGATATTGGTGGAGATGCTAAAGCTGTTTACCGCCCTTGAGCTTGGTCGTTACCGAAAGTTTACCAAAACTATTCTACAGACGAACGATCGCCCCAATACCCGATCGCTCACATAAAAATACCAACTTCTGCCCAAAGAGCAAAGGGAGCAAACTGTCTAGGAAGCGATCGCCCGATTAAAAACCTCAAGCACTAGTAAGAAGAATGGGAACTGCACCAGACAGATGCGCGATCGCAACTCTGGTTCTGGCAGAGTGCCAGATGAACAAAACTAGAAAGCTTTGGATAAAATTAAGAAACCATAAGACATTGCAGTGTTTTCTGCTATTGAGACATGACTGAATTACTTCAACAGGCGATCGCCCAAATCCAACAACTCCCCCCAGATCAGCAAGATGCGATCGCATCTCGGTTGTTGGCAGAGTTGCAAGATGAGCAAAAATGGGAAGCTCGTTTTGCTACTACGACAGATAATCAATGGGATCGGATGGCTGCAATGGTACGTCAGGAAATTGCCAAAGATGAAACGGTTCCACTTGATGAGGTCTTCCCAACACAAACATGAAATCAAGTGCCACAAAGTCATTTCGCAAGCAAAGTTTACTAGCGGCGGGTGATTGGGAACGTTACCGAAAGTTTACCAAAACTATTCTACAGATGAGCGATCGCAGCAATACGCAATCGCTCCTATCTATAGATCCCAGTTTCTACTGGAAGAGCAACAGGAGAAAAGTGTATTCAATAACGTTGGGCTGCTTCAAATCTAGGTTAGGGTGATTGTTGAAAACTTTTGGTTGCGGCACTCAGCGTTTAGCTTAATCAAGCAGCAAGATACAATGATTTGGTCTTGCTTCGAGCGATCGCATGACAAGAGTATATTTAGATACTAGTGCCTACAATCGTCCATTTGACGATCAAACTCAGCCTAAGATTTTTCTCGAATCGCAAGCTGTAGCCATCATCTTGCAAATGATTGAGGCACAAGTGGTTGAGTTGGTGAGTTCCTCAGTTCTAGAGTATGAAAATAGCCGTAATCCATACCCCATCAAGCAGAAAGCAATGAATCGGTATCTTCAGTTGGCTGGGTTAAGACAAGAAGCTAATGAATCGATCCGCCAAAGAGCCGAGGAACTGGAACATAATGGATTAAAGGCGATTGATGCATTGCACGTTGCGTGTGCTGAAGCAGTTGGCAGCGACTATTTCATTACCTGCGACAAGCGGCTTATAAATCGCTGCTTAGGGTTGACAATGAAAGTGGTCAATCCAGTCGATTTTGTGTTGGAGGCGAATAACGATGATCCAGGTTAAGAGTGAGCAACAAGTCTTACAGGAAGGGTTGCAGGTTCTTCTATCCAACATGGAACCGTCTAAAGTTGCTCGGTTTTGGGCAGCGTGCAATATTGGTAAGGGAGATTACCTTAAGCTCAAAGATGAGCTTTTTGCTCAAGAGTCAGTAGCAAGTTTATACTCCAAAATCGTCGAGTTTCAGGCATTGAAGCGCGAAGTCTAATAACCCAATACTGACTGCCGCTCATTTGAGCCATTACCGAAAGTTTACCAAAACTATTCTACAGATGAGTGATCGCAGCAATACCCATCGCTCACATACCAATACCAGTGTCTGCTCAAAGAACAAGGAATTGTCTAGCAAGCGATCGCCTTTGAGGACGTATTTTAGGCGATCGCTTAGTAGCTAGTAAAATTGGAGGAGTATCAACTCTATGGCAACTTATGCTAAGAACTGTCGAAGGTGTTTATCACAACGGGCAAATTGAACTAGCTGAACTACCCCAAAACTTGAGCGATCGCACTCAAGTTCTAGTCACCTTCATTGAACCCAACAAAGTCGATGCCAGCAAACTGCGCCAACTAATCGATCAATTAGAAACAATTGCAGGCATCCAGCAAGGTTTTGAAGAACTCAATGCTGGACAAACTCGCCCAATTGGGGATTTCATCCAAGAAATGCAGCAGATGGTTGAGTTCTGCTGGTGTTGAATTTGAGGCTACTTGCCGTTAGCTGGCTGAGATCATCTGTGGGAAGAGTATAGAGAAGCTACTTTTAGGTATTCAAGGTTAAAAACTTGCAAAGTGTCTGCGAGGCAGCAGCTACAGGTTTAGATTAGGATGAGTCGTAGGAGGATTGACTATGCCAACCACTATCCAGGAAATTTGTACCCAGGTTATCCGTACTTTGACGCCAGCAGAGCGATTACGTTTGGCAACGCTGATTCTCAACGATCTGGTACAGCATGATGTTGGTGTTGTTGACCAAAGTGATACGTGGACAGAGCAAGATCAACTTGATTTAGTTGCCTTTTCTTTACAATATGCTGTAACAAGCTATCCAGAAAATGAGGAGTTAGCTGAGTGATTGGCAAGGAGTTCGGGATTGTATCAAGGTGGCTCTTGCAGAATTAGACAGTCCAAAACCTTCATTAGAGCCAGAGCCATGAATTCTGCTATTCCAGTCGCTACCTAACTTCACTGTTACCGAAAGTTTACCAAAACTATTCTACAGATGAGTGATCGCTCCAATACCCGATCGCTCACATACAAATACCAACTTCTGCCCAAAGAGCGAGTGAAGCAAACTGTATATATGCGATCACCCGATTGAAAACCCCAAGCACTGCTGAGAAGAATGCGATCACTACTTTGTGAGCAGTGTTATTTGATACTAGTGGTAACTTCGTTACGGTTTAAAGAAAATTGCTTGGTAGTCTGTAGACTAGAATTAGAGTGGCTGCATAATCTATATAAAATTTTAAGTTATGAGCTACCGAGACATTATCACTATCGAACCCGGTAAGCGTGGTGGCAAACCTTGTATTCGGGGAATGAGGATTACGGTCTATGACATTCTGGAGTATCTTGCAGCAGGAATGTCTCATCAGGAAATTCTTGAGGATTTCCCGTACTTGACTGAAGATGACATTCGCGCTTGCCTTAGTTATGCGGCTGATCGAGAAAAAGCATCGCTAGTTGTCAAAGCATGAAGTTGCTCTTCGATCAAAATTTGTCCCCGAACCTAATTAATCGTCTGCATGAGCTTTATCCTGATTCAAACCACGTTTACTGCTTGGGGCTTGATCGGCTTCCAGATATTGAAATTTGGGAATACGCCAAAAGGGAAGGTTTTTTAATTGTCACCAAGGATGCAGACTTTGGCGATCTGTCTCTATTGCGTGGTTTCCCACCCAAGATTATCTAGATTCGGCGAGGAAACTGCAAGACAGCAGATATTGAGGTAATCTTACGAAGTCATTACAATGACATTGAGGAGCTAAATCGCACTGAAACAGTCGGTGTGCTGACATTGTTTTAGAATTGCCAAAAATGCAGTGGAGCGGACGTATAGAGCCATTTAGCTTCGTTTTAGCTACATCTGTCGCAGCTGACTTTGATTGTTACCGAGAGTTTACCAAAGCTAGGCTATAGATCAGCGATTGCCCCAATACCTGGATCGCTCACATACAAATACCAACTTCTGCTGTAAGAGCGAGTGGAGAAAACTGTCTAGGAAGCGATCGCCCAATTGAAAACCTTAAGCACTAGTGAGAAGAATGCGATCGCCTATAAAACTTGTTTGAGCACTTATTATGAGAACGCCAGGGCAAACGATTAAAGTTATTGATTACCGCCAAGAGAATGCATCAGATCCGTTTGTGCCTAAACCCGCTGTTCTCTCAAGCTCAAAATGGGACAGTATCCATTTTGAACTCCATCAACAGCCAAAGTTTGAGATAACTGAGCATCAACACACCATGCACGTGATTGTGCAAGGAGTTGTCAGTTCATCGCCTTCCGACTTATCAGGAGAACGATGGTTGGATGGAAAGCTTAAAAGAGAGACGCGCAATCATGGAGACATTGCAATTATTCCTGCGGGTATTTCCCATCGCTGTAATTGGAATACCTCAGTCCAGTTTATAATTTTGGCAATTGAGTCTGCACTCCTCAAACAAGTTGGTCAAGATTGGGTTGATTGCGATCGCATTGAACTTATCCCCCATTTTATGACTCGGCAAGATGTATTGATCCAAGGCATATTCTGTGCTTTAAAAGAAGAATTGGAGTCTGATAAAATCGGGGGTGATTTACTAATTGATAGTATCAAAACAACATTAGCCATTCACCTATTACGGAACTATTGCACCACCCAACCTAAGCTTTCTAGCTATGCAGATGGATTATCTGCTCTGAAGCTGCAACAGGTGAGAGAGTATATTAACGAACATTTGGATCGAGATATAAAACTAAGTGAGATTGCTGCGATCACTCAAATGAGTCAATATCACTTTTTGCGTCTGTTTAAGCAAAGTATGGGTGTAACGCCCCACCAATACATTTTGCAATGTCGGATTGATAAAGCCAAATATCTGTTGCGACATAGCCAACTTAGCATTGCAGATATTGCTGTCAGAGTAGGTTTTTGCGATCAAAGTCACTTGACTCGATATTTCAAACGGATTGTCGGCGTTACACCAAAACAACTCCTACAAATCTGATGGCAATAATTTACTAAAATCCAGCAAATTTTTTCTAGAGTTCTAAGTAGCATTTTTTCTACAGTGGGATGGCACCGAGTTCAGCCAAAACAAAGATGCTGCAAACACCAAATATTGAAATTAACACTACAAAAGTCAAAATCCCTAACAACGGGTTAGAAATTGATGTTTACCTAGCTCAACCAGCACATCAGGGAATATTTGGCGCTGTTATAGTTTTTCAAGAAATTTTTGGAGTCAACAATCACATTCGAGAAGTCACCGAACTCATAGCTAAACAAGGTTATGTAGCAGTAGCACCCACGCTTTATCAACGTATTGCACCCGGTTTTGAGGTTGAGTTTAGCTCAGAAGATGTTGGCTATAGTCCAGAAGGCTATCGGCTTGGCTTGGAATACTATCAACAAGTAAAGTATCAAGAAATATTCAGCGATATTCAAGCTATGATCGCCTACTTAAAAACTCTACCCAATGTCAATGATAATGCGATCGGGGTGATTGGTTTTTGTTTTGGCGGTCATGTGGCTTACATAACTGCAACTTTACCCGATATTAAAGCAACAGCTTCGTTTTACGGTGGTGGGATTACCACTTCTAGTTATGGTGAAGATACTCCAACCATTGATCGCACCTCTGAAATTAAAGGTACTATTTATGTGTTTTTTGGGACAAGAGATGCATTAGTTTCCCAGGAAGAAAACGAGCACATTGAAGCAGAATTAAAGAAACACCAAATAAATCATCGCGTATTCCGATATGATGCAGGACACGGATTCTTTCACGGATTATTTGTAGAGGAGTACCCATTCATCGCCCAGCACCCAAGTTACAACCCCGAAGCGGCTCCTGATGCTTGGCAACGCGTTCTAGAGCTTTTTCAAAACAACTTGTGAAATTTGAAGCTAGCGATCGCACATTGCACACAATATCATTCTGCCTAAAATCAAAAAAGGCGATCGTCCATTTTTTGTCCAAGGTGTAATTATCTCACTGATTCCTGCTCAAGTTGGTAGATCGCGAGTGCTAACAAACACAAACTGTCCTATTTTTTAGTTGAGGTACAAGTTATGAATATCACACTCAAGCCAGAAATAGAGCAATTTATTCAAGCGCAAATTGCTACAGGTAGATATGCAAATGCTGAGGAAGTGATTAGTAAAGCATTGAAATTGCTGGAAGAACAGGATAAAGAGTATCAGGAATGGGTAGAAGAAACTCGGCAAAAAGTTGATGTCGCAATTGCAGAACTTGAGCGCGGGGAAGGTTTAGATGGTGAAACTGTAGTGATGCAAATACTCGACAGATTTCAAAAAGCCCGTGAGGGTCAGGAAGAGGATGAATAAATTTTTGAGTTTGAGTTTTTGTAGGGTGCGTTATAAACTTTAGTTTTAACGCACCTGCGGCATAATATAGCCTACAAAACTACTTTCTTTTAGCTGAGGTAATAGTTATGAATATCACACTCAAACCAGAAATAGAGGAATTTATTCAAGCGCAAATAAGCAGCAGTAAAACTGGGTAAAGCGGCGCAACTTGGGGGTGCGATCGCTCGTTGGGAAAAGTTTCGGTTTAATCCGCCTCCCTCACGTCAGCAGTTGGAAGCGTTGGTTATTGTAGTGGGAGTTGAGGCCAATACGTTAGAGCAGATGTTACCACCTGCTGGGGTGGGGATGAAGATGGAGCCAATTCGGTTATGTGCTGCTTGTTATGCCGAGTCGCCTTGTGACAAAATTGAATGGCAGTTGAAGGTAACGCAGGGGTGTAAGCAGCATCAGTTAAGGTTATTGTCGGAGTGTCCTAATTGTGGAGCTAGGTTTAAGGTTCCGGCTTTATGGGTTGATGGTTGGTGTCAGAGGTGTTTTATGCCATTTGCAGAGATGACAAGCAAGCAAAAGCTTTTTTATTGTTAGATTCTTGTGTTTAA
>NZ_AJLN01000097.1 GCF_000317285.1 Chlorogloeopsis fritschii PCC 6912 | reverse complement strand
TCTCAATGAAGATATGGCAGAAATCATTGAGTCAGCAACACTGGACGAGGAAGAAGAGGAGAAATTAGCAAGACAATGCGCCAGAGAATATCAATTAATTACTAGAGATGACCGATTAGAGAAAATCGCTGAAGATATTGTCACCCACTTGCTGGGTAGAGGATACCAGGGGAAAGCAATGGTTGTCAGCATTGACCGATTTACTGCTGTCAAAATGTACAACAAAGTTCAGCACCACTGGCAACAACATCTGCAACAATTAAAAAATTAACTTGCTGAGTCTAATTTAAGCGAATTTGAACAAAAAAAATTATCGGTCACTATTAAATATATGGCAGAAACAGATATGGCAGTAGTCATATCTCAATCTCAAAATGAAGTAGAAGCATTCAAGCAAAAACAATTAGATATCACTCCTCACCGCCAAAGGTTAGTCAGTGAATCTCCGCCACTAGATGAGAAATTCAAAGATCCATCTCATCCCCTACGCATCATCTTTGTCTGCGCTATGTGGATCACGGGATTTGATGTCCCCAGTTGTTCCACCATTTACCTAGACAAACCGATGAAGAACCATACTCTCATGCAAACCATTGCCAGAGCAAATCGTGTTTTCCCAGGTAAAGTCAATGGACTGATTGTTGATTACATTGGTGTCTTCCGCGATTTACAGAAAGCACTAGCTATTTATGGTTCCGCATCTGGTGGTGGTGTTCAAGAAGGGGATACCCCAGTTAAAGCGAAAACTGCTTTAGTGGCACAATTGAGAGAAGCGATCGCAGAAACTACAACATTCTGTACCCAAAAAGGCATTGATTTTGCTGTACTTGAGTCAGCACATGGTTTTGCACGCACTAAATTTTGGGCAGATGCAGTAGAATCCATCATTATTAATGATGATGCCAAAAAAACTTATCTTTCTCTAGCAGGTAACGTTAACAAACTCTACAAAGCGATTCTCCCAGATCCTGCTGCCAATGAATTTACTGCTATCAATGCTTACTTGCAGACAATCAAGAAGCAAATTCTGGCAGAAGTACCAGAAGTTGATGTCTCCGAAGTGATGGAACAAGTGGAGGAATTGTTGGATTTGTCGATCACTGCTGGAGAGTTTGCGATCGCACAATCCCACTCTCAACTCATCGACTTGAGCCAAATCGACTTTGAAGCGTTAAAAAATAAATTTGCTAGTACTGACTACCAGAGAACAGAGACAGAAAAACTCAAAACTGCGATCGCGCAAAAACTCCAGCAGATGGTGGAGTTAAATAAAACTCGCATGAACTACCTGGAGAAATTCCAGCAGATGATTGCAGAGTACAATGCTGACTCACGCAACGTGCAGATATTCTTCAATGATTTGATTAACTTTGCTCAGGATTTGGGTGCTGAAGATAAAAGAGCGATCGCCAAAAATCTCACTGAAGAAGAACTAGCAATTTTTGACTTGCTGACTCAACCAGAAATTCAACTGACTAAGCAAGAGGAACAGGAAGTCAAACAAGTTGCCGGAGAATTATTGAAAACTCTTAAGAAAGAGAAGTTAGTTTTGGATTGGAAGAAGAGACAGCAAACTAGAGCATCGGTGGAAGTGGCGATTAAGGATATTTTGGATCGATTACCCCAGAGCTATTCTGCTGAAATATATGAACAGAAGTGTCAGGAAGTTTATCAGCACATTTATGAGAATTATTCCGGGCAAGAGAGTATTTATGATAGTGGTGCGTGAATGCTGCAAAAATTTAAATTGCTGGCAAACAAGATAATGCAGCAGTAGTTTCCTTGGTATAGGTAAATATCGATTGAGCTACTATTCATTCTTTGAATCCGTCTCTATAATATGCCCTCCAGACTTGTGATAAATGGTGCTATTAGTACCATTTGGTTGCTAATTTTTGCTCGTTTCCTTTCCCCTTATCACATGAATTACTCTGATCTTCTCAAAATAAGCTAACGTACAAATGCCATGCAAATTCTGTACTTTATTTTCATCTTCGTAAAAGAATCGCAACCCATTTGATATTTATTAATAATCGTATTATTTATTAATAACCTACTGAACCATCGAATCGAATTTCCTAGCATTATTACTGAGGTTATGCTAATTACATGAATATTAAAATGACATATATGTAAAATCTTAGTTTTCATTGTTCACCATTGATTATGAAACTACAATTACTATCTCTATTTACAACAACTTATTGCCTTTTATTTCTAACTTCTTGCTCTGCTCCAGTTTATAGAGGGTGTTTATACGAAGGTGAGCGTCGCAATAATATCCCAGATGGACATGGTTTAATACATTGCCCACGCAACGGAATAATATATACAGATCGCGCAGATTATGTGGGTGGCTGGAAAAACGGAATGAGGCATGGGGAAGGAGTCGCTTGGATACGAGATCCATTAAATTACAAGCAGATATTAGGTAAGTACAATCTTAAGTGTGATAATGATATATGCCGAGATCCTGAGACTGGAATAACAATTCCAATTTATTACGCTAAATAGTAAGGTGATTTCATGTGGGTAAAGGATTTCTGCATTGTCAAAGCGATTGATTTTCATATTTAAATGCTTGTGGTAAAAAAGTTGTAGCTTTCATACCACAAGCGTTTCTTATTTTTTGCTTTCTTGCCAGTAAATCTGTCCATTGCAGATTTTGGCATTTCTCCTTGCTGCGATCGCGCAAAAACTCCAGCAGATAGTGGAGTTAAATAAAACTCGCATCGACTACCTGGAGAAATTCCAACAGATGATTGCAGAGTACAATGCTGACTTCCTCAATGTGCAGATGTTCTTGAATGATTTGATTAACTTTGCTCAGGAATTGGGTGCTGAAGATAAAAGAGCGATCGCCAAAAATATCACTGAAGAAGAACTAGCAATTTTTGATTTACTGACTAAACCAGAAGTTCAACTGACTAAGCAAGAGGAACAGGAAGTAAAACAAGTTGCTAAAGAATTATTGAAAACTCTCAAACAAGAGAAGTTAGTTTTGGATTGGAAGAAGATACAGCAAACCAAAGCATCGGTGGAAGTGGCGATCAAGGATGTTTTGGATCGCTTGCCTCAGAGTTATTCTGCTGAACTGTATGAACAGAAGTGTCAGGAAGTTTATCAGCACATTTATGAAAATTACTCTGGGCAAGGAAGTATCTATGATACTGGTGCGTGAATGCTCCACAATTTAATTGGAACTCTTAAGCGATTCATTATTTGCCATATACGACTCCTATTTTATTTTTGAAAAAACTCCGTACATCTGAAGGATGTTGAGCCGAGATGTTTGTAAGTTTTGGCAAGATAGCCTCTTAACCATTATCCTGCGTGATTTTGGAAAATTACTATATCAAACTCAAAAAGCTAGTATTTATAAAGTAAAATCAAACATTTTCACTTCATTTTCCAGCTTTCTGGTTGTATCCCGGCTCAACGCATAACATAGATACTGAAACTGAATATCTACCTAAAATACAAAACTTACAAATCTTGAATGCTGTTTTCGTTTTGGTTTACGCCGGAAATGGTAGATTCAATTCCTTCTTCATCGCGTTTTCTTTGCAAAAACTTTTCCCAATTGGCGTGTTCTGTTTTATAACCAGATTTTGCAGCCCTTTCAGCATCCTTGAGAGCTTCTTCAAAAAGGTTACGGTCACCCCGAAGTAGTGATAGGTGATAAAAAGCTTTCGATCTTTCATAGCGAGCCTCAGCAGCATAAATGATATCTCTATGTTGCGAAGCAGCTTCAAGTAACTTAATTGCACGCTCAAACTGTTTTTCCTTTTCCTCTTTATCTAAATCTCGATTAGCTTTACGCCACAAAGCAGCTCCGTGGTGAATTTTTGCAACATCGGTATATTGCCGATCCGCACGCCTTTCTAGTTCATCAAAAAAGGTTACGGCTTGGGGATACTTACGCTTCTGATATGCGTCCTCCGCTTTAGTTCTTAATTCAGCTGATTCCAATTGTCCTAAGTTGATCTGTATATTTTCTACAAGCTCAGTAGGTTCAGTTGTTATACCATTTCCGTTATTGCCATTCAGTGGCTCTGTAATAGATGAAGGTATTTCTACTGTTATCCAGGATTTGATCATTTCTTGTGAGATTGATTCTTCCCGAACTGGTTCTACCTCAGCAGCAAAGCGATGATACTGACCAGTGAGATTTTCATCTGGTTCACCATTCAACCCTTCTAACTTAAACAGGAGAGAAACTTTTATATCATTGTCTATATATACAAATGGAGAAGCTAACCACCTTTCTGAATCTTGATTACCGATTTTTTGCCATTCCCAATATGTTTTATCATCATCAATGCCAACAACTTGTCCATAATCACCACTGCCGGTTACGTAACTACGTTTGTTAGCAATTTGTCCACATAGAGGCGGATGCCATTTCGTAATATTTGGATTAGCTGTAGGAGGTTCTGCCTGCCAGTCTATTGACGGAGTAAGTAACGATAGCACTTCTCTACGAAGACCTGTGTGTAGTTTCCGAAATGTATCCCCTGAAATCGGAACATGAGCTATTTTATTGCGAAGTGAATTGATAGCGAAGAATCGTCCTAGACGTGAAAGATTGTTATCTTCGTAATTTGAAGTTACTGGTGCTATACTTTGCCAAGTTGTAAGGAAAGCTAATGGAACTCCCTGCTGTTTACTTGCTGATTTATTTGGATTTATAGTAGGAATCTCTTCAAGATATTCTTTAACCGCAGCAATGAATGTACATGGAGGATATTTATCAGGATTTAGCCGTCCAAAACGGCTGAGTATATCATTCCAGTTACCAATACTTCCATTTTCAAGACAGTCTATAACCATCTTTCGCAATTTGTTCAAATCCTCAATATAATTTGGTTCATCTTTCCAGAGATATAACAACCTACTTACCAGTGCAGAACCAAGTGTTACTACTAAAGATTCTTGGATATGAATTAATCGCCAAGTATGCTCATAGAATGCTGTAGGGTCAGCGATAAGACGCCGACGATAGGCATCAAAAGCATTTGCAATAGGTGACCATAAACGATGTTTTGCCATAAATAACTGCTTTTTTTTAGTTCCTTGGCTTCAGACCAAAAACATGGTAAGAGCTTGTTGTGTTATGGTTCCCATCTAGCTATAGTGCATAACACATCTGAAGAGCAGTATTAGGGGTCGCTTGCCAGAAATCAGGCATAGTAAGCATTTGGCAGAATGAGTATATTCCTTAGCGTGCAAAAAACTTAAATTGGCACGATGATCCCCAGTAGATGTTGAGCCGAGAAAATTCCTTGAGTCGGCGATGTACCTGAATTTCTCTGGTGTCTTGCTTACCTTTAGTGTTGTATGCCCTAATGATCAACTTGGATCTAACACCCCTGGTACCGATGACATCACCATTGAGCAAAGTACAACTTACGTTGATTCGGACAGAGGTATAAAGGCAGACACCGAATAAAGCGTGATCGCATCCTTGTCCTATTTACACAAGTGCTAAGAGTTAATGAACAAGGTGATCATAAGTGGTAGCATTCGGTGCAAAAAGCTACTTTTATCAGATCACCGTATTTTTTAATTGACACAATTGCTTTGTCAGCGATCACCTATCTTTGAATTCAACAAATTTATAACTCTGGCACCTGTAGGTTACGTTTATTACCTGCGTAATGCTTGTAAATAATTTCTGGAGAGTTGCCAACCCACCTTCCTACATCCTTCGCATCATTATCAGCTTCCAAGCAAAGAGTAATAAAAGTGTGTCTGCATTGGTAAGGTTTGCGATATTCGCTGACTACACCTTGTTTTACAAGTTGAGTTACGATTCCATCTATATGTGTTCCACGCTGATTTTTGTAGCCTTTCCAGGCATGGTTAAGAAAATCACCAAAGTCTACTATGCCGCCTTTCTTGCTTCTAAAGAGAAAATCTTCTGAATTACAGTTCTCTGGCTTGATTGAGTCTAAAATTTTACGTAGCTGATTATTAATTGGAAAACGTCTTTGGCTTTGGGTCTTCAACCCATCTTTGAGGGCTAACCCTTTAGTACTGATGGTAATTGCTTGTTCAAAAGTAATGTATTTATCACTGATATGCTTCCATTGTAAGGCGATCGCTTCTGATGGTCTGCACCCAGTAAAAAATAGGAATTTTACTAACGGAGCATAGTAGCTGTAGAGTTTGCTCTCCTCGAACGCTTTAATTATGCTATCCCGTTCTTCCTTGGTAAAGGGATTAATTTCATATTCTGCCGATTCTGACTTCGGTGTCTGAATATCTTTTGCCATATTTTGGAAGGGATTGGATTCAATCAGCTGACTCTTGAGTGCCCAATCACAGCAAGCATTGATATTTGTCAGAGTACGTTTAGCTGCATTAGCACTGAGCTTTTGTACTAAATAGTCTCGAATTGCGATCGCATCATCCAAATTTTTAGTTGGTAAACTAGCGATGTGATTGCGGTACTTTCGATAATCAACAGCGTAAGTCGAAGGGCTAACTTGTGGTTTTTTAAACTCAGTGTATTTTTCCCATAATTCTCCCAAGTCAAATTGAGGGGTAGCTGAAGGTGGAACTAAGGTAATTGGGGTAACAGTAGTTAATGATGCTGCTGGTTTGTACTTAACCAAACTGGCATCAAACTCACCGTAATCAATATCCCTCTGGATTTTTGCCGCTAATGTCGATGCCTGATGTCTTCCTAAAGGCGTATCATATTGTCCTGTAGAAAGGTAGAAACGCTTGGTTTTTAGCTCTCCCGTCGGCGTAATAATAGGGTGGGAAAAAACTAATTGGAGACTGCCGTTAGAGTTCTTGATCTGCACTGAACGCCTAGGGGCAATACTTTGAGATTTTTGAGATTCCATAAGGTAATTGACTGGGGTAAACACCTTTATCCTTTTACTTTACCCCAGTTTTACCCCAGAAACAGTGATTGGGGTAAACACCTTTACCTTACAAATTTACCCCAGTTTTACCCCAGTTCTTTATCCAAACTACCCAAAATAACCCCAAAAATCTCTAAAGGCTTGTTTTATAAGCACTTTAACGTCCAATAAAAAAGGGCTTGAAAGCCCTGAAATACTTGATATTCTTAAAGGCGGCACCCGGATTTGAACCGGGGGATGGAGGTTTTGCAGACCTCTGCCTTACCACTTGGCTATGCCGCCATACCCACGAAATATTATATTACCAGAATTTTATCTAAAATTGCATCCTTACAACTGTAAATTTTTCACACTCCCGTCGCCACAAGACACGGGAGTGGAAACCTTAAACTCTTACCTCATCGGCAAAAGTGTGCCAACGGACAAAGTGAAATGCACCAGCGACAGAACCCCAAATATGCTCATCGGTTTCTGGATCGCGTCCGCGATCGCGACTGATAAATTTTTCTCCGTCGATTTCAAATTCACTATCTAGATAAGTTTTTTTCCCTTTGCGATACACAAAACAGGATTTTCCTGGCTCCACCTTGCCTTTAAAGCCGGAGCCTGTCCACTCTAAAATCATGTTACAGCCGCAGGATTTTTCTAAATCATCGGCTGTTAAAGTTTTAAGGCGTTCTAAATTGCGAGATGCACCGTAAAATCTTTGTTCATCCTTAACCTTGTAATTCTCTATTTGGATGTGATCTCCTGCATCCACTAACTTTGCTACCGCTACACGATAGGGATCGTTAAGCATATAGTCATAGGCTTGTTCCACATAAAAACTCACTCCTGAGAGTAAGTCTAGGGGAAGGGGACGCATACAAACACGAATATGGGCAAATAAGGGCGGATTTTCAAAAGCTTGTTCTTGATTGCTAAAATCTGCTGCCATCCACTGGGCTAAGGTGGCAAGATCTGTGGAATGAGTCATTACAGACAATACACCAGTTGCTTAAAAAGAATCTGCAAGTATTGTAAAACTTGTAGCTACCTGTTTGGCAGGAGAATTTTTGAGTTACTTGCGTCAGATTAGGTTATAGGTTACAGGTTACAGGGAACAGGAGAAAACTGTAACCTTTACCCTGTCCCCTATCTCCTATCCTCTACCCTTTCAAAGGTAAAATTCCCATGTTACGGCACTTAAGCAAAATTATTACTGCCACTACTACGTTTTTGCTGCTTTGCAATTCGGTGGCACTGGCAAAGACTGAGAAATCTCAATCACCAGATCGGTTTCCTCCATCACCGCTAGAAATTAATACAGTCGATCCGCTGCTTCCACTTAAACCTGAAAAACAGCCGTTATCTGCCCAAGAACGTCAACAGTTAGAGGCGGCGCTGGATAAGTTGAATCAACAAGCTGCGGCGAAGTTGCAAGCAGGTGATACACAAGGAGCTTTTGATACTTGGAACCGAGAACTGAGGCTGCGTCGCTACTTGGGGGCGCTACAAGAAGTACAAGCACTAGGGCGAGTTGGCGCGATCGCTTATCAAAAAAACGAACGTCCACAAGTGCAATATATTACTCAGCGACTACAAGCGATTCAACAGCAGGCACAATCTCAAAAACCGCCCGAATTAGAACTACTACAAGCACTAGGACAAGCTTATCAACAAGTGCGATCGCCTCAAAGGGCTGTGGAAGTTTACAACCAAATTTTAGGAATTGTCCGACAGCAACAAAATGCAGCAAAAGAAGTAGAAACCCTCCTGACAATAGGAAATTTACATCTAGATTGGTTTGATTATCCTAAAGCTGCGGCAACTTATGAAGAATTGTTAAAACTTGCTGCCGTTAGGGGTGATACTACAAGCCAGCTAACATACTTACAACAGCTAGCTTATATTTATGAACAGGGAAAACAACCCCAGCAAGCAATCAAAATACGCAATCAATTAGTACAGATTTACCAAAATCAAAATACTTTTACCCAAATCCCAGCCTTGAAGCAAGCGATCGGCTCTGATTACGAGTCTTTAGCACGGGAAAATCCCAATCTGCTGCGAGAGGCTTTCAACAACTATCAAGAAGCTTACACAACGGCTTGGCAATTACAGCAGTATGTACGTGCAGGAGAAGCTTTGCAAAAGTTAATTGCGCTGTACCGTTCTCAAGGACAGATAGAGGAGGCGTTGCAAGCTAGCCAAATTTTAATACAATCTCAACAACTAGCCTCAAACTTTTATGGTTTAATGAATGCTTACGACTTAATTGGGCAAATTTATTTAGAGCGTAAGAATTATCCTCAAGCCCTAACTGCTTTTCATAAAGGATTGGAGGTAGCTCAACAATTAAAGCATGAGGAAAATTACTTTTCTGAGCAAATTAAAAAAGTTTATGGACAGATGCCTCAGTAGTTTGATAACTCGGTATAGTAATTCCACTATACCGGATAATTTTCCACTTTACCGATGAAAAATTCTTTTTAGTTTGCTAGTTTAAAAATTTAGTTTGTTTGTCAAAAAATATTGATAAATTTATTTATGAGAATTTGCTTTAACTTTAGCCTATGATGTTGTTATATAAAAGAGAAAATTTGATTTTGATAAGAATAAAAGCTTTATATATTAACTAAATCTATTAGCTAAAAAAGGTGTGAAACTAAATAACTTATGCTTTAATTAAATTAAATTAGCAATTAATTCCTACAAGAGTGCAGAAATAATACTGCATTTAATATTGAGTGTCAATTTTAGGAAGTGGGCTAAGAGTATTTAGGGGAATTAAGCGTAAACAGACACTTGATATTTTGTTGATTGCACCTGTTCTCAAAATCTGTGAGTAACGAACGATATAAAAGCTCTACGGAAAGAAGTAGAGCTATAGCTGTCTTTAGAAATGCCGTACTTCCTTTGTTATTTATCTAACTAATGACAGCTTAATCAAAAAAAGTACAAATTGCAAAGCACATACACTTACCCCACTTTTAACTTTGCTGGGGTATGGTGACATTTTCTGTGAACTAACACCTAAACCAATAATGTAGAGAGGCGATGAATAGTGTCTCTACTAAATTCTGTATGGGGGGTTTGAAAGAACTTTGTATTCAGAATGATGACAGTATCTACAATAAACCCACCCCTGCTCCTAAAAATTCACCACAAACACAAGCAAATTAGTCACAAGTAACAATGAAAAGTATAGCAGGTAAAACAGTACTATTGACTGGTGCGTCCGGTGGCATCGGAGTATTTATTGCTCGTGCGCTGGCAAAAGAAAAAGCAACAGTAATTTGTATTGCTCGTTCTCAAGACAAGCTAGATCAAATAGGTGCTGAGGTTGAATTTGCGGGTGGTAAAAGTATAACTATTCCATTTGACATTAGTAAAGTGGAAGAATTACCATCTCTTGTGCAGCAGGTTAACGAAGTTGCAGGGGCAATCGATATTTTGATTAATAATGCTGCCATCGAAAAATACCGACCATTCCAAAATTACTCCTTTAAAGATATCCAGTCAATATTAGTAACTAATTTAATGGCTGGCATGGAGTTAACCCGGTTGATATTACCAAGTATGTTAGAGCGTAATAGCGGTCATATTGTAAATATTGCCTCTGGATCTGGGAAAAAAGGAGCACCTTACAACAGCATATATTCTGCTAGTAAAGCAGGTTTGATTATGTGGACAGATGCAGTACGGCAAGAATTAACAAGTACCAATGTAGGGATTACAGCAGTCTGTCCAGGATACACAAAAGCGGGGATGTTTCTAAAGTTTGGCTTGCCAGCACCTAAATTAGCCCGTGTTTCTGAACCAAAAGCGGTGGCGATCGCTGTTGTGGAAGCAATCAAGCAAAATAAAGCAGAAGTTATGCTGGATGGAGTTTTGACAAGACTTTTATTTTCTAACATCCAACTTTTTCCAGAATTTGGAGATGCAATTTATCGTTGGATTGGTTTAACCAACTTGAACCTAACTTGCGCAGAAAATCAAATGCGTGCCGAGAAGCGCTTGCCTAACTAAGTTTTTGCTACTCCAATAATACCTTCGCCCATTTTGTGAAGCCACCACAGGCTTTTAGCCTGGGGCTATTGGTACAAAGCCCACCTGCGTGGGCTGAAATTCTCAGAGGCTGCCTCCGCAGCCTTTGTTTGTCTAGCCCCACTCTTCCAGAGTGAGGGCATTTTGAGAAGATAATGTTTAAGGCATCTTGACTAGAACACAGATTTTAGTTCTCGTTACCAGGTTGAATCTGGTAACGAGGATTTCGAGGCTTTGCCTCCAGGCTGTTGGGATTGTTGCAAGATGCGAGTTTACTAATTTAGCAACTAAAACACAGAATTTTAAATAAAAATTAATCATTTTTCCATTTAAAACTGCAAACTTTATAACTGAAAACTCTAAAATTTTGCTTTTTGATTAATTTACTCCCATTGATAGACTGCACTTGACTAATACCATTAGCGGCTGATCAACCCAAATCCATTTAAGCAGCTAGACATAAATTTAAGCTGGTAGTTGTTGCGCTTTAGTGAAGACAACGCCAACTATAAGCTCAAAAGTATTTTCGGTTAACTATTTCTACTTGCTTAGATGTTTTTACGCAGATGCAATTGATACTCTTCAGGGAGTTTTTTGTATTAACTTTATTCATCAAAATTCTCAAACTTATTTCTTATCTCCTTACACCTGGTGCATCACCACTAACTCAACAAACGGAGAAAAAATGGTTGATAGTCATTATGATGTTATCATCATTGGTACAGGTGCAGGTGGTGGAACACTGGCATATAAATTAGCACCTAGTGGGAAAAAGATTTTAGTTCTAGAGCGGGGTAATTTTCTGCCAAGAGAAAAAGCCAATTGGGATTCTCACCAAATCTTTAAAAAAGAACGCTATCGCACAACAGAAGTTTGGTACGACAAACACGGTAAAGCAATTCGTCCGTTAACACACTACTATGTCGGTGGTAACACAAAATTTTATGGTGGTGCGTTATTTAGATTTCGCGAAAATGATTTTAACAGAGTTATTCATAAAGAAGGCATTTCTCCTGAATGGCCATTAAAGTATCAGGATTTTGCCCCTTACTACACCCAAGCAGAAAAACTTTACGAAGTACACAGCCAGCAAGGTTTAGATCCTACCGAACCTCAGATTACTGAAGGCTATCCGTTTCCCCCCATCAGCCACGAACCATACATTCAAGAAATTAATGATGCCTTAAAAGACAAAAACTTGCATCCATTCTATCTGCCACTTGGTATCAAACTGAATGAAGCTAATCGTTTTTTAAGTTCTTGTATTCGTTGTGAGACTTGCGATGGCTTTCCTTGTTTTCTGAATGCTAAATCTGATGCTGACATTAACTGTGTTCGCCCGGCTGTAGCTTATGAAAATCTGACTTTAATCACTCAAGCAAAAGTTATACGCCTGCACACAAATACATCTGGGCGAGAAGTAACAGGAGTAGAAACAGAAATTGCAGGTAAGCAGTATATATTCTCTGGAGATATCGTTGTTCTTGCTTGTGGTGCAATCAACTCAGCCGTATTGTTACTCAAATCTGCTAACGACACACACCCAAATGGTTTAGCTAATAGTTCTAACTTAGTAGGACGAAATTACATGGCTCATAAATTTGGGGTAGTCATAGCTTTGTCAACAAAAGCCAACCCTACAGTTTTTCAAAAAACTATAGGTGTCAATGATTTCTATTGGGGAGAGAAGGATTTTCCTTATCCAATGGGCAGCATACAATTACTCGGCAATATTAATAAAGATAGAGTAGCTGCTAATGCACCACCTTTTACACCTGGCATAATAGCTGAGAAAATAGCAAATCATTCTGTTTCTTGGTTGTTGATTACTGAAGACTTACCAGATCCAAAAAATCGCGTGCAGGTTAAGGGTGAACAAATTACTATTGAATATACAAATAACAACGAACAGCCATTTAATCGTTTCATTCAGCGCTGGATTTCTGTTTTAAAATCAATAAAATTGAACTCTCAAAAAGGGCATTTTTCTGTATTTATGCCTCAAAAAATGTCTTTAAAAGATGTTGGGCATCAGTGCGGTACTTGTCGTTTTGGTGAAAATCCAGAAACATCAGTACTTGATATTAACTGCCGTACTCATGATGTGGATAATCTTTATGTTGTTGATGGTAGTTTTTTCCCGTCTAGTACTGCTTTGAATCCATCATTAACGATTATGGCGAATGCTTTGCGAGTGGGAGAGCATTTGTTAGAAAGGATGAGTTAGTAGTTAGTAGTAAGCGCTTTAGCGCTTGAAAATTCAAGGACTAAAGTCCTTACTACGAACCTGTATTTTTACGGACATCATCAATAGATACTTGTTTTTATTCATTAGTTATTCTGAGGACGTCATGATTTAATGGTGGCTAAATTGGACGGATTATAAATATTAAATCATTATAATCATGTCCAAGCTTCTGATTAGTCAATATCATGCAGAAGTAGAAAAAATTATATATTATGGTGGTTCTAGAAAAGAAACTTCTATTCGTGTTGCTTTTCAGAATTTGCTCAATGAATATTGTAAGCCCAGAGATTTTAGACTGATTCCTGAGTTAGATTATAAAACGCCAAAGGGTAAAGTTGTTTATCCAGATGGTACAGTTAAAGATGCATTACGTTTAGATTGGGGTTATTGGGAAAGTAAAGACCAATACGATAAATTAGACGAAGAAATTGAAAAGAAATTCCTCCAAGGCTACCCAGATAGTAATATTCTGTTTGAAGATTCACAAACAGCAGTTTTAATTCAAAGTGGACAAGAAACTAAACGCGTCCTGATGAAAGATACGGACGGTTTGGATGAAGTAATCACTACTTTTATTAACTATGTTCGCCCGGAAGTTAAAGATTTTCGGCAGGCTATTGAGAAGTTTAAAGAAGACTTGCCAATTATTCTAGAGGCATTGCGGGATTTAATCGACAATCAAGCTGAAACGAATGTTGAATTTCAAAAGACAAGAAAGAAGTTTTGGGATATTTGTAAGGAATCAATAAATCCTGAAATCAGTTTGCTGGATATTCGGGAAATGATGATTCAGCATATTTTGACAGAAGATATTTTTATAAATATATTCAGTGAGTCTCAGTTTCATAAAGAAAATAATGTAGCGCGAGAATTACAAAGAGTCATAGATACCTTCTTTACAGGTAGTACGAAAAGAAATACTCTCAGTACAATTGAGCGTTACTATGGAGTGATTAGAAGAACTGCTGCGAATATTTACAATCATCATGAAAAGCAGAAGTTTTTAAAGGTTATTTATGAGAATTTCTATAAAGCGTATAATCCTAAAGCTGCTGACAGGCTAGGCATTGTCTACACGCCTAACGAAATCGTGCGCTTCATGATTGAAAGTGTAGATTATTTAACTCATAAGCATTTTGGGAAGCTGCTTGGCGATAAAGGGGTGGAAATTTTAGATCCAGCTACAGGAACAGGAACATTTGTTACTGAATTAATTGAATATTTACCTAAGGATAGTTTGGTATATAAATATAAGCATGAAATCCATTGCAATGAAGTAGCGATTTTGCCTTATTACATTGCTAATTTAAATATTGAATACACCTATAAGCAAAAGATGGGTGTGTATGAGGAGTTTGAGAATATTTGTTTTGTTGATACGTTGGAGCATACCTCATTTGATGGCAAGCAATTAGATTTGTTTGCGATGTCAGTCGAGAATACAGAGAGGATTAGGCGGCAGAACGAGTGTGATATTTCTGTGATTATTGGCAATCCTCCTTATAATGCCAAACAAGAGAATTTTAATCAAAATAATGCTAATCGTGCTTATCCAGCGATAGATAAGCTTATCAAAGAAACTTATATAAAATATAGTAAGGCTCAGAATAGGAATGTTGTTTATGATATGTATACACGTTTCTATCGCTGGGCTACCGATAGAGTTAAAGATGGCATTATATGTTTTATTACTAATTCTTCTCTTTTAGATGGTATAGCACTTGATGGATTCAGAAAATGTATTCAAGATGATTTTTCTTTTGCATATTTCATTGATTTAGGAGGTAATGTTAGAGCAATATCAGGAAAAAATGGAATATTTATTTCCGAGAAACATACAATTTTTGGAAAAAGCGCTATGACTGGTATTGTAATTTGTTTTCTTATTAAAGATAGCAAATCACCAGGATGTAAGATTTTTTATTCTAATCCGTTTCATCTTCATGAACTGAGAGAGAATAAGCTTAGTTATTTAAGAGAAAATACTTTTCAAAATTTTGTTTTTGAACACATTATACCAGATAAAAATTATAACTGGATTAATCAAGCTGATAATGACTTTGATACTTTGTTATCACTAGTTGATAAAGATGTAAAAGCTGGTAAAGCAGAGGAAGCGGTGTTTAAATTGTTCTCTTCAGGTATAAAAACTCAGAGAGATGAATGGGTATATGATATCTCGGAGAAAAGCTTAGTTAATAAGATGAAGTTTTTGATAGGAGTATATAGTAGAGAAAATCTAGGTTTAGATAAAGAAATATTTGATATAAAGTGGGATCGAGAACTGACTAAGTATTTAAAAAAAGGTGTAAATAAATACTTTGATTGTCAGAATATTAAGCCTAGTCTATATAGACCTTTCTTCAAAATAAAGATTTATTTCGATAAGCATTTCAATGGGATGACTTATCAATGGTTTGATATTCATCACGATAGCGATACAACTAACAAATATATAGCTTTCTCTGCTTTGGGTAATACAAAGCCATTTCATTGCTTAGTTAGTAATGAAATCATTGATTTACACCTAACTGGAGATTCTCAATGTCTTCCTCTATACCGCTACGATAAAAACGGAAACCGCATCGATAACATCACCGATTGGGGATTAGCACAATTCCAAAACCATTACAAAGGCTCTACAATCACTAAATTAGATATTTTTCACTACACCTACGCCGTCTTAAACAATCCCGCTTATCGACAAAAATACGAACTCAATCTCAAACGAGAATTCCCCCGCTTACCCCTCTACGATGACTTTCACCGATGGGCTAGCTGGGGTAAACAGTTGATGGATTTGCACATCAATTATGAAACTGTCGCACTCTATCCTTTAAAACCAATTGATTTGCCTTTTGATGAATCCAGCAAAATAACTCCTAAGGCAAAACTCAAAGCTGATAAAACTAAGGGAACGATAATTTTAGATGAATTGACTACCCTAGAAGGTGTCCCTAAAATTGCTTGGGAATATCACCTTGGCAACCGCTGCGCTTTAGAGTGGATTTTGGATCAATATAAGGAAAAGAAACCAAAAGATCCGACTATTGCTGAAAAATTCAATACTTACCGTTTTGCAGATTACAAAGAACAGGTGATAGATTTACTGCAACGAGTCTGCACGGTGAGTGTAGAAACTATGCGGATTATTCAAGATATGAATAATTAAACTTTGTGTTTTGGTAATAGGCGGTGCGTTGCGCTTTGTGACAACGCACCCTACTGATTAACTATTAACTGATAACTTGCATCCTTCTCAATCAGCCTAAGGTGGGCACTGTTGACAATGTAAAAATAAGGGTTTGAGGAAAGTTAGAGAGTGCCCACCCTACAAAAATTGCAATAAAGCTTTAGTCCGTTTGAACGGACTTGTGCTGTTAGCCAGAGAATTGATTCTCTGGCTTGTTAGGTGGTAGGTGCAAGTAATCTATTAATTAAACAGTTGTTGCTGTCAAGTTTTTTGGCTCTTTAACTATCTCGTATAGTTTCTCTTCAAATTTTTCCATACACATAGACCAATCATATTCAAGTATAGAAAAGCGAGCGTGCATAGACATTTCTTCTTTAAGCTCAGGATTTTGGAGAATTCTAATCACTTTGTCGGCAAAATCTGAGGGATTGTTGGGTTCGGCAAGGAAGCCGTTGCTACTTGAGGATATCTGTTCTGATGTTGAGGGTGCTTTGACTGCAACTACAGGAGTTCCGGAAGCTAAGGCTTCGTTGTTTGAGGTGCAAAAGTTTTCGGTAATGGAGGGATTGACAAATACGTCGGCTCGTGCATACCAACCTAACAGTTCTGTGCCGTGGGATTCTCCCCACACAGTTACACCCGGCCCAAATTTGGCGGCACGGTGGCGTATTTCTTCCTGTAAAGGCCCACTGCCTATAATTACTAAATGCACGTCAGGTATTTTGGCGGCAACAAGTGGGTATATGTCTAGGAGTTGAGTAACATTTTTTTCTGGAGCAATTCGTCCAACGAAGAGTAGAGTTGGGCGATTATCGTCGGGGATGGGGTTATGACAGATATTAGCAGGATTAAATTTTTGGCAATCTATCCCTTGATAAGCTAGGTATTCGCTACGTTGAGATTGCAGATTTTTGTACTTCTCAAGCTGTTCTCGCGAAGGAAAGAAATTATAGTCGTAAGCTTCGCTGAATTGCTTGATAAACATTGGTAACATGGGACGAATAAAGCTGAAAAATTGGTTGCCCATGTAATATCGGATATAAGCAACTATATCGGTGTGGAATAGCGAGATAATCGGTGTGCCAGTTCGCCGAGCGTATTCTGAGCCCACGGGGCGTCCGTAACCTTGCAAGAAAATTGAATAAAATCCCCTCATTTGTGGCGCTTCTTCAACCACTATGATGTCTGGCTGAAAACTCTCCAACACTTTGGAATCACTCCAATGGCGATAGCTTAATGGTTGGGGAAGAGATTTATAGAATATTAGCGGTTGGGTAGGAAATGCATAAGAGGAAAAGTTGGGAAAAGATTGTAATTCTTGCAGCCCTGGCATGGGACGGCTACCAACCTCTTTGGGATACTGATCGTTAATTTCTGGGTGAATGAGAAAAACTTCGTGTCCTTGTTGTAGCAACCAGCGCACCCGTTGATGCACTGCAACCGAAACCCCTGTTAAGAATGGCGCATACAATCCTGTAATCAGCGCAATGCGAAGAGGTTGTTTTTTCATAGCTGCAAGGGAGGTGATTATATTTATTGGGAGAAAAATTAAAGAGAAACTTTACTATCAACAGGTTGATCTAGCAGTTGATAAGGGCGATATTCGATGAGCTTGATGTTCCAAGGGCCTTTAATTCGGTAGATGACACCGCGCCAGTTAACTGTTGACATCCATAGGGAAGATAGGAGCGCAAACCCGTGAGTCCAATTTGTGAGGAGAATGCCAATTAGTATTTTTACGACTGTGGCAGGTGACAATTTGGCTGTCGGTTCACCATGTTTGCTGATGACTTGCTGTACTCCTTTCTCTAATGCGATCGCCAGCAAGAGTAATGCCGCAATATAGCCAGTGAAGGTAGATATGGCTAAAATAGCAGCATCCCATTGTTGGGTGCATAATGCCACTAAAAATAATACCAAGAGTAAATTAGGAAGCATCACAGTTTGAATCGCGTCAGCAATTACAGCCCACCACTGAGGATGGTATAGGCGCGAAGAAACTAGTTGGCGTTTCATCCACTCTAGTAATCGGGGTAAGTCTGTCTCTTCACAATTGAGAATTAGCAGTGAAGGTACAAACTTAACTTTTAACCCATGTTGTCCCAAGACTCTACGGATCATTGTATCTTCACCGTAGGCTCTTGCCCATCTATCTAACAGTCCTGTTTGGTGGATAACTTCTGTTTTGACAGCTAATGTGCCACCCCAAGGAATTCCGTAAAAGAACATCTGCACAACTGCGGAGGCATTCCACAAGTACCGCACCGTGGTTCCCCAATACTTGCCAGTGGGTAAGTACCAACGGTTACCCGTAGTTGCGCCTACTTTAGGATCGTTCAGAGGGGTGACTAATTCACGCAGCCAATTGGGATGAACTACTGCATCAGCATCTGCTAGGGCAACTACTTTGTAGGAGTCATCCAGTTCTGAGACTGCTTGTACCAGTGAACTGCATTTGAGGCTACAGTTGTATCTTCTGATGCTCAATGGGCTGACTTGGACGTTAGTAGCTCCTAAAGAGGCGATCGCATCATTAGCAATTTTCCAAGCTGGATCTTCTTTACTATCAACGATCAGCTTCAGATCGTATTGCGGGTAGTTCTGTTGGAGGAGCGATCGCAAACAATAGGGTAAAAACGGATCGCCTCCCCGCAGACAAAGAATCACTGCTACTTTCGGTAATTCTTCGTCTGGTAAGGAATTTTTTTGAGGCGATCGTAAAAACAATAAAAATACCAGTGTTATAGACGCCTGAATCGCTAACCAACCCACTAAAAATCTAAACAGCAATAGCACCAATTCTGTCATCTATTTCTCTCCATGCCCCATTCTGTCTATTCAAGAGAGCCAGAGGCTCTAGTTCTCGTTACCAGGTTGAACCTGGTAACGAGGGGAAACGAGGGAATTACTGTTCCCTGTCCCCTATCACCTATCCCCTACCTTATGGATCGAGTCCATACTTCATAAAAATGTTGATTGTTTTATTTTTTTGTAGCGAAAAACTGGCATCGCTAAACTTTGGCGTACCAGTTATGAGTGAAACAGTTGGATTTTTGGAAATACCAAATCCTTCTTTGGGAATACCTAAAAAGTCTCTGTTGAGTTTGTAATCTCCGTTTTGATCATCAACGACGGCAACTGCATAGGTTCCTGGTTTTAAACCAGTAAATTGTTTTTTCACATAATTCCCAGCAATTTGAGTACACCCACTTTTTACTTCGCTGGTATTATCTAAAGGAAATCCTTTTTCACTCGAAAATACTCGGATACAAATCTGACCTTTTTGATGTTTTATGCCTTTTACTACTACAGTTAGTGTAGATGTTGGCTCTGCATTTGCTTTGCAACCAAAATTTATACTAAGTAGAGCAGGCAGTAAGAAATAAGCAATTTTGGAGACTTTCAGTAACATATGTTTCCTGATAAGGTTTTAATGTCGGTAGCGTAGCGAAATTAAACGCAGAGAGAAGTTTGATCGCCGACTTCCGGCGCTCAAAGCTTCGGTGGAGGCGCAAAGTTAGCACAGAGTAACGCAGAGTTTTTTGATGGGGAATTCGCTACGAATTAAGGAAATTTTTTGCTAGGGCATCATTTTTTTGAGGTCAGTTTTCTTGAGCCACTCTTGAGTAAGATGCATTCCTTCTTGTAAGTTAATTGTTGGTTGATAATTCAATATTTTCTGAGCTTTATCTATTGAATAAGCATAGGGGCGAGTCATGAAGTCTACTACTTCTGGTAAAATATCGGCTTGTTTGCGAAATAGTTTTTGCCCCTGATAGCGCAGTTTAAGGAATAATTTGAGTTCATCTTTTGGCAAAGAGAATGGCGCTGGTAAACCAGCTGTCTCTGCTAAGTAAGTAAAATATTCCTTCCAGGAAGTTTCTTGCCCGTCAGTAATATTAAAAATTTCTCCGTAAGTTTCTTTTTCTAGAGCGAGAAATATAGCATCAATGAGATTGTCAATATATAAGTGATTGATGACTCCTTGCCCATCATTAGCATAAGCAAATAATTTTTGTCGCATTAACAATAATGGTCGAACTATCCAAGGAATACTACCAGGCCCGTAAACATCACCCGGTCTAATGATAATAACGCCAAAATTGGATGGATCATTAAGTTCTAAAAGAGCTTTCTCTGCTTCTATTTTTGTTTGACAGTAGGGATTATTTTCGCCTGAAAGTGGCCCGTCTTCTGTCACGCGATCGGGATAGTTAAAGCCATAGACTAAGGCACTTGAAATATAAATGAAGGTTTTAACACCATGACTTTTGGCTGCTTTAGCAATGTTAAGAGTTCCACCAACATTTACTTCACGAAATTCTTCTATTGAACCACCTTCTTTGGCAATCTCATCTGTATGTAAAACAATATCTATTCCTTGGCAAGCTGACTCAGTAATAGCAGGATTGGTGATATTGCCAATCATCACTTTTGCACCCATGTTTTGTGCTTTTTTAGCTTTATCTGCTGAACTTTGTAGTCCAGAGACTTTCATCCCCTTGGCTATAGCTTTTTCAGCTGCGCGTAAGCCTACAAATTCGCCAATTCCAGTGATGAGAAGAGATTTGTTGTTGAAGTTCATATCGAGATAGCAATGTAGAAAATTATGGTACTCAAAGATTAAGTCTTCTGCCCTCTGCCGATTGGTGAGCGAAGTCGAACCACTGCCTTCTGCCTTTCTAAAAAATATCGGCTGGATCTGTAGAACGAAGTTTGTTGATAGCAAGTGCTCCAGAAGTCATACACATTAAAACTGCCGATATCAAGACAATGACTGCATTATGAGGACTCATCATGATGGGTAATTTGGTTGCATCCATCGCAAAATCATATAAAAGTAAGGAAATAAGAAATCCCGGAATATAACCTAGTAATGACAGAATTAGAGCCTGTTGAAAGACTAAGTGCAAGAAGTAATTATTTGCGTAGCCTATGGCTTTTAATGTTGCATAGGCTATTAACTGAGTAGAAATATTACTGTAGAGAATTTGATAGACAATCACTATACCAACAACAGAAGCCATTGTTAGCATGAGATTAAGTATGAAACCAATGGGTGTTCTAGTCGCCCAATATTTTTTCTCAAAATCTATGAATTCCTGGTAGGTGAAAACTTTTACGTCGTCGGGTAAGTTAGCTTGTAATTCTTTTAAAACTCGCTCAGGATTAGCACCTGATTTTAGTGAGATTACACCCACGTCTATCATTTCTGAAGGGCGGCTATTAGGAAATATTCTGAGGAAAGTTGTGTCACTAACCATCAAATTACCATCTACGCCAAAGGAAGGCCCCAAACTGAATAATCCACCAACTCTAACTCTGTATCCTCTTAACGAATCAAAGGGAAAAATTTCAAGTATCTGTTCTGTTTTTTCTTGAGTAAATTTTTGAGCAACTGGGCCAAATTCGGGTCGAGAATTACGGTCAAAAAGTACTACATCAGGAACTTTAATTTTGTCTATATTTTTCTCGACTTCTGGTATATTCATTACAGGTCTACCGGGTTCAAATCCAATCACATAGATTGAATATTTCTCGCCGTTTTCAGGATTCTTAAATTTAGCAAATCCCAAATACATTGGGCTAACGGATTCTACACCATCAAATCCCAAAGCTTGATACAATCGAGACCGAAAGTAACTTTGAATCGCAGTCAAAGATTTATATTGAGAACTGACCAAAAATAAATCTCCTTGGAGATTGCGATGCACTTGGGTAGCACTGGAGTAAAGGGCATCTTGAAATCCAAGTTGCATGAACATCAAAATCACAATAAAACCAATGCCAGCTATAGCCACTAGAGAACGAATTTTATTTCTGGCTAGTTGTAGCCAAGCTACGGGAGTTGTAAACACCATGATTCAAGATAATGCGATCGTGTGTGAGCAATTTAACAATGCCTACGGCGGTTAAATTTTAATGGCGACATCCACCTGTAAGTTGGTTAAACCAGCGACTAGTTCACTATCTGCTGGGTTATCGATGCGGATTTTTACCTGGATGACTCTGCGATCTGTATCTGCTCCTGGGTTGATACTTAAGATGCTTTGTCTATCAACTAATAAACCAATCTCGCTGACTGTTCCTTGCAATTTTTTGGAGAAGGCTGTGCTAGTAATAACGGCTTTTTGCCCTGGGCGAACTTTCTGAATGTCGGTTTGATAAACTTCTGCAATCACAGACATTTGAGAAGTTTTACCAATTTCAACAATTCCGGCTGTAGCGACTACTTCTCCTGATTTGGCGTGAGCTTTCAAAACTTTACCATCTATGGGAGCTTTAACGTAGGTGAGATCGTGTTCTGCTTTTGCCTGTTTGACAGCAGATATCGCACTTTTGAGTTCAGCTTGGGCGAGTTGCACATCTGTCGGGCGTACCTCTTTAATACTTCCCAGTTTGGCTCTTGCTTCGCTGAGTTGTTCTTCTAGGGTGTCTACTGTACGGTTGAGGGTGGCTTTGGCTTCAACAAGCTGCTGTTGCACAGTTTGATACTGTAGAGCTTTACTAGCTGCAGTAGAGGCGGAAACAGCGCCTTCTCGGTATAGCTGCTGATAGCGGCTGTTCTCTGTTTGAGCATTGTCAGCCTGAGCTTGTAAGCTAGCGATCACTGCTTTTTGGGCAGTTACTTCTCCTCGTAACTGCGATTCGATTCGGGTGATCGCTGCTTTTTGGGCATTGATATCTCCTGTTTTGGCTCCAGCTTTTACCTGTGCTAATTTAGCTTGAGCAACATCAACATTACTTAAAGCCTGCTGCACGTTTGCTAGAGAGCGAGCATATCCTTCTAGTAACGCTACTACCTGCCCTGCTTTAACCTTTTCACCTTCTTTCACCAACAGCTTTTCTACTCGCACACCAGTTAGCGAACTCGGAGCAGACAACTGAGTCACTTCGCCGTCAGGTACTATACGCCCCAAAGCAGTAACAGCAACTCTCGCAGGCGCAGCTTTAACAGGCTTTTGTGGTTGAGTTTGCACATTGGAGCGAAATAGTAACAAACTGAAGAAAGATACTAACCCTGTAGTTAAAGCTATAAAAGCTGCCAAAAAAATTGGCCACTTGCCTGCAGGTTTTACAAATAAAAAGCTTCTCTTGTCTGCTGACATATTTTCATCCCAATTTGGTATTAGTTGTTGGATGTTAATTGCTAATAGTTAATAGATAATTATTCTTTGCCATTAGCTATTAACCATTAACAAATACATAGATAAATACGTTATTTACCTATCTCTCTTTCGTCATTTTGATTGCAAAAAATATTTCAGCTTTCAATTTTGTCATTGTGAAAATAGCAAATATGACAAAAGTTTTGATGGCAATAAGTAGTGGCGCTTACTTAAGTTTACTTTTGCCTTTTCGTAAAGTTCGTGTGGGTAGCTACACCCGTTAAAATGCGTTTAAAATAGTAGTCACTAATTAGAAGGCAGATGGCAGAAGGGAAAAAATGCTTATTCTATCTATTTTTTGCGAATAAGCGTTTTATGTTTAATAATACCTACCTACTTATCAATAATACTAAATCCGATTTCAAGTTACCCCTTTTTCAATTCTCACTCAAAGTTGAATGTATTTATGTAACCGTAGGCACGCGACTGGTTTTATCTAGTATTAAAGTCAAAGGGATAACAAGGCGGATGTTAGTATGAGTAAATTTTTGGTAAATCAATGATGGCTTGATGCCAAAATCTTCTCAAATTTACTCTTGGTCTGCACCAAAGAAAGCGACTTAAAAACTAAGGTAAAATAAAAAACTCTCTGTTCCGAAAAAATTAAGTAGTAACGAAGCGACTACAGATAATAAAATTGAAAAACTCGCTTTCCAGTATGGCAAAAAAGTTTGATGCTGTCAAGTTATTCACTAGAGGTTAGGGGCTAGGGGCTAGGGACTAGGGGCTAGGGATTAGGGGTTAGAACAGTAATTTAGTAAACAGTGCTTCAGTCATGCGCTTTAACTAACAACTGATACCTAACAATCAGTTTTCGTTATCATAACCCTAGTTCAGACAGGGAACATTTGGATGCTGAGTGAGTTCATAGAGCTACTAAGCCAATTGATGCTGCTCTCAATTGATAATCAGTTAATAATTGGCTGTAAGTCATAAGACATTCTCATCAGAATTCTCACAAAATTTCCGTTTTTGAGAATACTGGTGCAATATATTAGGTTTATCGTCTTGCTGATGACTTCACTGACGACATAAAAAACAGTAATTATGCCTAGAATAGCTATAAACAAAATTAAAATTGGTGTGAATCGTCGTCCATTAAACGGCGAAAAAGTGAAGGAGTTGAAAGAATCTATTCAGGCGATGGGTTTATTGAACCCAATCACGGTAGATGGAGATTATAAATTGATTGCTGGGCTGCACCGTTTAACAGCCTGTCAAATGCTGGGTTTCGAGGAAATAGAATGCAATGTCGTTAATTACGAAGATACTGAGCAAGCTCGTTTAGCGGAGATTGATGAGAATTTGATCCGCAATGAGCTAGAACCTCTGGAGCGCCATGAACTTTGGCTGGAACGAGAACAAATTCTGCAAAAGTTGGGACTGAGGGCAAAACCAGGAGATAACCAACACACTCTCAAAGGTAGTGCAATGGTTGCACCTCCTCCCAAGACTACTAAGGAGATGGCTAAAAAAGCTGGTTTTTCTGAACGTACTCTCCAGCAAGGTTTACAGATTGCTAAAGGTATTCATCCAGAAGTTAAACAGCTAATTAAAGGTACAGCGATCGCTAAAAGTACTACAGTCCAATTAGAGATAGCCAGAGCCGCTGCTCAAGAACGTGCTGTAGCAGAACAAGCAGAAAAAGCTTCCGAGTTAGCTAAGGCGATGGGAAAGCAACAAGAAGCCGAAAAGCAAGCAAAAGTAGCCGAACAAGCACGAACTAAGCAAAAAGAGTTACAGCTTGTCGCCTTCCAAAGTGCGATGGCTCAAAAGAAAACAAAGTCGGCTCTCAAGAAAGTTCCTCCACAGGCACAAAAAACTCCTGACAAAAGAGCGATCGCCCAGCACTCGGCGCAAGTAAAATTGGGCGACGAATTGATGCTTGGTCGGCATTTAGTATATTGTGGCGATACTAGCAGCAAAGAATTTAAGGAAATGCTACCCTCAAATGCAGCTTTGGCGATCGCGACAGTTTCACCAACTTGGAATCATGACTATTTGATTGATGAAGCACGGGTTGTGGCAGTGTTGCGTTCTGGGGGTAATATCTATGAATTTTGCAGTCGAGTGCGGATGCCGTTTCAATATGAATTAGTGATTGACAACTTGTATGTAAGCATTTTTTCTCATCAGCCCAAATCCCAGCCCCAGATACCAATTAATATTGAAGGTGTAGAAGGAATAGTCAATTATCTAATTAATTTCTATACCAGTCATCAAGATAATTTTGTCATTGCCCCTTTTATGGGAGATGCTGAAATCCTGATTAATTGCGAAAGGATGGGACGTATCTGTTTTATTGGGGATGAGAATCCTGAATTTGTGAGTCGGGGAATTACACGCTGGGAGAAATGGACAGGAAAGCAAGCAGAAAAAACCAATTCAATAAGTTCAATATTCGTATAATTGCAATCTGAATATTGAGAAATTATATATTACAATTTCACAGCAGTCTCAATACCCACTCTATTCGAGGTTTAAGAGATTCACATCCACGATCTTGCACCAGTTCCAACAGCCTAAGATAGCAGCCCACAAACTCTCGTTACCAGGTTGAACCTGGTAACGAGAATTAGAGCCTCTGGCTCTCGCAATTTAAGGGTGCAAGATATCAGGAGACAGTTGTTTATTAGAGCAATAAATAGAAATTTCTGTTATTTATTAACATTCACTAATTTAATTTCTGCTAATCAACATAATGTCAATTATTATTGACTTAAATCTACGTTGAATATCTCAAATTAATTTTTCTGAAAAAGTCAACACCATTTCTGCCTGAATTATCATGTATCTCTAAAAAATCTACTGACGTTCATTTACAGGCTCAATGTACTCAAAGCATTGTGAAATGAATAAATCAAAAAAATTACTTCTCTTATTTATTAAGAGTATATTTATCTTAAAGGGTTTGAGTGGAAAGACTATTGATACTAATTCACAGTCAGAAATGCTACTTTTTTTAGATAGTCCAAGGCGTACATCAGATTTTTTTTAAAATTGCCTTCTACGAACAATCTAGTTGATGCCAATTATGCTAGTTTGGTATTAATTCTCATTCTTTAAAGCGGCAAGGTCAATTCTTTTAGTCGATTAAGTAATGACAACCAAAAATCGCCTACTCTTATCGTCAATTACTAGTTCTACGATTGCTCGCATTGACTCATGAATTCGGATGAAACGTGGTGTTTGGAGTGTAGCTAATTTGTCAAATACAAATTGACAAAATTCATAGAATAAATTATCTTGGAAGTCGAAACTGCTATGGCATTCATCAAGATCCAGAACGTTGTCATTAACACCAGTCACATTGCCGCAGTTAAGCTAGATAATCAAACTGGCTCTGGAGAAAAAAGCGTTTCTATTCTTTTAGTTACTCCCAAGTTTCCATTATTCCAGTTGGAAAGCATCTCACCCAATCTCCATCATTACGAATGGATTGAGTTCACAGGTCAGGCAGCTAACGCGCTGCAAGACTATTTTAGCAGTTACAACAACGTGATTGACTTGTTGCCAGAATGTCAGGAGTCGAGCGTTGTGTAATATTTTTTTATCTAATTGTACCAGACGCGATCGCCATGATTTTGATCAGGTAAAGCGTTAACTCAGCGGGGTGACATTTGCTATTTGAAGTCAATGTCAATACAAGTATTGAACCTTTATGTATAAGATAGTTGCTGCATCACTTCGCTACAGAAATTGCAGTTGTTCTATCAACCCACACTACCAAACATTAGTCTAGTTTTTATGTCTGCTCATTCAATTGATATTGCCTTAACGCAGTTGGAAGAACAGATAAACGATTGTGAAAAGGCTTTGGTGAGGTTTATTGAGGACAAAAAGCAGATGTCAGATCAATCAATGACAGTCGAAAAGATTAACAGAAAATTGCAACATAATCCTATTGCCATTATTGGCATAGCTTCTTTATTTCCCCAGGCTAAAAACGTACAAGAGTACTGGCAAAACATTGTTAACAAACTCGATTGCATTACTGATATTCCGTCAACCCACTGGAATGTAGAAGACTACTACGATCCAAACCCCAGAACACCCGAAGATAAGACTTACTGTAAAAAAGGTGGATTTCTTCCCCACGTTGATTTTAACCCAATGGAGTTTGGAATACCACCAAATATATTAGAAGTTACAGATGTTTCGCAACTGTTGGGCTTGTTAGTCGCCAAACAAGCGATGGAAGATGCTGGCTATGGGGAAAGCCGGGAATTTAATCGTGAAACTGTTGGAGTGATTTTGGGTTCGGCAGCATTGAAACTGGGAATTCCCCTTGCTGCTCGCCTGCAATATCCGATTTGGAAAAAAGCACTTAAAAGTAGCGGCTTATCCGATGAGGATACAGAAAAAATTATCAAAAAAATCCAAAGCGCCTATGTGAAATGGGATGAAAATGCATTTCCCGGTATGTTAGCTAACGTAATTTCCGGGCGCATTGCCAACCGTTTAAACTTAGGCGGAATAAATTGTACAGTTGATGCTGCTTGTGCTAGCTCCTTCGCTGCCCTGAAAATGGCGATTAGCGAATTGGTAGAGCATCGCTGCAATATGATGCTCAGTGGTGGGGTAGATACTGACAACTCAATTACGGCTTATATCAGTTTCAGTAAAACACCAGCCGTATCTCCTAGCGAAAAAGTTCAGCCTTTTGATGCCAAGTCTGATGGGATGATGCTGGGTGAAGGCATTGGCATGATTGTTCTCAAACGCCTAGAAGATGCGGTACGGGACAACGATAAAATCTATGCAGTCATCAAAGGTATTGGCACATCCAGTGATGGGCGCTATAAGAGCATTTATGCTCCCCGCAAAGAAGGGCAGGTGCAAGCTCTACGCCGTGCCTATGAGGATGCAGGCTTTGCTCCAGAAACTGTCAGCCTGATTGAAGCCCACGGTACGGGTACAATGGCTGGCGATCCCACAGAATTCGCCTCTTTACGGGACTTTTTTGGGGAACATAACTCCAAAAAGCATCAAGTTGCTCTTGGTACTGTCAAATCCCAAATCGGACATACAAAAGCTGCTGCGGGTGCGGCTAGTATTATCAAAACAGCTTTGGCACTGCACCACAAGATTTTACCGCCCACAATTAACGTTACCGAACCCAATCCCAAGCTTAACATCAAAAATTCTGCCTTTTATTTGAATACCGAAACTAGGCCTTGGATTCGATCGGAAGGAGAACCACCAAGGCGGGCGGGAGTAAGTTCCTTTGGCTTTGGCGGTACAAATTACCACGTGGTTCTAGAAGAATACGAAGGCGAACACAACAATGCTTATCGGATGCACAAAGCTCCCGGTGAGGTGCTGTTGTTTGCTTCAACTCCAGCCCAATTGTTGAGCAGTTGTGAAGAAGTTTTAAGCCAGTTGCAGTCTGAAGCAGGTGACAAACATTATCTGGAACTGGTAGAAGCTTGCAAAACTAAAGAAATTCCTCAAAATGCTGCCAGAATAGGTTTTGTGGCAGAAACCCTTACTGAAGCTTGCAAGTTCCTGCAAATCAGTATCGACTTGCTGAAGAATAAAGCTTCTGCCCCAGCTTGGGAACATCCCCAAGGCATTTACTACCGCGCTTCTGGGATGGAGTTAGCTGGAAAAGTAGTCGCTTTATTTTCCGGACAAGGCTCGCAATACTTGAATATGGGACGGGAATTGGTAATGAATTTTCCCGAACTGCGGCAACTTTATGGCTACATGGATAGCTTACTACGCAAAGATAATTTTCAGCCGCTATCGGAAATAGTTTTTCCCCATCCCGTATTTGAAGAGGCGGAAAAGAATGCCCAAGTGGCAGCATTGCAGCGCACAGAATACGCCCAGCCTGCGATTGGGATGTTGAGCGCCGGGATGTACAAATTACTGCAACAATCTGGATTTAAAGCAGATTTTGTTGCCGGGCACAGTTTCGGTGAAATTACAGCTTTGTGGGCAGCAGGGGTGTTAAGCGACGCAGATTATTGTTTCCTGGTGAAAGCTAGGGGGCAAGCAATGGCAGCTCCCCAAGATCCGAATTACGATACGGGAGCCATGCTGGCGGTAAAAGAAGAACTCGAAAAGGTGGAAGGAGTTCTCAAGAATTATCCACAAGTAGCGATCGCTAATCTCAATTCTCCTCGACAAGTGGTACTAGCAGGCCCCACCGAGGAAATAGCGAAAGTGCGAGAAGCACTGCAACAACGGGGATATACTGCGATTTTGCTACCAGTCTCAGCAGCATTCCATACACCGCTAATTGCTTTTGCTCAAAAATCCTTTGCGATCGCCATCAAGAACGTTAATTTCCAAAATCCGCAACTACCTGTTTACACGAACGTTACTGGCAAAGAATATCCCAAACAACCAGCAGAAATTCAAAAAATCCTCGAAACTCACCTCTCGAACTCAGTACTGTTTAAGCAGGAAATAGAAAATATCTATGCGGCGGGGGGTTACTGCTTTGTAGAATTTGGGCCGAGGAACATACTTACTAACTTAGTACGGGAAATCTTGAGCGATCGCCCCCACATTGCGATCGCACTCAACCCCAGCGCCCAAAAGAACAGCGATCGTTCCCTACGAGAAGCGGCTGTACAATTGCGTGTCGCTGGTATGTCTCTGAAAAACCTCGATCCCTACCAACTGCCACCAGTTATCTCTGAACCTCAGAAAAACAAGGGGTTGAGCGTCAAGTTAAACGGTACTAACTACGTATCAGAAAAAGTGAAAAAGGGGTTTGAGCAAGCGTTGCAGGATGGGCATCAGGTGAAACTACACAAAAGCGAATCTGAGGAAATGCTAGTTACATCAAAGTCTCTGGTGACAGCAACAGTAGCTACTTCCATTTCAACAATGCCAGAGAGTAACGGACACAACAAGCTGAACGGAAATAACGGACATAGTAAAAAACCTGTTCTTGAAGAGGACAAGGAGACAAGGAGACAACCAGACAAGGAGAAAAATTCTCTCCCACTCTCCCCCTTCCCCACTCCTCCCCTCCCTCCTACTTCCTCTCAACCAGTTCTAGGGTCGAAAATGAATGACGTACCAGATAAACTTGTAAATTACCAAAGAGTTTTAGAAAGCTTAGAGTATGTGTTGACGCAGTTTCAACAAAATCAAAGTGAAAATTTACAAGTTCACGCCCAATATCTCAACCATCAGGTGGAATACGCTAGAACCTTTTTCCAACTGGTGCAGCAGCAGAATTCCTTGTTTGCCAAAGGAGAACAATCACCCCAAGCAGCCCAGCTTAAAGGGAGCATCATTGAAAGCTTAGATCGCAGCATGATGCAGTTTCACGCCCAACAAAGTGAAACCTTACGCATCCATGAACAATATCTCCACCACCAAGTAGAGTACACCAAAAACTTTTTCCAAGTCGTCCAGCAAGAGTACGCCCAGCTAGTTGGGGATGGCACTTCTGCTCAGGTAAGCTTACCTATAGCTCAAGAACCCCTGCCATCTTTGAATACAGCGAAAGTAGAAACTCCTGTTCTCCCCACAGCCAAAATTCAGTCAAGCAAGCCGGAACCCTCAGTTATACGCGAAATTCCTGCAATCAAGGAAGAAAGTTTTGTTCCCGCCACTACCCAAATCCAGGAAAGCAAGTTTGAGCCTGTTGTACCTGTAGCTACAAATGGCACGAAAGTCGCAAAACAAGAAACTCCTGTTCCTGCCGCTACTGAAATTCAAGAAAGTAAGTTTTCTGCACCTCCAACTCCAGTTAGCACACCACCTCAGCCAACAGTTTCTCCAGCACCAGCCATTGATGTATCTGACTTAGATCAAAGCCTGCTAGCCATCACCAGTGAAAAAACTGGCTACCCAATCGAAATGCTCGATATGGACATGGATATGGAAGCAGACTTGGGTATAGACTCAATTAAACGCGTAGAAATCATGGGTGCGTTGCAAGAGAAATACCCCGATTTACCCAAGCCAAGTAACGTAGAAGAACTGGCAGAACTACGTACAATCGCGCAAATAGTTGAGTATTTAAAGTCTCTGGTTTCTGCACCTGCGTCAGTAGCAACGGTAACTGAAGCAGTTACCACGCCTACACCAGCTGTAGTTAGCAATCCTGAACCTGTATTTAACAATGATTCAACCGCAGTCAGCGAAACTGTAGCAGTTACAGCAGAAACTATCGTCACAGTTGCCGAAGCGTCTGCCCCCGTAGCAGATGTTGATTTGAGCCACTTGTCAGATGACTTGTTAGCCATCACCAGCGAGAAAACAGGCTATCCAGTAGAAATGCTAGAACTGGATATGGATATGGAGGCAGACTTAGGAATTGACTCGATTAAACGAGTAGAAATCATGGGTGCGTTGCAAGAAAAGTACCCCGACTTGCCCAAACCGGGTAATGTCGAAGAACTAGCAGAACTGCGTACAATCGGGCAAATTGTTGAGTACCTCCAGCGCTTGGCTGCGGGGGCGGAAAAAAAAAAGTACCAGCCTGAATCTAGTGACAAGCCAGACAGCTTAAAGCACAACATCCAACGTCGCCCAGCCCAACTGCAAATTCTACCTCCACCGGATTTTTGGGAATTCTCATTACCAGAGGGACACATTATCTTAATCACCGATGATGGTTCCCTCACTACCTCTAAAGTAGCTGAGTTACTGAGCAAGCAAGAGCGGAAAGTAGTAGTTTTAAATTTCCCCCCTTCCCTCGTTCCCGAAAAATCGCCCTTACCACCAGACATCGATCGCGTAACCTTACAAGACTCAAGTGAGGAACATCTGCAACAACAACTAGCAGTGATCGCAACCAACTACGGCACGGTAGGAGCATTTATCCACATTCACCCTGTCTTCCAGGCAAGCGATAATAGTAGAGTGGCTTACTTCCCAGAAGAAAAAGCAATTGTGAAACAAGTCTTCTTCATGGCGAAACACCTGAAAAAATCCCTTACCGAAGCGGGTAATAATGGACGCAGTTGTTTCTGTACCGTAGCACGACTGGACGGCGCTTTTGGGCTAGAACATGAAGTAAATTATGGAGCGATCGGCGCAGGTTTATTTGGATTAACCAAAACCCTGATTTGGGAATGGCCAAAAGTATTTTGTCGGGCGATCGACCTCAGTCCTAAAATTGATAGTGAGTCCTCTGCACATCACATTATTGCCGAACTTCACGATCCGAATCGATATCTTACCGAAGTCGCATACGGTTCGCAAGGAAGAGTAACTCTCATCAGCACCCCCGACAGATAGCAAAGACGTAACAGAAGACAAAGACATTCGGGGAGACAGAGTAAAAACAATTTGTCCCTGTCTCTCCATTCCCCAATCTAAGTAGCCCTTGCCGAACTGCGTACACCAGAAGATATGCCCAAGCCTCAAACAATTACTTATACTGGTCGCATAGTTGATCACAAAAAACAAGCTCCTATTTTAGGAGCTAAAGTTACGTTTGTTTCTCAAGGTAATTCAATTGTTTGCTATACAGATATAGAAGGAATTTACCGATTAGAAGTTAACACAAATAAAAGTGATACCATACACGCAAAATTAACAGTAGAAGCTAGCGGATATAAAACCTATTACTCTTCTATTAAAGTTTCATCTAAGCAAAAAGACCTTGGTGATATTAAACTTTTAGAGCCTCATGAAATTAAAGTTATAAATTCTTACCCCGAAACTGATACCTTTATACCCATTCCAATCATAGCAACTATCCTAGCAGGATTATTCATGATTACAATTCTTGCACTTCAAACTTCAAATTCCAAAATCCCTGTCAACAAACGTAACGATTCAATCAATATCTATCAACCATAAAACTATTAACTACAAGTAAAATTTCAACTTCCAATATTGATGTCATTAATAGCTCAGTCAAGTAAATTCAAAATTTTATTCACTAATTTAATCTGAATCTAGTTATTTATAACTTCCACACCATACCTCTCTGTTTCTTATTTCTCCGTGCTCTCTGTGCCTCTGTGGTTTTATTCTTTAGTGACTTGTGCTTAACTTCTATTATTAAAAAATGAAACTCAATTATTATTTAGTATTTCTTACCACAGATGAACACAAATCATAACAGCTATGTTGAGTATAAATTGGTGAATACTTCCAAACAAATAACTATTCTTGTTTCTTCATTTTTGCCCAGTTCTAACAGCCTGGAGGCAGAGCCTCGAAACCCTCGTTACCAGGTTCAATCTGGTAACGAGAACTAGAGCCTCTGGCTCTCTCAATTGAATATTGCCAGATAAATTTCTATCCTTTACCTTTTAGTCTCTGCGATCGCAAAAATTATGACTACACCAACCCAAATTCATCCTTCCTCAGTTTTTCTAGTTAGTGGTGGTGCCAAAGGCATTACAGCTAAATGTACTATCAAATTAGCACAACAGTATCCTTGTAAATTTATCCTACTTGGACGTTCAGAACTTCTAGAAACAGAACCTGAATTCGCTCAAGATTGTTTTGATGAAGCAACATTAAAAAAACGCATCATGGAATATCTTCTCTCTAAAGGAGAAAAACCCACACCCATGAGCGTACAAAAAATCTTTAATCAAATTTCTTCCAATCGAGAAATCAAGCAAACATTAGCAGCAATTCAACAAGCTGGAGGACAAGCAAAATACATTAACGTTGATGTAACAGACACTCTTGCTCTCAATCAAAAAATTACTAGTGCTGTTGCACAAATAGGAGAAATTACAGGTATTATTCATGGTGCTGGTAATTTAGCCGATAAATTGATTGAAAAGAAAACAGAACAGGATTTTGAAAAAGTTTACACAGCCAAAGTACAGGGATTAGAAAATCTCCTAGCGTGCGTAAAACCAAATCAACTTGAGCATTTAGTCTTATTTTCTTCCGTCACAGGCTTTTACGGTAATATTGGACAATCTGATTACGCGATCGCCAATGAAATCCTCAACAAATCAGCCCACTCCTTCAAGCAAAAATATCCTCAATGTCACGTAGTTGCAATTAATTGGGGTGGTTGGGATAGCGGCATGGTAACACCGCAATTGAAAAAAGAATTTGCCAAACGAGGTATTGACATTATTCCGGTAGAAGCTGGAACACAAATGTTAGTTAACGAACTACACCCCGCTTATCACAATACTACCCAAGTTGTGATTGGCAGCCCAATGGTTCCACCAGCTGCACTTTTAGATCCAGATCTGCGCAGCTATCGCATCCGTCGTAAATTAACACTGGAAGGAAATCCCTTTTTACTGGATCACGTCATTGCTGGTAATCCTGTTTTACCTGCTACTTGTGCAGTATCGTGGATGTCGGATGCTTGCGAGAAGCTTTATCCAGGATACAAAGCTTTTAGTAGCACAGATTTTCGAGTATTCAAGGGAATTACCTTTAATGAAACTCTAGCGGAAGAATATATTCTTGACTTACAAGAAACATCCAAAAATCTTGACGCTCATGAAGTAAATTTTTCCTGCAAAATTTCGAGTCAAACTCCAGAAGGCAAAACCATATATCACTTCAGCACTAACATCAAACTTCTGCGTGATGTTCCTCCTGCTCCTATCTACGAAAGACTGAACCTGACAGAAGATAACATCATTACCACCATCGGTAAAGATTTTTATCAAACAGGAGAAGCAGCACTATTTCATGGCTCCGCATTTCAACAACTGAGAAGAGTAATAAATATTAATTCCGAAAAAATTACAACTGAATGTTTTTGGCAAGCAATCAACAAAATACAACAAGGACAATTTCCAGCCTACTGGGTTAACGCTTTTACCACTGACTTGAGTACTCATCCTTTATGGATTTGGCTACATCATTACCATCAAGAAATTTGCTTACCAGGGCAACAAGAAAGATACGAACAGTTTGCCAAAACTCCCTATAACGAACCATTTTACGTTTCTTGTGAAGTCAAAAGTAAAACACAAACAAGTGTTGTTGCCGATTTCTTTATACATGATAAACAAGGGAAAATTTACTCGCAACTTCTAGGAGGTAGAGGAATTATTTTTCCAGCTAAATTAATGCAACCAAAAGGTTAGTGATTAGTAGTTAGTAGTGGCGGATTTTGATGCTAATCTTGCCGTTCAAACTGATAATTTCTCTTTGTTCCCTCTGTGTCTGTTGCAGTTTATTTTCTTTTCTTTGTGTGCTTTGTGTACTTTGTGGTTCGTTTTTAATAACTACGAGGCAGAGCCTCGTATCTCCGTTACTAGGTTGAACCTAGAAACGAGAAACTCTAAACCCTCGTTACCAGGTTCAACCTGGTAACGATAATTAGAGCCTCTGGCTCTTACCACTAACTACTTCTCCATAAAAAATGATAAATAACAAGGAACAAATGACTATGGAAAAAATTGCAATCATCGGATTTGGATGCTTATTCCCTGATGCTAAAAATCCTGATGAATTTTGGCAAAATCTCATCCAAAAAAAAGATTCTACATCATCTTTAAGTGCTGAGGAAATTGGAGTAGATCCACAAATATTTTTCGATCCAGCTAAAGGTAAGCCAGATAAAGTCTATTCTTTGAAGGGAGCATTTATCCGTGATTTTAAATTTGACTCCACAGGATATAAGCTACCACCAAAATTTCTGGAATCTCTAGATAAAACCTTTCAATGGTCATTGTACGTTACCAAACAAGCTTTACAACATAGCGGTTATTTAGAGCAAGAATCTATTCTCTCTAGATGCGGAGTCATATTAGGTAATCTTTCTCTCCCCACCAAAACCTCTAACCAATTATTTGCACCCATTTATCAGCAAGTTTTAGCATCTGCTGTTCAAGAACTTTTACAGCAACCAGAATTCGATTTAGCTGCTTTAAGAGCATCACAAGAAGCCTCATCCTACAATGCGATGATATCAGGCTTACCAGCAGCTATCATTGCTAAAGCTTTTTCTCTATCAAATATTCATTTTTGTATTGATGCTGCTTGTTCTTCACCACAGTACGCTACCAAGCTAGCATCCCATTATTTATGGACGCACAAAGCTGATTTGATGTTAGCCGGAGGCATCAGCTGTGCAGATCCACTGTTCTTGCGAATGCTGTTTTCTGGTATTCAAGGATATCCTGAAGATGATATTAGTCGTCCCTTAGATAAGATGTCGCGGGGAATGCTGACTGCTGAAGGCGTTGGAATGGTGGTGTTGAAACGATATAGCGATGCAGTTCGAGATGGCGATCGCATTTACGCTACTATCTCCGGTAACGGTTTATCTAATGATGGACGAGGTAAGCATTTACTTAGCCCCAATTCTAAAGGACAAACTCTTGCTTTTGAACGCGCCTACCAAGAAGCCGGAATTAGTCCTCAAAATATTGATTACATGGAGTGCCACGCCACGGGTACTTTGTTGGGAGATTCCACAGAATTTCAATCTGTAGAAACTTTCTTTGGTAAGTATCAAGCAACTCCTTTACTTGGTTCTGTAAAATCTAATGTCGGTCATTTACTTACTGCCGCTGGCAGCGTTAGCCTGATTAAAGTGCTAACGAGTATGTCCAAAGGCGTTATTCCAGCGACAATAAATATAACAGAACCGATGGGAAGTGAAGAAAATGTCATTTCCCCACAACGCATTGTTACTAGTACCACGAATTGGCCTAACAATACACTAATAAAACGCGCAGCCATCAGTGCTTTTGGTTTGGGCGGAACTAACGCCCACATGATTTTAGAAAAAGTAAATACCCCAGAACCAGTAGAAACAAGTGAACCTCTCCATCCTGCCAAACTCGCCATTGTTGGTATGGATGCCTTTTTTGGTGCTTGCGATGGTTTAGAAGCTTTTGAACGTAGTATTTACGAAGGTACACAGCATTTTATTCCCCTACCACCCCAAAGATGGCACGGTGTCGAAAAGCAAGAGGAATTACTGAAAAAATACGGGTTAATTGATGGGAAGCCGCCACAAGGGGCATACATCACAGATTTTGAAATTGATACTGTTTCTAGCAAAATTCCCCCAAATGAACTAGAAAAGCTCAATCAGCAACAACTGTTAATGTTAAAAGTTGCCGAGCGTGCTCTGAGGGATGCGGGTATTAAAGAAGGTGCAAATGTCGCAGTTGTGATGGCGACAGAAACACAATTATCTGTGCATCAATTGCAGCAAAGATGGAATTTATCCTGGCAGGTAAAAGAAGGCTTAATTGCTGGAGAAATTTCTCTACCACCCGATAAAGTCAGCCAATTAGAAACAATTGTTAAAGATGGCATTCACAATCCAGTCGAAAGTAGCGAATATGTGAGTTACATCGCCAACATTATGGCGAGTCGCATTTCTTCGCTGTGGGATTTTACCGCTCCTGTATTTACTATCACCGCTGGAGAGAATTCCACTTTCAAGGTTTTGGAAATAGCACAGCATTTACTTGCGACTGGAGAAGCAGAAGCCGTACTTGTGGGTGCCGTTGATTTAGCTGGCACTTTAGAAAATGTTTTATTGCGCAACCAACTAGCTGCAATTAATACAGGCGCAAATACCCTTTCTTACGATCAAAAAGCGAATGGCTGGATGGTAGGGGAAGGAGCAGGCGCAGTAGTATTGAAGCTACATGAAACTGCTCAAAAAGCAAGCGATCGCATTTACGCAGTTGTCGATGCCATCAGTTTTGCGCAACAGCAAGGCACTGGTTTGGGAACCCCGGATGACAAAGCCGTAACTCAAGCTTGTCAGCAAGCTTTATTGATGGCGGGTGTCAAACCTTCAGAAGTTAACTATCTGGAAGTTTATGGTAGCGGTGTTGACAAAGAAGATGAAGCAGAAATCAAAGGTTTACTGCAAGCTTATCCTGGTAGTGCCAATGATTTAAGCTGTGCCATTGGCAGCGTCAAAGCAAACATCGGACACACCTATGTAGCATCGGGAATTGCCAGTTTAATCAAGACTGCTTTGTGCCTTTATTACAGATATATTCCAGGTGTACCTAAATGGTCTGGAGCCAAAAATCAAGAACAATGGCATCATAACCCTTTTTATGTTGCCACCGAATCAAGACCTTGGTTTTTGGATAAACAAGCGACTAAAAGAATCGCTGCCATCAATAGCATCGGTATGGATGGCACTTACGCCCATGTCATCTTATCAGAAGAACCCGATCAAAAAACACGCAACAGCCGATTTTTGGAGCAAACCCCATTTTACTTGTTCCCGATTGCCGGACGCGATCGCGCTGATTTATTTGAACAAATCGATGCCCTCGAAAAATCTGTCAACAATGGCACTTCCCTAGTCAATGCTGCCAATTTAGCCTTTGCTAACTTTAAATTGTGTTCCGATCCTAATTACGTTCTAGCAATTCTGGCACACAATCAAAAAGAATTAACCAAAGAAATCGAAGCTGCCCGTAAAGGTATCAACAAAGCTTTTGAACGTGGGGTAGATTGGCAAACGCCACTAGGTAGTTACTTCACAGCCAAGCCACTGGGTAAAAAAGGAGAAGTCGCTTACGTCTATCCAGCAGCAGTCAATTCTTATCTAGGTATCGCCCGCAACCTCTTCCGTTTATTCCCCGAAACCCTCGACGATATTGCTGTTACCAAACTACAAAATCTTGTTGCTGACATATCCCGCATCGTATTTCCCAGAAGCTTGAACAAGCTTTCATCCCGGCAATTAGAGACTCTCGAACAGCAATTCTTAGACGATCCTCTAGCCATCTTCGACGTAGATATGTTGTTTACCAGATTCATCACGCAAATTATGCGAGATGAATTCCAAGTTAAGCCAAAAATGGTCTTTGGTTACAGCCTGGGTGAAACTAGTATGATGTCTGCGGCTGAGGTATGGGATAACTTTACCGAAGGAATTGTTGCCCTACACGCCTCACCACTATTTGCTGACAGGTTATCCGGTGCCAAGGATGCTGTGCGCCAGTATTGGCAAATGCCATCATCTCAGCAATCACCGAACAATGACTTATGGGCTAACTATGTACTCATGACTACCCCATCTCAGTTGAGAGAATACCTCCAACATGAGCCGCGCGTCTTTTTAACTCAAATCAACACACCCGAAGAAGTCGTCATTGCCGGTGAACCAGCAGCTTGTGAAAGAATCATTCAAATTTTAGGCTGCAACGCTTTCCGCGCTCCCTTCGACCATGTAATCCACTGTGAAGCGATGGCTTCTGAGTACGGAGAAATAGCCAGAGTTAACACCTTACCCACCCGGAAAAATCTACCAGACGTTGTGCTTTACTGCGCAGCTGAGTATGGCCCGGTGAAATTAGAAAGTCAAGCGATCGCCCACAGCATAGCCAAAGGTTTGTCACAACCCCTTGACTTCCCGCGCTTAGTCAACCGAGTTTACGAAGATGGAGCCAAGATATTTATTGAAACTGGTGCTGGTAATGTTTGTTCGCGCTGGATTGATAAAATTCTCAGCGACAAAGAGCATATCACCATATCTCTAAATAGAAGAGGTTTAGACGACCATAGTGGTATTGTCAAAGCACTAGCAAAACTTGTCAGCCATCAAGTTTCTGTAGATTTATCGCCACTGTACACTCAAGTAGCAGAAGCAGTCAAAAAACCTACCCTGAGAAAAGTTACCTTGGGTGGTAAAAGTTTTACTGACAAAATCTTGACTGAAGAGAATAAAAAACTCTTCCAAAATCTAGCTCAAAAGTCTCAGAGCAAAATTCTCAACAAAGGTAGTAATGAAAAATCTATTCCCCCATCCGAGACTAAGCAAGAGGAAATATCAATGCAAAATATCATGGATAACAGCTTAGAGCCAAAAAAAGAAGTACAATTTCGGGAGTTGGTTGCTAATCATCCCCATCCTACTTATAATTTCAGCTTGTCAAATATAAGCACCTCTCACTATCAAAAGTTGAATGCTAATAACTTGAAGGTTCATAAAACTCATGCAGCATTCTTAAAATCCCGTCAAGAGTTTAGTAAGCAAATGAGTGAGTTGATTCAATTACAGTTAATGTGCGCTGAAAATTTGCTGAGTGAGTAAAGTATCTTGAGAGCTATTTTTTAGCATTCAGAATATGTATTTAACTAACCACAAAGGGCACAAAGGGCACAAAGAATTTCATGAGTAATATGCCAACCAGAAGGAAATAAGAGTTATCAAAAATAATCCTCTCTTCGTGCCCTACCCTTCGGGAAGCCACCCTCCGGGTGTCCTTCGTGTTCTTTGTGGTTCTTTCTTTCATCTGCTAATCATCAAATCGAGGGATAACTTCCGTGACAACTGTAGATGCAGTGCTAAATAAACAGGATAATGGTCTTGCCTTTTTTGGCTCTCCCTGCAATTTCAATCAAGTCTGGAAAGGTTCTTTAGATTGTATAAGTTTTGACTCTAATATCATCAAAGATAAACTCTTAGCATTAGATAAGCCTTGTTATATTGTTAGAGTTGACGGCAGAATTGGTATCAGCCATGATGGTTATTTGTCTCCTGCTGAGAATGGCAAAACAGGACAAGCTGAATTATTGATGGCTGTTCCACCTATCAGTTTGCAACAATTGGGAGACCCGAATTTTCTCTCTTTTCATAATGTCAAATATGCCTATACTACTGGCGCAATGGCTGGTGCGATCGCTTCCGAAGAAATGGTAATTGCTCTAGGGAAGGAGAGAATTTTAGCTTCTTTTGGTGCAGGCGGTTTAACTCCCAATCGGTTAGAAGCAGCTATTCATCGTATTCAAGAAGCTTTACCTCAAGAGCCTTATGCTTTTAATTTAATTCACAGTCCCAATGAACCTGCTATTGAGCGCGGTGCAGTAGATTTATACCTCAGATATGGGGTGAGAACAATAGAAGCTTCGGCATTTTTAGACTTGACTCCTAATATTGTTTACTATCGTGCGGCAGGATTGGGTGTAAATTCTGCTAATGAAATTGAAATTAAAAATAAAGTCATTGCTAAAATTTCGCGCCGAGAAGTTGCTACTAAATTTATGCAACCAGCACCAGTAAAAATGCTGCGGGAATTGGTTGCGCAAGGTTTAATTAGTGAGTTACAGGCGAATTTGGCAGCAAAAATTCCCTTAGCTGATGATATTACTGTTGAAGCAGATTCTGGTGGTCATACAGATAATCGTCCTCTAGTTTGTTTGTTACCTTCAATGGTGGCTTTGCGGGATGAAATTCAAGCTCAATATTGCTACGAAAAACCCATTCGAGTTGGGGTAGCAGGTGGAATTGCCACTCCACAATCTGCTTTAGCAGGCTTTATGATGGGTGCTGCTTATATTGTTACTGGTTCAATTAATCAGTCATGTATTGAATCTGGTTCTTGTCAACATACCAAGCAATTGCTGGCACAAGCAGATATGGCTGATGTGATGATGGCACCAGCAGCAGATATGTTTGAAATGGGAGTAAAACTGCAAGTTCTTAAACGCGGTACGATGTTCCCTCTCCGCGCTCAAAAGTTGTACGAAATATATAGAAACTATAATTCGATTGAAGAAATTCCTGCTCCGGAGCGAGAGAAATTAGAAAAACAAATTTTCCGTAAAACTCTGGCTCAGGTTTGGGAAGAAACTGTTACTTATTTGTCTCAGAAAAATCCAGAAAAATTGGGTAAGGCAGTTAATAATCCTAAAATGAAAATGGCGTTGATTTTCCGCTGGTATTTAGGATTATCTTCACGTTGGTCAAACTCTGGAGAAAAGGGTAGAGAAGTAGATTATCAGATTTGGTGCGGCCCGGCGATCGGCAGCTTTAATAACTGGGTGCAAGGTTCTTATCTAGCAGATCCAAATAATCGTCGAGTTGTAGATGTAGCTCATCACATCATGACTGGAGCCGCATTTTTATATCGCATTCAAAGTTTGAGAATTCAAGGAATGCAAATTCCTGATTACTACAGTCAATATTGCCCAGTTCGTTCTACATTGGAAGCGTAAAGATGATGGCATCAAAAAAAGTTTTAACAGCAGCAGAAGTTCAAGCTTGGTTGGTATCTCAGCTAGCGGAAGCATTAAATGTTGAACCTGAGGAAATTGATATTGAGCAACCATTAGATAGCTATGGTTTAGATTCTACTCAAGCGATGCTGATTGTCGGCAAATTAGAAAAAATGCTGGGATTTAAAGTGTCTCCCACACTGTTGTGGCATTATCCAACAGTTGCTACTCTCTCTCAGCGTTTAGGTGAAGAATCAGAGGAATCAGAGGTAAAAGATAGTCCCACTGCCAAAAAAGCCTCTGTCTCTGTAATTAAGCCTATCTTGGATTTAAGTGCTGAAGCTGTTCTCGATCCAAGTATTCGTCCTGCATCTACATCTTTTCACTTTACATCTCAACCAGAAAATGTCTTTTTAACAGGTGGTACAGGATTTTTAGGAGCTTTTTTAATCCACGAACTACTACAGCAAACTAATGCAGATATCTACTGCTTAGTACGTGCTGCTAATTCTGAAGAAGGCAAGCAAAAACTGAAGAAAAATCTCCAAAATTATGCTCTTTGGGATGAAAAATTCAGTTCTAGAATTATCCCTATCTTGGGAGATTTATCAAAGCCTTTGCTAGGAATTAGCCCCCAAGGCTTTGATATGCTAGCTATGAATCTTGATAGCATTTATCATAGTGCTGCCACGCTGAATTATGTTTATCCATATTCAGCTATGAAGGCTCCCAATGTTTTGGGAACACAAGAAATTTTGCGTTTGGCGTGTTTGTTTAAAGTCAAACCTGTACATTATGTTTCTAGTGTAGCGGTTTTTGAATCACCTTTTTATGCTGGTAAAGTTGTCAAAGAAGATGATAGCTTTGAGCATTGGCAAGGTATTTTTCTCGGTTACTCACAAACAAAATGGGTAGCAGAAAAGCTAGTTAAAATTGCTAGCGATCGCGGATTGCCTGTGACGATTCATAGACCTCCTCTAATTGCAGGAGATAGCAAAACAGGTGTCTGCAATACAGATGACTTTATCAACTTGGTAATTAAAGGCTGCATTCAAATGGGATGTTTTCCAAATGTTGATTATATGTTGGATGCATCGCCTGTAGATTATGTTAGTAAAGCTGTTGTTTATCTCTCCAGACAAAAAGAATCTCTAGGTCAGGCTTTTCACTTACAGCATCCCGAACCTGTGCCTTTAACTAATTTACTGGAGTGGATGAATTCTTTAGGTTTTCCTATCGAAGTAATTCCTTACGAACAATGGCAAGCAAAGTTAATTAACGATATCTCTTCTGCTGAAAATCCTCTCTATACCCTACGGCCTTTCTTACTAGAGCGCTGGTCAGAAGAACAAATTACTATTCCCGATTTGTATCTACAAAGTAGAAGACCGATAATTAATTGTCAAGCTACCCTCAATGCACTTGCAGGTAGCGGTATCGTTTGCCCAGGAATGGACAACCAATTGTTTATGACATATTCTGCTTACCTAATCCAGAATGGTTTTCTGAATGTTGCTTAGTACAGACTACACAATTTAGTTCCAAACTAAAAAGTGTCATAACTATTTTTGTATCTTACGATCCCCCTATGCATCTTTGTTAGGCAGGATTGCTGGGGGGATCTAATTTATGGCAACAAAACTGATAATTTGTATATTCATACTCAAGTGTTTATACTCATTTAATTAGAAAAAACTTTTTTGATAGGTAAATATCCTATTAAAAAATCCTGCTTGCTGAATTAGAAATTTAGGTTCGTTCAAATACTTATCAATGCAAACTCAATTAATGGCAAATATGCACCATTTTCTATAAGAGCCAGAGGCTCTAGTTCTAGTTACCAGGTTCAACCTGGTAACTAGGGTATTCAAAAACTAATCTAAAATCTATGTCGCTTGACAGATTTCAGAAATGATAAGCTCTCTTTAACATGGGCGTGGGGGCATTGAGATTACCACTTCGGATGAGAGCTTGCTTATCTCAGCTGCTCAAACCATAAAACTCAAACTATTTGTAAATTAACTTCTGGAATATTTGTGTGTGAGATTAAGAACAAATATTCTCTGTTGTCACCAAGAGTATCTAGATTTATGAACCTCAAAAATAAAACTATTCTAATTACAGGGATAGGTGGATTTATTGGCTTGCGTACTACAGAATTAGCGATCGCCCAAGGAATGCACGTTAAAGGAATAGAAAACGATCCTACTAACGCAACAATAGCGCAGAGTCTAGGTGCAGAAGTAATTGTTGGTAGCGTTTGCGATCCGATTGTGGCACAACAGGCTTGTCAAGGAGCAGATATTGTTCTGCATACAGCCGCCCTCGTCAAAGAAGGAGGCTCCCTAGAGGAGTTTCGTAAAGTTAATGTTGGTGGCACCCTCAACATCGCAAGAGCAGCCATAAATGCTGGTGTCAAGACTTTTATTCACCTCTCTAGCGTCATAGTCTATGGCTTTACCTACGCCAATAAAATTACAGAAGAAGGGCCATTCCGGAGTGAGGATAATCCTTACTCTCTAACAAAAATAGAAAGTGAACAAGAAATATTGAAGCTAAACGCACCACCGAATTTTGGTGTAATTATCATTAGACCGACGGCTGTTTATGGGCCAAGAAGCAACCCTTGGGTAATCCGCCCTCTGAAACTAATGCGCCAAAAACGATTTGTGATGCCTGATGCTGGGCGGGGAGTAATGAACCACGTATACATAGACAATTTAATAGATGGGATTTTTCTCGCTATAGAAAAGGAAGCATATGGAGAAGCTTTCAATATTTCCGATGGGCAAGAAACTTCTTGGAAAGAATACTATACACGTTTGGCTGAAGTTGGAAACGTGCCTGCACCCTCCTCGCTACCAGCACCGATAGTCAAGGTTTTGATTCGGTTGGAGTGGTTAAGAATGAAATTTTTGGGTCAAGAACCCGTAATTTTTCCCGCCGCTGTAGATTTTTCCACTAGCCCCCACGCTTATTCAATCCAAAAAGCACAAAGTCAGTTAGGTTATAAGCCAAAGGTAACTCTAGAAGAAGGAATGGAATATATACGGCAATGGCTGAAAAACACAGAAACTTGACACCAGCGACAATGCACCCCATGAGGAATTTGATACTATTGACAAAGTGGGCGATCGCAAAGCAGCTGATTTGCAAAACACACTATGGCAAAGCGTAAGAAAAGCAATCTCCAATGGATTAAAGAAACGCTTGAACTCAAACCCGATCATCACTGGGAAGCTCCACCAGGCTACAAAATTTTTGTCGGCGATCGGGGGGCTGTTCGCTTTAATGTTCCTCAGAATTGGATTTTGAAGCCCCAAGAAAAATCGTTCAAGTTCCTCGACAAAAAACCGCCGAAAGATGATTGCTGTCTAGAAGTGTCTTTCAATCGTCTGCCACCCAATGACTGGAGCCAGTTTCCGCTCAAAGCCACTTTGAAGAAAGTGGTAGAAGACGACGATCGCAATGTCATTGAAAAGGGAGAAATCTTTACTGTCAAGCGTCAAACTGCCAGGATTGTGTGGACAGAGATTAAGTTTATCGACACCCAAGCAGAACCACGGGAAGCTTTTTCGCGGACTTGCATTGGTTTGGGATCGAATATTCAGTGCTTGATTACATTCGATTTTTGGGTAGATCAAGCAGAGCAGCTAACACCTGTTTGGGATGAAGTGATGCGCAGTCTCACACTAGGGTTGTATATCCGCGATCCACTGACTGGTTTGGCTTTCCCTGACTGATTAGCCTTGCTGAATATCGAGGGGATACACCAATAATTATGGGTGTAGAATTGCTCGTGGGAGTCTGACTTGTAATCTGTTCAGTAACTAGCCATTGCATGGTTGCTAGCTCTGGAAATTAGTTAAGTTTTATTTGTGCTAATTTTTAATTTTGACTATCCTCAGCCAACTTGATTTGAGATTCCACCACATCTGACTTCCTGTTCTAAGATAGAACCAAAAGATTGAGAATGCCGCCATGACGGCTCATCTGCCTCGTCAGCCCCATTCAAAAACTCATGACTATCGTTTGAAAATCAACTGGATTGGTTTAGTTTGGTAGAAGGAGAGTATCAAGCACTCCTAGCTGATGGGGATGGCATCATTCGCCCTCAAGTGTTTAGAGGCATTATTAAATAATCAGATGGCGCGGGTATTAGAGGTGTTGCAGTTGGGATTAAGTTCGCCTGAACATGGGGAGTTTGTGGAACAATTGGCGAGAAAATGGAAATGTTAGTGTTTTGACATCGCAACTATGATTTGAAGCCAAGTAATATTTTTGGCATTGCAGAATCGAAATATGAGTTAGTGCGATCGCTATTTAAAGAGATTTAGAACCTCTAATGCTTTTTCTAAAGGGCAATACCAAGCCTTATCACCTATTGATAACCGCCATCCTTTAGCATTCAACTACCAGATATTAAAAAATCCAAGGGTAGTCATACTCATCGAGACTCAACCTTAATTTGGTTGATCTACCGTCACGGATTGCGAGTGGCAGAGGTGGCATCTCTGCGCTGGAAATAGATTGGAATGGTGGCACAATTTACGTGACGCGAGTCAAAAAAGGTACATGATACCTTTGGTTTAGAAACGCAAACCATAGCTATTCTCCTTAACTTCAATCATGCCCAGAACCACTGCGTCGATGATTTGCTGCCTGCATTAACAAAGACTCTGCAAAGGCGATCGCTTCTTGTGCTGATTTGCCTCCTGCCAATTGTGCCAGTTCTTCTCGACGTTTGGTTAAGTTATCTAGGGTTATAACACGGACGACTGTACGCTCTTCGCTATAACCGTTGTGTTCTTTTTTGCCTTTAACTTGATTAACTACTTGCTTATCCACGCGGAAATGACGGTCTGCCATTGCTGCAACTAAGGGTTGGTGGGTAACACACAATACTTGATGACTTTGACTTAACTGATGTAATTTTTCAGCGATCGCTTGTGCTACTCTTCCAGAAACACCGACATCAATTTCATCAAATACCAGGGTTCCCGTCGCGTCTGCTTGGGAAAAACAAGCTTTTAGAGCTAGCAAAAAACGGCTCATTTCCCCACCAGAGGCAATTTCCGATAAAGGTTGGAGCGGTTCTCCGGGGTTGGGGCTAAACATAAATGTAATTTTGTCTGCTCCGGCGCTGGTTGGGGATGTCGGCACAATTTCGACTTGAAACTGCACTTTCTCCATCGCCAAGGGTTTGAGTTCCTTGAGTAGTTCCGCTTCTAATTCAACAGCAGCAGTGCGACGTAACTGCGTTAACTTGTTACAAGCTTGAGTGAGCTTTTCCCAACACTCTCGTTCTTGCAATTCCAAACTTTCTATTGATTGTTCGCTGTCGTTAAGTTCGGCTAATTCTGCTTGGATGCGCTGATAATATGCGATCGCCTCACTCAAGGTGGGGCCATATTTACGACAAATTTGCTTTAATTCCCGAATCCGTTCTTCTACTTCCTCCAATCGCAGGGGATCTGCTTCTAAGCTTTCTCCATAGGTATTAATTTGTCTTGCTACCTCTGTCACAGTTGCTTGAGCATCCCTTACCAAGTCCAATAGCACTTGCAGCTGGGCATCATATTCCGCCATGTCGGTTAGAGTCGCTTCACTGTCTCCCAGCAAGTCTACCGCAGTTGGAGTTTCGCCATCGCTCTGGTACAACGCTTGGTAAATTTTGTAACTCATCTGTTGCAGTTCGACGACATGGTTCAGGCGTTGCTGCTCTTGCTGGAGTTGCTCTAATTCATCGGCTTCACTCAGGCTGGCATCTCCCAGTTCTTTAACTTGATATGTCAGCAAATCCAGTTGTTGCAGGCGCTCCCGTTCTGATGTGCGGCGTTTTTCTAGTAATTGGTGGGCTTGTTGGTAAGCATTGTAGATATTGGCAACAAAATGTCGCTGTTGCAACATCGATTCCCCACCATACAAATCCAGCCAGTCGCGGATTTGGGCAGATTGTCCCACCAAAACAGTTTGTCCTTGGGCGGTAATTTCCACTAAGCGATCGCGTAATCCCGCCATTAACTGCTGATTTACCAATACTCCATTCACCCGCGAGCGACTACGAGCTTTTCCGGAGGATAATGTAATTTCTCGACTGGCAATTACTGAGTTATCATCGATTAAGTCGATTTCCTGTTCGGTTAACCAAGCAGCTAAAGCAGAATTAGAGGTGAAAGTTGCTTCTACCATTGCCCTACTGCTGCCAGTGCGGATGGCTCGACTAGAGACTTTACCTCCTAATGCCGCATCAATGGCGTCTAAAATAATTGACTTGCCCGCGCCAGTTTCACCTGTCAACACATTTAGTCCAGAGCCAAACTCCAGTTCCAGCTTGTCAATCAGGGCAAAATTTTCGATTCGCAACAGAGACAACATCAAGCTAAATTCTCCGTGAGGGTAGACGCCGGCTACTTCCAATTTCAGGGATAATGGTATGACTTAGCCAAAGTCAAAAATCCCTTTTTTATCTAGCTTTTGAGCTTTTGCAAGCTACTCGGTTACCCCTGAACTAGCACGCCCATTTGGGTGTACCAAACCTAGTTTAATGTGACTTTTATCTAGTTAGATGAGGGCGATAGACTTTCTTAATGGCGATCGCGTAGTGAGCGATAAATTATCGTAGGTAGTAGATGTAAATCAAAATTGCATCTATTACTAGATTTATGCCTTGATCGAGAACCCAAGTTCTCAACATATTGTTACAATACTTAACAGTTCGACTCCGATGCGGTGGTAAGTTCATGAATGTAAAGACATCTTCCCCTACTTCCCTGCAAGTAGCTCCTGAAGCAGTAACAGAAGATACTGCAATAGTTTCTGTTGTGAATTTATCAGCGCTGGAGGAAGCCGAAACACATCAATCGCTAGCGATCGCCAAAACTGAACCGGAAGCGGCATTGCATTATGATCCTCTGGCGATCAAGTCTTATTATCAAAGCCGTCCTCTGCAAGTTTTGCAACGCATTATCGCAGTTTTGACACCAACGATTCGCTTCGCGTTGGGTATATGGTGGGATAGCAAACGGGGAATTGTCGTTAAAAATGATTCCCGCCGAGCAATTCAACTGCGAGAATTACTGACGAGGCTAGGCCCAGCTTATATTAAAATCGGTCAAGCTTTATCTACCAGACCTGATTTAGTTCCACCAGTGTATCTGGAGGAGCTAACTCAGCTGCAAGATAAATTGCCCCCCTTTGCTAACGAGATAGCTTATCAGTTTATAGAAGAAGAATTAGGCGCACCTCCCCAAGAAGTATATGCCGATTTGTCGCCAGAACCGATTGCTGCGGCTTCCTTAGGGCAAGTTTATAAAGGAAAACTTAAAACTGGTGAAGAAGTTGCTGTCAAAGTTCAACGTCCCGACTTGCGAGAACGCATCGCTATTGATTTATATATCCTCCGTCGATTAGCAGGATGGGCACAGAAAAACTTTAAACGCATCCGCAGTGACTTGGTTGGCATCCTTGATGAATTAGGCGATCGCATCTTTGAAGAGATGGATTACATTCACGAGGGAGAAAACGCCGAGCGCTTTTATCAGCTATATGGTCACATTAAGGACATTTACGTACCGAAAATTTACTGGGAATATACTAATCGTCGCGTTTTGACGATGGAGTGGATTAACGGTACGAAATTAACTGAGCCAGAAAAAATCCGCGCTCAAGGTATTGATGCCCGATATTTAATCGAGGTGGGAGTACAGTGTTCGTTGCGACAATTGCTTGAACATGGATTTTTCCACGCCGATCCCCATCCCGGTAATTTGTTAGCCACCACCGATGGCAAATTGGCATATCTAGACTTTGGCATGATGAGTGAAATTAAACCGCCACAGCGCTATGGTTTAATTGAAGCCATTGTCCACGTCGTTAACCGCGACTTTGAAGGTTTGGCACAAGATTATGTCAAGTTAGATTTTTTATCGCCAGATACAGATTTAACACCGATTATTCCAGCATTTGCGAAAGTATTTGCTAATGCTCAGGGAGCTAGTGTAGCCGAGTTAAATATTAAAAGCATTACTGATGAACTATCGGCTTTGATGTATGAGTATCCTTTCCGCGTGCCTCCTTACTATGCTTTGATTATTCGTTCTTTAGTAACGCTGGAAGGTATTGCTATTTATATAGATCCCAACTTTAAAGTCTTGAGTGAAGCTTATCCTTATGTTGCTAAAAGGTTGTTAACAGATCCCTCACCTGAATTAAGAGCATCACTACGAGATTTACTTTTTAAAGAAGGAAGTTTCCGCTGGAATCGCTTAGAAAATTTGTTACGGAATGCCCGTAGCAATCAAGACTATGACTTAAATTTAGTCTTGAATCAAGCAGTAGATTTTCTATCTTCTGAACGTGGCGCTTTCATTCGCGATCGCTTATTGGATGAAGTTGTCAAAAGTGCGGAAGCTTTGGGTAAAAATATTTTGCACAACTTTACCTATTTACTGCGGGAACGAGTTGGCGTCACAGCAATCAACGAAACTCCTGCCGCTACAGGCGAGCAACAGCAAACCTTGGAGCATATTAAGAGAATTTTGAATATTCTCCGTGAAACTCGTGGCTTTGATCCGGTGCAGCTAGCGCCGCAAGTTGCCCAAATGTTAGTAAATCCAGGTGTACAACGTTTAGGACAACAAATTGCTACTCAGTTGGCACAAAAAGCAGTTACTAGATTAATTCGGGAGTTATTGACAGCAGAGGAACTGGGAAAAAGTGAAGATACTAGGTTAGAACAACCGCCGAGAATTTCTTTGCCTGCAAAAGTGTAGCAAGTAATTAAGAGCTAACAGCCAGTACTATCACTTTTATTAGTACCGTTTTTCTCTCGTTTGAGACTTTCTTCTAAGGCTTGAATTTGTTCTCGACGAGCTTCCAATTCCAAACTGCGACGCGCCAAGTCTTGAGTTTGCAAAGTCAGGTTTTGTCGCCATTGTTCTGCTCGCTCTGTTTCTTGGCGCAAAAATTCAGGAGTGATGCCAGTAGTAAGGTAAGTTTTTACCATCTCCAGCACCCAGTTTGTGGCTTCTTCGAGCTTTTCAATGTCACCCGTAGGAGAAAGCTCGACTAAAACGAGCAATTTCTCAGCCAGATTTTTGCTCGTTCCCAGAAGAATAAAAGCTTCTTCTGGGATGATTGCCCATATATGTTCAGCTTCCTGCCGTGCCAACAACCGCAACTGAAGTTGATCTAAAAATTCATTTTTATGAACCTGGGCTAGATATAGCATGACCTTTGTTTTGTTGGTTGCGGCTCTACAAGAATTGGATACTTAAAGTTATGCTAACTGACGCAGGCGATCGCGCAAAATCTCCGCTTGTTTTTGGGCTTCTGCTAAAGCATCCCGCGCTCCTTGTACAACTTGTGCTGGTGCTTTATCCACGAAACTAGAATTGCTTAACCTCGCACTCAGAGAATTTACTTCTGCTTCTACTTTGTTAAGGCTTTTCTCTAGCTTGGTGCGTAGTGCCTCAATATCTACTACTCCAGCCAGAGGAAGTACAACTTGTATAGTACCCACAACTCCAGCAATCGCTTTTTCCGGTTCTTGTGGTTGTTGTGATTCTACCTGGGGCAGACTCTTGTCATTAGTTGTTTGGATCACCTTTGCAAAGAACTTTTGTCTAGCTTCAGTAGACAGCAAATAGCGGGCAATAAACCACATTGTATAACCAAGACCGACTATTTTAAAGAAAGTTCCGATCAAGGGAATATCATCAATGGCGTCGGCGATCGCCAGCCCAATTCTGAACAAGTAAATAGCTCCGATTATGGCTGCTATTTTTGCCCAACCAATCCGAGATGTTTGATTGGTAGATGTTTGTTGCTGTTGCTCACTAGCCGCGATCGTTAAATTCTCAACCTTTGCCAAATCTTTAATATAAGACTGCCCAGCAGTGAGAATTTGCCGTTCTTGTTCGCTATCACTTTGCAAATTCACAGTTACTTTCACACCTGGCTTCACATCCGCCTCAGCTCGCAAGTTGCGAATTGTGCGGATTGTATTAATCAGCAGTTCAAACTCCTCTTCCAAAGCCGAATCTATTAAATTTGTTTTCGCTTCTGGATAGGGTTGTAAAGACAAACTTTGCTTAGAGTCTGCGGCTTGTTGAGTGAGAGTATGCCAAATTTCTTCGGTGATGTGAGGCATAAAGGGATTGAGTAGTTTTAAAATCCCTTCCAAAACGTATGCCAGTGTTTGTTGAGCTACGCGCCGAGAAGCCGGATCGGCGTCTTTTTGCAGCCGAGATTTAACCAGTTCAATATACCAGTCACAAAAATCACCCCAAATAAAATCATACAAACCCTTTGCTGCTTCCCCCAATCCGTAATTGTCCATGTAATTATTGGTTTGTTGGACAACTTGGTTATAACGAGAGAGAATCCAGCGATCGCTTAATTCTGTAGCGGATGGTTCTCCCAATTGTTGCGGAGTTTGCCCATCCAAATTCATCATCACAAACCGCGCCGCATTCCAAAGCTTGTTAGCAAAGTTACGAGACGCTTCTACCGATGGCGATTCATCTGATTTGCGATTGTAGTCCAACCGTATATCTTGACCAGCACCGACTACCTCTTTAATCAGGGTATACCGCAAAGCATCTGTGCCATATTTATCCATCAACAACAATGGATCGATGCCATTACCAGCGGATTTAGACATCTTCTTGCCATTCTCATCCAACACCAAACCATGAATGTAAACATCCTCGAATGGCATTTGTCCAGTAAAATGTCCTGCCATCATCGTCATTCTGGCAACCCAGAAAAAGATAATGTCAAAACCTGTGACCAAAGTGCTGGTGGGGTAATATGTTGCTAAATCTTGCGTTTGTTCAGGCCAGCCCAAAGTCGAAAAAGGCCACAATCCAGAAGAAAACCAAGTATCCAAAACATCTGGATCTCGTTCTATCTTGACTCCTTCACCAAATTGAGACTTTAACTTTTCCTCAGCCTCAGCTTGATTGCGTGCCACTACAAACGGCGTATTATCAGTAATTTCACCACCCGTTTCGCTTACTGCGTACCAAGCAGGAATTTGATGTCCCCACCAAAGTTGGCGGGAGATACACCAATCCTTCAGTTTCACCAACCAATCACGATAAACCTTCGTCCAGCGTTGAGGCACAAACCGGGGAGAATTCTTCTGCTCAAGAAATTCCAGGCATCGATCAGCCATCGGGCGAATTTTGACAAACCACTGCGTTGACAGCAGAGGTTCAACGGGAACTTTACCGCGATCGCTATAGGGAACTGTGTGCTTATAATCTTCCACCTTCACCAAAAAGCCATCAGCTTCAAGGCGAGCAACAACATTCTTTCTAGCTACAAAACGGTCTTGTCCTTGAAATTCCCCGGCATTCTCATTCAGCGTGCCGTCCTTATTCATAATATTGATAAACGGCAGATTATGCCGTTGACCCATTTCAAAATCATTTGGATCGTGAGCAGGCGTCACCTTCACGCAACCCGTTCCGAAAGTGGGATCAACCAACTCATCGCCAATAATGGGAATTTCCCGATTCATAATTGGCAGGGTGACTGTTTTCCCAATCAAATTCTTGTAGCGTTCATCACTGGGATTTACTGCCACTGCTGTATCGCCTAGCATCGTTTCCGGACGGGTTGTAGCCACTTCCACATTACCCGAACCATCCGTAAGCGGATAGCGGAAGTGCCAGAGATTACCATTCACCTCTTTGGCTTCCACCTCTAAATCTGAAACTGCCGATTGTGACTCTGGACACCAGTTTACTAAATATTTTCCGCGATAAATCAACTCCTCTTCGTAGAGACGGTTAAAAGCTTCCGAAACAGCTTTAGATAAACCCTCATCCAGAGTAAAACGTTCCCGCGTCCAGTCTACAGAAACGCCTAAACGTCGCAACTGTCCGACAATTGTCCCCTTAGATTCTTCTTTCCACTGCCAAGCACGTTCTAGAAACTTGTCGCGCCCCAATTCGTAGCGAGTTTTGCCTTCTGCTTTGAGTTGCTTTTCTAGAACAGTGTGTACAGCGATGCTGGCATGATCGGTTCCTGGCAGATAAAGAGCATTGCGCCCTTTCATCCGGTGGTAGCGCACTAAAACGTCAATCAGGCTATTGTCAAAGGCGTGTCCCATGTGCAAACTGCCAGTGACGTTGGGCGGTGGAATGACTATGCAATAGGGTTTACCGCCTTTGTTTGGATCTGCTTTGTAAATCTGGTTTTCTTCCCAAAATTTTTGCCACTTTGCTTCAGTGGTAAAGGGTTCGTATTGACTAGGGAGGTTAGTAATTGTTGCGATCATGCTGGGAAATCTAAGTGTGGAAGGTTTCTAAGAAGGACTTTAATAAATTTTGCCACAGGGTTGGAGAGGGTTTTATGGGAACGAACCACAAAGGACACAAAGGACACGAAGAAAAAAGGATTTAGTAGAGATGAGACAGTTAACAGATGAGGTTGAGCAACTAGCTTATGCTGTGATTGGTGCCGCTATTGAAGTGCACAGAGTGTTGGGTTCTGGATATTTGGAGGAGGTTTATCATAGGGCACTACAAGAAGAATTTTTGCTGCGAGGAATACCTCATAGGTTTGAGCATCCAGTAGTAGTCACTTACAAGGGTCGTACAGTAGGTGAAGGCAAATTAGATTTTTTGGTTGGGAATTCTCTAATTGTGGAATTGAAAGCTGTCCAAAACTTAACCCCAATTCATGAAGCCCAAGTCCTCTCTTATCTCAAAATTACCGGATATCCTCTCGCCCTTCTCATCAACTTTAACGTTACTCTTCTCAAAGACGGCATCAAACGCATAATCCTTTAAATACTTTCTTTGGGACGGACATCCACTGCCTACGTCAGTGTCTTTCTCTTTGTGTACTTTGTGTACTTTGTGGTTCGTTAATTCATAAATATCTTGGTGTTCAATTAGTTGTTAAGGTATAAAAGAACTGCTTCACACTCTTTGCCTCTTTGCCAATTTATGACACAAAGAAGCATATCTCGTTCTCCTTGGACTTTTATCCCGACTTTATATTTTGCCTCTGGCATACCCTATGTCATTATCAACACTGTTTCTGTAATATTTTACAAACGAATGGGTGTAGATAATGTTCAAATTGCCTTGTGGACAAGTTTTCTTTATTTACCTTGGGTAATTAAAATGTTTTGGGGGCCTGTAGTAGATATTTACTCTACCAAAAGAACATGGATAATTACCAGCCAATTTGCTATGTTCTTTTGTTTATTTTTAGTAGCTTTTTCGTTACAACTGCCAAATTTCTTTTTTATCTCCTTAGCTGCATTAACCTTAGGGGCATTTATTTCTGCTACTTATGATATTGCCACAGATGGTTTTTATTTGCTTGCTTTAAACCTAGAACAACAAGCTTTATTTGTGGGAATTCGCTCGCTTTTTTATCGACTAGCTGTTATTTTTGGTTCTGGGATTTTAGTATTTTTAGCTGGTAATTTAGAAGTTTATCTCACAAATATTTCTGTAGCTTGGTCACTTACTATCGGTCTAGCTGCTTTAATTCTATTAATAGTTTTTATTTTTCATCGCCTAATTTTACCCTTTCCTGATGAAGATACTACCCATCAGCAAACAGCAAGAGAAAAAATCCCCTTTGTAAAGATATTTACCTCATATTTTACTCAAGAAAAGATTATAGCTATTTTAGCATTTATCTTACTCTATAGATTTGGTGAAGCAATGCTGGTTAAGATGGCGTCTTTATTTTTATTAGATAAACTAGAAGCTGGGGGGCTAGGTTTATCAACATCAGATGTAGGTTTAGTTTATGGTACTTTTGGAGTCATTTCTCTAATTTTAGGAGGTGTTTTAGGAGGTACAGTTATTTCCAAATACGGATTAAAAAAATGCCTTTGGCCTATGGCTATAGCTATGAATTTACCTAATATTTTTTATGTATATATGGCTTATACTCAACCTTCGTTGACATTGATATATCCATTGGTTTCTTTAGAACAATTTGGATATGGTTTTGGATTTACAGCCTTTAGCGTGTACTTAATGTATATTTCCCAAGGTGAATATAAAACCTCTCATTTTGCTATCTCGACAGGCATTATGTCTTTAGGAATGATGTTACCCGGATTAATTAGTGGTTATCTTCAACAAGCAGTCGGATATCCTATATTTTTTATTTTAGTTTGTTTATTCACAATTCCTGGGATGATTTCTATGTTGTTTATTCCTTTAAAGGAAGGAACCAACAAGTAATATGAGTTATGTGTTAGGCATAGATGGTGGAGGAAGTAAAACAGTCTGTATCTTGATGAATGGCTCTGGAAAAGTTTTAGGACGTGGTGAAGCTGGAGCATCTAATTATCAAAGCATCGGTGTTGAAGCAGCTTTAACATCAATTCAATGTGCAGTTAACGCAGCCGTAATTGAAGGATTAAAGTTAACAGATACTATTAAAATTGAAGCTATTTGCTTTGGTTTAGCTGGTGTAGGTCGTTCTCAAGATAATGAAGTAGTAAAAAATATTTTTGAAGAGTTAAAAATTAGTCAATTTTTACCTATTCATTGGGCAGTAAGTCTATCTAATATCGTGATTTGTAATGATGCTCTGATTGCTCTAGTAGGCGGAATTGGTAATGATGTTGGAATTGTAGTTGCCGCAGGAACAGGTTCTATAGTTTTTGGGCGAAATTCTCAGGGAGTAACTAAGCGAGTTGGTGGTTGGGGTTATATTTTAGGGGATGAAGGTAGCGCCTATAAAATTGCTGTGGCTGGTATGCAAGCTGCATTAAAATCTTATGATGGGCGTGAGATGTCAACGAGAATTATAGAAGATTTGAAGCAACATCTTGGTTTATCAAACATAGAAGATTTAATAGAAGTAATCTATCAACGAGGATGGGGTGTGAAAGAAATAGCGGCTTTGGCACCAATTATTGATGTTGCAGCCGCAGAAGGAGATGAAGTAGCAAATAAAATTATTAATGAGGCTGTAGAAGAACTAGTTCAAGCTACTTCTACAGTTATAAATGCTATTTTTAGCCCAAGGGAATTTATCGAAATAGTAACAACAGGAAGTGTGTGGCAAAGTAAATGCAAGATGCGGGAAAGATTTACAGCATCTATTGTCACAAAATTTCCTGCCGTGAAGGTGATTTTACCAAGGCATGAACCTGCTTATGGGGCTTGTTTATTGGCGTTAAAGAAGTTAGTAGGTGAAAAGGAAATTTAAGAGGCGATCGCCTTTTCGTTCTGAGCAAAGGGAAACTCGCTTTTAATATTCCAGCGCTTGCCGTCGTGAAACAATAACGTTAAACTGTTTGCAGTAAACTCAAAATAAAACTCCCGCTTTTCAAATTCTGGCCAAGCAGCTTTAAAGTTCTGTTTTGTTAAGTCTTTAAATGCCACTGTCATGTGGGGAGCAAAGGGGCGAGTTTTAGAAACTTTATCAAAAATTCCCAGTTTGCTTTCTAGATGCGCCATTAAATTAGCTTGCAAAGCCAGGAGTTCTGGACTTCTAACTACATTAATATATATGACACGAGGTACAAAGGCAGCATAACCATTTAGGGTAATTGCTACTGCCTTGTGCTGACTGGCAAATTCTTGCAAACATTCTTCTAATGCTGGCACGTTTTCATCTGCCCATTCAAAAGGTGGTTGCAGGGTAATATGAGGTGGAGATTTTTGGGCGTGCCGACTAGCGTACTTATCTGCAAAGTATTGCTTAATTTGGTTGGCGTAGTCTTGAATTTCTTGTGGTGGTAGCAGGGCGATGAAAAAGAGGTGTTGTGTTTTCTGCATAACCCTAAATTCCCCATCGCCAACTTGGTGTTTTAACAGGTGCATCCCACAGCCGAATCATTTCATCATCGAGCTTGAGTAGGGTAATTGAACAACCTTGCATTTCCAAGGAAGTTATATAAGCACCAATCAAGTTTCGTACTATTTGCAATCCATGCTTTTGACAAATTTCTGCTAGTTTGCGGTAAATAATATAAAGTTCGGAAACAGGAGTGCCACCCATACTATTCACAAAAGCTAGCACGCGATCGCCTTTTGCAAAAGCTGGATCTATTAGTTCTACATCCACCCATTCGCCTTTATTGTCATCCCACTCCCGTACTGTACGATTATAGGATTTATCTTCAATAATCGATAGCGCCAACATCTCAGCTATCTCATTTGCTGATTTTATACTCATGCGCTCTCTTCCGGGTTCACCGTGAATGCCGATACCCATTTCGATTTCTTGATGACTAAGCTCAAATGTCGGCGTACCTTTGGCGGGTACGGTGCAGGAAGTTAATGCCACGCCCATACTCTTTCCGTTCAGGTTAACTCGCCTGCACAAATTAGCGATCTGCTGCAAGTCGTATCCTTGCTCGGCTGCGGCTCCACAAATTTTTTCTGCTAGTACTGTAGTTCCGACACCACGACGCCCTTGCGTATAAAGACTATCTTTTACCGCTACGTCATCATCAATTAAAATATTCAGCACCCGGATACCCTCACTCTCGGCTAACTCGGTTGCCATCTCAAAATTCATCACATCGCCAGAATAATTTTTGACGATGTATAAAATACCAGAGCCACCATCCATAGCCTTCGCCGCAGCTAGCATCTGATCGGGGGTGGGTGAAGTGAATACTTCTCCAGGGCAAGCAGCATCGAGCATTCCCATCCCCACAAAACCAGTGTGCATTGGCTCGTGCCCGCTACCACCTCCAGAAATAATTGCTACCTTGCCTTTGATGGGTGCATCAGCACGATAGACAAAGTTGGGATCAAAATTTACCTTGATTAAATCTGGATGAGCCGCTACCATGCCTTCTAAACTTTCGCGCACAAAGTCTTCTGGCTTGTTGATTAGTTTTTTCATCCTCTCGCCCTCCCTTTTGAAGGTTATACTTCCTTCCTGCTTTCAAGTTACTCTATTTGGGAGGCATCAGTTTTACTCATTTGTAGACTGGGATTGATTTGTACCGTGCAATTTAATAAAACTATCAAAGGCATACCATGCCAAAACATACCAGGGAATTATTTCTAATTGCAGTCCCTTAGCAACTAACTGTCGAATTGAAAGCGTAGCAAGTCCTAAAGGAAAAAGGAAGCGCAGATCTACTACACCGTTGGTTGCTTCTTTGACTCGTCTATTCAAATCGACAACTACATCGGATACTTCTGCTGCTACTTCAGATTTTCCTCCTCTAGTTTCAGCAAAACCTGCAATATCAGCGAAAATTACGCCTAAATCCTGTAATGTAGTGACAACATTTTTGAGGCTATCCTCATTACCATCATGCTGGATAGTAATACTTCCGTTATGAGAATTCATCCGTACCTGACTAATGTTAGGCTGGGCTTCTAAAATTTTGACCATATGTTGCATTTTCGCTTTGCAACGTTGGGGTTGAGCAACTCTCAAACGCAACCGCCCTGGAGTATTACTTACAACTTTTGTCAATATTGGTTTAGATGGCTTTTCTAAGGCTGTTTCCTGCATACTTTTTGAGATGTAGCTAAGGTTGCCATAACCATTTTTCCACACGTCACCACTCTCCTTAGCAATTACAAATTTCATCAGAATTCAATAAATTCTCGTTACCAGGTTAAACCTAGTAACGAAAACTAGAGCTAAAATGCTCTCTCAAAAATCCAAATTCAGAATCCATTGCCTGAATTATAATTTTGAGGACGGGTAATTTACCCATCCCAGCGATTAAAAATTCACAGCTATGGTTGTTGAAGTTTAGGCTCCATTGTCTCCATTATCAACACCAGCTTCAACGGCTGGCAGTTGCTTTGCTTCGGCGAGTTCTGCTCTTGCTTCAGCGACAATGTCTTCCCAGGTTTCACCCAACTCTGCAAAGGCTCCTCTGCTCTTTTCGTAGATGCTAATTCCACCTTTAATCAGGGTTTTGGCTATGGGTTTACCTACTCCAGCTACGACTGGAATTACTACAGGTGCTAAAAGGACTGCACCAATACCGGCTATAATTCCAGGTGCGCCAGCTTCTTCAACAAAGTCAGTTATTTTGGGTGCCATAATTCTTTACCTCACGTAAATCAGTAAATTCCACTAAAACTCTCTATCATATGTCAGTAAAGATAGATATCTCATCTTACTGCTGGTAGAGTTTTTATTTTGCGGCTTTTCAAAACAGGACGCAAACCGTTTACTCCTGCAACCACTGTGGAGCCATTGTTGACTACCGTTGCTGCGAGGGGATTTAAGCCGAAGAAAACGGCGATCGCCAATGCAGCTAGGTTGGGAATGGCAACAATACCCGTGTTTTGCTGAACCAATTGCTTGGTTTGGCGGGCGATCGCGATCGCTTCCAATAAACCATGCAAGTCATTCTTCATCAGCACTAAGTCAGCTGTTTCACGGGCAATATCGGAACCGTTGGCAAAAGATACAGAAACATCGGCGTAGGCTAAAGCTGGCGAATCATTGATACCATCGCCAACGAATGCAACAGTCTTTCCTTGCTCGTGCAATTCGCGTACAACTGTTGCTTTTTGTTCGGGAAATGCTTCTGCGTGGGTATTACTTGGGCTAATACCAAGTTGCGCGGCTACAGTGCTAGCAGTGCGCTTGTTGTCTCCGGTGAGCATGTGCACTTCTACACCCTCGACCGTCAACAGTGTGTTAATGACTTCCCGGCTTTCAGGACGGAGCAAGTCACAATATTCTATTATACCTTGAAGTTCGCCGTTGGTGGCAACATAAATTGCAGAAGCGGGTTTGTGTTTTCCTTCTAATCCCGACAGATCCACATTTTTGTGACGCAGAAAACGCTTGCTGCCTACATAAACAAGCTCTCCATCAATCTCTGCTTGTACGCCCAAGCCAAGTTGATAATCCCACTTGCTACGCGGCAAAATTTCTACGTTGTGTGTTTCGGCATAACGCATGACTGCCTCTGCAACTGGATGAGTCAAACGCTGTTCGGCGGTAGCTGCTAGTTGCAGTACCCGCATACTTGAAATTGCTGGATTGAAACTCTCAACCCTGACTACTGCTGCTTCACCTTTAGTTAAGGTGCCTGTTTTATCAAAGACGACAGTATCTACCTGTGCTAGTAGCTCTAACGCTCTGCCACTGCGAATCAGAACACCACGCTGGGCTGCATGGGTAAGTGCTGCCAAAACTGCTGTCGGCACAGACACTCGAATCCCAGTCGCAAAATCGAGGCTGAGAATACTAGCTGCACGCGCCGGGTTGCGGGTTATGGCAAGTACTGCCCCTCCTAGTAACAAAGTTGGCAATACTGCTTTCTCGGCAATTTTCACCGCATCGTTCCCCATCCGGGTATCGTGAACTGGGGCTTGTTGTAATAACTGCAAGCTTTTCCCAGCCTTAGTATCGTTGCCGATTCCTTCTGCCAGGATATAAATTCTTCCTTCCCGCACTAAGGTAGAAGCAAATACTTGTTGCCCCTTGGTTTTGAAAACAGGCACGGATTCGCCAGTTAGTTTTTGCTCATCTAGCAGCGCTTTACCTCGCAGGATTATACCGTCAACGGGTACTTGTTCTCCGGGATAGACAATGACTGTATCCCCACACTGTACTTCTTGGATGGAAATTTGTTGCTTCTCGCCGTCTCGTTCTACCCACACTAACTGCCCTAAAGAACTTAATAGATCCAGGGTTTGCTGTGCCGATGAACGAGCTGTGCGATCGCGTATCTTCTCGCCAATCTCAATTAAACTCAGCATCAATGCTGGCGTGATAAATTGACCTTGGAAGGTGGTAATGGCGATCGCAATCAAATCCAAAAAGTCTATATTCAGTTTTCGCTCTACAATTATTCCCTTCCAAGCGCGTTGGAAAATTGGCAATGTAGCAAGAGTAATGGTTCCTACCATCAACATTGATGGAATGGGTAATCCCAAAGGCCCACCCAACACGGCTAAGGTGGTAATAGCACCAGAAAGTTGTACTCCCGGCCAAAATTTCTCTGTTTGTTCCGTTGTTTGCAGTGTTGCAGATTTGAGAACAACAAGCTCACCAGCCGCCTGGATTAAATGGCTGAGATGATGGCGTAACTTGAATTCTGAAACTTTTTTGGGGTTGTAAGTAATAGCAACCGAGGCTGCCGCAGGCTTGAGCCGGATACTTGTAACTAGTGCATCTGCTTCTAGCAGAATTTGGAGGCGCTGTGCATAGCCAGGATCGTAGCGCAAGCGCGGCACTTGCAAGCGGATTCTGCCTGTAATGGCATGAACAACACTGTGAGTAACTTTCGGAAGATGGGTGCGTGAGTGTGTGTTGAGTTCGACTAAATGAGCTTTCCCATTCTTTTGAGCCGCTGTCACTTGAGACAATTGACTTGCGGAGGATGGTAAACCCACCTTAACTTGTACCATTGCTTCTCTCTCATACAGATGATTGTTGAACTTAAGGCGACAAGAAGGCTATCCAGTTCGACAAGGATAGTGAAAAGAGCAAAAGATTCCCCATCCTGCTAGACTGGCTAGATGTCTTCAGGTCTTGATTTGTGAGTTGTGAAAGGCTGATAGATATATGCAGTTAGGCGATCGCGCTGATGCTCGCATCTTGAAGCAAACTCACTAAATGCGATATTGCTGCTTCCATAACACTGCGTTTCTGATTTTGAGTCTTCAGATTGAACGCAGATTTATATGTGATCACAATTGATGCGCAACAGCGATTTACTCGTTCGCTAATTACCGTTGGATCTGCTTTGAGCAAAGCTTCCAAACGTTGCACGTATTTCGGATCTTGGGCAATCCGAGGCACGTGAAATCTCACTCGTCCCAGAATTGAGTGAGCAATGCTATAAGCTAACTTTGCTGGCTGCTTTGCTTGCTCTTTTGTTTTTACTGGAGGAGTCACAGATTGAGAGCGAGACGAGGACACGGAATGGTTGGCACTAGAAGAAACGGGGGGAGTTTTTATTTTCTCCTTGGTTTTTTTCGTGCTTGTTTCCTTGTCTTGCTCTTGTCTACTTTTGGTTTTACTTGCAGTTTGTTTGGGAGTTGGTTCTGCAATTACTGAATTACGCTCAGACTGAATCAGATTGATTAGATGCGATCGCATTTCCAAATCTGACATTATCCCAGACTGATAAGTTACCACAATCGAGCCAGCAGTGTTATTTACTTCCACTTTTGTAACTGAACTCTCTGCCTTCAGCAACGCTACCAGTCTTTGACTGTATTCTGGTTCTTGGGTGATGCGAGGTACGCAAAATCCCACTTGCCCTGGAATGGCATGAGCAATACTATAAGCTACTTTGTCTTGCTTTTGCTTGATTTTGGTTTGATTTGCTACTGAATGTGGAAAAGCTGGTTGTATCTGTGCTTTTCGATCTGCAATTAATGCATCGCTAGCAGCATGAATCAGATCGATGAGATGCGATCGCATCTCAAAATCTGACATGGTTCCAGGCTTGTAGGCGATCGCGATTGAGCCAGCAGTGTTATTAACTTGTACTCTCGTAACTAAATTTTCTGCCTGGAGCAAGGCTACCAGCTTTTGACTGTATTTTGGTTCTTTAGTTATGCGAGGTACACAAAATCCTACTTGCCCTGGAAGCGCATAAGTAATGCTATAAACTTCCTTCGACGACCGCTTCCCGACATAATTTGTATCGGGCATAACAACTGCCTGGGTTTTTTTTCTCTAGCAGTTGCCAATTGCAATTGCGAAATCGATCCAACCATTACTTTCCCTCCTCAGTCGGGGCCTGCATTTAAAGGGAATTTCGCCATAAAGGCGAGAGCATAAGACAAAGCAGGTGTTTTGAAGTTACTCCATAAAGTAGATGCTTCTGGAGTGATTTCTTCACTTGCTGTCTTTAGTTCTTGAGATTGAGACAGTTGACTAACTTCCTCTTTTGAAGTTTGCGTTGCTGTTGCAAATTCTTGAGGTTGATAATACTGAAGTTCTTGTTTTGGTGTATGCTCTGCTGTCTTAATCGGAATTACCTGAGGCACAGTTTGATCGGCCAAATTCATTAAGCCAACCCAGTGAGATACTGGAATGTTACTTGGTTGATAGGCGATCGCTACTGATACCGCATCACAATTTACACGCACGTTTGTGACTTGGGGATCGCTTTTAAGCAACTTTTCCAGTCGTCGTGCATAGGCGCGATCAAAGCCGATCCGAGGTACGTGTAACCGCACACGCCCTGGAACTGAATGAACAATACTGTAAGAAATCTTTGCAGATTGCACTGCTAAATTATTAGCCCTGTTTACAGTATTTGTTGCAGAAATTTCCTGTTTGAAAGCTGTTGTTTGCTCCACTTTTTTTAAAGAAGCCTCAGTATTTACCTGGCTTTTTTTTGCCGAAATAGTATGAAGTTGTTTGTGATTTTTGAATGCCGATATTTGCGGCTGTATATAGTCAATCACGCGACGGGTTGCATCTGCTGTAATCATGTATACAGGAATTGATACCAATCCGCTGATTCCTAATGCACCTGTTACTCCTAGTCCGGTAAACAAAGGAATAAAAGATATTCCCTGTTCTGTCCAAAAATCTACAGATTTCCAAGCAGCAAAAGGATCTGTATGATTTGCGGAATCAGACGAATTTTGCTGTCCAATTCCAAATTCCTCAAGTACCGCCAGTATCTGAGACAAGGACACTTGATTTTCATCAAATGTAACTACTAAGCTGCTAGTTTGCTGATTGATAGCAACTTTCTTGACTCCCTTTTGCTGTCGTAAATGCTCAGAGATACTATGTAGTGTCGAGTTATGACTACCGTCAGTAGCGCGAATACGCACACGCCCTGCCGTTGCATGGACGACTTTCAAACTACCAAACATTGGTTGTGTTGGTGAATGCACAGATTCCTTGCCAGTGTCATTGTTTGCTTCATCGCTGTGCTGTTGAGCCAAGATTAAGTCAGACAAGATTTGTGGCGGATGACCTAATCTCCCGCGACTACTAGTGGTCTTTGTCATTTACCCGATAACGACCTCAAGCCAAAAGGTTAACATTAGATAAAATGTAACTTACTTTTCCGGATGTTGTATAGTTCTTTAGAAATATTTATTGTCAAATATTCTTAACAATCATTTTTTGATACTCTTGCTCAGTAATAATATCTAGATTGCTTTCCAGCCGATCTAAAAATACTAACCCCTCAAAATGGTCATATTCGTGCTGAAATATCCGAGCGACAAAATCGGTTAGTAGTTTTTTTTGCAACTTGCCATTTCTATCCGTGTACTCAATTTCTATTGCTTGGTATCTGGGTACTAATCCTCTGATGCCCGGAATACTTAAACAACCTTCCCAACCTTTGACAACTTCAGTGGAATGATTAATGATTTTGGGATTAATCATGGCAGTAGGTTCCATCTGTGGGGCGTTAGGATACCTGGGGTTGGGGCGAGAGGCTACAATCATCAAGCGGTACGATTGAGCGACTTGCGGTGCAGCAATGCCAACACCATTAGCCGCGATCGCTGTGGCAATTAAATCATCAATTAATTTTTGAATCTTCTCGTCTTGGATATTTTCAATTACAGCTGCTTTTTGCCGTAAGCTCGGATTACCTAATTGAATTACAGAAAGTTGTTCAGCCATAATAAAATTTATCTTTGATATATGAAAATGTTTATAAAACGAACCACAAAGGGCACTAAGAACGCGAAGACGCGGTAGACGCAGAGCGGATAGAAGTAGGTACGGCTTCCCGCAGGGTAGAAAGAGAAAAATTAAGAAAATAAAAAATAGGTTTATCCATAACAATCACCTTGACAGACTACTACTTACAAGAGTTACGAGTGATGGATTTTATGCTAAGTCCTCACTCCTAACTCTAACTTTTATAGTTCAACTAACCTTCTCGTTGAATTGGTAAAGGCGCTGGTCTAACGGCTACTTGTTGAGTTTGCCCATTACGCTGTATTTGTAATTGTAAGGGAATTCCTATTTTACTGTTTTCCACTAGCTTCTGCACTTCTTCTATGTTGGCAACAGATTGATTATTGATGCTTTGAATTACATCACCCTCTCGCAATCCTGCTGCTGCTGCTGGCGAACTTGGCACAACATCGATTAATAAAACGCCGCGATCGCTTGTGACATTAAGTCCTAATCTATCTTCTATTCTTTCCTTTAGTTCTGGCGTCAGCGTCACCATTTGAATACCCAAATAAGGGTGATCTACTTTGCCGTTGGCAATTAATTCCTTGCCAATTCGTTGTGCTGTGTTGATGGGAATAGCAAATCCTAATCCTTGAGCACCTTGGAGGATAGCGGTATTCATACCAATAACTTCACCGCGAGCATTTAGTAAAGGCCCGCCGGAATTACCGGGGTTAATCGCAGCATCGGTTTGAATGTAATCGACACGCTTATCGCTAGCACCAATAGCACTGCTAGAACGACCGGTAGCGCTAATAATACCAGAGGTTACAGTATTATCTAAACCCAAAGGATTACCGATCGCAATCACTGGTTCTCCTGGTTGTAAAACCTCGGAATTGCCCAAAGGAATCGTCGGCAAGTTATTTGCATCAATTTTAATCACAGCTACATCAGTGATTGGGTCTTCACCCAGCACTCTTCCGTCAAAAGTACGGCCATCTTTGAGCCGAACGGTAACAACATCAGCACCATTGACGACGTGAGAATTAGTCAAAATTTGACCATTACCACTGATAATAAATCCAGAGCCGCTACCTCTTTCTACTCTCGGTCTAGAGCGAGATGGTAAATCTCCAAAAAAGCGCCGAAAAAATGGATCGCTAAATTCATCTGGCGAGCGAGACATTATAGTCCTAGCAGCATCGATCCTAACTACAGCAGGCCCCACCTTTTGCACAACTTTAACTACAAAGTTAGGATCTCCAGAAGATTGGAAAATGGGGGGAGGAGCAGGAGCAGCGATCGGCGTATTAATTGGGTTTTGAGTTTGAGGGTTGGGCCTTTGAGTCTCCAAAGTGTTGATGGGTAGGGAACAGCCCCCAACAGATACCACTACGCCACTCAGTAGCACGAACAGTAAATTTGTCTTCATCGGTCTTCGCTTCTCCGTGTGAATCCTTGAGTGGTAGGATATTGCCTACCAGGAAAGTCCAAAAAAGATAACAACCTAAAGCTCATCCCTGGTCTAGAGTACATTTTGCTAAATTGGTGCTTGCTTAATATTATTGTGACGGTTACCAGCAAAGGTGGTAGATCATGACAATTCCCATAGAAAGCCTGTGGAGTCAAGTTCTGGAGCGATTGCAGCTAGAGTTGTCTCGCCCCACCTTTGAGACTTGGATCAAAACTGCTAGTGCCGAGCGGTTAGAAAATAATTGCTTAGTGATTCGTACTCCTAATCCCTTTGCTCGCAATTGGTTGCAAAAGTATTACATTAAAACCATTGCCAATGTCGTTCAAGATATTCTTGGCCATCCTGTGGGAATTTATATTACTGTTGCCCAAGGTGAAGATGTCTCTCAATTCAATGAACGAGAAACTAGTTGGGTAGTACAAACTCAAAATAGTATTGCTGAGAACACGGCTAAAAATAGACCAAAGGCTACAGACTTAAATCCCAAGTATGTATTTTCTCGATTCGTGGTGGGAGCTAACAATCGCATGGCTCACGCTGCATCCTTGGCAGTTGCCGAATCTCCAGGCAGAGAATTTAATCCCTTATTTTTGTGCGGTGGCGTGGGTTTGGGAAAAACTCACCTCATGCAAGCGATCGGACACTATCGCCTAGAAATTTATCCTGATTCAAAAATATTTTATGTCTCTACCGAGCAGTTTACTAACGATTTAATTACTGCCATTCGTAAAGACAGTATGCAAAGTTTTCGCGAACATTATCGTGCTGCTGATGTAATTTTAGTGGATGACATCCAGTTTATTGAAGGTAAAGAATACACCCAAGAAGAATTTTTCCATACTTTTAATACTCTACATGAAGCTGGTAAGCAAGTCGTGTTAGCTTCTGACCGCCCGCCAAATCAAATTCCCAGCCTGCAAGAACGTTTGTGTTCTCGATTTTCGATGGGACTAATTGCTGATATTCAACCACCAGATTTAGAAACTAGAATGGCAATCCTCCAAAAAAAGGCTGAGTATGAAAATATCCGTCTGCCGAGGGATGTAATTGAGTATATTGCTTATCATTACACTTCCAATATTCGAGAACTAGAAGGAGCATTAATTCGGGCGCTGGCATATATTTCGATTTGGGGCTTGTCTATGACGGTAGAAAATATTGCCCCAGTTTTAGAGCCGCCAATCGAGAAAGTAAACACAACCCCAGAAGCAATTTTGACGATTGTCGCCGAAGAGTTGGGTGTGACAATTGACGACTTAAAGGGTAACTCGCGACGACGGGAAATTAGCTGGGCACGTCAGATTGGAATGTATCTCATGCGACAGCATACGGAGCTAAGTTTGCCTAGAATAGGAGAAGAGTTTGGTGGTAAAGATCACACAACCGTAATGTACAGTTGTGAAAAAATGGCTCAATTAAAACAAACAGATCAAGATTTAGCCCAAACTATTCGTAAATTGAGCGATCGCATTAATATAACTAGCCGTTCCCACAAAACATAAATTGAAAAACTCTTGATAGTTTTCCACAACCAAAGTTGTATTTTTTTAAGTAAAGTATAAAAAAATATTAAGAGAACATTACCTTGTGGAAAAAATCATGATTTTTTGTGGAAAACTCCCACGCAATCTGTGGAAAACTTCATGATTTTAATCAATAATAACTACGGCTGTGGAAAAATACTCTGGTTTTTCCACAGGTTTTCCACAGGTAGACACTTACAAAATAATCAATCAAATAAACGTATATCACATTTTCCACAATTTCCACAGTAGAAGAGGACAAGGATCAGGGGAGACAAGGGGAATGAAGAAGACACGGGGACAAGGGGAATTGTGAATCAGGTTCGATCTCCTCGTCTTCATTTCTCTTTGCGTCACCGCGTCTTTCCCTCTCCGCGTCTTCAGGGTGAACACAATCTGACACAAGGGTGCTACCATATCCAACACACAAGCTGAATCCGACCATGAAATTAGTTTGCACCCAAAGCGATCTGAGTACTCATCTTTCACTAACTAGCCGTGCTGTACCGACACGTCCAACTCATCCGGTACTTGCTAATGTGCTCTTACAAGCAGATGCTGAAACTAACTCTGTTAGCCTCACAGCGTTTGATCTCAGCTTGGGTATCCGCACCAGTTTTAGTGCTGAGGTTTTAGAAGGAGGAGCGATCGCTTTACCTGCTAAACTCCTCAATGATATTGTTTCCCGTTTGAGCGAGGGAGAAATTACTCTGGATGCTCAATCATCCCCCGACTCAGATAATTTACCAGGCTATAATGGTTTAATTGTTACACTTACACCTAAGAGCGGACGCTATCAAATCCGGGCTATGGGAGCGGAAGAGTTTCCGGAACTACCTATGATTGAAGATACTCAAGCTACGGAGTTTAGAGTTGATGCCTTGATAGAGGGTTTACGGGGATCACTGTTTGCTACCAGTGCTGATGAAACGAAACAGGTACTCACTGGCGTGCATTTAACAGTTAAACAAGATATTCTCGAATTTGCTGCTACTGATGGACATCGCCTCGCAGTTGTAGAGACTACAAATGATAGTCCGGATGCAAGCGGTGAAGATAGCCTAGAGGTAACAGTGCCAGCAAAGGCTTTGCGCGAACTAGAGAGGTTGTTAGCGCATAGTGCTGTATCCGAAGAACCAGTAGCCTTATATTTCGATCAAGGTCAAGTTGTGTTTGAATGGCAAAATCAACGCTTGACTAGCCGCACTCTAGAAGGACAATATCCCGCTTACCATTTACTCATCCCTAAGCAATTTCAGCGAGAATTAATTTTGGATCGACGACAATTTTTAAGCGCTTTAGAGCGAATTGCTGTCTTCGCCGATCAGAAGAATAATTTAGTTAAGCTTTCAATTGACAATGCAGCCCAAGAAATCACCTTATCTGTGGAAGCTCAAGATGTAGGTAGTGCGATGGAGTCAATGCCAGCACAAGTTTCTGGAGAAGATTTAGACATTGCTTTTAACATCAAGTATTTGATGGATGGCTTAAAAAATATCCAATCTTCGGAAATTCAAATGCAGTTAAATACAAATTTGACTCCAGTCATTTTTAAACCACTGGGTGAGTTGAAGATGACTTATTTAGCTATGCCGGTACAACTTAGGACTTAGACTTAATCGCAGATTGTGACATGGGAATTTCGATCCAAAATTCTGTGCCCGCTCCTGGCTGTGAGTGACATTTAAAGACACCACCGTGCTTATCGACAACGATTTGGTAACTGATTGACAATCCCAAGCCAGTACCCTGCCCTACTGGCTTAGTGGTGAAAAATGGATCGAAGATGCGTGCTAAGGAATCTTTTGGTATTCCTGGGCCGTTATCGGCAATGCGAATTACGACACTGGGAATATTGTCGGGGAAAATTTCACCAACAGCTGTTTTAATTTTAATTTGAGGGGAATAATTTTCTGATCCAGATTGCTTGTGCTGCTCTAAGGCATCAAGGGCATTGCTCAAAACATTCATGAAGACTTGATTGATTTGTCCGGCATAGCACTCAACTAAGGGAAGATTGCCATATTCTTTAACGATGTTAATAGCAAAACTGTCAGCTTTGGCTTTAAGGCGATGCTGTAAAATCAGCAGTGTACTGTCAATTCCTTCATGAATATCAACCGGCTTCATTTCGGCTTGATCAAGTCTGGAGAAATTCCTTAAAGATAGGACAATCTGCCGGATACGCTCGGTTCCAATTTGCATCGAAGATAGGATTCTCGGTAAATCTTCGACAATAAAATCTAAGTCTATCTCTTCTGCTCGCTCCAAAATATTCGGATTAGGGTTAGGGCAAGACTGCTGATAGAGAGCCAGCATCTCCAGCAAATCCCCAGTATATTCCTTGATATGACTGATATTGCCATGTATAAAATTAACAGGATTGTTGATTTCATGAGCAACACCTGCTACCAGCTGACCCAGTGAAGACATTTTCTCGCTTTGAATCAACTGAGTCTGCATTTGTTTCATATTTTGCAAAGTTTGAGCAAGTTGCTCTGTCTGCTGTCTGGTTTGATTTAGTAAGTCAGCTTGCTCCAGGGCGACAGACAGTTGCGCTGCGACTTGGGTAACAAACTGCATTTCTGAAAGCTGCCATTGGCGGGTATGGGCGCACTGGTGAATGCACAATAAGCCCCAGAGTTTATCAGCTTTAGCTATTGATACAACTAAATTGGCTTGGATCTGAAGTTGATCCAGCATTTGCACGTAACAAGAATTCAAATTGGCGTTGTGAATATCAGCGATCGCATGAACGCTTCCCTGCCGATATAAAGCAGCATACTTTTTCTTAAAGCAGTTATCTTGGATTTTTAAGGTCAAAGCAGAAGTGAACTCTGATACGACATCTTCTGAAACAATTTCACCTTCATCAAATTCAGAATCAGGATCGAAGCGATAAATTACAACTCGATCGGCATTTAAAGAGCGACGGACTTCACTAACAGTAGCTGCAAACATTATATCTAGGTCAAGTGAACCCCGCATCTTAGCCACGACTTCAAAAAGTATTTGCTGTTGCTGTGCCACCTGTCGTAAATTGATCGCCTGTTGTTGTGTTTGCGCAAGTAATTCAGCTTGCTGTAATGCTACCCCTAGTTGAGCTGCTATCTGAGTAATGAAGTTAACTTCGTTGTCTTTCCATTCGCGGGAATTGGAGTGTTGATAAACTGTCAGCAAACCCCAAAGTTTTTCTCCAACAAAGATGGGAGCAAGTACAAAAGCTCGAATCTCATATTGCTCCAAATTGTCGATGTGACACTGAGCAAAACCCATTTTGTAAATGTCATCAACTGCAAATGTTTCGTTGTGACGGTAGCGCCCTCCTTCTGTATCTTGTAAATAGGTATCATTCCAAACCGTATTTACACCTAATTTAGACATACCTGACCAATTGGGACTAGTAATTTCAAAATCACCTACAAATTCACCACCCCAATCAGGATTGAAACGATAAACAGAAACGCGCTCAACTCGTAGTAGGTGACAAACCTCTTTGGTGGTTGTTTGAAAAATGGTATTGGCATCAAGAGACTGGCGAAATTTGGCGACTACTCCAAATACAGCTTGTTGTTGTTCTGTTACCTGCTGTAGTTGGTTCATGCGTCGTTTGACTTGCTTTTCTAAATCGGTATTTAAGGCTTGCACCTGTTGATAGAGTTCATACTGCTGAATTGCTGACGCAAATTGTTTACCAATTTCTCTTGCCAGTTCTATCTCTTCAACTGTCCATTGCCGAGCTTGGGCTTGTTTTGATTCGCGCCAAACTGCAAATGATTGACGGGGGAAACTTTGCCTCTCATCTGGATCAAAGTGCCCAGCCCATAAGGTTTCTGTGTCTATTTCATCTCGAAAAATGCTTAGATAACCTATTAATTGCTGACGGTAGTGGAGTGGGATGATTAGAATGCTGCGAATTTTAGTTTCACCAAAAGCAGCTTGTAAGCTTCGCAAACTGGAGATTTGATAAATATCTGAAATTGCCCAAACGTCGTATTCACAACCTTTGTAATGTTCTTGCCAGACGTTATATTGCTCTATAAGCGGATATATAGTTTGTTCTGGAATTGTAGGTTGCTGTCCACAAATATAAAGCTTGAGACAATCGCTTCCAGGTATTAAACACTCAACTAAACTTCTCGTATTGGCATTTTGGAAATTAGAAGTGTCATATCTCATGCACAACCTGCCACCAGAACCATTAAAGGCAGCAACGGTTGCTTCTAATGCCGATTGTAATGCAATTGTTGGTAGCGAATGCAATAACGAAGCGACACGGTTAACGATCGCTTCCCGTTCGGCTTTTTCACGGGCTTGAGACAGCAGACTACTGTGGGCGATCGCAATTGAAAGTTGATCGACTACCAGCTGTACTACTTCGATTTCATCTTCTGTAACTTGACGTGGTTGGGAATGATGGGATACCAGCAACCCCCAAAGCTTCTCCTGATGTAGTATCGGCGTGACAAGAGAAGACTTTACCCCCATTGCTGTCAAATATTCTACATGACAAGGGTCTACAGGACGATAACAAATATCCTCTGAGCTAAATTCTCCAGTTTTCACGTCACGTACTGGACTTTGACCGATCTGCTGATTGTTAACATCAACAACCGAGCGCACCCGTAACTTCAAAAATAATTCACGGGCATGGGGCGGAATATCATCAGCAGGAAAATTTAAACCTAACAGTGACGGTAATTGATTATCATTTATAGATTCAGCAATTACCTGACCGCTATCATCAACATTAAACTTATAAATCATCACTCGGTCTGTACCGAGAAATGAACGTAATTCTGCCACTGTTGTTGTGAGAATCTCTTCTAAGTCTAGTGACAGACGAATACGGTTAATGATGCGACGCATCAAGTTTTCTTGTTCAAAATTTACCCGTAAATTTAATTCTTGAGATATAGTCATTTTTTTGTCAAATTCAATTATTAGCTAGATAACTAGCGGTACTAAAAAGTATTGTTCAATTTGTTTAATATGTTTGTCTTCCGTAGGATTACCAAAAACATCCTTTATAATTTATTTATAAATCTCAAGTAAATACTTTTAATATATGTTTATCAAGCGTAACATTCTAGTAACAAAAAAGATATTTATAAAATAAAATCTGAATATAAATCATTTTCTTAGCTGCTAAGTAAATCAACATCAATAAAAATCAAAACACAGATCCCCGACTTCTTAGAGAAGTCGGGGATCTTAGGGAATCTTACAATTTATGATAAGTTTTGATTTTGAGGATGTAAATCAATTAACATTATCTAAAAAAAGATATTAGAGGTGGGTAATGCCCACCTGACAATATTAGTTTTTTACAGTTTCAGCAAAGCGAATTTTCAGATAGTCCTCTTCCATTTTTGCTCCTGCGGGTTGTAGTGTAGCTAAGGCTTGTGGCAAGACTAAATTTCGGCGATGGTTTCCAATCGTGATGTTTAACTCATCACCTGTTTTACTCAATTGAATTTGGTTTTTAGGAATGCCAGGTAAGTACAATTCCAAACTGTACTGATTTTTGTCTTGTACAACTTTAATTGTGGTTTCTTTGTAATAAACCTGAGTAGGATCTTCGTCTTGGTAAAGAGTTGTTTTGAGACGCTCTAAAGCCTCTAAGCCACACATCTCTTCCGAGAACAAGGGTATTTCCTTTACTGGTAAAGGATGAAAATTTTCATGAATTTCCTGACGATATTGCTGTTGATTTTCTTTCCAGCGTTGGAAAAATGGATCTTTAACTTCGCTGGGGATGATGCGATTAGCTATGACTAAATCAGTTGCAACATTATACAAACTTAGATAAGCATGGGCACGAAGAGATTCTTTAATTACCATCTTTTCTGGATTGGTAACGAGACGTACCGAAGTTTGTGTGTTGTCAGTTAATACTTTTTCTAGCGCTTCAATTTGTTGATAAAACTCATAAGGTGCATCCATCACCTCTTTATCAGGCAAAGAAAAACCAGCAATTGGTTTAAAAAGAGGCTCCACTAAAGGCCTAAGTGCAACTGAAATATTTTGAAACGGCTTGTAAAAACGGCGCATATACCAACCGCTAACTTCTGGCAAACTCAGCAGTCGCAATGCCGTGCCTGTGGGTGCAGAGTCGATAATCAAAACATCAAAATCGCCTTCATCGTAATGGCGTTTCATCCTCACCAAGCCAAAAATCTCATCCATGCCTGGTAGAATTGCCAATTCTTCTGCCTGTACCCCGTCTAATCCCCGTGCCTGCAACACTTGGGTAATATAACGTTTTACAGCACCCCAATTTCCCTCTAATTCTTGCAGTGCGTCTAGTTCTGCACCCCATAGGTTAGGACGAATTTGTCGAGGAGTATGTTCCAGTTCCAAATCAAAGCTATCTGCTAAGGAGTGAGCGGGATCTGTACTCAAAACTAATGTACGATAGCCTAGTTCTGCACAACGAAGTCCAGTAGCGGCAGCAACGGATGTTTTACCTACACCGCCTTTCCCTGTCATCAAAATTACACGCATGAATGATTCTGTCTTGTCTGAGAAGAGTTTACATTTATTTACATTATCGACTGTTTAAGGGAAAGAAATGCTGTTTTAAGACATCTAATCGGGAACATTTCCAGTAATCGGTGTGAGAAACAATCATTTCTTCAGAGTTGAGGCGTAATTCACTCCAGCCAGGAATAGAAATGCGTGGTTTCCAGGGAAGGGGTGTATTCCAACTGAGTGTCCACTTGGTTTTAATGGTGTCTCCCTCTCGTTGGATGTCGTGCAAGTCCATCTTGGGGTTTAAAAAGAAAGTCTGGATGAATTTAATCATCTGTTTATATCGCTCAATCCCCGAAAATTTGTTAAGCGGATCTTGAAAATAAACATCTTCGGCGTAGATGCTATAGGTTTGATTAACCGGAAATCTTTGATAGTCCTCTTGGAGGATTTTAATAATGTCCATAGTGAAGTATAGGACTGTATTTTATCTGTGTTGATTTGGTTCTTTAGTACCTTCAATCAGCCAGGAACTCAAGTTCCTGGCTAATAGCTTAAGTCGGTTTTAACCGACTATGATTCTATGTTTCAGTCCGTTTTAACGGACTTGGGCTAATAGCCCGGAAATTTATTTCCGGGCAATCTATTCCCTATTCCCTATTCCCTATTCCCTGTTCCCTGTTCCCTGTTCCCTCTATTAACCTCTTAATATTAAAGATAGATAAAAAAATACATACTTGAGCCTTTATACAAACACCTAATTTTCCCTAATTTTCTATGACTATTGAACGAGTGCCACCGCCAAATTACCCCAAAGTAGAATTTGGACGACGAATTGCAGCCTTTAGTCTTGATTTCCTTTTAATTTGGGTGATTAGCTCTTTACTTGGAAGTAATAGGCTTGGTATTCAGGTGATCCAAATACTGGTTTTTGCGATCGCTTGGCTATTGTTGCGAGTAGTGGTGGTATACAACAATCAAGGACAAAGTCTAGGGCGTTATGCTCTTGACATGAAGGTACTAGAAGTTGAACGGGGAAGAGTTCCAGATTTACAGACTCTTTTGAAACGAGAAGCGATTGTTGGTTTGGGCGCGCTGTTGCTTTCTGTTGCTTTAAATAACATCATACGCAATCCCACTGCTATACTGCTAATACTTCCCCTAGCTATTGACTGTGGTGCTGCCGTATCTGATACTCAGCTACGGCAAACTTGGCATGATCGTTATGCTAGGACTATGATTGCTTCGTCGCGTCGTGGCTACTCGCTAGATCTAAAAGTTAAGCGATTAGTTGATAGTGTGCGTCGAAATGTGAGATAATAGCAATTTGTGTTAATTGTCGGGCTTCATTCTTCATAAGATTATGGCTAAGGCTAAAGGTGTCCGGATCATAGTGACATTGGAATGTACAGAGTGTCGTACAAATCCAGATAAGCGTTCTCCTGGTGTTTCACGTTATACCTCGACTAAAAATCGTCGCAACACCACCAACCGTTTAGAACTGAAAAAGTTCTGCCCTAACTGCAACAAACATACTGTTCACAAGGAAATTAAATAGGCAATCATGAGTTACTACCGTCGTCGTTTATCTCCGATTAAGCCAGGAGAACCAATCGATTACAAGGATGTAGATTTATTGCGTAAATTCATTACCGAACGCGGTAAAATATTGCCGCGTCGGATTACCGGACTCACGGCTCAACAACAGCGAGATTTGACACTAGCGATTAAACGCGCTCGAATTTTGGCTTTGTTGCCGTTCATCAACGCAGAAGGCTAATAATAGTTATGAATGATTGAGTGTTGAGTGATGAGTGGATTTGTACTCAAAACTCAAAACTCAAAAACGGAAAAATTCAAAACTCTATTAAGAAAATGCAAGGCTTGTGGAGAAGGGGACGTTAGTTGAATTTAGACTTGGTGGCGATCGTCGTCTGGCTGTAGTTGATCGTCCAGATGGTAAAACCCGTTGGTTCGTGATAGATGAACGGGGGCAATCTCACAGTATAATGCCGCGACAGATCACCTACACAGTTAATAAAGAAACCTACAAGCCTTTGCAGATTCCCAGCTTTCTGGAAGACGTAAAGCCTTACTTAGATCCATCTAGCTTAGAAGTAGCCTGGGAATTACTGGTGGAAAGTGGAGAAACAGTCACGCCAGAAGAAATGGCTAATTTGCTGTTTTCGGAATCAGAACCGCCTCAATGCTATGCTGCTCATTGCTTGTTATCAGATGACAAAATTTATTTCAAGCAAAAGGGAGACTCTTACGAACCCCGAACAGCCGCTCAGGTAGCAGAACGCAAACACCAGTTAGAAGTAGAGGCACTCAAAGCAAAAGGACAGCAGGAATTCTTGGCTCGTGTAGAGCAAGCGCTCAAGGGCGTACCAGTAGAGTGGCAAAGACACGATCGCCATCGCTTGGAAGCCTTGGAAAAATATGCAGCGCTGCTTGCTGACATTGTACGTGTAGGTATTAGTTATGAGTCTCTAGCTCGTGCATATCCACCACCAGCACCGGTGCTGGAAACAATGAATATGTTGGGACGTTCTGCAACTCCCCAAGGAGCCTTTCAACTATTAGTGGACTTGGGTTGGTGGAGTCCTCACGAAAACCTGTTTCTGCGTCGTTCGTCAATTCCTGTTCAATTTCCCAGCAAGGTATTAGAAGTGGCGCAACAGCAATTGGAATTTCCACCACCAGATCCAGACACAAATCGCTTGGATCTCACCCATCTCAAGGTATACACAATTGATGATGAAAGTACCACTGAGATAGACGATGGCTTAAGCTGGGAATTACTCCCAGATGGGCGAGAAAGGTTGTGGGTACATATAGCCGATCCTACTCGTTGGTTAATTCCAGAAGACGAATTAGATCTGGAAGCAAGAAAGCGGGGTAGTACAGTCTATTTGCCGACAGGCATGATCCCCATGTTTCCAGAGGTTTTAGCAACCGGGCCGATGAGTTTGGTACAAGGTAAGGTTTGTAACGCCCTCAGCTTTGGTATTATTTTAAATGAATCCGGTGCAGTAGAAGATTACAGCATCCATGCGAGTTTAATTAAGCCTACTTATCGCCTCACCTACGAAGATGTAGATGAGATGCTGGAGTTGGATGTACAGGCAGAACCAGAAATTGCTGCGATCGCCAGACTAGCAAATAAGCGCAAAAACTGGCGGTACACCAAAGGAGCCATCAGCATTAATATGCCGGAGGCGATGATTAAAGTCAAAGATGACGACATTAATATATATGTTTTAGATGACTCTTCCTCCAGGCAACTAGTAGCTGAAATGATGATTGTTGCCGGAGAGGTTGCTGCTCGTTACGGTCAAGCTCATAATATTCCTTTGCCATTTCGCGGTCAACCGCAACCAGAATTACCCAGAGAAGAGGAATTGCTGCAACTGCCAGCAGGCTTTGTTCGTGCCTGTGCGATGCGCCGCTGTATGCCCAAGAGTGAAATGAGCATTACACCGATGCGCCATGCTGGTTTGGGATTGGATACTTATACACAAGCGACTTCTCCGATCCGTCGCTACAGTGACTTGCTGACTCACTTTCAACTGAAAGCCCACCTGCGAGGCGATGCTCCGCCCTTTTCAGCAGAACAGCTCAAAGAAGTGATGCTGACTGTCAGCACTATCACCCAAGAAGCAACAATGGTGGAAAGACAAACCAATAGATATTGGGCTTTAGAGTATTTGCGCCGCTATCCAGAGACAAGTTGGCAAGCAACAGTGCTGATGTGGTTAAGGGAAGATAGCAATTTAGCACTAATTCTCTTAGAAGATTTGGGCTTGCAGTTGCCAATGTCTTTCCGACGTCTTGTCAAGTTAGGCGAACATATTTTGGTGAAAGTTGCCCATGCCGATCCGCACAAAGATGTAATTCAGTTCCAAGAAACAATTTATCAAGAGGCACAGACTGCGGTTCATTAAAAAGGGGACTGGGGATTAGGGACTAGGGACTAGGAAAAAGCAGGGGAGCCACTGCGTTGCCCAGAGAAGTCTGTAGACGCCGAAGGCGGTGAGGGGGTCGCAGTCTTGGCGGTTTCCGTCACGATTGCGAACCCCCGTAGGGCGAAGCCCTTCTCGCAGAGTACCTGGAGGGCTTCCCGCAGGGTGCGGCGGTTTCCGCCGCACCTGCATGGCAATCAGAACTTCGGGAGGTTCCCCGGAGCTTTCGGAGTCTCCGGCTCCGCTCCGTTGTAGCACGTGGCGTGAGCAGAGGAGAAAAACTTCCCCGATCCCCAGTACCCAATACCCAATCACGAGTACCCAGTACCTGAGCGGCGTTACTCCCCAAGCCATCAAGGATATAGTTAGAGACTGCTCGCTGCTTCTTATATAATTCGCAATCCCAAAATCGCTAAGTCGCGTTCTACATCATCAAGTTCTGCAACTTGGGGCAGGTATCCCCAACGCTGAAAGCCAAATTTCTCAAACAGTTTTAAACTGGGGTGGTTGTGGGCAAAAATGAAACACACTAGGTTTTTGAAACCCAGAGTTGGGCTTTGTTTGATTGCTTGGGTTAGCAGTTGCTTTCCCAGCCCACAGCGATGATACCCTGGGGCAATATAAATACTAATTTCAGCAGTGGCATGATAGGCTGGACGTCCGTAAAAAGATTGGAAACTCAGCCATCCGGCTACTACACCCTCTACTTCAATTACCCAGAGTGGATTTTTGAGTGGCGATCGCCCCTTAAACCAAGCGATGCGACTTTCTACAGAGACTGGTTCTAAATCGGCGGTTGCCATGCGGCTGGGAATTGCAGCGTTGTAAATTGCCACAATTTTTGGCAAGTCAGTTTCGGTAGCATGGCGGATAGTCATTGCTGCCTTCTGTGTCATGCTCGTGCTAACAAGGGAGCTGCGGCGAGTAAGGTTTTTGTATAGGGATGCTGGGGGTTAGCAAAAATTTCTTTTGTGGAGCCAATCTCGACAATCTTGCCGCCGTTCATCACAGCAATGCGATCGCACAAAAATCTCGCTAACCACAGATCGTGAGTGATAAACAAATAGGTTAATTCAAACTCTGCTTTTAATTCCAGCATCAGATCCAACACTTGCGACTGCACGCTAGCGTCTAACATACTCACAGGCTCATCACAAATTAAAAGTTTCGGATGAGTAATTAAAGCACGAGCAATTGCCACTCGTTGCTGTTGTCCCCCAGATAAATCTGAAGCATAGCGCTGATAATAAACTTCTGGAGGTTTTAAGCCTACTTTTTCTAGCATCCAAAAAACCTGTTTTTTTGCTTCTGCGGGAGTAGCGAGTTTGTGAATTAACAATGGATCTGCGATGCTTTGCCCGACTGTCATCGCTGGATTCAAGCAGGCGTGAGGATCTTGAAATACCATTTGCATTTGTCGCCTTTGGTTGCGCATTTCCTGCCGGGATAGGCGAGTTATCTCCTTTCCTAAAAACTCGACTTTTCCAGCAGTAGGAGGAATTAACTGCAAAATCGTCCGCGACAAGGTACTTTTACCGCAACCAGACTCCCCGACTAATCCTAAAATTTCTCCAGGATATAGTTCGAGATTAATGCCATCTACCGCTTTAATTGTCTGAGGTTGCCCTTGGAACAGACGTTCTATCAAGTTAGGCTCGATTGTATAGTGCTGTTTTAAGTCTACGACGCGCAGGATTGGGGATTGGGAGGAAGACGCGGAGAAACTTTTATTTGCATTCCCCTTGTCCTCTTGATTCCCCGTGTCCGTTCCCTCTCCTGCTTGAATATGCAAAGCTGCTTGCAGGAGCAATCGCGTGTATTCGTGCTGGGGTTGTTTAAAGACAGATTCTGTTTGACCCATTTCCACCATTTTGCCGTTATACATGACGCCTATGCGATCGCAATATTCTGCTACCATTGCTAAATCGTGGGAAATCAGTAGCAGTGCCATATTTTCTTCGGCACATAATCGTGTCAGTTCTCGCAAAATCTGTGCCGCCACAGTGACATCTAAGCTAGTGGTTGGTTCATCAGCAACAATCATCTTTGGTTGCAGCAACAAAGCTAGGGCAATTGCGACTCGTTGTCGCATCCCCCCACTAAATTCATGGGGGTACTGGTTCCAGCGACTAGCAGGAATATTAACCTTTGCCAAAGTAGCGATCGCCTTTTCTTTCGCTTCCCGTGTTGATAATTTTGGAGAGTGCGCCTTTAGTGTCTCGATGCAGTGGTTGCCTATAGTCATTAAAGGATCGAGACGTGTCATGGGATCTTGAAATACCAATGCCACTACCTCTCCTCGAAATTTCCGCATTTGAGTTGGTGTCAAAGTAAACACCGATTGCCCTTGAAATGTGATTTGTCCCTCAATTTGGGTGGATGATGGTAGCAACCGCATTGCTGCTCTTCCCAAAGTTGATTTACCACATCCCGACTCTCCCACCAATCCCATTCTTTCACCTGGTTGCAGTTGAAAAGAAACATCATCAACTGCCCAATGCGCTTTTTCGTCACTACTATGAGGATAGGCAACCCGCAAATTTTCGATAGTAAATAAGGCGTCACTCATATTTATTTAGTTATTGGCACTAAAGTTATAGTTTTTAGATAATGTATCAGATTATATTCATTATGCTTGTTGTTTATGTATCTCTCTTTTACAGGCTTCTATTATACTCTGTATAAAAATTCCCCCTTGAGAAGTGATTTGTCATTTCTCAAATCAGTATATGCTGAAAAGAATCAGATGTATTAAAGTAGATTTTGATTTTGATAAACCTAATAAATATTATTCACAAAATTTATAAATATAAAAACAAGAGCATAAAAATTAAATTTAATTTCTTTAATTTAAAGTTAATTGTTTTGATAGAAAATTAGAAATGCCAAATTTATCTAATAGGACTTATGCAGAAGTTCTGGGAAAGCCTTATTCCTTAGTGTCCTTGGTGTCCTACCCTGCGGGAAGCCGCTTGCGCGTCTATGTGGTTCGTTTTTTCATGATGTTGTGTAAGTCCTGTCTAAATCGAATTCAGAATAAAGAATTTATTCTGAATTCTGGCTCCTGGCTCCTGAATTCTGTTTTGATAAATATTTTAATCAACAAAAATTAATAATTATTTGAGAATTCAAAATTAATCAAACAATATTATTTAATATATTTTCACGATATTCAATAAAGTATTTTGTGAAATTTATGACTTCAACAGTAATAAAATAAAGGTGTAAGAATAAGAGAGGTAAAAACACTATGGGAGTTAAAGTTTTACCAGATGTTGGAGATGTAGCGGAAAACCTTGGTGTTACAGGTATTCTAGGAGTCGTACTTCTCCCCGTGTTCTTGCCAGTGTTAGCTGGTGTTGGTAAGCCGATCGCCAAGGGAATCATTAAAGGCGGAATCCTTTTCTATGAAAGGAGCAGGGGAGCGATCGCAGAAGTTGGTGAAACTTGGGAAGATATTGTCGCAGAGGCAAGGGCTGAACTGGGTGAATCGCGCATGAAGCGGGCTGAACCTATCGAAGAGAGTCAGGCTGGATAACTCAAGGAAGAGCCATGCTAATCTCGAATCTTGTAGTGAACATTTGCATAACTATCGAAGATTATTTTGAGGGATGGGAATTTTACCCATCCTTTTTTGATTGATATTTTTATGTTCTAAAAGAGTAACCAGTTGCGAGCGTTACACTCTTGGTAATAATGTTTTATTTAGGTTGTATTAGGCATTTAATCCAAAATTAATCAAACAATGTTAATTTCTGCTGATTCGCGCATTCCTTTCCCACGCTCTCTCGTGTATGCTACCTATCGCGACAAGTTAGTTGAACTAATCCCATATATGCCGAACGTGCGTTCTATTCAAGTGAAATCTCGTCGTGAGGAGGATGGGTTAGTTCACAGTGTTAATGAGTGGCATGGAGGTGGAGAAATTCCAGTGGCAGCAAGGGCAGTAATTAGTGAAGATATGCTCTCCTGGACAGAATATAATACGTGGAACGAGGATAAGTTTATTGTGGAGTGGCAGATTAAAACTCACGTCTATAGCGAAGCAGTCCATTGTATGGGAAAGAACCGTTTCCTTGCAGACGGTGATACTACAATTGTAGAGAGCCGTGGCGAACTTATTATCGATCCCAAGCAAATCAAGGGAGTTCCTCTGTTCCTCGTTCGCAGTGTAGTGCATTTAGTCCAAGATTTTCTTGGTAAAAAGATTGAACCCAACCTGTCGCAAATGAGCGAGGGAGTGCGTCAGTATCTAGAAAAAACTACCAGATAGTGAAAATTACTGAGAGGATAAACGATAGAGAATAGCAATTTGTTACTTTATAGTACTAAGTTTACATGGCATATATTTGTTTATCCAATGTTTGAATCCCATCAATATTTCTTGCCACAGAGCAGTAATTCTTTGCTAATGAAAGGTATAAATTGGTGATATCTCAAAATTGACGCATCGAGAAAAAATATTTTCCTAGAAATTACTAATTGTTTTCAATCTAATAAGTAATATTTTTGCTCTCACAACTAGCAATATCATGGTATAAATTGTATACCTTAATTTTCATCTTAAATATCAAAAAATCTTGACAACAGATACTCCTACTACGCTAGTAAATCTATGGTTCTTGTAGTTGCAAAATGGCTTGACAGTACTCCGTAAGCGTTGACAGGCGATCGCTGATAGTATTGCGTCGCTCGGAAGCAGTAGCAGCTTGGCGCGCTCCTTGGTAAAACATTACATCGATTTCTAATAGCCGCAATTGCTTGCTCATTTCTGTTCGATAAGATTGCTCTCGTGATGTTTCTTCTGTCAAAGGTAAAATTTGTAGCTGAAAAAATTGCTTTAATGACACAAGGTGGTGCTGCATTCCAGGTGCATCTAGTTGTTTAGTTACAATCTCAGAGCGGAATTGCTCTAACAATGTTGCGAAGGTTTGATATTTATCCCGATGGAAAGACATTCAGCGCTGATTGAGATACTATTAATGTCAAGTAATCTTTCTTATACAATAAAAATTTTAACCTTTGCCTTATGTTGTTGCCCCAGAAATTATAGTTTGGGGCTTGATTTATCATCAATCGATTTTCAGGATGATTATGCTTGAAGTATGAACAGGATAATTTCCACCAACTTTACGAGCAATCATTCTGCTTTTCGCCTTTGTGCTTTGCGTATCAACAGCAAATTCTTTTGGCAGTGATGTCGTCAATTGTGTTTAATTCCCTCTAGGAGTGGGTTTTAGTAATCAAACCTCGATTAAACAGCAACTTTTCTGCTAAACCCGCCCCTAATAACCACTAATCACCTCCAGTTCCGATCCTATGATGAGCACTACAGTTGTCAACCCTCCAACCGATATTACTCTTCCAGAATGGCTCAAGAGTTGTTTGTACGCGCCATCTACGAGCAGTGGTGAAACAGAAGAAGACCGAAAGTACTATGATACAGATTTGATTTGCCGAGCATTTCAATTTGCCTATCAATTGCATCAAGGACAATACCGCAAGTCAGGAGAACCTTACATTTGTCATCCTATTGCTGTTGCTGGGATGCTACATGATTTAGGAGGCAGTGCTGCTATGATAGCAGCTGGATTTTTACATGATGTAGTTGAGGATACAGATGTCACAATTGAGGACATAGAACAGCGTTTTGGGGCAGAAGTCAGATGTTTGGTTGAAGGAGTCACCAAGCTTTCTAAAATTAACTTTAAAAGTAAAACAGAAAGCCAAGCGGAAAATTTTCGGCGGATGTTTTTAGCAATGGCGCAGGATATCCGCGTGATTGTGGTGAAGTTGGCAGATCGCTTGCATAATATGCGGACTTTGGAATTTATGCCAGAGGAAAAACGCCGACGCACTGCTTTAGAAACAAGGGAAATTTTTGCTCCTCTAGCCAATCGCTTGGGGATTTGGCGTTTTAAATGGGAATTGGAAGATTTGGCGTTTAAGTATTTGGAACCAGAGCCTTTTCGCCAAATTCAGCAGCTGGTTTCGGAAAAACGAACGGCGCGGGAAGAGAGATTGGAGAAGGTTTCCGAAACTTTGCGAGAACGACTGGCAGAAGCAGGAATTCGCTGTCTCGATATTAGCGGACGTCCCAAGCATCTGTATAGTATTTATCAAAAGATGCAGCGGCAAAATAAGGAGTTTCACGAAATTTACGATCTGGCAGCGCTGCGGATTATTGTTCAAACTAATGAGGAATGTTATCGTGCTTTGGCAGTAGTTCACGATGTATTTCGCCCAATTCCTGGTAGATTTAAAGATTATATTGGTCTGCCCAAACCCAACCGCTATCAATCGCTGCATACTGGAGTAATTGGCCCTTGGGGACGACCTTTGGAAGTGCAAATCCGAACACTGGAAATGCATCGGATCGCCGAGTACGGGATCGCCGCTCACTGGAAGTATAAAGAAACTGGAGGTTCTAACCTTACGCATTTAAATGCGGCAGATGAAAAGTTTACTTGGTTGCGGCAGTTACTTGAATGGCAAAGCGATCTCAAGGATGCTCAGGAATATTTAGAGAGCATCAAAGATAATCTATTTGAAGATGATGTTTATGTCTTCACCCCAAAGGGGGATTTAGTTGCTTTGAACCCCGGTTCGACTACAGTGGATTTTGCTTATCGCATCCACACAGAAGTTGGAAATCACTGTGCCGGAGCGCGGGTAAACGGGAGGATGGTTCCACTTTCGACACGACTACACAATGGTGACATAGTTGAGATCATTACTCAAAAAAATAGCCATCCTAGTTTGGATTGGTTAAATTTTGTCAGAACAAGTGCAGCTAAAAATCGCATTAAGCAATGGTACAAGCGATCGCGCCGAGAAGAAAATGTGGCTCGCGGTAGAGAAATTTTAGAAAAAGAACTTGGAAAAACAGGTTTTGAAAGTTTTTTGAAGTCAGAGCCAATGCAGGCGGTAGCAGAAAAGTGTAACTACCACTCTGTGGAAGATTTGCTCGCTGGTTTGGGTTATGGAGAAGTAACGCTCAATCTGGTACTTAACCGTTGGCGAGAAATAGTCAAAGCACAACAGCCTGTGGTTAATGAGCCTGAAATTCCCCCAAACCTGCCAACTACAGCCAAAGCAGCACTACGAGATGGCAGTACAACAACTTCCCGTTCTAGTGACTCGCCGATTGTGGGAGTGGAAGGATTAATGTATCATTTGGCTGGGTGTTGTACTCCAATTCCTGGCGAACAAATTATTGGTGTAGTCACGCGGGGTAAGGGAATTTCTATCCATCGCCAAGGATGTCATAACGTAGAAAAAGTAGAGTGCGATCGCCTTGTACCAGTAAGTTGGAATCAAGCAGCAGAAAATAACGGTCGTCCTCAAACTTATCAGGTAAACGTGCAAATTGAAGCTTTGGATCGGGTGGGAGTGTTAAAAGATATTTTGTCGCGGTTGAGCGATCAAGGTATCAACGTTCGCCATGCTAATGTAAAAACTGCTTTTGGTCAACCGGCGTTGATTGATTTGGGGATCGAAATACGCGATCGCGCTCAATTGGAACATACTTTTGTTCAAATTAAGAAAATGAGCGATATTCTCAATATCCGTCGTGTCGGGCAAACTGATGAATAATTTCGTTGGTTAATTAATTAAAGTTACAGGGTGCTTTCAGGGACGGTACAATGTGCCGTGAAAATAGGTAGTTTTTTGCAACGCAGAGGAACCCAGAGGAAGCGCCGAGGGGCGCAGATATTTTTTGAATCACTCCGTTACTGAAAACAATTAATTTTTAAAGAGATTAATCGTGTTCTGTGATAATTACTCTGACTTTTTTCAGGTAACGTAGAGCAGATTTACAAATTGCTATTGGAGCAGTTTTACCTGAATCCCAAGCATCTTGCTCAAAGCTAGCTAAAAAGGGTTCTTCTGGTTGAGCAACTTCTGAGCGAAATACTTCAAAGTGAAACCACTCAGAATTTTCCAAATGCCAGACGCTTAGTTCCAAGGCTGCTCTAATGTCGCTTGAATAGGGGCGTACAGGTAAGGTAAAGCGTTCAGAAACGAGCTGATCTAATTCAGTCAGTGAGTTGAGATGAATAATTTCCACGGTTGTTACTCGCTTAGATGAAGATTTTAAAGTTCAGATTTTTTACCCTCTGGTGCGAGCCGCGAAAGAATATTTCCTGTAACCTCTAGTATTTGATTGAGTAGAAATCCGATGGTGCCGATGTAAATTATACCTTCAATGAGGCTAGTGTTGTTACCAGACCTATAACTATTCCAAATTAAAAAACCCAATCCTTTCCCAACTGTCAACATTTCTATGCCAATTACTGTAAACCAAGCTACCCAGACACCTATTTTTAAAGCATCAAATATACAATTAATTGCAATCCTAAAACTATTACCTTCAATGCGAGATTTTCGCATCCCTGTAGCCGTTTTAATAGTTAACGGCCAAATAGCACTTGAGAACACAACCACACTTGTTGCTACTTCTAATTCTCGAAATAATATTAAAGCAAGCGGTACCAAAGCTATAGGAGGCATACTATAAGGGATTTGTAAAAAACGCTTACTTATTTGATAAACCACTGGATGAGTTCCAATCAAACTTCCAATTAAAATCCCTAAAATTGCGGCAGGAATGTAGCCAACAAATAACAATTGCAAGCTAGATAAAAAGTCTAAAAATATACTATGTCCCATGCTTTATGCTTTTAATCGTAACATCTGAGGAATGCTGCGCCAATAATAAACAATAGCGCATAGACAGGCAATTTGAATTGCACTCATCCCCAAAAAAATACGAAAATCTGGTTTTATAAAATCTATCAAAAATCTAAAGATTAAATACAAAATTAAATAAAATTTAAATAAATCCCCTTCTTTGTATTGGTAGTTACTACGAAGACGTATAAATATTAATAAGAGGATTAAAAATATAATTTCATATAACTGGGTGGGATGGCGAAGAATGCCATCACCAAAATCCACACCCCAAGGTAATGTAGTTGCAATTCCGTAAGTGCGATCGCTCAATCCGGTAAGAAAACAACCAATGCGTCCAATTGCTGTTCCGACAATGAGTGGATAAACAAATACATCACCTGTAGAGCGATTGATACCAATAATTTTTTGAGTAATTTCTACACTAATTACCGCACCTAATAGCGCTCCTACTATTGTTTTTCCTTGCAGAGATAGTAATAAAAAAAGCTGGGAATGTTGCCACAATAAATCAATATGTTGTAGTAAAACTAGTACTTTGGTACCAACAAGTGCACCGAGCAATCCAGCCACAATAATAAAAGTTCGTTGCGCTGGTGTAATAAAATCATTACGGACATTACGCAATATCAAAATTAACGCTACAGTATAAGCCAAAGATTCAAATAAAATATGCGGGTGAATTCGCAAAGATCCCAAATAAAAATAAACTGGAAATGTCATTTTTTGGTGGTTAGTAGTTAGTGGTTAGTAGGGGAGCCAGTGCGGTGGTGAGCCAGCACTGCGGGAGGGTAACACGAGCGCAGGTGACTGGCGAAAGGGTTCCCCGGCATAAAGGAGCCAGTGCGTTGCGGAGCCAGTGCGGTGGACGGGTTCCCCGGCATAAAGCAACTGGCGTCGGGTTAAGCGCGTTGTAGCACCTGGCGTCACCTGGCGTCGGGTT
>NZ_AJLN01000096.1 GCF_000317285.1 Chlorogloeopsis fritschii PCC 6912 | reverse complement strand
CCCCCCGTTGAAGCGACTGGCGTCAACTGGCGTCAACTGGCGTGCGGGTTTATATAGATATTTCGTCATTTTTGAGAGATTTTGTTAGAACCCGCCCGTACAGTAGTTAGTAGTCTATATTATTGATTTTGATAAGTAGCCTCATGAACTGCATACACCAAAACGCATGAAAAAGGTTTCTTTCCCAACACCCGACACCCTGTGAAGCGTAAAGACGCACTCACTGTTACAGTTATTAGGTATGATGGCATCGATCGCACTCGCAGCGATCGGCAAATCTGTCCCGATTATCGTGTTAAACACAGCACTCTTTGACTGCTTGCTCAAACTACATCCCTCAAGAGGCTCGTGATGACAACTCTTCATTCAGACGCACTTGTATTTTTTGGGGCGACAGGCGATCTTGCCTACAAGAAAATTTTTCCCAGCCTTCAGGCAATGGTACGACGTGGTAATCTTAATATTCCGGTAATTGGGGTTGCCGGGCGATCTTGGACAACAGATCAACTCAGGGAACGAGCGCGTGATAGCCTAGAACATCATGGTGGTGTAAATCAAGCAGCATTTGAGAAACTTTCTTCACTGCTCCAGTACGTTTCTGGTGACTACAACAAACCAGAAACTTACGAAAAGTTACGTCAAGCCCTGGGCGATGCTACTTGTCCCCTCTACTACTTAGCAATTCCGCCCAGCCTGTTTGCACAAGTAGTGGAAGGATTAGGTAAGTCAGGTTGTGCTAAAAATGCCCGCGTCGTAATTGAAAAACCATTTGGACGAGATTTAGAATCAGCACGCGAGTTAAACCAAATTCTCGGCTCGGTTTTTCCCGAATCATCTATCTATCGGATCGATCACTATCTCGGCAAAGAACCACTGCTGAACTTGCTTTATTTTCGATTTGCCAACTCCTTTTTAGAACCTATTTGGAATCGCAACTACGTCGAAAGCGTGCAGATTGTCATGGCAGAGAACTTTGGCATTCAAGGACGGGGAAAGTTCTATGATGAAACAGGCGCAATTCGAGATGTGGTGCAAAACCATATGCTGCAAGTGCTAGCTTCAGTTTGCATGGATGCCCCCGCCAGTACGGCACCTGATGCAATCCGAGATGAAAAAGTGCGGATTCTCAAAGCATTGCGATCGCTTGAACCCAACGACATAATTCGCGGGCAATTTCAGGGTTATCGCCATGAGGAGGGTGTAGCTACTGACTCCCAAGTAGAAACCTTTGCTGCCGTTCGTTTATTTATTGATACCTGGCGATGGTCAGGAGTTCCCATTTACATTAGAGCCGGGAAGAAATTGCCTGTCAAGACTACTGAGGTGATGGTTAAGCTCAAGTGTCCACCTCTAGATGTGTTTAAGGAGGGAGGAAAAGAAAACACCAATTATGTTCGTTTTCTATTAGATCCGGAGGTAATCGTGGGATTGGGCGCTCGCACTAAAATCCCAGGAGAAGCCATGATCGGATCTGCGGTGGAACTGTTGGCGTTTTATGGAGGTGGCGACGAGATGGAACCTTATGAGCGTCTATTGGGTGATGCGATGCGGGGCGATCCGACTTTGTTTGTCAGAGAGGATACCGTAGAAGAGGAATGGCGAATAGTTCAGCCAATTCTCGATAACGTCACACCCGTTTACGAGTACGAACCGAATACCTGGGGGCCACCAGAAGCAGATAAACTGTTGTTGGCAGGCGATCGCTGGTACAATCCATTGCCAAGGGAGTAGTATGTTGGCTTATTTAGGAGCGCGATCGCTGCTATAAATGCGCAATTTACTGAAATGAGAAAGCAAACAGGTAAATTGAGAAAGTAATATACCTTTTTGCTGATTAGCTCAACTTAATTTACTCATTGCCCATGCGACTATCTAAGTAAACTGGGAATGTTATTTGCTTGTAGTTAGTAATTGGCAGATACCTTAACATGAGACTAGACACCACAACAATCAATAAGTAGAGGTATCAATGGATGCTTTAGTGGAAAAACTAGAAACGAAACTGCACCAGTGGCAGCCTGATGTTGCTGAACAGGTGCGCCAATACGTAGCAGAAATAATCGATCTGGCAGATCAAGATGCGCTAGATATTCTGCGTTCAAGAATTGTTGAGCAAGAAGTATTGGATTTGTTGGATGAACCCGAAACCCGGTGAAGTATGGCTTGTTGATCTGGGGTTAGCGGCGAAAATGCGACCAGTTGTAATTATATCCCGCTACGATCCAAATCCACCACGAGCTTTGGTTATTTATGTACCAGTTACGACGCAGTATCGAGGTAGTGCATACGAGGTTGTACTGCCCAAGTTCCCGTTTTTGCAGGAGGGATCTGTAGCTAACGTACAAGGTTTGGGTTCTATACCAAGTGTGAGACTTGAGCGTAAACTGGGTGAGCTTTCGGATGAAGTAATGTTCAACATCAAACAAGCTCTAGTATTTGCATTAGATTTAGAGGTTGATATACAACAGGATGGCTCACCTGACGCAGATGCTTAGTATTTATAGGCTACTGACTGCACTAAGAACCACTGGGAATTTAGGATGGTGCGGCGCTTGGCGACAACACACTCTACAACTAACCGCGACTGAAAAGTTTACGATCCAGAAATCCAAGTCTCTCGCGGTTCTCCCTGAATCAACTGTACAGTTCCAAACCTTTCCTCAAGTTGGCGCGGTAGAGTGTGTATGCCAAAGATGTAAACGCAAACCTCTTCCGGTTGAGTTGTCAAAACACGAACTTTGGCTTCGTTATCTTGTAAACGCTCTATGAGAATAGATGCACAAATTTCAACATCTTCAGGAATCTCATATGCTTCCTTTGAAAAGGTAAACTTCTTCTCCAAACTATTTGCAATTTGGTCAATAACTTTTTGTTCAGGCAACGAATTAGTGAAACGATAGATGTATGTTCGGCAGCATTTTCCATCTTCTAGCTGCTCTAACTGAGGGATATTTATCAACCTGATCTGACTCGCGTCATACTTCATTTCGTTCACCAGTAACCTGAAAGTACCATCCTATGAATAACTTACTTAGAATTTCATGAAGAATTGTATAACCAGCATCAATACCTGGTCTAACTCTGCGACTAATTGCCAGCGATATTCTGCCACAAATCTGCCGGAACAAAGCGGGACAAATGCCCAACATTGGTCGTTGCAATCACTACATTGGAAACACAAAGTGTTATTGCCTGTGCTGCAAGGATCATATCGCCATCAATAGCCTTATCATCTGCTGTTGGTTGTCCCTGCTGCCGTGCTTGTGCCCAAAATATCGCAGCTTGTCGCATGGTTGCTGTTGCGATGGGAAGATACTCCAAAAATTCAATCAGCGTATCTAATCGAGCAATTCCTTTAACCCTATTTGCACGCAATAACTCACGACGGACTTCATAATCGGCAATTTCAGGAACAATGATTCGATGATCTCCCGAAATCAATGTCTGAAGCCATTGAGCACAAGCGGTACTTTGAAGCGATCGCTTGAAATTAGTTACCAGTCCAAGTAGCCCCGAATCAAGTAAAACTGGTAATTAGCGGATACCTTAACATGAGACTAGACACCACAACAATCAATAGTAGAGGTATCAATGAATGCTTTAGTGGAAAAACTAGACACAAAATTGCGTCAGTGGCAGCCCGATGTTGCTGAACAGATGCGCCAATACATAGCAGAAATCATCGATCTGGCAGATCGAGATGCGCTAGATGTTCTGCGTTCAAGAATTGTTGAGCAAGAAGTATTGGACTTGTTGGATGAACCCGAAACCTTGTAGAGATGCGTACACCGCAGGGGTTCCCGGAGGGTAATTTCTCATCTCTACATTTTTCGGAGATGTCTAGTAAATAACAGCGAAAATAATCCAACTCTAAAATAGAGACAAAAAGCTTACGCCCTGTGCCTCTTGCCTTCTCATCCCTACTTTCCCATGTTCCGCTTCATCTGTTCCAACTCAGCCTCTGTTTCCCAACGCCGGAATTTCTCCTCTAGGGGATCGTAGCCACTATAATCGGTTTGGGGTTGATTCCACCAACCAGAAGTTTCTAAGCGTTGCTGGGCTTGGGCTTGGGCACGGGCTGTCTGGGCTTCGGTGGCTTTTGCTTGTACTTCCTGTCGCCGTTGTTGAATTTTTCGCAGTAAATCTTGTGCTTGGCTGATGCGTTCCTTCAACCCTTGCATATGTCCCCAAAGCTGATTGCCTTGGCGTAACAGTGCGGCTTCTCGCTCACCTGCCGCCGCCGCTAAATCTTGTCTGTTATTTGCTTTGGCTTTTTGGACGCGAATGTGCCACTTTTGGATTTCTTGAGCAGTGGAGAGAATTTCTTCTTGCGATCGCTTCTCTTGCAATTGCAAATCTGCAATCAGCTTTAAAGTGTCTTCTTCTTGCTCGCGTAGTTGTTCTAACAACGCTTCTAGCTCCAAATGCGGATTGCTTCGCAAGAATTCTTCTAAACGATTTTCTAGAAACCGACTCAAATCATCAAATAAGCCCACTGCCAGAACTCCAGTCAGGTATCTCACTTTATTGTAGTCGTTATTATCCTAGCCCAAACCTACTCAGGTGATTATTTTTCTCTCAATGCCAAAGTTCTCTCTCTAGGTTGAAGTTTTCAACCATTAGTGATTTTTATCGTTTGATTAAAAAAGTGGCTTTTAGATGGAGCGATCGCAAAAGTCAACATCTCTTTTAAATGAGTGGAAAAATACAATCACTTTGGCATAACATTATGAATTATCTTGTTGCAGTTTTACCAGATAGAATCAAAGCCGAAGAAGCCTACTCTGCTTTAGAAAAAGAAGGTTTACCTACAAACCAAGTAGATATATTAGGTCAAGGCTACAAAAGTGCAGATGAATATGGGTTAATAAACCCCAATTTACAAGCGAAAAAAGGAGCAAAACGCCTTTCAATCTGGCTAATTCCCTTTGGTTTTATAGCTGGTTATGCCTTTAACGTTTTAACAGGCATTGAAATATTTCCTATTGGCAGCTTTGGCAATCATATTTTCGGTGGAATTTTAGGAGGTGCTGCTGGTGCATTGGGTGCATACTTAGTTGGTGGTGGAGTTGGTTTAACTGTTGGTAGTGGAGATGCTCTGCCTTACCGCAACCGTTTGAATGAGGGCAAATATCTAATTGTTGTTAGAGGTACTGAAGAATTAACTCGTCAGGCAACCCGAATTTTGCGTCAATTTGAGCCGGAGAATTTGCAAGGCTATGTTGAACAAACAGGGACAGCGTAAATGAATCAATTCGTAATTCGTAATTACTACATTACGAATTACGGATAAATTAAAATGGCAAGCAAAAATCATATTTTAAAAATCGACCACAGATAGACACAGATAAACACAGATAAATCATCTGTGTCCATCTGTGTTTATCTGTGTTCGTTATCACCTAAAATTTGAATTTTGCAATCAATCTATTTCTATTACTTGGTGCAATTCAAGGTGAGTTCGACTAATTCACATTTAACGCCAATTACATTTTTGAACGCAGTTTTGGTAAACGAACCTGTTCGTTTTGTTGTTGCTTGTTCTTAAAGTCATCAAAGAGCGTGACTTTTCCATTTTGAGCCAACCGTTCTGCCACAATTTGTCGATAAACAGCTTCATAGCCATCTACCATTTTTTGGACGCTGAAATTGTTCTCAACGTGCTCTCGGCAAGCATAACGATCAAGTTCAGTTACTTTGCCCACAGCACTAACACATTCTTCAATACTATTACAAATGAAGCCCGTTTTACCGTGGACAATTACTTCTGGAACAGAGCCAAAATTCATGGCGATAACTGGCGTTCCTGCTGCCATTGACTCTACCATCACTAACCCAAACGGTTCTCGCCAAGTGATAGTAAATAAAGTTGCTACCGCACCTCCCATCAGAGCGTTTTTCTGAACATGATTTGCTTCACCCAAGTACTGAATTTGCTCCCCATCAATGAAAGGCTTAACTTCCCGCTCGAAATACTCCACATCAACAACATCCACCTTACCTGCCATCTTTAAACGCCAACCAGCTTGTTTGGCTATTTGTATTGCTATGTGCGTTCCTTTCTCCGGTGAAATTCGACCTAAAAATGCTAAGTAAGGTGATTCTTCTGGTTGGGGATGAAATTTATGGCTGCTGACATCAATGCCATTATAGACAGTTGCTGCATAATTCAACCCTAATCTTGGCTCGCGCTGTGCATTAGAAATACTTACGTAGGGCTGAGATTTGGCATATTGAAACATCTTTTCGTTGTCGGGTGTAAAAATACCGTGCAACGTAGTAATCGTGGGTGTTTTTACTAATTTTGTATAAGGTAGTGCACTACAACCCATATGTGAGTGAATAACATCAAACTCTTCTGCCCGCTCAAACACCCAAGCAAGTTGCAACATTTCATATATGTTGCCCTCTTTGACTGTAGAATCTAGTCTTAAGGCACGAGGATGAACTGATTGAAGCTTGGCTAAAGTAATAGAGTCTCCTGATGCAAATAGCGTGACTTCATGTCCACGTCGGACTAGTTCATCGGTTAGTAACCCCACTACTAGTTCTGTACCGCCATAGCCTGGAGGTGGAACTCTCTCCCAGAGTGGGGCAATCTGAGCAATTCGCATAAAAGACTCCTGAAAATGTAAGATTAGAATTAAAATCAGCTTATTTTGTTCTAAAAAGTGCTTTGAAGCGACTCACTATTCATGAGAGCTTAATTAGAACACCTTTTTGAACTGGGAATAATACAAACTTTATAGTTTCTCTAAGAAAAATTTTGTCTACCGAAGGTGGGGAAATCATATCTTCCAAGAGAAAAAATTTATTTTAATTAACTTAATTTTGCTAATTCTTTATACTTTATATTTCTTAGGGAAGATGACAAATTCTTTTAGCTTACAATACGCATTTGTAATAGTTTATGGTTAGAATAGATTAACTTCAATGTTACTATATTTCTCAAATACAAGTACAAAGTAAGAACAAGTAACATACATCTGAGTCTTAGTCTTAGAATTGATTGATGAGATTTTCGTTACGCTTGCGCTTGATGCTAACACTCAAAAAATTGCCCTTACGTATATTTGCAATTTGACTACAGCAATCGCTCTTTCCACCCTGCAAAAGATAGGTGAAATCGTTAGAATATAAATAACTAGCACTTGCGAGGCGAGTGACAAGCCAATAAAAATGGTTAACGCCGCTGCAATTACTGCTGCTAGGGTAAAAGACTTTGACAATTGATTGGGAATGGGAATAGCCTTTGCTTACTTATAAGCAAGAAGGTTAGTAATAAGACGACAAGGTACGTCTTATCTTTTAATCCCTTGAACCTCAACTTGCTCATTCAAAATCGATTCTTATAATACGCCTATGAACCGGATCACAAATTTATTTCAAAACAAAGCTATTGCCTGGATCAGCGTTTTTCTCATACTCGTGGCTTATTGGACTATAGTCAATATAGCCATGTAATTAAAAGAGAACAGGGCTGGGGTAACAGATAAATTGAAACTATAAGCTGGGTTTTCTTTTTAGGAAAGCCCAGTATTTTTATTTTTTAAAGGGGAACAGAGGATTTCTTCGCACTTTGCGTTTTCGGAGGCTAGAGATTTGGTAGTTTTAAGATACACATACAAGTAAAATACAATTTATATCTTTATTTAACTTACTTTCTAAAAAAATTATGATTTTTGCAGGTAAACGACCAAATAGTTTAGGTGTTCGTGATGGTAAATTGGCATCTTGCCCTAAATCACCTAACTGTGTTTCCAGTCAGAGTACAGATGCAGTTCACAAGATTACTCCCTTAACATACACTTCTACTCCAGAGCAAGCACTAGCAGATATCAAAAGTGTAATTCAGTCTTTACCACGAACAAAAATCATCACCGAAAGCAATGACTATTTATATGCAGAATTTAAGAGCGCTTTGATGGGATTTGTGGATGATGTAGAGTTTTATGTAGACCGCAATGCCAATGTTATTCATGTTCGTTCTGCTTCGCGTTTAGGTCAAAGTGATTTGGGTGTGAATCGTCAACGTGTAGAGACAATTAGAACAAAGTTAAACGAGATCCAACAAAACCGTCGTTAGCTAGAGGAGAAGATATGCCTGAGGCTATAGCATATTTGAGTTGTTGTCTTGTAAAAATCACAAGTTATGAGTCAGGCAGTAATCCCACCCATAACTGTTCCACCGATGGATCGGTATAACCAAGAGTTAATTGAAAATCTCCACCCTCCAGATTGGGTTAACCCAGAACCTGCCTCTTGCTATAACTTGGTGGTAATTGGTGCGGGTACTGCTGGATTGGTAACGGCGGCGGGTGCAGCTTTGTTAGGTGCTAAAGTGGCTTTGGTGGAAAAGCACCTGATGGGTGGTGATTGCACAAACGTAGGTTGCGTGCCATCAAAAACAATGATTCGCTCGGCGCGTGTGGTTGCAGATGTTAAGTACGCTGAAAAATTCGGCATTGGCACTCCTTCCCACACGAATGTTGACTTTCCGGCGGTGATGGAACGATTGCGACGCATACGCGCAGAAATTAGCCCTAATGATTCTGCCAAGCGATTTCAGCAAGAGTTTGGAGTAGATGTATTTTTTGGTCAAGCATATTTTTCGAGTCCTAACACCGTAGAAGTAGCACAGCAAACTTTGCGCTTCAAAAAGGCAGTAATTGCTACTGGTTCATATCCTCAAAAACTATCAATAGAAGGTTTGGAAGATACAGGTTATTTAACTAACGAAACCGTATTTTCCCTAACAATACGACCAAATCGCCTGGCTATAATCGGTGGAGGCTATATTGGTTGTGAATTAGCTCAAACGTTTTGTCGCTTAGGTTCACAAGTTATTTTGTTGCAAAGAGGCTCTCGTTTACTAACTCGCGAAGATGCAGATGCAGCAGCAATTATCCAAAAAACATTTGTCAGTGAAGGCATTCAGTTGATTCTGGAATCCAATATCAAACGCGTAGAACGTCAGGATACAGAAAAAATCATTTACTACGAAGTAAACGGGCAGCAAGAGAAACTTGTAGTAGATGACATTCTTGTGAGTGTTGGGCGATCGCCTAATGTTGAAGATTTGAATTTAGAGATTGTGGGTGTCAAATTTGACCAAAAACAGGGAGTAATTATTAACGATTACCTCCAGACAACTAATTCTCGTATCTACGCAGTGGGAGATGTTTGCATGAAGTGGAAATACACCCACGCTGCGGATGCGGCAGCACGAATTGTAGTCCAGAATTCGCTCTTTTCTATTTTGGGACTGGGACGAAAAAAACTGAGTTCACTAACCATGCCTTGGTGTACTTACACCGATCCGGAGATTGCCCACGTTGGCATATATCCCCACGAAGCCGAGAAAAAAGGCGTCGAAATTGATACATTGTATGTTCCCCTCAATACCGTAGACAGAGCAATTATCGATGGTGAAGCGGAGGGATTTGTCAAAATTCATGTCAAAAAAGGCACCGACAAAATTTTAGGAACAACAATAGTGGCACGTCATGCCGGAGAGATGATTAACGAAATTACTTTGGCAATGACGAATAATTTGGGATTAGGAGCGATCGCTAAAACAATTCACCCCTACCCCACCCAAGCAGAAGCGATCCGCAAAGCCGCCGATGCTTACAACCGTAACCGTTTGACTCCTGGGGTGAAAAAATTAACTTCTACCTGGCTAGCGTGGAGGCGTTAAAGCTACAAATGTCCTCAATTCGAGAGGGCGACATCAGAGATGTTTCCATTTTGCTTGCGGATGTTTTCCTTGACTGCTTGCCAATCGATGCGGTCAAGCACACCTGCATCGGTTGCCAATTCGCGAATCATAGCACGAGGATCTTTGCCGTGATTATAAAGATTATAAACGTCGGGGTAACTTGCCATCCAAATGCGATCGCCTTCGACTGCTAGCTTGATTGGTTGATAATAGATGTAGACAGGGGTTCCTACTTCTACTCGTTCGTAAAGATCCTCGACGTCTGATTTTAGCATTCGCACGCAGCCATGAGACTCGTAATCCTTAATTGAGGCTGGATCGATAGTGCCGTGAAAACCGTAACTTCCATTGCTAAACCCAATCCATCGTGTGCCAAGGGGGTTATTTGGGCCGGGTGGAACTTGTTGTTTAACCTCCAAACCCTTGCGTGCCATTTCTTGCTGGATTGATTGAGGAACGTACCAAGTCGGGTTTTTTGCCATACGAACAACTTTAGTATGCCCCAGAGGAACTTGCCAATTGCTGCGGGAAACCCCGACAGGATAGCTTTTGACGATTTGTCCATCGCGGACTAGGTATACATGAGCTTCTGGCACATTTAGAACAATACCATTTAGGCGATCGCTAAACTTTGGCTCAATGCGCCTTTGATCGATGCGAAGCTTTCCGGAACTCAGTTTCTCGATCCGACTAGTAGGTTGACCATAGTAGCTAGCAAGCAAGTCAATACTCATACCCTTGGGGTTGGAGATTTGATTTACTCCCCCAACCAAACGGCCTGGCAACAAAGGTGCAAGAGTTTGCCCCTTTTGATCTGTTGTAGCTAACGAAGGTGTTGGGCGAAAACTCCAGGCAGTCAAAGCAGCCATTGTAATGGCAAGTAATTTTGTGAAATTAGTCATTGGTCATTGGTCATTGGTCATTAGGTGCAGACGCGAGGAACATCGCGCCTGTAGAATTAGTGGTTAGTTGTAAAAATGAATAACCACTAACTAAAAGACACGGAATTACGACTTCCCTGACGGATCGGCAGCGTGAACTAAATCTGGCTGTTCTTCAATTGGCGGACGCTGAATAACCTGTTCACCAGTAGGTCTTGTTTGTTCTCTAAATTCATGTAGCTGCACGGGCTTACCTGTTTGTGCTGATGCATTAATTGCACGGATAATGCGAACATCAGCCAACCCTTCTTCACCAGATGGTTCTGGATCTTTACCAGTTAATACGCAATCTGAGAAGTAGACGATTTCGGCGGCGAATTGATCTCCGGCGGGAAAAGATTGTTCTTGCGTCTCGTTATTAATAGTAATTTGTTGCTTCAGTTCTCCTTGATAGGAGTATGCCGAATCCATCCGCAAGTCGCCTTTGGTTCCCAATACTTGCAAAGTAGAAACTGGTGCAACGCCAAAGCTAGAAGTAAAAGTTGCCAGCTTATCACCAGGAAAACGTAGAATAGCGCTGGTCATTTCGTCAGCTTCCTCGAAGCGCTCTTCACCGTTCTTGCCACAGAAAGCAACGACTTCTGTTGGTTCATCTTGAAACAGATAACGAGCGGCATTGATACAGTAGATGCCCATATCGTAAACTGTTCCACCACCATTGGAAATTGGTTCTAACCTGACGTTACCTTCAGCAACCTTCTGAGAAAATGCAGAGTTAAAAATGCGGGGTTCGCCAATTTTCCCTGATTTGAGAATTTCCACTGCCTGCATATTTGCCTTGTCAAAATGCAAGCGATAGGCAATCATTAGTTTGACATTATTATCTTTGGCAGCACGAATCATCTGTTCACATTCTTGTTCTGTTACTGCCATTGGCTTTTCACAAAGTATATGCACTCCAGCATTCGCTGCTTTTACAGTGTATTCACAATGTAGATGATTGGGCAGAGCAATATACACTGCATCAACTGCACCACTTCTTAAAAAGGCTTCGTATTCTTCATAGGTGAAAGCAGGAACTCCATACTTTTCGCTCAGTTCCTTGCGCTTGACTTCATCTTCAGAAAACAATGCTACTAATTCAGAGTTTTCAGTATGGGCAAAGGCTGGTAGAACTGTTTCTTGGGCAATCCAACCTAGCCCAATGACAGCATAACGAACTTTGCTCTTACTGTTAGTTTGGTGTGCGTTTGTCATTCTTTTATCTCCAGATGCAAAATTTACGCTTATATATTTGCTAGAAAATAGAGGAACTTATTTTCTGCCCTACCTTCAAGCAGATGCTCCTACTGGTTGTTTGAGTAAAGATTTTGCAGCAGCAATAATTGCATCTGCATCTATCTTGGCGGCGTGTAGTAATTCTTCTGGCGTACCCGATCCTGGCATTTCCCGTACTGCCAGGTGAATAACTTGTAACTTTGGCCCCCCATAAGTAGGTGCAGTTTCAGTACCAGCAAAAGCTTCAAGCACTGCTGCACCCAACCCGCCTTCACTCCAGTGGTCTTCGACTACAATTAAGTTACCGTTGGTATCGCTAACTGCTTGGTAAAGAGTTTGTGCATCAATCGGTTTGACTGAGTAGAGGTCAATCACACGTATAGAAATGCCCTGATTGTTAAGTTCTTCATACGCTTTAAGAGCTTCGTGTAAAGTTACACCTGCCCCAATCACTGTTACTTGATCGCGATTAGAACTGCGGATGACTTTACAACCTCCAATTGGAAATTCCTCGTCAGGACTATAAATCACTGGGGTTTTCATTCGGGTTGTTCGCAGGTAGACAATACCTTCACAGTCAGCCATTTGAGCTACCAATTTAGCTGTCTGGTTACCATCGCAAGGATAAAGGACGGTGCTACTCCATACCGATCGCAAGGATGCAATATCTTCCAATCCCATCTGAGAGGGGCCATCCTCACCAATAGATACCCCCGCATGGGAACCCACTAGTTTGATGTTGGCACGAGAGACGGCTGCCATGCGGATAAAATCGTAAGCACGGGTGAAGAAGGCTGCAAAGGTAGAAGCAAAAGGCTTATATTTCCGTACTTGTAAGCCTACTGCCGTCGCTACCATCTGCTGTTCGGCAATATACATCTCAAAATAGCGGTCTGGATAAGCTTCAGCAAAGTCTTCAGCGTAAGTGGAATTACTGACTTCGGCATCAACAACGATTACATCCGGTCTAGCTGCTCCCAGTGCTTTGAGTGCTTCGCCGTAGGCTTTGCGGGTGGCAATGGAATTACCTTGTTTGTAAGTTGGCAGTTGCAAAGCTTCCAATTTCCCTATAGAAGCTGGTTTGGTTTGGGGATCGGGTTTTTCTACTTCAATGATGATATGACGTTCACCACCAAGTTCGGCGATCGCTTTTTTGGCTTCCTCTTCTGGTAGTGCTTTACCGTGCCAACCACCAATATCCTCAAAAGCTTTTACTCCTTTGCCTTTGATAGTTCGCGCTACAATTGCCGTTGGGGAGTCAGTGTTACTTATCGCTTCAGTATAAGCTTCGTCAATTTCTGTTAAATTGTGTCCGTCAATTTCGATTGCATTCCAACCAAAAGCTTTAGCGCGATCGCAATATGCTTGAGTATTCCACCCCAACATTGTTTGTCCGCGTTGCCCCAGGCGGTTAACATCAATAATGGCAACTAAATTTGGTAGCTTGTAGTGTCCTGCCAGTTCAAAAGCTTCCCAAACTGAACCCTCTGACATTTCGCTATCGCCCAGCAGCACCCAAATGCGGTAGGATAACTGGTCAAGATACTCCCCAGCTAAACCCATACCAACACCTGTAGGTAATCCTTGACCGAGGGAACCAGTTGCCACATCCACCCAAGGTAAGACGGGCACGGGATGTCCTTGTAAAGGACTGCCAAACTGACGCAGTGACATTAACTCTGCATCAGAAATAGCTCCTGCGGCTTTGTATAAAGCGTATAGTAAAGGTGAAGCATGGCCTTTAGAAAAAATCAGGCGATCGTTATTGGCATCATCGGGATTGCCGAAGTCGTAGCGGAGATAATTAGACAACAGCACTGCCATTAAGTCAGCAGCAGACATCGAAGAAGTCGGATGTCCTGAACCAGCGGCAGTTGTGGCGCGAATACTTTCTATACGAAGTTGCTGCGCCAGTTCATGCCATGCTTGCAGTTGTTCAGCGGTAGCCATAACCGAATTTCCTTATTGAGGCACGAAGTATCCAAAGTCAAAACTAGCGCCAGTTATCCCCTAGCTAGGAAACTAGCGTCGATTAAACAAAACAAGTTGGTAAGTAAATGGACGTAAATAAACATAATTATGAGGTTTATTATTAGTTAGTAGTTGTTAGTTGTTGTTTGTAACAACAGCTAATAAATTACTAATCATTAACCCCTAAAATTTGCCATGAGAGATAGGTTTATCAAAGCCTACCCGTCATAATTTTTTCTTAAAATAGCAGACTCTACTTTTGATAGATATCTTGCTTCTAAATTAAATACTAATAAACTTAACTCCATCCTCCTAGCGACTGAGAAGATTATGATTGATAAAAAAGTTTTTTATTGTAAGCTTTAATATAGATAATTTACTTTTAAGTTAAAAATAATCTTATTTAAAACAGCATAAATTTAATCTTTTCGGAAAATCTTGATTTCAAAGCAGATCTGCTTCTAATTTAGAGCCTCGCTCTCCTAATCTATGTAAATATAGAGTTTTGGGCAGAGGAGACTCTTTTGTTTCATAATTTTGAAGTAGAAACAGCCAGTATTTGTGGTAATTCCACAAATTATCGTCTGCGGGCAGCAATTGTGTAACTTGGACGCTGTGACGGTTCTCTTTGAGTTTTCACCAACCGCAATTCATGGTCTACATATAAATGCTCCAACACAGGAGTTGCCAAATATGTTTTTTCAAATTTCTTAATAGTAGTTTTGTCTAGATTTTCTAATTTCAGTGCTTTTGGTAATCCTCCTGTTTGCAAAGCTTGCTTAATTTTTGAGTTAACTACATTTGTAAACCAATCATCTGCATCATCAATAGTGAGAGGAATTTCTCTATTCCTAAAAGCCTGAAAAATACCTATATTTTGAATGCACCATTGATTATCGCAAACTGCATATTTTTGCATGACCATGAAATCATAAGTAGGTAATTTTGAGGTCACGTTTTTCCAGAACGAAGACTGTTGCCCTGGTGCAAAACGAGCGATATTAGCGTACAAGCCATCATCGTGAAAAATTTGGTAAGACTGTTCGCGTATCCGCCCTGGTAAAATGTCATGAAAGGGTATGGTAGACCATACTGGAGTCCAAACCCCAAGTACAACTGGCAATTGGTCTTCAACTACAGGAAAAGGATTACGCTGCATCAATTCTTCAAAATACGGCTGTAATTCCTCTTGATAGAAATTGACTTTGGTCTTTAAGTTTTCTGCATCTCTGCCTTCAACCAGTTCCAATAGCTCATTTTTAAGTTCTTGTGTACTTAGGTAGCCAAATTTATTTCCAACTATAGTGCTAACCATTTTTAATTACACTCCATAAATAACTATTAATATCTAAAGTCAATTCTTGGTAACGTTAACCCTGACAAATAAAATAATTATGAGGCTTGCTTCCCCATACATATAAATTCAAATTTAATAATTGAAGCAAACCTCATGACACATAAATGTAGATACTACCACCAAATGCGATTTCCGTTTTCATCAACTCGCGCTTGCCGGATTACATCAGAAATTTCTTCGGCATCTTTAACATGGTGGAGTGCTTTTTTCTCTCCATTTGGATATTCAACAATAAAGTAAGTGGGAACTTTAATCCAGTCACCTGTAATGTCAGGAACATCTACAGCAACTTGTTTAGCTTTTTCCTCAATTTTTTGAGGGCGATCGGCAATTCTATCTCCTGGATTTACCGTTAAGTTTCTTTCCTTAACGTTCGGCTCTTCTTGAGAATGCCAATCTTCACTTACTGGTTGATTGATGGGGCTATCTATCTGGCTATTCATAAAGCTATTTTTGATGTAAATGTTCGTTAATGTATGACTACAATCACTCTAGACAATCAAAATTTGAATTGGCTCTTTCGTCAGAGGGAGTTTATGTTTAAGTAGATATTGGAATATTTTGACAATAAGGCAGAAGGCAGGCGGCAGGAGGCATAAGGGAAGACTCTTTTCATTCCCTCGTTGTGGATAACTGCTTATGGGGTTCTCACTTTAAAATAGGTCAAGAGTGGAGGATATAAAGCAGAAGGTTGAAAAGTTTTTTATCCTTTCTGATGTACACAGTTCATCACGCTTACTTTCTCTCTGTAGTAATAACGCTTCTTAATTACTAGTTATGTTCATATACATAGAAAGTTGAACCTAGCTACTTTAAAGTATCCCTAACAAAATCATGATTTCTACTCTGATAAATTTAAAGCTAATTCTTCAGATATATGTCTTTTGTCTAATGTGACTACGGCATTATTTGTCAAATCACCCGCGATCGCACGTGGGGATTCGCATCTGGATTCCAATTACCCATAGTCAAGCCACTAAACGCAGATTAGCGTTGCAGATTGTTGGAAAAAATCATTACGTAGTTGGTAGTTGATTGTGTATTGTAGGAATAGTGTTACAAATTCACAAGGCAACGAAGCCTCTGCTTTCAAATCTCCTCATCAAAACCGAATGGCAGTGACTATTGACTTTTTCCCCTAAATAGAGTATAAAGGCAAGTCATAAGAAAACGTAAGTTCAAAGCATAAACGTGAATATATCTCCATCTCCGACTAAACCGCGTGTCTTATCATGGCAGGCGGTTTTCTCACAGTTAATGTTTATTTTCATGTACTTACCAATTCTGGTACTTGCTTTTTACAGCTTCAACAAGTCGCCTTACAGTGCGACATGGCAAGCGTTCACCTTAGATTGGTATCGCAATTTATTCAGTGATGAGCGGATTCTATTGGCTTTACAAAATAGTTTGATAGTAGCCTTTACTGCTGTGGGTATTTCATCGGTGCTGGGGACTTTGATGGCAGTGGGATTGGCGCGTTATTATTTTCCAGGTAAAGCCTTGTATCGTGGTATTTCTTACTTACCGTTGATTATTCCCGATATTGCGATCGCTGTTGCTACTTTAGTTTTTCTGGCAGCTTTTGCTATTCCCCTGAGTGTGTGGACGATTGTCGCAGCCCATGTGGTTTTCTGTCTTGCTTACGTTGCTTTAGTTGTTTCTTCCAGGCTTACTAATTTAGATCCTCACCTAGAAGAAGCAGCATTAGATTTAGGAGCTACACCATTACAAGCCTTTCTGAAAGTCTTATTACCCCAGTTAATGCCTGGGATCGTGGCTGGTTGTTTGTTAGCCTTTGTCCTCAGCTTAGATGACTTTCTCATTGCCAGCTTTACAGCTGGTAGCGGTTCTAGCACCCTGCCAATGGAAATTTTTAGCCGCATCAGAACGGGAGTCAAACCCGATATTAATGCTTTGAGCGTCATCTTAATCTTAGTGTCTGCGATCGCTGCTTTAGTCGCTGAATTAATTCGCGCTTCCTCTGAACAAGAAAGTCATTAGTTATTGGTCATTGGTCATTATTAAAAGGGAATAGGGAATAGGGTTGGGGGAAATGTTTATTACTTTCCTTGTCCCCTTGTCTCCTTGCCTCCCCCTCCCATTCCCTACGCTCACTTGACAAAATTAACCACTTGAGAGTATTATTCTCTCTATAATGGAAATCCGTGTGTACATATTTATTTATATTTAAACAGTTCTAAGTACAGGTATACAAATAAAGTGGGCTTATTCATCTGTAAGACCTGATGTGTGAGTAAACGCAGGTGAATAAATTTCTATATTTATTTGTCTACATATCTTCAAGTAAATACTACTGGGCATACTCTCGAAAGGATGCAATCTCCGGCACCAATATGCAAATCTGCCAAAATCTCAATTGCTCAAATCCCTTCAATGCTGATGGCAATAGATTTTGCATTAGTTGTGGACAAAGCAACTTTGGCGCATTGCTGCGAAACCGCTACCGTGTATTGAAATTATTGGGCGAAGGCGGTTTTAGCAGAACTTATGCAGCAGAAGACGTTGATAGACTTAATGCTCCTTGTGTCATCAAGCAATTTCTTCCCCAAGTTCATGGTACTTCCGAGCGCACTAAAGCAGCAGAACTATTCAAAGAAGAGGCTTTTCGGTTATATGAACTAGGAGAAAATCACCTGCAAATTCCGAGATTACTTGCTTATTTTGAACAAGGTACAAGTTTGTATCTTGTTCAAGAATTTATTCACGGAGACACTCTGTTAACGGAAGTTCAACAACAAGCCTTTTCTGAAGAACAAATACGGGAAGTTTTGGCTGATTTATTGCCAGTTCTCCAATTCATTCATTCGCGTAATGTTATTCATCGAGATATCAAACCAGAAAATATTATCCGTCGTCAAATTGATGGCAAGCTAGTATTAATTGATTTTGGCGGTGCTAAACAGGTAACACAAACTAGTTTGGCTCGGCAAGCTACAGTACTTTATACAATCGGTTATGCGCCAAACGAGCAAATGGCTGGATTTGCTTGTCATGCCAGTGATTTGTACGCTTTGGGTGTGACTTGTGCGCGACTTTTGACTCAATGTTTACCTATACGAGATGCTTACGGACAAATTCGCGATCGCCTTTACGATCCCATGAGTGGAAAATGGTTGTGGCGCGAGATTCTACAAGAAAAAGGTGTAACCCTCAGTGACGATTTAGGGCAAATTCTAGATAAATTGTTGAAAAATCTGGCATCAGAAAGATATCAATCAGCGACAGAAGTTCTCAAAGATTTAAATCTGAAAAAGTTATCTTTGACATCGCAGATGTTAACACTTTTCCAGCCAGAATTTCCGACAACAACACCACAAACAAGTAAATTAGCATTTACTACCTTAGAAACCTTTGAATTTGAAGTAGTCACAGTAGACACTGCTGCCAGAGAAATTAGCCGTAGCCATCGCATTGCCAATTACTATTCAGAATACTTAGGACACGCAGTAAATATAGAAATGGTTGCTATTCCTGGCGGTAATTTTATGATGGGTTCCAAAGAAGACGAAGGAAACGCAGATGAACGCCCGCAACATTCAGTTACCGTTAAACCCTTTTTTATGGGGAAATATCCTGTAACTCAAACACAGTGGAGGGCGGTAGCAGCTTTACCCAAAGTCAAACAATCTTTGAATCCCTATCCATCTAAATTTAAAGGTACCAATCGCCCAGTCGAAAATGTATCTTGGCACGAAGCAGTTGAATTTTGCGCTCGATTGTGGCAAAAAACTGGACGGCACTATCGTTTACCCGGCGAGGCAGAATGGGAATATGCTTGTCGTGCTGGCACAACCACACCTTTCCACTTTGGCGAAACAATAACTGCTGAATTAGCAAATTGCAGTAGTGGCGACTCACGAGAAGCAAGCAGCAAACACCGTAAAGAAACTACTCCTGTGGGTCATTTTGGTTTAGCTAATGCCTTTGGCTTATATGATATGCATGGGCTAGTTTGGGAATGGTGTGCCGATCCTTGGCATAAAAATTACGATGGCGCTCCCAATGATGGATCGATTTGGGAAGTAGGGGGAGATATGCACCGCCGAGTGTTGCGTGGTGGTTCTTGGAGTTTTAGCCCAGAATCGTGTCGCAGTGCTAGTCGTAGCTGGAATGAAGCGGATGGTGGATTGCGGATCTGTGGTTTTCGGATTGTAGCTGCTTTTTTTGATCCTTAAAGCGCGATCGCATTGCTTGGTTGGAGCAGTGCTAATGATTAGCTTTTCTTATATAAAGAAGAGAGGTAGATAATTCTACCTCTCTTACCAGGGAGATATGTCAATCAGTTAAAGCTTGTCAGCTTTAGTATCTGCTGGGTTTGTGAACAATAAAGCTGAGAATTTGGCACTGCTTAATGTTATCAAAACCAACAACGCGGATAAAGAAGTTGGGATACTGAGAGCGGCAAGCTTGAACTTCGCTCAATACTTCTTGAGTGCTTCTGGCGTTGAACAAAGGCAGTTTCCACAATGTCCAGTAGTATTCGGTAGGCTCAGAAGTTTCGTTGAACTCAATAGCCGGAATATAACCTTGATTGAGGATGTACTGGATCTGTTTAGCAATTTGAGCATCACTCAGAGGAGGCAAATAAGAAAGGGTTTCGTAACGACGCTCTTTTGGTAAAGTTTGCATAGCTAATGAAAATGGGTAGTAGTTTACACCAGTTATCAGTTACCAGTTATCAGTTACCAGTTATCAATTTTTTCACTGTCTACTGTTCACTGTTCACTGTTCCCTGTTCACTGTTCACTGTTCGGATCTGAAGTGGCTTGTTGTTCTGATTGAGAACTGGGGTTAGACACATTAATTTGCGTGATTCGCTCTAGATGCTGCCGACGGTGTTCCATATTGGCTTGTTGAATGCCACTACGAACCATTTCTGGTAAGTATTCGGTGATTTCCTCCGCTATATGTTCTCTGACTGTCATGATCCGCAATGCCAAATCTGCTTTCTCTTGAAACAGGCTTTGAATATATGTTTCGCTGTCCTGAATTTTGTCGGCAGAAAAGCGTTGCAGCCAAAGTGCCAAGGGAGGATTTGTTTCACCAAGTTGACTTAACACTGTCTTGAGCGCCTGATAAGTCAGGTAGCTTTGCAGCGTCTTAGCTGTGTCTTTTGCAATTTGTTTTAGATTCATGCCTGACCCCAGCACTAAATAAGTAAAAAGTCAAGAGTAAAAAGTAAAAAGAATTATTTTCTTTTACCTTTTACCTTTTTACTTTTCACATGACGATCAGACGGTATCAACTGCCTCAAACTCGAACTTAATTTCTTTCCACAGTTCGCAAGCAGCGGCCAATTCAGGACTCCACTTAGCGGCTTCGCGGATAACATCGTTACCTTCACGAGCCAAGTCGCGACCTTCGTTACGAGCTTGGATACAAGCTTCCAGAGCGACACGGTTAGCGGTAGCACCGGGAGCGTTACCCCAGGGGTGACCAAGAGTACCACCACCGAATTGCAGTACGGAGTCATCACCGAAGATTTCTACGAGAGCAGGCATATGCCATACGTGGATACCACCAGAAGCAACTGCCATTACACCAGGCATAGAAGCCCAATCTTGGGTGAAGTAGATACCGCGAGACTTGTCTTGTTCAACGTAGTTTTCACGCAACAGGTCAACAAAACCCATTGTGATCGCGCGATCGCCTTCCAACTTACCAACTACGGTACCAGTATGGATGTGGTCACCACCAGACATCCGCAGAGCTTTCGCCAAAACGCGGAAGTGGATACCGTGGTTCTTTTGACGGTCGATTACCGCGTGCATCGCCCGGTGAATGTGGAGCAACAAACCGTTGTCGCGGCACCAACGAGCCAAGGTGGTGTTAGCGGTGAAACCAGCAGTTAAGTAGTCGTGCATGATGATGGGCATATCGAGTTCTTTAGCGAACTGTGCCCGCTTCAACATTTCTTCGCAGGTGGGAGCGGTTACGTTGAGGTAGTGACCTTTGATTTCACCTGTTTCAGCTTGAGATTTGTGGATCGCATCAGCAACAAACAAGAAGCGATCGCGCCACCGTTGGAAAGGTGCGGAGTTGATGTTTTCGTCGTCTTTGGTGAAGTCCAAACCACCGCGCAAGCACTCGTATACTGCACGTCCGTAGTTCTTCGCAGACAGACCCAACTTGGGCTTAATTGTACAACCCAACAAAGGACGACCGTACTTGTTCAGTTTGTCACGCTCAACTTGGATACCGTGAGGAGGCCCCTGGAAAGTCTTCAAATAAGCTACAGGAATCCGCAAGTCTTCCAGACGCAGAGCTTTGAGAGCTTTGAAACCAAACACGTTACCTACAATAGAGGTAAACATATTGGTTACAGAACCTTCTTCAAACAGATCCAGGGGATAGGCAATATAAGCAATAAATTGGTTGTCTTCACCCCGAACTGGTTCAATATCGTAGCAACGACCTTTGTAGCGATCTAGGTCGGTGAGCAAGTCTGTCCAAACGGTTGTCCAAGTACCAGTGGAAGACTCAGCCGCTACAGCCGCACCTGCTTCTTCAAAGGGAACTCCAGGCTGAGGCGTAACCCGGAATGCCGCCAGAATGTCTGTATCTTTTGGTGTGTAATCAGGGGTGTAATAGGTAAGTCTATAATCTTTTACCCCAGCTTGATACCCTGCTTTTGTCTGAGTCTTCGTTTGAGCGTAAGACATAATTCCCTTCCAAGAAGTCACTCTTTCTACTTACAAAATTACGTTGCGCGCAACTTCCTCTTAACTCTCCTGCTTCCCTTGCTAAAAGGAAGATGATAGGAAAATTTTTACCTTGGAGCGATCGCGCTTTAGCTTTAAAACTTAACAGCACTTTTCTCCGGATGAGAACCCTCACTAAGTCAACACAAGAGCTAACGCCCCTTATGGCGTCAAAGGAGATGTTCCCATCGGTGTTTTTCCTTTGTAAAGCGCACATCTGTACGCTTTTACTTTTCCTACATCCCAGGAGTAAAACTTAATTTTTTATTTGTTCCTCGCGCTCCACTAAATTTTTTTGGGTGCCATTAAACTTCGCGATGTAGCGAACATGGCTTTTTGTCCCCTAGCACTCTCCCTACTGCCTCAAAAAGTGGCTAAGAAGAGAGCAACAACTGCATTGGTTTTGGGGACTGACAGGCATGAACTAGCAAGTCTCTTACTTTTTCACACCCTAAAACTCTCCCATTAGTGGGTAGAGACCAGGAAAAACTTTAAATTGGCTTGTATTTAGAGGAGCAGTGAGTAAAACACTAATTGCACACCACGTAAATTTGTAACTTGTTTCACAATATATCAAGAATGTAATAAGTTATTCTTTGAATCTTTTTAACTTTTATATTTAAATTTCTTATTAAATACTGATTTAAACATTTTGTTAAAGTTGCTTTACAAACTGTCAGTATTATGTCGAACAAGGGAACAGGGTTGGGGGAATAGGGAATAGAAAAGGAATGATTTCTCGTTACCAGGTTCAACCTGGTAACGAAGGTTTCGAGGCTCTGCCTCTAAAACTGTCAACCTGGTAACAAAGGTTAAAGACTCATCGACGAGTATTTAGAACTGATGAACGAGATTCAAAGACTCACCGACGAGTATTTAGAACTGATGAACGAGGTTTAAAGACTCATCGACGAGTATCTGAGATTGATGAATGAGATTCCAAGACTCATCAACGAGTATCTGAGACTGATGGACGAGGTTCAAAGACTCATCGACGAATATCTGAGACTGATGAACGAGATTTAAAGACTCATCGACGAGTATCTGAGATTGATGAATGAGGTTCAAAGACTCGTCTACGAGTATCAATATATCAAGAACTAGATCCAGCTTTAGCAATTTTACTTTTGCCGATCGCTTTAAAGCGTTCTCCTAATTGTTCGGCAAGAGTTTTTAAGCCAGGAGTCTTTTTCGTAGCTGTCTTTACATAGTCATAAACTGTCAAACTGCTGCTCATGGCTTCACTACCGACTGCCAGTAGAGTATCATCTACCTGTTCGGTGAGTTGTCGCATTGAAATTAACAGTTCGGTGAGTGTGGCGGCTAATTGATAATCTCGGACAAATTCCTCAATATCAAAACTAGCTGGGAGAATGTCGGGGTTAGACTGAGCAGCGGTGATGCTATTGTTAACGAAAGCTAAACTTTTATCGCCCATTTTCACTCGCTTGCGCCGTTCTTCCGTGCTGAGTGTAATCAGAAAAGGTAGCTTTTTTTGAATTGTTTGTAGCGCTGCTTTGATTTCTTGGATATCCTCTGGCGAAAGCTTGGCTGTGATATTTTGGTATGCCATCGTATATTTACCTGGTAGTGCTGAGAATTAAGTAGCAATGTTTTCTATGTTTAGGATTCCCGCAGGTAAATGCGATCGCACATTTTGTGGCAATGTAGAGAGCAATTGAGGAGCGATCACACTAAATGGTACATACACTCAGAGATATTTGTGCATTAAGCAACTTTAAATGATGTTCCTAGCGTTTGAGGCTCTGGTAAAGGTTCACCATCTTCCAAAGCTGACTCAATGAGAAGTTCAAGTACTTCTTGAGCATTTTTAAGAGCCTCTTCATAAGTATTTCCGTGAGTGCAAGGCTGCATTACATTAGTAAATTCAGGCAATAAAACCACATAACATTGGTCTTCCTCTGACCATTGAATAACGATTGTATATTTCATTCTTCTGTCTCCTCTTTTTCTTCCATTTTCTTTAGTTCTTCAAGTGCTTGATTGACTTGCTTTTCTAAATAAAGTTTTGCATCACTGCCATCCTTACCAGCGATGATAATAGCTTGAGGTAATTTTGGATGAGTCCATTTGCTATGACTAGCTTTTGTCGGTCTATAAGTAAATCCTGCTTGCAGCAACAAGCTTTTGAGTTCTCTGATTTTCTTGGGCATACACTCAGCTTACATTCTCAAGCCCTACTGCCTCAATTTATAATGCTTCCGTTTGACTGCTAATCTGGAATACTTGCCCTTATCATTGATTCTACTGACAATAACTAAGCGATAATAAGCTTATCTGCCCATAAAAGCACAGTTATGACTTGCTGCCTCAATCCAGCTTGCCACAACCCGCCGAATCCTGATGGCACAATGTTTTGCTCTCACTGTGGTACAGGACTAGTAGTGCTAAGAAACCGCTATCGCCCGATTAAATCATTAGGTGGTGGGGGATTTGGTAAAACCTATTTGGCAGAAGATATAGACAAGCTAAATGAGCGTTGTGTCATTCGCACAAGTAACAAGTAAAATTGACCAACAATACAGAACTATTAATCTTGATTATTCTTCTGTTGTTGAACTCTTTTAGCGATCGCTTCCTCAATTATCCGAATATTCTCTTTTATAGGTTGACCATCTTCAGTAAACATCGACGGATATATAATTGCTTGGGAGTCGGAAGTACGCTGACTAAATAGGATTTCCAACGCTTCTATATCTTCCCGATGAGCAAGCATATATTGAGCCAGAGGCTCTAGTTCTCGTTACCAGGTTGAACCTGGTAACGAGGGTTTGGAGGTTCTACCTCCAGAATATTTAAGAGATTTTGAGAAAAATCACAAATTAAAGTTTAAAAAGTACGCTTCCAGGGAACACTGAAATTAACCTGACGCCCGTTGAGGCAAAGGTCATAAAAACTGTCTTTAGAGGAAATTTGCCTGTGAAAGTGTTTTGCAAACGTACTAATTTATTAATCAGTTTTACCTTGTTGAGCTTGGTAACTTGGCCGAGTTTAAGTAATGTAGCGCTAGGAATTCCAGCAAATCCGTCAAAAGTTGATAATAGTACTCCACCACCAAAAATTCCTAATGTTAGTCCGCCTAAAGTTACCCCCTCTTATCCAGCAACTGCACCACCGCGACAAGTAGATCCTTTACCTGACGATCGCGATGTACAAGAACGCATACAAGAAACTGATTATCGCGTTAGCGTATTGCAGCCAGATTATACAGGCAATCTCTGGGTAGCTTCTTGGCGGGGATTGTCGCGGATTGAACCCAATACAGGCAAAATCTTAGCTCGTGTAAGTTTACCGAATCAGGCTATTGGTGCTTTAGCCCAAGACAAAGTCGGGCGCTTGTGGGTAGGAACTTATGAAGGATTAAAACGAGTAGATCTTCAGACGAGCGAAATTACAGCACAAAACTTATTTTTGCCTTCTAAGAGAGTATTGTCTCTACTGGTTGACAAGCGAGGTTATTTATGGACGGGAACAGATAACGGTTTAGCCTTAATTAGCCCCGATCAAGGTTTGATTATGACTACAGTCAAAAATCTTCCTGGTGTTAGTGCAAATGCTTTGACTTTAGACGCACAAGGACAACTTTGGGTAGGAACGCTTGATGGTGTAGTGCGAGTAAATACGGCTAATGCCTATATTATGAAGCGGATTGACCAGTTACCAGGAACAACCGTGCAAGCTCTGGCTATTAGTCCGGAGGGTTTGATTTGGGCGGGAATGCCAAATAGTCTTTTGGTAATTAACCCAAAAACTGGTATTGTGTTGCGATCTGTAACTCCTCTGAGGGGACGCGATGTAAAGGCAATACGTTTTGCTAAAGATGGTAGTGTTTGGGTTGGTACTAGTAACGGTTTGCTACGATTAAATCCGCATACTGGAGCTGTACTAGACCAACAAGTCCCTGGACTTCCTTCTAGTCGTGTGCTTACTCTTGCCCCTGATGTTGGTAATAAATTGTGGATTGGCACCACAGAAGGTTTAGCTTGGCTAATGCCGAAAACAATCGGCGCAAAACCCCATTTAGCTTTTACTCGCGCAGTTAAGTAGGGAATAAAAGGGAACGGGGGAATAGAGGACAGGGAACAGGGTTTCAGATGGTAACAGATAAATTCAAGAATTGACGTTGTATGAAACGAAGAATACAGAATACAGAATCTAGAATAGTTCTGTACTCTGTATTCTTTTTTGTTAAAGAGTCTTAATACTAACCCCTAGACTCTAACCTCTAGCCCCTAATTGAAAATGGCACTCACCACGCAGCAACTAATTCAATGGAAACAACAGGGACGCCAAATTGTGGCGTTAACCGCTTGGGATTATGCGATCGCCCAACTACTTGATCTTGCTGGTGTGGATTTAATCTTAGTAGGTGATTCAATGGCCGTAGTGTTGGGGTATGAAACAACACTACCAATAACCCTAGAAGAGATGCTTTACCATGCCAAAGCAGTCCGTCGTGGCGTGAAACGCGCCTTGATTGTCGTAGATTTACCATTTTTAACGTATCAAGAAAGCATCCAACAAGCTATAAACTCTGCCGGACGTGCTCTTAAAGAAGCTGGAGCGCAAGCAGTAAAATTAGAGGGTGGATACCCGGCGATGATAGAAACCATTACTCGTTTAGTGCAAGCGGGAATTCCGGTGATGGGTCATGTCGGTTTAACACCACAATCAGTCCATCAAATCGGCTTGCGGCAACAAGGCAAAACAGAAACAACACGGGAGCGAATTTTACAAGAAGCGATCGCTCTCGAACAAGCGGGTGTGTTTTCCATAGTGTTAGAGCATATTCCCGCTGATTTAGCACTGCAAATTACACAAAAACTCAGTATTCCCACGATTGGAATTGGTGCCGGGCCGCATTGCGATGGTCAAGTTTTAGTTACTTCTGATGTTATCGGTCTTTCGGAAAAACATCCACCATTTGCCAAAGTTTATACCAATTTGCGCGACACGATTACCAAAGCAGTGCAGGATTATAGTGTTGAAGTCAGAGAGCGAAAATTTCCAGAATAGGGTATTAATCCAGACGAGTAAGCTTTAATACTGATT
>NZ_AJLN01000095.1 GCF_000317285.1 Chlorogloeopsis fritschii PCC 6912 | reverse complement strand
AAATTCCAAGACTCGTTAATGAGTATCTCAGACTAATAAATTACGTTCCAAGACTCGTTGATGAGTATTTGAAACTGATTAATGAGGTTTTAAGGCTCACCGACGAGTATCCCAGAGCGATCAATGAGGTTGTAAGACTCACCAACGAGTATCTGAAACTGACGAATGAGCTTTCAAGATTCATTAATGAGTATTTGAAACTGATGGATGAGGTTATAAGGCTCGCCGACGAGTATTAATTTATCAAGAACCATAATCGAATCTAAATTAATAGCTTAATCCAGGTTCTCTGGATCTATTCCTAGCTCACGCAATTTTTCCGCTAGCCGTTGAGCACGTTGTTCTGCTTGTTGAGCGCGTTGTGCTTCTTGTTGAGCACGTTGTGCTTCTTGTTGAGCACGTTGTGCTTCTTGTTGAATTTGTTCTTGTGGCGTAGGATAACGCTTACCTTCTTCGTCATACCAATAGAGCCATTCCCTTGTCACACCACAATAATTTCCCCTTTCGCAACCAATTCCTAAGCCTATTTCAGGTAGCCAAACAGGATTTCCCTCTAGCAATTTGTACTGACCATTAACTAATTTATGTACTTCTAAACGCGGTTTGCGGCGACGGCGAGAAGAATATATCACGTAATAAAGTACACCTAAATTTGCATAGTCATTAAATTTATCGGTATATTCTTTACGATAGTTTCGGGAAACTACTTCTAGCACCAAAATTGGCACAACTTTTTCATCCCACAACACATAACTGGGACGCAACTCTTCATCATAAAACCGTTCTACCCCCAGACTCAAAAATCCATCTGGTACTATGGGCGGTTGATCGGGATGATAATAAATCCCCATATCTATCCCAAAAAACCAGTCCATACGTTCTGCCCAAAGTATCAGCAGTATTGCCTTCAGCAAGCTTGGTATTAATTCTTGCAGTTCATTATCCACAGGAGTTTCGTCAGAGTCGGGTAGTTCTTCGGCTGAGGGCAAGTACCTCGGCAAGTTGTACTCTAACATGGCTGGTTTTCCTAAAATTCATCAAAATTATAGCGATTTATAGACAGCGATTGATGGACAATAAGACTATTAGATAAAATCCCATAAGCCTTAAATTACGTCAAAAAGCAGCTTGAAAACCGACAGCATTTTCTATCGCTTATTTCAGGAATTTCCCAGCATCTTCTTTGAACTGATTGGCAATCCTCCCGAAACCGCAAATTTATATCAATTTTCTTCAGTTGAAATCAAGCAAACAGCTTTCAGAATTGATGGTGTCTTTCTTCCCACTCAAGATGAAGAAAGACCGATTTATTTCGTCGAAGTTCAATTCCAACCTGACTCAGATATTTACTTGCGTCTTGTATCAGAATTATTTTTATACTTACGGCAAAATAAATCTAAAAATTCTTGGCAAGGAGTGGTTATTTATCCCAGTAGAAGTATAGATATTGGTGATAAGGAACATTTCATTGAATTCTTTCTCAGCCAGCGCATTAGTAGAATTTATTTAGATGAATTAGGTGAAGCTGCATCACTACCGATAGGTATTGCTACCATCAAATTAGTCATTGAAAATGAAAATACAGCAATTACTACTGCTAGAGAATTAATCAATCGCGCCAAGCAAGCGGTTAATATCCAACAGCAGCAATTACTAGAATTAATAGAGACAATCTTGGTTTATAAGTTTCCTGCGATGAGTCGAGAGGAGATAGAGGCAATGTTTGGGTTAACTGAGTTGAAGCAAACGCGAGTTTATCAAGAAGCTAGACAAGAAGGCAGACAAGAAGGCAAACAAGAAGGCAAACAAGAAGGCAAACAAGAAGGCCGTTTAGAGGCAAAATTAGAAGCTGTACCTAAATTGTTAGCATTGGGCTTGAGTGTAGAACAAATCGCACAAGCTTTAGATTTGAGTGTGACACAAGTTCAACAAGCAGCCCAGCAAATACCTCCGAATCAATAAGTTTTAAAAAGCGATCGCTACTTTTAAGGATTAGTAGACGTAGAAAAAGATAGTAAATTTGAGATTTTGAACCCACAACCACTAATGACAGAAAAAGTGGTGTGGGATGTACATTCTACTGCCCAACAGTAGCTGCTGAGTTAGAAGCAAATTTAATTCTGGGATCGGGCATGAACCTGTATCGCAGGTAAAAACCTGCCGTGACAAACACAACAATTAACAATGTACCAATTCCCATGGGGCTAGGAAGCCAGTAAACCGCTTCTATATGGTTAAGTTCACCGGGGTTTAGTTTCCACACTAGCTGATTTTTATTTCTTTGCACTTGAGGAGCATTTTCAGTTTTTTGAATGTTTCTTGCTCCCCAAGGAGTCTTCAAGCTAAATTCTAAATCCAGAATCGAACCGGCATTAGCTAAAACATTACCTTGACTAGAAATCAAACCAAGCGATCGCAAATCTAAATCATAAATTAAGCGATTGCGTACTAACAGTAAAAAATTATTTTGATACAAAAGCATATTGGATTCTATCTTTGGCAGTTCCGAGACAGATTCTGCTTTTGGATTAGTATTGGGGTGGAAAAATGTATTGAACTTCTTTTGTAATACCTGACTATTGTTGAAAGGAATTGTCACAATAATTTCGTCTTTAGAAAGCCGTCGGACTTTGCCTCCTTCTTGACGCGCTCGCTGCTCAATGCTGTTTAACCATTCGTATATCGGATCGCCACCGAAACTGCTAAACCGTTCTCCTAGCTTAATATGCTGCACCAGTTCACCGCTATTGGCATGATCGAAATTTACCCCCACTTGGTAATCTACACAACCTGACAATAGCAGAGATGCTACCAGCACAAGGCAAAGATGCTTTAACCCCAAGAAACTTCTTCTAAAAGTAGATAAATTCATCAATTTAAATCTCCTAAATAGTTATTAGTCATTAGTCATTTGTTAGTAGGTGCAGGTTTTATTGATGATTTTTCGGTTGAAACAGACAATTTATCTTCTAAACCCGCCCATACAATGGTTGGTTGTTTATTACTCCCCCTGTCTCCTTGTCTCCTTTTCCCCTTGTCTGCCCTGCTCTGCCTCCTAGCTTATAAACTGAACCAAATTAAACTACCCAACGTCAAAGCAATAACAATTAAAGCCACCCAGATAAAGCGATTATCCTTGGTATTCACTTGGCTAAGGTCAACAAATTCTACCTCCGGAGGCTTCCGAGGCTGAGAGGATTTGGTAGTATTAGCAGTAAAACGAATTTTGGCTTCGTTATCAGGTAGTGCACTAAAATCGGGAATTTCCGTCATCCATTCTTTAGGACGTTGTAATCGGGGTGCTCTGAGAATGTAATGCAACCGCCGTGCTTCCTTACTGGTTTCTGAGTGGGGATGGCGTTTGAGCTGTTCGCAAAGAGCGATCGCATCTTGTGTGCGTCCAGCTGCTTCATAAGCTGTCGCCAACCAAATTTGTACTTCACCTCCAAGGCGAGTATTACGAACCAAGAGGGCACTGGCTTTTTCTAGCTGTTCAACAGCTTCTCGGTATTGCCCGCTTTCAAGGGCGACTCTCCCTTTCTGGTAGCGAGTTTTAGCTATCTCTAAACTCTCTGAACTCACGTTTTGCTCACAAATCAGCACTGCCTTCATTGTGCCAATGGCAGCAACATTTTTGAAATCCTTTTGGTTAACAACTATGTCAAAAAACTTATCAAAGCAAGGTGATAAAAATATGTTTCAAATCAAGCTTCCCCAAGCACATTTACTGGGATTGGGTTTAACAGTAGCCCTGGTGAGTGCAACCGCCGCTCCTGCTTCCGCGGAAATAAAAATAATTGGTGGTGCAGATTTTTATAAAGGTAGCCAACCATCTAATGTTGGTAACATTATTTACGGAAGCCCCATCTCTGCTCCCATACCTGTAAATCCGGTAACAGGACTGACACCGGATCGCACCCATCATTCATCCCCAACTCACATCTATTACTCATCTCCAGGTCATAGTTATTATCCGTACCCAGATTACGACTATTACTTATACCCCACTCACACCTATCATCCATACCGACACGGGCGTTACAAAGACCGAGATACTATCTTAGTCAATCCTGTTTTGGTGAATCCTAGTGTTAGAAACTCAACACTAATTAATCCAACAATAGTTGATTCTTCTGCTCGTAAGCCAGGAAGACAACACATTATCATAAAATCTCCCTGGTAGAGAGGGGATAGGTGACAGGGGACAGGGGACAGATCAATTAAAAATTAAAAAGTAAAAATTAAAACTTTTGCTCGGTTGCATTTTTAATTTTCTAGTCCCTAGTCCCTAGTCCCTAGCCCCTAGTCCCTAGCCCCTAGCCCCTAGCCCCTAGCCCCTAGCCCCTAGCCCCTAGCCCCTAGTCACACAAATTGAGAGCCACCAATCATCGTACCAATGCCACCATCAGTAAAGATTTCTAGTAGTAGAGCATGGGGAATGCGACCATCAATAATGTGGGCGGCACGTACTCCTTGAGCAAGCGATCGCACGCAGCAATTGACTTTGGGGATCATGCCCCCACTGACTACACCATTAGCAATCAATTCGCGGGCTTCTTGAATATCTACTTTTGGAATTAAGCTAGAGGGGTCTTTATAATCTTTTAAAATCCCTTGTGTGTCGGTGAGCAAAATTAGCTTTTCTGCTCCCATTGCTGCTGCGATTTCTCCAGCTACGGTGTCGGCGTTAATATTGTAAGCTTGGCCAGTGTCATCGGCAGCCACGCTCGATACTACAGGAATATAGCCATTACTAACCAGTGTTTCTAAAATCTTAATCTTGACAATGCTCACTTCCCCGACAAAACCAATGCCTTCTTCTCCTTGAGGACGAGCTTTAATTAAATTACCATCCTTGCCACACAGCCCCACTGCTGAACCACCAGCTTGATTAATCAAAGAGACAATTTCTTTATTAACACGACCGACTAATACCATTTCTACAACATCCATTGTCGGCGCATCAGTTACCCGCAAACCATTCTTAAATTGCGCTTCTATTCCCAGTTTATCGAGCCAACTATTAATTTCTGGGCCACCCCCATGTACTAAAATTGGACGCAAACCAACACAGGACATAAATACGATGTCGCGGATGACTTTATCTTTGAGATTGCTATCTTTCATAGCCGCGCCGCCGTATTTGACAACAATGGTTCGGCCTGTAAATTGTTGGATATAAGGTAATGCCTCGCTTAACACTTGCACACGAGTAGCTGCGGCTTGCCGAATGTATTCAGTATCGTTAATCATGATGAGGAGCTTTTAATAGTTAAATTGGTACTCCCAACAATTTCTCACAGATTGGGGGAGAGTGGAGGAGGGGGAGAGGAGCTTCAGGGTCACCAGGAGAACAACCAGCTAACCACTGTACGGGCGGGTTTAAAATATAAATTGTTGGTTTTAACTCAAAGATCATCAACAAAACCCGCCCCTACTAACCACTGTACGGGCGGGTTTAAAAGATAAATTGTCAGTTCTAAACCAAAGATAATCAACAAAACCCGCCCCTACTAACAACCAACTACTAACCACTAACAAATGACAAATGACTATTGACTAACCACTAACAAAATAACTAACAACCATTCGGCAGAGAATCTGGTTTTTTGAGAACGCTGGGAATTGCTTCTAAAACTCGCGTGGAAATTTCTTCTGGTGTTTCCCCTTCTGTGATGGTAATTCGCAAATCTGCTTGAGCGTAAAGTGGTTGTCGTTGTTCGAGGAGCGATCGCAACTTTGCTTTGGGATCGGGATCTTGCAATAGCGGTCGGGTTGTGTCTTCTACTAAACGACTATACAGTATATCTACTGCTGCATCTAGCCAAACAACTAAGCCGTGGTGTAGATAACTCCAGTTTTCTCGCCGCAGGATAATTCCTCCACCAGTGGCAACTACTAGCTTTTGAATTGCACAAATTTGTGCTAAAACCTTGCTTTCTAACAGGCGAAACTCCGCTTCTCCTTGCTCGGCAAACATTTGACTAATAGGCTGCCCTACTGCTTTGACAATTACTTCGTCAGTATCTATAAACCCATAACCTAGCTGTTTAGCCAATAAACGCCCTACCGTTGTTTTACCAGCTCCTGGCATTGCAACTAAGTACAGGTTAATTCCTTTTAATAAGTTATTCACCAGTCGCTTTGCTCCAGCTATAATTAACGTCAATTTTTTAGCGATCGCTTTTTACTTTACCTTAAATTTTCTGCATTTCAACGACTTGCTTTGATATAATTTTTCAGTTGCTTTGCCAAAAATGTATGAGTTATCAGTAATGAGCCTGCTTTTTCTGCACTCAATTTCCAATGTTCTTCAATGAATCGTTCAATGATATATTCTCTAAGTACTGGTGTTAGAGAATAGCTCGATGCTTGTCTTTCTATCAGTGATCGCTTTTGTAGTAGCTCTATACCTTTCAATAATAAGTGTTGCGGCAAACCTGGTAATATATTACTTTCTATTGTCTGCAATGAAATAAAACTTGGATTGACTGCCAGGCAGTACATTATTTGCTTTTCTAAACTAGACAAACGATTAAACTGCTCGTCTAATATTATTCGTATGTTTCCACAAACCAAAGTGTTCTGTGCTAAAAATTCTTCTATACTATCACCAAAAAATTCATGAATTCTATTTGCAACTAATTTAATAAATAAGGGATTGCCTGCATACCACTCAGTAATTTTTATAATATTTTCTTGACTAGCTCCAGGTAAATCTTGATTGGTAAAAAATTTTATACTTTCTGCCTGATTTAAACCAGTTAATTTTAAACAACGAACAGGTAATGTTTTACCCTCCAAATCTGTAATCTCTCTCGGTTTATCTCGTGTAATTATCAATAAGCAGCTTTGGTGTTGTGAATCTCCTAAGCGCCTAATTAAATCTCCATATTCTTCATAACCTTGGTGATAGCCTGTATGAGGTAGAGAGTAAGAATAATTATTTTGGATTATAGAATTATTTGTCGGAAGATTAAAGTTTGTTGGTTCATCAGTATATTTATTACTTAAAATTGCATCCACATGGTCTAAGATGATAAGGCAACGAGAATAACGCAAGCAATCTAATAGTTGCGAAATAGTATAATTAATACTTGTTTCTATGCTATTAGTTAGTTGCTGTGGAGATAAAAATTGAATGAGTTGAGTTAAAATGCTTTCTAGAGGTGGGGCAAAATGTAATGAGCGCCAAATCACATAATCAAAGTTTTCTTGTACCTCTTGTACTAGCTTCACTGATAAAGCAGTTTTCCCAATCCCTGCCATACCACAGATTACTAATAATCGGCAACTGTCTTGAATAATATATTGTTTAACTAAGGCTAATTCTGTTTCTCTGCCACAAAAACTACTCACATCAGTTGCTTCACCTAAATCTAGATGTGAGTCTGGTTTAATAGTGACAAAATTAGAATCATTCTGTCTCGGAGTGGTGATGCGATCGCTATCTAAATCTACTTTTAGTAAATGTTTTTTGTAACCAGCCTTCTCCAACAAATAAGTTACACGACTCCAGTTTTTTACTTTAACTGCATATCCAGCTTGATTACTAACTAAATCTTCTATATACTTATATAATCCATTAGAAAGATAGACTCTAACTGTACTACTACTACGACTTTTATAAACTTTACTAGCAATTTCAGCCGGACTAAAACCGCAAAGCAAGCCGCGTAGAAACTTTTTTTCAACAGGGGTTAGAGCTTTTCCTTTGGCTGTGGCTAAATCTACATATAATTTTTCTATTTCCCAATGATTATTTGCTTCTAGAAATTCCTCTTCTATCTTCTCAAAATTAGACACAGTCATTACTGTTATTTCTTATAAGTAATTTAGAAATCATACTAACGACTGTTTGATGAAGCAATAATGAATGTATGATAAAGTTATAACGAATTTAATAACACTTGTTAGGTGAATTAACAGTTCCAGCTTCGCTATCTTTAGGCTTAACGGAACTTTCATGAAATTTGATTGAAACTTTATCCACCTAATTTACGTCAACTTCAAGAAGAGGGATTCACTACCCACAGAAGTTTCAAGTAGTTAAGTGTTTTTATCAGTACACTGAGAAGTTTCTGGTAATAAACTTATTTCTGCTTCAACCTGAACTAATTTAACTTGATTTGTCTAATTTGCAAATCAGTATATTTTTATTCAAAGGTGTAAAAAATGACTCAATTTATTTCGTGGTTGAAAAAAGCTTTGCCATCTTGAGCGATGGATATACAGAGAAAATACTGCGTGTTCTGAGCGAGCCAAATAAATTAAGTGTGGTTTTAGAGGTTTCAACCATGACTCGGATTCGAGACGTTGTACAAACAGCTTTATTAACTGGCTACTTAACTGTGGAGGCAGAAAATCAACTGCGACAATTGCTGACAACTCGTTATGATTTAGAAGATTTGAACGCTTTTATGACTTTACAGGAAGCTGCGATGATGGGCAAAGTTAAGCAGGAGTCTCGCGAACGTTGTGGTATTAAGTAGAGACCAAGACTATTCTGCCTCTGCTTATCGACGAGTGCGCTCATCTTCATTTTCGTTATCATCGTCTAAAAATCCCCAATCATCTTCATCTCCATCGACTTGGTTATCAGTCGGTGGTTGATAGGGGGGGACAATCACCCGATAATCAGCATCGTAAATTGATTCAGTTTTTCCCGCTCCAGAATTTTTAGGTTCGCGGTAGTTGTAGGAGTATACAGAACCTGATTTATAGCCGCTTTGTGGTTCTTGCGGTTTCTCATAAGTATAAGAGTCTCTAACTTGTGTAGTTTGAGGAGATTTAGATGTTTCCTCCGTCTCGTCAAAATCCCAATCATCATTAATACCACTTGTTTCCCAATCCTCTGCATTGCTACGGTTACTGTCAGTACTTTTACTTTGTGGTGGTGGTGGACTAGTGTAAGTATATTTAGGTTCTTCTGTAGGAGGGCGATCGCTCCCAGATGGAGTTCGTGTTTTTGGTGGCTTAAATGTGGATGGAGCCTGGCGTTTTGGTGCCGTAAAATAACTCGATAATTGAAACAAGATAGAAATTGCTAAAGAAGTAGCAGCACCAGCAGCAGTGCTGAATAAGATCCACATTGCTAGTGGCAACGCCTTAGTCTGCATACCCAAAAAGACTAGTGGGAGGACAGGTGACCAGTTTTGTGCTAATAACAGTGCTAGTCCTCCTAATAGTGCCACTAATAGAATTAAGCGAAATATAGCCATAGGGAATAGGGATTAGGGACTAGGGATTGGGGACTAGGGATTAGGAAGAGAAAGGGGGAGGGGGAGAGGAGCCAGCGCCGTGGGCGGGTTCCCCGACTTGGGGCGACTGGCGTAGGGAGACAAGAGGAAAATCTTTCTTTGCGTTCCTACCTCTCCGTGTCCTCTTCCCTGTCTCCTATACCCTCTTATTATCAATGATTACCTTGCCAACGCTGAATTGGGATGCAATCAATCTCTAGTTGATCTAGAGCACGGGCGACTACAAAATCAACTAAATCCTCAATCGTCTTGGGATTGTGGTACCAGGCAGGAATTGCAGGAACAATTCTGACTCCAGCTTCTGCAAGGGTGGTTAAATTCCGTAGGTGAATTAAGCTAAAAGGAGTTTCACGGGGAACTACCACTAGTTTTCGTCCTTCTTTGATCTGCACATCTGCTGCCCGCTCTAATAAGTCAGAACTCAAACCTGCTGCTAGCTTGGCTACTGTCGCCATGCTACACGGAATCACAATCATTCCGAGGGTACGAAAGGAACCACTGGCAATGTTCGCTCCCACATCACCCCAAGGATGACAGCGTAGTTTTCCTCCAACTTCAACTCCTGCTTGCTCTCGCCAAAATTGCTCTTGTTGAACAGCTTCTACTGGCATACGAATATTTTGCTCGGATTGCCAAACCATGTAGGTTGATTTGGAAGCAACCAATTCGATTGCATAGTCGGCTTGAAGCAAAAATTTGAGCATCCGCACTGCGTAAATTAGTCCAGATGCGCCTGATACTCCTAAGACTAGTGGTTGAGTTTGATTTGACACGCTGTTAAATGTGAAATTGAGAAATTAAGTAGTTAGTAGTTAGTTGTTAGTGGTTAGTTGTTAGCTATTAACTACTGTAAGGGTGGGTTTTCTCGTTACCAGGTTCAACCTGGTAACGAGGGTTTTGAGGCTTTGCCTGGTGGCTGTTGAGACTGTTGCAAGATGTTAGGTCACTAACCACTGTACGGGCGGGTTTAGAAGATAAATAGTCGGTTTTACCCCAAAAATCATTC
>NZ_AJLN01000094.1 GCF_000317285.1 Chlorogloeopsis fritschii PCC 6912 | reverse complement strand
CCATTAACCGATTCTTAGTTTCTTTATTCATCCTCTGAATATGATTCTAAGTCGTCTGGCTCCATGTCGTGGGGTAAGTACATACCTGGTTCTTCACCATTGACTGCGCCGATATCGTGACGAGAAGGAATACCATCACTACCAACTGTTACTAAATCAATTTGCTGGCGGTAGTAATCGACACTTTTAACTTGTACGGCGACGCGATCGCCCAATCGATAGGAAGCACGATTTTTGCGGCCGAACAGTGCTTGTTGTCTAGCTCGGTACTCATACCAATCGTCTTTGAGGGAACTGACGTGTACCAGTCCTTCAACTCGTAAAGGTACGTTTTGACTTCCTTTTGTTTCTTTGGGCGGTACTTCAATTTCTACAAAGAAACCGTAAGATTGGACACCAGTAATTACACCATTGAATACTTCACCGATGCGCTGTTTCATTAAAGAGGCTCTCTGCAAACCCTCCAAATCGGCTTCGGCTTCTAGAACTTCTTTTTCGCGATCATTGATTTGGGTGATCACCCTTGTCAGTTCGCTTTGCAGTTCGCTTTGCAATTCTGGCGGCAGAACGTTCCAATTAATTTCACCGTGACTGGTGGAAGAACGTAGGTTAACACGCTCTTTAACACGGGTGTTGCGGCGATCACGTCCGTGTTCGAGTAGTGCGTAAAATACCCTCTGCATCAGTAAATCTGGGTAACGTCGCAAAGGTGCTGTGAAGTGGGTATACTCTGGCAGCGCTAAACCAAAGTGAGGTGCTTTGTTAGTGCTGTATACTGCCTGTTTGAGCGTGTCCTGCAACAGGTAGGTTAATACTTGCTCGGATGACGATTCTGCAAATACCCTAGTCAACTGTTGATAATCCAGTGGTTGAATATCTATTTCTGGATCTAGTGACAGTTCCACGCCTAAATTGATCGCCAATTTCAGCATTTCCTGCACATCTTCGGGATCTGGTGCGCCTTGCACTCGCCAAATCGCAGGAATTCCTAAGGCACTGAGATGATTTGCCATTATTTGATTAACTAGCAGTACGAACTCGCTCAACAGCGATCGCACAGGTGAATCGTTTTCCACCACACATCCGAGAATGCCTTCATCGTAGAAGGGGTTTTTGTTGGGTGGCAGATTTAATTGCAAACTACCCCGCTCTAAGCGTTGTTGTTTGAGATGAACCCGTAAAGTTTCCAACTGTTGCACCATTTCTGCCACTTCAGTTGACTTTCTGGTGGATTTTTTCCCTAAAATGGCTTCTACTTCTTGGGGATTGAGTAAGGTGTCAACTTTAATGACGCTGGGCTGAATTTCCCAATCCAGCATTTGTCCCGTTTGCGAGTCGAAGGTGATTAAGCAAGAAATGGTTAAGCGATCGCTGCCCGGCACTAAACAACAGCGGTCTGCCACGGCTTCTGGTAACATTGGCAGTACTAGTTCTCCCAGATATACCGATCTACCACGTCTGAGGGCTTCGCGATCCAGCGCTTCGTCTGGTTGAACATAGTGAGAAACATCGGCAATATGAAAGCCTAATTGCCAATTTCCAGCAGCAGTTTTTTCTAAAGAAAAGGCATTTTCTACAGTCTTTGTGTCAACATTGTTACCATTAATTGCGACGGTAAATTTTTGTCGCAAATCCAATCGGTTTTTTAGATCTGCTTTGAGAATCCTTTTCGGTAATTTTGTGGCAACTTCTTGTACGTTCTCCGAAAAAGTACGGGAAAGGTCATGTTTGCAGGTAACTAAATCAATGTCAGCCGCTGCTTCTGCATCACTACCAAGGATTTGCACTACCCGACCAAGGGGAGGATACTGTGCTAGGGGATAGCGCAATACCTCGACGTGAGCTAGGTGATCGACAGCTTCTTCCAACTTGGGATTATGATTTTGCAGTTTGAGTTCAAACAGCAAGCGATCGTCTAAAGGTACCGCACGAAAACCAATTTCTACCTGCTTGATTCGCGCTAGTAAAGTATGATTAGATCGCTCTAAAATCAGCTTTACTTCTCCCTCTGGAGAACGGCGACGGCTGCCTTCTTTGAGAACCCTAACTAAAACGCGATCGCCATTCCAAGCATTACTTAAATGGCTTTCTCGGATATATATATCTTCAGCCCCTTCTACATCCTGAATTGCAAAGCAGAAGCCTTTACTAGAACAGCGAAGTTTAGCTTCAATCAAGCCTTCTTCTGTCACACGGCGATACTTGCCACGTTCTTTTACCAAGATTCCTATTTTTTCTAGCACCTCCAAGGTAATGTGAAGTTTTTCTAAACTAGCTTCATCTTCACAACCCAGTTTCTTTTCCAACAGTTTACGAGCTACCAATTTATCATCTGTAAAATTGGCAAGGAGTGTAGCGATTGAAAATTCCATGCAGTGAACCGACCTTTGGTCAAAACATCATTTTTTTGAGGACACTTGCGTGCAGAGAGAAGTCAGAGCGCCGACTTTTGGCGATTTGAACTTCAAAGGTTTCTCCGCCCTTGCAAAATGTCTGTTGTTGAATCTGGTTCTTGGTTGAGTACCCTCACAAACCACAGACACTAGTGGTAAACGAACTTCCCAACAAGTAGGGCGCTACACGTTCATCTCAGAGTATTACTTCGTTCAAGTCCCTTGTTTATGCTAATCGGAAAAAGCGTGCCTGATGCCGATTTTACCCTACAAAGTTAAGTACGCAACGGGTTTTTGAGAGACTATGTTTGGATTATTCTCGGTGGAACTGCCCAAACATATTGTGTAGGATAAAGCGCAGGTGTTCGATTGCCTAATTGCAAGGTACTTTACGCCATGAGACTCTGATTTTTAACTAGGAGAAACTGCCGACAAACCTAAAGGCTACATATGTAGAATTGGTAACAATCAGGTCAGCAGCTTAATCAGCTGTGAGGACGAACCATTACTTCATTATTGTAGATTTAGTAAGTACTTCCAGAAAAGATTTCTGAATGTTTTATTGGGTAAATAGTATAGCATTACTAGTAATAATACGTAGACTGCTTGGAAAGTAGCCAAAAATTTACTTAAAAATCACGATGCTACAATCCGCATACGGAAGTAACAAACAGCATCATGTAGCAGAATTTATGAAAGTAGAGATGGAGACGGTTGCTGGTAGAAAGTCAAAAAATCAACAACAACTTATACCTATACAAGCAAGTCATCTCAACTTTGGTTAACTAATTTTAAGTTTGAAGTTGAATTAACCAAAGATGCCCCACACCGTTAAGCACAGATGCAGAAGCATTTTCCCGCAAGGTTAGTCTTTAATGAGAGAAAATTAATAGTTAGTTCAAAGTTCTTTAAATTAAGTATGACTAATTTACCCTAAGTGGTAGAGCAATCCAAAACTCTTAAAAAGAGAAAGGGGAAAATGGGAGAACAGAAGCTTCAGGGGCAAGAACGTCAAGCACGATTCTCCGTGTCTTTGTATCCTCTTGACCCGATACCCTTCATGTAGCATACGATAGATTGGTGGCAGTTATGATGTTGGCTGAGTTTCAGAGCTTTTATCCTACGGGTTGTTTAGTGTCCGAACTAGTGCAAATTTATCACGGAAAATATATCGTTCGTGCCAGCGTACAAATTGACGGCGTGACTCGTGCGACTGGTATGGCGGCGGCAGAGACTGTAGAGGCAGCAGAAGATCAAGCAAGAAATAGAGCTTTGATGGTTTTGGGAGTAACAAGTCAATCACAACCATCAACAGCTATTACCTCTGAGGCGATCGCCCAGGTAGAGTCTAAACTGGATTTACCCACAATAGACGAATTTCATCGTGAATCGGCCCATACTCCCACACCTAACCATGTTTCGCAAGCAGAAGCCGTTGCGCCTGTCACAGAACATCCTGTTTCTGTAGGGGAAATTGAGGCATACAATCACCAGGATTTTGAGCCAAGCTTTGCTGTAACTAGCAAAGAAGAACCCCAGTTAGAAATTCCACTAGAAACAGGAGCGATCGCCTCCGGCGGGTACAGCATGGCTAGAAAAATTGAAGATTTTTCTAGCGTCAGCGAAGCTGACGCAGATGTTGCACAGCAACAATCTGCCATCCCCGCTCACACCATCGTGCCTCCCAAAGAACTTGAAGCTCAACAGTTCCCAGAAATTGGTTCTAGTAATGTCACCCCATTTCCACAACGTAGTTATAACAATCCAAAGGAGAATATAGATACTCAACCAGCGACGACTACAAAGAAAAAGAAGAAAAGCGAACCTGTGGATCAGTCAGATGAAATTGCCAGAATTGGTGTAGAAATGCAGCGCTTAGGCTGGACAACTGAACAGGGAAGAGATTATTTGATTAAAACCTACGGTAAGCGATCGCGTCATCTACTCGATCCAGAAGAATTACGCCATTTTCTCAAATATTTAGAATCCCAACCTACACCTTTAGATCCGTTAGCAGGGTTTTGAGTTGAGAGTCAATTGTCATTAGTCATTAATCATTAATCATTGGTAGGGGCGGGTTTATCTTAGATAGATATTTCGTCATCCTAGAAAGATTGTCGTTAAAACCCGCACGGCAGTCGCACTCGACGCGCTTAAACCGACGCCAGGTGCTACAACGGGGGACTCGGGGCCCCCACGGAGTGGGGATTGGGGGAGAACCCCCAAGGGCGCACTGGCTCCGCAAGGGCGCGCTGCCTCCCGTACAGTAGTTAGTAGTTTATTCCCTCACTCCCCTATCCCTTGTCCCCTTCCCTACTCCCTCCCTACACGGGAGTTGGAGATTGGTTGCAGATGGTTGCATATAACTAACAATAATTAACAAACAAGGAAATATTTGATTAAAGCCAAAGACAGCGATCCCGCAAAAAACGGTAATCAACGCTATAGATTCTATGGATAGGTATGATATATAATTCAGTAAAACTAATATAAAAACCCTTCGGCTTCATAGTCTCCTCAGGGCGGTGATATCTATAAAAATAAGCATAGTTCTTTTGCTAGTGATTCACCGAAAAATAACAGCTGGAATTTTAAATACATAGAAATTCCAGCCAACAGCAAAATAATGTTCAAAGGCATTTTGAAAGGTTATTACTCAATAATCAACAGTCAATTGGAATGATTGGCTATTGACTACTGAGATATTAGCTAAACAACTGCCATCGGACGGCTACCAGCAGCGTGACGGTCAATCACTTGGTCAATTAAGCCATATTCCCTGGCTTCCTCTGGTGACATAAAGAAGTCTCGTTCAGTGTCTTCAGCAATTTTTTCCAAGGGCTGACCAGTATGTTCGGCTAAATAATCATTTAGCCGCCGCTTGTGATAAAGAATCTCACGAGCTTGAATTTCAATATCAGTTGCTTGTCCCCTGGCACCGCCCAAAGGTTGGTGAATCATCATCCGAGAATGGGGAAGACTCATCCGCTTACCTTTGGCACCTGCACTGAGGAGAAAAGCACCCATACTGGCAGCTAGCCCGGTACAAATAGTGCATACATCCGGACGGATATGCTTCATTGTATCAAAAATGCCCATCCCTGCCGTCACCGAACCACCAGGAGAATTGATATACATATAAATGTCTTTCTCCGCGTCTTCGGCATCTAAAAATAGCAGTTGGGCAACAACCAAGTTAGCTACGTTGTCATCAATCGGTTGTCCCAAAAAGATGATGCGCTCACGCATCAGTCGTGAGTAGATATCAAAGGCACGTTCGCCACGACCCGATTGTTCAATAACGATAGGAATCATGCAGCCTGCTTGTAATTAATGTACATACATTTTACCGATTACAATGGCTGATTGTTTTATTTAGCCAACTTGAACCACTTGATTCTGTTCCTGAATCTATCTATTTTGAAAATAAGGCAGAGGGCATCCCGCAGGGTGCGGCGACTTCCGCCCATCAGAAGTTCGGTGGGGCAGGAGGCAGAAGATAAAGCACTTTTCGTTCCCTCATTATGTAATTTCTCACATAAATGTCTAGTTTTTAATCCCTGGAACAATTTTGTCGTTTTTTAGTCAAAAGTACCTAAGTCATTTTGCTGGCAATAGGCTCGATGTCATCACCCCATAGGGTTAATCAATAGTACGAGGTGTGTTCAGAACACATGATTTTACAATTCAAAAACATCTACCTAGAGAGAGGAAACTGCCATGCTAGAAAAATTTTTACAAGCCGCGCTCATCACCTTCTTACTTCATCTGATCGTAGGATTAACTTCAAATAACACAATTCCCACCAGAGCAGCAAAATCCCCAGGCACGATGTCAACACCAATAGCTTCACTGCTGAGTTTTCTAGATTAAGAAAATTTCACAGATTGATTCAGATATAGGTGTCAAATTCTTTAATATGCCTGCAGATAGTAAACAACTAGTAAATATTCACAACAATATAAAACAAGCCTGCCTGCTAAGACTATTAGATAGTTCAAGCAGGCAGGTTTTGTTTATGTAAAATCACTTTATTATCTTCATCATAATTTAAGTATTCTTGCCAAAATTCCATCTATAACTTAAGAGCCGCTGCACAGCGGTGCATCACCCGCTACGAATGAAACAAGTCAAATTCTCTTTCCTACCTGTGGAAGCCCTCCAGGTATCCTGCGGGTTCTCTGAAGGAGTACGGGGGTTCGCATACCCTTACGGGAAGCCGCCTCTGGCGTCTACGTAACGGAAACCGATCCCCTCACCACTACGCATCTACTGCCATCTGCCTTGTTTCTTCAGTAAGTACGACGGTATTCACGCTAAGACTTTTAAGAACACGTTAGACTGACATTGATAGGGTAAATACCTGATGTCTAATCATGACTAATCGCCTTGCTGAAGCTAAAAGCCTCTACCTCCGCAAACACGCCGAAAATCCTATCGATTGGTGGCCTTGGTGTGATGAAGCACTCACCACTGCAAAAGCGCAAAATAAACCTATTTTTCTCTCCATTGGCTACTCTAGCTGCCACTGGTGTACTGTTATGGAAGGAGAGGCGTTTTCCGACCCGGCTGTTGCCGAGTACATGAACGCTAATTTTATTCCTATTAAAGTAGATAGAGAAGAAAGACCAGACCTCGATAGCATTTATATGCAGTCTTTGCAGATGATGAGCGGGCAAGGAGGTTGGCCTTTAAATGTTTTTCTTTCTCCAGAGGATTTGGTACCGTTTTATGCTGGCACATACTTTCCATTAGAACCACGCTATGGTCGTCCGGGCTTTTTGCAAGTTCTGCAAGCAATTCGCCGCTACTATGATACAGAAAAAGAAGACTTGCGCGATCGCAAAGCAGTAATTTTAGAGTCGCTTCTTACCTCTGCGGTGTTGCAATTTCAGGGTACAACACAAGCTCAAGATCGGGATTTACTACGGCAAGGTTGGGAAACTAGCACGGGGATCGTTACTCCCAATCAATATGGTAACAGTTTCCCGATGATTCCTTACGCAGAATTAGCTCTGCGAGGAACACGATTCTTGTTCCCTGGTTCTACCTGGGAACAAGAATCTAAATACGACGCCAAGCAAATTTGTACCCAGCGAGGGCTAGACTTGGCATTGGGCGGAATTTACGATCATGTGGGTGGAGGGTTTCACCGCTACACTGTCGATCCCACTTGGACTGTGCCTCACTTTGAAAAAATGCTCTACGACAACGGTCAAATTGTAGAGTACTTGGCTAATCTTTGGAGTGCCGGAGTACAGGAACCAGCCTTTGAGAGAGCGATCGCACATACTGTGCAATGGCTGAAACGAGAAATGACGGATACATCAGGTTACTTCTGGGCTGCTCAAGATGCCGATAGCTTTATCACTGGTGAAGAAGCTGAACCAGAGGAGGGAGCATTTTATGTCTGGAGTTACAGTGAACTAGAGCAATTACTTACTCACGAAGAACTAACAGAATTGCAACAATCGTTTACAGTTACTACTAACGGCAACTTTGAAGGTAAGAACGTACTGCAAAGGCGTCATCCAGGAGAACTGAGCGAAACGTTAGAAACAGCGTTAACGAAATTGTTTGTAGCCCGTTATGGTGCAACCCCTGAATCGCTAGAAACTTTTCCACCCGCTCGCAATAATCAAGAGGCAAAAACAAGCAATTGGCCTGGTCGAATTCCATCGGTAACAGATACTAAAATGATTGTTGCCTGGAATAGTTTGATGATTTCCGGCTTGGCAAGAGCGTATGCAGTATTTCGACAATCTTCTTATTTGGAACTAGCAACTCAGGCAGCGAACTTTATCTTAAATAATCAGTTTGTAAATGGGCGGTTCCATCGTCTTAATTATGAAGGACAAGCAACCGTACTAGCTCAATCTGAAGATTACGCCTTTTTCATCAAAGCCCTATTGGATTTACATACTTGTTGCCCCGATCAAAAAAATTGGTTAGAAAGCGCGATCGCTCTCCAAGAAGAATTTGACGAATATCTTTGGAGTGTCGAATTAGGTGGATACTACAACACATCCAGCGATGCAACTCAAGATTTAATCGTGCGAGAGCGCAGTTATGCAGATAATGCCACACCTTCTGCAAATGGAGTAGCGATCGCTAATCTTGTGCGTCTTGCCTTACTTACCGACAATCTCCATTATCTAGATTTAGCCGAGCAGGGCTTTAGGGCATTTCGCTCTGCCATGAGTCATGCTCCCCAAGCTTGCCCAAGTTTGTTTACCGCCTTGGATTGGTATAGCAATTCGACTTTGATTCGCACTACAATCGAGCAGATTAACTCGTTGAGTTCCCAATATTTGCCAACTGCTGTATTCACCGCAGAATCAAAATTACCACAAGGTAGTGTTGGGCTAGTTTGCCAAGGTTTGAAATGTTTGCCAGCACCTGAGAGTTTAGAACAACTGTTGCAGCAGGTGCAGCAAAGTCAGACTAGGGGATAACAGAAGAGGGCTTCAAAAAACACAGATCCCCGACTTCTGCTGAAAAGTCGGGGATCTTACAGGACGCATTTTAAATGTATAACTATGAACAAGCCACCTGTACTTAAAAACATCAACCCGATGATTCCAGCAGGAAGCGACATGGAAGTGGCAATCGCCTTTTATGAGCAACAGCTTGGCTTTACAACAATCCATAAAGAAGGCGATCCAGTTAGGATGGCGATTGTCCAACGAGATGGGGCGACAATTTTTCTGCTTCAGAATGATGATAAACATCTGGCAGAATGGACAAGTTTTCGTGTCTTTGTTGATGGGATCGAGCAACTTTACCTAGAATTTCAAGCCAAAGGAGGACAGATGATTCACCCGAACGGTAAGCTAGAAACTAAACCTTGGGGAATGAAAGAGTTTGCCGTAATTGATCCGGCTGGTGTGTGTATCACGTTTTATGAACCAGCAAACTGAGAAAATTCAGCAATGTAAATTAACTGCGATCGTTCTCGCAGGTGGTAAAAGTACGCGCATGGGCACAGATAAAGCCTTGATCCCGATTCAAGGGGTGCCGATGTTGCAATTTATTTGTCGCATAGCTGAGGCTTGTGCTGAAAAAGTCTACGTAGTCACTCCTTGGCAGGAACGCTATCAACACTTGTTACCTCCCAAAAGCCAGTTCATTCAAGAAGTACCTTTACCAGGAGAAACTGGCAACGAACCTCGAACCCACGGGCCACTTGTAGGATTTGCCCAAGCACTGGTATATGTAGAAACAGAGTGGGTGTTGCTGCTAGCTTGCGATTTACCAAATTTGCAGCTAGAAGTTTTACAGGAATGGGCAGTTGAACTCGATCGCGTACCCCAAGAAGCGATCGCAGCTCTAGTTCAAAAGGATAATAGATGGGAGCCGTTGTGTGGCTTTTATCGGCGTCGTTGTTTACCAGAATTGAATAAGTATATTGATCGGGGTGGGCGATCGTTTCAAGAGTGGCTGAGGCAGTATCCAGTGCAAGTATTACCTTTGCCCGATCCCAAAATGCTATTTAACTTTAACAGTTATCAGTAATAATTTATTTGTTCCCTATCCCCTGTCCCCTATCCCCTATCCCCTATCCCCTTCCCCTATCCCCTGTCCCCTATCCCCTGTCCCCTATCCCCTATCCCCTATCCCCTATCCCCTGTCCCCTATCCCCTATCCCCTGTTCCCTGTTCACCGATTTAAGTTTAAAATAAAAATTCACACTTGCAATTGAGTGTGGCAATACTCATCACCTTAATCAATCCTCCCCTAGCCTCTGTCGGCGAAGATGAAACATACCCTGTCAGTACTTGTAGAAGATGAAGCGGGTGTTCTATCCCGTATTTCTGGTTTATTTGCCCGTCGTGGCTTCAACATAGAAAGCCTTGCTGTCGGCCCAGCAGAGCAGTCAGGGATTTCTCGCATTACAATGGTTGTGCCTGGTGACGATTACGTGATCGAGCAACTTACCAAGCAACTGTACAAGCTAATCAACGTTTTGAAGGTACAAGACATTACTGAAATTCCTTGCGTAGAGCGAGAATTGATGCTATTGAAAGTGAATGCTACTAGCACCAATCGTTCGGAAGTTGTTGAGTTGGCACAAATTTTCCGGGCGCGAGTTGTAGATGTGGCAGAAGATTCTCTCACTTTGGAAGTTGTGGGCGATCCAGGAAAAATGGTAGCGATCGTACAGGTATTACAAAAATTTGGTTTGAGAGAAATAGCCCGCACCGGTAAAATTGCCCTGACTCGTGAATCAGGAGTAAACACCGAGTTGCTGAAATCTTTAGAAGCAAAAGTTTAGCGATCGCGACAGAAATCCTCTATTCTATAAACTTTGGTCGAAGGAGCTTGGAAAGCCAGATAACTTGGCAAACACTTCTTCGATTTTTGTTAGCTAGTCGAAATCAACAAAGATATGGAACTATCAATCCTTGGATTGATGAAATTTGCATCTATTTTAGTTTCTTGTCTTTAACCTCAAACTCAAAAGAAATTTGATTGAAAATCACTCAAAAGTTAGAAGTGAAAATCATTTTAACTACTAAACTTTTCTTTATTATTTTCAATTGCAGCCAGAATACAAAGGATTGTAAATAAATGGCATCAATTCAGTATCAATCAAGATGCAAATCAGTTACAAACTAAAAAAATATAGAAATAAGTTGCATGAAACGAAATGTTTAATTACTATTAAATTGTTCGGTTAAAAATCTGCCGATTAGAAATCTATAGATTTTAACGAACAAGCGGTGGTAGTTTTGCTATATGCAAACGCTAAAATCCTTAATTGGCTTGGAAACGAGGATTAAATCCTCTATTAGAGAGAGATGATGATATAAAGCCTCTACTAGAGAGAGATGATGATATAAAGCCTACAATAAAAGGATTTTGGAACAACAGGCTAATATCTGGCACAAGAAGTGCTAAAAATCTATTTACATAATTTCCACAATCATATTTCACCATCTGTAAAGTATTTGGTGGATGCATGTATTGCGTGGTGATAATGAAAAATTCATCAACCTATAGTAAATGTGTAAATTTTATCTACACATTTATATGAGTATTTTTTGCTCAAACAAATGACAGCCAAGCTGTTGTTGACTTTTTGACTATTTACATACAATAGCCTGAATCTACAACTATGAATTTACTATTTTTTGTTTCTCATTGGTTGATACAGAAATCAAGCAATATTTTGCTGAATAAATTGCTAAAAATGAGAAACAGACATTGGTTAATACTTGATATCATTATTTTTGCAAATACACCACTACTAGCTTTGATACTGCGTTTAGATGGAAGACTTGCCCTAGAAGCATATCTATCAGACTTAGCAGTTGCGACAATACTATTTTTGCTCGTAAAACAATTCATTTTATGGAGTTCAGGCTTTTATCGGCGTTACTGGCGCTATGCCAGCATCGAAGAACTCACATATATCGCCATGTTGATGGCAGCAGCGATAGTCATACAATCTTTTTGCTTCGATGTCATTCATGACATCCCAAACTCTGTTTTAAGTAGGCTCCCACGCTCACTGCCATTAATTGATGGATTGCTTTCGTTTATTTTGATTGGTGGGCTGCGTTTCAGCATTAAAGCAGTAGAAAGAGCCAACCAAAAACGAGCAGCATTTAACCCCTCACAACGAGTGCTGATAGTTGGAGCAGGTAACGCCGGAGTCTCCCTACTACAAGAAATGCAAACAAATCCCCAACAGGGTTTTCAGCCAGTTGCCTTCATCGACGACGATCCCCAAAAACTACATGCACACATTCGCGGTGTTCCTGTGGTTGGCGATCGCCATAAAATACCTGATGTCGTCAAATCTCTGCAAATTCATAAAGTGATCATTGCCATGCCGACAGTTGCAGGAAAAGTGATTCGAGAAATTGTAGATATTTGCAAAGCCACCGGTATTCAAACCAGTACTTTACCAGGAATACATGAAATCCTGAATGGGCGGGTAAGAGTAGATAGTATTCGTGATGTGCGGATTGAAGATTTACTCAGGCGTGAACCAATACAGACAGATATTGGACAAGTTGCCGAGTTCTTAAAAGGCAAGAGAGTACTAATTACAGGTGCAGGCGGCTCGATTGGTAGCGAACTTTGTCGTCAAATTTATAAATGTTGTCCTGCCGAAATGATGCTGATGGGGCATGGTGAGAATTCTGTCTTCAATATTCAACAGGAATTAGAACAACTAGTTCAAGCCCTGAAAGCGGAGGGTAAATCCGCAAGCTATGCTCCTAGTCTTCATATCTTCATTGGCGATATTCGCTACCGCGATCGCCTCAAACACGCTTTTGAGAGATTCCAGCCAGATGTGATTTTTCATGCCGCAGCCCACAAGCACGTTCCTCTGATGGAATTAAATTCACCAGAAGCAATCACTAACAATGTGCTGGGAACAAAAAATTTATTGGATTTGGCGCTGCAATACAATATTCAACATTTTGTGATGATTTCCACAGATAAGGCTGTCAATCCTACCAATGTGATGGGAGCAAGTAAAAGAGTTGCGGAAATGTTGGTATTGCAAGCAGCTAAAAAAAGTGGCTTATCTTATGTTGCTGTGCGTTTTGGTAATGTTTTGGGTAGTCGCGGTAGTGTCGTTCCGACTTTTACAAAACAAATTTTAGCAGGAGGCCCGGTAACGGTTACCCATCCAGAAATTCGTCGCTATTTTATGACGATTCCGGAGGCAGTTCAATTGGTGTTGCAAGCAGCGGTAATTGGGCATGGTGGTGAAGTGCTGATGCTAAATATGGGACAGCCAGTGAAAATAGTTGACTTGGCAAAGGAATTAATTCGTCTTTGTGGATATGAAGTCAACAAAGATATTGAAATCGTCTTTACTGGTTTGCGCCCAGGTGAAAAGTTATTTGAAGAGTTGTTTATTGAAGGAGAAGAATACGAACCAACTGAGCATGAGAAATTGTTGGTTGTCAAAAATGCTAGTCGAATTGTTCCAGAAAATTTGAATATTACTGTCGAAGATTTATGTAAGGCAGCGGCTAAAAACCATACCAATTTGATTCTATTTCTGCTTGAGCAATTAGTTCCAGGCTATAAACCCAAATATCTAGAAAATCATCTTCTAGTAGATACAGTAACAAACAATAATTTACTCGCAGAAACAAAGGGAAACATAATAGTCAAAGTGAAGCCAAGAAGTGCGTAAAGCTCTTTATCTCAGCGAGTATCAGATTGAGCGATCGGAATTTATTCATGAGTATTACGTTACAAGCTTATGCAAAGTCAAATCAATCAAAGTAAACTCAAACTTTCTCCAATAGTGCAATCAATGCTGCGCTGTCCTATATGTAATAGCGAGTTGGAATTGCGTAGTGGAGATAGCCACTGTATAAATCCTCAATGCCAGGCTTTATTTCCCATCAAAAATGGCATACCAATTTTGATTGACGAGAACGCCAGTATATTTTCTATTGATGACTTGGTGAAGGAACGTAACTTATTCTTTGATTTATCTCCTAAAAATAAATTTGTGGAAACTCTAAAAAAATTAGTTCCAAGTATAAGCTTAAATATTAAAGCTAAAAGTAACTATGAACATTTCCATAAACAATTGCATATGCGTTGCATACATCCTAAAGTTTTAGTGATTGGTGGTAGTATTTTAGGTAAGGGAATAGAAAAACTTGTTGCAAATCAGGATATAGAAATAGTAGAAACTGATGTTTCATTTGGATCTCGTACAACTTTGATTTGTGACGCTCATAGCATACCTTTTGCAGACCATTCCTTTGACGGTGTAATCATACAAGCTGTATTAGAGCATGTAGTTGATCCTTGGCGGTGTGTAGAAGAAATTTACAGAGTATTAAAAGATGATGGATTGGTGTACGCGGAAACCCCTTTTATGCAACAAGTACATGGAGGATGCTATGACTTTACTAGATTTACTCATTTGGGGCATCGTCGCTTATTTAGAAAATTTGAGGAAATTGAAAGTGGCTCAACAGCCGGGCCGGGAATGGCATTAGCTTGGTCTTATTATTATCTATTGTTGAGTTTCACCACATCGAAATTTTTGAGAAAGTTGATGGGACTATTTGCCATCATGACAGCATTTCCATTAAAGTATCTCGATTACTTTTTGATTCATCGCCCCACCGCTCTTGATGCTGCATCTGGTTATTACTTTATTGGCAAGAAAAGCCAAAAAATTCTGTCAGATAAAGAGTTGATTAAACTTTATCAAGGAGCTTGCTAAAGTTAGGAAGTTTTGCAGTAATGGAACAAATTAAACCACTCACGCTACGTCATAACTTTTCTTGGACTTTCATTGGTAATGCTGTCTATGCAGCTTGTCAGTGGGGAATGCTGGTGGTGCTGGCTAAACTTGGTAGCCCTGAAATAGTAGGGCAGTTTACCTTGGGGTTGGCGGTAACGGCACCTGTATTCATGTTTACCAATCTCCAGTTGCGAAGTATTCAAGCGACAGATGCAACGAAACAGTATCTCTTTAACGATTACTTAGAACTGAGATTGATTGGCACAGGATTAGGATTGGTAGCGATCGCAATCATTACTTTCTTAGCAAAATACCCTTGGGAAATATCGCTAGTTATTTTGTTGGTAGGTTTAGCAAAGGCATTTGAATCAATCAGTGACATCTATTATGGTTTGCTCCAGCAACACGAACGCATGGATCGCATCGCCATATCCTTGATGATTAAAGGGCCTTTATCATTGATACTACTGGGAATAGGAGTGTATCTATCGAGTGGTGTTGTGTGGGGAGTAGTTGGATTAGTATTTGCCTGGTTTGTAGTTTTATTTGTTTATGACATTCCTAATGGCGTTTTAATACTCAACTCCATACCAAAATCTCGTTGGCATCTTGTCACTCTGAAAAATTTGGTATGGCTGTCTTTACCTTTGGGGTTGGTGATGATGCTGATTTCACTCAACACCAACATTCCCCGCTACTTTATTGAGCAATATTTGGGTGAACGGGAACTGGGAATTTTTGCAGCCATAGCTTACTTGATGGTGGTAGGAAGTATGGTTGTCAATGCCTTAGGACAGTCAGCAAGTCCTAGATTAGCCAAATATTACGCTGTGGGAAATACCATAGCTTTTCAGAGGCTATTGTTAAAGCTAGTAGGAATTGCCGTACTGCTGGGCGGAGGTGGTGTTTTGGTGGCTCTAATAGGTGGTGAGCAAATCTTAACTCTGTTGTATCAACCTGAGTACGCTCAACATACAAGTTTATTTGTTTGGTTAATGATTGCTGCCGGGATTGGTTACGTATCTTCTTTCATTGGATATGCGATAACGGCAGCCCGATACTTTCGCATCCAATTACCTTTGTTTGCTGCTGTCACAACTACTTCAGCTATAACTTGTCTGTGGTTACTACCTAAGTTGGGATTGCTAGGGGCAGCGATCGCGCTAATTATTGCAGCCATTGTTCAAGTTATCTGCAGTTTGGCAGTAATCATTCATGCACTGCATAAATCCCATCCATCTGTTGAATTGATTGAAAACAAGTAAGTAGCCGTCATGAACTGCGTACACAATAACGCATGAAAAAAACTTTATTACCTTCTGCCTTCTACTTAATACCTTTCAGACAATGAACATAATTTCCAATCAAGGAGACACACTATGGAAATTAAAAGGATTTTAGTCACCGGTGCTCATGAATTTGTAAATCGTCGTCAAGGTTTATTTGAAGTATTGTCTTCATACTTTGATTGTGTGGAATGTTTGCCATCGGGAGAATTACATCGACTCAAAGCATTAGATATATTAACGAGAGGCTATTACAAAATATTGCAGCGATTTTCTCCAATTACGGTAAGTAGATTCTGGAAAAACAAAAACACTTTTATTACTAGGTCACGCAACACAGAGCGTAAAATTAGGCAACTAGAATATGTTCCAGATCTTGTGTTTCATATCTTCGGTATGTTTAACCCATTTTGGGATAAATTTGATATTCCTTATGTGATGTATTTAGATTATACGATGGCATTAGCTCACAAAAAATGGTTACCTTGGGCACCTTTTCACGACAACCAAGAATATACTGCTTGGGTAGAATGTGAAATGACAGCATACCAAAGAGCTAGGCATATTTTTACTTTGGGTAACATAGTCAAAACATCCTTAATAGAAGACTATGGTATCAAGCCTGAAAAAATTACTGTTGTTGGTTCTTCAAGTCGTTCTCAAAAACTGTATGAAGGAGAAAAAACTTTCGGAACTAAACAAATTTTGTTTAATGGATCGGATTTTGAAAGAAAGGGTGGAGATGTGGTTTTGGCGGCATTTAAACAGGTAAAAAAAGTATTACCTGAAGCCAAATTAGTAATCATCGGCAAAAAATTAGATCTACATGAGGATGGTGTTTTTAATCCGGGATACATTTTATCTTCTTCCGAGAAACAAAATCTTTTTCTAGAATCAGATTTAGTAGTTGCACCCGCTTACTGTGAACCCTATGGACTGTTTTTAGTAGAAGCTTTCAATTATGGAGTTCCCTGCATTATCGCAAATAACGATGGGATGCCTGACATTGTTGATAATGGAGTAAATGGTGTTGTTATTGCACAACCAAATTCTGATATTCTGGCTGAGAAAATCATACATCTATTAAGTGACATTCCTGTATTAAAAACCATGTCAAAAAATGCACGTTCCAAAGTAAAAACTCAATTAAACTGGAATGTTATAGGTGAGAAAGTATCACAGGTATTATCTACCATTACCTAGTACCAAAAAACCAGAATAATGAAGTTTTTGTCTTGGTTAAGAACTTCCAAATAAAAAAACACTCAACCACCTAACGCAATAACCTCTCTGTTCCTCATTTCTCCGTGTTCTCAGCGTCTCTGTGGTTATTATTTGGATAATTTATTTCTTGGAAATCCCTTAACAGTAGTTTAGTTATCACTTGTTTTTATTTGCGAGAGGGGCGCGATCGCGCTATTGATGCACTATACAACCGACATGAGTATACAGGGAGAGAATTAAAATCATGACCTTAGGGGACAAATCTTCGATACGTATCCTGCATGTGGTTGGAGGAATGAACCGGGGTGGCATCGAAACTTGGCTAATGCATATTTTGCGGCACATCGATCGCGATCGCTTCCAAATGGATTTTCTCGTTCACACTAATCAACTCTGTGCTTACGATCAAGAGATTCGCACCTTAGGTAGTCAAATTATCCCTTGTCCTCTGAATCGCTTGCAGCCTTGGAATTACGCTGCTAATTTCCGGCGAATCTTACAAGTGTATGGCCCTTATGACATTATTCACAGTCACGTTCATCACTTTAGTGGTTACATTCTCCGTTTAGCTCACAACTCAGGAATACCTATCCGTATTGCCCATAGCCACAATAATACCTCTTGGGTTGAAGCTAAAGCTAAATGGCATCGACGTTTGTATCTAGATTTGATGAAAGCTTGGATTGCCCGCTATGCAACCTTAGGTTTTGGATGCAGCCGTCAAGCAATAGTAGATCTATTCGGTTCTACTGGGAATACCCATCTCCATCAACAAATTCTTTACTGCGGAATTGACTTGGCTTCATTCCGAGATTCTGTTGATTTAGTTACTGTTCGTTCTGAACTAGGGATTCCGAAAGATGCCTTTGTCATCGGGCACGTTGGTAGATTCGAGCCACAAAAGAACCATGCATTTCTCTTGGAAATCGCCGCAGAAGTTGCCAAACGAGAACCAAAGATGCACCTTTTACTAGTGGGTGTTGGCTCTTTACGCTCTGACATAGAAAAGAAAATAGCTCAACTGGGCTTAAGCGATCGCGTTATCTTCGCAGGCAGCCGATCTGATGTACCACGATTGATGCAGGGTGCTATGGATGTCTTCGTCTTGCCATCTCTGTATGAGGGATTAGGCTTAGTGTTAGTTGAAGCACAAGCAGCGGGATTACCCTGTATCTTTTCGGATGTGATTCCAGAGGAAGCAGATGTAGTCAAGCCTTTAGTGAAGCGAATCTCTTTGTCACAATCTGCCTCTGCCTGGGCAGAAGCAGTTTTAACAGTACCAAATAATGCATCAATTCTTACTAGAATAGATGCCCTAAACATTGTCGAAAAGAGCGCTTTCAATATTGAGACAAGTATAAAAAAACTGTTAGAAGTCTATGAAATTAACTTCTCAAAATGCTAATACTAATTCTTTCTCCCAGTTTTTGTTGGAACTACCTTTCTGGTTAAGTTTTTCTTATTGGTCATTGCTAGCAGATACTGCAACTCCAAAGTTCGATTTTTTATCTATACCTGTCAATGCTAAAGATTTAGTTCTAGTTGGAGTTGCTTTTTTCTACTTATTACTACTCGCACTTACCAATTTTGGCAGTACCAAAGATAGACCATGGAATTGGCATTGTCACTTACCAATCTTGACAGTTTGTTTACTGTTTTACGCTGCAGTATCCATACAAAGGAGTGGTATAGATGCCAGCAATGCTAGAGCAATGACATACACTTTAGTTTTGACAGCATCTGCCTTTTTACTTGGCTATATTCTCCTGGCAAGAAAATCTATTACATCTGTGCGCTCATTTTTATGGCGACTGACAGTAATCATAGCTGCGTTAGGGTTACTCTACTCAGCAGCTTCTTTATTCTCCTTGGGCATGGGAGACGTGAGAGCCGATTTGAATGCGGGAGGAAGTGAATTTGGGATAGTACGCGTACAAGGGCCTCTTTTTGGCTCTGCTACTGGACATTTCATTTTATTGCCAGCTTTAGCTTTTGCCATTCAAGAGTTCATGCAAAGTCATACTCGACGTTTATTTAAATTGGCAGTTGTCATGGCTCTAACACTGACTATTATTGGTCTTGGTTCACGAGCTGCTCTATTAGTTATGGGTTTATTCTTTTTATGTTTAATCTTATTCATGAAAAATAAAAAGCAAGCAATAATCGCTGCTATAATGATGATTATTTTAATCTCTACAGCTACAACAATTATTTATTCAAAAGCGAGTAGCGATCGCATTAAATCTTTTGAAGATACAACTCGTTCAGATACACACTTAACTTCTTTTCAAATTATTAGTCATCGCAATACAGAGCTTAACATTACTGGTTCTGGTTATGGCTCTTATTGGTCTTGGTATCTTACAGATATGGATGACATGAGGGTTGGTTTCATGAATGGCGCTCCCATCATTTTAGTATATCCTTATGGATATTTGCTCTATCATCCTCACTCTACTTTTCTGTTATGTGTTGTCGAATTAGGAATTCCAGGTTTAATTTATTTTATTATCCTGTGGATTGTTTTAATTAGGCTTCTCCTTCGCAATTACCAGGGAATTAAATCGGCTATTTTTAATTGTGGAATTTTTGCTTCGGGATTTTCAATGTTTTTTGACTTTTTTATTTTCAAAAATGCCCAAGTTAATATGATTTGGTGGATTTACTTATTTGGTGCTCTAGCATTAAATGTCAGTGTAGTTAGTGTACACAAAGATAATAAATTGGCAGAAAGCAAGTTGCTTAAATTTGAAAAACAAAAATTGTTAATGTCAAAAGCCAAATAATTGAAATTAATATTTGCCAAGCATTATTTGTTTACCTAGATGTTATCTAATTACTATGGAATAAATATGAGTTATCAAGAAGAATTAGTCTTAGCACTCCATAATTATCACCGTAATTTCAGTTTTCCACGCATTTCTGCAAATACGATCCGTCGAACGCTCTTTTTAGGTTTCATACTCGTGATGCTTTCAGTCATGATGCACCTGTCAACAGCATCGGTACAATCCCAAGCAACCACAAAAAAATTGATTCAGTCTGGCTGGGATATGCCAACCCCTAAATTTTTCCGAGAGCATATCAAGCAGATGGAGCAGCGTCCGTTTGATGGCGTAATTATTAAACTCAATGCGGGTAAAGAAGTTTTTAAGAAAAAGCCCTATCCGGATACAGTATTTACGCAAGACCGAAAAGACCTTGCTGCTATAAAATCCTCCAAACTCGCTAATAACTTTATAGTGATGTGGTCTGCTATTGAGGAAGGGTGGGACTGGTTCAACGATGATGATTGGGCTGCTGCTGAAAAGAACATTCAAAACTTTGCCAAATCTGCTAAAGCTGGTCGCTTTAAAGGCATCGCCTTCGATCTAGAGCCTTATGGTTATACCCCGTGGCACTATGAAGTGCAGCCCCAACACGATAACAAGACATTTCAAGAGTATCAACGGCAGGTGCGAAAGCGCGGTGCCCGGTTTATGAGAGTGTTGCAAACAACGCAACCTCAAACTGAGGTATTAACACTTGGGCTTTTCAGTTGGATGAAAGCTTTATTGGCAGAGACAACCGATCCGGCAAAGTTGCAGCAGAAACTAGTCAACGATAAATATGGACTATGGCCAGCCTTTGTCAACGGAATGCTGGATGCAGCGCGACCTGGTTCTGTCATCATTGATGGCAACGAAGGTGCATACTACTTTTATCGTGCAGCTTGGTTTGCAGGTATGCGTGACCTAATCCGCAAAGATGCACGGGCGTTTGTCGATCCGGCGAACCGCAAGAAGTATGACAACCAAGTGAAGATTGGTCAAGCAGTCTATATGGATCTTGTGCTAGATCTGTTTGAGAAGCCCGCTAACAACGCTAAAAACGCCTGGTATGGGATGAGAATGCCGCATTTTCTCTCACCAAATGACCGACTGCAATTGTTAGAGCACAACATCTACCATGCACTCAAAAATACAGACAAGTATGCATGGGTTTGGGGTGAAAGAATGGATTGGTGGCAAAACCGCATTCCCAAAGGTGCAGAGGATGTAATCCGGCGTGCCAAAGCAAAAATTCAAAAAGGAAAGCCGCTTGGGTTTGACATTGATGTCGCCACCACAAAAGCGCTGAATAAGTGTAAAGCTATCAATTCGGAATGCTGATTATGGATATTGTTGTAACACTTGAGCATCGTTTCGATCGCACACCGGATGGCGCTGTGTGGACTCAAACAGCCTTTGCTCATCAGTTTTGGAAGCGCTATCTAGAAGTTTTCGATCGCGTGCGCGTAGTAGCCCGTGTGCGTGAGGTGCCTTTGATACCAGTCGGATCTAAACGTGCTGATGGTGAAAGGGTTTCATTTGCAGCAGTACCATACTATGTTGGCCCGTGGCAATATTTGCAGCGATCGCGTCAAGTCAAACGTGCTGCCCAAAATGCAGTGGGTATGAACGATGCCGTGATTCTACGTGTAGGTTCAACAATTGCTAACTGTGTCCAACCCTTGCTAGATAAAACTGGCCACCCCTACGCGGTCGAAGTTGTAGCCGATCCTTATGATGTCTTTGCTTCCGGCTCCATCAAGCATCCCCTCCGTCCATTGTTTCGTTGGTTTTTTCCCCGCCAACTGCAACATCAATGTGCTAGAGCTTGCGCCGCCGCCTATGTCACCAAACAAGCCTTGCAGCAAAGATACCCATGTGCCAACTATTCTGTGGGCATCTCAGATGTAGAACTTCCCGACTGGGCGATCGCCTCTCAGCCTCGTCCACAAATTCAAGAAGTACGCACATGGAATCTAATATTTGTGGGGACACTGGCTCAACTCTATAAAGCTCCCGACGTGCTGATCGATGCTGTTGCTATTTGTGTGCGTGAGGGATTAGACATCAAGTTGACTTTGATTGGAGATGGCAAGCACCGGACAGAATTAGAAGCACAAGTTAGAGCGTTGGGTTTGGGTAAGCGTGTTAGCTTTCTGGGTGTATTGCCCGCTGGCGATGCTGTGCGCCATCAGTTAGATCGAGCTGACCTTTTCATTTTGCCTTCCCATCAAGAAGGCTTGCCAAGAGCAATGGTAGAGGCGATGGGGCGATCGCTACCTGTAATTGGCTCTACAGTTGGTGGCATTCCTGAGCTACTACCACCTGAAGATATGGTGCCGCCTGGTGATGCGACAGCTTTAGCTAGAAAAATTCAGGAAGTATTAACTAATCCAGAGCGCATGGCTTTGATGTCAGCTCGCAATCTAGAGAAAGCCAAAGAGTATACAGATGAAATTTTGCACGAAAAACGGATCGCATTCTATCAGTATGTGCGCGAACAAACAGAACTTTGGTTAAGGCAGGCAAGGGGATAGGGAACAGAAAAGGAATACAGCGCGCTCGTGTCGAAAAATGGCTCAATATTTATGCGTAGGCACTTATGAATAATAGTTTTTTTGATGGAGAAAGAGGCTTAAATGCTAGTAATAACTACTCTGGATTTTGGACAGATCAAGAGTGGCGAGAATTTGAGCAAGCTTATCTCAAAGAACATAAGTACATCAGAGTGCAGCTAGTATGCAAACGCTTATTCGATATTGCGATCGCTCTTCTAGCGCTAATAGTTTTATCACCTGTCTTTGTGGTAGCTGCTTTGGCAATAAAACTTAATTCTCCCGGCCCAATTTTATTTTGTCAGGAACGTTTAGGAAGACTGGGAAAACCATTTACAATCTACAAATTTCGCACAATGGTTGATGGAGCTATCCACATGGGTGCTGGCATCAATACATTCAAAGGCGATCCTCGCATTACATCTGTTGGTAAATTCTTACGTGAATATCATCTCGATGAATTACCTCAACTTTTCAATATTCTCGTTGGCGAAATGAGTTTAGTTGGGCCGCGCCCACTCTTAACTTCGGCTCTTTTAACCTATAATAATTGCCAAAAACGACGTTTATTAATGCCACCAGGGTTAACAGCTTGGGAAGCAGTAAATGGTGGTTTAGAAAATAGTTTGGATGAACGGATCAAGCTAGACATTTGGTATGTCAACAACTGGAATTTTTGGTTGGATATAGTAATTATTTTGCGAACGATTCCAGTAGTTCTCCGTAAAGAAGGAGTCTATGAAAAAGAAAGTGTTTTGACAACAGCTAACCAAACCAAAAAGTAAAAACAACTATGAAGATAGCAGTAATTCACCAACCACAGTATTTGCCCTATCTAGGATTCTTTCACAAGCTCCAAAAAGGTGACATTTTTGTAGTTATGGACAGTGTCCAGTTTCAGAGGCGTGGTGTTCAACATCGCAACCAAATCAAAACCTCTCAAGGAGCGCAATGGTTGACTGTACCAGTTCTCCATCGTTCAAGAGACGAAGAGCGTATTAATGAGATGCTGATAAATTCAGAGTTTCCTTGGTCTCATAAGCATTGGCATACCTTGATGACAAATTATTCCCGCACTCCTTACTTCGACAAGTACAGTTCGGGACTCGAAGAAATACTAACCAGAGAATGGAATAATCTTTGTCAGCTCGATATGGCACTGATTGAATGGGTGATGGAAAATTTGGGTATCAAAAAGTCAATAATCTATATGTCTGCATTGGAAGTTGAGGGTAATAAATCAGAACTACTAATTGATATTTGTAAAGCTGTAGGAGCCGATACTTACCTATCAGGTTCTGGAGGAAAAAATTATATGGATCTGGCAGCATTTGAAACTGCTGGTATCAATGTTTTATGGCAAGAGTTTAGTTATCCAACTTATGCCCAAGCTTTTCCTGAATTAGGCTTCATACCTAATCTATCAATTGTGGATACTCTGTTTTGCTGCGGCCCAGAAACTAAAAAATTCTTAGAGCTTAATTGAGGAAAACTATGAGCAACAAGATACTAGTTATTGCACCTCATCCTGACGATGAAGTGCTGGGTGTTGGAGGCACAATAGCTCGATTTGCGGCTGAGGGAGCTGAAGTTTATGTAGCGATCGTGACTAAAGGGTGTCCACCCGATTATTCTGAGGAGATGACTCAAAAAGGCCGCCAAGAGGCTTTAGCTGCACATCATGTTTTAGGTGTTAAAGAAACCATATTTCTTTCATTTCCGGCAGCTAGATTAGATACTGTTCCCCATCGCGATGTTAACAGGCAAATATTTGAGTTAATTAAAAAATTTCAACCAGATACACTTTTTATTCCCTTTTATGGGGATATTCACATGGATCATCAAAGAGTTTTCTTATCGTCTTTGGTGGCAGCAAGACCAAATAATCCTTATGCTCCAAAAACAATATATGCTTACGAAACACTTTCAGAAACTAACTGGCACGCTCCTTATCTAACAATTAACTTTGTCCCTAACGTTTTCGTTGATATCTCTCCTTACCTGGAAACAAAACTGGAAGCCATGCAAATGTATGCTTCACAAATTAGACCTTTCCCCGACGAGCGTTCTGAAGAAACATTGCGGGCATTAGCTACTTTACGTGGAAGTACAGTTAATCATTTTGCTGCTGAGGCTTTTTATCTAGTGAGACAAGTTGTCTAAGAAGGCAGGAGGAATAAATAGGGGATAGGAGATAGGAGACAGGTGACTAGCGGTATGGCAACTGATAAGGTAACGAACCACATAGACGCGCAAGCGGCTTCCCGCAGGGTAGGACACAAAGGACGCAAAGAAAGAGGTTGAACAGAGTTGTCTAAATTGTTTTACCCGGCAAAGTTGACTTGCCACCAGTTCAGCAAGGGCTACTTCAAGTTTGAAATGAGATATCCCTATGGAGGGGAACTATGAATAAACTGTTAATAGTTGCGACAATTCCAATTACATTAAGTAGCTTTTTTACCTACATTACACGCCACTTGCAAGCTAAGGGCTGGCGTGTAGATGGGATGGCGGCTGGAATTTCTAGTGACTCTAAATGCTTGGAACTATTTGATCGAGTTTGGGATGTAGACTGGTCACGCAATCCTCTCAAGCCACAAAATCTGATGGTTGCCCCGCAACAAATTCGCGAGGTATTTGCAAAGCAGGAATATGACATAGTAAATGTAACTACACCAGTAGCTGCATTTGTAACGCGGTATGCACTGAATGATTTGAGAAAGCAGGGAAGAGTGAAAGTGATTTATACTGCCCAAGGATTTCACTTCTACAATGGGGGGCCAATAATTAGAAACTCTGTCTTTCTGGGGCTAGAAAAGCTGGCTGCGCCCTGGACTGACTATCTAGTAGTGGTTAATCGCGAAGATGAAGAGTCAGCGAAGCGTCATCTTATTAAGCCTGAACAAGTCCGCTACATACCAGGAACAGGGCTAAATGTTGGACGTTTTAATCGTCATGCCATTCCTGAAGCTGAAATTGTGCAGCTGCGGCAAGAGTTGGGTTTACTGCCTGAGACTCCATTGTTTCTCTCTGTCGCTGAGTTCATCAAGCGCAAACATCCCCAAGATGTTTTGAGAGCATTTGCTCGTCTAGCTCGCAAAGAAGCTTGTTTGGCTTTTGCGGGAAATGGGCCGTTAATGCCCCAGATGCAGCAGTTAGCATCTCAATTGGGGATACAAAATCAAGTTCGCTTTTTGGGGTTACGCCAGGATATTCCAACTTTAATGCGTACTGCGGTTGCAACTGTGCTGGCTTCTGATCGAGAGGGGTTGCCCAATTGTGTGATGGAGTCTTTGTGTATGGAAACTCCGGCGATCGGTACAGATATTCGTGGAACTAGGGACTTACTAGAAGGAGGCAGTGGTTTACTTTTCACAGTGGGAGACATTGAGGAACTGGCAGCGGCGATGGCATTGATTCTAGATAACCCAGAGGCAGCCAGAATTATAGCCCAGCGTGGACGTGAGCGGATTACGAATTATGAAGTGCCGCAAATCTTGAAGCAATACGAAGCTTTATATACGGAGGCTATATCGCAACCAGAATTTGCTACTGCTTCAGCATTCTAATCAATTCCACAGCCTTATCCGGGTAAAGGTAAATGCAATGACGACTATAGCGATCGCCAATAATACAGATACTAAAAATCCTAACAAACCGTATCAATTTAGATGTTTTCGTGATTTGCAGTGGTCAGACATTAACTGCGATCTGCATATGCATACTAGTTGGACAGACGGCAAAGCTAGAGTTTCAGACATCCTGCAATTGTCTGTTCAAAAAGGTTTGAGTTGCGTAGCTTTTACAGAGCATGTTCGTAAAAGTACAAATTGGTTTCCAGAGTTTGTACAAGAAGTTAGGTCATACGCAGAGGCTTATCCTCAACTTCGGGTGCTAGTTGGTTGTGAAGCAAAGGCTCTTGATACCAATGGTGGCTTTGATGTCTCAGAGGAAATTTTGGCTGAGTGCGATTTGGTATTAGGTAGCGTTCACCGCTTTCCAAATGGGCAAGGGGGGTATATTAACGTGTCTAGATTGACACTAGAGGAGTTTGCTCAAATTGAATTTGAATTAGCTCTTGGCTTGCTGAAGTTTGCTCCTATAGATGTGTTAGCTCATCCTGGTGGTATGTATTCTAGGCTTCACGATGAGTTTCCAACAGACTTCATGCGCGAGTTAATGAAGGTGAGCTTAGAGCGAAAAATTGCTGTAGAAATTAATACGTATTATCTGCGCAATTTACCCAATTTCCTAGAGTTATGCGCAGAAATTAATCCCTATGTTTCTATTGGTTCAGACGTGCATCGTCTTGAGCAACTGGCTAATTGTCGAGATCAATTACATGGTTTAGGAGTCGGAGCGCCATGAAAGTATTCGTAACCGGAGCGGGTGCTTTATTAGGTCAAGGCATTATCAAGTGCTTGCGAATGGCTGATACTCCTTACCATATCATTGCGGTAGATCCCGATCCTCGGTCTGTCGGGTTGTATTGGGCAGATCAAGCATATTTAGTTCCCCTGGCGATCGATCCATCTTATTTAGATGTAGTCTGCCGGATTCTTGAGCGTGAAAGACCTGATGTCGTCTTGATTGGCACAGATATAGAACTGATGATATATGCTCAAAACAAGTTAGAACTGGAATCTAGGTATAAAACGCGAATCATTGTTAGCCCACCCCATGTTATCCAAATTGCTGATGATAAATGGTTGACTTATGAGTTTCTGCTCAAAAATGGATTTCCTTATCCTAAATCAGTATTGCCTAGCGGGATTTGCGATCTGTTGCGGGAGTGTGATTTTCCATTAATCGTTAAGCCTCGGATTGGTGCTCGCTCTGTTGGTGTTCACCTTGTCAAGAATGAGGAAGAATTAAATCAAGCCTTGCGTTGTGTGGAAAATCCTATCATTCAAGAATGTGTTGCTACTGCTAGCCAAGAGTATACTAGTGGCGTGGTGGTAGACATGGAGGGAATTGTCAAGGCAGTAGTCACCATGAGGCGCGAACTACGGGATGGTAATACTTATCGTGCCTATGTTGAACCTGACGCTCCTTTCAACTCTTTGCTAGCTAAGATTGCAGAACAGCTTGGTGGGGTGGGGCCTTTAAATTTTCAATTCCGAGTCGATCAAGGAATCCCTAAAATTTTTGAGATCAATGCCCGTTTCTCTGGTACGTCTCCTTTGCGTGCCCATGCTGGATTCAACTCGGTAGACTATCTCATCAAACATTATGTTCTGGGCGATCCGATTCCGGTGCCGCAACTACGAGCGATCGCTATGTTCAAGTATTGGAATGAAATTGTGGTTGAACCAGAGCAAGTTGAACTAATCACAAATAATTTAGGACGTGTCGATACCGTAGTTTCATGAACAAAAAACTAAAGAAGTACAACTCATGAGTTCTATACAAATACTGGATGTAAAAAAAGCTGTCCTCAACTCCATGACGGAAGAAGAATTCGCAAACTGGCAAGTAGAGCAGGGAAAGCAGGTTATTTACCATCAGGGTTGTTATTGGCAGCAAACACTTACAGGCTTTTATGAACCTCTGCATTGGCTGGCTCGCTTGAGTGCAGAGCAGGCGACTTGCCCAGTGTCATTTTCTTGGGGATTTAGGGCGGCTTTGCGCGATCAGAATGCTACAGCAGCCAATGGCTCAATACCTGTTCATTTGTTATCTAATCTTCAAAACTACAGTTTGCACATCTTGTCAGCAAATCGTAGAAAACATCTACGCCAGTGTCAAAAGAAAGTAAATATTTTCCAGCTAACTTCTCCAAAGTTGCTGCAAGAACAGGGGTATGAAGTCGTTATTTCAGCAGCAAAACGAACAGAATATTTGAAAATACCCTCGAAAACTGAATATCTTGCCAGTTTGACAAACTATGTAGATTCTAAGCGCCGATTAATACTTGTAGGTTTGATTGGCGATAAATTAGGAGGCTATATTTCTGGATATGCTGTGAGTGGAACTGCTTATTTCGAGCATCTTTATATCTCAACGGAGGCGATAACAACCAATATTAACTTAGGGTTAGTATTTGAGTTTGTGCAAGCCTGCCAACACTCTGACACAATTCATGAACTTGTCAATGGTTTGCACTCACCTGAAGATGAAAAGCTCTGTATTTTTAAAGATGGAATAGGCTTTTCAGTCAAGCATATTCCAGCTAGAGTGCAAATGAATCCTATCATCGCCCAATTGATTCGCTGGCGATATCCATACAAATATTATCGCTTAACAGGACGGAAAGAACGGAAGTAAACATAGAAATTTTGGCTCCTCACCATGAATATTCAAGTCATTGATATCACTAATCCTTTGTGGTTACAAACTCTGGTAAAGCTTCGTTATGACATTTATCATTTGCCTGAGTATGTGTATTTAGAGTCGAAAAGAAATAAAGCGATACCTGAGGCTATTGTGATAGTCGATGAGGAAAAAATCTTTTTTCTACCTTACTTACTACGTCGGTGTGATGATTTATTTGACGATGAGCTTACAACAGAAGTTTTTGATATTGTCTCGCCCTATGGTTATCCTGGATTTTTATTAAATGAAGCTGCTGCTGCCACTCCAGGATTTTTAAACTTGGCGATAGATAAACTTACAGAAGTGTTGCGGAATAAACAAGTTTGTTCAGGATTTATCAGACTTCATCCCATACTTAACCAGAATTTGACTCAGTTAAACAGTGATATTTTAAAGGAGAATGGCACGACAGTTGCTATTGATTTGACACTAGATGCTCAGGATATTTGGCATCAAACCAGACCAGCACATCGTAATAAGATTAATAGATGCAAGCGTTCTGGTTTTAAGGCTAAAATGATGCCTCTTCATAAATACATCGATGAGTTCAATCTTATTTATGAAGAAACAATGAATCGAGTAGAAGCTAAAGACTTCTATTATTTTGGAAGAAAATACTTTGAAGATATAGCTTATTTCTTGGGAGATAAACTGCATCTATGTATTGTTGAATTTCATAAGCAAATAGCTTGTGCAGGTTTGTTTGCTGAATGCTGTGGAATAGTTCAGTATCACCTGGGCGGTACGCAAACAAAGTTTTTGAAAGATGCTCCAAGCAAGCTCATGTTTGATTATGTGAGATTCTGGGCAAAGGAACGCGGCAACCAAGTTTTTCATTTAGGTGGGGGGCTAGGAAGTTCTCAAGATAGTCTCTACCATTTCAAAGCAGGTTTTTCTAAACAAAGCTACACTTTCTCGACATTACGCTTAATTACAGACGAAGAAAAATATCGCTATCTAGTTGAATTGCGTGCAAAAAAATTAAACATTCAAACTGAAGAATTACTCAAATCAGATTTTTTTCCTGCCTATCGTTCTTAAGAAGAAGGGATGAAGATGAAAAAACCAATTCTGCTTTCAACTCCTCACATAGGCGATCGCGAACTAGAATTTGTCAAAGAAGCCTTTGATACCAACTGGATAGCACCTGTTGGGCCACATATTGATGCTTTTGAAGAGGAATTTTGCCAGGTAACTGGTGCTAATTATGCTGCGGCTCTAGCTTCTGGCACGGCGGCTTTGCATTTAGCTTTGCAACTAGTCGGTATAGAACGTGGGGATGAAGTTTTTTGCTCTACTCTGACGTTTGCTGCTAGTGCCAATCCGATTGTTTATCTCGGAGCAAAACCTGTATTTATTGATAGCGATCGCACTTCTTGGAACATGAATCCTGAATTGTTGCAGGAAGCACTAGAGAAGCGCGCCCGGATTGGCAAGTTACCCAAAGCAGTTATAGTTGTACATTTGTATGGTCAAAGTGCAGATATCGATCCAATCCTCAAAGCCTGCAATCAATATGACATTCCTTTAATTGAAGATGCAGCTGAGGCATTAGGTGCTACCTATAAAGGACGTTCTCCCGGTACTTTTGGACGTATTGGTATTTACTCCTTCAACGGCAATAAAATCATTACCACTTCTGGTGGAGGAATGTTGGTTTCGCCTGAGGAGCAGTTAGTGGCAAAAGCTCGTTTTTTGGCAACTCAAGCACGCGATCCGGCTCCCCACTACCAACATTCAGAAATTGGCTACAACTATCGCCTCAGCAACGTTTCGGCAGGGATTGGGCGCGGGCAGTTGCGTGTTTTGAAAGAGCGGGTTGCATCTAGACAACGCAACTTTAGGAGCTACGCTTCTACTTTGGGGATTTTACCGGGAATAGAATTTATGCCGGAAGCTAATTATGGATGTGCTACTCGTTGGCTAACCTGCTTGACGATAGATCCAAAAGCTTTTGGTGCAGATCGAGAACAAGTCCGCCTCGCCCTTGCCGCACAGCAAATTGAATCTCGTCCAGTTTGGAAACCTTTGCATCTCCAGCCCGTGTTTGCCGAATGTGAATGTTTTGGTGGTGCAGTGGCAGAAAATTTATTTACACAAGGACTTTGCTTGCCTTCTGGTTCTAATCTCACAGACCAAGATTTGGAGCGAGTGATTGATGAAATTATCGCAGTGCACTATGTTTCTAGAAAAACAGAACCTTTATTAATTTTCTAAGTATTAAAAAAGAATCCAGAAGCCAGAACACTCTTTATGGGAGATTTAGACCCGCCACTAATTGTAGACCACCCTACAGGCACTTTATTATTTCTTGTTAAAACACAATCATTGATGAAGAATGCAGAATCAGAATTCAGAATTGATTCTGTCTTCTGCCCCCTAACTCCTGAATTCTTGATTTTTAAATACTAATTCTATCTGTCACGAGGAGAAATTTATGATAGAAACCCAAGCAAATTCTTTGCCACTAGCGAAATACTATCAAATTTTGAAACAGCGCTGGGTGCCTGCTTTAAACATATTTTTACCCACTTTTCTGATTGCTGTCATATGTTTGACTTTTTTTAAAAAACCTACTTATTTAGCAGAAGGAAAACTGCGGTTCCAACGCACAAATACTACATCACTTCTGACAGGAGTAGGAAGAGAATTAAGCACATTAGAAACAGTAGGACGTGATACTCAAACTAATCCTCTCAAAACAGAAGCAGAAGTAATCACTTCTTTACCGATGATCCAAAAAACTATTAGAGAACTTGACCTGCAAGACAATAAAGGAGATATCTTAAAACCCAAAGATTTTCTGAAACGACTAACTGTAAAAGATATCAAAGGAGCCGATGTTATCCAAATTACTTATCAGGATAAAGATCCGGAGATAGCTACGCAGGTTGTTAATAATTTGATGGATAACTATTTAGAGCAAAATGTTTCTTCTTTGAGATCCGAAGCATCAGCAGCCCGCAAGTTTATCGAAAAACAACTACCAAATGCAGAATTTGTAGTTCGCAATGCCGAAGCAGAATTAGCAAAGTTTAAAGAAAAGTACAAAGTTGTTGCTCTAGAGGAAGAAGCAACTAGGGCAGTGGGAGTGATTGCAGAATTACAACAGGAAATTAACACAGTTCAATCTGAATTCGCCAATGTTGAAGCCCAATCTCAACAAGTTCGCAAACAGTTGGATATGAACTCTCAACAGGCATTAGCGACGACAGCCCTGAGCCAAACACCAGGGGTGCAAGATGTCTTGAGAGAAATTCAACTGTTAGAGACGCAACTTGCAGCTAGGCGCACTGTTTTGCAAGATACCCATCCACAAATCATAGATTTAGAAGAAAAAATCCAGTCTTTAAATGGACTAATGCAAAAACGAATTAAACTCGTTGGAGGAAGCACTCAACCACAACCAAACACAAACTTGCAACTTGGAGAGTTGAAACAACGACTATCCGCAAGACTGGCAGAATTAGAAGCAAATCGTCAAGGTTTAGCAAATCAAGCGACTACTTTGTCTAATTTACTAAATGCTTACAGGCAAAGACTGAACAATCTGCCGAGATTGGAACAAATGCAGCGGCAGTTTGAACGTAAAGTGGAAGCAGCGCAAACAACTTACTCACTTTTGCTACAAAAATTACAAGAAAGCCGGATTGCTGAAAATCAAAATGTGGGTAATGCCAGTATTATTACCAAAGCTGAAGTTCCAGAAGAACCAATGTCTTCTCCTATTGTTTTGTACCTCAGCGCTGGTGTATTGGCTAGTGCGGCAGCTTTGGCTACTGTGTATATTTTGGAAGCTAGAGATAAATCTATTCGCACTGTTCAACAAGCACAGGAGTTGTTTGGATTTACTTTATTGGGGGTGATTCCTTCTTTTGACAAGTCGAAAAAATCTCTGCGTAATAAGAAAGAACCAGAGGTGTGCAGCCAAAGGCTTGTAGTTCGCAATGCTCCTCGATCGCCTATTAGTGAAGCTTTTCGGATGCTGCGAGCTAATCTCAAGTTTATGAGTGCCGATAAAGAGTTAAAAGTGATTGTTGTGACTAGTTCTGTGCCTACAGAAGGTAAGTCAACGGTAGCCGCTAATTTAGCGATCGCTATGGCACAGATGGAGCGTAAAGTCTTGCTGATAGATGGGGATTTACACCGCCCAGTTCAGCATCATATTTGGGAACTACCAAATCATGAAGGGTTAAGCAATGTGATTGTCAAAGAAGCACAATTGAAAACAGCAATCAAAACTGTAATGGAAAATTTGGATATTCTGAGTGCTGGTGTAGTACCTCCTTCTCCAGCTTCCCTCCTCGATTCCAAAAAAATGGCTGCGTTGATGGAAACTTTTACTAGCAACTATGATTTTGTGATTGTTGATGCTCCCTCTTTGACAGTTGCTGCTGATGCTGCCACTTTAGGACATATGGCTGATGGTGTTTTGTTTGTCGCTCGCCCTGGGGTTGTTGATTATGCTAGCGGTTTATTTGCGAAGGAGTTTTTAGAGAAATCAGGTCAAAATGTTTTAGGACTAATAGTAAATGGAGTTCATGCTTACAATGAACCCTACAGCCGCTTATATCTTGCCAATGAATTCTACTCTCAAGCTCAGGAGGTTCCCAAAGCAGTCAGAGTTAGCAATCTCAATCCATTTTTGTGAGACATCATTTTTGATATTTTTCGTGTAAATTCTACTGAATTCTGACTGGAGCTAACGGAAACGTCTCTGGCTCCGCTCCTGAATTGTATTGAAATAATGGGCTACCATACCAGTCTAAAAAAAAGACAAATGGTACATGGTAGAAGAGATTGCATGAGTGACAAATAATGGCCTGTGTTACCCAATTTCAAATCAATGAGAGTGCAGCAGACTTGGAGGTGCTGTTGCGCCAGCAGAAAAATCTGCGACTCAAAGAGCGTATACAAGCACTCTACCTAATCAAAACAGAAGGTATGAGTGTAAGCGCAATAGCGAAGATACTCGGCAGAGACAAATCCACAATCCAAAAGTGGTTGATAGATTACCGAGAGGGAGGAATAACCTCAGTACTAAAGTCTCAAAAGAGTCTATTTAAAGTGCGTAAAATACTGTATTGGACAGTTGAAATTTCAGATGAACAAATTCAACAATCAAATGGGACAATTAAACGGTATAACCAATTACAACAATGGTTTGATACCGTTTTCGGAGTGCAAGCGCAAGATGTAAGCGTTTATAAACTGCAAGCAAAACTGAAAATGACACATCTTCGTAACCGCAAACAAAAAAAGCGAAAACTAGGAGCTTTAAAAAAAACTTTTTGTTATCGCGATCGCCTGATTGTTCCGGTTGATGACAAGTTATCTACTAAAGCCAATTTGATGGAGAGATTTTGGGAGTATCTGAAATAGGGGCTAGGGGCTAGAGGCTAGGGAAGAGAGGTTTTCTCGTGAACACATGAATTGAAACGGATGTGGGAATGCAGGGGAAGAAATCTTTTTACCTATGCCCTTGTATCATGCTTGGTGGTAAATTTTATCGATTATTTTAAATAAATCAGCAAATTCAATCCTGGAATGGTGCGGGAAAGAGTCCATAAAGCCAGGATAATGTAAAGTATACCTAAACTCCACTGCAACCAAGCTAGTGTAGTGATGATGCCGGGAAGATGTTGATCTCGCAGGCGAACGTCATTAAATCCGAGTTTGAGTAGATTGTTGAGGCTAAAGTCATAGTAGTTTAGCCAATTCCAACGACTGTTCCACAGTAGTGGCAGATAGCGATCGCGAAATATTTCAAACCTGGGTATGACTGGCAAGCGTCCAATTAGTAATCTTAATTGCCGCATACTCCCGTCTTCTGTGAAATAGGAAACATTCATTAAGTCATGATAGCGCCCTTGTTGATATAAGCGGAGCAACAAAAGTACTGGCACGGGAACAATAATCGCTGTCAAACAACCCATTGTTAGCCAAGGTTGTTCGGCAGTACGAAAAATGGCAAAGACACCAAACACTGTCAACAGGCTAAAACTAGTTAGCATTGATATAGTCTCATAAACTGTAGGCAGAATTGGTACAGGGTGTAGGCGACGAAAACGATCGACTAGCCAAAATAAGATGCCGAAATAAGCGATCGCAATCAAACCAACACCAAATACTAAGTAAAAATCCGTTCCGTAGCCAGAAAGCAGCAGCAATAAACTCAATGTCAGCCAATGCCAAGCTTGTAACAACCACCTACCAAACGAGATGGGTTCACCAACAACAATCCGAGAACTCAGTTGCGTGTAGGTATCTAAATCGATGTCTGCGAGAGTCAGTAACTCACTCTGTTTGCGAAATGGTTGGATCAAGCGGCGACGGGCGATCGCTTCTGCTTGAGTTGGTGAAAAACCAAGATTTATTAAACGTTTTTCGGAAGCACTATTAATATTTGCACCAACCAAAAGATGGTTTAACTGTGCCAATCGCAATTGCTGTTTTGTATACTCCAATTGATTGGCATCAGCAATTTGCTGCAACTGGCGAAAATTTTGCCCCAAATTCCGCAAGACATTTTGATTGCCTTGTAAAGTTGATACTACTAACTTTTCACCTATTTGACCAGGATTGCCTAAAATTTTGGCTTGATTGGAATTAAAAGCGATCCCAGAGACATTTAAAAAAGCTTCTTGAGCGAATTCAGCATCGCTAAAATCTGCTTGATTGAGAATGCTAGCACCCCGCAGATTCACAGATTGGTTAAACTGGGCTTCCCGAAAAGTCACAGCTTGCTCAAAAGCAGCTTCTGTTAAAAACAAGAACTGATTGAAATTAGCTTTGGTAAACTGGGCTGAATTGACAAAGCGCACACCAGAAAAATCTGCATTTCCTTGCCACTGGGCGCGATTAAATTTTGCTAACTGTTTAAAAATAGCTTGATTAAAATTGGCAGTGTCTGCAAAGATACTGTTTTGAAAATAAACATTTTCCTGAAACTGGCTTTGTTTAAAATTACTTTTATCAAAAAAGATACTGCTCTGCCACTGACTCTCGCGCCGAAAAGTGGCATTTGCAAAGCTCACTCCACGACTAAATCGCGTTTCCATCCAATTCGCTTCTTGGCTAAAAATAGCGCCTGTAGCATTTACAGGTTGAAGAAAAAATGTATTGGCAAACTGCACAGCCCCAGTAAAATGCGTTTGCTCTAACACTACCGAGCCACGGAAAACACTGATTTCACTAGATGCAGCTGGGGGAGTTGCCAAAAGCGATCGGCAATCTTTAGAGGTGGGAAACGCCAAGGTAAAAGACTGCAAGCAAACCACACGCAAGCGTTCGAGTTGTTCTTGTTCTGCGGCAGTAAATATTGGTGCGATCGCCTGGGCATAAAGGGGAGTTCTTAAACCCAAATCGCTACCGATAAAATCTCCTTGAATCAGAGAAAAACTCAAGTCTAAACCCAAAGGCTTAGAACCAGCCTTTTGCAATTCTTTCCGCAGCATTTGGTAAAAAGCATCGCGGAAGGCAGCATTTTCTGGGCGTAAATCTATCACCATCTGCCGCAAATCTATAGTCAAATTGCCTTCGCGAATTGTCGGCGTGCGCGATCGTTCTTGCAACAATTCTAAAGTTAAGGGCGTGCGTTCTGGTTGTGCAGGTGCGCCCCAAGCGGGTAGGGGAAGGAAGATAAGGCTAAAGAAAATAATTATCGAAACGCAGAGGCACGCAGAGGTTAAACGCAGAGTTCTGCCTTTGCGTTCCTCCGCGTTTTCCTTTACGTTCCTTTGCGTTTGAAAAAAAAATCTATTCAATCACTCCTCGCCAATCAGCAAAACAATTTTACCCGTCATCGAACCACTTTCAAGTAATTCGTGAGCTTTGGCTGCTTCTTCTAGTGGCAACCTATGGCTAACTTGAATTTTTAACTTGCCTGCATCTATATATTTTGCACACTCTTCTAAAATCTCGGCTTGGTGCTGTTGTGCTTCCACCATTTCTTGCAACATCGGTGTCAGCATTAATTCCAAACCAATGCGGAGATTGCGCAATCTCGCAGCTTTCCAAACTGTATTGGCGTCTGGTTCTAAAATCGTCACAATATCGCCATACACGCGCACTGCTGGAAAGGTTTTGTGAAAAGTTTCTCCGCCGACAGTATCAAAAGCTAAATCTACACCTTCACCACCACTCCAATCTAAGGCTGCTTGGATAAAATCTGTTTGTTTGTACAAAATGGGGTAGTCAGCACCGAGTTGTTTGACAAAATTTGCTTTGTCTTGGGAACTTACTGTGGTGCAGACATGAGCACCTTTAAGTTTAGCAAGCTGAATTGACACATGACCGACGCCACCAGCACCAGCATGAATTAATACTCGCTCGCCTGGTTCGAGTCTTCCCCGCTCGTATAAAGCTTCCCAAGCCGTGATTAATACTAGAGGTGCTGCTGCTGCTTCTGCAAAAGATATAGATGCGGGTTTGCGGGCAACAAATCGCTCATCAATGGTGGTAAATTCAGCATAGTTGCCTTGGTGTGCGCCCAAGCCACCATTACAAAAATAAACATGATCACCGACGCGAAACTTTTGCACGCCAGCACCTACTGCCTCAACTACACCCGCACCGTCACATCCTAAAATGGCAGGGATGCGATCGGGGTAGAAAGTGCCGCGTTTGCGAAGTTTTGTGTCAATGGGGTTAACGCCTGCTGCTTTTAAACGTACCAAAAGTTCAGTTTCGCCAACAGGCACACCGGGATTTGTCACTTCCTGCACTTGCAGAACTTCAGGATTTCCCGCTGCTGTCATTAATACTGCTTTCATGACTTGTTCCTCTGCGTGCTTGCATTTGTCAATTTACCGCAAAGGAAGAGAGCGATCGCTTTTTGAATATGAATCGCAAAGACACAAATATAACCTTACTAAGGACTACCGTCGATTTTATAAAGAAGTTTTAACAGCTTTCAGAAAAGGAAAGACCCAACCTTGAAGCAATCATCAAAGGTTAAATAAGTGCGGTTGTAATACTAGGTAAGACAGCATGGCAAATAGTTCCAGTGTCAAATTTACAATTCACTTCAACGATCCTAATCTTGAAGCTGAGGAACAAAACGAACAAGTTCTGCGGTTAATGGCTGAATTGAGGGAAATGGGAGAAGTAGATGCCGTCAATCGCGTTCCCGTTCCTAGTACTCCAAAAGATAGCAGAGCATTAGGAGGATATTTAGTTGGCTTGCTTACGGCTGAGGTAAATGTAGCTAATGCTAAAAAGGTATTGAATTTTTTGAGAATATCTCTAGCTAGGAAACCTATTGAATTAGCAGTAGAGGCGAACGGCAAAAAAATTCAGGTAAAAGCTAATAGTCTAGAGGAACTTGAGGCAGCGATCAAGGCTGCTCAAGATTTTATTGCAGCATAGGTAGGCAGGCACAAATGGTAAAAGTAGCACTGTTAATTGCTGTAAGCGAATACGAACATGGATTGCCTTCACTTCCAGGTTCTAAGAAAGACATCCAAGAGATGGAGAGAGTCTTACGCGATCGAAATATGGGTGAGTTTGACGATGTCAAGCCATTGCTTAACCCCGATTTGGTAACAATGCAAATAGAGATCGAAAGGTTGTTTGCTGAAGGTCGCCAAAAGGATGATTTAGTTTTGCTTTATTTTTCAGGTCATGGTATTCGAGATGAACATGATAATTTGTACTTTGCCACTCGAAATACTCGCCAAAATCAGCAAAGGGACGTTTTAACTGCAACTGCTGTACCCGCTCAAACTATTCAAGGTTTCATGAATCGAAGTCCTTCTAAACGACAGGTACTGATTCTAGATTGTTGCTTTAGCGGTGCATTTGCAAAAGGCTTGTCAGCAACGGGAAGAGGTTTGAATTCAGTGCCGATTCAAATTGCAACTCTATTAGGTGGAGAAGGTCGAGCAGTGTTAACCTCCTCTACCGAAACACAAGAGTCTTTTGAAGAGGGCAGTGTAGGTATTTATACTCGCTTTATTGTAGAAGGCATTGAGACGGGAGCAGCTGATACGGATAAAAATGGCATAATCACAGTGGAAGAGTTGCATGAGTATGCCAAGTGGAAAACTCAGGCAGCGAGATCTGATATGAAGCCAAACTTTTTCCCAGTCAAGGAAGGTTATGCCATTCGATTGGCAAAAGCTCCTATAGGTGATTATAAACTTACCTACCGTAAAGAGGTTGAACTTTGGGCGCAACGCAGACAGGGAAAATTTTCCAGTATTCTCCTCAGCGCATTAGAAGAGAACCGCAAAAAATTAGGACTGTCACCAGAGGAAGCAGAAAAAATCATGGCTGAGGTGCTTCAGCCTACCCAGGAATTTCAAGAAAAGCGACTGTTATATGAGCAGAACTTTGAGGAGGCAATTCTACTAGACTTTCCTGTGAATGAAGAGATAAGGGATGAATTAAGGTACTTGCAGCATATATTAGGACTTAAGGATATTGATGTGGCTTCTATTGAAGAAAAGTTCAATGAGCGGAAATTTACAAGTGCTGGAGCTTACTTTGAGCGGGGATTAAAAAACTACGAGAAAAAGAATGACGAAGGGGCAATTCGTAACTATACTAAAGCAATTCAGCTTAAGCCTAATTACTCTGTTGCTTACTTCAATCGTGGACTTGCTTATCATAATTTAGGGAATTATCAAGCAGCGATCGAGGATTATACCGAAGCCATTAGGATCAATAGTGAGTGGGGAACTATAAACCTTGCTCGTGCTTATCTTGAACGAGGTATTGCCAATTATGACTCAGGTAATAAGCAAATAGCCCTTGAAGATTACACTCAATCTATTAACCACGAAGCAAAATCTTCTCGTACCTATTATGAGCGGGGTCTAACTTATTTTGATTTAAAGGATTATCAGGCAGCAATTGATGATTACACTCAAGCCATTAAACTCAACAGTACATCCTATGAACTGGATGAAGCAACTATTTATTTTGAACGAGGTCTAGGCTATTATGATTCAAATAACAAGCAGGCAGCCCTTGAAGATTGGAATCAGGCAAGCGTGCTCAAACCCAATTATTGTCTTGCCTTCTACAATCAAGGGTTAGTCCACGAAAATAATAAAGATTATCAGGCAGCGATTCAGGCTTACACTCAAGCTATTGAAGTTAACGGCCAATGGGAGAGCATAAGTCCTTCTGAAGCATACTACAGGAGAGGTCTTTGTCAATATGAATTAGGTCAATTTCAAGCATCTGTTGAGGATTATACCCAAGCTATTAAAATTAACTCTGAATTTGATCTCGCATATGAGAAGCGGGGTGATGCCTACCATGCTTTAGAGAATAGGGAGCTAGCAATAGAAAATTATCGACAAGCTGAAAGCCTCTATCAAAACTTATTTAAAACAACAGAGCGTCAGAGAGTACGTAGGAGAATTAGGGATCTTGAACAGCAGTAATTCTCATGTTTTCAAACCAGTTTTGGATTCTAGTATTAGGCTTCACTGTTAAACCATAATAAATTTCTTCAATTGTAATCACACTTAAATTAATAGATGTCACAGTACTATTCCATGCTATTACTCCTAAATTTGGCATTGGACGAGTTAATTCACTGATGATATTAGTGTCACAAAGATGGCTCATCCTATTCTTCAGTAAAAGGATTGTCACGATCGCCTCGTGTTGGTATCTCTAAGCTATAATTTTCTTCAGTACATAACTGCTGAAGTTCTTTAAAGACTTGAGCTAGAGATGTTTCCGCAATTTTTTGCCGCCAGCTTAAAAATTCATAGAAAAGCTCAGGGTCTATAATTGCAGCCACTAGTTCCTCTTTAGTATAAATTAGCTGGGGTTCTTGACTAGTCGCATTAATTATTGAAGATAGCTGTTTTTTTGCTTCTTCAAGTGTCCATTTCATTGTAAAAACCTCAAAGTTTTGGCAACATTGAATTATAGAGACTGTTCTCACGTTAGCTTATTTTCACAAGCGATGTCTCGCGAAAGCCGATGCAACTTCTACCCACACTTCGCAACTGTATCAAATTAGCGATGTCTGGCGACAAGAAGCATAGCTACTACGCATTGTTGGCTTTGTAGGGCTAGCAAGGTACTTAACCCCAGAAAAAATCACTGGGGGATTTCTCTGCGATCGCACTTTTGGTGGTGCGGTTAATTGAGGTGATAGAACAATCGCCGCTACGCGATCGCACCTCAACGTGAATACATACACTCAACGAGGAAGAATATCATCTAGGCGAAGATGAAGGCGAGGCAAAAGTGGTGAGTTAATTAATTGATTTAATCGATATTGTTGTTGAATATACATATCTTCAACTAGTTGACAAACAGTGAAGGTAGGTTGTTTAGGTTTACCAATAAATGCGACTCCACCCAATCCTTTATAATCCACAATCCAATATTCAGGAATGCCAAAAAGCGCATATTCTTCAACTTTGCGAGCATAATCAGTTTCCCAATTGGTACTAACAACTTCAACCACCAGTTTAATTGAGCTCGAGAGCGTAATTACGGGTTCTCGCTCCCAAAGGGGTTCACGGTCGAGAACGGTTTCATCAAGAACTACAACGTCAGGACGACGAACTGTGGCTGCATCCGCAAACGGGTAAATTAAACAAGTGCGAGGAATAAACCAGGGAAGTTGTTCTGCAACAAGGTGTATACCAATTTGAGTTGCAACTTTGCCACTCACCGTTTCGTGGGGGCCAGTTGGTTCCATGTCGATTAGTTCTCCGTCTGCTAGTTCATAGCGGGGATTATCTCGGTATTGAGAGAGAAAATCTTCTTTGGTGAAGGTTTTTTGGGAGATATATGTCATTAAGCTAATCTCCTGAAATTATATGTTCTCATCTTAAAGTCTCTAACCGATAGGAAAGCACCAGTTCCACAAAATGCGTTTCGTAAATGCGATGTTTGGCGACAAGAAGCGTAGCTCTCTACGCACGGTTTGCGACTGTATCAAATAAGCGATCATATTGTTGGTTTTGTAGGGCTAGCAGGGAAATGGGAATGTTTTTTTAATACGAGAAACTTTTGAGAGAATTTATCTGTCTGCTTCTCCAAATTCTCCGAAATTTCCCCTATGTCTGAACCAGCCCAAGGTATTCCTGGAATACCCGATCTTACGCATCCTACTGAACTCCTCCAATTTGGAACCCATGCACTCAAAGCTTCGCTGTTATTGGTATTTTTAGTTATCGCTTTAGGAGTAGCGATCGCTCTCATCAACTTTTCCCTGCGTCGCAATCAACCAGAAGAAGCGATATTCATAGACGAATGGGCTATTCGTTACTCCCAACTTCTACGAGGATTGCAACATTTATTTTTGTTATTAGTTTTGCTAGTAGCTGGATTTTTTCTTTGTTCTACTTTGAGCAATCGATATCATCACTGGGAACAAGCAAAGGTAGCGCAGGTAGCAGAAAGTGTCGCTGGTGACAGGCTAGAACAAGTTGCACCGCAAGTACGCTATGTAGTTAAAGTACCATACACTTATACAACTCAAGTTAATAACAAGCTAGTTAAGGTAAATGAGACGCGAGAAGAAAACCGCTACTTGACACTGGCTGGTTCGCAAATTCAGGTAAAAATCGATCAAACTCCAGATGTTCAAAATCGCCGCGCCGTATATCGCGTAGATTATGCTGCTGACTATAAAGTAATTAATCAGCTTCAGAATATTAATAGTTTTTTCTTTGAAGCTCCACCACCCAACGGCTACTCTTTGCTTGCTGGCTATCAAATTGAGCAATCTGGTAAAAAGTTGCAACAAATTAATCCAGGTGATTACGGCTTTCCCTTCCGTCTACAACCAGGTGAAGAAACGAACTTTCGACTCACCTATAAAGCTCAAGGGGGATCGCGTTGGGTATATAGTGCTGATGGGCAGTTGCTCAAAAACTTTCGTCTAGTAGCAACAGCTAACTTTCCAGGAGCAGATTTTGCCAGTGGCATTGTACCAAATGAAATTGCAGGCGAGGGACAAAGCACCCAATTTACTTGGACATTTGATGACAATGTTGCAGTTAAAAATCCTTTTGGCGTGTTTACAAACACTAACCCCATTCGTCACACAGGCATTCTTCCCCGGCTGTTACTGTTAGCGCCAGCATTATTTCTGTGGTGGATGCTGTTGTTGTACTTGTCACTACCGATGAGTTTAAAAAATATAGCTGTTGCTGGTGGCATATTCTTTGCTTGTTTGCTGGCTTTAACTTATATGAGCCGCATCATGAATCCGCAGTTAGCCTGGACTTTGATTTCACTCATCTTGCTAACATTGACATGGGGTTTGGGATCGAGCCGTCGTGCTTCCCTCGCAGCCGTTATTTGTACCATTGCTGGGGCAGTGCTGCCCGTGTTTGGATTATTAGTACCCTATAGTGGGCTTACCCTGAGTTTAGCAGGATTACTTTCAGCTATTTGGCTGGCGGTTCGCCACTGGTATGGTTGGCATAAGCTACAGCCACAGGATAGGTAAGATTAATAAAACTACCAAATCACTGGAACTAAAGCTGATGCAGTTATATTGCGATCGCACGTTAATAACTGCACTATTTCACCTTTGCTTGCTAAAACTATTGCAGTCGCAGTAATTTGCCTATCATGCATTTCATTAATAGCGGATAAGCTCATAGTTATTTCAATTACATCTTTATCAAGTGGATAAATTAACACGCGGGGATCAGCTTCAACTGCTGAAAATAAATCTTTGGCAGAAGGAATAGATGTTCTTCCTCTTTCAACAATCCAAACAGCCTCAGCTAATGTAATTGCAGGGATAACTAATTGAGAATCAGGGTTAGAAAGAATAGCGTTGGCATTTGCACCTAATCGTGAATTCCCTTCAAGAAACCAGATTAGTGCATGAGTATCGATGACATACTTCATAATTGCCTATGACCAGTCTAGTTCATCCTCGATCTCCCCATGAAATTCAGCAATTTGAAAGTCCTCTTCCGTTGATTGTTTTTCCCCAAAAAACATACCAAACTGCATTATTTGCTTTTTTGGTTTATTGTTTTTTGATTCTAAAAAAGTTACAATCACACGGCTTTCTGATATGTCTGATGGTAATTCAGAAAGTTCTATCTTACCGTGCTTGTAAACTCCTTCTATGGATTGAAACATAATTTATACCTAATTCATTAGACAGTAGCTACACTCACAAATAATTACAGCAGTAGTCTTATAACTTAAGCATTAGAGAGTTTTGCTGCTATGAAAGGCGATCGCTACCTCAGTTATTAGCAATCAACGTCTTAAACCGCTCATCTTTGAGAATTATTTCAAAATCAGAGTCGGTTTTTACCATCTCCAAGCATTCAGGATTAAGGTTAATCGCTTCTTTCAAATTCTCAAGCGTCAAGTCTACATTTTCTTGCAAAGCATAGCAACAAGCTTTATTGTAATGAGCGCCAAAGGAATCAGGAGAAAGTTCTATTGCTTTATTAAAGCTGACAAGCGCCTCCTCGTAGTGCCCTAAGAAGTACAGTGCATTGCCTCGGTTATTCCAAGCTTGCTCGTGATTGGGCTTGATTGCCAACACTTTGTCGTAGGATGTCACTGCTTCCTGATAACGCCGCAAGAAATACAAGGCATTACCACGGTTGTACCAGCCTTGCTCATCTAAGTCGAGCTTGATTTCTAAGACTTTATCGTAGGATGTAATTGCTTCTTCGTAGGAACCCAGGAAATACAGAGCATTACCACGGCAGTACCAGGCTTGCTCTAAATCAGGCTTCATGGAAAGCGCTTTGTCACAGGAGGCGATCGCTTCTTTGTAAAATCCTAAGCAAAACAGGGCATTACCCCGATTATTCCAAGCTTGATAATCGTTGGGCTGGATAATAATTGCTTTATCGTAGGAGGCAACTGCTTCCTCGTAGTGTCCCAAGAAGTACAGCGCATTGCCCCGATTATAGTAAGCTTGCTCGTAGTCGGGCTTGAGCGAGAGTGCTTGATTGCAACAAGCAAGTGCTTCTTCGTAACGCCCTAAATCTGCTAATGCTACACTCCGGCTATACCAAACTTGGTAATCTTCAGGTTTGATCCCTAAGACTTTGTGATAGGAGACAGCTGCTTCCTCGTAGCGCCCTAAGAAGTACAGGGCATTGCCTCGATTGTTCCAAGCTCGATCCAAATCGGGCTTAATGGAAAGTGCTTTGTCGTAGGAGGCGATCGCCTCTTCATAACGCTTTAATTCCTCTAACGCTACACCTCGGCTGTACCAAACTTGATAATGCTTAGGTTTGAGTGAGAGTGCTTTGTCGTAAGAGGTAACTGCTTCCTCACAGTGCTCTAGGTTTTTCAGTGCTAAACCCCGCCCGTACCAAGCCTGCTCTAAATTAGGCTTGAGTGAGAGTGCTTTGTCGTAGGAGGCAACTGCTTCTTCATAGCGCCCTAAAAAGTACAGCGCCTTACCCCGATTATGCCAAGTGTGGTAATCATCTGGCTTGATTGCTATAACCTTATCGCAACAAGCAAATGCTTCCTCATAGTACCCCAACGTATCCAAAGCTACACCCGCGTAAAACCAAATATCGGAGATTTCAGGGTTGAAAGCAATCAGCTTGTTGAAGCAGGTTAAGGCTTCTTTGGGATGATTTAAAATTGACAGCCGCCAGCCAAAATTAAAGAGCGAACTCAGCATTTTTTGGGGGTATCTGTCTGTCAGTTGCCACATTAACCGAGATAAAGGACGTATATATTCCCTTGTTTCTACCTTGGTGCCTTTGGCTTCAATTTGTCCTTTGCGGGGGCTGAGGATATGTTCAGTTTCAATTAGATAATTGAGAGCCTGATGAATTTGTCGGCGATGCCATGACTGCTGCAAGAAGTTTCCCCGCACCATCAACTGGGCAGTTGGTTCGACAATGCATCGCTCTAGTGAAATATCAAATTGGCGTAATAAATCTATAGCGTCGTAAATATATCGGCTAGCAGGGTATTTTTTGACTGCATATGTATAGCGCTTTTCCCAGATGCTCTGACAAGATTCAATGTAATGATTAGAAGTTAGGGGCAAGCCTTTATTTCTTAATAGACGCAAATTCTCGACTATATTTGTGAACGTACCGTCATTTTTGTGGGCGATCGCTAGATAATCTTCTTCCTTGGCTTTAATCTGAGTTTGGGGGACAGTATCACTCAACAACTGAATAATTGCTGTATTGTCCGGTTCTGGTAATTTATAAACTTCAAAGCGCTGCCACCATTGTTTATAGTATCTCTCCCATTGCAGTTTTTCCCATTCGCTCAACTTACCTGGAATCTTAGACTCTGTTTCATTGCCAGCAGTGGCAATCACTCGCATATTTTCTTGCCCGCAGAACTGTTCGTAAACCTCCAAAACTCGTGACAGTCGCTCCTGTATGGGCGGGATCAAAGGAGCTAACTCAAATTCCTCCGCTTGATTTGGGCTATCCATCCTTTGATTGAGATTGTCAAGCAAAAACAGTAATTTGCGATTAGCCCCAATCTTTTCCAACTGTTCTTGGGTTGGTTCATCTACCCACCTAGCTGATGTAAGCCATAAAACTGTCCAACCTTCTCTGTTATATAGTTGGGCTAATTCTGCCGCTTCTCTTGTCTTTCCTAATCCTGTTTGTCCGACAATCAAAAGCCAGCGAAATCTTTCTAATTTATCTTCTAATTCGCGCCGAAGATTGCGATCAACTACTCGCATTTGATAAGGTATGCGGGAATCTGCAATGGGATCGTTGCAGTTTGTATTGAAAACTACAGACAGAACATTTCCATTGGGTCTAATAACCTCAAAGGGAAAAGTAGAAGGAGGAGTTTGTCTAATCCGCCTATGTTGCATGTACCACCACACAAGTCTAACAACGGCAGTAATTTAAGTTATAAGTACTACGGAGAGAATATTCATTAATCTCTCATACTTTTGATATATTTATCAATCGCCTACCCGATGGCTTGAAGATTTGAGTCAAGCAAAATTTAGTTGGGTATATTACATTTTTTCTTTTAAATTCTGAGGAGTTACAGAATATATTATCCCATAACTAAAGGAACAAAGAGTTAACGTTATGTAAACGTCACTCCTTTATACTGCTCGGAGCGATCGCTGTCCGCATCTAGGCTCAATAGGTACGTTACTATGATGAAAGCCGGGTTTGTCGAGAATTTCGACTCGTTTCCATCAATGTAGAGGCAAAATTCTTCGCATTTTTACAGAAGTTTGTCATCCGTCAAACCAACTAAATATTTTTGAAGTTTTTACTCCTCAAACGTTAGCACTACCTTGAAACTATGGATGTGGGAATTTATTTTTTGAGCTTAAATGTTAAATGTTAGCAAAAAATGGTTGAAAAACCATAAGACTCGCTATCTATTGAGGTAATATCCTTTGAGGAGTGAACGTGAATACTATTGTTTTTCATAAAAAAGCTTCTGGTTTGCTGAGTTTAGCGGCGGTGGCGGTTTTAGGTGGTGGGCTACCTGCTGTTGCTCAGAGTGTAGATACAACCAGTACTCAGCAGTTAACCCAACTTTCCGAAACTGAAGTAGAGGCAAACACTCAAGCGATATCTAGTTCCTCAGTTATACCTACCCCTGGCACAGTAGCAACTTCCTCGGCTGCACTCGCTCCCCAGCATTCAGAATCGAATGCCCAAACATCTACTCCCAACGTGGCTCAAGCCGATATTGGTATCGGTACAGCAACCCGTGGAGGCTCTAGCTATATCGGTGTAGCAGCAAACATTGGTTTGAGTGGTGGCGATTCAGCTTTAGGTGATGGCAATTTTATGATTATCAGTAAAATTGGATTTACCAGAGCTTTATCAGTACGCCCATCAGCGGTACTTGGAGACGATACGGTATTTTTAATTCCTGTCAGCTATGACTTTACTTTTCAGCAGCTAGGAGATCCACTTAGTGAAGCGTTACCAATCGCTCCCTATGTTGGTGCTGGCGCTGCGATTAAAACAGGTGATGACTCTCAAGTCTCTTTGCTTTTATCTGGTGGTGTAGATGTACCACTCAATACCCAATTTACGGCGAATGCAGCTATAAATGCAGCATTTTTTGATGAAACTGATATCGGTTTATCAATAGGCGTTGGTTATAATTTTGGAGGCTTTGGCATTTAATCGGGGTTAGGAAGAGGAGAGGGGAAAAGAAGACAAGGAGAATGTAAATAAAAGTTTCTCCGCGTCTCCTTTTCTCCGCGTCGCCGCGTCTGGTGCTCTTCCTAGTTCCTACTTAGGACTAACCTGATCGATGGTCTTAATTTTGCCATCATCACCTATTGTCCAAACATCATAAACACCTACCACATCACCGTTTTCGTCAATATCCACGTTGCCACTAGCTCCTTGATAGTTAATATCTTTACCTTCTCTCAGCAATTTCAAACCTTCGCAAACATCGCTAACTTCAGTACCGGGAGCATTGGCAACATCACGGAGTTTGCTGGCAATTCCCACACCAGTGTTTTGCTTCGCTGCTTGAGCTGATAACACTAACAAGGCTGCTGCATCCCAACCGTGGGGAGTATACGGTGCTGGTGGTGCTCCTCTTTTAGATTGCCAAAGCTTGTTAAAAGCTTCTAGTCCTTTACCATTGGAACCAGGTACCGTACCTATTGCTCCAGCAGTAATGTATTTACCATCAGATGCTTTACCAACTCTTTCTGGGAATGTGTCTGACTTCACACCATCGGTGAGCATCATCTGCACTCCCTGAGTCACGCCTTGTTGATAGGCTGATTTGAGAAATAGACTACCTGTTTCTTCGTAAAATACACCCAGTACTGCGTCTGGCTTGCCTGCAAATGCGGCTTGGGCTTCAGTATCAAAGGTAGTAGCCTTGGGATCGTAGCGAACAGGTCTATTTTTATTTACTACAGTTCCCCCTAGTTTTTCAAATGCTTGCACAAATGCTTTTTCAAATCCCACTCCATAGTCGTTATTAATCACTACCGTGGCAACTCGTTTGAAACCTTTTTTATTAGCAAGTTGGGCTAAAGCTTGTGCCTGATAGATATCTGGAGGAGCAGTACGCGCCCAGTAGCTGACGTTGTCTCTTTTAAAGCCCCCTTTTGCAGCTTTTTCAGTAAATACGGGGCTGGTGCTACCAGGAGAAATCAGCATGACTTTATTCGGCACGGCGATGGAAACAGCAGCTGTGGAGACGCTGCTGGCAAAGGAACCAACTACACCTGCAACTTTATCCAATGTTGCCAGTTTTTGCATACCTGCAGCACCAGCCCTGGGATCGGTTTGATCGTCTACTTGTACCAGAGTCACGGGTTGCCCGTTCACACCACCGCAAGCGTTGACAGTGTTTACAAGTAAGGGAACAGATTGCACCATCTGCTGTCCGATCGCTGCTAAGTCACCTGTTGTTGGTAACAACGAACCAATTTTCAATCCTTGAGCGCTACCTGTGGTTGTAGTTGTTGAACCTGCTGGAGTCGCACTACCTCCATTGTTAGATGTGGTGTTGGAAGTAGTAGTTTCACAAGCTGACAAAAAACCTGTTAGTAATGTTGTTAAAGCTAGGGCAAAGGCACCAATATTCTTTTTCATATTCAAATACCCTTAATTTATGCCTGTTCTTCTGGTGAACCTTAAAGTTAGGTTCAAACATAAATGGCTTGAAAGCATATAAATGATAGCATCCTCCTTACGGAGTAAAAGGAGGTTACATATTTGCTCTAGAGCAGGGAATAGGGTTGAGGGAACAAGCTTGAAATAGCCTCTTAGTACAAAATCACCCCACTGACAAAAAATGGGTATCAAAAAAGTAATATTTATTTACGTTGTTGCCACTAAGAAAACGCGAAACGTGTTGGGTTATACTCCCAGCTGCTCTCAGTAAGATTTTCTAAAAAATAAAGACGCGATTATTATCGCGTCTTTATATACGGAGAGAGAGGGATTCGAACCCTCGGTACGGCCTTACGAACCGTACAACAGATTAGCAATCTGCCGCTTTCGACCACTCAGCCATCTCTCCAGGTCACAAATAAAGATATTAGCAAATGGTCAAGTGTAAGTCAATAGTAATTTGGAATTCTGAGTCATTGGTCACTGGTCATTTCTCATTTGTTGGTCGTTGACTGCTGATTTACTAATGACGAATGACTAATGACTAATGACTAAACTCTATAGCACTTGTGCTCGCAACCAAGCTAGTGGCAAGCTACGTAATTTTTGCCACTGCGGCACGCAGGCACGCCGATCAAATACATTGTAGTCGTTGCGTTCGATTTTCTCCAAAATTTTACTGTAGTGCATTAGAGCTGCCCACACAGGCAATCGGGCATCAGGAGATAGATAGCTAATACCCTTTTCTGCCTTGCTGTAGAATTGGCGGGTGCGCTCAATTTGAAAGCGCATTAAAGAACGCCAGCGCTCATCCACCACACCTTTGAACAAGTCTTGTTCGGTGTAGTTGAATTGTGCCAAGTCCGCTAGGGGAAGATAAATTCGCCCTCGCCGAGCATCCTCACCGACATCTCGAAGAATATTAGTAAGTTGGCTGGCAATTCCTAAGGCGATCGCTTCTTCGGTAGGGATATAAGCTGGTTGATAGTAATTCCAAGGGGCAGTATTTTGCTGGGTGTCTACTCCCATTACAGCCGTGGACATCAACCCTACCGTGCCGGCGACGCGATAACAGTACAGGTATAGCTCCTCAAAGTTTTCGTAGCGACTGCGGTATAAGTCCATGCGCTGTCCGGCGATCATATCCCGAAAAGGTTGAATATCCATCGGAAAGCGCTGGAGGGTATCCACTAGGGCTACATCAAAACTATCTACTGGGTATCCCGCAAAAATGGATTCCAGTTGCTGCTCCCATTTGTCTAAAGTTTCTGGTGTAGTAATAGCAGCTGCTGGGCCATCTACTAGCTCGTCTGTACGGCGACACCAAGCGTAAATGGCCCAAATGGCAGGACGCTTTGCTTTAGTCATCAACAAAGTGCCAAGATAAAATGTTTTGGCGTACTTTGCTGTGATTTTACGGCAAAGTTGATAGGACTCTTCCACAGAGACCGGCAGTTTCATGCGCGGAGGGGAATCAGGCAGTTGCAGCATTCGTTGCAGGCTGAGGGGTTTGCGTTTGCTCTTTTAATGAATTTGCCGCCGAGTCTGCTTCAGCGTAGACGCCCGAAGGGCTTCTCGCAGAGATCGCTTGTGCTGTTAGCTTACCGGAAAGTACGGCACCTTCCATACTACCGAGATAAGGTTGCATTGTGTAACTACCACTCAGATAGAAGTTGCTAATCGGAGTTTGCTGGGAAGGACGGTACTGTTGGCGACCAGGCGTTGCTTTGTAAACTGAACGCGGCGTTTTGACGATGTGATACTTCAATAATTTAGCTGGATTATCTCCACTAAAATGAACAGGGAAGAGTTTCTGCAACTCGGCAAGGGTTGCCTGCAAAATCTCCTCATTGGATTTTTCAATCCAATCTTCTGCCGGAGCTAGTACCAATTCCAACATCGAGCGATCTGGATCGGCATATCCACGACAGGTGTTGCTCATATCAGCATATACGCTGAGTAGAGGCGATCGCGAAAATAGCAGCTGGTCTATGTCTGTAAGTTTGCGGTCAAACCACAACTGCAAGTTTATCACGGGTACGCCTTCTAACCCTTCTAGCTTTTGGAAGAATGGTTGTTGCTTCCAAGGAGCGGGTAACATTACCTTGATCACGTCTACTGACATAGCCGAGACGTAAGCATCGGCAGTTAAAACTTCATCTGGTGCGCCATTTAACCCCCTGATCAAGAATCCCTTCACTGTTCCATCTGCGTTGAGCAAAATTTCTTTTAAAGGTGCATTTAACCGTACTTCCCCACCGTGGGCTGTAATATAATCTACCAATGGTTGGCACAATCGCTCTGTTGGAGAACCATCCAAAAAAGCCATTTTAGAGCCATCTTTTTCTTGGAGAAAGTGACTCAGAGCAGTCAGCAACACTACAGCTGAGATTTCATCCGGATTAATGAAATTCAGTGACTTTGAGGCAGCAATAAAAATGTCTTGTTGTACCTCATCATTTACACCTTGTAACTTCAACCATTTTGAAAAAGTATATTGGTCTGTTGACTCTACATACTTTTGTCCCCGGAGCATAGCTGGAACTAATCCCTTTGCTAGCTGGATTTTTTCACCCCAGGTGAGCATATCATTGTTCCGTAAAATTGCCACAATGCCGTTTAAAGGCGCTGGCAAATCCGGAAAATCAAATCTACTATAAGTTCCTGGTTTTTCGGGTTGGTTGAAGATCATTGTGTGTTTTTTCCACTGCAAACGGTCTTCAATACCCAGTTCTTTGAGTAGCTGCAACATATTGGGATAAGCCCCAAAAAAGACGTGCAGCCCAGTTTCGTACCAGTCGCCGTCTTGATCTTGCCAAGCTGCTACTAAACCCCCCAATACGTCCCGGCTTTCCAAGACAATGGGTGTATAACCTGCATCTGTGAGATATTTAGCACAGGAAAGTCCTGCTAGTCCTGCTCCGGCGATCGCTACTCGCATTTAACCTTACTGCTCTTCAATATTTCTTAATGGTTTTGCCGTACTCATTATACTTTGCAAACCGTTACATTTGCAGTCGATGACAGATGATTGTAAAAAAGCCGAGGGCAGAGAGCTTCGCCGTGCGACGCTTCTCCTCCTTTGTAGACACCCAAACAGCGGTGAGTCAGCCCGATGGTTAAGCACTGCTTTTAGTAGAATTTTAAACCCCACATTTGTCACACAAACTCACCTCTGGCAACCATTATTACCTTTCCTCCCACGTACACCTCTATAGCTGTATCTTTTTTTTCTGCTTCTAGTAGCAGTAAAGAAGGTCTTTTGATTTCATATCCCTGTTCGACTCGCACGCTGATTTTCTGTTTGCCGAAGTAGGAATATTCAGCTAAATATCCTGCCAAACATCCATTGGCGCTACCAGTTGCCGGGTCTTCTGGTATACCCAGATAATCACAAAAAACTCGTACATTGAGCTGATTGTTGGGATGATAAGTTTCCGAGCAAAAAGCAAGAATGCATTTAGCATCTGTGGTATTAATGAGCTGAAAATATTTATCTTGATTTACTTTAATTCTTTTTACTGTTTCCAGAGTCTTGAGAGGAACAATAATAAATGGTACTCCAGTTGAAACTTCTTGAATTGGAAAACGAGAATCTATTTCGTCTGCCTGGATTTTGAGGATTTCAGCAATAGTTTCTGCCGCTAGGATTTGATGAAAAGTTGGCGCTTTTTGCTGCATCCACATATATTCGACAGCATGATCAGCATACTCAACAGTGACGGGTATTTGTCCAACTTTTAAATTTAAAAATATTTTGGGAACTGGATGTTTAATAATTTCCCTTTGCAGAACATAGGCTGTACCTAAGGTTGGATGACCAGCAAAGGGAAGTTCTTGCTTAGGTGTAAATATCCTAACGTCATAACCACCAGCTTTTTGCTCAATTGAAGTCAAGAATGTTGTCTCTGAATAATTAATTTCTTTGGCAATAACTTGCATTTGCTCTGATGTAATATCTGCTGCATTTGTGAATACAGCTAACTGATTACCAGTATATTTTGATTCGGCAAACACATCTACAATGTAAAAATTAAGACTATTCATTTACAAAACTTGCTTTAGCCGTTGTTGACTAAAAGATTTTTGCATCTAGACTGTACATTATTTGTGTCTTTTATAAAAAATTTAAGTTTAAAAGTTAGTGGCAATTATCAAATTTTTATGCATCTAGCTCAAGGTATATTCTATAGAAAATTTAAAAATTATTGAGAGGATTTTTAAATATTTAAACTTTTGAAGATGTAGAGTAACTCAAAAGTATATAATTTGATTCTTATTAATTCGCTAAATTTTACAAAATTTATAACAGCAAATAATTTGTTACAGTAAATTAATAGATTTGCAGAAGTTGCAAAATATGAGCTTGTGATCGCTTGTGGTAAATTTTGAATTTGCAAGCTGAAAAAGCCTTTGTAAGTGTTTAACTTAATTTAGGCTGGCTCTATCTATCTTTGAAATAAAAATTGCATAATTTAGATATTTGATAGGAAAAACCTTATTTTTAACAGCATCAGCTATAAGGAGCAGATAATGGCAGGAGCAGAAGCTATTCAAAGCTTTGGACATCACCTGATTGTTGGTATTTCCGGTACTACTCTAAATGATGATGACAAGCGTATATTAAACGAATTAAAACCTGTAGGGGTTGTTTTATATGCTAAAAACTTTCGTTATGGCAGCCATTATGAAGATTGGCTGCTAATTTATCAGAATCTGATCGATCAGATTCGGCAGTACGCCGAACGTGACTCAATGTTTATAACTATCGATCATGAAGGAGGAACCATTCATCGCCCCTATTTACCCATAACTCGATTTCCCCATGCTTTTTTGTTGGGAGGGCGATCGCGTGAGGTTGCAACAGCAGCAGCACTAGAACTAAAGTCATTGGGAATCAACGTATCTTGGGCACCGGTGGCAGATATTTTTTCTAATCCCAACAACCCAATTATCGGGCCTCGTGCATTTGGCACTACTCCTGAAACTGCGGCAATTGGAGCGCGTGACTACTATCTAGGATTGCATGAGTCAGGAATTATTGGTTGTGCAAAACATTTTCCCGGACATGGAGACACCAGCACAGACTCTCACTTGGAACTACCGACACTGAATTTAACTATCGAAGAATTGCGAAATCGAGAACTGATCCCGTTCAAAGTTCTCATTGACGAACAAGTGCCGATGATTATGACTGCCCATATTTTATTTCCCAATATAGATCCTGACGTACCAGCAACACTCTCGCAGCCGATTCTCAACGGCATACTCAGAAAGGAACTAGGGTTTGAGGGTGTAATCGTATCTGATGATTTGGATATGAAGGCTGTCTCAGATATGTATGCCAAAAGTGGAACTGTGGCGCGGACATTTAACGCCGGCTGCGATTTGTTCATTGTCTCCCGCAACCTGCCTTCATCTTCCTTAGAACGCACCTTTGCGATCGCTCAAGATTTTGTCAATTCTTTGAGTAACGGTAGTCTTGAAGAACGCATTATCGAAGCAGCCAGAATGCGAATTGATAGCCTCTTGGCAATAACTCCGCAATATTTAGTGTCTTCCCTTGACAAAGATACACTCGTGCGTCATGCAGAATTGGCGATCGCTTGTTCTTTTCACAAACCTGTGGTGACAGAAAATGTTGTTGGGCAGAGTTTGTAGGCATCCTAAAAGACGCAACAACTTAACGTGACAGCGTGAAACGACGGATGAAGAAGCGATCGGGGATTTGTTTTTCCCGCCCAGGAACAAGACGGTGGCGAATGCGTGCTTCCGTAACCCAGATCTCGCGATCGCTCACAGTTAAGTTAACGGGTGACTCCATACCACGAGCCAAGGTTTCTATAGATTTGGGTTGAGTGCCAGGGGAAAGTGCATCAATGCGTAGGAGGCTGCCGTTACCGCTCTTGATCGCACCTTCCGTGACAAGCAAACGCCCATCAGACGCGAACTGCATCCCGTCAGGATTTTCCAACTTGCGTACAAGGGGTATAGGCTCAACTTTCACACCACCTGGGGGCTGAGGTATCACTTTCAGTAATTCTCCAGCAGAGAACAAACCGACGATGGTTGTACCATCAGATCTACGCGCAATACCAGCAAGTCCTATTTCTTTGGAGCTAAAGCGTCTGTCTTCTGCCCAAATCTGGAGTTGAGTTGCTCCAGGCGCGAGATAGTGGATGCGCGGGCGCGAACTGTCTGTGACATAAACGCCGCCATCTTCATCGAGTGCAATATCGTTACCAAAACCACCATCGGGCATTAATATGACACGCAAAATTTTACCCGTGCGCGTATCAATAGCAAAAATCCGATGTGGGCGACGGATAGTTTCACCATTTGGAGTGCGAACTCCCAGAAAGTCGGAAGAAGTTCCCCAAAGGATTCCTCGCCGTTCATCTAGCCGCAGAGCATTGGCAGCAAACACTTGGTCACTTCCGGCAAAGAAGGTTTCTATTTTGCCTTGAGGATTGATACGCAGTATTCGTCCGCTTGTTACTGAACCAACGTACAAAGTACCGTTGCTGGCGCGTGTAATTCCATTTGGATATTGAAAATTAGAAGGTAGTTCGATAGGGGCTAGCACGCGCACGACGGGCGCAGCTAAGGACTGAACTGAGCCAAAGGTAAACACTACAATTGCAGTCGTATAAAGGAATTTCTTCAGCATGAAATTAATTAATCACTATCAACTACATTGTTTCTTCTAGTAACCAACAAGACAGCATCAAACCTCTTCCCTAGCCCCTATTTTCATTTAATTCTTGCAACCAATTTCTTATACCTGGAATAGTCCACCCACCATCAACTAAAATACTTTGACCGTTCATAAATGAAGCAGCGTCTGAACATAGCCAAAGAACAGTTTCGGCAACTTCTTGTGGGGTTCCCAAACGTTGCATGGGAGTATGGGCAATAAAAGGCTTGAGAAACGCCTCATCATTACCAAACCGACGCAGCATTGGTGTATCTATAATGCCAGGATTAATGTTGTTTATACGGATACCAAATTGAGCAAATTCAAGAGCTGCCGATCGCATTAACCCATCAATTCCAGCTTTGCTAGCGGAATAAATAGTCGAACCCACCAATGCGCCAACTGCTAGCCAGGAAGAAGTGTTCACAATTACCCCACCCGAACCCTGTTTCAGAAATGCCTCAATTTCATGCTTCATGCATAGCCAGACTGCTTTCAGGTTGACAGCGATCGTTCTATCCCAATCCTCTTCCTTGAGCTCCAGCATGGGAGCAAAAACACCTTCCGTTCCAGCGTTGTTAAAAGCACAGTCTAATCTACCGTAAATTTCAATAGTTTTAGAGATGAGCCTTGTGATTTCTTCACTTCTAGAAACATCCGTTTGAATAAATGTAGCTTCACCACCAGTTTCCTGAATCAGCCGAACGATTTCTTGTCCTTCTTGCTCGCGTCTAGCTGCGATCGCAACTTTTGCGCCTTCTCTGCCAAAAGCGATCGCGCTGGCACAACCAATCCCAGAATTGCCCCCAGTCACGAGGACAACCTTATTTTGGAATCGCATTGATAGTCTCCTTGCTATTTATTTCATTAGGCTTCAGACTCTAACGCTTGTTTCAGATAGTCATTCCAGAAAATACAGTTGCGATCGCTTTCTCCCTTTGCTTCTAGTTCTTGATAGTGTTCAATTTTCAACTCAATCACCTGTAGGTGATGAGCCAATTCTTCAAGATTTTGCTTAACTTTGTCGCGGTGTGCCTCCAAAAGCAGGCGTCTTTCTCTGACATCATGAGGATTTTCACGAACTAGATTTGCAAAGGCAAGAACTTGTTGAATCGACATCCCTGTTGTTCGCAGTCGCACTAGGAATTCCAACCAAGCAACATCCTCAACAGAATATCGCCTATGCCCGTTGGCTGCCCGTTGAATCGGAGCCAAAAGCCCAACTTTTTCGTAGTATCGTAAAGCGTGGACGCTTAAACCTGTTGCCTCTGCAACTTGTTGGATGGTTAATTCCCTAGTCATGAAAAAACTCTACAAGTTAGAGTACGCTCTAAGTCAATACCCTAGTTATGACTAAATAGTCGCACTAGTCGAACTATACGGAAAAGGAGATGTTAAATCCAAATATTCCAACTCTGGAAGACGCTTATAGACAGCCTTCAGTCCCTTGTAATGCTCCCTTGCCGCTTGCTTATCTCCCCTAGCCTTAGCTTCTGCCAGCTTTTATAGTCTAAAACAGCGTACTATTTGCAAAAAAATATTGTGAACTTCCTTATAAAACTTTCACTGTAGGTATTGTTTAGCCCACTCTTGAGCTTTCTGTTTATATGATTCACTAACTTCATCTATATACTTTGCAGCTATTTTACGCATATTAATTTTGTTTGGGTCTGACTTAATAAAATCTGCAAAGTTACCATTACATTTAAGGAAAATTTCTATAGCTGCTGTTAACTTATTATCATCAGTAGTACACAATTCATAGTGTAAGTGGCCTACTGTAGGTATAGGGAAATTAAAAACTTCGACCTTGCTCACTTCAATTCCTACATTTCTAAAGCAGGATTCATTTAAACCAACTAAGTTTACAGTATCGAGATGCCCTTTTCTCAGAAGGATTCCTAATGAAATTTTCTCTAAATCTTCAGGAGAAGAAGGTAGCCATAATGAGGGAAAACCTTTTCCCTCCTTAATATCTCTCAGGTATCGTTCAGCGTGTTCTGAAGATAGAATCGCCTTCTGTTGTTTACCTGCTTTCCAGATCGCAAGGCTTTTAACACTCCTGTAGTAAGGTAATTCACTCACACCTTATAGAGACTCCAAGTATTCACGTACAAATGTACTTTCTTCATTTTTAAGTAAATTCTTGGCTTCTGCAAGTATTTTTTCAGCAATAGAAACTTCTCCTAAAGCAAAACTTATTGCCTCTAAAGCAGCATATCTCACTTCGTCGGCAGGATGCTGTAGAAGAACACTTATTATGGAAGCTGCATCCTGAGAATGGTCTTCACTTTCTAAAAGAGGCCCCAGAAGTCGTGTCACAGTTATAAGTTGAAAAACATCCAATTTTTTAATATCCTTCTTCAGGAAGTTTATGTCTTCTTTAGAAAGTCTAAGATGACCTTCCATAATTTCATCTCGAATCTCTTCTACTCTATTCTCAAAGTCAGAAATATCTAGATTGGAGAACAAGTAAAAGGACGTATTGTATTTCCATGCTATTGGTTCTAGCTTATGTTTTTGAGCTTGTTGTGCCTTTCTAAATATTTTATAGTATTCTTGACTACTACCACTGCTAGTAGTAAAATCCAAAATCTGATCTTTATCTGGAGCAAGTAATTTACTCATTTGAAAAGCTCCTTTGTTTGATCGGTAATGCTCTTAAAAAATATTTCGTCTCTAAAACTTCGCAAATTTAATTCAAAAATATTTTTAATTTCTTCATCATCATGCTGAAGATTGACTTGTTGAAAAACATCTATATCAAATATCAAAGGAACTACTCTCTCACCCTTTTCATTTTCGGTAACTTGACCTATTGTTTGATTAATAATTGCTTTTGATGGTCGATAATCTGCATGGGCTACAATTATTCGCATGAAATAGTCTTCCATTATTACCGATAAATCATTCGATATCTCTGGTACTGTTTTTATATAATTTTTTAACTCTACAGTTCCTGTAGCTGGTATCAAAATTTGGTTGATATATCTTAGAGCAAGACGAGTGACTTTAACAGGAGATGTTAATTGAGCATATTTTTCCCAAAGCTGATTTGCTTCTGTGTAGAAACTTTCCCAACTTTCGTAGGGTTTTAACCTACTAAAGGTAAATCCATTTAATCTAGCTTGGACAACTCTTTTTTCATCTTGAGAAACAAAAATATATCCCTCTGGTTTATTAGATATAGGAAGTAATTGAGGATGTATCTCATCAAGATTATCTAGTTTTAATTCAATACCTCCTTGAAATGCCATTCTTTTTTGAATATTAGGAAAAGACTCTTTGACTTCTTCGTGAAAAGTTAGTAAAATTTCATGATTAAAACTATCACGAAGATTAACTGTTATATCGAAGATTGCTTCAGTAATAGGTGGGTTAGGAAATATCATTTTTCATTTATTCAAAACCATTGGAGATTTACAAGTCTTATCTATATTCATAGTCTACAAGACTTCGTAATAATTGTCCGTATCAAATCTCGATACCGTATTAGACTTTCTAGACCTGTAGTTTAAATCCCATGACTTTTACCAATCACCCAATGACGCCGGAAAAACCGCGCTAAGGCTGACTCCTCCAGAGACAAATAAATTGGGCGTCCGTGGGGACAAGTGCGGGGATTGCGAGTACGCTGCCAGTCATTTAGTAGTGTCTGCATTTCTGGTAAGCTCAGAGGTGTACCGTTGCGGATGGCACTGCGACAGGCAACAGCTACTTGCGCTGTTTGTAAGTCACCTCCCCAACTCAGTTCTAAAATTGCGTCTGCACAGTCATCTCGCTGTTGCAACAGTGCGGGTAGGCTGCGAACTGCCCAAAGTTGTTCGCCGAAGGGTTCTATGTCTAAACCGATGCGTTGCAGTTGAGATACTTGGGCTGGCGATAATTGATACAGAATTATCGGCGGCTCGACGGGAACGATTTGCCAGTGATCGCATAATTGCTCGTACAAAACTCGCTCATGAGCAATGTGCTGTTCTACTAACCACAAACCACCTGGATGTTCGGCAACAATGTAGGTGTTATTAACTTGACCGACTGCTGTTAAGTAGTGGGAGGTTTGATTTGGTTCATCTGGCTGGGAAGGGTTGATATTGTAATTACTTTTTTCTTCGGCAGCTTTGATTAATTTCCCAACTCGACTGGTATGAACTACTTCTTTAACGGTGGCAGAATTAATGCGGAGTGCTTGTTCAATTGCCTGACTAATTTGCTGTTGCCAGTAATTCACATCGTTGAGGTAAATTTCTGTTTTCGCTGGGTTACGGTTCCAGTTAATATGTCCTGGATGTATCAATAGATGCAGGCAACAAATGGGATAGCGATCGCGCGGTAATGTTCTGTGAAATGCCCCTAAAATAGTTTGCTCTAGTTCCGATGTTTTTACCATCCGTCCGTTGACAGCGACTCGCAGCCAATCCGGGCGATGGCGTGAAGCGCGATCGGGTAATCCGATTACCAAATTCAGCTTTGAATCATTAGCTTGTGACTCTTTTTCAGGTATTTCTACCTGCAACTCTTGCAAATCGCTCGCTCGCACCTGATGAAGAATTTGCGGTATTAGTTGTCCCATCGTTGAGGCTGGGGAGATGGTAAACCACTCACGGTCATTTTGCCAAACTTGCCAAGCAATGTGGGGATGGCATAAGGCGATTTGTTGGATTGTGGTTTGCACCGCTCTCATTTGCTGTGCCGTTGAGGGTAAGCCTTGACGCCTCCCCAGGCAATTACCAAAAAGGTTGGAGACTGTGACAACCGTACCAGGAGCGATCGCTGCTGCCTCTAAATGTACTACTTCTCCTGTATAGCCATAGACTACTCGCCAACCGCAAACCCCACCTTCCACAGAAGGGGCTGGGCGACTCAAAATTTCTAAATCAGCCAAAGTTGTTAAACTGTGCAGCGCTTCACCACGAAATCCCAAACTAGTAATTTTCCATAAATCTGCACAGATACGGATTTTACTTGTGCTGTGGGCTGATGCAGCTCGCTGCAAGTCCTCTAGGTTCATTCCACAACCATTATCTGTTACCCGCACGCGCCACTGTTCTGGCCACATCGCAACTACAATCCGCGTTGCACCAGCATCTATGGAATTTTCTGCCAATTCCCGCACTACAGAAGCTAAAGAGTCAATTACCTCTCCAGCCGCGATTAAATGTACGACTTCTGTTGGTAAAGCTTGTATCGTAGATACCATACAGTCCAGTGTAGGCGAGAAAGCAACCACTGTATTATTTAAACAAATTTCATGAAGTTAATATACATAACTTCATATCTTTTACTCTGAAATTGAGATAGCCAGAAGCTCTAGTTCTCGTTACCACTAGTTCTCGTTACCAGGTTCAACCTAGTAACGAGGGTATAAAGCAATTTAAACTTTGAAAAAATATTTATTATTTTTAAAAAAAGCTCTATGAAAATCAAATTTTTGGTAGATTGCTGTTGAGGCGAAAAGCGGCAAATAACCGAGCAAAAAGTATCAAGAGGTGGCTATATGATTGATTCTATTGCCCATGACCTAAAATCGCGTTTAGAATGGGGTCAACCGGGTTTTACAATCCTGGATGTACGCGATCGCCATAGCTACAATAAAGGTCATATTACCGGAGCAGTATCATTACCTATAAAAGATTTAGCAGAACGTGCTAAATCGAGTTTTCACACTAAGCGCGACATTTTCGTTTATGGTGAGAATGATACAGAAACTGCCCAAGCTGTAAATACATTGCGAGAAGCAGGTTTTTCTCACGTAACCGAACTTAAAGGTGGGCTTGCTGCTTGGAAATCTGTTGGAGGTGCAACAGAAGAAATCTAATTATTAAGTACTGGCTTCGTATTGATGTACTGCACGTTGTGCAGTACTGTTCTTGTTAAGGTCTATAGCTGTAATCTTGCGAATCAAACTCACTTGATTGAAGGGAAATACATATTGTGCTAGCAGCCAAGCGGCTGTTTGTAGCTCAGTATGCATTTCCATCAAATACTTGAATAAAAATAATAAAAATTCACTTACTGCAACATTTTTGTATTCTGATTAAGTGTCTCATGTTTGGCGATGATTAATTTGTTTTCATCGCTAGAATTTGGGCTGATTGAGGCTTGAGTAAACCATTTAACAGAGATGCTGGACGTTGACTGTAAGGCCAAGCGAAAGCATGACGAAAAGCAGCATCCTGACAAGCCTGGAGCTGTTCAAAATTGATAATGTCGTATGTCAAGAGATTTTCGTACTCAAATGGCAGACGGACATTGTGCAATCCAGCGTTGTCAGTACAAATGGCAATATCTACTCCGGCATTGAAACAACGGTCAAAAACTAACTTTAGTTGGCGGATATCCTGTAACGTACCAGTTTTTAGGTAGGTTGTAGGACAAACTTCCAAACACTGGTTTCGTTTAGCCAAATCTGGGAGTAATTCGGGATACAACAGGGGTATTTGGATACCGTGACCAATCCGCATTAAATATGGTAGAAGTTCTGGGTAAAAGCCAGCAGTGGTTTCGTAAAGATGTCCTGTGGTATTAATTCCCAAAGATAAGGCATACTCATATAACTCGATCCATTCTTTGAGGCGATCGCGATAGTAGCTATCCCCGCCAGCAATATCTACTGCACAAACATACTGTCTGCTTTGTGCTGCGAGATCAACAATCGCCTTATTTACCTCGTAGGGTAGGCGGGAGTGCATACACAAAATTTGACTGGTAACAATTGGGTATTCTGAGATTTTGCTTGCCCTACCTACCACATCAACAATTTCCGCCATTTTGTCAATTCTCTGAGATTGACTGAGATGTTCGGGTGTTCGCAAATAAGGGGTGTAACGTAGTTCCAGATACGCTAAATTTTCAAAAATGTAAGCACCCCGAAGTAAGCGATAGATAAAGTAAGGCAAAGTTTCCACTGTTTGCACGCTTTCCACAAGGGTGTGCAACTCTAGATACTCATCTAATGTGTTGCGAGGGCGCGTGTAAAACTCTTCAAATTCGGGATAGTCAGCAAACCGAGAAATTAGTTCCGAAGAATGGCGTTCAAAATATCGCCACAGAACTCGCGGTACAACCGAACCACCCAGATGCCTGTGTAATTCTGCGTATAAAGCCATAGTAATCTTTCTAGGAATAAATGTTAATTATTATTAACAGTAACAAATAAAAAAACAACCGACACTTGGATGAATTTTTTGTGAGCTTTTCTTGAAAATAGGGGCTAGGGGCTAGAGGCTAGGGACTAGGGACTAGAAATTTTAGATTTTTCTTGTTACCAGGTTCAACCTGGTAACGAGGGTATTCTTCTCGTCCTCTTTCCCCGCGTCACCGCGTCTGGTTGTCTCCGCGTCTTCTTCCCAGTCCCTAATCACCAGTACCCAGTACCCTTTTGTTAACTGCACTAATTGCCAGTAATAATTCTTTCGCCGTACAAGGTTTTGATAAGAATGCTTTTACTCCTGTGCCTTGTGATTCGGCTATTGTTTGCTGTGACAGCAGTCCGCTAGTAGCAATAATTTTGACATCAGGATTAATTTTTTCTAACGTGCGGATGGCGATCGCTCCATCCATTGCTGGCATCATCATATCCAGCAAAACTATACTAATTTCCTGCCATTGCTGTGCATATATTGTTACTGCTTCTACACCATCGCTGGCAGTAATGACGCGGTAGTTGTATGCTTCTAAAGAAGATTTAGTAATTTCACGAATAGTAACTTCATCATCTACTACCAATATCAACTCACCATTTCCTGTAAGTTCTTCTCTCTCTTGGGCAGATTGCTGAGTTTCATTACCCTCTGATGCTGGGAAGTAAATTTGAAATTTTGTGCCTTTACCCACTTCACTATAGACATTGACAAATCCACCGTGATTTTTGACAATGCCAATTACTGTAGAAAGACCTAACCCCGTGCCTTTACTTACTTCTTTGGTAGTGAAAAATGGCTCAAAAATCCGTTCTTGGACTTCTGGCGGCATACCTATGCCAGTATCCTCGACTGTAATGACTGTATAAGTCCCCGCTTGGGCATCAATATGCATTTTGGCGTATTGTTCATCAAGTACCACATTTTCAGCAACAATTTTGAGTACTCCAACCTTAGGCATGGCATCATTAGCATTAACTACTAAATTCATTAATACCTGATGGATTTGAGTAGCATCGCCATAAACAGTCCAAAGGTCTTTTGGTAAATCTGTTTGCAATTCAATCGATTTGGGAAATGTCTCTTTGATAATCTGCTCAATTTCTCGAATGATATGCTTGAGTTGCAAAATAGTGCGATCGCCTGACAAGCCACGGGCAAAAGATAATACCTGCTTCACCAAATTCGCCCCGCGTTTGACACTATCTTCCATCAATGTTAGTAGTTGCTGATTCTGCGGTTCGGGGAATTTCATCCGCAACAGCTGTACAGACATCAAAACTGGTGCTAGTACGTTGTTGAGATCGTGGGCAATACCACCTGCTAGGGTGCCAATGCTTTCTAAGCGTTGAGCGCGTAAGAATTGGGCTTCCAGTTTTTTCTTTTCTGTAATATCAGTATTGACAATTAGGATTGATTTCGGTTCCTGCTTGTCATTTCGTACCAATGTCCAACCGCTATCGACGATGATTTCTTTGCCGTCTTTTTTTACCAGATATAACTCGCCTTGCCAGGTGCCAGATTGAGCAATAGTTTCTTGTACTTCTTGCAATTGGGGAGAAGTATTTTTAAAGACAAGTTCGCTGGCTTTTTTTGCGATCGCTTCTGCATTTGTCCAGCCAAACAAATTTTCCGCACTTTTATTCCAATACACGATGCATTCTGCCATATCTATGACAAAAATCCCATCTTGTGATTGATCTAAAAGCTGTGCTTGCTCTTGGATTTTCTCTTGGGCAGTTTTGCGCTGAGTGATATCGCTACGAATCGCTACATATTCAAAGGGTTTTCCTTGAGCATCTAAAAGAGGCACAATTGTTGTATCCACCCAGTAAAATGTGCCGTTTTTGGAATGATTTTTGATTTCACCTCTCCACACCTGTCCTTTGGTAATAGTTGCCCACATTTGATGAAAGAATTCTCGCGGGTGATAGCCAGAATTAATAATGCGGTGATTTTGCCCTAAAAGTTCTTTTTTAGAATATTGAGAAATTTCGCAGAATTTATCGTTGACGTATGTGATTTTTCCTTGAGCATCGGTGAATGCCACAATTGCAGCTTGATCTAAAGCAAACTTCATGTCTGCCAAGTCTTTGAGCGATATTTGCAGCGCTTGTTCTGCCTGTTTGCGTTTTGTAATGTCTTCGACAACAGAAATAAAATATTTAGGCTCTCCACTCGATTCGCGTACAAGGGATACAGTCAAATTTACCCAAATGCGATCACCATCTTTTTTGATGTAACGCTTCTCCATCGAGTATGTCTGAATTTTATTCGCTAAAATTTGCCGGACATACTCTAAATCAGCATTGAGATCCTCTGGATGAGTAATATCTTGAAATGTTAGGTTGAGTAACTCCTCACGAGTGTAACCAACAATCTCGCAAATCTTTTCATTTACTAGTAACCATTTACCATTGGGGGCGATATGAGCAATACCGACAGCAACCTGATTAAATGTAGCGCGAAATTGTTGTTCGCTATTTTTTAGCGCCTGCTGTGACTTTTGATTTTGGCTGATGTAACGTCTGATAAATATGTAAAGCGCAACGATGAGCGCAAAATTCAAAATGGCAGCCAGAGTGAAAGTAGCAATTGTCTGTTGAGAACTTGCTTGCGACAGTTGACTTCGTTTTTCTAATAGTGAGTTTTCCGCCTGCTGCATTTCCTTAATTATCTGGCGGATTTCATCCATTACCCTTTTTCCCCTACCAGACATGACTAACTCTTGTGCAGGTGTGAATCCTTGTTGTTGACGCAAAGAAAGTCCTTGTTGGAGTAGCTCTAATCTCTTGATTATTTTCTGCTCAAGTAAAGAAATTCGCTCTTGTTGGTTGGGGTTATCTGCGGTTAATTCTCTCAGTTTCTTGAGATTTTCATTTATTTCCCCATCTGTGTCAAAATAAGATTCTAAATAACTTGTATCTCCTGTAATTAAATAGCCACGCTGCCCATTTTCAGCATCTTCTAATGTCGAGAGTGTACTCTCAAGTTGAGTTAGCACTTTGTGAGTATGTTGTACCCATCGCTCATTATCAATCAGCTGTAAAGTGTTCCAATAGGAGACTATGGCATTTCCAACTACAACTGCCAATGCAGTTGCAAATCCTACTGCCAGCTTTTGTGTAATTGATAGCTTCATTGGGTGATAATTCCGGTAAAGATACCTGTGTAATCTTTAGCTTTCAGATTTAAATTTTGATATCACCTAAAATTTTGATTGAATAATGAATACGTTTTTAAGGCTTTTGAAAATAGATGAGCATCTAACTACTGCATTTAGCTCAAACTATATAAAGGTTTTTGTCGCCGATAATAACCCATAAAATCTAGATGAAATTAATATTACACTGAACTTTAAATTTCCTAAATGCTTATCGCCAGAAACTAGATAAGATAAGCTTTTTCTTCTGCCCTTTGTCCTCTGCCCTACCGAACTTCTGATCGGCGGAAGCCGCCGCTCAGAGTTCTCTCTGCCTCCTGCCTTCTACATATAGTCGTAAAAACAACCAGCTATAGAGCGATCGCTAATTCACAACCTTGACAAAAATAACCAAATATGCGCATAATGGTTGTTTGTGGAAACTGTAGCTCTCTAGAATAAACACTTGGCTAACGTCATTGTCATAGGTGCCCAGTGGGGCGACGAAGGGAAAGGAAAAATAACCGACTTGCTCAGCCGCTCCGCAGATGTTGTAGTGCGTTACCAAGGGGGTGTCAACGCTGGACACACAATTGTCGTTAAGGGTCAGACCTTTAAACTGCACTTGATTCCCTCTGGTATCTTGTACCCGAACACGGAGTGCATTATCGGTTGTGGGACAGTAATCGATCCACAGGTTTTAATCGCAGAACTCGATCAGCTCAAACAACTAGGAATTTCCACTGATAATCTGTTTATTTCTGAAACAGCCCATGTGACGATGCCCTATCATCGATTGATTGACCAGGCATCGGAGGAACGCCGGGGTAGCCATAAAATTGGCACAACCGGTCGGGGAATTGGCCCTACCTATGCTGATAAATCAGAGCGGACGGGTATCAGGATGTTAGATTTAATGGACGCTGAAGGGCTGCGTAACCAGTTAGAGTGGACGATCAATTATAAAAACGTCATTCTAGAAAAACTTTACAATCTACCACTTTTAGATCCGCAAAAGGTAATAGACGAGTATCTAGGGTATGCAGAACGGCTGCGTCCCCACGTCGTTGATACCTCTTTAAAAATATACGATGCAATTCAACGACGGCGCAATATCTTGTTTGAAGGAGCGCAAGGAACTCTGCTCGATTTAGATCACGGTACTTATCCCTATGTCACCTCATCTAACCCGGTGGCGGGAGGAGCTTGTGTCGGTACAGGGCTGGGGCCGACAATGATTGACCGTGTAATTGGAGTAGCTAAAGCTTACACTACACGTGTAGGCGAGGGGCCTTTCCCCACCGAATTGGACGGGGAAGTGGGAGAATTATTGTGTGCGCGCGGTGCCGAATTTGGAACAACAACCGGGCGCAAACGCCGATGTGGCTGGTTTGACGCCGTTATCGGTCGTTATGCTGTGCGGATCAACGGCATGGATTGTCTGGCAATTACCAAACTAGATGTCCTCGATGAACTGGAGGAAATCAAAGTTTGTGTGGCTTATGAGATTGATGGGGAACGTTGCGAACATTTTCCCAGCAGCGCTCGTAAGTTTGCCCGTTGTCGTCCCATCTATAAGTCTATGCCGGGATGGCAGCAATCCACAGCCAACTGCCGTACTTTAGAAGACTTACCACGGCAAGCGCTGGACTATCTGAAGTTTTTGGCAGAATTAATGGAAGTTCCGATCGCGATCGTTTCTTTAGGAGCAAGCCGCGATCAAACTATCATTGTTGAAGACCCCATTCACGGCCCTAAACGCGCTTTGTTGCACGCTGACGGTACGCCTGCTTCGTTGCTGAGTGCGTAGGGGATACGTTATTATTTTCATCCCAGCTTGGGACTTGGGGAGGACACTGGCAATTACGGTTTCTGTAGCAGCCAAGTGTCCTTTGTGTGTGAGTGTTCTCACAAATTTTAATTTTTGAATCTTGAAGTGTTGAAGTATGGAACTTAGTGTTGAATGTCAAAAGCGTCCAGAAGGTAGCAAGCCAAAGGCTCTGCGTCGTTCTGGGCAAATACCTGGTAATTTATACGGTCATAAAGGTACAGAGTCAATTGCCTTGAGCATTGACGCTAAGGTTGTAGAGCGCTTGCTAAAAAAAGCTTCAGTCAACAACACTTTGATTGATTTAAAAGTGACTGATGCACCTTGGCAGGGCAAAACTTTGCTGCGGGAAGTACAAACCCATCCAGCCAAGGGTACACCTTACCATCTCAGCTTTTTTGCTGTAGCAGGACATGGCCCCACCGATGTCGAAATACCTTTACATTTTGTGGGAGATGCGATCGGTGTCAAACAAAATGGTGGGATTTTAGATCCTGTGATTACACAATTGCAGGTACGTTGCGATCCGCAGAATATTCCTGATTACATTGAAGTAGATGTTTCTCAAATGGATATTGGTGACAACCTACATATCAGTGAAATAGCACTGCCGTCTGGTGTAACAGCGTTGGATGAAGGAACGCGAATGGTTGTCAGTGTTTTACCTCCACAAAAAAGCACCGATACGGGAACAGAATCAGAAGCTACTGCTTAAAATCTGTGATAAATTGCTGAAGAGACCAGGGGTAAAGCCCTGGTTTTTTATTGATTTAACCACAAAGAGCACAAAGGACACAAAGAGAAGAAATGACAGAAGCTGCTATTCCGCCTTTAATTGAGCAAATGTTGCAGCCTGGATTTTATCCTCATCCAGTGCAGGAACCGATTCAATTGATACAGACGCATATTTCTTATGTGTTGTTGACTGGGGATTTTGCTTATAAGGTGAAGAAGCCTGTCAATTTTGGCTTTTTGGATTTCTCTACGTTGGAAAAGCGGCATCATTTTGCTGAGGAAGAGTTGCGCTTGAATCAACGAGGAGCGGGGGAACTGTATTTGGAAGTATTGCCTGTGACTTTGGTAGAAGGGCAATACCAGCTGGGAGGAAAGACAGAGGCGGTAGAATACGTGCTGAAGATGCGCCAGTTCCCTCAAGAAGCGCTATTGAGCGAAATGTTTGAGCAAGGCAAGTTACAAGAGTCTCACTTAGAAGAATTGGGGCGGGTAGTGGCACAATTCCACGCTCAGACTGCCACCAACGATTACATTCGTTCTTTTGGTGAAGTGTCGCAAATTCGAGCGGCGTTTGATGAGAATTATCAACAAACTGAAAAATATATTAATGGGCCGCAAACGCAGGTACAGTTTGAAGAAACTAAGCAGTATACAGATAAGTTTTTTATAGAGCGTAGAGAGCTATTTGAAAGCCGGATGTCTGGTGATTTTATTCGAGAATGTCACGGCGATTTGCATCTGAGAAATATTGCTTTGTGGCAAGACAAAATTTTGTTGTTCGACTGCATTGAGTTTAATGAGCCGTTTCGCTTTGTCGATGTCATGTATGATGTGGCGTTTACGGTGATGGATTTGGAAGCGCGACAGCGTCAAGATTTGGGTAATGCATTTTTGAATACGTATGTCGAGCAAACTGGAGACTGGGAAGGTTTACAGTTGCTGCCTTTGTATTTAAGCCGTCAAGCCTATGTTCGAGCTAAGGTAACTTCGTTTTTGTTAGACGATCCTGGTGTGCCAGCCCCAGTTAAGCAAGAGGCGGCAAATACTGCGGCTGGTTACTACAAACAAGCCTGGAATTATACTAAACCCCGTCAAGGACAATTAATTTTAATGTCTGGGTTGTCTGGTTCTGGCAAAAGTACAACGGCACGGTATTTAGCTCGACAGTTGGGAGCAATTCATCTTCGTTCTGATGCTGTTAGGAAGCATTTGGCTGGTATTCCCTTGATGCAACGTGGTGGAGATGATTTGTATACTCCCGAAATGACTCAGAAAACCTACGCCCAACTACTGGAAGTGGGGATAATGCTGGCATCCCAAGGTTTTAGTGTAATTTTGGATGCTAAGTATGACCGTTCTGCATTGCGGCAAGAAGCGATCGCTCAAGCCACAGAAAAGCACATTCCTTTACAAATTCTCTATTGTCAAGCACCGTTAGAAGTAATAAGAGAGCGACTGCAACACCGCCGTGGCGATATTGCTGATGCTACTGCCGATTTACTGGCATCTCAACAAGATGCGGCAGAACCTTTTACTGAAAAAGAAAAATCATTAGTTAAAATTTTGGACACTACTCAACCACAACAGGCACAATTAAAGCAAATCTTTAGCTACTAGTCTTAACCTCATGGCACCAGAAAAGAACAACAGCAATTTCCTATCCATCTCGCCCAATTTTTTTAATCAACTACTGTTTGGGTTGTTTTTAACACTAGTATTACTGGCGCTAGGATACCCGCTATCTCAAAGCCTTTTCTTTGGTGTTTTAGGTGGTTTGTCTATAGGCTGGATGGCTACAGCTAGCCAAGGTAGTCCTAAGGCTGGTTCTGTAGCCTCTACTGAGGGTATTGATGCTGGTTTAAAATACTGGTTATTTTTCTTGCTTGGCTTTGTGCTGTTGGGGTATCAAGCACCCGTAAGTATCTTACTGGGTTCCTTAGCTGGTATAGGCGGAGGTTGGACGATTGCTTGGTGGAAAAGCAAGGAAGAATATAGAACTCAACTCCCTGAAGAATTTACAGAAAACGCCGAAGCAGAACAGCCTGCTTTGACAACAAATACCAGGCGGCGGACAAGAAAACCTGCTCGCCGTTACCGTCGCTCTTTTGGAAGTTTCAATTTTCCCAAGTTTTGGCAAAGGTAGTAGGTAGAAGATAGAGGGTATTAGGCGATCGCTACCAATCTTGCGAATATCCCAGTATGGAGCGATCATCATCTGGAATTCGCACTGGTACACCTAAGTATTTGCGAGCTTCTTGCTCTGCTAAATTTTGGTCTTTTTTGTTATTAAACTGCCCTTCTTCTAGGAGATACTTGCTGCGTGCTGCCTTGTCGCGCGAAGGGACAGAGCCATGCTTCCATTTGTACTTAAAGCCCATGAGTAAGCAATGCCTCAAATTTTATTCAGGTTTAATTTAATCGATTACTAAGATAACCATTACTAGTGCAGGGTAAGGTTCTTAGAACTGGCATTTATAATATCGATTTGCACTTAAAATGATTGACAAAGTTTGAGGAGACAAATCCTCAATCTTTGATAATCAGAATTTTCTGCTCCAAATAATGCTGAAGCAAACGATCACTTTTGATAACTGTTCTTATTTCAGTTAGCTGTTCGCTGCTAATTTCAGTTACCCCAGGAACAAAACATATTCCCAAAATAAATATCTCAGGTGGGAGATATTTCCCTGTTTGTTTGTAATTTACTGTTGCCACAAGCTCACCATTTTTTCTAAAACAAACGCGTAGTGCAAATATTCTATTGGGCTGTTGTTGTGAACAAGTAGGTTATGGTAGGTTATTTCACTAATGCCCCATAGAAACATACGGATTAAATATTTGAGTGGTATACTCAAATCGCTCATTTAGCTTAATCCGTTTGTTGGGAAATCCTGAAGAGATTTCTAGTTAATTTAGGCAGGAATAACTTGAACAATCAGTGAGCGTTTATCAAGCGACAGTACTTTACCCACTGGACTTAAATTAGTTGCAATGCGGTCTAGCAGTTCTCCAGCATGACTGCGATTTTGGTGTTCTCGACCTCGCAAACGAATGACAAACTTTACTGAATTTCCTTTACTCAACCACTCAATGGCTTGATTGATGCGTAAGTTGTAATCAGCCACACCCACATTTGGACGCAGCCGAACTTCCTTGAGTGTTGGTCTAGCACTCTGCTTCTGACGTTTTTTCTTTTGATATTGAAACTTGCCATAGTTGAGAATCTTTGCCACTGGGGCATCTTTGCCTTCGGAGACTACAACTAAGTCAAGCTCTGCCTTCTGGGCTAACTCTAGAGCCTCGTGGGTGTCAGTAAGACCACGATTGTTATTCTCATGATCGATCAAGAAGACTTGAGGTGACTTGATTTGTGAGTTAATTAATTGCTTTTGGATGACGATGATGATTTCCTTTTAACTTGTTCAACACTTTGTTTTACAAGTAATACTAAGGTAACACAATGCCATTCATTAATTCTTTTGTAGATAAACCCAACGCGATCGCCCCGTTTTGTCCCCCAAATCCGAAACTTAAACACAATACTTGTCGAATTTCAGCTTCACGCGCCTCTCTCACCAGATCCAAATCGAATTCTGGTTCCCTCAGCCCTACAGTAGGTGGTAAAATTTGCTGCTGCAATGCCATTAAAGAAAAAGCTACACCCAAAGCTCCTGACGCACCTAATGTATGTCCTGTTGCTCCTTTGGTAGAACTTACTGCCACACCCTGAGGAAATAACCGTTGTATAACTAAACTTTCTATTCGGTCATTCATCTGCGTAGCCGTGCCATGAGCGTGAATGTAATCAATATTGTTAACTGTCAGGTTACTGCGTTCTAAAGATTGCTTAATTGCGGCGATCGCACTTTTTCCTGTTGGTTCTGGTGCATTTGGATGAAATGCATCTGCTGTTAAACCAAAGCCGAGGATTTGAGCGTACACTTTTGCTTGGCGTCGCCTTGCCAATTCTGCCGACTCCAGAACAAATAAAGCTCCCCCTTCTCCTAAAACTAAACCTTCACGGTGCACATCAAAGGGATAAGCCCCTGTGCTTGCCAAAGCACCCATCTGCTCAAAGCCAGTAATAGTAAGGGGTGTAATAGCGGCTTCCACTGCACCAACTAGAACTCGCGCTACTTGCCCAGTTTTAATTAATTCGACAGCTTGAGCGATCGCCCAAATACCAGTAGCACAAGCTGCCATCGGTGCCAGCACAATTCCAGTAGCACCAATTTGTCGTGCCGCAGCGATCGCATTCATGTGCGGTAGGGTATCTAACCAATTTTCAAAAGACACCGGGAAGGAGGAGGACAGGGGGACAAGGGGAGGACACTTGCGTGCGGAGGTTCCCTCCGTTGAGCAAAGTGTCCGTCGACAAGGGGACAAGGGGAATATTTTTGATAGATTCTCCCTCTCTCCCCCTCTCCCCCCCTCTTCATACATCTGCCGTGCCATCTTTTCCCACGCCGCTTGATGGCTGCGACTAGATCCAATGACAACAGCACAATCCGGTAAAGGAGGAACTAAACCAGCATCTTTTAAAGCAGAAGTAACAAGCCAAGAAGTTAATTTTTTTACTTGCGCTGGTTGCTTGCCAATCAACCCAAGAGGACGCAAGTTTAGCTCTGGAAATGGCTGATGGATTTGAATACCAGTTTTTCCTGCTATTAATTTTTGCCAGTTATCTTCTGGGCTTTTACCTAAAGCAGAAATTAAACTAATACCAGTAACAACAACCTCTACCAATTCTGAATTTTAGGAATGGGGAATGGGCAAAGAAAGAGGACACGGGGACGGGGAGACGGGGAGACACGGAGAAAGAGGATGGGGGGACAAGGGGACAAGGGGACAAGGAGAGATGGGGAGACTGGGGAAGTTGGGGAAGCTGGGGGAGTAAACGTGAATAACGATTCTCCCCTTTCTCCCCCTGCTCTCTTCTTCCCTCCCCTCTGCTCCTGAAGCTCCTCTGCTCCCACTCTCCCACTCTCCCCTCCTAATTACTGTCCGCCGTTTTTAAGATTTTCTCCACCTTGGGTAACTTTCGCAGATTCAATGCGATCGCCTTGTTTAATCTGACTTACTACTTCCATACCATTAGTAACCTTGCCAAATACAGCATAGTTACCATCTAAGAAAGATAAGTCTGCCAAAGCAAAGTAAAACTGAGAAGAAGCAGAATTTGGCACCTGCGATCGCGCCATGGCGATCGCACCGAGTTTATGAGGTAACTCAGGTGCTTCGGTAATTGTTTTACCGTAAATCGGCTCCTTTGCCCCTTTTGGTTTTATTTCTAAGGGTATATAGCGCGGACTACCTGTTTTCGGATCGACAAAATTACCTGTTCCCAATCGTTGTGCAGGAACTTTGGGATCTTTGCTTTGAGGATCTCCACCTTGAGCTACAAAAGGATCTTGCGGCGGGTTACTCTGAGGGCCTATGACTCGATGAAAGGCGACTCCATCGTATACACCACGTTTAACTAAATCTACAAAGTTGCCAGCTGTGATGGGGGCATTGGTGCCGTCTACTTCGATTGTGATCGGCGAGCCATTAACTATCATCTCCACAGTGGCTTTGCCTTCAAGTCTTGGTAAATTGTTCATTCCAGGAACAGCCTCTTTTGTAACTTCAGATACAGATGTGGTTGTCTCTGTTGTTGTTTTTGTGCTTGCTTCTGTAGCTGTAGAATCAGGAGGAGAAGCATTAGAAGCTACTTGCTGTGTAGAACATCCGCCTACTATCAAGCTACCAACAATCACAAGCACAACTAAAAATTCAGAAATTTTTAACCGCATCGCCAGTTATAGACTCAACCAGAGTATCTTAGCTTCTGTAAGTGTAACTGACACTGTTAAAGATATTGTTTTCGGTCACCAGTAGCTGATTTTTTCGTTATTTCTTTGACTTTTACTGCTAGTTGCCAAACTCTGGTGTTTGATCCCAAATCTTAAATTACCTACAAACCTTCTAAAGGCACTCCTAAAAATTTTGCTAATTCTGCGCCTTGCGTCTCTAACGCTGTTAGTGACATGGGTTGTCCGACTCTAGTTAGGGGAATGTCACGCCGTCCCTTAACACGCAAGTACAAGGCGCGAACAGGATTCAAACCCTCTTTGATTTGCGCTCGTACAGATTGTACATCTTGAGTGTTACAGTCAATTTCGATGCGGCGGTTTTTACCAGGAAATCCCCAACGAAAAATTTTGATTTTGCCAGTTTCCCGATTAAATTCGTTGTATCCGCCACCCACGTCCAATAGAATTACTATCCATAGGTATGAAGCTAAAAGCAAGCCTGCCGCACCATACAACCCCATCACTAAACCTTGGGGGAAAAATACTAGTTGAGTTGGATCAGTAACTATGAGTAAATTTACTCTTAGGTAACTAGATATCCCAGCCAATAAGAAGCCTGTAGCTCCCAAGGTGACGATAGTTGCCCACCAGTAGTTACTAAACCGACGTGAACCGATAACTTTTTGATGCAAAACTTGCGAAGCCAAGCCATTATCATTAGGCGGCTCGCCTTTGTTAATGGTTGTTGATGTCGTCATGGGACTACCTTGGTGTTTGACAATTACCCTTTAAAAGTCTGCCACTGGAGCAGGCTCTATTGCAAGTTTATTTTAAGATTTCTGAGAAAAGTTGTGTCAGATTGTAAAATTTCTGATATTGATAATATTTAATAGGTTTGTTTTTAATACCCGATTTACTGATGTAAACCAGGCGTAAAGCAGAACCAATGTGATAAGTTAAAAAGTATTAAGTAATCACAAGCTGGATTACAGCTAGTGGTAATTGTTTTGGCACAAGCTAGAAGGAAGCCGGCTTAAGTTTAAGCGGTGACTTCTCATAAAATCGGCAGCATCAAAGCAGCCAGATGTGTCAAAAAAACGTTAAATTCCTCAAAACGTTGCAATTTTAGTAAAAAAGAGGATTTTAGTCCG
>NZ_AJLN01000093.1 GCF_000317285.1 Chlorogloeopsis fritschii PCC 6912 | reverse complement strand
AGGTATTACCTCGTGGTAACGCTCTCTAATAGACCTGGCGTTCTGGGAGCAGGACGCGACCAAGATTCCACCGGGTTTGCCTGGTGGGCTGGTAACGCCCGTCTGATTAACCTCTCCGGCAAACTGTTGGGCGCACACGTTGCCCACGCAGGTTTGATCGTCTTCTGGGCTGGAGCAATGACCTTGTTTGAGGTTGCTCACTTTGTCCCTGAAAAGCCCTTGTACGAGCAAGGCTTTATCCTTTTACCCCACTTAGCAACTCTCGGCTGGGGAGTTGGCCCTGGTGGTGAAGTGATAGATACCTATCCCTACTTCGTCGTTGGTGTTCTGCACCTAATTTCCTCCGCTGTACTCGGTTTTGGCGGTATCTATCATGCCATTCGTGGCCCAGAAGTCTTAGAAGATTATTCCTCCTTCTTTGGCTACGACTGGAAAGACAAGAACAAGATGACCAACATCATCGGTTTCCACCTGATTATTTTGGGATGTGGTGCCTTGTTGTTGGTGCTGAAGGCAATGTTCTTTGGTGGTGTCTATGATACTTGGGCACCTGGTGGTGGTGATGTTCGCGTCATTACCAACCCGACATTGAACCCAGCAGTCATCTTTGGCTATCTGCTCAAGTCTCCCTTCGGTGGTGATGGCTGGATCGTCGGTGTCGATAACATGGAAGACATCATTGGCGGTCACATCTGGGTTGCTTTAATCTGTATTGCTGGTGGTATTTTCCACATTCTCACCAAGCCTTTCGGTTGGGCGCGTCGTGCTTTCATCTGGTCTGGTGAAGCTTACCTCTCCTACAGCTTGGGCGCTCTGTCCCTGATGGGCTTTATCGCTTCTTGCTTTGTTTGGTTCAACAATACCGCTTACCCCAGCGAATTCTACGGCCCCACAAACGCTGAAGCTTCTCAAGCTCAATCTTTCATCTTCTTGGTTCGTGACCAAAAACTTGGTGCTAACGTTGCATCTGCTCAAGGCCCCACTGGTTTGGGTAAATACCTAATGCGCTCACCTTCTGGTGAAATCATCTTTGGTGGTGAAACCATGCGCTTCTGGGATTTCCGCGGCCCTTGGTTAGAGCCTCTGCGCGGCCCCAACGGCTTGGATCTCGACAAGATCAAGAACGACGTTCAACCTTGGCAGATTCGTCGTGCATCTGAGTACATGACCCACGCTCCCAACGGTTCTATCAACTCTGTGGGTGGTGTAATCACCGAGCCTAACTCCTTCAACTACGTCAACCCCCGCGCTTGGTTGGCAACTTCTCATTTCGTTTTAGCTTTCTTCTTCTTAGTCGGTCACTTGTGGCACGCTGGTCGTGCCCGTGCTGCTGCTGCTGGTTTTGAAAAAGGTATTGACCGTGAAACAGAGCCAGTGTTGTTTATGAAGGACATCGACTAAAACATAAGTTTTCTTTCATCACTGACAATTACATTTTTATGAAGCTCCTGTGTAAAAGCAGGGGCTTTTTTATGACAATAGAATTTAAGCTTCTTTCAGGATAGGGGGTGGTATGGATGACTCCAATTTTCCAGATGCTTTAAAATGGACAGCCGAAGCCAAAGCAAAATTAAAGCAAATACCCTTCTTCGTTCGCGCTCAAGCTAAAGCACGAATTGAGCAGTTGGCTCGTCAAGCAGAGCAAGAGATTATTACAGCAGAATTAGTTGAGCGGGCTAGGCTTGAATTTGGGCAGTAATTTGATGGCAGATAATCGCAGGAGCCGTTTTCATGACAATCGCTAACAAGCGTGCCGATCGCGTTCTACTTTACAACATCAGTTGGGAACAGTTTGAAAATCTTCTCAAAGATTTGGGAGAACATCGCGCTGCAAGGGTTGCCTACGATAACGGAACTTTGGAAATTATGACGCCTCTGCCTGAACATGAATATTACAAAGAAGTAATTAGCGACTTAACTAAAGATATTGCCCAAGAGCTTGAACGGGATTACGAAAGCTTTGGTTCTACCACCTGGAAACGAGAAATTCGGATGGCAGGCTTAGAGCCAGATAACTGCTTTTATTTCCAGAATGTTGACGCGGTTCGAGGTAGGTTGGATGTAAATTTGACACAAGATCCACCACCCTTCGGGTTCGCAGTCGCTCATGGGGGAAACCCCCAAGACCGCGCTGTCTCACCAGATTTAGCACTGGAAATAGATGTTACCAGTAAATCTCTAAACCGCTTTCCTATTTATGCGCGTCTGGGAGTACCGGAACTATGGTGTTACGATTCTGGTGAATTGAATATTTATCATCTTCATGGTAGTGAATATATTGAAGCGAAAATAAGCTTAGTGTTTCCTAATTTACCAATTAAAGAATTACCGCAATTAATTGAGGAAAATAGGGCAGCAGGCAGACTGGCAATTAGGCGGGCGGTGCGACAGTGGGTTAGGGAAAAAGTAAAAGGGAATTAGGAAGGCGATCGCATCTCTAACTACTGCAATCTACAACACTCCTACATCATGGGAATATTCTTTAGTTCTACAGAAATCATTTTGCTTTGGAGCCTCAGAATCAAATCACAGAAAATTTGTTTGATAATTGGTGGCATTTACTCCAACCTTTTGGAGTAGAGCAAACTGCTGCCGAAAAAGCTTTTACCCAATTAGTTACAGCTTACTCAACCCCAGGACGCTACTATCACACCCTAGAACACATTTATCATGTTCTAAACACGATACAAACTTTACAAAACCAAGCCCAAGATTTGCCAGCTATTCAATTTGCCGCCTGGTTTCATGATGTTATCTATAATCCTCAAGCACAAGACAATGAAGAGAAAAGTGCTATTTATGCTAGCGAAATCCTAAAATCGCTGGCAATTCCATCTCGTATAACTACCAAAGTTTCTACCCTCATTTTGCATACCAAACATCATCAAGCTGCATCAGATGATTTTGATACTCAGGTATTGTTGGATGCGGATTTAGCTATTTTAGGTACAAACCCATCACACTACCATCAGTATGCCTTGGCAATTCGTCAAGAATATGCTTGGTTACCAGATGCGATATATCTAGCAGCCAGAAAGAAGGTTTTGCAGCAATTTTTGCAGCGACATCGCATTTACTTTACAGATTTGATGTTCGCAAATTTTGAATCCTCCGCTCGCCACAACCTGGAAGCAGAAATTCAGTTTATCGAGCAGATTTCATAATCAAGTCAATCATTGTATCAAGGATGCGATCGCCTTCCATTGAAATGATGTCTTTGCCGTGCAACACATCCTGAGTTATATGGAAATGAACTAACGAGCCAACTATAATTCTTGCTACAGCCTCTGGATCGGCAATTTTGAGTTCCGGATGAGAAGCCAGATATTTACTCATAGTCTCAAAAACTGGTTTCATCATGGCACGAACGCAAACTTTCGCTAACTCTGGAAAACGAGCCGATTCTCCAATCAACACACGCATAAATGCACAATGCTCTTGATCCTCGCGCATCTGCTCCAAGGCTTTGCTCCCTACCTGGCGCAGCACCTGAGATGGTTCTCCTTCCAAGGGTTCGTTACCAAAGATAGAATGAAATTTTTTACGTGCTAACCGCTCAATTAAAGCCTTAAATAATCCTTCTTTATCTGTAAAGTGGCTGTAAACAGTAGCTTTAGAAACACCTGCTGTTGCTGCTACTCTATCCATACTTGTACCCGCGAAGCCATGAGCTAAAAACTCTTGCATCGCTCCTTGGAGAATTTGTTCAACTTTCTCAGCAGAACTCTCACGTTCTATATCAGTTATTTTTGCACGTACCATTTTTTACTGTTTCCTGCTACTTACCAACCTTTATCACACTCTAGACACTTTTAATATCCTAGATGAACCAGAGAAACCCGTAGGATTTACGCAAAACTTATATTTAGTAGGTTGGCACTAAGGTCATTTATCATTGGTTAGTGGTTAGTAGTTCTCCCCATCCCCTCTGCTCCGTGTCCCCTTGTCCCGTTATTAAGGAGAGACACGGGCACAATGTATATCGTGCTACCGTGTCAGGCAAAGAAAACTGCAAGGAACGAACTAAACTGTATAGTCTAGTTTTTTCTATTGTAGTACTTGTCAAACTAAACTAGTCGGTTTAGTCTAGTGATAACATAAAACTAAACAGTTTAGTTTGATAGCCGAGGGATGTTATGCTGCAAAACTCCAAGTTTGAAGGTTCCTTTCCCCCAAAGTCAATTTTTCGCCCCTCTGTAGCGATCGCAGCAATTGCAGCTTTGAGTACAGTAGGAATTGGTGTGTATACGGTACAGCAGTCTCGGAGTGCTGAACTGAAGGCGCAACAACAGTTAGCTCAACTGCCAGAAGTCAAAACAGTAACAGCCTTGGGGCGACTTGAGCCAAAAGGACAGGTAATCAAACTGTCTGCACCTACCTCAGCAGACGGAAATCGAGTCGAGCAGCTACTGGTGAAAGAAGGAGATACGGTAAAGGCAGGGCAAGTAGTTGCGATTTTAGACAGTCGCGATCGCCTCTCCTCAGCCTTAGATGAAGCCAAAGAGGCAGTACAAGTAGCGCAGGCAAATCTGCAAAAGATAGAAGCTGGTGCCAAGCAGGGTGAAATTCAAGCCCAAAAAGCCGGGATTGCACGCCTGCAAGCAGAAAGAGGCACGGAAATAACAGCCCAAAAAGCCACGATCGCTCGCCTGCAGGCAGAAAAAGACACGGAAATAGAAGCCCAAAAAGCAACTATCGCTCAGTTGCAGGCGGAACTAGACAATGCCCAAGCAGAATACCAACGCCATCAAACTTTGTATCAAGAAGGAGCAATTTCGGCATCATCGCGGGATAGCAAGCGTTTAGTTTGGCAAACCGCACAGCAACAAGTAAATCAAGCAAAAGCCAACCTCAGACGCATTCAAACATCCCGACAGCAGCAGTTAACCGAAGCAAAAGCTAACTTAGAGCGCATCCAAGCATCCCGACAACAGCAAATCAAAGAAGGAGAAGCTACTTTAGATCAGATTGCCGAAGTGCGCCCTGTGGATGTAGCAGCAGCCCAAGCCGAAGTAAATCGAGCTATTGCTGCCGCGAAAAGGGCAGAGGCAAATTTGCGACAAGCTTACGTGCGATCGCCCCAAGATGGACAAGTTTTCAAAATATATACCCGCCCAGGTGAATTAGTTTCCAACGACGGTATTGCCGAGATTGGGCAAAGCAAGCAGATGTATGCGGTAGTAGAAGTTTACCAAAGTGATGTTAATAAAATACGTCCGGGGCAAAAAGTGCAGATAGATAGCGATTCTCTCTCAGGTAAATTATCCGGAACTGTGGAAAGAATTGGCTGGCAGATCCAGCGCCAAAATGTGATCAACAGCGATCCTTCTAGCAATATAGATGCCAGAGTCGTGGAAGTTCACGTTCAACTGGATAATGCATCAAGTCAGAAAGCTGCTAAGTTCACTAACCTGCAAGTACAGGCAGTAATAGAAATTTAAAAATAACTTTTGACTGGGAGCAAAGCGCCAGTGATTGGATTTATTCAGCAACTACAACAACGCACACCATTGGGATGGCTGCAACTGCGCCGCCACAGAAGCCGTTTTTTAGTGGCACTGTCGGGCATTGCCTTTGCCGATATGCTGATGTTTATGCAAACAGGCTTTCAGAATGCTTTGTACAACAGTAACACTAGAGTGCATAGCAGCTTAGAGGCAGATATTGTCTTAGTTAGTCCCCAGGCGCGGAACTTAGCCTATTTATCTACCTTTACCCGGCGGCGGCTGTTCCAGGCAATGGATATACCGGGTGTGAAATCAGCAGAACCGATGTACATCAACACCGTCTCTTGGAAAAATCCTCAAACCCGTAAAGAAACAATGGTTTTGGTGATGGGTTTTAATCCCGACAAACCAGCCTTCAATTTACCAGAAGTGAATAGCCAATTAAATGCCATCAAGCTACCGGATACAGTGTTATTTGATCGCGGTTCTAGGGGAGATTACAAAGAAGCGATCGCTCAAGTTGAAGCGGGGAAAACCGTTACTACCGAAATTGAGCGACGAACCATCACTGTTAACGGCTTATTTCAGGTAGGCGCTTCCTTTATTGCTGATGGAACCTTGATTACTAGCGATCAGAACTTTTTGCGACTCTTTCCCAGACGAGAAGCAAGTAGCGTGAACTTGGGATTGATTCAAATCGAACCAGGCTATGACTCGAACCAGGTGGCAACGGCTTTAAAAAGTTATCTTCAGAATGAAAAAGATGTTCAAGTTTTAACTAAAGAAGAATTTATTAACTTTGAAAAGCATTATTGGCAGACAAATACTGCAATCGGTTTTATTTTTAGCCTGGGTGTGTCGATGGGGTTCATGGTGGGAGTGATTATTGTTTATCAAGTTCTTTCCACCGATGTTAATGCTCATATGAAAGAATATGCGACTTTCCGAGCAATGGGCTACCAAAATCGTTACTTGTTAAGTGTGGTATTTGAAGAAGCCATTATTATGGCAATTTTAGGTTTTATACCTGGATTTACCGTTTCTTTGGGGCTGTACACTTTAACAAGAAATGCCACCAATTTGCCCCTATATATGACTTTAGGGCGAGCATTAATGGTGCAGTTGCTCACTGTAATTATGTGTATGATTTCTGGAGCTATTGCTACTCGTAAAGTTCTAGAAGCCGATCCGGCAGATATGTTTTAAAAAATGATGAACAGTGCAATTAACAATTAACTAATTAATATGGAACCTGCGATCGCAATCCAAAATCTCAATCATTATTTTGGTAAAGGACAGCTCCGCAAACAAGTACTATTTGATATCACCCTGGAAATTAATGCTGGGGAAATTGTGATTATGACAGGGCCATCTGGTTCTGGTAAAACTACACTATTAACCTTAGTAGGTGGTTTGCGTTCTGCTCAAGAAGGTAGTTTGCGGGTATTGGGAAAAGAACTTTGTGGAGCTAATGACAAACAATTAACACTTGCAAGGCGCAGTCACGGCTATATCTTCCAAGCCCACAACTTGCATGGCAGTTTGACAGCCCTACAAAATGTCAAGATGGGCTTAGAACTGCATCATAGTCTTTCCCCGCAGGAAATGTATACCAGAGCTGCCGAGATGCTGGAGATGGTAGGGTTGGGGAACCGTCTTAATTATTACCCGGATGACTTGTCGGGGGGACAAAAACAACGCGTCGCGATCGCTCGTGCATTGGTGAGTCATCCCAAAATCGTTCTTGCAGACGAACCCACCGCTGCATTAGATAGTAAATCAGGGCGAGATGTGGTTAACCTGATGCAAACACTGGCAAAAGAGCAAGGTTGCACCATTCTTTTAGTGACACATGACAACCGGATTTTAGATATCGCCGATCGCATTGTCTACATGGAAGATGGCAAGTTAGCGAATGCACCTGTTGCTGCTGTTGCTAGTGTTGGGTAGACAACTAGATCCCCGACTTTTCTAAAAAGTCGGGGATCTGAGGCTTTTATAACTTAATTAACTTGACAAAGCCAAGATTCGCTTTCAATCCGCTGGGCGATCGGGTGTTTTGTCGTTGCTCCCGGCTTAGTATCAAGATGCCATCCTTGCCAAATATCTGCAGCGAGTTTAGAAAACTCACCCCGCACTTGAAACCAGGTAGGATTATCTTCTCTACTCCAGAAATTACATAGTAAATCTAAAACTTTCTCAGATGTAGAATTACTTATATGTATCAGTTTGCTTTTGTTTGATTCTATTAACTGATCTTCTCCTGTAAATATCCTGCCAAGTTCACCTTTAGTACTTAAGTTACCAAGCTTATTAGAGCATCTTGAAATATTGAAGAGTGCATCACAAATCCGACGATTAAAGCCCAAGTACACAGATCCTTTCAGTGCCATTAAAAAACACTCTAAAGCATTAGTAGGATCATTTTGAATCAAAAGCTGATATTCTCCTTTGAGCAAATTAATTTCTGAAAGAACTGCTTGGCAAAAATTCTCACTGTGCCCAGTTGTTAAATCAGCTTTAGCAAGTTTATCAGCAAAATGTAATGCTTGTATTGACAACTTAGCATCTCCAAGTCTAACCCAGACTCTTCCTGCCAAAGCTAGCCATCGAGCCATCCGCTGAGTTAAACCTATACGCAAGGCATAGTGGGCTGCTCTCAGAAAATTGTCTGCGGCTTTTTCAAGCGTACTTTTATCATCGCAAAGGTAAAACTCTATTCGGGCGATATTTCCATAAATTTCAGACAAGGCTTTATAAACATCCAAACCAGGATCTTTATAGCAAGAGCGTGGTTTAATTGCATTTCTAATTTTATTGTCCCATTCTTCTAATCCCAGCCACTTGCTTCTGTTGTTCTCTTCAAATAAATTTGGCTCATGTCCACAAGAAAGCTCATATAAATAGACTTCTGATTGAATTAGAGCCTGGATCGGAACCACCTCTTCCTTTACTTCCTGCTCTTCCTCTAAAACTTCTTTAATTTCTTGAATCAGCTGTTTTGCGTTAATGATGTTGCCTTGAAAATTTGACTGTCTTAGCTCCAACCGTTTTGCCAGAAAATAGCAGCGATAGAAGTTGAGCCGATATGGAAAGTAAATCTTTTGTTTGGGAATTTTCTTCAATTCATCCCTAGCTGTCTTCGCAATACGCTCAATTTCTTCCGGCTTGCACTCTTCATCAAGAAACTGAAAATTCTGAAAAGCTCTCCTTGCTTTAGTCAATCGCTTTCTCAACTCAGAGAGAGCTTTGCAGGCTGAACTATAGATTTCTAAGTTGAGTTCGCCATTCCATAAAAGCCATTGTTCTGCTGCACAGACAATCGCTTGTAGCATCGCGATCATTGAGTCGCGATCAACCCAAATCCCTTGATACTTTTGCTGATCTCCTAAAATAACGGTTGTTTGAACTAATGAATCAATGCTGCTGTCTAAGGTTTTTGTTGATAGGGTAATATTAGCTACTTCTTCGGTAAATCCCATGTGGAGACTACAGGCACTGATCGCATTCTCCACGATTGTGTTACTAGAAGTATACATCCATTCGAGAAGCTCACTGGAGTTGCCATCATGACTAAAGCTACAAGTTACTACCGCCCTAATCACTGGGCTGAGGGAATCGAGAGACTGTGCTTCTAGTTGTGTTGTTAAGGATACATCCGGAGTTTTCAGATCGCGTTCTGCTTGATGAGCTATCTGCACAAACCGATGGTACACATCACTGTATTTTTCTTCTTGATTGACAGAGCGAGATAAAGTTTGGAATTCCAACTTTTGAACTCTAATACGAATATTAGCTGCATCTTTGGGTTTGGGCATTTGCTCCTTAATGGCAATACTTAGAAAAAGCGCGATCGCCTCTTGCTGGCTAAATTTTGTTTTGCCTCCAGATCTGAGTCTGTGCCGGGTTTGCCGCAGCTTCTCTATTACCTCCAATCTCCGCTTTAAACCCAACGTCGGGTGAGATTTTCGTAATATTTTAATTAAATGCCGCAGAGAATCATTCTTTTGATGCTCACCATCCTCTGGAAAAAGTTTTTTACTTGAAATCGCTATCTTGTTACTTGCGATCGCCAAGAACTCTTGGGTTGTGCTTAGTAAATCGTCAAATTCCAAAAACTCAAGCAGAGCAACGACTTGAGCAACTTGAAAAAACCTTTCTTGGCTTACCCTAATAATACTGGTGTTCTCTGGTAAAAAGCCAGCAGACTCTAGTAGTTCGTCAGCTCCAATCTCTCCCAATAACTCTCGTAGCTCATCAGGATTAGACTCAATTTCTTCTGAGCTTTTTTCAACCTCTATTTTTGCTCTTCTCTTGGATGCCCTGCGTTTGGGAAGACTCTCGCACAATTTGATCAAGCTTTGACGATCAACTGGTAGCCGTTGATTATCCTTATTCAAAAAGTTAATCACAACTGGTCGGCTAACACCCATCCCTTCTGATAGTTCTACCTGCGTTGCTCCCATTTTGTCTAGGAAGAAATGGAGCATCTCCCTTAGTTTTTCTTGGTCTCCAACGCTTTCTTTACTCATAGCCTTTATTCTACGCACAAAATAAATGTAAATGATATTGACATTAAAAAGCTATGTTTGTTATTTTTTTGTGCTTTTATACACAAAAATTTTATATAAACATTTTTAGCAATTAGCCGAAAAATTAGTAAATAGCGGATTTTTGGACATTTATTTGAATATTTGACAATTTTGTAGCTTGTGATACAAATGTAAAACTTAAAAAATATGATTGTTATATTTACACGTATATTAAGTTTACAGTGTATGGCTAATTTATGTCTCCCGAAGCACTAAAGCAAATCCTCGACTGCTGCAAACAACAGATAGATAGATTTGAACAATCTAACAACACTGGATTTATAGAGTTGCGATGCTGTCCTAATCAAGGTCAGTACAAAGTCGAGTGCCGCTGTGGAGATGTTCAAAATTTTCTGATTGCACCAGCAGACTTAGCCGTCTGGAATCCACCTCCGCTGCCCAGACAGCGGCAAACCTTGACAACTGTAGAAGAAGTGATCGCAAAGCTCGATAGCGCATTGTTTGAAACTTTTTGTCTACAGCAAGGTTATGCGACTATTATGATTTGGCGTCGTGGACTGGACGGTCAATATGGATTACAGTTCTGTCCATCTATAATCCACGGAATTAAGCTCTGTTAATCTTAGGGGTGATGACGGCACAGCTAGCTTCACCTCATATGTTTTTAAGCTGAAATCTCGTCTGGTGTGAGAAGTAATTCCAAATAATTTCATAAATTTCTGCTAACAGCTCATCGATGGGAATAACCACGACGGATGCTGCGGAAGCTTCGGCTTCGCACATCCGTTTTTTGTTTAATTAATTACTTGGAGAACACAAAATGAATCCAAATATCAGGTATTTTGTCACTTTAGCTTTATTGACTACTCTTTTAGCCGCCATACTTGCAAAGTTTGATGGAACTGTCACTGTGCAAATTACGCCTGTGGGCTTAGAAGTGGAAGTGAAAAATAATTCTGGTTGGTGTCCAATTGATCCTCAACTGCCGGATATTCAGCCTCAACAGTTAGCTTAGTACAGAATTTCATAAGTTCGTGGTGTGCAAGTGAGCTTTTGTCAACTTCAGACAAATTGAATCACAACCAGTTCAGATTGGAGTTCATAGCCATGAAGTATAGTTTTCTATTGCAATTGACTGCTAAGTTCCTCAAATTTTTCTTGCTAGCAATCTTAGGTTTTGCGATCGCCTACATTTTATCCGTGAGTTTTGGGGCTGTGAATATTGTCACAGTACTGTTGCCCTTGGCAAGAAATTGGTTTGGCAAGTTGGGAATTATCCTGCTGTGTTTGATGACAATAACAGTAATCTTAGAATCCCTGCGTTAAATCTAATTGGCAAGATAATTTTGCCATCAAACAGATCCACAAACTGGAGAAGCTGTGGATGGTGACAAATACGGTTGTGACATTAACTTCCTCATGCAGATGTCGCAACCACATTTTTTGGCATCTAGCGCCCTCAAGGGTTCATCCAAGAGTAAAATTTATTGATATAGTTAAATACTACAGTTTATTTATAGATAAACAGGAGTTAATCCTAATGTTTCCCTCTTCCCCTGTGACGAATCATCCTCATAAAAGCATTAGCCGGCATTTTCAGCCACGCTCATTTATCCCGCTTCAGCAGAATATTCTTTGGAAGTTAGAAAAAGGAATAGTGCGAAATGTGACATGGCATGAAGACGGAACGCTTGTAACTTTAGGGGTGTGGGGGCCAGGAGATATTGTTGGTAAAGCTTTTTCAAAAATTGAGCCATATGAAATTGAATGTTTAACTAAAGTAGAAGTAACTATTGTTCCCGCAAATGAATGGTATCCACTGACAGAAGTGCTGCTAGCACACCTTCAGCAGGCGGAAGAATTGATGGTGATTCGCAGCTATAAAACTGTAGAAATTATGCTGATTAAACTACTAGGTTGGCTAGCTAAAAAATTTGGTCGTGAAGTCGAAAATGGGCATTTAATCGATTTGCGGCTTACACATCAAGATATTGCAGAAATGCTGAATTCAACTCGTGTTACTATTACCCGTATTTTGACAAATCTAGAGGAGCGAGGATTGATAGACCGTTTACCTTTGCATAGAATTGTGCTGAAAGAAGAACAGATTTGGCATTATGAAATTTAGTTGGATCGATAGCGGTTAATTAGAGGCTGTTTGTAAATGATTATGAAGTGACCGAATCAGACTTTGCCAGTCGTTTCAATATTAAACGAATCATCACTGTGTAATACTATTTCACAAAAAATCTGATACAAATACAGACTGTGCCCAGACGCGATATATCACGTCTGGGCAAAATTCATGTGTATCGTAATTAACGTGAAATAGTATAAATCATATACTTTTCCAGTAACCAAGACCGCACCGAGAATCTGTCCCTGGTTAAAATCTGGTTTCCAAATATATTTGCATAGACTCTCATCTTGCATCAGTTTCCCCCTTGCGATTTTTGTAGAGTGGGCAATGCTATTGGTTGACTCGAACCCTTATTTTTACCTTGTGACATTGCCCACCCTACGGTTATTGAGAATGGTGCAAGATCTCAGTAGAAATATTGGGCATAATAACGCCAAGTAAAAATCTAGTCAGGAGCTAATAAACTACTGACTAGATTTTTTGTCTCTACTAAGAAGTTTAGTGTTTAATAATGAAAAATAATTCTTATTGTAAATCAAAATCTAAATGGAAGTATACTAAGACTTTTTTAAAAAGCTTAAGTATACAATTAATACTCATCTGGAGTTTTGGTATTTGGATATTATTAGAAACTAATTCACAAGCTACTTCAATATCTGAAAACTGGAAGCTATTATCAAAATTACTAGAACAGAAGACTTCTGTTAAGGATTTGAAACCGAATCCTTTATGTTTAAATCGATATAATAGTAATTCAACAATAATTTTACATCAATTAGAGCAAAAATCTTTTTTAATTGCTGCACCAGAAAATTTAAATCCAGGTCTGCAATTACCTCCACCAATCCCGCCAGCACCACCAAAAATACCTAATAATTTCACTCCACCGTCAACTGACACCGAATCAAGCAAGCCATTTGCAGTATTGGAAAATATTCAAACAGACTTTCGCAATGATACAGATAATTTTGGTCAACATAATTTATTTATAGAACCAACATTTCAGTTTAGATTGCGGAATGGCAATAAATTATTTGTTAAATCAGGTTTAGAATTGTTTGAGCAAAGAGATGTGGAATTAGTTACTAATATTCCTTTGCAAATTGGTTGGCAAGGAAAATTTGGTCAAGTAATTTTTGTAGGGTGGGCACTGCGTAACTTTCCTCAAATCCTTAGTTTTACATTGTGGAAAGTGCCCACCTTACGATTATTCTGGCTTCTGACTCCTAAATTCTATTTAGATAACTTGCCGTTTCATTTTACAGATGCCAAAATATAAAGTATATAATTTGACACATTAACAAGGTAAATAACCTATGAATTCAAATGTTAGAACAATTAAATTATCTGGGATATTAGATGGAGTGAGAGGTAATGAATTGCGTCGTGAAATTAACGACATTCTAGCTGATGGAACTAATATTTTATTAATTGATATGAAAGAAGTTAACTTCGTTAACAGTTCAGGTTTAGGTTCTTTAGTGTCGGCAATGCAAGTAGTACGCAATGCTAATGCTAAACTTTTTGTTTGTTCTATTAATGACCAAGTGAGAATGTTATTTGAGCTTACTAAAATGGATAGAATTTTTCAAAATTTTGTAGATCAAGATGACTTCAATCGTCAGTATTTGACTGCAAAAGAATAACTTGATTAATTAAAGGAAAATTTTAGCAAAGAAAAATCATCTTTTAGATTGTGTTGTTGGCTTAATACCATAATATGTTCTAAAACTTGTTTGAGATGGCAGTTATTGACATTGGTATATTTGATTAGTAAATTAATCAAAGCATCAACTCCCCAAATTTTACCATCTGGCTGATTAATTTCGTAAGCTCCATCGCTAAAGATGTAGAGAGTGCTATCTTTTTCAATATCAAATACAGCATCCTCAAAGTGAATGTCAGGTAAAAAGCCTATTGGCAAATCTAAAGAGCTTAGTTGTTTAACTTGAAAGTTGGTTGTAGATTTACTAGATAGAAGTAAAGCTGGAGGATGTCCGGCACTAGCGTAAACAAGTTTACGTTTGAGGCGGTGATAAACTCCATACCAGATTGTAAAGTATTTATCACCGTGGTTTTTCATTTGAAAGGCATGATTAAGTGCTTTGAGAACTTCACTAGGTTGGTAAAAGTTAGTGTTGGTTAGGGATTGCGATCGCAAAATATTCAATACAGATACAGATAATAAGGCAGCACCCACCCCATGCCCTGATACATCTAACAAATAAATTGCTAAATGCTCGTCATCAAGCCAGTAGTAATCGAAGCAATCACCCCCTAACTGTGCTGAGGGAACAAACAGTGCTTCTGTAGTTACTGTTCCTGTAAGTGGTGAAGGTAGAAGCGATCGCACATAATCAGCCGCCTCAGCCAATTCTGCTTCTAAAATTTGCTTTTGGGTTTGCAAGTTCTGGTTGAGTATTTCTAAAGCTTGTTTTTGGCTTTGTAAATCTTGATTTAGTTGATATAACCTTAATCCTGCTCTTACTCGTGCTTTTAATTCACCCATTTCTATTGGCTTAGAAACAAACTCATCTGCTCCTGCATCCAGCCCTTTCACTCTGTCTTCCTCTTCACCTGGAGCCGCACCTTTAGCAGTCAGCAGAATAAAAAAAGTAGTAGCTAGCTCTGGATCTGCCTTAATTTGGCGACATACTTCTAATCCATCCAATTGTGACATAATCCAATCACAGATAATTAAAGCTGGACGTAGTGATCGTGCTTTTGCAATTCCTTCCTCTCCATTACTAGCAACAGCAGTTTCATAACCCTGTTTTTGAAGTGTTCTATGTAATGCTGCTCGTACAATTGGGTCATCATCAATAACTAAAATTTTTACCATACAAGAAGTATTAAAGACTGATAATTCAATAATCTATTAATTTCAAATTACATATAATTTACTGGCAAATGTATAGTAAAAATACGTAAATTAAATAGATAATTTTGAAATATAATAAAACTAAATTTTTGATTTTTAAGCAAATGGATAAGCAAATTTCTTTGAAAATCACTACAGACATTACAAATTTGCCTGATGTTCTATCTTGGTTTGAGCAAATCAATCAGCCACCCATAGCTAGACAAGAAATTTGGTGGAAATGTCAAACTATACTCATTGAAGGTTTTACTAATATTGTGGAACACGCCCACAAAACTTTATCAGAAGAAACCCCTATTAATATAGAAGCTTTTCGTTCTGACAAATTTATAGAAATACGTATATTTTCTCAAGGTGAACCTTTCAATATAGAACAAAAATTGCAAGAAATAGCTGAATTTGAGGAGAATCATCAGGAGCGTGGACGTGGTTTAAAAATCATGTCAATATTAGCTGACAAATTAAGTTATGAGCAGGTATCAGAAAATTGCTACTGTTTATTTATGAGTAAAACTTATTAAGATTAAGTTAAAAAGTAAAAATTTAAAAATATAAAAATATACCCGTAAATGTGTTTACGGGCTAATTAAAATTACTTTTTTGATAGATAAAGCTTAAAGATGACAGTACCATTACCTAATAATGAAGCACAGAGAATTGAGGCACTTTTAGAGTATAAAGTCCTAGATACTCCATCTGAAGCAGCATTTGATGATCTCACACGTTTAGCATCGTATATTTGTGGAACTCCTATTGCTTTAGTCAGTTTAGTTGATCAAAATCGTCAATGGTTCAAGTCAAAAGTCGGGCTGGATGCGCTAGAAACACCCAGAGACGTGGCGTTTTGCGCCCATGCTATTCTCCAATCTGACGTTTTTACTGTACCTGATGCTACAGCTGACGAAAGGTTTGCGACAAATCCATTAGTTACCTCCGATCCTAATATTTGCTTTTATGCTGGTGTACCCCTAACTAACCCTGAAGGCTATGCTTTAGGAACACTTTGCGTTATTGACTACGTACCTAGAAACCTGACTTCTGAGCAGGTTGATGCCTTAAAAATTCTAGGTCGCCAAGTTATTAAACAAATGGAATTGCGGCGCAATTTAGCAAATTTGGTACTCGTAACTAATCGACGCAAACAGGTAGAAAAGATACGCAAGCATTTTTTTAAAAGGGTTGCTGGTGGCTTTGGATTAGCATCGTTAATTTTGTTAATAATTGGCTTAGTTTCTTATCACAGTACAATAGTTTTAATTAATAGCAGTAATCAAGTTAAAAAAACTCAAGAGACAATCAATTCTTTAGAAGCACTGTTATCACATATAAAAGATGCTGAAACTGGACAACGTGGTTACATTTTGACTGGACAAGAACTTTATCTTAAACCGTATCAGGCAGCACTTGCAGAAGTGGAGCAAGACCTTAAAAATCTGAGAAATTTAACAGCTGATAAATCTCAACAACAACATATAGATGTACTCAAACCTCTATTAGCTGCTAAACTTAGTGAACTCAAGGAAACTATTGAGTTACGTCAGCACAAAGGATTTGATGCAGCATTGCAAGTAATCCTGACAAATCGGGGAAAGAACCTTATGGATGATATCCGCAAGGTAATTTATGATGTGGAACAAAAGCAAAGAGAGCGACTGCAACAGCAATTACAGATTGTCAAAGCTAATGCAAATAATACTATTTTGATCGTAGCGATCGCTATCTGCTCAAGTTTCATCATTCTAGCTGTAATTTACTATTTAATTTATCGTGAATTCACTCAGCGAAAGACTGTAGAAGATACACTTCATGAGGAGCGTAATTTTATCTCAGCAGTGCTAGATACCGTTAGCGCTTTAGTAATAGTTCTGAATCCACAAGGACAAATTGTTCGCTTTAATCAAGCTTGTGAGCAAATTACTGGTTACTCATTCGATGAAGTCAGGGATAGATATTTTTGGAATTTGTTTTTAGTTCCTGAAGAAGTGGAGCCAGTCAAAGCAGTTTTTGAGCAGTTAAGAGCAGGTAACATTACTTTAAACTCTCACAACTATGAAAACTATTGGAGAACTAAAGATAGTAGTCTGCGGTTAATTTCCTGGTCAAATACGGTTCTTCAAGACTACGAAGGTTCAGTAGAATATATTATTGGTACAGGCATTGATATTACAGAGCGCAAGCGTGCAGAACAACATTTAACTGCGCAATACGTAATCACCCGCATTTTAGCAGAGTCTACTACAGTCGCCGAAGCTACTCCCCAAATTCTGCAAGCAATTTGTGAGAGCTTGGGATGGGATGTTAGTGAAATGTGGCTGGTAAATCAGCAGACAGATATACTAAGTTTTTCTCAACTGTGGCATCAACCATGTTTGGATGTAGAAGAGTTCAAAACATTGAGTCAGAAAATAACATTTGCGCCAGAGATGGGATTGCCTGGTAGAGTTTGGAGCAGTAATGAACCTATTTGGCTGGTTGATGTTGCTAACGATGTCAGCTTTTTGCGCAGCAGGGTTGCGGCAGAAGTTGGGCTGCATGGCGCTTTTGGTTTTCCGCTTCGTAACGGGCAGAAAATTCTGGGTGTGATTACTTGTTTTAGCCAAAAAATCCAGCAATACGACCAAGATTTGGCAAAAATCATGAATTCCATAGGCCAACAAGTGGGGCAGTTTATTCAACGTAAGCAATCAGAAGAAGAACTGCAACGCCAAAACTGGCGATCGCAATTATTAGCTGATGTAACACTAAAAATTCGTGAGTCTTTACAAATCGAAGAAATTCTCGAAACTAGTGTTAAAGAGGTACAAAAGCTACTTCAAGCAGATCGGGTATTAATTTTACGCCTAGAATTAGATGGTTCTGTAACTGCTGTTCAAGAAGCCCTAATTCCTGGCTTTCCCAAGATTAAGGGAGAAAAAATTATTGACCCTTGTTTTGCACAGAGTTATCTTCAGAAATACCGCGAGGGGCAAGTTAGTACGATCGCAAACATTGAGCAGGCTAATATACAAGCTTGTCATGTCGAATTACTACAAAAATTTGCTGTCAAAGCTAATCTTGTTGTTCCCCTGATTCTTAAAGATGAACTCTGGGGATTGTTAATTGCTCATCAATGCAACCAACCACGCCAGTGGATTAACTGGGAAATAGAACTTTTTCGAGCGTTAGCAAATCAAATAGGTATTGCTTTAGCTCAAGCCAAATTGCTAGAAGCAGAAATTTTGCAACGACAAGAACTAGAACTTGCCCGCCGTCAAGCAGAGTTAGCGTCTCAAGCCAAAAGTGCTTTTTTAGCTAATATGAGTCATGAAATTCGTACTCCCATGAATGCTGTCTTAGGGATGACTGGCTTGATGTTAGAAACTCCCCTCAATGAGGAACAGCGGGACTTTATGAAGACAATTCGCATTAGCGGTGATGCTCTTTTAAGTCTGATTAACGAAATTTTGGATTTATCTAAACTTGAATCTGGGGAAATGGCTTTAGAAACTCTCAATTTTGATTTATCTATCTGTGTAGAAGAGGTATTAGATTTATTAGCTCCCCAAGCTCATAAAAAAGGCTTAGAAATTGCAGCTTTGGTTTATCCTAATGTCCCCACCCACCTGCAAGGAGATGCTAGCCGCCTGCGACAAATTTTAATGAATTTAATTGGTAATGCTATTAAATTCACCAGTACAGGAGAGGTAGTAGTGCAAGTAGAATTGCGATCGCAAACTGCCACTACAGCCAATATTTACTTTACTGTTACAGATACTGGACTTGGTATCATCACCGAAGATCAACGTAAACTGTTTACTCCATTTACCCAGGTGGATGCTTCTACTACTCGTAAGTATGGTGGCACTGGTTTAGGATTAGCTATCTGCAAACAATTAGTAACTTTGATGGGGGGAGAAGTTGGGGTAGAGAGTCAGTTAGGCGAAGGCTCTAAGTTTTGGTTTGAGATTCCTTTTGCCAAGCAACTCCAGTTTTTTACTAGGATAGATGAGTGTGGAATACTGAGCGATCGCCGCCTTTTGGTGGTTGATGACAATGCGACTAATGGCAAGATTATTTACCATCAAGCTATCCGTTGGGGAATGCAGATAGATCAAGCTCATAGTGCTGAAACTGCCTTGAGCATTATGATGGCAGCTTGTCAGCAAAACAAGCCTTATGATGTCGTCTTAATTGATATGCAGATGCCCCAAACAGATGGTTTGGAATTGGGAGAACAAATTAAGGCTAATTTTGCTATTGCCCAAACACCTTTAATTATGCTCACTTCTACTAATCAACGAGAAGAAGTACATCAAGCGTTGAAAATAGGATTTGCTGCTTATTTAGTTAAACCTGTTAAGGCATCTCGACTCCTCGATACCATTATGAATGTTTTAGGAACTAAAGATGAACTGCTACAAGAGGAGTTAAAAGTTATGAGTCAGGATTTAGAAATGAAAAATGTAGACACAAAACCCGATCGGCTTGTAACTGGCTCTCATAAATTAAGAATATTACTAGCTGAAGATAATTTAGTTAATCAAAAAGTAGCCTTGAAGCAACTTCAAAGTCTTGGTTACCATGCTGATGTCGCTGCTAATGGGCAAGAAGTTTTGCAACTATTAGAAATAATTCCTTACGATTTAATTTTGATGGATTGTCAAATGCCAGTTCTCGATGGTTTGGAAACTACAAAAGAAATTCATCGTCGGCAAGAGAACTTCTTTGCTAATCATCGTCGTCCTGTCGTGATTGCAATGACTGCTAATGCAATGAAAGAAGATAGACAAATGTGTTTAGATGCAGGAATGAACGACTATTTAAGTAAGCCTGTTATGAAAGAAAATTTAGTGACAGTATTAGAACATTGGAGCCAGTTTTTACAAGCACAACGAGAGGTAATTACTTTAGGAAATACAGTTTCTACAATAGAAAATCTCCCAATTGATTGGAAACACTTGCATCAAATTTCAGAAAATGATGCTGATTTTGAAATGGAATTATTACAATTATTGGTTGAAGATATTGAACCTCGTTTAGAGTTAATTAAAGTGGCGATCGCTGCTAGTAAGTTTCAGCAATTGATTCAAGAAGCTCATCATATTAAAGGTGCTAGTGCTAATATAGGAGCTACAACGATATCTCTAGCTGCTGATAAGTTAGAACAATTAGCTTACAAGCAAGAGCGTAGAGGCACTAGTGAATTAATCGCAGAGATAGAAGAAGTTTTTAAACACATTCAAAGCTTTGTAAGAGGCTGTTTGTAGATGAGGTTATCGCCTGATTTTTTTCTACTCACATTTATTTAGAGACAACCACTAACTAATAACTACTAACAATACCAGCTATCTCCATCGGTATTTGGTTTTCCTATAATTTTGATATTGAGAGATTCTAAGTAAATTAGAGCAAGAGAAATTTGTGATAATTCTCCCTTGAGTTCAATGTCAAAACATCCCTCGCCGCCTGTATTTTTCCCCAAATTTGCCCCTGTAATATTGACAACCAAATTATGTCTGGAAATGAGTTGAGAAATCACAGGTTGGTGCTGGTAGGTTGTTGGAATGTTCAAGCGCAGACGAATTTGAGTTTTATTGTTTATTTCTGCGGTGGATGGTAATAAAGACATTCTAGTTTTTGTGTGAGTTTACTAATATTTAATGCTGTTATTTCAAAAATAAATTTGTAAAATAAGAGAGCCAGAGGCTCTAGTTCTCGTTACCAGGTTGAACCTGGTAACGAGGATTTCGAGGCTTTGCCTCCGGGCTATTTATAAAAAATTTTGTAGGTAACTCCAGCTAGAAAAAAGTTGCTCCGATCTACCCCACAGTTCTATATCAAACCAACCATCATCTTGAACATCTGGTTTTAATAGCGCACCCGTAATATTTACTGTGACTCCATAGCTAGAAACTAACTCAGAAATTACAGGTTTGTGGTAGTGGTTTTTCGAGATGCACAGTTGCAAACGCAGTCGATTGGTTTGATTGTTGGAAATTTGGGGGTAGATTTGGGTTCCCCATTCGCTTGTGATTGCTGTAGGTTCACCCGTGGCGAGATTGCTGTCTGAAATTGGGAAAGAGTATGAGTCTTGATTTGGCTGTATGCTACCCGCGATCGCTACTTGCATCAAATCCACACCTAATCCTTGCAGGTAAGAAAGGCTATTTACTACTTGTTCTGGCTTACCTTGGAGTTCTAAGTCAAACCAGCCACAATGTTTTTCACCTGCTGCCAGAGATGCTGCTTTGATATTGACTGTTAAGTTGTAGCGAGATATCAATCGAGAAATTACTGGTTGTCTGTAGTAGTGCTGGGGCACTCGAATGCGGATATGGATTGGAGCTATTTTCGCAGATTTAAAGTTAGTCATAGTATCGACTGAATAATTACAGTTGATATCATGTCCGACAAAACACTTATGATTACATCTCACGCAGAGGAGCCAGTGCGCCCTTGCGGGTTAAGCGCGTTGTAGCAACTGGCGTCGCGCAGAGGCGCAGAGAGTTTTCATGAGTGTTTATGATAACTAATTAGACGGACTTAATATGACTTATAACCAGCTTTACCAAATACCCACGTTGGTTCCATCCCAAATTTCCAATTCCAAGTCTTTAAGATAAGTTAGCCCATTCTGAATTTGTTGATTGGTTCCTTGTAAATCCAGATCAAACCAACCATCACCAACAGCATTAGCACCGAGAATGGCAGCTGCAATGTTAACAGTCAAACCAAAGTCGGATACTAGGCGAGAAATCACAGGTTCTTGATGATAGTCTCTCGGAATTCTAATGCGAATTCGCTTATGAGTGAGCTGATTATTAATAGCCATATCCGAACCAACTCCTTAAATTACTATTCTGCTTTTGATTTAGCGCCTGTTTTCCGTTCCAAAATCTCCTTCAACACCAAAGTCACTACAGCTAGCAACGCTAATAGTACGGCGGCTGAATAAGCTGCTTCCGTTTCATATTGTTTGTAAGCATCCTCCACAAACAAAGGTAAACTCTGAGTTTTACCAGCTATGTTTCCAGAGACTACCGAAACCGCACCAAATTCGCCCATTGCTCTGGCATTAGTTAAAAGTAAGCCATAGAGCAAACCCCAACGGATATTCGGTAAGGTGACGCGCCAAAATACCTGCCAACCATTTGCACCCAGAGTTTCGGCTGCTTCTTCTTGATCGTTTCCTAACTCCTCTAACACCGGAATAACTTCACGGGCGACAAAGGGCATACTCACAAACGCTGTAGCCAGAACCATCCCAGGAAAGGCAAAAATAATTTTGATATCATGCGCTTGCAGCCATTCCCCAAACCAGCCATTTCGCCCGTAAAGCAGTACAAGCATTAATCCAGCAACGACGGGTGAAATAGAAAAAGGTAAGTCAATGATACTTAAAAGCAAAGTTCGCCCAGGAAAATTGTGACGAGCGATCGCCCAAGCTGCACACAAACCAAATACTGTATTCAAGGGTACAGCAATCAAAGCCAGCAAGAGCGTTAGTTTCGCTGCACTCAAAAAATTTGAGTCGGTGAGGTTAGAAAGAAATGGCCCAATTCCATTTTTAAAAGCTTGAAAAAAGACGTTGAGAGCAGGGATATATAGCACTAATGCTAAATATGCCAGCGCTACCCCAGTTAAAATTACAGGAATAAAACTCTTTGCCTTGGCTGGTTTTTGATTGTTTGGTTTGCCTGTAGTTGTATGAAATTGAGGTTGGGGAAAGGAGGCTTCGTCATTTAGTGTCATATCTTCTTGCCCAATTTTGTAAGAAATTAATTCCTAACAACATCACCAAAGAAATCGCCAGTAGTACTATGCCAATTACTGTGGCTCCAGAATAGTCATACTGCTCTAAGCGCTGGAAAATCAGTACAGGTGCGATCAAGTCTTTAAAAGGTGTGTTGGAAGCGATAATCACCGTCGAACCATACTCCCCAACCGCGCGGGAGAATCCCAAGGCTACACCTGTCAAAATTGTAGGAAATAATGGCGGTAAAATCACTTTCCAAAAAGTCTGCCATTGAGACGCACCCAAAGACCAGGCAGCTTCTTCTATTTCTTTTTCCATTTCTTGAAGTACGGGTTGTACAGTTCGCACCACAAAAGGCAATGAGATGAAAATCATTGCTACTGCTACCCCTAAACGGGTAAAAGATACCTTGATGCCAAATGGTGCAAGCAGCGAACCAATCCAACCATTATCGCTGTAAACTGTAGCGAGTGTTAAACCTGCTACAGCTGTTGGTAGTGCAAAAGGTAAATCTACGGTGGCATCAAACAATCTTTTGAGGGGAAAGTCGTAACGCACTAATACCCAAGCAATTAAAGTGCCAAAGACTCCGTTGAGTAAAGCCGCAGCAAATGATGTAGTAAAAGTCACATCATATGTAGCAAGAGCAACTGGACTAGTGGCAATCTGCCAAAACTCCGCCGGAGGTTTAGTTGCAGCTTTCAAGAACATAGCTGCGATCGGGAGAATTAACATCACTGTTAAGTATCCCAAGGTAATTCGCCACGTCCAAGGTATGTCGAACAGTCGCTGCAAAAATGTTTTCCAGGGTGGAGTTTTTCTTGGAGTTATTTGTCGAGATGGTGATGAAGATGATACAGCCATATTTTAGGAAGAGGGGAACAGGGAACAGGGAGAACAACTAACTACTGTACGGGAGGCAGCGCGTTGCGGAGCCAGTGCGGTGGACGGGTTTCCCGGCATAAAGGAGCCACTGCGGTGGACGGGTTCCCCGGCATAAAGCAAGTGGCGTCAACTGGCGTCGGGTTTCCCGCGTTGTAGCGACTGCCGTGCGGGTTTAGAAGATAAATTGTCGGTTTTAACCCAAGGATAATCAACAAAACCCGCCCCTACTAACTACTAACCAATCAACGCCTGATTTTAGATTGAATTTGATCAAAAACTGCTCCATCTTCAAAGAATTGTTTTTGAACTTTATCCCATCCGCCGTAATCTTGAACTGTTCCCAAATTGTTCACCTTGGGGTATCTATCGGCAACTTCCTTGAGTACTTCTTTGTTTTGTGCTACTACTTCCACAGGCCGGAATCCGGCTTTAGCAAATTCTTGCTGCGCTTCTGGAGTGAAGAGGTATTCAACAAAAGCTTCTGCCACCTCACGATTTCCGTGCTTGTCAACGTTCTTATCTACCACTGCGATCGGGTTGTCGATGGAGATATTGACATCAGGAACTACATAATTGACTTTCCCACCTTTTTGTTGTGCCAAAATCACTTCGTTTTCATAGTTAATTAGAACATCTCCCTGGCCCTGTTTAGCAAAAGCGTCAGTAGCTTCGCGGGCATCCTTTGTTAGAATTGGTACGTTACTGTATACTGTAGTAACAAAGTCAAGGGCTTTATCTTCTCCTCCTCCAGGCTTAATCGCTGAATTCCACAGAGCTAAGAAGTTCCAACGAGCAACACCTGATGTTTTGGGATCGGCGGTAATAACTTTAATGTCTGGTTTTGCTAAGTCTGTCCAAGTCTTGATACCTTTTGGATTACCTGGGCGAGTAATTAAGGCAGCAACAGATCTAGAAACAACGGCATTGTTAGGCACTTCTTTTTCCCATCCAGGCTCAATTAACCCTGCTTTTTCAATTTTTTTGGTGTCTAGAGCAAGTGCCAAGTGAACTATATCTGCTTCTAAACCATCTATCACAGCACGAGTTTGCGAACCAGATCCTCCATAGGCTTGATTGAATCTAACGTTTTGATTGTGCTCTTGCTTCCATTTCTGGGCAAATTTAGGAATAATGGCATCGTGAGCAGATCTTGTCACAGCAAACGAAACTAGGGTGACTTCAACGTCTCGCTTTTTATTAGCTGAGGGATTATCAGTGGCAGAATTACTGCTATTGCCACTACAAGCAGCGATCGCTAAACTCAAGCTCATGCCCACCAAAACAAGCGATAGAAATCCTTTGACTGAATTTACCCTCACTCTATTGGTGATTTGCAAAAGACTTTGTTTCGATTCTGTTACAACACGCTGCCACGAATTCATTCAATTTACTCCAGCATCTACAAAATGTCGGTCGATATTTAGTTATTTAATATTTTCAGATATTTTACATGGGAACGTTTGAAAATGCAAGCTAATAACTCCCCTTTTCCGGTCGATAATATGAGTTTTTATTTATAATTACCTGTAAACTAGAAGTGATTAAGCTGATTTGTAGAGAAAAAAAGAAGTTCAAAAATTCTTGTTTTGAAAATTGAAGAGTGTTTATTAAACAGAAGTCAGAAGTCAGAAGCCAGAATATTCTTAATTATGAATCCTTCTTTCTTTGTCTACAATTAGTGGCAGGTCACAAGACATGAAGTGGGTAAGCAAAAGTATCCCCCACGACGAGTATTGTGAATTCTGTAGACGCCCAGAGGGCGTCTACCCGCAGGGTATAAAGTAATTGTGCAAGCTTGAAAAGAGCAAGCTAATTTTAGGCATGGCTTTCGCTGACATCAGAATAATCTAACTACGGCTATGCAGTTATTGAGTTTACATACCTAGTGATTGATAGGAGTAGGTATTTGCTTTTTCATAGTCACAACACCAACATACCAGTGACAAACTTTTGCCATAAAACTGTTGTAAAAATTTATTAGTTACTACTACATGACGAATCTATATCCCGAATTGAAGCTCTCAAGTTATGGGGGCTTTTTTGTTTGAAGTGACTAGCCACCACTAACAGGGGGAATTAATACCACCTCATCACCGTCATGTAAGATTGTATCTGCTTCGACAAATGTCAAATTAATCCCAAAACGGGTTAGATCCCGCCATTGGTTGAGTTCGGGATGTTCGGCAATCAGGCGATCGCGTACTGCGGCAACTGGTGATTCTGGCGGTAATTCCAATACTAGTTCCGGCACTTGATAAGCCTCTTGATAGGCAGCGAACAATTTGACGGTAACTGTAATCGCAGACTGGTACATAAAACAGAGTGAGAATAGTTTTAGGTTTGAAATGTGAAGAAAGGTAATGAGTGTTGATTATTGATACAGGCAATGCAATTTATTTCATAATAAATCCCATAAAATAATTTCATCTACATCCTCAGCTTAATGGATTTCCTCTTTTTGCTAGCTAATTTGCTTGGCTCTGTATTGGGAGAGTTGGCGAAAGAGTTGACCAAGGGAACAACTAGAGTGAAGATAAGAAAGTTAGACATCTTGCCAAAGTACTGGGCGACTTTGAGATTACTTCACCTGTTTCGTCTTGATTGACTAAAAAATAACAGGTGAAGATTAGAGGAACAAGGAATATCAAAGCCTGCACGGGCAGGCTTTGTTTGTCTGGCAGGTGCAGAGGCATTACAACGATGCCCTGATACACACCTAAAAGCCAACAGTGACTTTTGCAAGCAGTCTATTTTTTTATGAAGCAGGTTCAGTGAGGGATGGCTGTGGAGACACTTGTGGAAAAGCAGAAGCTAGGTGTAAATGTAGTTATGAAAAAAGGCGATCGCGTCCGCGTTAAAGAATCCGTAGTAGTTTACCATCATCCTGAGCATCGCGGTAATGCTTTTGACCTCAAAGGCACAGAGGGGGAAGTGGTGGATATTGTTACTCAATGGCATGGTAGACCAGTCAGTGCAAATTTGCCAGTTCTGGTTCAGTTTAGTAAAAAATTTAAAGCCCACTTCCGTGAAAATGAGCTAGAAATCATTTAAATACCTCATTGGCGGCGAAAAAACTGCATAATATTAAATTCGCCGCGCATCTTTTTTAGCTCTTGACGATGTCGTTCTGCTGTTGTGTGGTACCATTCACAAAATTGTTGATGCTCCGAGCGCACTTGAACTTCGTGATAAAATTGGTGAGTGGTTTGGTAGGCGGCAAAACTTTCTTCAACTTGGGGTTGAGGCGAAGGGATAATAAGTGGTAAGTCTTTTGACATAACCAAGTCGCAGGTTAGGAAGAACAAATTCAGGAGTCACAGTCCAACTCCTCATCTATTATTACAACTATTGTTTATAGCCAGCCCCGCAAGCGATAAACAAAAATACCAACATATTCTTTAAGAGCAGCAGTAAAATTTTGCAGGTTATTACTATCTGGTAGTAAGTTCAGGAGTGCGGCTTTGGGAGTGCTAGCGAGTCCTGCAAATTCTTTATAAGTAATTGTATAGTCTGTGGGTGCTGGAATAGCGTCAATCCCCTGACGTTTAAAGATGAGAATTGAGCGCGGCATATGCATTGCTGAGGTTACCAGCAAGATGCGGCGAATACCACGAGATTCAAGTATTTTTCGGACATTGACTGCATTTTGATAAGTGTTCAGAGATTCTGATTCTTCAATGATTGCTGCTGGGGGTATGCCAATTGATGTGAGGATTGCAGCCATATCCTGTGATTCTGATGCGTTGATAGTGTCTTGCCAATCGATGCGACCACCACTGAGAATAATAACAGGTGCTTTCTGTTGTCGATAAAGTTGAGCGGCATAAATTACGCGATCGCCGCGATCGTTTAAGTCTACACCAGGTCGTGGCGGCAGAGCCGATTTTGTTGCTCCCCCCAGCACGACAATCGCTTCTGCGTTTGGTATTTCCGCAAGTGGAAGGTATTGCCACTCTAGCGATCGCACTAGTAAGCCTGCTATCCAGACATTACTGCTAAGTAACAAAAAAGTTAGCGCCAGCCCAATCGCAACCGCAGCTATTCGGGGACGTTTCCACAACATGAATAGTGCTACCAGCAAACACAGACAAGCTAGCCCCAGTGGATAAAAAAATAGTGGCAGCAACTTAGAGAGATACAAGAACATGGGATGTTATGTTGAGTCTGATTGAATACTCTTAGTTGAGGTTGACGCGGGGACGGGGAGAAATATAGTAGAGAGTTATTAATATCAATTCTCTTGAAAAATGCACTGAATATTAAAAAACTAACCACAAAGGACACAAAGTACACAAAGGAAGAAGTTGGTACTCATTAAGTGCAAGTTCATAGAGAATTGGTGTAACAGCTTTGAAATTCTTGTGGTGTCCGGATTGTATCATCAGTTAATGTTCTATGCTACCTGGCAACTGCTATATTAATGACAATCGACAGTCCGGCTTGGTGGTAATTACTTAAGTATAGAGAATTGGTAATAAAAATCACGCACTTTGAAGTGTTGGTTACCCTTCGTAAATCCCTCAGGACTAGATCGCTCAACTCAAGCGGGCACGGGTACTGTAGGATCGTTCACTTCACGGAAGTTAAACCGGAACACCTACAGTACCCGTAAGACCGCACAGTCAAGAGCGGGCTAGTGATGCGCGGTGAGACTGAACGCAAGGACGGCGATCGCACCGTCCGAATTGCAAGGTTATTTACCAACTAAAAGCACGTGATTATCTATACTGACGGGCGTGCTGCATTCGCAGTGCCAGAATATGCTCGCAAGGACCTTTGTACAGCTTATTTTGCTGATGCCAATTGCAAGTACATTCTGCGTTGATTATACGCTCGTCTCTATCAATCGTCAAAGCAGGGTTGTAGGTTTTTGCTTTGTCTTGAATGCTACCTTGCACGGTTAAGGCACTATCTTTCTCGCTGACTGCTGTTACCTGTACCGCATTTTGACTCAAAAACCTGGTTGCACTTTTTTCTCGTTCGTTGGCAAAGCGCAATCTCTCCATCGGTAGCGGTTCGCGGCTGAGTTCTCGCACCCGATACACTTCTTTATTTAAGTCATAAATCACACGCCCTGCTTGTGTATAAGCACTTAAAGCCCCCAGTACTGCCGTGCGGCTCAAATTCAAGCGCTGTGACAAACTATCCGCAGTTTCTACCCAATTCTCCCGCAGCCCATCAAAAATAATTTTCTGCGTCCATTCATCGACATCGGCACGGGGTGCCATTAAGTCAAAGTTACCAGCACCAGCCCAATCATTGGCAGTCCATCCCGATAAACCAAGGGTGAAAGACATATCACCTAAATCGGCGACATAGAAGGAAGGCATACCCGTACCTAGCAGGTGAACGGTAAACTTTTTGGCAACGGCGATGAGACGTTCGAGAATGTGGAGGCGGCGACGCCCCCAAACGCGAATGGTTTGTTCTTGGCAACCAGTGTAGAGCGATCGCGGACAAACTACTTCAATGTCCCATGGTTCAAACACCACCCGCACAGGTTCACCTGGTTTGAGATGATAGCGCATACTGCGCGGCCCTTTTTTCTCTTTGTGGCGACGCAGTACGAAACATATATTGTGAATATCCATCGGATGTAAATCAAACCGGGTTGCGGGTAAACACATTGCCGAACTTACTTGTAAAAATCCCCTTACCCAGCTATCCGGTAAATCAATTTTTACTTCTTTATAAGCTGCTTCGTTAGTAGTTTTAACTTCAAAACCTGAAGGATCGACTTGCAATTGAGTCGTCTTATAACTGCGGATTTTTTGAAACTCGTCATAAAGCGCTGCTGAGTAATCTACATTTGTAGTACCGCAGGCAAATTCACTAATATTTTTGAATACTTCGTAACTTGCTCCCAGACGTCCGTAAGTTGATTCATCTACACTGAAACACTCAAAAAATACTTCATCAGGATGAACTGTAATGACTGGATCAAATACAAAGTAAAAGTCTAGTTGTTTTTGCCAAACAAAACGGCGAAATTCTTCTCTGGCTTGATAATAAGGACTCAAACGTTTATAACTGCGCTGATTTAATTGATTTAATTCTGCTTGCAGTGCCTTAATTTTAGTAGTGACATCCTGTCGCATTGCCATCACTAAATCCCAGTTAATTTCTTCTTGCTTGGTACGCCATTCTTTGTAAGCTGTTTTATCTTTGGGTTTAAATCGTAAATCGGAAATGACAACATCATGTAAGGCGCTGATAGCTTCACGAAATGCTACGTTTTGTTGCAGTTCGCCAATAAAGTATGTAGGCGGGCGCTTTGTGTCTGGGGAAAATGACATCTGCGTGTTTCCGCTTTGTTCTACTACTGATGTGTTTCCTTTGTATGTGTAGTTAAATTCCATAATTTTTATTATTAATTATTGATTATTTTTGACCAGTATTTTTGTTTATAATTAGCCAAATTGATAAATTATTGGTCGATATTTAGGCTGAGGAATAACTTTACCCTCAATACTGGCAGCTTCCAACCAAGCAGCTTTAGCAATCATTACCTCACGCAGTGCTTCCTCTGGTGTTTCACCCCAAGCAGAACAGAACTTCAAGTCAGGTATATCAGCAATGTAGCCTTCATCTTCTTTACTGTAGAAAATATTAATGTGATAATCTTTCATTCTCCATCTCCTAAAGTTAAATTGTTCTATTGATACGTAGCAAACTAATATCAACTCTATATAGAATTGCACTTAATTAGACCAATTTATTCCTTTGTGTTCTTTGTGCTCTTTGTGGTTGTTTTTTTTATATTAATTGCATCCTCAAAAAAGATTGGTATAAACTCAAAGGCTTCAATTAGCATGACCATAGTTCATCAAACTGAATATTTTTAGAGCTAGACAGAGTTTTTCATGTACCGTGATATGAACACTAATTTCTAACATTCAAAACTGGCTTTACCTGAATCGGTAAATCCAATTGCGGATAAGTTTTGTGAATTTTCAACATAATTTGTATCGCCGCTGCTTTATCTCCAATAGCCATTGTTGCCGACTGTCGAATCATAATTTCTGCCACAACTTTTGCCGCTGCTTCGCTTTTTTGTGCCTCAATTTCTAAAAAAGCAAAAATCCTCTTTTTGGCGATGCTACCACGATTAACGCGAGATAATACACTGATGAAAAATGGTGCCAACTCCCGCAATCTTTCTGGATTATCTACAGCATAATTTTCTAAATAATTAGTAGCAAATAACTGCATATCTGCTGATGGATGTTCGCTAAATTTCAACAGATATTCTTCTCCATCTGCTGCTTGAAAGTTACGAGTTAATAAATCACGCCCAAGTCTCCGTGCTTCTTCTCGAACGCTATCACAAATACTGACTAAAACTTCTGGTGTAAATTCGCGATCGCTGAACTCTGTTGTCAATATTTTAAAGGCAAATTCTCGTGAATCTTCCCACTTTGCCTCTAACATCTGCACTGCCACTAACATCTCTTGTGGATCTGTACGCAGGCGATTTAAGATTTGTCCAAACATCTGCCGTGCAGCTTCCCGCACTGATAAAATTTCGTGACTGGCAAGTTTAACGATTTCGTAAGTAGTAAATTCTGACAGCCAATTTTGGTAATTTGCACCCAGCAACAAACCACCTAATTCTTGTACAGCCGAAGATTGTACCTGGAGTAAGTTTAAAGTAGTTTCTTTGTTAATGCTTGGCATCCATCCCTGCAAGTCTTCTCGTAGCAAACGCACCAAATAGCTGTGAACTCCTTCGTGTTTTTCTGGTGTGAGGAGAATTTCAATCAAATCAGATGCTATCTGAACGGTAAAAGCTGGGTAAGATGCTCCTAATCGACAAATAATTGGTTTGATGGCATTGCGGATATCTTCAACTACATTCACCGCCATAGCCACAATCAAATCACTCTCTTCTCCTATAAGTTTCTCATCTGGCAGTTGACCAAAGAGCCTAATACCTAGAACTCGCAAGGATTCGTGAGGTGATGCCAGAAGGGATTCGATTATCTGTGGCGGCAAGTTTTCGGCAGTTGTTTCGTGATTGAGGAGAATACGAGCACCTAATTCTTGAATTTCCAAGATGGGATGTGCTAAAAGGTCATTGACTACGCTCAAGCTTAAACTTCGTAACTGAAGTGGAAAGCATACCACTAGGGTTTCTGAAATTTCTTTTGCTAACTCTGGGGAAGCTTTTGGTGTAAATGCGATCAATTCGGCAATGATGCGCCCAATGAGTATTTTAGATGTACTATTGCTTAAAATTGAAGTTCCCAACAGTCTGCGTGCAAAAGTGCGAGTATCGCTTTTTTGGCTGACTACTAGAGTAGTTATGAAGTTGCTATCTTCTAAAAAGAACTCGCGTTGTTGCTCTATCCATTGGTAAGCTTGAGTACGAGCACCTTCAGATAGGCAATTAACTAAAGCAAGAATTAATTCTTTGTTTGGTGAGGCGGGATTGTAGTTAAGTAGCGCCAGTTCAAAACCAAATTGCGCTGTAACTTCGTAAGGTTTGTTAACCAGTTTTACGATCGCATCTATATTAATAGAAGCACAGAAGCGGTGACACGCTCGTAAGGCTTTGACAGCAAAACAATGAACGGGGTGACACTTGCTTTCTAATAGCAGTTGCAGCAGTGCTTGTGGGTGTTGTTCCCAAAGTTCGGGAAACGCCTCTTCTCGTATTGGTGGTTCTGGATCGCCTGGTTTATAACCTTCCCGACACCGCCACGCTTTGGAATTTACTTTTAACTCGTAACGGGGACTTTTTTCGTAGAGGATATGGTTAAAAGTTAAATAACCAGCATATGCATCCCAATTTCGTTTAAACTCAACACGAGTCCAGTTGGAACGTTCCCAGCGATAAAAAGTTGACTCCCAAACTTTTTCTGCATCCGCATCAGAATACTGAAGCAGAATTCCCACCGCCATTTTTACATAGTCAGTGTCTCCCTCTTCACCTAATTGTTTCAAGGTACGCCACACTCGCCGCAGTAAATATTCACGAGTTTGCCTGCTGTAAGCAATTCTTGACTCAGAACGTTTTAGTTCTTCTACAACTTCATCTTTATGAGTTCTGGTATCGTACTGCCATCTACACTTGATCAACCATTCGCCATTAGGAAAAATATAGGATGTTTTACTAGAAAAGCTTGCCCTTTCTATCTCCAAGCGATAGGCAAGAATACCAAATACTTCGGTATCATGGCGATATTCAGCCATCTTGAAAATGTGACGCAGGCGCTGGAAGTAGTTGGGTTTGAAAGGCGCTTTGCATAAAATATCAATTAATGCAGGGCGCACATACTGATTATCAATTTGATAAATTTTGTCTAAAACCGCAAAACCTTTGTAGTTGCTGCGTTCAAGATACGTGCGGAGTTCTGCTGCAAACGCTTCTGCTGAACCATTTCGCGCCAGCCTTTGCAATTCTGGTAGCAAAAACTCTATGATCTCTGCTTGCAAAGCAGCTTTTGTTTCTGCATCTGAAAGCTTGAGGAGTGCTTCAAAGGCGATACGACTCACAAATTCTGGACTGGAAGCATTTTGATATAGTTTGATAAGTGCAGGAATTGCACCCTTACCCCCACACCAACCTAATGCCCAGGCAATGCAGTAATCTCTCAAAGCTTCGCCAGTGCCGATCAGTTTTAATAGCAAAGGTGTGGCTTCAGTAATTTTAAGTTCTCCCGCACGCCAAATCGCCCGTTCTAATTTCCATTTGCTAGGTTGATTGTTAGCAAGGCGCTTGAGTATTGCTTGTTTTCTTGGATTCTCATCTAAAACAGTTTTCTTCTCAACAGGTTTATCGACTGGCGTTACACTACCCTCTGTGCTGGCGACATCACGATATCCCTTTTTTGTTTTCTCCTCTACCAGCTTGTTAAATACTCGCTGCGCTTCTTGTAAAGGTACTGCCTGAGTAGTTTTTGTTCCTTCTTTGAAGTTACTCCCACGACGCCCATAGCGAAAATTTACTACATAGCGCCCTTCACTTACCTGGCACAAATCTACTTCATAAACTTTGTCAGAACTTCCTTCCTGAAAATGCAGCGTAGTTCTTTTCTCTAGTTTCATGGCACCCATCCCACCACGCAGTCATGACTCTCTATTGTGGCTTGATTTACCGCGAGTTGCCAGATGATAGGCAAGGGAACAGCGTAGAGAATGTGTAATTAATTTTGTTTAGGTACTGTACTTATCAAAAATTTTTAAGTCAAAGTTAGCTATAAAAATATATAGCTGTATTTTTAAAATTTTATATATTTATCTAGCTATATAAGTTTATTGTTATTAAACAAAACATCTGGATTTTTAAACATTCAAATTTTTAAATGTTTAAGCATTGAATACTACTAATACTACTAGTTGTTTTAGTAGTTTATAACTTTAAACATTTAGACATTTAAACATACAAAACACATCTAAGCATTTAAACATCTATACACTTGCAGTAGAATCTTGGCATTATTTGCTATTACGAAAAATGATTATCACAGTAGCGGCTTTTAAAGGCGGGGTGGGCAAGTCTACAACTGCGTTACACCTAGCTACATATCTTCAAACTAAAGCTGACACCCTATTAGTAGACGGAGATTTGAACCGCAGTGCTTTAGACTGGTCAAATCGAGGTAGATTACCGTTTAAGGTGGCAGATGAAAAGCAGGGGGTGAATTTAGCGAGATTTTACGAGCATATAGTAATTGATACCCCAGCTAGACCTGATGCGGATGAGTTAAAAACCATTGCTAAGGGGTGTGACTTACTTGTTATACCCACAACTCCTGATGCGATCGCTTTAGCTGCAACACTGCAAATGGTTGATGTGCTCCAGAAACTGAAGACAAATTATCGAATTTTGCTGACTATTATTCCTCCCAATCCAAACAAAGCTGGGGAAGATGCTAAAACAGCCTTAGAAGGGGCACAACTGCCTGTATTTAAGTCTAAAATTCGACGACTGGCTGTATTTCAACGGGCAGCTTTAGAAGGGGTGCCAGTCAATGCAGTGAAAGATCCTTACGCACGTATTGCATGGCGATGTTACGCCGAGGTTGGAGAGGAGATATTACCATGAGTAGCAAGAAAAAAGGTAGCCGTTTTGACGAGTTAATTGATGCTGCCCGCAGTCGTCAACAAAGGGATCAGCCTCAGCCAAGTGCTGAAAATAGTTCTCGCACGACTAAAAGTACCGATCCTGATTATACCCGTACAACTGTTTATCTGCCCAAGCAATTGCACCGTCAGCTTAAGGCAGCTGCGGCTTCTCAAGAGCGGCAAATGAGCGACATCTTGATAGAGTTGCTTGAGCAGTGGCTCAATTCTCAGAGCGGCAAGCAGGAAAGTTAGTAGGTTAGGCAAAATTAAAGTTACGGGTGGAGGCAAGGGAACAGGAACATAGAAAATGTTTAACCCTTCTGCCCCCTGCCCCTCCGAAGTTTGGATTGCCATGCAGGTGCGGCGGGGGCAGAAAAATCGGAGATTTTTCTGCTGTCGGCAGAGCCGACGCTGTGGTTGCACAGCAACCACAGCTATCCCCGCTCGCACCATCCGAGGAAGCCTCCGCTCCAACTTCTCTCTGCCTTCTGCCTTTTTCTTAAAGCACAATTTCCTCGCCTTTTTCAGTAAAGCGAACTTCTTTAATTCCCCATTGAGAATTACTAGTGAGAGTTTTGCGGAGACTGCCAAATAGAGCAAACTGCTCGCAACTAGACAAAGAAGCTATCTGCCGTTGGGACTTAGGCGATACTCGTAAATCTACTGTGGCTACACCATTTTTGATGTTAACACGATATCCGGAGAAGCTAAAGTCTGCACTATCTCGTTGTTCTAATATTTTACCCACTGTACCTGTAACAGGTTCTGCTGCCGAGACTTCAATTTTTTGTGGAATCAGATCTTGGCATTGAGCATCACTCGTATATAAAGTCACGTCAACCCTTTTAGTAGCAGCAGCGCTCTGAGAAGAAGTTTTGTTTTGAGGGCTTTCTTCAGGCAAGGGTGGCTTATTGCTCGATTGAGTGTTGAGACTAGACGTCGTTGGAGTTTGGGATGGTGTGGGTGATATGGATGCTGTAGGGATTGGAGATGGTGTAACCGATGCAGGAATCTCGCTATTTGGTGTTGGTAATGTTGTAGTGTTAGCAGTTTGACTGTCAACATTACTAGAGTTAGGACTAGAATTACAACTACTGAGACTGGCAAATATTGCCACTAGCATGATAGGGAAAATATATTTTGTGCTGGTGTTGATAATTTTGTTCATAATTTTTCGCCCCCTGGTATTATGAAATTCGCTCTTGTCATTAACAAATCAGCATAAATTTGCTAGAAAGCTGGCAAAATCTCTAGTATGAAAGAGCTTTACCTATGCTTACAACCAATATAGGACTTACAATTTGAAATCAGAGTCAGCTGATGCTACACCATTCAATTAAGAAATAATTAAAATTGCTATGTCTGGCAACCAATCCAGTACCTACGATCCTCGCAAAGCCGAATGGGATGGTGTTCCAATTGATAAATGGGAACCATCGAAGTGGAAGCAGTGGAAATCCAAGCATACTGCCACAGATGAATTTGTAAAGATGGAGCGTGAGTATTTGAGAATCAAGCACACTGTTGGGCAAGCTAACACTGCTTTAAGTTTAGATAGAGTCAAAATAAAACTAAAGCTTACTAGTGCTAAGTCTATTGGTTTGCAAGGTTCTTTTCCCTGTAAAGCTGGTGATGTAGGTAAAAATGGTAGCCCTCATAAACAGTACACTTTGTCATTAGGTTTTGTTGCCAATGATATTGGTGTGAAAGCAGCGATCGCTAAAGCACGAGAATTAGATTTATTGTTAATTACTAAACAATTTCAGTGGACACCAGAACTCCTGGGTAAGCAAGCACAAAAACTAACACTACTAGATGAGGGGAAAAGTGCAAAATTAATTAGTGAATTAATTCAAGAATACGAGCAGGAATTTTGGAAAACTCACGAACAAAATAGACAAGGAATTCGCACTTGGGAAAGCCATTACATTAGGCATTTAAAAAAGCTCCCACAAGATAGCCCTCTTTCACAAGATAGCCTAGAAATTGCACTGCAAAAAACTAAACCAAATACACCATCTCGATTTTATTTGACTTGGCAACTGAAGAAGTTTTGTGAGTTTTGTGGATTTGATGGCATTAAAATTATTAATTCTTACGCAACTCCCCTACCTACTCCTACAATTCGGAAAATTCCTAGCGATGACGAAATTATTCAAGGTTTTACAAAAATAGGAGTGCCATTATCACCTTATGCTAGTAAGGAGAACATTACCTTACCTGAACAATGGCAATGGGCATATGGAATGTTAGCAACTTATGGTTTAAGACCTCATGAACTATTTGCTATAGATTTAGAAGCTTTTACTAACCCAGCTAATACTTTTCATTTAGTTACTCTTAATCCTAGTTTAACGGCAGGTACTAAGACTGGTGAACGCAATTGCGGTATTCCACCACTATATCCTCATTGGGTAGATTTATTTGATTTGAAAAATATAAAACTTCCTTTTAATGGTGGAAAATTAAGTAATAAAACAGCAAAAATTTATATCAAGTTTAGAACCAGTAGTATAGGTTTTAGACCTTATGATTTACGTCATGCTTATGCTATTCGCGGCCATCGTCTACAAGTTCCAATTAAGACAATGGCAGATTATATGGGACATACAGTACAAGAGCATACTAAATCTTATCAAAGGTGGATGAATGAAGATACTAATTTAGAAATATATAAAGAAGTTGTTATTCACAGACAAGGTACAAGTAAAGAAGCACTGAAAGAAAGAATTAGAGAATTAGAAGTAGAAAATCTGGCTTTAAGAGCAGAAAATGAAACTTTAAAAGGGATATTAATTCAGCATCAATTGGGTGAATTGTTGAGTTGAAAATAGGGGCTAGCCTAACGCACCCCATTGAATTTGGTAATTTATAGTACATTTGTATATTTTTAAGCGATCGCTTCTTTGCTTAAAGGCAGGAGGCAGAAGGAAGAAAGTTTTTCATCCATTCTGGGTACGCAGTTGATGACGGCTACTTAATTACTAAACCACAAGAAGCAATTTTATTTCATTTCCAGCAACTTTTTTATCATCTCAATAGCAATGTCAACAAGTGGATGACTCAATGTTGCTCTTACCGCTTCCATTCCTCCGGCTATCAGAATTGCTAACAATCTGGATTTGAGTGTTGGCACTTGTTGCGTTGTAGATTCGGTTGGTGTTAACTGATAAATAAGTTGCTTCATCTGTCTCAAGTCAGTTCCTTTGAGGTTATAAATTATGCTTGATTTTTGCTTGTACCATGCATTTACACCTCGCCTGAGTTAAGCAAGATGCTCCCTACGCCCTTGTTTTTAGAATAAAGCAACGTGTAATTTGCAAGCTGCAACAAAACTATCAAAAACTAAACAATCAGACTGTTATACAAAAACCAAAGGTATTGAGCAAAAGACTAACTACTGGTATTGTTTATTAGCAATATTAGCCTGATATTCACCCAACTTTGAAATGTGAGAAGCTATGAAAAAACACGCTTATACATAATATCTTGTATGAGCAGGTAAAAATTTTGACTAATTTTATATTGAAGTGACTATACAGTTCACAGCCAAAAGCGCCGACTGTTTGTTTGATTTCTCGCTAAATATTCCAATATTCCTGCGCCATTGCTTCAATCGTTCTTTCTAAGTCTGGTAAATACTTTTCAATTACACTCCAAACAATATCGAGATCTACATTCAGATATTCGTGAGTTAATCTATTCCGAAAACCAGCAATATTACTCCATTCAATTTCAGGGTACGTGTTTTTCCAATCACTGGGTAGTTTTTGTACAGATTCACACATTACCTGAAGATTCCTTAAGACTGCATCTTGGGTTTTGATGTCTTGAAAAAATACTTCTTTACCTTCAACTGTATATTGCTTAATTCTGGTGATACAATCTCGAATATGAATTAAATACACCCGATTATCTTTCATAACAATGTAGCTTCATTCAAGACTTTATCTCGAATTAAATAATGTAAGGATTTAGAGGTTACTACATCAACTTTACGATTTAACAAATTCTCTAAATCTAGAATTAACCCACCAGGAAACCAAGGGGAAATTTTCTCTAAATCGTAATCAACTAAAAAATCAATATCACTTGCCTCTGTTTCTTCACCTCTAGCTACACTACCAAAAACTCGCAGGTTATAAGCTCCATGTTTAGCAGCAATACTCAGGATTTCTTCTCGTTTTTCTTGCAGTAATTGGTTTAACCCTATTTTCATGAACTTCTAGTTTTGAGCTTTCACTTTCTAGTCTATGAGATATTGCTACAAATTAATCTAATCTGACTTTTGGAAGTGCTCACGCAAGAATCACAACCACACGAAAACCGATATTGGTGTAACGAACATCGGGGTAGTCCCTATTGCGAAGCGCCGACCGACAAATCCTAGAATAGTAGCCCCAGGAACCGCCACGGAGCAGCCTAAAATTTTTGTTGCCAGAAGCACCCTCCAAGAGCCGACGAATGATATTTCCGCCACTTAACCAAGCACTGCCATCAGTGGGTGCGCCTTGATAATTTTCATGCCAGTGATCTTGACACCACTCCCACACATTGCCGTACATATCGTATAAACCAAAAGCGTTAGGTGGAAAACTCCCCACATCTGTTGTCTTTTCTCGATATTGACCTTTTGGTGCAGAGGCGTAAGTATGGTTTCCGTAGTAGTTTGCTAAATCTGTTGTAATTGTTTCACCAAAGTAAAAGGGTGTATTTGTGCCAGCACGACAAGCATATTCCCATTCGGCTTCGCTGGGTAGCCTATAGTTACGTCCTGTTTTCTGGCTTAAGCGTTTGCAGAATTCTACAGCATTATTCCAAGACACTTGTTCTACAGGTCGTTTTTCCCCTTTAAAGTTGGAAGGATTATTACCCATGATTGCTTGATACTGTGCTTGGGTAGAAAATTTAGATACTGGTTCAACCGCTCAACGGTGGCGCATTGTCCTTGAATTCCTAATCCTTCGAGTAGCGCATAAGTAAAAGCACCTTGTTTTAGTGTATCAATTTCATAGGAATATTCCTGCGGGCTACAGGAAAAAATGCTGATAATTCCTTGTTGCCGAGCTTCTTGTGCCGTTTGTCGCCCAATTCCTTCACCAGCACGAGTAGCAAGATTACGACAAGCATCGAGAATCAAGATAACGTTATCAGCGCCACAGCGACGCAGCCGTTCAGTGACATAGTTAATGGAAATCGCTGTCTTTTCAATATCTTCTGGATCGCCATCACAAGGCATGAGATAATCACGTTCAGCGTGTCTTATCCCATGACCACTGAAGAAAAACCAAAAATTATCACCCGCTCCCATAAAGGGAGTTTCAAATAACTGCCGCAAGACTCGCAGTAAGTTAGTGCGGGTTGGGCGAGTCGATTTTCCACCAATATCAGGCGAATCATCCGAGAAGAAGAAAATTCTCTCGAATCCCGCTTCATTGCGGAAAAATTCATGCATTAACTGTGCATCCCGCTTGGCATAACTTAGCGGTTGCAGGTACTCATACTGGTTAATACCGATTGCGATCGCCCAATTTTTCGCCATCTCAGTTTGATTCTTGCCGCTTGAATGTCAGCTTAATTGCTCCTTTACCAGCAGCTTTAGCACCACTGCCAATTAGCTTAACTTCTCCTTCTCCACTAATTTCTACCGATAGCTCTACTTCATCAAGCCGCATTCCAGGGCTGAGTTTTGCTTGCTGTTCTGCACGGTTAAACACACTTCCTATAACTTGCAGAAAGTGAGTCATTTCTTGCTCTAATTTTTGAGCGCTAACCTTAACAGCATCTCCCACCCCTTTGCTACCAGTAGCATCCCTGATTTCGTCTCTCCAGTCTTCTTTTCTGGTTATCCCGCCTCTAGTACCATCAGGAATCGATATTTGAGGGGTATCATCGGTCACTATCCAAATGGCATCTGAAGGTGTTTCTGACATAATACGTTAAGTGTTTATCTAAAATTTTGCCATAAGTACTATAAATATAGAAACAATGATTCCAATCAATCTATTTAAAGAGTCCTTTGGCTTTAAGTTTAACCAGGTACAAGATTTTGTAATTAAAATCGTAGTGTTTTTAAACGCAAAGGGGCGCAAAGTTAGCGCTGAGGTACGCGGAGTTTTTCGAGAGAGAATTTGCTAGTAATTAATTAAATGCTGTACTAAATAAATATTGAAATGCAATGCCTAAGTTTTTGATAAATCCCCATTTTCATAGAAAATATTTAAAGTCTAATTGAGTCTGTCCTACTCTTTGGATTAGCTCCCCGATCCAGGCAGTAATCCGATTCTTTACCATGCAAAAGCTATTATGTCAATATAAAAATGAGCAAAATGCGCCAAAAATAGGTAGTGAAAAGTAAGAAAAAAGTAAGAAATGGATTTTTAGGAAAAAGCTAAAAGCGAGATTAGAAGAGGAATGTAGATGATACGACCGCGCAGGGTGTTTGCTCAACATTGGCTCAAAAGTGAAAAGGCTCTCACTGAGATTTTGAGAGCCGCTGAATTGAAAGAGGGTGAACGCCTTCTGGAAATCGGCCCAGGTACGGGTATTCTAACTCGTCGTTTATTACCGTTGGTGCAATCTTTAGTAGCAGTAGAAATTGACCGCGATTTGTGTAAACACTTAGTAAAAGAATTTAGGGAGTCTGAAAATTTCTTGCTTTTACAAGGAGATTTTTTAGAGTTAGATTTACCATCCCTATTAGAAGGGAATTCAGCTTTCCAAAATCCCAATAAAGTTGTTGCTAATATTCCCTACAATATCACCGGGCCGATAATAGAAAAACTTTTGGGTACAATTGCTAAACCTAATCCAGAACCTTATGAATTAATCGTTTTATTAATACAAAAAGAAGTAGCAGAAAGATTAGTAGCAAAACCAAGTTCAAAAGCGTTTGGTGCTTTATCAGTGCGGGTGCAATATTTGGCAAAGTGTGAGTTAATTAGTGTAGTGCCAGCAGGAGCGTTTCACCCACCGCCCAAGGTAGATTCGGCAGTAGTGCGACTAACACCTCGTAAGATAGAACCAGCAGCAGATGAGCCGCAAAAATTAGAGACTTTGGTAAAACTGGGGTTTGCAGCCAAGCGGAAAATGCTACGAAATAATTTGCAATCTCTAGTAGAACGCGATCGCTTGACTCAATTACTGGAACAATTAGAAATAAATCCCCAAGCTCGCGCTGAAGATCTCAGCATCGCGCAGTGGGTTGCTTTAAGCAATCAGTTAACAGCGAAAAAACTGATAACTGATAACTGATAACTGATAACTGATAACTTTTATGCGTTCCTACAGCCTAATCGCCCCTGCCAAAATCAACTTATATCTCGAAATTATTGGCGATCGCCCCGATGGCTTTCATGAGTTAGCAATGATACTCCAAAGCATCGGGCTTGCCGATCGCATCGATGTGAAAGTAGGTGATACAGAAGCTATTCGGGTTCGTTGCAACCATCCCCAAGTACCTACAGACAAAAGTAATTTAGCATACCGCGCCGCAGAATTGATGGCAACAGAATTTCCTGATGCCTATGCTAAGTATGGTGGTGTAGATATTGCGATCGCCAAACATATTCCTGTCGCTGCTGGGTTGGCAGGAGGTTCAACAAATGCAGCAGCAGTTTTGGTAGGGATAGATTTGCTGTGGCAGTTGGGATTAACTCAATCGGAATTAGAAGAATTGGGAGCAACTTTGGGTTCTGATGTGCCATTTTGCATCGCTGGTGGAACTGCTATTGCTACAGGCAGAGGCGAACAACTTTCTCCCCTACCCAGCTTGGATAACATATATATAGTATTGGCGAAATATCGCAGTCTCGAAGTTTCCACGGCTTGGGCATACAAAACTTATCGTGCCTCTTTTGGCAATTCGTATATAAAAGATAAAGAGGATTTAGCAGCGCGTGCTTCAGCAGTGCATTCCGGAGCAATGGTGAAAGCTATTCTGCACAAGGATGCAACAGAAATCGCGTCAAAGCTGCACAATGATTTAGAGAAAGTTGTATTGCCAGCTTACCCACAGGTGTTGGAACTACGAGAGACATTTGCCAAACAAGAAGGCGTTTTGGGAACAATGATGTCTGGTTCCGGACCAAGTGTGTTTGCAATATGCGAATCTAAAGAGCAGGCAGAAAAAGTTAAAGTGAATGTCACAACAGCAATACCCGATCCAGATTTGGAATTGTTCGTGACTCAGTCGGTTACACACGGCATTAAAGTAGCATCCTCAATTTAAATTTATTTAGTCAATTTCAAATCCTATGAGTGAACCCAATGCAACCCAACAAACAGATTCTCAAACACAAGCTCAAATAACTCCCTTACGCTGTGTAACAGGATCTGTCATTTCAGGAGGATTGGCATTTGCAGCATACTCTCTCATGATTGCGATCGCTACAACATTTGCCAATAAACCAATTCATTCTGACAATCCCATCGTATTGAATATCGCCTCTGCTGTTCGTACCTTAGTTGTAGGGATGACTGCTTTAGCGTCTGGAGTTTTTGGAATAGTTGCTGTTGGTTTGCTCGCTTTGGGCATTCAACTTCTATTTCAGCAGTTTGCTAAACGTCAATCATAGTTCATATCTCTATGGTTATATAACCATAGAGAAGTAAAAGGTGTTAACCTAATTTGAAGCTCCTTTGAGGAAGAGAAGTAAGGCACGACGAACAGACATATGTATTGAGCCGAGACTTCTTCTCCTTTTTTAGATGTTATTGGTGCGAATACTGCCGTCTGGCATAATGGTATTGCAAAAGATGCTTCGCTTCATGTCAGCACCTTCCAAGTCAGTTCCGTTCAAGTTAGTCTCAACCATGTCGGCACCAGAGAGATAGGCATTAACCAGCTTGGCATTAGTCAAATCAGCACCAGACAAATGGGCAAAACCCAAGTTAGCACCACTCAAGTCAGCATCTCTGAGGATACACCAGATCAAACCAGCCTAACCAATACGACTGCTACGGAAATTAGCTCCAGTGAAGTTAACATCTTTCATGTAAATTTCTCCCAAGTCGGAATCACTCAGATCGATTCCACTCAAATTAACTTCAGACATTTCAACACCATCAATTTGAATCCCAGCGAAATCTCTCTCCCCAGCAGCATATCTCTGCAACAACTCCTCAACAGTTATCCTCATCTATACACCTGAACATTAACCAACACATATAAAGATAATCACTCAATTTCTGGCGATCGCTCTTCGACTCTACCTTTAACATTAATCTCCAAATGATTGTAAAGTTCTGTAAAGAGCTTGCGAAAACTTTTGGTGTAAATTTGATTTTAACTTCAGGTAATTAACCAACTTCAAAAATAACTACCAGGAGTTTTAAATCATGAAACTGAATTATCGCGGTTTATCTTATGAAGCTAATTCTCAAAATATTGAAATAGCTCAAACCGAGATTAACGGCAAGTTTCGCGGCTGGAATTATCATATTTCTCGCCCGGTTAACTTAGCAGGTTCTTCAGTAGGAGTAACTTTGAAATTTCGTGGAGTTAGTTACTCGAAAATCTAAACTATCTGGCTCTTCAAAAACTAGGAGTAGGTTTCTACATTCGCCCCACGCAGAAAATTATAATAGAGTGCTTCAGTCATAATAAAAAGTTCAGTTCCGTCGTGCTGCCAAGACTTGTTCGGCAGTTAAATCCAACTGTGGGAAAGTGGAAGAGATTATACATTCTTGTCCTCGGAATGCAACAACATCATAAAACCCTTCTACTAGAGTGCATACCGTTACTATCTCTTGAATAGGATCAACAATCCAGTATTCCGGAATTTCGAGAACAGCATATTCAGAACGTTTGCTGCGGTAATCTATGGTTTGTGTAGATTCGCTGACGACTTCTACTACTAGTATGGGGGGAGTTTCGTCGAGTTGGATAACAGCTTCTCGATTAGAAAGTGCTTCCCACTGCTCTAGTGGTAATACTACTACATCCGGTACTCGTGAAGTGTCCCAGCGTCCTCCACGTGGCGATCGCAATCCTTATCGCTCGCTCAATACAGTTATTCTAGGAGATTTGCTGGTTTGAGTAGAAGGTTTGGGAATATCGCGCTTGCTGCCTCAGTTATCTGTTACTTTTACTGACTCAAAAATTGTCATATCAATAACACAAAACCTTAAGTACTAGAATAGAATTGAATTTGTATGCATGAATTAATACATAATCCATCGTGGAATTACTTGAACTAATTTTGGTGCTAGCTACAGTACTTGGTGTTGCAGACGGAGGCACAATTCGGGTTAAAGATAATGCAGGGCAAACAACTACAGTCCGGCTAGCGTGTATTAATATACCAGAAGCAGCTAAACAGCCGTATGGTTTAGCAGCAACACAAAGGCTAAAACAACTGCTACCATCAGGTAGTCCTGTCGTGATCAGAAGTATAGAAAAAGATGAAAATGGTCGCACAGTTGACGAAGTGTTTGTAGATAATCGCTCAGTAAATCTGCGTTTGGTAGAGGAGGGTAACGCCCTGATTGATCGAAAATCTTTACACAATTGCAATGAGAATAAAACCCAGTTTTTAATAGCAGAAGCTAATGCTAAAAATAAGCGGTTAGGACTCTGGCAGCAATCAAAAACACATACTTTGCGCGGAAAATTAATCTATGAAGAAATCCCTCCTGTGAGATCGTCTAGAGCTTATCGAGGGGACGAGTTTTTTCTGATTACTAACCTCCCCAACCAGAGTCGGTTAGTGCTACGCCCATCTAGAAAAGTTTCTCGTGCTCAGTTGCAATCTTTTCACAACCAACAAGTTGAGATCACAACAGTGTATGTTGAAGCTACTCGCCCCTCATCCAATCAAGTAGCTTGCCCTGTTGATACTGATGGGCAATGTATGCCTCAAGGCAATGGTTATCAAGTTTTATCTATAGTTGCTAAGTGATGAAACCTGGGGGCGATCGCAATTAATTAACACTTGGGTGACTTATATTTTCTGTACAGCTATCAACAGGTAACAAGTGCGCGATCGCTCTCAATTTATTGAGCTTGAATACTAAGCGTTGAGCTTGCTGTTTATACAATGGTTGCGGTAATTGCCCAGGCAAGTTTCTCATCAAATCCCTAGCCGTGCCGATACTACACCCAGAAATAATGCTGATTTCATTGGCACCATCAAAAATAGCATCACTAGTTAAAGCTTTCTCAACCTGTACGTACCAATTGCGAGGAGACAATTCACCTCGTTCGATTCGTTGCAGACTATTACTAGTTGCCAGAACAATCATGCGATCGCCAACAGCAAGTCGCGTTTCGTAAGCAGGCATTAACTTGGCAGGTGATTGTGATGTTTTTTGATAAAGAATTGGTACAGCACCATAACCATAGGCGATATCGTATAACATCAATCCATTTAGTGTATCGCCATCTTCAACCATGTACTCTACCACCTGAATCGTTTGATTATTTAAGTGAAATAAGCCAAGAATATTTTCCCCAAAAGCGGCAGCAGCAAAAACTTCTGCCGATAAAGCCGAGGTACACAACACTTGTGCATAAGCAAACAACTGCGCCACCTTATCACTAAATTGACGATTGTAGGTACGGATCACCAAGCCACTGTTAGGAGCTTGACTGTGAGCCATCAAACCAATTTCCAGATTCTCCATCTCATCATCAGTAATGACAACAACGCTCTTAGCATCAGTCAGATTCGCACTAGCTAAAGCGTTGGTAAAATTATCAACAATGACTGGCAATTGCAGTGAGAAATTGGGTTCAACAGCTGTACTGGTAATTCCAACTAAAGGTTGCTTGAGTTCCAGCAGGAGCTTCGCAACTTGCCGCCCGACTCGATTTAATCCAATTACCACAACATGATCTTGTTGAGGTATCGATATACGCGAGCTAGTAAAGAAAAACTGAAATCTTGAACTGAGAAGTTTATCAGTTAGCAATGCATACAACACCCCAACAAAAGCTGTGCCTGCCAATGTTAAACCCAGACTAAATAACCGCAACCATCCTGGCATTTGTTGCTCAAATTCAACACCTCCGAACACATCACCGTATCCTCCCAATAGCAAGACTGCTGTGGCATAAAAAGCCTCTGCTATATTGATGCCGGGATAATGCCAGCGATAGAGAATTGTCCCCCAAAAAGACAGAAAGATTACTGTAATGCCACAGATCATTGCAACTCGTACAAAGCGATCGCCATCGCCCGATTGCCACAGTTGCGTCAGCTTCTGTTTGAGATGATTCCATGACATACCCAGGAAAATTTTCTGCCAAAACCGCCGTGTTTCTGACTTTGTCTTTGTTGCCGCTCGCTGTGTTAAGGGAAACAGATCTGCAATTTCGATATAAACTATCGCATCTCCTGAGCGCAATACTGTTTCTGGTTCCCACTCATAAAACTGATTGGGCAGTTCAGATGAATTACTAGCGTGACTTAATATCCGGCGAAAAGAAGTGTTGAGTTGATGTACCTGCCATTTATTGCACCAGAGATCGTTAGGTTGAACTTGATGCTTTGCCACCCGCAGCTTACGCCCTGCAAGGTTAAAGTATCCAAGATTTTCGTTACCAAGCGCCGCAAAAGTAAAGGCAGAAGCAGTCAGTTGATTCGGTTCAAAGGCAATAAAATTACCAAGATTTTCACTTAAAAGTTGATTCAAATTTTGTTTTTCAGAGCGTACAACCAGGCGAGCTTGAGGATTTAAAAGTCGCGCCGCAAAAGCAGCTTCTATATTAACTCGCTCATCGCTTGTGACTAAAAGCACAGTTCGACATTGACGAATGTGTGCCTGCTCTAAAATATTTGCCTGGCGGCAGTCACCGATGAATAAATCGTCTAATAAATTCTCTAAATTTGATACATCCCAGTTCTTTGGTTGCACTAGGTCAATTGCACTCACAGTAGCACCATACTCTTTTAGGACTACAACACAATGCTGACCTAGACTTCCCAATCCACAAACTAAAAACCGATTTAGTTTTGTTTCGGTACTGTTAATAGATTGATGAGTGTTTTCTGAAGATAACACATTTTATACCACTTTTGATATATGTTTTTTGCATATATACAATTATAGTTTTTGGGCGGGAAGATGGTTACAGAGAATAGCGGGCGTTGCTGATTTAGGCTATGAAAATAATTTTTCGTAATGCCAAAACCCCTGCCCAGACGCGATATATCGCGTCTCTACACATCAAATTCATACCGCGATTCAGCAACGCCGAATAGCGAGTAGATACTTTTCGGCTCCTGCGAGATAGCAACAACTTAGAATTCATTTGGGAGCAACAATACGTTTTCCCATATCACAGCGTCAAACTGCATCTACATGGAGATGATACACAAGTAGCATTTCAAGGAAACTGTGTTGAGTGCGATCGCTTTAGTAAGGAGTAAAATTTTTGGCGTTCCTGAATTGAGGTATAAAATCTAAAAATTAGTCATTTAAAATTCTTACTCTCTGCTCATGTGCGTAAGACAAATTTATACTTTAGATCGGCAACACCAAATTTTTTCAGTTCGTTTTAGGATGGGTGGCAATGGCACAAAATTCAGAAAATACTTTAAAAGTTGCCCAGCAAGCCTTTAAGCATTTCAGGCATGGTTTGGAAACAGGCGAATGGAACCAATTTTTAGATATGCTCACTGAAGACTTCAGTTTTTGGTTCCCAATGGGAAAATTTCACGGGTTAAATGTGGGCAAACAACGAGCACAAGAATTTTTTCAATACGTTGCCCAAGCTTTTACTCCAGGTTTACAGGTGACCTCCCTAGACCGTATTACTAGTAATGAGACTACGGTTGTATTTGAGTTTCGAGACGAAGGACTTTTATTCGGACAACCTTACAAAAATCGGGTTGCCGTTTCTTTCGACGTGCGTGGAGACAAAATTTGTGGCTATCGGGAGTACTTTGGCAGCGATGGCAAATCGAATTAACAGTTACCACTTGATTATTGTTCCCTGTTCAGTTAATTATTCTCAGCCATTTTACGATTCAGTTCTACACACTTAGCCTCAGCTTCCTGATAAGCTTTCAAGTAATCTTTTCCACCCAACATCACATCACCATAATACTCATAAGGTGCCTCACCATATACTGGCAGTGGATCGTCTTCTGGATAATCTTCCTTAGATTCTTCAATGATTGCTTTCAGTCTTTTTACTGTCAAATGTTGTGCTGGGAAATACCATATTTCCTCCACTTTTTTGTGAAGATGTGGTAGTGTGGGATCGACAATGCGATCGCCTAATTCAATCCAACTGTGTTCAACAGGTTGGTATGACGCACCTTTGATCACCAAAAAACCTTGGACATAAATAGCTCCCTCTGTAGCTAATGCTGCTTTGTAAGCATTGTCAAACGGTTTTTTAGCTTTACTTTTTATACGAGCGCCAATGTCAATGGAAAGAGCTTCATCCAATGATTTGTTCATTAACAGCAAGGACTACAGCAGTTACTAGAAGATCCTAACACTTGTGTTTACCGTAATGAACTCGAACACCACACGACTTCAAGCCAGGTAGACACAATTAAACCTCAAAATAAAGCAGCAGCATAAGTCAAACATTGCAGCAGATATTGTTTGCGCTCAAAACTAAAACGGGAAACTAACACTTGTCGCAAATCATTTAAAGGACTATTGGTTAAAACTCTGGCACCAAAAAGGGCGAATGCTATCAACTGAGAATCAGCATCTGTGCTAGCAAAAGATGTGTTGGTACGAAGGGTTTTGAGGATGCGATCGCCACTCTTACTCCGATGTATTGGTATAGATAGAAAGCTACAACTGATAGTGATAGCAAGCGTACACAGCAATACCAAAAAACCAACTGGCAGATATTGGAAATTATTTAAAATAATCATACTCATGCCCACAACCAACAGGGCGAAGACTGGTAGGGCAGACAAAATCTGTAAGTTTTTAGCTTGATTGAGAGATATCAACAGACCAAGATTTAGCAAGCGCTTGTAGCATGGAAATGTAGCATGGGTAACGGATGCTGTAATTTGACTAATGCTACTATTAAACCTAGCTGAATACAAAATTTCCCTTTCCAAAGAAAGGCTGTCGTCTTTAGGTAAAATAGCTTTCAGTTTTAGCGATCGCGTTTCCGGATATGCTTGTAAATATCCATGCTGTACCAAGCTTACAATTGCTGTATCTATGGCTCGTTGTTGACCACCAGCAAGATAAGCAATTTCGTAAGTACTAAGAGAAGGAAATTCATCGTCGGAACTATTCTGTGTTCTGCGCAGATTAGCACGTAAAATAAAAGCAATCATAGTTGCAGAAATTGCTAAAAACATAACAATATATAAGTTTAAATAGTTAGATGTAAACATTAGCGAATTAGAAACCATAGCTATCTGTTGGCAAGAAAAAAGATAAAAAGCCACACTATTTAAATGCAATCTTGCTAAAGCAAGATTTTACTGAGTATCGAAAACTACAAAACGCACATTAAATAGACAGCAGATATCTGCATTTGACCAAAGGGTTGATATTGCTTGTAATTCATCAGCGCTACTCCTGATTGCGCTCATCTAGTTGTAGTACTTATATTTCTCAGCATTGTCACTAATGTATAAAACTTTATTTACCATAGAGAAGTTTGGCAGTAAACTAGTACCTTTAATCGTATAAGTTGAATCAAAAAATGGATAAATTAATTACAAATTTTAGTCTCTTGATATTGATTATCGGTTACTGTCAGCGAAAGATACTATCCTAAAGGTAGAAATGAGTTGTCTTCATGAAAAATTTAAAACAGATGCCAAATTTTTTTGTATCTTTATAAAAGTAGATGCAAAAATGTATTAATGAATCAACATGGAAAAAATTTTATCTGTAGTAGCAAAAATCCACTGTAACTTTTAAGAGAAATTCACTTTCAATAACTGTCTTTAGTTTCTCCATTCTTATGGCGTACTCTACTAGTTTTGATAGTATACAGGGTAACTATTTGTTATTACAAAACTAAATACATTCTAATTATTAATGGTATTTTTTACAGCAGTGGGAAGTTTTAATATATTCAAAAATGCGATCGCTCAACATAAAATTTAGAACTTTGTCAAAACAACACTACTTTAGACTTACCTCAGAGCGGGTAATTTTATGCAATTTACCCAACCTCCTTTTTTGCATCAGTCAGTATAAATCCTAAAAATTTTGGCAATCCAATATCAGGCGAACAGCGACAGTACCCAAAAAACTTTAAAATAAGTCAGAAAGCAAATTTATGAAATTCTGTAACAAACAGTTATGCCTCCTCGTTGGCCTCGTCAACCCGATCGCAATGACCCCGCTTACCGTAAACTAGACGATCGAATGAATTTTGCCGTACACGTAGCAATATTTGCTGCTTGTAACTCAGGCTTGTGGTTTTTTCATAACTTCCTCAAAGCCACTTGGGAGTGGCTTCCTTGGCTAACAGCAGGCTGGTTAGTAATACTGTTGGTACATCTGATTTATATTGCCGCGATCGCCAATTACTCACAGACACCACCGAAATCCACCTGAAGACTGAGCAATCAAATTTAAAAGACTGTAACTTGCGATGGTAGAGTCAATTTGATAACTTGAGCGATAATATCGTCAGAATGGGAATTCATTCCAGTTAATCAGGGTATTATTATGGCCAAGACTAACACCTCAGAACTACTGGAAAACTTAGCAGCCGAAATAGGCGAAAACATCTACATAGACATAGCTAAATGGCATCTATATTTATCCGATGCCAAGATGCACACTGTAGTTGCAGAACAAATGTACCCCTTAATTACTGGCAGTAAGCCAATAGATGAAGAAGATGTCATCCAAGTACTGGAATCTATTCCAGTCAAGTTAGGCGGTGGCAGAAGGGAACTTCCTCTCATTGATTTACTACCTTTGCAATGTCAGGTCAATTTAGTAGACATCTTAGAAAAATATCAGCGCGAAATATAATTTTTACCTACGCTGATTGTATTCCTAACCTCAGCCTATGAGGGAATGTCTGTGCTACATATCAGTGCAATTCTAACAGTGATTGGAAAAAAGCTGATACACATTTTTACTGTAAATTCAAGTTTAAATAAATTTCAGTTTTTCCTTTCACAATAATTGATGGAGTATATTTCAGTAACCGGATACTAATGAGGGAAAGGTAAAAACTACATTACCCAAGACTGTTTTAGCCAGGTAAAATTACGGAGATGGATTAGATGTTGCTACAACTTAAAGATAGTGGCGAACTAGTTAAAATCGTTGATGTTCAAGAGTTAATTGATCCTACAATTGAAACTATTCACGCCCAAGAGCAAAGAGGGCAAGAAGAACAATTCCCCGAATCTTATCAAAAACAAAGTCTCGTTTTCCCTTCAGGTGAGGATCTACCCCGTTGCTGGATAGATGCAAACTACAGAAACGCGAAAGCTTCCTAAAAAGTTTACTAAGTATCAAGTCATCATAGAGCCTGAGCAGAGCATTCAGGCTCATTTTTGTAGCATGGTGGTTGTCTGGAAGCAAGATCTGCAAAATATTTTTTAAATTGACAATGCATTATACTATTTCACAAAAAATCTGATACAAACACAGATCATGCCCAGATGCGATATATCGCGTCTGGACAAAATTTATGTGTATCGTAATTAGCGTGAAATGGTATTAACTCCAAGTTTTTTCAGGTATTAGCAAGTATTTATTGTCAATCAAACTGCCTTTTTCAGAGACATGAGTAAATGGAGTGATGTCCTTAGCTAATAGCAAGCCACATCTATCTGAAAATAGTTGACTTAAATATTAAATGCCACATCATACATTAGAGAAATTAAACAGCTATTGAGAAAAGTCCAACAGCATTCGGCATTGAGTTCAGAGTATAAACACACTTGTTAAAGATTCATGTCACCCGCAGGTTTAGCAGCAGCGTTAGATACCGTTTCATCGGGAGAGGTTCAGTTGGGAGCAGGCTTAACAGTAGAAAAAGTAATGCAAAATATTAGTGTCACCTATGCTCTGACTTTTACTACATACAGTCAAGGAGATTCAAACTGTTGCAGAGATCGTTCGCACTCATTATGGTAAAGTTCCAATGGCTATTGCCTCAGGTGGTAGTCGTTACAATATACAAACAACTCTAAAAGTGATCGGACTAAGCCATTTTTTTGACAGCACGATCGCAATCGAAGATGTGGCACTTGGCAAACCCGCACCTGACATTTTCCTGCTAGCCGCTCAAAAATTGAAAGTTCAACCCAGCGAGTGCATTGTCTACGAAGATAGTAATGTCGGTTTGGAAGCTGCTCGATTAGCTGGAATGCGCGTAATTGATGTGCGTTCAGTTTTAAATTAAGCAATAAATACAAGCAAGACTAAAGCCAACGTTGTTGTTTTGCATACATAATGCTACCAATCACAATTAATGCCATCAGAATGAGCACAGCAGGATAAGACCAAGGTAACTCTAATTCCGGCATATACTTAAAGTTCATGCCATAAACTCCAGCAATAAAAGTAATCGGTAAGAATACGGATGATAGGATAGTCAGGCGATTAATTCGTTCACTGGTTTTACTAGCAATATTATCGCGTTGAATTTCCATTAATTCTGACATCCACAGTCTCAGAGTTTGATATTCTTGCGACAGTTTATCGATATGACGCACCAATTCTTGATTAAATAATGTCTTTACTGATTGAGTGAGCCAGGGAGGATTTTGGTATTCCAAAATAGCTAAAAGCGACTGGATGCTTTGCAGATTACGGCGTCCCAAGCGAGCAGATTGCCTCATCGTCGCAATTTTTTGATATGTAGATTCACTACCAGAATTATCTAAAACTTCGTCTTCTAAATTATCAAGTTCTCTAGCAACATGGTCAAATACAGTATAGTAATTATTCAAAATGTCATTATAGATATAATAAATAAGATAATCGATTCCCCAAGATTGAATATCTAAACTTTGCTTTTTAATATTGTTGATTAATGTACTTAATATTTTTAATTCATTAGTTTCAAAAGTAATCAGAAAGTTTTCTCCAACCACAAAACTACCGCAAGCTACCTCGAAGTCATGTTGTTTAATTTGACGAACTAGAACTTCATAATTATCAAAAAAACAATCTTCTAAGTCTTCATCAATTCCCTTAGGAAAACGATTGAAAATCATATCAACACGAGATGGATTGAGGTCAAAGCACTTGACTATTCGGGCAATTGCCGTGCGATCGCGCAAGTGAATACAACGAAACCAGATATTGTGAGTACGATCAACCCTTTGCAGTAAAGCATCTACTTCCCACGTGTTACATTTAAAAAATTCCAGATGATTTGGAGAAAAGGAAAGAAGCGTTAGCATAAGAGTAGTTAAAACATCTGTGCATTTTTTATCCTACTATTAATATTTCGTTAGTTCGCACAGGTAGTGAGATCGGTGCTGCGGGAAAGAACGATTTGCAAAGGATGTTTCGCGCAAATAATGATGTCCGCGACGCAATGCTTTACCAATATTGTCCTGACGATTGCGAATACGTGCGAACGCAGCAATTCGCAAATAAGTAGGATGACTTGTGTTAAAAAAATGGCAACCTTCAGTCTCAAATGCACCAAAAGCACTGCCAAACATAGATTCGCGAATATAGCGATCAGTATAAGTACGCTCAGGTTCAATTCCATAGTCGTGATAGCTCTCTGAGCCGTCAAATCCCTGTTCGGTTCCGTAATAAATTGAGGGAATCCCTGGCATTGTTAGCATGACACCGACTGCATGAGCAACTTGCTTGTGGTGATAGGGTACGCTGCTGTGAGCAGCAAATCGCTGTTTTGTTGGACGAGAAGACATATCATGATCGTCCAAAACGGCAACATGATAGGTTCCAAGTTGACGTTGACTACCTGCAAGCGTATTGTCGTTGTAGAGACAAAAAAATCGTTTGAGTGTGCCAACCCTTTTACTACTGCCGTTAACCTGTTTGGTGCCACCACAATATCCAACACTGCAATCCAAAATCATAACTATTCAACAGATAAACAGCAAAATTTTCGCTTTTTCAGCTTACGAAATGCAAGTTAGTTACAGTCTCTTAGGATATTGATAGAGTTACTTAGTAATTTTTACACTGTAAGTATTAATTTACTTAAATTTGGAAGGATTAGTTGCACTAAATCTTTTTTCTGCATCCTTCTTGTTTATTATTTGTGCTTTCATTAGTTTTTTCAAATTAAATTTAGTTATATGTTTGAACACTTTAATTAAAATAGGACATATTTAATCTAACCTTAACCAATTCTTTATTTTGATTTAGTTAGTTTTTGAATTAAAAATTTAAATTTGAAGTTATTTAAGCGAATAATAAAAATATTAGTTTTTTGTTAAATTTATCTAGTTGACTGCAATCAAATTTGTACTGGGTGATATGCTTATCAAATCCTTATAATATCATTCAAAATCACTTTATTCTTATCTTTGTAAGTCTTTAGACATAGATAGATACATCAAATAACATTGATGTTAAGTCAACACAAGAACTCCATTATCAATAAAGATTGGCAAAATAAACAAAAAGTCTTTATTTTCTAGAATTTTCTTGGAAATATTATGTTGCAATCGCAATTAAGATTTTTTTTAAGATGAGTCTATCTTTAGATAGAATTTAAAGACTTAAGAGTCATTATTCATTACTAATCTAGTGTTATCAATTTTTAATCAAGTTCTTATATATTCTTATATCTTCTATATTTTGCAAAGCTAAAAATCTATCTGTGTTTTTGAATTTCATAAATTTAAGTTTTCAAAATCAATAATTCATGCAATACTGAATTTCAAGGAACTTCCAAAATAATAGTTGAGGAATTTTCTGAGTTAGGCTAAATCATTTTAGAGAATCATTCGCTTCAAAAAACAACTCAACTCATCAATTTTGAAGAGCTAATTTATGGTAGTAGCAACTCGGCCCGAAACAAAGCCTTTAAGTTCAGAGGAACTACGCAAGATTCACGCTTACTGGAGAGCATGTAACTACTTAGCAGTAGGCATGATTTATCTACGGGATAATCCCCTACTAAAAGAGCCTCTCAAGCCTGAGCACGTGAAGAAGCGTCTGTTGGGACATTGGGGAACAAGTCCTGGTTTAAGCTTTGTCTACATCCACCTCAATCGGCTCATTAAAAAGTATGACCTGAATGCTATCTACATGGCAGGCCCAGGTCACGGTGCTCCCGGAGTGCTTGCTCCTGTCTACTTAGAGGGAACCTATAGCGAAATTTATCCCGATAAGAGCGAAGACGAGGAAGGCATGAAGAAATTCTTCAAGCAATTCTCCTTTCCTGGTGGTATTGGTAGCCATTGCACTCCTGAAACTCCAGGCTCGATCCACGAAGGTGGTGAACTTGGCTACAGCCTTTCTCACGCTTATGGAGCTGCTTACGATCACCCTGATTTGATTGTTACCTGTGTTGTTGGTGATGGAGAAGCAGAAACAGGCCCCTTAGCTACTGCCTGGCACTCAAACAAGTTCGTCAATCCGATTCGTGATGGTGCAGTGCTGCCTATATTGCACCTGAATGGTTATAAGATTGCTAACCCAACTATTTTGGCTCGTATTAGTCACGAAGAACTAGAAGGCCTATTTCGAGGCTACGGTTATACACCCTACTTTGTGGAAGGGGATGACCCAGAAACCATGCATCAAGACATGGCTGCGACTCTAGAGGAGTGTGTGAACGAGATTCGCAAAATTCAGCAAGAAGCTCGCAGTAGTGGTGTTGTGAGACGTCCTCGCTGGCCAATGATTGTATTGCGTAGTCCGAAAGGTTGGACAGGGCCAAAAGAGGTAGACGGCCACAAAGTAGAAGGTTTTTGGCGTGCTCACCAAGTACCAATGGGTGCGATGCACAGCAACCCAGAGCATCTCAGGCTGCTGGAAGAATGGATGAAAAGCTATAAGCCAGAAGAATTATTTGATGAGAATGGTACTTTCATTGGTGAATTGAAAGAATTAGCACCAACGGGCAACCGTCGTATGAGTGCCAATCCTGTTGCCAACGGAGGATTTCTGCGTAAACAGCTGCTCCTGCCCAACTTTAGAGACTATGCTGTTGCAGTCAGCGAACCTGGTAAAGTTGAAGCAGAAAATACCCGTCCACTCGGCAACTTTCTGCGCGATATTATGCGCAAAAACCCAACTAACTTCCGCATCTTCGGCCCAGATGAAACTGCCTCCAATCGACTGAATGCCGTCTACGAAGTCAGCAAAAAGGTTTGGTTGGCAGATATGTTACCTGAAGACCAAGACGGTAGTGAACTGAGTACCGATGGGCGGGTAATGGAAATGTTGAGCGAGCACACTTTGTTAGGGTGGCTTGAAGGCTACCTACTTAGTGGCCGCCACGGCTTTTTCCACACCTACGAAGCCTTTGCCCACGTCATTGATTCGATGTTTAACCAACACGCTAAGTGGCTGGATATTTGCAAAAACGAAATTTCCTGGCGAGCTCCGGTATCTTCAGAGAATATATTGCTTTCTTCTACAGTTTGGCGACAAGACCATAACGGTTTTTCGCACCAAGACCCAGGCTTTATTGATATTGTCACCAACAAGAGCGCTGACGTTACCCGCATCTACTTACCTCCTGATGCTAACTGCTTGCTGTCAGTAGCAGACCACTGCCTGCGCAGCACTAACTATGTCAATGTGATTGTTGCTGACAAACAGAAACACTTGCAGTACTTGAGCATGGACGAAGCTATTAAGCACTGCACTAAAGGTATTGGTATCTGGGAATGGGCAAGCAACGATGATTGCGGTACAGATCCTGACGAACCCGATGTTGTGATGGCGTGTTGTGGAGACGTGGCAACAATGGAATCGTTAGCAGCAACTGCGATTCTGCGGCAAGAGATTCCCCACCTGAAGATCCGGTTCATCAATGTGGTTGACTTATTTACTTTGCAACCGCAGACAGAACATCCCCACGGACACTCAGATTGGGACTTCGATAGCTTGTTTACTAAAGACAAGCCAATCATCTTTAACTTCCACGGCTACCCCTGGCTGATTCATAAGCTTGCTTATCGTCGCACTAACCACAATAATCTTCACGTGCGCGGTTACAAAGAGAAGGGTAACATCAATACACCACTAGAATTGGCAATTGAAAACCAGGTTGACCGATTCAATTTGGTCATTGATGTGATTGACCGAGTACCAAAGCTTGGCCCTGCGGCTGCTTTTGTTAGAGAGCGTATGAAGAACGAGATTATCGAGAATGTGAACTATGCCTTCGAGAACGGTATGGACAAGCCTGAAATAGTTGATTGGAAGTGGCCGTACTAGCTTCAGCATGAATGTTAAGGGTTGGGGTTGTATTCCTCACCCCTAACTATTACAGCCAAGGTAGGTTGGATTGTAATCATTGAGGGCGATCGCTTAATCTCAACATTCTTACCTTCAAAAAATATTCTATGAAAATAGAAAAACCAAAGGACAAAATCCAAAAAGGAGAATTGGAATATAGCTGGTGGTGAAAATCAAAATTTCAGACTTCACCAACTATTCAAGTTTAAAATTTGATCCCTCCCCAGGTAGACTATAGGAGCAGTTTAAGCAATGGATACTAAACAACTCTGGCAACGCTATCAAGACTGGCTCTACTATCATCCGGGTTTAGAATTGTATTTGGATGTCAGCCGCATTCCATTTGACTTTGAATTTGTAGAATCCTTACAGCCAAAGTTTGAGCAAGCCTTTCAAAATATGGCTGCTTTGGAAGGAGGAGCGATCGCTAACCCAGATGAAGGTCGCATGGTAGGACATTACTGGTTGCGAAATCCAGATTTAGCCCCTAACGAGGAGATAAAAAAAGAGATAGTTGAGACTATTGCAGAGATTGAAAACTTTACCCAGCAAGTATATGCTGGCACGATTCATCCACCTGAAGCACCCAAGTTTACTGATATCCTTTCAATAGGCATTGGGGGTTCTGCCCTTGGCCCTCAGTTTGTAGCATCTGCTTTGGCCCCTAGTTCTCCACCCCTAGCGCTTCACTTTATTGATAATACCGATCCAGCAGGAATGGATCGGGTTTTGGATGGAATCAAAGACTGCCTCAAAAGTACTTTGATCATAGATACTAGTAAATCTGGTGGTACACCCGAACCACGCAACGGGATGCTAGAAGTCAAGCATATCTATGAAATTCAAGGATTGAACTTTGCTAAACACGCTGTTACCGTCACTATGAAGGGCAGCAAAATGGATCGGTTAGCTAAAGCTGAGGGATGGCTGGCAGAGTTCCCGATGTTTGACTGGGTAGGGGGACGCACCTCACAGATGTCTGCGGTGGGGCTGTTACCTGCTGCCTTACAAGGAATTGATATTCGAGCGATTTTGGCTGGCGCTAAGGAGATGGATGCAGCGACGCGATCGCCTGAAATCAAAACCAATCCAGCTGCACTGCTGGCGAGGGCAAAGGTAAAAAAGACATGGTAGTACTGCCCTACAAAGATAGTCTGCTATTGTTTAGTCGCTATTTGCAGCAACTAGTAATGGAGTCTCTCGGCAAAGAAAAAGACTTAGACAATCAGATTGTGAATCAGGGCATCGCCGTCTACGGTAACAAAGGCTCAACAGATCAGCACGCTTATGTGCAACAGTTGCGGGAAGGGGTGCCAAATTTCTTTGCCACTTTTATTGAAGTGCTAGAGGATCGCTCTGGTGCTTCTATAGAAGTAGAACCAGAAGTAACGAGCGGAGATTACTTATCAGGCTTTTTACAAGGAACTCAGCAAGCACTTTATGAAAAACAGCGGGGTGCAATTACAGTCACAATTCCCCAGGTGAATCCTCAGACAGTAGGGGCATTAATTGCTTTGTACGAACGAGCAGTGGGGTTATACGCTTCACTTGTGAATATCAATGCTTATCACCAACCAGGTGTAGAGGCAGGCAAAAAAGCTGCGGCATCGCTACTAGATTTACAAAGGCAAGTTTTGCAAGTTTTACGTAGCACAGAGCGATCGCTAGATTTAAATACATTAGCCCAGCAAGTCGGTTCACCTGAACAAATTGAATCTATCTATAAGATAGTACGGCATTTGGCAGCCAATCACCGTGGAGTCGTCTTGGATGGCGATCGCGCTCAACCATCTAGTCTGAGTGTCAGTTTGAAGCAAGGCGATCGTCTCAATCAGGATAACTTGACCCGTGTAACCAAATCTCTACAAGTCAATCGTTAAAAACAATGATTAATCAATCTGTTTGCTTCAGGAAAGTTTCAGTATTAGTTTTGGCAATCAGCGTCGCTGCTTGTGACGGTCAAAATAACAGTGCCACTGATGCCGCCGTTTCTAGAGCCGGACAACTAGATTTTGGTGGAAATATACGATTAACTGGATCTGGTGCCTCTTTCCCAGCACCACTTTACCAGACTTGGTTTCAAAGCTTAAATAGACAAAATAAAAATCTGCAGATTAGTTATCAGTCAACAGGTAGCGGCGCTGGAGTTGAACAATTTACACAAGGCATCGTAGATTTTGGTGCCAGTGACGTGGCAATGACAGATAAAGAACTCCAAAAGGTGCCGCAGGACAGGGGTGTACTAATGTTACCCATGACCGCTGGTAAAATTGTGTTGGGTTATAATCTACCAGGTGTTGAGCAGTTAAAGCTGTCACGGCAAAATTATACTGATATCTTCCTTGGCAAGATCAAGACTTGGAACGACCCAAAAATTGCTGCTACAAACCCTGGCGTTAATCTTCCCAACCAACCAATCATACCTGTATCTCGTTCCGATGGTAGTGGTACGACAGGCATATTCACCAAACATCTTAGTGCAGTTAGTCCAGAATGGAAAAGCAAAGTTGGTGAAGGTAAAACCGTTAATTGGCCTGTAGGAGTAGGTGCAAAGGGCAACGAAGGTGTTACTGCTCAAGTTCTGCAAACTCAAGGTGCAATTGGTTACGTAGAGTATGGCTACGCCAAACAAAACAATCTTAAATTTGCCGTTTTGGAAAATAAATCAGGTAACTTTGTTGAAGCTAACGAGCAATCAGGAGCCAAAACCCTAGAAGCAGTAACTCTACCAGCTAATCTCCGCGCCTTTATTGAAGATCCACAAGGAGCTGATTCTTATCCGATTGTTACCTATAGCTGGATGTTAATGAATAAAAAATACTCCGATCCAGCAAAAGCAAAAGCAATCGAAGCGATGATTGAATATGGCTTAACTGAAGGTCAGAAGATAGCTCCCGAATTAGGATACGTTCCTCTGCCCCAGAATGTAGCTCAAAAAGTGGCAGCAGCAGCAGATGGAATTAGTCCAGATTTCCAAATGGCAGTCGGTACAAATAACGATCCTAGCGCCAGCAAATAGCTGATCGCATCAACCAAACTAAATAGAAGTAGGAGATTTGCAATCATGAGCGCACAAGAACTTGTTGCTACTGCTAAGGCGATGGTTGCTCCTGGGAAAGGGATCTTGGCGATGGATGAGAGCAACGGTACCTGCAACAAACGTTTTGAGGCACTGGGTATCGCACCGACTGAAGAAAATCGCCGGGCTTATCGGGAGCTAATCTTAACGGCTCCAGGATTGGGTGAATATATCAGTGGAGTTATTCTTTATGACGAGACAATCCGTCAAGCCAAAAAAAATGGAACTTCGTTTGTAAAAGTAATCACTGATGCAGGAATTATCCCTGGTATTAAAGTTGACACTGGCGCAAAAGACTTAGCAAATCATCCCCAAGAAAAGGTGACTGAAGGACTAGACGGATTGCGATCGCGTATTGCCGAATACTATGTGATGGGTGCGCGTTTTGCTAAATGGCGTGCTGTCATCACTATCAGTGAGAAGATTCCGAGTCGCGGTTGTATTGAGGCGAATGCACACGCTCTAGCACGCTATGCAGCACTTTGTCAAGAAGGAGGGCTTGTACCGATTGTTGAGCCGGAAGTCTTGATGGATGGCGATCACACAATTGAGCGTTGCTACGAGGTTACAGAAGAAGTTCTGCATACTGTCTTCAATCAACTGTATGTGCAGCGGGTTGTTTTAGAACAAATCATCCTTAAACCCAGCATGGTAATTTCTGGTAAGGATTGCCCCAAGCAAGCTAATGTTGTCGAAGTGGCACAAGCTACTGTGGATTGTTTGTTGAGAGCGGTGCCTGCTGCTGTACAGGGTGTGGCATTTCTCTCCGGTGGTCAGAGCAATGAAGTAGCATCTGCACACTTGCATGAGATGAATGCTCGCTTCAGTTCGATTCTACCCTGGTCAGTGACATTCTCTTACGCTCGTGCGATCCAGCAGCCGGCACTGGAGTTGTGGAAAGGGGATAACGCTAATGTGCAGACAGCGCAAAAAACTTTATTGCATAGAGCTAAGTGCAACAGCGCTGCTAGAAATGGCAAGTATAGCCCGGAAATGGAAAAATTAGCAGAACCAGCGATCGCTGATGAAATAGCTCAGATTCGCACCTTAACAGGTAGAGACAAGCCAACTGTGATTACCTAATTGCTTATCACAGCTAATGGTAAATAAAAACTTACATAAAATCTAAAATCGAGGAACACATGAACCCACCAGTAGAAACTTTACAGCAGACAATCAAGGTAGAAGATGATCGCACTGGTTTAAGTTTAGAAACCCTGAAGCGAGCAATAGCTGATAATCTTTTTTACATCCAAGGTAAATATCCTGCCATTGCGACAAAAAATGATTTTTACATGGCACTGGCATATACAGTACGCGATCGCCTTCTGCAGCGCTGGCTCAATACTACTGAAACTTACTTAAAAAGTAAAGTAAAAGTAGTTTGCTATCTCTCCGCAGAATTCCTGATGGGGCCACACTTAAGTAACAACTTGGTAAACTTAGGAATTTACGATCAAGTGCGTAGAGCAGTTGAGGAATCCGGTTTAGATTTTGTAGAATTACGCGAACAGGAAGAAGAACCGGGCTTGGGTAATGGAGGCTTAGGGCGTCTTGCTGCCTGTTATATGGACTCGCTTGCTAGCTTAGAAATTCCAGCGATCGGCTACGGTATTCGCTACGAATTTGGTATTTTCGATCAAGAAATTCGCGATGGTTGGCAAATCGAAATCACCGATAAATGGCTACGCTATGGCAACCCCTGGGAGATTGAGCGTCCAGAAGCAAGTATAGATGTAAAATTTGGCGGTTATACCCAAGCCTATAACGACGAGAACGGTCACTATCGAGTTCGTTGGATTCCCGATATAATTGTCAAGGGTGTTCCTTACGATACACCAATCCTTGGATATAAAGTCAATACTGCCAATACTTTACGTTTGTGGAAAGCTGAAGCTCCCGAATCATTTGAATTTGAGGCGTTTAATGTTGGCGACTACTATGGTGCAGTCAACGAAAAAGTGGTTGCAGAAAATATTACTAAAGTTCTCTATCCCAATGATGAGCCAATTCAAGGTAAACAACTACGTCTGCAACAACAGTACTTTTTTGTTTCTTGTTCCCTGCAAGATATGATCCGCTTGCACTTGCACAGACAGGATAGTTTAGATAACTTCCACGAGTCGTTTGCAGTCCAACTCAATGACACCCACCCTGCTATTGGTGTTGCTGAATTAATGCGGTTGTTGGTGGATGAGCATCAAATAGATTGGGATCGAGCTTGGCAGATTACCCAAAATACTTTTGCTTATACCAACCATACCTTATTACCTGAAGCCCTAGAAAAGTGGCCTCTAAGCCTATTTGGTAGACTTCTACCCAGGCATCTACAAATTATCTATGAAATCAATCAACGTTTCCTCGGTCAAGTTCGGGCTAAATATCCCGACGATCACCAGCGCATTGCCAGACTCTCACTGATTGATGAGAGTGGCGAAAAGTATATCCGTATGGCACACTTAGCTAGTGTTGGATCTCATGCCATCAATGGTGTTGCTGCACTGCACACAAAGTTACTTCAGCAGGATGTGCTTCGGGATTTTTATGAATTGTGGCCTGAAAAGTTCACTAATAAGACTAATGGTGTGACACCACGCCGCTGGATAGTAGTGAGTAATCCTAAACTGGCTGAACTAATTAATCGCAAAATTGGGACAAACTGGATAAAACATCTAGAAGAACTTAAGCAACTAGAAGCTTTTGTTGAGGATGCTGAGTTTAGGCAACAATGGCGGCAGATTAAGCAGGACATTAAGCGCGATTTGGCAGAGTACGTCAAGAAAAATCATGCAATTGACATCAATCCTCAATCGCTGTTTGATGTTCAGGTAAAGCGCATTCACGAGTACAAGCGTCAACACCTGAACGCGCTGTATATTATCACGCTCTACAATCAGATTAAGCAAAATCCTAATATTGACGTTGTACCTCGCACCTTCATCTTTGGTGGTAAAGCTGCTCCTGGCTATTTCATGGCCAAGTTGATTATTAAACTCATCAACTCCGTAGCTCAGGTAGTTAATAACGATCCTGATGTACGCGAGCGCCTCAAGGTAGTTTTCCTGCCAGACTATAATGTTAGATTTGGTCAGCGAGTCTATCCCGCTGCTGATTTGTCGGAGCAAATCTCTACTGCTGGCAAAGAAGCCTCTGGCACTGGCAACATGAAATTCTCTATGAATGGGGCATTGACAATTGGCACGCTTGATGGTGCCAATATCGAAATTCGCGAAGAGGTGGGAGCTGAGAATTTCTTCTTGTTTGGTTTGACAACACCAGAAGTATATGCGTTGAAAGCCAAAGGCTACAATCCTTGGGATTACTATCATGCTAATTCGCAACTGAAAACAGTAATTGATTTGATTAGTTCAGGATTTTTCTCTCATGGCGATACGAATTTATTCCGACCGTTGGTAGATTCGTTACTTTATCACGATCAGTATATGCTGTTTGCTGATTACCAGTCTTATGTAGACTGTCAGGAGCAGGTAAATCAGGCTTACCGCGACGAGGAAAAATGGACGCGAATGTCAATTCTCAATGCTGTACGGATGGGTAAGTTCTCTTCTGATCGCGCAATTCGGGAATATTGCCAAGAAATTTGGAACGCCCAGCCAGTTAATGTAGAAATGCAAGAGTACGTACAGCCAAAACCGGACATGGGAAAAGAAGCACAATCTGTGGCTGCTCAAGCTTCTCAAGCGTGGTTAGGAGCCAAGACCTAGTAAGTATAAGGCAGGAGGCAGAAGAAAATTAGGACAAGGAGACAAGGAGACAAGGAGTTGAGGGAGGTGAGGAAGCAATCAGAGTAAATTCTTCCCCATCTTCCCTATCTTCCCCATCTCCTCCATCTTCCCCTCTCCTTGTCCTCTTCTGTACGCAGTTCATGAAGGCTACTTGTTCACTGATTTTAACGATAAACCTATGAGCTTAAAACTATACCTACTCAGACACGGTGAAACTATTTACAGTCGCACAGGTGGTTATTGCGGTGTACTAGATCCGGATTTAACCCCAGAAGGACATTTGATGGCTCAGGCGTTTGCCGAGACTTATAGCAAACTACCCTGGGAAGCTATTTATGTCAGCCCGATGAAACGCACGATCGCCACCGTCAAGCCGTTGTGTGATGCAATTGGGATGGAAATGCAACTACGGGATGGGCTAAAAGAAATTAACTATGGTAAATGGGAAGACAAAACCGTAGATTATGTAAAAGAACACTACAGTGAGGATTATGTTCGGTGGTTGACAGAACCTGCTTGGAACCCTCCAACTGATGGAGAAACTGCTGTTCAAATTGCCAGCCGCGCATCAACAGTGATTGCCGAGATAGAGGAAAAATATACCACAGGTAATGTTTTAGTGGTGTCGCATAAAGCAACTTTACGGATTATTCTGTGTAGCTTGTTAGGTATCGATTTGGGACGGTACCGCGATCGCATTAATGCTTTGGCTGCCTCGATCAGCGTTGTTAAATTTGACCTGCATGGGCCTTTATTAGAAGTTTTGGGCGATCGCTACCACTTACCCGAAGAACTGCGTGCCTTAACAGGAACTTAGATTTAGGCGTTGTCTTTGGTAAACAAAATGAATATCTTAGTTTTAAATGCAGGCTCAAGCAGTCAAAAAAGCTGCCTGTACGCACTTAAACAAAATGTCCTACCATCACAACCACCTGAACCTCTGTGGGAAGCACAGATTGACTGGACGCATCAGCAAGGTGTGGCAGAACTCAAGGTAAAAACAACTACTGGAGTTGTGCTCAAAGATGAGCTATCTTCTGTATCGCGAGTTAACTTAACCTTACAGATGCTTGAAACTCTTTGGAGCCGAGAAACACAGGTATTAGAAAAACCGCAGCAAATTGATATTGTCGGTCATCGAGTCGTGCATGGAGGTGAAAAGTTTCGCTCCAGCACGCTAGTGACTCCTGAAGTGAAAGCAGCGATCGCAAGCTTAACCGAACTGGCTCCTGCCCACAATCCTGCTAACTTAGAAGGGATGGAAGTAGTTGAACAAATTCTTGGAACTGAACTACCCCAAGTAGCAGTTTTTGACACGGCATTTCACACACAAATGCCTCTTGCTGCGGCTACCTACCCCGGCCCGTATGAGTGGCTGAACAAAGGTATCCGTCGCTATGGGTTTCACGGCATTAGCCATCAGTACTGCGCTCAACAAGCAGCACAACTTCTCGGTCGAGAATTGAAGCACCTGCGCCTGATTACCTGTCACTTGGGTAACGGTTGTTCTCTAGCTGCTATCCGCGAAGGGTACAGCGTTGATACCACAATGGGGTTCACACCTCTTGAGGGCTTGATGATGGGTACTCGCTCTGGCTCTGTCGATCCTGGCATCTTAATTCACCTCATGCGCCAGGATAATTACACTGCTGACGAGTTGGATCAAGTACTAAACAAAGCTTCTGGGTTGAAAGGAATATCAGGTATATCTGCGGATATGCGGCAAATTATGACGGCTCTAACAGAAGGCAATTCACGCGCCCGACTAGCTCTGGAGATTTACATTCATCGTCTCCGCTCTGGCATTGGTGCCATGCTTGCCAGTTTGGGAGGGTTAGATGCCTTAATTTTTACCGCCGGGATTGGAGAGAATTCTTCAGATGTTCGGGCTGCTGCCTGTGAAAGTTTTGAATTTTTGGGATTGAAACTCGATCCCCAAAAAAATATACGCTCACCTGAAGATAGAGATATTGCCACAGCTAATTCAAAAGTGCGAGTTTTGGTGATTCATACCCAAGAAGACTGGGCGATCGCCCAAGAATGTTGGCATCTTTTACATAGCAATTGAATTGTATGAATTTTAGAAGCTTGGCTAACAATCATTGG
>NZ_AJLN01000092.1 GCF_000317285.1 Chlorogloeopsis fritschii PCC 6912 | reverse complement strand
CCTGAAGGGGAGACGAAATAAGCTACAACATAGACTCAATAAGCTTCATAGCTCTTAAACCTTGTTGATAATGCTTCCACTTATTACGATTAATTTTCATTAATTCTGCCACTAATTCCACACAACTATCTTTAAAATTCACCCAAGTTTGACCATATAATCCGATATAAAAACTACTATGTCTCCGTTCTGAGCGACCATATTCTTTAATACGAGCTACATATTTTTGGATTCCTTTACGTTTAATTTGTTGACCTTGAATTGTTGCTGAAGTGTAAGCGATCGCTATCAATAAAACCAGGGAAATAAAACGTTCACTTTCCACATTAGTCTTTTCTAAATTATAACCACCTTTTTTGAAATCTCTAAACATCTCTACCCTTCGGGAACGCCAAGGGCGAACGATATCAAATCTCTTTTTGTAAGCAGCAATTGCTGACTTTAGGCTCTCAAAACTTGTTAAAATGAACCATCCTTCTGGGGGTGCTACTCCGTTAATTTTACGTTTCCACTTGCCAGCAACATTAAAACTCATAAAACCCTGAGTCTTTGTCACTTTAACTCCTTTGATAAAAAAAGAAACTCCAGGTGTTAAACCCAAACTGCTTAACTCTATAAAAATATCTTTTTTTACTTCCACAAATTCGTTCTTTTTTAATCGCAAACAAAAATATACATGACAACTCTGAAGATACTTTGCTAGTTTTACCGAGCAAAATTCTCTATCCCCTAACACACAGATTTTATAATTTTTCAATATGGGAATTACTTGAGATAATATTTTTTGCTGTTCCGTAATATTACTACTACCTAATTTGGGCAACAAGCTAAAATATATTGGTATGGCTCTTTTATCCCAAATCATACTGACCATTAATAAGTTTATCCGACTCCAATTAGTTCTATCAATTGCTATATAAATAATCTTTTCATCTCTAAAGTATGTTGCTAGTAATTCTTGAACAATTGGCAACCAAATTTTTTCAATTGTGAGATTTGGCAATGATAAAAATCTTTGTATTCTTTTTCTTCTGCTTTCAAATTTAATTGCCAAAGGTAGTGCATTCGCTAACTTTTCTAAAGTTACTTCTTTAACTGACTGTAACAGATGTATCAAAATTTTTAGCAACAGATATTCTGCTAAACTCAATTGACTTTTTAATTGCTTTTGGTACAATGTAGCTAACATTATCATT
>NZ_AJLN01000091.1 GCF_000317285.1 Chlorogloeopsis fritschii PCC 6912 | reverse complement strand
TAGCGTGTCGATAAGTTCCTCAATCACTTGAGTCATCGTTTGATCGGCGTGTGCTGCATAATTTTGCAACCGTCCCAATCGTCTTTCTGAAATTCTTATTTTTAACGATTTGTTTTTCATGCGTACCCCCAACGTTCATACATTCATGTTATACTACTTATAGGTCGATAGCAAAAACAAAGTAATGAAAACCTCATACCAATACAAAATCAAGCCAACTAAACAGCAAGCAGAGAAGATAGATAAAACGCTGGAAATGTTACGTTGTCAATATAATTATTTGCTTGCTCAAAGGTTTGACTGGTATGAAATGAATCGCTGTCCTATTGATAGATGTCCCTTAATTTGTTACATACCAGAATTAAAAGAGCAACCTCACTACTACAACCAAAAAGCAT
>NZ_AJLN01000090.1 GCF_000317285.1 Chlorogloeopsis fritschii PCC 6912 | reverse complement strand
CTCACACTGAACCCGATAGGGTCAGTGTCGAGAGGAATTGCGGGGCAAAAACGAAACGCCTCTTGACTAAATCAAACCTGCGGTTTGACAGGGAGAGAGGCAGTTGAGTTTTTGCCAAATAAGTCTTTGATACAACACGACTATTTTGATGTATTATGTTCATCTGTGATTAGGTCGAAGTCATGGAACAAGTGCTGACGCTAGTTTGCAAACTCAACCCCTCTCAAAAACAGGTAGAAGAAATTGAACTGGTATTAAAGGCTTTTGAGTCGGCGTGTAACTATGCCAATCAGAAAGTTAAGCTCCAGATAACCAGTAAGATGACTATTCAAAATCTGGTTTATAACGAGATTCGCGCTTTGTTTGGGTTAAGTGCAAATTTAGCTGTTCGTGCTTGCGCCAGGGTTGGAGCTAATCGCAAAACTGCAAAACTTAAAGACAAGCCAGTTAAAGAATTTAAGCCAACATCGGCTGATTATGATGCCAGAATTTTCTCATTCAGAGAGAAAGACTGGACTGTTAGCTTGACTTTAATGAACGGCAGAGAACACATCAAAATTGATGCTGGTAATTATCAAAGAGGTAAATTAAAAGGTAGAAAACCTACATCAGCACAGCTATGTAAACATCGTGATGGCAACTACTACATCCACATCCAAATTAAAGACGAAGCACCAGAACCAATCAAATCAACTAATGTAATCGGTGTTGATTTTGGTCGCAGAGATATTGCTGTAACTAGTAATGGTGATAAGTGGGATGGAAAGCAAATCAACGATGTTAGAGACAAGTTTTCTAGAGTGAGAAGTTCTCTCCAGAAAAAAGCCACGAAAGGCACAAGGTCTACTCGCCGCAGGGCAAGACAGATTTTGCAACGGTTGTCGGGCAAGGAGAGAAGATATCAACAATGGCTAAACCACAACATCAGCAAGTCCATTATTCAGGACGCATTGAAAAATAATGCAGCACTGGCAATTGAAGACTTGACAGGTATCCGTGAAAGAACCAATCAAAAGCCAAGAAATAAAACAGAACGTAGACGTTCAAACTCTTGGTCTTTTTATCAGTTAAGGTTTTTCTTGGAATACAAGGGCATTCAATTTGGAGTAGAAGTAATTGCTGTTCCTCCGGCTTGGACAAGTCAAACTTGCCATCAATGCCTGCATGTTGGACTGCGTTCTGACAAACGTTTTAAGTGTACTAATGAAGCTTGTTCTTGGAGTGGTGATGCTGATTTTAATGGAGCAAAAAATATTGCTACTATTGGGGCTGTTTTTGTAAACCAGCCTAGAGGCTCGAACTGTTTGTGTTGTGAACTCAGCACCGACAGTTCAGGGCTACTTAAAAGCCTACGCTCACCGCTTGCGGGAGCGTAGGTAGTTTAC
>NZ_AJLN01000089.1 GCF_000317285.1 Chlorogloeopsis fritschii PCC 6912 | reverse complement strand
ATTAGCATTAAGCCATTAGATTCCGGCTCTACAAATGCATACTTTTGCTCTACTAAAAACTGAGATTCGGCATCAAAAGTAACTAAAATAGCAGGTGGTATCCATCCACTCTCAATACTCTGAAGCACTAATGAACCATATATATCTCCCAAAACTCGGATTTTTCCTGCTGCATATTCTCCCTGTTTTTGATGAACAACAAATATTCTGTGCTTGCAATACTGACAGTCAATGTTTTTTAAGTAATACGGTTCTCCTTCACATTTGACATTATTAAAGATTTTCGCTGGGATATTATTCGCTACTTTTTCACTAGTATATAGATGAATGACTTGAACACCACCAAGCGAACGAAAACTGTCAATCACAGTCGGACATTCAAAGCCATTATTCAGACCGATGACAATATCAGCCATCATCCCAATTTCAG